>CAVRTQ010000015.1:0-101613 GCA_963724195.1 uncultured Solirubrobacteraceae bacterium | reverse complement strand
ACGGGACGATGACGCGCGGCGTGCCGGAGGTCGAGTAGACGTCCTTGCGCGCGATGCGTCCTTGCGCGGTGAGCGGGAAGACGTCGATGCCGTCCCATTCGAGTTGCCGACCGTCTTCAGGATGGACCGCACGCGCGGTCCATTCGCTCACGGCGAAGTCAGCGCCGCAGCGCAGCGACCGGCGCTCGAAGCGGAGGGTCGGCCAGCGCGCGAAGATCGCACCGATGTGCGCGCGCACGTCCGCCGCGCCGGCCACGCGCTCACCGGCCGTGTGGTTGTGGAAGACGATCGCGTCGTCGTGCATCGACGCGATCGCGTCCAGATCCTGCGCATTCCACGCCGCGTCGTAGCGGTCGATCAGCGCCGTGAGGTCCACGCTACTCGGCCGCCCAGAAGTCGTCTTGGAGCTCGGTCGGGGGCTCATCGATGCGGGGCGAGAAGATGAGCAACTGGGCCTCCTCGCCGGTGTCGTTGTGGACGGAGCGGAAGGCCGCGCCGCCGATCCGGATCGCCGTCTGCGGCCCGGCCTCGAAGACGTCGTCGTCGATCTTGAACGTGACCGTCCCCGCGATCACGAAATAGACCTCCTCCTGGCCCGGGTGGCGATGGCCGTAGCTGCCGCGGCCGCCGGTGCCCGGCAGCATCCTGCGCCAACTGAAGGAGACTTGCTCGGCCTTGACCGCGCTCGTGTACCAGCGCTGCTCGCCATAGTCGGGGTAATCCGCCATGAAGTCGAGCGCTTCCTCGCGGTGCGCGACGGTGTAGGCATCGATTCCGCTGCCGGTCATCAGCGTCCTTTGGCTCGGGCTTGCCGTGATCCTCCTCCAACGCGGGAGCGCATGCAACACGTGCGGGAATGCGGGTGGCCCGCCGGCCGTCTGGCGGGCCATGAAATGGAGCCGAACCGTCGCGGGTGCGCTGGGCGCGCTCGCGGTCGCCGCCCCGTCGGCGGCGGCGCAGGACATTGCTTTCGACGGCCGGGTGCTGGTCGTCAAGGACGCGGAGCAAGCGAGCCTCGAGGTGCGTGGCGCGCGACTCGAGATCGACTTCGGGATCGACGGCGACGCGGAGTTCCTCGTGCCGCGCTCGCGCTTCGATCTCGTCCGCGTGAACGACGTCGGAACCGTGGCGTTCGCGGGTTCGCGGTTCGAGCTGTCCGCGGACGGCGACCGGGCGCGCGTGACCGGCAAGCTCGACGCCGAACTCGACGGGGTCGGGATCGTGCGGATCGCCGGCACGGCGGGGAGCGACGTGCTCACGGTCGGTGACCTGTCCGCGACGGACACGTTCCAGGTGGCCGCCGCGCTCGGGGCGGGCGCGGACCGGGCGACGATCCTCGGCTCCGAGGACGACGACCAGATCTCGGTCGGGGCGTTCGGGGTGCTCGGCCCGACGTTCGTGACCTTCGACGCGCCGGAGCTCGCCGACCGGCTGACCGTGGACGGCGGCGCGGGCGACGACATCGTCAGCGCCTCGACCGCGGCGATGACGCTCACGCTCGCCGGCGGCTCCGGCGACAACACGCTGCTCGGCGGGCCGGGCGAGGACACGCTGCTCGGCGGCGACGGGTTCGACGACGTCCGCGGCGGCGCGGGCCGCGACACCGCCGAGCTCGGCGGTGACTTCGACCGCTTCAGCTGGCGCCCCGGTGACGGCAGCGACGTCGTGGACGGCGGCGACAGCCGTGACTCGATCTTCTTCGAGGGCTCGAACGCGCCGGAGGCGTTCGCGCTCAAGGCCGACGGCCGCGGCCTGCGGCTCACGCGCAGCGTCGACACCGTCGTGATGGAGCTCGAGAACCTCGAGGAGGTCGACGCGGTCGCGGGCGGCGGCGCGGACACGTTCGACGTCGGTGACCTGCGCCGCACGTCCGCGCAGCTCGTCGACATCTGCCTCGCCCCGCTCCCGATCACGGCCGGCGGGGACGGACAGCCGGATCGCGTCACGGTCGACGCGACCCCGGCCCGGGACGCGCTCACCCTCACCGGCAAGGTGGTCGTCGCCGGCACGGCGACGCTGACCGGGCTCGCGCACACGGTGAACATCAGCCACGCGGAGCCGGCGGACACGCTCGCGATCGACACGCTCGCCGGCAAGGACACCGTCGACGCTTCGGCCCTGCAGCCTTCGACGATCGGTGTGCAGATATTCGACTAACGCAACTGGTTGACCGGGTGCAGCAGGCTGGCCAGCGGATCGTCCTCGACCGGGCCGAAGACGAAGCCGTCGAAGCCGGCGATGTAGGTGTCCGTCGGTGAGACGCCTTCGTGGTACTCGGCGTTGTAGCCGCGTTGGTCCCCGTTGGCCCCGACGATGGTCGCGCCGCCGTTCAGCGTGTCCAGCACGGGCCGGCCGAGGGCGTTGACCTGGGCGATGGCCTCCGCGACGAGCTTGAGCGCGTCGTAGGGGTACATCGCCCAGTCCGGCGGCTGGATGACGTCGCGGCCGTCCTGCTGCACGCCGACCTCACTCACGCCGAGCAGGTCCTCGTAGCGTCTGCGGAAGTCCTCGAACGGCTTCGGGCCGACCTCGGCCGTGATCCGCGACGAGACGAACTTGAGCGAGCTCATCCAGTCGGGGTGCGCGGCCAGGCGCTGACGGACGAGCGGGTCCTCCGCGGTCTGCCCGGCCAGGACCGGCACGTCCCAGCCCGCCTGGTGGACGGCCTCGACGGCGGCGGCCACACCGGCCGCGCCGGCCCACACCACGAGCCGGTCGGCGCCGGCGCGACGCGCCTCCAGCACGCGGGGCGCGAGGTCGCGCGCCGTGCGCGCGATCACGTGGTCGGAGACGACCTGCACCGCGTCGACCGCGAACGCGTCGAGCAGCGCCTCGCGGCCCTGCTCGCCGTAGTCGGTGTCGTCGCTGAGCAGCGCCACCTTCGGGTTCGCGGGCGCGAGGTAGTCCGCGAGCCGGCGGGTCATGATCGCGTCCGCCGGAGCGAGCCGGAACACGCTCGGGTGGCGTTGGGGATCGACGAGATCCCGCCCGCCCTGGAAGAGGATGAACGTCGGCAGGGCCGAGCGGTCGGTGATGTCGCCGACTGCGGCCACGCCCGTGCCGTCGGTCAACAGCACCGCGGCCTTGCGCCGGACGGCCTCGCGCGCATTGGCGAGCGCGGTCGCCGGCGACGACGCGTGATCGAGCACGACGAGCTCGGCCTTGCGCTTGCCGCCCTCGAGGTCGAACCCGCCGTCCGCGTTGACCTCCTCGACCGCAAGCCGCGCACCACCCTCGATCGAGCGGGCGACCCACGGCTCGCTGGAGACCGGCGCGCTCACGACGACCGGCACGGTCGGGCCGTCGGCACCGGCGCCCGCGCGGCCGCAGCCCACGAGCGCCAGCAGTACCAATGGGGCGGCCCAGACGCCGTGAAGGCGCCTGGGCCTGGGTTCCATCACGGGTTCGTGGTGGAAAGCGTGAACGTGAGGGTCTTGGAGTAGGTGCCCGTGCGCAACGGGTCGTTGGCCTTGATGAGCTGCTTGAACGTGATGTCCACCGGGGCGTTGGAGACCGGCTCGGTCCACGACGCCTTGGAGAACTCCACCCGCAGCGGCTCGGCCAGGGAGAACGCGCCGTTGGTCATACGGCCGGGCTCGGACACGCTCAACGTCGCGTCACCCGCCGTGCTGATCACGTTCGCGGTCGTCTTGGCCTCGTACTCCTTGGCCACACCCGGCGTGAACGCCGGGAAGGACGCCGTGCCGACGTTCAGGCTCAGCGTCGCCGGCACCGTGCCGGCCGCGCCGCCACCGGTGCCGCCGCCGTCGACCGCGTCCGTGAAGAGCGGCAGCACGAAGTTGCTGCGCCCGAACGTGGCGACGATGAGCCGCTTGCCGTCGCCGGACAGCTTGAGGTCCAGCACCGGCGCCTTCGGCAGGCCGACGCTGATCTTGTACCAGTACCGGTCGCCGTCCTTGAGGTCGAAGACGCCGACGTCCGTGCCCGCGAACAGCACGTTGCCCTTCGGGTCGTACTCGAGCATCTCGACCGGGCCGTTGGGCATGTTGTGCGAGACGTTCTGCCAGCTCGCGCCGCCGTCCTTGGACTCGTAGACGTTGGCCGCGTCATCGCCCTGGCGGAAGCCCGAGAACCCGATGTAGACGTGGTTGATGTCGTCGGGGTCGACGATGATCTTGTTCACCCAGCGCTCCGGCAGACCCTGCATCCGGGTCCAGGTCGCGCCCGCGTCCGCCGTCTTCCACACGCGGCCCGTGTCCGTGCCGGCGTAGACCACCTGCGCGTACGGGACCGGTGTGGTCGACTTCGCGGGCGCGAGCGTGGTGACCGCGCCGTACAGGTTCGTGTAGAGCCCGACGTCGATCTCGCTCTGCGGGATCGGGCCCGGCAGGGCGTCCGTCGGATCGGTCGGATCCGTCGGGGTCGCGTCCAGCGGGCTGATGCGGGTGAACGCCGTGCCCTTGTTGAGCGAGCGCCCGATGTAGTTGCCGCCGATGTAGATGGCGTTCGGCGGCTGGGAGCCGTCCTCGGCCTTCGGCGGCACGTTCGGGTCGATCACGATCGGCGCGTCGGTCGTGTAGCGCTGGCCGGGTGCGTTGGTCAGCTGGGCGACGGTGAACGTCTGCGTGCCCGTCGCCGAGTCGACGCGGCGCCCGCAGCTGTGGGTGCCGCCGCCGGAGGACTGCGAGCACGTGTAGTACTCGCGGTCGTCGAGCGGGTTGATCGCGTTGTAGTGGCCGTCGCCGCCGCCCGCGCCACTCCAGTTGCGCAGCTCCGGATCGGCCGGTGAAGGCTCCGTGGGCACCCAGCTCTTGTTGGAGCCGTTGTCCTGGAGGCCGATGATCTGGCGCTTCCAGTCGAACGGGGAGACCGCGAGGTGGTAGCTCTGGTTCCAGGGCTGGTTCTGCGCCTTGTCCCACGTGTTCGGGGCGCCGTCGGCGTCGGACCTCCACATGCCGCCGTCGTTGCCGAGGAAGACGCGCACCGGCGTGGCCGGGTTGCCGTCGATCGTCGAGCGGTCGAAGTCCATCGCCTGCTGGTCGGCGTGGATGCCGACGCGGCCGGTGCCGCCGTTGGCGACGGCCGTCCACGTGAGCCCGCCGTCGGTGGAGCGGCGCAGGCTCACGTCGGCGTTGAAGATGTGGTTCTGGTCCTCCGGGTCGACCCAGATCTTGCCGAACCACCACTGGAAGCCGCCGTTGGCCGCGTACGCGCGGCCGCCGACGCGCAGCGTGTCGCCGCCGTCGTCGGAGAAGTAGAAGCCCTTGTCCGGGCCGGTCGGGCCGCCGGCGACGACGTAGATGCGGTTCGGGTTGCTCGGCGCGACGGCGATGCCGATGCGTCCGAGGCTCGGGTCCGACTTCAGGCCGGTCTGCGTCTGGTCGTAGGCCGGCAGCGGGTCGACGATGTTCTCCAGCCGCTCCCACGTGTCGCCGCCGTCCTTGGAGCGGAACAGGCCGGAGCCGCTGCCGCCGTAGATGCGCGTGCCGTTCGTGCGCCGGTGATCCCACAGCGCGGCGTAGACGATGTTCGGGTTCGTCGGGTGGATCTCGAGGTCGATGCCGCCGGTGAACGGCGTCGTCGGGGTGATCACGCGCTCCCAGGTCTTGCCGGCGTCCTCGGTGCGATAGACGCCGCGCTCGGAGACCGAGCGGGCGATGTGGCCCGCCGCCGCCGCGAACACGCGGTTGGAGTTCGTCGGGTCGACGGCGATGCGACCGAACGCGGCGCTGTCGGGCAGGCCCATGTGCTGCCAGGTCGCGCCGTTGTCGGTCGACTTGTAGATGCCGTCGCCGAAGTAGGTGAGGCCGCCGCCGGGCGGGTTGGCCTCGCCGGTGCCGGCCCACAGCGTGCCGTCGGGCGCCTTGGCGATCGCGCCCATGGCCTGCACGTTCGCGTCGGGCCAGATCGACGTCCAGTTGGCGCCGCCGTCCGTGCTCTTCCAGATGCCGCCGCTGGCCGCCGAGCCGAGGACCGCGTTGTCGCCGAGCGCGACGACGTCGGTCATGCGCCCGCCGATGTTGTAGGGGCCGAGCTGCTGCCAGGCGATCCCGGTCGCCGCGGCCGGCACGGCCTCGGCCTGCGCCTGCTGGCGGCGGACCATGTCGATCGTGATCTCGTCGCCCGAGCTGCGCTTGAGGTCCATCAGCTCGTCCGGCGTGGCCTGGTTGGCCGCGGCGGCCAGCTCGGCCGTCTCGTTCTCCGGTGGCACGAGGTTGACCGGAGACGCCGCGCTCTGCGGCTCGATCTCCGTCGTGGAACGCGTCAGCGCGAGCATCGTCGCCGCGCAGGCGAACAGCACCGTCGCAACGACCACGACCACGCTCTGCCGCTTGGACCGTCTCTTGGTCCGCATCCAGCCCCTCCCTCAATCGACCCCTCGACCAGGGTCCGATGAACCCTTAATGAGAAGCTTATGGGACGAGCGGGTCCGGATCCACTTTACGTTTGTCGATCTCCGACCTAACGAATGTCGATCTCGGTTACACCGAGCTCGAGCACGTCGCCGCGGCGCAAACGCGCGCGGGTGACGAAGCGGCCGTTGAGCAGCGTGCCGTTGGCCGAGCCGAGGTCGCGGATGAGACAGATCCCGGCCCGGACGGCGATCTCGGCGTGATGGCGGGAGACGGCGTCGTCGGCGGCGAGGTGGATGTCGCAGTCCGAGGAGCGGCCGAGCGTCCAGCGGCCGCGTTCGGCGAGCGGCCACTCGTCCGCCGCCGAGGACGAGCGCGCGGACCGGGTCACGCGTGAGGCGCCAGCGCGGGAGATCCCAGACCGCGTCCTCGACCCGGCCGGTGAGCGCCAGCGCGGTGCGCACTTCGAGCGTGGCCGTGCTCACCTCTCCGGCGCCGTAGGCGTCGCGCAAGCGCCGGAGGGCCCGCTCCGCGTCCATTCACTGCATGGTCTCACGAAATGCTGCAGACGAGGCCACTCAGGTCGGGTTGGTGACGGGCGGCGTGCTCGCCCTCGATGGCGAAGCCCTCGCGCACCCAGTACTCGAAGCCGCCGAGCATCTCCTTGACGTCGGTGCGGCCGTGCTCGTACAGGCGGGCGCAGGCCTTCACGGCGCCGTTGCAGCCCGGCCCCCAGCAGTACACGACCAGCGGGCCGGCCGGGAGATCGTCGAGCGCGGTGCGGCGCAGACAGATCGCGCCGGGGATGTGGGCGTCGTCGTAGGCCTGCTCGCTGCGGGAGTCGATGACGGTGAACGCGCCGCGTGTCGAGCGCTTCGGCGACGTCGGCGGCATCGGTCTCGTGGGCGAGGCGGTTCGCGAAGTAGTTCATGCCGAGGATCGTGTCGGAGCTTGCGACGATCGACCAGTGACCTGAATGACGACATGCGTCAAGATCTGGCCATGTCCGTGCATCGTGTCGTCGCCCTGCTGCCGGAGCGTGTCGCGGCGTTCGAGCTCGGGATCGTGGTGGAGGTCTTCGGGCTGGACCGCCCGGAGCTCGACGTGCCGTGGTGGTACGAGCTCACGCTGTGCACCGAGCGTCCCGGCGTGCTGCCGGCGACCGCGGGCGGGTTCGCGTTCGTGGTCGAGCACGGACTGGCAGCGCTCGAGGACGCGGACACGATCATCGTGCCGAGCTGGAACGGGGAGCCGTCCGCGGCCGTGCTGGAGGCGGTGCGGCGGTCGGGCGCGCGGCTCGTCTCGATCTGCAGCGGCGTCTTCCTGCTCGCGGCGACCGGTCGGCTGGCGGGGCGCGAGGTGGCCACGCACTGGCGCTACGCGGAGCGGCTCGCGGCGGAGCACCCGGCGCTGACGGTCAACGCGGACGTGCTGTACGTGGACGGCGAGGACGTGCTGACGTCGGCCGGCAGCGCCGCGGGCATCGACCTGTGCCTGCACCTGATCCGCCGCGACCACGGGTCGGCGGTGGCGAACGCGGTCGCGCGGCGGCTCGTGATCCCGCCGCACCGGGACGGCGGGCAGGCGCAGCTGATCGACCTGCCGATGGCGGCGCATCCGGACGACGACCCGATCGCGCGGGTGATGGCGTGGGCGCTGGAGCGCCTGGATCAGCCGCTGGACCTGACGGTGCTGGCCGCGCAGGCGTACATGAGCGTGCGCACGTTCACCCGGCGTTTCCAGCGTGCGACCGGCAGCACGCCCGGGCGCTGGCTGATCGAGCAGCGCGTGCGCGCTTCACTGGCGCTGCTGGAGAGCTCCGACGAGCCCGTGGAGACGGTGGCGGCGCGCGTGGGGTTCGGAAGCGCGGCCACGTACCGGCATCACTTCACCGCGATCATGCGCACGACGCCGACCGCGTACCGGCGCGCGTTCTACGCGGCGGCGGCGTAGCCCGCCTGCAGCTTCGCGCGGCCGCGGTGCAGGCGGCTCATCACGGTCCCGACGGGGATCCGGAGCACGTCGGCGGCCTCGGTGTAGGCCAGGCCGGCGACGTCGACGGCGGCGATGACCTCGCGCTGGGCGGTGGGAAGCTGGTGGATCTGGGCGAGGATCTCGCGCGTGTGGAGCACCTCGACCGGCTCGGAATGGGCCGGCGCGACGAGCCGCGTGTCCTCCGGCTCCAGCGGCGCGAGCACCGGGCGGCGCTCCTTCGTGCGCAGCCGCGAGATGTGCGTGTTGCGCAGCGCCTGATGCAGGTAGGCGGCCTCGCCGGCGGGACCGATCTGCCGCGGGCGGGCGAGCACCTTGACCAGCATGTCCTGCACCAGATCCTCGGCGTCATGGTGCGACCGCGTCATGCCGCGCGCCGCGCGCCGGAGGGAGTCCATGTGGATCGAGAGCGTCTCGGGGTTCAGGTCCTGGGGCATGCATCGAGACTCCCGATTTCGCCCCGATCCCCATATGGGGGAACTCCCCCTCCCGACCCCCCGACCTAAAGGGGCCTGGCCCCTTTATCTACCGGGACTGACGCCAGACGGGGGCCGGATATTCCCCGCAGTCCCAAATGGGGCGCGACGAAGGTCCCATTGAGGGTCCTACCGGGGTGCGGGAAGGCTGCTCTCAGCCATGCAGACCGCTCGCCGCCCGCTCAGCCCCGCCTCGCTCGCCGCCGCTTCGGACGCGCGCCTGGTCGCGCTGACCCGCGCCGGCGACGAGCGCGCGTTCGCCGCCATCGTGGACCGCTACCGCGCACCGCTCGCGCGCCACTGCCGCCGCTTCCTCTCCGCCGCCGCGGCCGACGACGCGCTCCAGCAGACGTTCATCAACGCGCACGCGAGCCTCACCAACGTCGACGCGACCCTGCCGCTGGCGCTCAAGCCGTGGCTCTACCGGATCGCCCGCAACGCGTCGCTGAACCTCGCCCGCGACCCGCAGGCCGCGCTGGGCCCGGTGCCCGACGACCTCCTCGGCCGCGACGACGAACCCGAGGACGTGTTCGCCCGCCGCGAGTGGCTGCACACGTTCGTCTCGGCCATCGGCGCCCTCCCCGACTCGCAGCGCCAGGTGATCGTCCGCCACGCGTTCGGCGGCGACACCCACGAGGCGATCGCCGCCGACCTCGGCATGAGCGCCGGGGCGATCCGCCAGCTGGCCTACCGCGCCCGCGGCACGCTGCGCGCCGCGGCGTAGGGCGGCGGCGCGACGACGCGACGCGCGGCGGCGCGACGCGCGGCGGGGCGGGACTGCGCCCGGGCGTTCGCCGTTCGGATCGGGGGCGGTGCGGTTTTCCGCCCCTGAGCGCGGCCGCTCGCCGCGGGCGGCTCTCGCGTCGGCCCCATGGGCGCGGCGGCCCCGCGCTGGGACCGTGGAAGGCATGTTCACGACCCTTTCCACCCGCACCGAGACGCGGCTCGCACGGGCCGGGTTCGCCGTCCTCGCCCTGCGGGTGCTCGATGACACCGTCCTGCAACCGCCGGCCGGTGTGCCCGTCACGGAGCGGCCGCTCGCGGCGCTCCTCCCGCTCGCCGCGCTCGCGCTGCTCGCCTGGGCCTATCCCCGGCTGAGCGGCACCGTCCGCGCCGCGCTCACGCTCGCTCGTCGGCGTGCTCGGGATCGCGTCCGGGCTCGACGCCGTCTACTACACCCGCGAGCTCGGGCTCGTCGCGTCGACGACGTCACGGGCTGGCTCGCCCTCCCCGCCGCCGTCGGCCTGATCGGGTTCGGCCGCCGCCACGCTGTGGCGGACCCGCCGGCGCACCGGCCACTACCTCGCCCGTCGCACGGCGCTCGGCGTCGGCGGACTGGTCGCGCTCGCGTTCGGCGTGATGCCCGTTCGCCGTCGCGCTACGTGCAAGACGCACGCCGCCCGCGCGGTCGTGCCCGCGGACCGGCTTGGGCGTCCCGCACGAGGACCGTCTCGTTCGAGTCCACCGACGGGCTCACCCTGCACGGCTGGTACATCCCGTCGCGCAACGGCAAGGCGATCATCGCCTTCCCCGGACGCAACGGCCCGCAGGACCAGGCGCGGATGCTCGCCCGCCACGGGTACGGCGTGCTGCTGTTCGACCGTCGCGGCGAGGGCCGCTGCGAGGGCCAGCCCAACATGCTGGGGCTGGGGCGGCGAGTCGCGACATCCGAGGGCGCGATCGCGTTCCTCGAGCGACGCGGATCGACCGGATCGGCGGGATCGGCCTGTCGGTCGGCGGCGAGCTGATGCTCGAAGCCGCGGCGAAGACCGACAAGCTCGACGCCGTCGTCTCCGAGGGCGCCGGTGCGCGCTCGATGGCGCGAGGAGCTGCACGACCTGTCCAGGCCGCTCCGCGCCGGCATCGCTGGCTCGGCGCAATCCAGTACGCGATCCACGACCTGGGCGCTGTTCGTGAGCTCGGGAGACACGCCGCCGAAGCACCTGGACGGCGCTCGTCGAGCGAAGCTCGAGCAGCCCGCGCTGCTGATCGCCGCCCCGAACTCCCCCAATGGCGAGCAACTCAACCGCGTCTACGCCGAGGGCTCGAAGGCTGAGCTCTGGGAGATCCCCGAGTCCAAGCACGTCCAGGGGATCAAGGCCCGGCCGGCCGAGTACGAGCGCCGCGTCGTCGGTTTCTTCGACACGGCCCTTTAAACGACAAACGCCCGCGGCCTCTCGGCCGCGGGCGCCCGCTCAGAACGAAATGGTTCTGGGCTTAGGTCGGCGTCACGTTGACGGCGTTCGGGCCCTTCGGGCCGTTCTCGGCCTCGAAGGACACCTTCGCGCCCTCGGCGAGGGTGCGGAAGCCGTTGCTGTTGATGCCGGTGTGATGGACGAACAGGTCCTTGCCACCGTCGTCGGGCGTGATGAAGCCGAAGCCCTTCTCATCGCTGAACCACTTCACGGTTCCAGTTGCCATTGGTGATGCCTCCACGTAGGGATTGTGTGCTGCGAACGCGGAGGAGCCTTGGAGCAACTTGCGGGCGCTGCGCACTACTGATGGCCTTGTTGGCCCTTACCCCACACATTCTAGACAGATCCGGCCGACGCATGCATCGCCCACGCCATAGGATCTTCACAAGGCACCACGACGAGGGAGAGACGGGTGGGCGACCAGGAACTCGAGTTCGCGGAAAAGTGGCGCGACAACGCGTACGGCTGCTTCTCCTCCGGACACAAATTCTGCCGCGAAGTCTGCCCCGTGATGCAGGTCACGCGGAACGAGAACCACACGCCGACGGCCTTCCACGCGAGCATCGTCGCGATGGAGAAGGGCCTCGTCGAAGTGGAGGACGTGGCCGACGACTTCGTCCACTGCACCCAGTGCGGCGCCTGCGAGCTGCGCTGCCCGAACACGCTGTTCACCGGCGACTTCTACCGCCACCGGACTCGAACCGTCGACGTCGTGAAGGCCATGCGGGCCCTGATGGTGGACACGGGCAACGAGCAGGCCGGCTGGAAACTGTGGAACGAGCGCCTCGCGCAGGACCACAACGAGCCGGTCCTGGGCGACGTCCGCGTCAGCCAGGAGCACGTCGCGGACTGGGCCGACGGGCTGAACATCCCGATCGGCGGCGAGACGATCCTGTTCGTCGACTGCGAGGCCGCGTTCTACCGCACCTCCTACACGCGCGCGTTCGCGCAGCTCCTCCAGATGGCCGGCTACGAGTTCGGCCTGATGCGCGAGCAGTGGTGCTGCGGCGGCCCGGCGGCCGAGATGGGCTACCGCGACCTCGCCCTCAAGCACGCCAAGCACAACGTCGAGGACTGGCGCGCGGTCGGCGCCAAGCGCATCATCGCCCCCGACCCGCACGACTTCATCGCGTTCACCGAGGACTACCCCAAGTACTTCCCGGACGACTACGAGTTCGAGATCGTGCTCGGCATCGAGCTCGTCAACGACCTCGTGAAGGACGGCCGGATCGAGCTCACGCACCCGGTCGAGCGCACGGTCACCTACCACGACCCGTGCCGGCTGAACAAGCGCAAGGGCGTCCACGAGGCCCCGCGGGAGCTCATCCGCGCGATCCCCGGCATCACGTTCAAGGACGTGGACCGCGTCACGCAGTGGTCCTACTGCTCCGGCGGCGGCGGCGGGCTGCCGATCGAGAAGCCGGAGATCACGGCCGAGATCAGCCGCCGGCGCGTCGCCAAGGCCGCCGAGCTGGAGGTCGACACGCTGATCAGCGCCTGTCCGTGGTCCGAGCGCCCGCTGTCCACCGCCGGGCACGAGGCCAACCTCGGCGTGATGGACCTGTTCGAGCTGCTCGCGATCAGCGCGGGGATCGAGCCGTGAGCCCCGTCGCCTTCAAGAGCGCCGTCGACGACCACGTCATCGACGAGCTCCGGGCGATCATCGGCGACGACCTGCGCGTCCGCGCCGACCAATCGTCCCGCGCGTTCCGCTCCCGCGTCCCCGCGCCGTTCCCGGTGCACCGCTGGGCCGAGCACTTCCCGGACGTCGTGATCCTCCCGAAGACCGCGCTCGAGGTCTCCGAGGTGGTCAAGCTCGCCAACCGCCACAAGATCCCGATCGTCCCGCGCGCCGGCGGCACCGGGCTCAGCGACGGCGCCGTCCCGCTCCGCGGCGGGATCATGATCGACTGCAAGCTGATGAACCAGATCCACGAGATCGACCTCGTGGACAGAACGGTGACCGTCGGGCCGGGCATCAACATGCTCAAGCTCAACGAGGAGCTCAAAAAGCACGGCGTCATCTATCCCGACGACCCCGCGTCGTACCCGTGCAGCCTCGTCGGCGGCCGGATCGGCACCGGCGGCTGGTCGCTGCTGGGCTCCCGCTACGGCCACACGCGGGACCTCGTGATCAGCATGGAGGTCGTCCTCCCCACCGGCGAGATCGTCGAGATCGCCGAGGGCGGCGGCCGCAAGCTGCGCAAGTCCTCCACCGGCCTCACGCTCAAGCAGCTGTTCACCGGCCACCAGGGCACGCTCGGGATCACGACCCAGGCGACGCTCGAGCTCGTGCCGCGCCCCGAGGTGGAGTTCGCCGCGTTCTTCGCCTTCGACGACTACATGAAGGCCTGGGAGACGACCGGCATCCTCACGAAGTCGGGCCTGGCCACGATCGCGGGCGTGGTGCTCTTCGACGAGCACAAGATCCAGTACCTGCGCCGCGACGACGAGGCCTACATCCCCCAGCCGGACTCCGTCCGAGCGGTGGTGGCGGTGGCGATGTACGGGCGCAAGATCGAGGTCGAGCCGGCGTCCAAGGAGATCATGCGGCTCGGGCCGCAGCAACACCGGCAAGTACCTGGGCGACGAGATCTCCGCCGGCGACTGGGCGTCACGACACGACCGCTACGCGACGCCCCTGCACGGCCGCGACCTCAACGGCCAGGCCGTGCTCATGTCCTGGCACTGCGAGGACGCCGCGCTCAACTACTCCGTCCTCCCGCAGGTGCGCGAGGAGTGGCACGCGATCGTCGCCCGCTACCGCGAGCAGTACGGCATCTTCGACGACTGGGGCATGTTCGCCTACACCAGCGGCGCCCACAAGCCGTGGGCGGACTACCTGGTGGAGATCGACGTCGGCATCTGGGAGCAGAAGCTCAACGACGAGTACTGGGCGGCCTGGGTGAGCTGCAAGCGCGAGATCGCCGAGGTCAGCCTCAAGTACGGCGGCTCGATCACCGCCTGCCACGGCGCGACCCGCGAGGGCGACGCCGACCTCGTCCCCGAGGAGATGGGCAGCGCGTGGCCGGTCGTGAAGGCGATCAAGCGCGCGCTGGACCCGAACAACATCATGAACCCCGGCAAGCAGTCCCTCGACGAGGCCTACGAATGACCATCTGGCGCCTCGGCGATCAGACGCCGCCCCCCGCGAAGCGCATCACCGACACCGTCATCGAACGGTTGGAGCATCAGTACGAGGTCGACCCCGGCCTCATGCAGATCACCCCACAGCAGGACATGCCGGTCTGGGATTCCCGCCGCATCTTCAACGCCCGCTGGGACCACCTGGACTGGATGCACGACCACTTCGCCGACGAGGTCCTGCTCGCCGGCGAGGACTCCGAGACGATGCCAGAGGAGCACTCATGAGGTTCAGCTACTGCATGCTGCCGGACTACTCGTTCGACGACATGATCGACATGATCAAGACGGCGGACGACCTCGGCTTCTATGCGTGCTACTCGGTCGACGAGACCTGGCACAAGGACCTCTGGGTGCTGTTCAGCGCCGCCGCGCGGGAGACCAAGAACATCCGCTTCGGCCCGAACGTCACGCACGTCTTCCTGCGCGAGCCGACGCTGATCTGCCAGCAGATGGCGTCGCTGGACGAGCTCACCGGCGGCCGCACCGAGATCGTCGTCTCCACCGGCAACTTCGGCCTGCCTCGCCAGTACAAGATCGACTGGGAGGGCCAGAAGCCGCTCAGCCGCCTGAAGGAGGCCATCCACGTGATGCGCACCTTCCTCGCCGAGGGCGCGATCACGTTCGAGGGCGACTTCTTCCAGTACAGCGGCCTGTACACGTTCGCCCGGCCCGTCCAGGAGGGCGGGATCCCGATCAAGATGGGCGCGATGAAGGGCCCGCGCTCGTTCCGCACGGCGGGTGAGATCGCCGACGGCATGCACCAGGCGCTCGCGTACAGCCGCGAGGCCTACGACTACTCGTCCGGGCTGCTCAAGGAAGGCGCGGAGAACGCCGGGCGCGACTACGCGGCGCTGGACAACGGCGCCTGGACCGTGACCGTGGTGAGCGAGGACTCCGCCGCGGCCAAGCAGGCGGCGCGCATCCTGGTCGCGTTCTACATCTCCTCGATGCCGCCCGAGCAGCTCGCCCGGCACGGCATCGACGCGAGCGAGCTGGCCCCGGTGGTCGAGGCGCTCGGCGGCGGCGACGTCGCGAAGGCCATCAGCCTGTTCGAGCCGCACTACGCCGAGAAGCTCAGCCTCGCGGGCACGCCCGAGGAGGTCGTGGAGAAGATCAAGACCGACATCGAGCCGACCGGCGTGAACCACATGATCCTCTCGCTCGCCGACCCCGCGCTGGTGAAGCTGTTCAGCGGCGAGGACGTGCCGAACGTGCCCAGCATCCAGGGCCAGCTCAAGCTCGTCGCCGAGCGCGTGATGCCCGCAGTTCGGGTAACCGCACCCACACACTCGCGCCTGCCGGTCCACGGGGGGAGGTCGAGCCGGAGATGATCGATCTCAATGGCTGCACTGACTTCCTCCCGCTCCGACTCCGTCGGGTACGGCGTCACGCTGACCTTCGAGACGCTCGGTGCCGAGTCTCCCCTTCGCGTTCGTCCCTGGGACGACACGCTCCTGCGCGTGATCGACGGCGTGATCGCGCTGCGCTTCGACGGCGAGGAGCATCTGCTCTCCCCCGGCGGCGAGGCGATCGTGCCCGCCGGCTTCCACCACACCATGTGCGCCGTCACGGGTGAGGCGCGAATCGTGATGGGCTACCGCCGCGCCTTCAAAGGCGCGGCCTGACGAGGGCGTTCCACCAGCTGGTCCCACCCGCGGACCAGCTGGTCGAGCGAGTACCCGAGCAGCCTGCGCATCCGCAGGTGCTGGGCCGGGTCGAGCATCGCGATCAGCGACTCGGCCGTGTAGCGCGCGTCCAGGTGCGGCGCCGCCTCCTCGAGCAGGATCCGCAGGTGCGTCGTGTAGAGCGCGAGCACGCCCGCGGACTCCCTGACGGTCGGCGCGGCCGCGACCATCAGCTCGGCGTGGGTCTCCAGCAGGTCGAGGAA
Source organism: uncultured Solirubrobacteraceae bacterium (assembly GCA_963724195.1). Classification (GTDB taxonomy): domain Bacteria; phylum Actinomycetota; class Thermoleophilia; order Solirubrobacterales; family Solirubrobacteraceae; genus Solirubrobacter. The sequence continues at coordinate 85,601 of CAVRTQ010000015.1, read as the reverse complement.
CCCCGCGCCGAACGCGTGCAGCCGCTCGGCGGCCGGCACGCCCGGGCCGAGCGGCGGCGGCCCGGAGATGAGCGCGTTCTGGAACTCCTTCGTCTGGTCGTCGAGCAGCGCGAAGGCGAGCCCGGCCCGGTCGCCGAAGCGCCGGTACAGCGTGCCGGTGCCGACCTCCGCGCGCTTGGCGACGTCGTCCATCGAGACGCCGTCGATGCCCCCGCATTCGTCGACGAGCGTGCCCGCCGCGGCGAGGATCCGCTCGCGGTTGCGGGCCGCGTCGGCCCGCTCACGGGGCTGCTCTTGAAACTGCGGGAGCTCGAACATCACGCCTCGACCGGGGCCGTGACCTCCCGCACCAGGTCGGCGAGGAGGTCCTTGAAGCGTTGGGTGAGCTCCGGGTCGTTGAGGCTGCCGTCGTCCGCGAAGGCGTAGTCGGCGAGGCCCACCGGGAGCTCGGTCTCGACCGGGTGCGCACCGGAGGCCTTGAGCACCTTGCGCACCTCGGCCTGCGCCCACACGGCACCGAACAGCCCGGTGCTCGCGCCGATGACGGCCGCGGGCTTGTGGCGCAGCACGTTCTCCGGGAACGGGCGCGAAGCCCAGTCCAGCGCGTTCTTGAGCGCGCCGGGGAGCGACGCGTTGTATTCCGGTGTGGCGATCAGCAGAGCGTCAGCTTCCTCGATCGCGCGGAAGAATTCCAGGACCGGCTCCGGCGGAGTGGTCTCGAGGTCTTCGTCGAAGGCCGGGATGCCCGCGATGTTGTCCCACTCCACCAGCTCGACCCCGGGCGGGAGCAAGGTGCTCGCCGCCTGGAGGAGCCGGCGGTTGTGGGATCCTCGGCGCAGGCTGCCGGCGATACCGAGGATCCGCATGCTGCTCAGGCCTGTGACGAGGGCGAGCTCGATGGTCAGCGTGACCTCGTTGGCCAGCGCCTTGCCGCCCGACGGCAGCGGAGCGTTCCAGTTGATCTGCCACTGCGTGCGGTCGATCACGGCCTCGACGTTCAGGTGCGCGCGCGTGTTGCCGAAGGCGTCGGCGGCCGGGGCGACCCAGGTGCCCTTGGCGGTGACCGGGTTGGTGATGCCCTTGATCGTCAGGTCGCCGGTGAGCTCGACCACGCCGTCGTCGTTGACGTCGACGTCCGAGGAGATGAACGTGATCTCCGGGTGGTTGGCGGCGTCGAAGAACTCCTCGGAGAGCACGTGGGCGCGGAACTGCTCCGGGGTGCGGATGGAGATCGATTCGACCTTGGCGGCGCCCTCGAGCTTGCCGTCGACGAGCGTCGCAGCGACCTCGTCGAGCGTGCCCTTGAACAGCGAGACGCCCTGATAACGGACGGCGAAGCCAAAGTTGGAGTGGACCGGATCGGCGTTGTACGTACCGGCGAGCGGGGCGGTGGTGGTGCTCATGGGGATGTCCTCCAAAGACTGGTCTTGATCCGTAAACGGAACCGATTCCGCTTACGGAGGACACTGTAGCGCAACCGATTTCAGATGCAACTACTCGTAAACCTGATCGGTTTTCGTGCAGACCTTTCCGCCCGGTCCCAGGGCCCGCACGGTCACTCGATCCGGGCCGCTGTAGTCCTTCATCCGGTGGGTGTAGGTGAACGGGCCGTGACGCATGCCGCGCCAGGCGACGTGGCCCTCGTGGACGACGACGATGCGCCAGTCCGCGGGCTCGTTCACGCGGACCGTGGCCTCGATCTCCTTCCCGTCGCTGCGCAGATCGAGCGTGAGGCACTCCGCGGCGGCCTGGACGCTGCGGCCACAGCCCGCGAGCAGCAGGAGCGAGCAACGGCAGGCGGCGGCGAAGCATCATGAGCGCTACGGTGCCACCGCCGCGGTCCGGGACTCAATGAGACTTTCGGCCCACTCCGTGACGCTCCGCCCACAGCGCGGCCTGCGTGCGGTCGGTCACGTCGAGCTCGCGGAAGATGCGCGTCAGGTGCGACTTGACGGTCTTCTCGCTGATCTCCAGCCGGCGCGCGATCAGCTTGTTCGGGAGGCCCTTCGACGAGCGCGTCGAGCACTTCCCGCTCGCGTTGGGAGAGGCCGGCGAGCGGGTCGGGCTCGGCGCGGGCGCTCGAGAGCACGGTGCGGGCGGCGCGCGGGTCCAGCGGGGACTCGCCGCGGGCGGCGGCGCGGATGCCCTCGGCGACGTCCTCGGACGCGGCGTCCTTGAGCAGGTAGCCGCACGCGCCGGCCTCGAGCGCGCCGAGGATGCGCGCGCGGTCGGAGAACGCGGTGAGCACGAGCACGTTCGTCTGCTGCTGGGCGAGGATCTTGCGCGTGGCCTCGATCCCGTCCACGCGCGGCATGTCGAGGTCCATCACCACGACGTCGGGCTGGAGCTGCTCGGCCTTCTCGATCGCGTCGGCGCCGTCGGCCGCGGTGCCGACGAGCTCCACGTCCTCGAGCCCGCCGATCAGGCGGCCGAGGCCGTCACGGATGACGCCGTGGTCGTCGGCGAGCAGGACGCGGATCATCGCGGGACCTCCAGCGTGACGGTCGTGCCGTTTCCAGGGGTGGAGTCGACGGTGAGCGTGCCGCCGGCCTGCGCGACGAGGTCGCCGAGCAGCGAGAGGCCGACGTGGCCCTCCTCGGCGCGGCCGGCGCGCTGGGCGGCGTCGAAGCCGCGGCCGTCGTCGGTGACCGTGAGCGTCGTGGGCGTGACGGTCACGGTGACGGTGCTCGCCTCGGCGTGCGCGGCGACGTTGCGCAGCGCCTCGCGCGCGACGCGGTAGACGAGCGCGTCGTCGCGTCTCGCCCTCGTCCACGGACGAGCTGGGTCTCGATCCCCTGCGCCCGCAGCGGGCTGAGCAGGTCGTCGAGCACGGGCTCGAGGCCCGCGGACTCCAGCCGGGGCGGGTGGATCTCGACCAGCAGCGTGCGCATGTCCCGCACACCTTGGCGCAGCGTGTCGACGGCATCGTCCACCACCCGCGCCTCCTCGTCGTTCCCACGGCGGCGCGCGTCGGCCGCCAGCGGCGCCAGCCCGAACGCCACGCCGGCCAGATCCTGCACCACGCCGTCGTGCAGGTCGGCGGCGATCCGGCGTCGCTCGCGGTCCTGCGCCTCGATCGCTCCGGCCAGCAGCCGCTCACGTTCCTCGTGGCCGCGCTGCAGGCGGCGGGCGAGCGACCACGCCAGCGGGACCTGGAACAGCAGCAGGACCAGCAGGCCGGCGACCATCGGCGGCGCCAGCGTGCCGAGGATCCGGCTCGCGGACGCGTTGATCGAGCTGAAGCGCTGGTAGATCTCGAACAGCACCTGGGTGCCGTCGGGCGTGCGGATGACGGTGTGCGCCTCCAGCAGCTTGTCCTCCTGGCGCTCGAAGCGGTTCTCGGGCTCGGACAGATCGGACAGCTCGGCGTCCGCGCCGCCCGTCTCGAACAGCTCCGCCTCCTCCTCCCCCAGCGCGAAGCGCTCGCCGATGAGCCGCGGCTCGTCGGAGTAGAGGATCGTGCCGTCCTGCGCCCAGATCTTCACGCGCACGACCGACTCGCCCAGGATCTGGCCCTGGACGACGTCGTCGATCCTGGCCAGCGCCTCCGGGTCGCCGGTGAGCACGCCGTCGTCGCCGAGCGCCGCGGCCTCGACCAGCTTGCCTTCGATCTCGACGCGCTCGCGCGTGTCGCGCTCGGCCTCCTCGGTCGCGACCCCGCGCAGCGCGAAGAAGCCGCCGATCAGGATCACCGCGATCGCGGCGAGGCTGCCGAGCAGGAAGCGGGTGACGGCGGAGGCGCTGCGCACCCGTGCAGTATTAGTGCGCGAGCAACTCCCCGAGGCCGGTGATCTCCACTGCCTGGCGCACCGGACCGTCACCGGCGACGATCTCGAGCGTGACGTTGCGGGATCGGAGCGTGCTGCGCAGCTCGAGCAGGCCACCGAGCCCGGTGCTGTCGATGAACTCGATCTCGGTCAGATCGAGGCGGAGGCGGTCGCAGTGCTCACAGGCGGAGGTCACGGCGTCGCGGAGGTCTCCGACGTTCGACACGTCGATCTCGCCGGCCGCGGCAACGATGACGGTGCTGCCGTCGCGTGATTCGGTGATGGTGAGGTCGTCGTCCATTCGTGGGCCGCTCGTACCCCGTCAATGGCGATTGGCAACGTCCTGCCTTATGGTTTGACCGGCTGATGACACACAGTGATCTCTCGCCCGTGCAGGTGCGGGTCCGAGCGCTCGAGAGCGCGCTGGTCGCCGGCGGGCACGTGGACCCCGCCGCGCTGGACGCGTTGGTCGAGACCTACGAGACCCAGGTCGGGCCGCATCTGGGCGCGCGCGTGGTCGCGCGGGCGTGGGTCGATGAGGCCTACCGGGCGCGGCTGCTGGCCGACGCCACCCCGGCGATCGCCGAGCTCGGGATCTCCGGGCGCCAGGGCGAGCACATGGTCGCCGTGGAGAACACCGCGGAGGTGCACAACCTCGTCGTGTGCACGCTGTGCTCGTGTTACCCGTGGAGCGTTCTGGGGCTCCCGCCGGTCTGGTACAAGAGCGCGCCCTACCGCTCGCGGGCGGTGGCGGACCCGCGCGGCGTGCTGGCCGACTTCGGCGTGACGCTCGGATCTGAGGTGTCCGTGCGCGTGTGGGACTCGACCGCCGAGGTCCGCTACCTGGTGCTGCCGATGCGGCCCGCGGGGTCCGACGGCTGGTCCGAGGAGGAGCTGGCCGCGGTCGTGACCCGCGACGCGATGATCGGCGTCGGAGTCTTGTGAACGGCGCGCACGACATGGGCGGCGAGCACGGCTTCGGGCCCGTCGTGCCGGAGGTCGACGAGCCGATCTTCCACGGCGAGTGGGAGGAGCGCGTGCTCGCGATGGTCCTGGCGTGCGGCGCGGGCGGGCTCTGGAACATCGACATCAGCCGCTTCGCGCGTGAGAACCGGTCGCCGGCCGAGTACCTGTCGCTGTCGTACTACGAGATCTGGCTCGCGGGCCTGGAGCGGTTGCTGGCCGAGCACGGGATGCCGACGCGGGTCTTGCAGGCCGCCGACGTGCCCGCGGTGTTGGCGCGCGGCGGCCCGGTGAACCGGGAGCCCGTGCGGGAAGCCGCGTTCGCGGTCGGTGACCGCGTGCGCACGCGCAACCTCAACCCGGTCGGCCACACGCGGCTGCCGCGCTACGCGCGCGGCAAGGTCGGCGTCGTCGAGCGCGTGCACGGCTTCCACGTCTTCCCCGACGTGAACTCCACCGGCGCGGGCGAGGACCCGCAGTGGCTCTACGCGGTGGCCTTCTCCGGTGCTGAGCTGTGGGGCCCGGACGGCGACCCGACGTCGACGGTCAGCATCGACGCGTTCGAGCCGTATCTCGATGCCGCTCAGTGAGCCCTGGGAGGCCGAGGTCCAAGCGTTGGCGGTGCTGCTCCTGGACTGGAAGGACGTGTCCGGCAAGACGGACTACCTCGAGCTGCTCGAAGCGCTGGAGCAGGTGGTCGTCGAGCGCGGCCTCACCTCGGACACCGAGCTCGCCGGACTGCGCACCGCCTGGGACCGCGCGGCGCACCGCACCCCCCACGGTGTGCCGATCGAGCTGACCGACGCCGACTTTCAGGCCTGATCCAGCAGGCCCGGCGGCAGCACCGAGGCGGCCGAGTCGGTCACCTCGATCCGCGCGAGCCGGCCGTAGAAGTCGAAGTGCAGCACGAGCGACTCCAGCGCGGGCGGCCCGTCGGGCACGTCCTCGAGCGAGATCGACTCGCGGATCTCGCCGCCGCCCGAGAGGTCCAGCAGCGCGCTGCCGTCCTCGTTGACCGTCAGTGCGATGTTGGCCATGCGCGAATGATCTCGCGCAGGGCGGTCGTGTAGCGGGTGAGCTGGTCGAGCTCGACCCACTCGACGTCGGTGTGGAGGCCGCCGCCCGCCGGGCCGCAGACGACGGTCGGGACGCCCGCGGCCTCCCAGAGGGCCGATTCCATCCAGTAGGGCGCGTCGAACCGCGGCGGGCGAGCCGAGGGCCGTCGTCGAAGCAGGTCGACGAGGCGGTGGTCGCCGAGCTGCCAGGACTCGCGGGCGATGCGCTCGGTCGCGGTGGCGTCGAGGTCCAGGTCCGTGATCAGCGCGCGCACCGCGTCGAGGCCCGCGTGGAGGGGTTCGCCGGGCTGGGTGCGGTGCTCGATGGTGACGTGGGCGCGGTCCGGGATGGTGTAGAGGGCGGAGCCGCCGCGGACGAGGGTGGCCATGAGCGGGAGCTCGACCGCGTGGAGCAGGCGGCCGAGGTGATCGATGGCGTTGTCGCCCTCGTGCGGGCGGGAGGAGTGGGCGGCGCGGCCGCGGAGCTCGACCTCGACGACGCTGAAGCCGCGGTGGGAGCCGGCGAGCTCCATCCACGTCGGCTCGGCGACGATGCACGCCGCCGGACGCTCCTCGAGGTGGTCGAGGACGGCGAGGGTGCCGAGGCTGTCGTTCTCCTCGTCGGCGACGAGGGCGAGCAGGACGTTGGCCTGCGGGACGGCCTCTGCCGCGACGACGCAGGCGGCGACGCCGGCCTTCATGTCGCAGGTGCCGCGGCCGTACATGCGGCCGTCCTCGATCCGGGGGACGAAGGGATCGACCATCCCGCCGACGCCGACGGTGTCCAGGTGACCGTTGCAGGCCAGCAGCGGGCCGTCCGTCACGCGGCGCGTCGCGATCAGGCTCGGGCGGTCGTCCGGGCCGACGATCTCGATCTCGAAGCCCTGCGGCTCAAGGCGCGCGGCCAGCAGCTCGACCGCGGCGCGCTCGCCGGGCGCACCGGGCACCAACCCGGGGTTGACCGTGTTCAGCGCGACGAGCTCGCGCGTGAGCTCGATCTCAGGTGACGCTGAAGCCGCCATCGACGTCCAGGACGGTCCCGGTCACCCAGCCCGCGCGCTCCGAGGCCAGCCACGCGATGGCCGAGGCCAGGTCGTCGCTCTCCCCCAGGCGCTTGAGCGGATACGCCGCGGCCATCGCGGCCGCGCGCTCCTCGAAGTCGGGTCGCTCCGCATGCGCGAGGTCGGTCTTCACCACCGCCGGCATGACCGCGTTCGCGCGGATGCCGTCGGGCCCGTACTCCACCGCGAGCGCCTTCGTGAGCGACACGATCCCGCCCTTGGCCGCGGCGTACGCCCCGATCCCGGGCACGAGCTTGTGCGCCAGGGTCGAGCCGACGTTGACGATCGAGCGGTCGCCCTCGGTTGACAGCAACACCGGCAGCGCGGCGTGCAGCACGCGAAAGTGCCCGGTCAGGTTCGTCGCGATCTGCTCGTCCCAGACCGCAGGTTCGATCTCGTGCAGCCGCCGGTTGCGACGGATCGTGCCCGCGTTGTTGACCACCACGTGCAGGCCGCCCAGAGCCTCCACCGCCTCGGCGACGATCCGCGCGGCGTCCGTGACGATGTCGCCGACGACGACGACCGCACCCGTCTCCGCCGCCACGGCGTGCCAGCGGCTCGCGACGCCGGCCGACCACCGCCACGGCGACCCCGTCAGCCGCCAGCACCCGCGCGGCCGCGGCGCCGATACCCGTCCCGCCACCCGTGATCAACGCCGTCCGACCCATACGGCGGACCTTATACGTTCGAATAGTTGTTTCCGGCAGCGAAACGTGTACACGGCGCTGGGCGGTACTCATCGCCTTTTCAGACGGATGTTGGATGTTGACTTTTGTCAGACAGTCGTACACGATGGCGCAAGGTCGGACCGAATAGTTGTGCGTCCGGCCGAACGAACGGAGGAGAGGAACATGGGTCTACCGAGGCCGATCGCTGCGGCGATCGCCGCCATCCTGCTGTGCCTTTGCTGGACGAGCGCCGCCGGGGCACAGACGCCCGCGGCCGGCGATTTCCAGAAGGTCACGCTGGACGACAACACGTCGAACCCGATGGAGCTCGACGTCGCTCCGGACGGTCGCGTGTTCTACATCGAGCGCGACGGGCGCCTGATGATCTGGAAGCCGAACACGCGCCAGACCGTGACCGCGGGCACCGTCCCCGTCACGAACAGCCAGGAGAACGGCCTGCTCGGCCTGCAGCTTGCTCCTGATTTCGCCACCAGCAACTGGGTCTACCTCTTCTACTCGCAGCTGCCCGACAGCTCGAACACGCAGGTGATCTCGCGCTTCAAGGTCAACGGCGACGCGCTCGACCTCGCGTCCGAGCAGCGCATCCTGACCTTCCAGCACCAGCGCGGCCAGTGCTGCCACTCCTCCGGCTCGCTGTACTTCGGCCCCGACGGCAGCCTCTACATCTCCACGGGCGACAACACGAACCCGTTCGACTCGGCCGGCTACAACCCGATCGACGAGCGCTCCGGCCGTGAGGCCTGGGACGCGCAGCGCACGTCGGCCAACACCAACGACCTCAACGGCAAGATCCTGCGGATCAAGCCGGTCGAGAACCCGACCGGCACGCCCGGCCTGGGCAACACCTACACGGTCCCGCCCGGCAACCTGTTCCCGGCCGGCGAGAAGACCCGCCCGGAGATCTTCGGCATGGGCTTCCGCAACCCGTTCCGGTTCACGGTCGACCCGGAGACGGGCTGGCTGCTCGGCGCCGACTACGGTCCCGACGCCAGCACGGCCAACGCCAACCGCGGCCCCGCGGGCTCGGTCGAGTTCAACGTGATGACGAGCGCCGGCAACTACGGCTGGCCCTACTGCATCCGCGACAACACGCGCGTACAACGACTACAACTTCGCGACCTCGACGTCCGGCGCCAAGTTCGACTGCGCCGCGCCGAAGAACGAATCGCCCAACAACACGGGCCTGACCGACCTGCCGGCGGCGCGCGGCGCCACGCGCCTGGCTGTCGTTCAGCGAGACCGACCCGCGCTTCGCGCGAGCCTCGGCACGGGCGGCGCCCCGATGGGCGGCCCGCGCTACCACTACGACGCGAACCTGGTCTCCGACCGCAAGTTCCCGGCGTTCTACGACGACAAGTGGTTCATCGCCGAGTGGAACAACGGCTGGATCAAGACCGCCGACCTGAACGCGAGCGGCGCCATGACCGGCGTGCAGAACTTCGCGCTCGGCACGGGCTACAGGCGGCCGATGGACCTCGACTTCGGTCCCGACGGCGCGCTCTACGTGATCGAGTGGGGCTCGGGCTTCAACGGCAACAACGCCGACTCGGGCGTCTACCGCGTCGACTACATCGCCGGCGACAAGGCCCCGGTCGCCGCGGCCAACGCCATCGGTCGACGAGCGGCCTCGCGCCGCTGGCGGTCAACTTCAGCTCCGCCGGGTTCCAGCGACCCCGAGGGCGGCCCGGTCACCTACGCCTGGGACTTCACGTCCGACGGCACGACCGACTCCACCGCCGCCAACCCGTCGTTCACCTACACGGCCAACGGCTCCTACACCGCCAAGCTCACGGTCACCGACCAGACGGGCCTGACCGCGGTCAGCAACGTGCAGATCTCGGTCGGCAACCGCGCGCCGACGGTCACCATCGAGATCCCGACCGACGGCCAGGTCGCGTCCTTCACGGACAAGATCCCGTACAAGGTCTCGATCACCGATCCGGAGGACGGCTCGACCGGCGCCGGCATCAACTGCGCCGACATCCAGGTCAAGATCTCGCTCGGCCATGACGAGCACGCGCATGACCTCTCGAGCGCGACGGGCTGCGAAGGCGTCCTGTCGTCCGGCCTCGCCGCCGGCCACGGCGCGGAGGCCAACACCTTCACGGTCATCTCCGTGTCCTACACCGACAAGGGCGGCTCGGGCGGCATCGTGCCGCTGACCAGCCGCGCGCAGGCCATCCTGCAGCCCAAGACCAAGCAGGCGGAGTTCTTCTCCTCCACCGGCCGCACGACCGACGGCACCACCGCCGGCACCGCGGGCGTGACGACGGAGACGACGACCGACGTGCAGGGCGGCGGGCTGAGCCTCGGCTTCATCGAGGACGGCGACTACGTCTCCTACAAGCCGGTCAGCCTCAAGGACGTCACCGCGATGCGCTTCCGCGTGGCCTCGGCCGGCGCGGGCGGCACGATCGAGGTGCGCACGGGCTCGCCGACCGGCACGCTCGTCGGCACCACCGAGACCATCACCCCGACCGGCGGTTGGCAGACGTTCAAGGACGTCCAGCTCAACCTCACGAACCCGCCGACCGGCACCAACGAGCTGTTCCTCGTGTTCCGCAACCGCGGCAGCACGCAGAACCTGTTCAACGTGAACTGGATCGAGTTCGTCGGCAAGGGCGCCGCGCAGACGGCTTCGCCCGAGCTCGCGATCACGGCCACGCCCGCCACCGGCGGCACGGCCCCGCAGGCGGTCAAGTTCGACGCCACGGCGACCGACGCCGACGGCGGCACGCTCACCTACGCCTGGGACTTCGGCGTCCCCGGCACCACGACGGACGTGTCGACCGCCGAGGATCCGACGTACACGTACGCGGCCGCCGGCACCTACACGGTCACGCTCACCGTCTCCGACGGCCAGGGCGGCACCACGACCAAGACCCTCTCGGTCACGGTCAACGCGCCCACGGGCTGCATCAACGGCTACAAGGACGACTTCAACGGCGGCGACCTCGGCGCCGGCTGGGAAGTCATCCGTCGCGATCAGACGCTCACCGTCGCCGACGGCGTGCTGACGATCCCGGCCGCGGCCGGCGACGTCTACCAGACGGCCAACAACGCCAAGAACATCGTCCTGCGCACGGCCCCGTCCGGCGCCTGGACGTTCACCACCAAGCTCAACTTCAAGGGCCTGGTGCAGTACCAGCAGGGCGGCATCATGGTCTACGGCGACGACGACAACTACACCAAGTTCGATCGCGTCTCCACCAACGCCGCCACCGCGAGCGCGGTCGAGAAGTTCGAGTTCATCAACGAGGTCGCGGGCACGCCGCGCAACGCCGCCGCGGACGCGACGGGCAACCTCGCCTCCACCTTCGGCAACGACGTGTTCATGCGCGTCAAGTCCGACGGCACCAACATCACGGGTGAGTACTCGGTCGACGGCACGACGTGGACCCCGGTCGGCCGCAGCGCCGTGCTGCCGGCCAACGCCAAGGTCGGCGTCTTCGCCCTCTCGAACGCGGCGACGACGGTGGTCAACGCCAAGTTCGACTACGTGACCCTCGAGGGCGTCAACGTGCCCGCCCCGCTCACCCCCGGTGACGACTTCGACGGCACCACGCTGGACAAGACCCGCTGGAACGCGATCGTCCGCGAGGACGCGACCAAGTACACCGTCGGCAACGGCGGCCTCACCATCACCACGGTCGAAGGTGACATCAACACCACCAGCGATCCGGCAGGCACGCGCAACCTGATGCTGCAGTCCGCCGATCACGCCGGGAGCGACTACGTCCTCGAGACCAAGCTCTCCGGCACGATCACCGGCGGCTACAGCCAGGGCGGCCTGATCATCTACACCGACGACGACAACTACGTCAAGCTCGATGCGATCTCCGACGCCAACCAGACGCGGATCAACCGGATCGAGCTGCGCTCCGAGCAGGCCGCGGCGACCCAGAACCCGCAGCCGCAGGCCACCGGTACGGCCGTCCCCACCGGGACGACGAACTTCTGGCTGCGTCTGACGAAGACGGGGACGACGTACAAGGGCGAGTACTCCTTCGACGGGACCACCTGGGTCTCGTCGTTCGCGACCGTCGCCAACACGCAGACCGCTCCGAAGTTCGGCGTCTTCACGCTCGAGCGGGCAGGCGGCCGGCGCCGGCAAGACGGTGACCTTCGACTACTTCAAGGTCAACGGCCAGGCCGGCTGCGGCAGCGGCTCCACCAACGCCTCGCCGGTCATCACCTCCGCGACGGCGTCGAACTCGGCGGGCATCGCCCCGCTGGCGACGACGTTCACCGCGGCGGCCACCGACGCCGACGGCGATCCGCTCGCGTACTCGTGGGACTTCGACGGCAACGGCACGGCGGACGCGACGGGCGCCTCGGCGTCCACGACGTACACCACGGCCGGCACCAAGACGGCGAAGCTGACCGTCACCGACGGCAAGGGCGGCACCGCCACCCGCGACGTCACGGTCACGGTGCTCGGCGGCGACCGACACCACGAAGAAGCTGCGGGTGCTCGTCTTCTCCAAGACGGCGGGCTTCCGGCACGACCACATCCCGACCTCGCTCGCCGCGATCCAGGCGCTCGGGACCGAACGCAACTGGCAGGTCGACGCCTCCGAGGACGGCTCGCTGTTCACGGACGCGATCCTGGCCAACTACGACGTGGTGGTCTTCAACTCCACCACGGGTGACTTCCTCACCGACGGACCAGCAGGCCGCGTTCGAGCGCTTCATCCGCTCGGGCAAGGGCTACTTCGGTCTGCACGCGGCCGCCGACGGCGAGTACGGCTGGGCCTGGTACGGCCAGCTGGTCGGCGCGTACTTCCGCAACCACCCGGCCGGCACGCCCACCGCGACGGTGCTGCGTGAGGACAAGACGGACCCGTCCACGGCCGGGCTCGCGGACTCCTGGAGCCGGACGGACGAGTGGTACAACTACCAGTCGCCGGTCAACCCGGTGGTCAACGGTGGCGGCACGGACTACAACCCGCGCAACACCGAGGGCGTCCACGTGCTGCTGACGATGGACGAGACCACGTACGACGAGGACGACGGCAACACGACGGACGACGACCACCCGATCGCGTGGTGCAAGAAGTTCGACGGCGGCCGCTCGTTCTACACGGGCATGGGTCACACCCAGGCCTCCTACAGCGAGGCGGGCATCCGCTCGCACATCGCGGCCGGCATCGAGATCGCGGCGGGCAAGCTCGCTTCCGCGGCCTGCGGCGTCGCTCCCGCCAACACCAACCCGGTGATCGGCGCGACGACGGCGTCCAAGACGTCCGGCACGGCCCCGCTCGAGGTGGCCTTCACGGCCGCCGCGACGGACGCCGACGGTGACACGCTCACCTACACGTGGGACCTCAACGGCGACGGCACGTTCGAGACGACGGGCCAGAACCCGACGTTCTCCTACACCACCGCCGGGACCTACACGCCGGTGGTCAAGGTCACCGACTCCAAGGGCGGCTCGACGCACCAAGACGCTCGCGGCGATCACGGTCACCGCGGCGCCGAGCAACTCCACCGACGTGCCGGTGGAGATCGTCGGCAACGTGCCGACGACGCTCTCGCTCACGCTGGGCAACATCGTGAACCTCGGGACGTTCACCCCGGGCGTGGCCAAGGACTACACGGCCTCGCTGAACGCCACGGTCACGTCCACCGCATCCGCGGCGGCGCTGACGGTCCGTGACGCCAACACCAACGCTCCGGGCCGTTTGGTCAACGGCTCGCTGGCGCTGGCCTCGCCGGTCCAGATGAAGTCGGGTAGCAGCGCGTTCGCCGCATTGAGCGGCAGCCCGCTGGCACTGGCCGCCTTCAGCAGCCCGGTGAGCTCACGGGTCGTGCCGGTCGACATCAAGCAGAGCATCGCGGCCGACGAGCCGCTGCTCCGCGGCACCTACGGGAAGACCGTGGTCTTCACGCTGTCGTCCACAACTCCCTAACGGGAGACCATCGCTCCGGGAGCCTTGTGCTCCCGGAGCGCTCTCCAAGCAACCGAGGGGCGCCGGCTTGCACGAGCCGGCGCCCCTCGGCGTTTAAGCGCGGACGAACTCGTAGCGGAGATGGACGAGTCCGGCGCCGATGGTCCGGGTGTCGATGAGGCGCAGGCGCTGGTTGCCGGTGCTCTCGTCGAAGAGGCGCGCGCCGGCCCCGAGGACGACCGGGAAGACGACCAGCCGCAACTCGTCGACCAGGTCATGCGCGATCAACGCCCGCGCGAGCCGGTAGCTCGCCGGGACGACGATCTCCCCGTCCAGCGCTTGCTTGAGCCCCTCCCGTTCGAGCTCCCGGAGCCGACGCGCCGCGGGGAACCGCTGTGGCTGGAGCCGTACCCGGACGCCTGGCTGGCCGAGCCCGTCCCCGGGCCGGAAACCCGCTTCGAGCAGCGCGAGACGGTGACCCTGGCGTTCGTGGCCGCCATCCAGCGGCTCCCGTCCCGGCAGCGGGCGGTGCTCGTGCTGCGCGACGTGCTCGGCTTCCACGCGGCCGAGGTGGCGGAGATGCTCGACAGCAGCGCGGTCTCGGTCAACAGCGCGTTGCAACGCGCGCGAGCGACGCTGGAGACGCGTCCGTTCGCCGGCACCCCGGGCCCACGCTCACCGCGCGAACGGGAACTCGCGGGGCGCTTTGCCGACGCGGTCGAGAGCGGGGACGTCGACCGGATGGTCGCGCTGCTCACCGACGATGCCCTGCTGACGATGCCGCCCATCCCGCTCGAGTACCAAGGACGCGAGGCGATCGCCGGCTTCCTCCGCTTCCGCGAGCAGGCACGAGGCACGCCGCTGCGGCTCGTGCCGACCAGGGCCAACGCCCAACCCGCGTTCGGGTGCTACACGCCCGACGCGCGCACCGGCATCGCCCGCGCCTCCGGCCTGTTCGTCCTCACGCTCGAGGGGGAAGCCGTCGCCGCGATGACGTGGTTCGCCGACCCCGCGTTGTTCGCGCCGTTCGGTCTGGCACCGACCGCCGCGTGGCCGCGGCGCGGATGAGTGCCAAACCGCCAACACGGTTGATCGGCCAACCGTCTCATCCACTGCTCACGTAGGGCGGGCACGGGTAACTACTTGCGGAGGCAAGAACCATGACGACCTATGCGAAACGACTCGCCACGTTTGCGGCCGTGGCCGTGTTGACGCTCGGCGCAGCGGCCTGCGGCGGCGACGAGGAGGATCCGGCCGCCGCGGCGGCCACGCCGGCCGAGACGCAGGCGCCGGCAGAGACTCCGACGGAGACTCCCGCCGCCGCCGAGCAGGACATCGTCGCGCTGGCCGCGGGCACCCCCGAGCTCTCCACGCTCGTGTCCGCCGTCGGGGCCGCGGAGCTCGTGGAGACACTGCAGGGCGACGGGCCGTTCACGGTCTTCGCACCGACGAACGACGCGTTCAGCGCCGTGGGCCAGGAGACGCTTGACGAACTGCTCGCGCCCGAGGGCAAGGCGCAACTCACCGACATCCTCACCTACCACGTCGTGCCCGGTGAATTGATGGCGGCCGATCTCCAAGACGGCCAGGAGCTCGAGACCGTGCAGGGCGGCAAGCTCCAGGTCAGCGTCGAGGGGGACACGGTCCGGGTGGGCGACGCGACGGTCGTGATGGCCGACGTCGACGCCAGCAACGGCGTCGTGCACGTCATCGACGCTGTGCTGATGCCGGGCGAGTGACGACCGCGGGACGTCGCAGCGGGCGTGTGGCCCCGGCCTCACGCCCGCGGACGCCGTCACGATGGGCTGGGCACAGCCGGCCACTCCTCCTTGACGAGCAGCATCCCCCGCTGACGGAAGGACGCTGCGGCCTGGGGGCCGGTGAGGTACGTCACGAAACCGGCGACGATCGGGGTCACGTTGCGAAGGCGGCGCAACGCGACGAACGAGACCGGGTAGGCGTCGGGGTGCGACAGCGCGCGTACTGAGGTGTCGTTCGGGGCGGCGCCGTCGATCGGGACGGCACAGGTAGTCTGCTGAAACGCACGGGTCCGCGACCAACTCGTGATCGCAGCGATCGCGTGATCACCGGACGCGGCCTCCGACAGCCCACCGTCAGGCGCCGCTTCGGCCCCGGCGGGCAACCGTCACGGACGGCGCTCGGCGGCCGTCAGCTGGCGATCGAGGAAGACGCCCTGCGGGCTCGGAAAGCGTCGGCCGCGGATCATGTTCCGCAGGTAGATGGTGGCCGACGGACCCACCACCGCGGCGGCGTTGCTGAAGATATAGCGGTGCGTTCGCCCGCCGACACGGACCTTGATCGGCACGACCCGCTGATCGCGAGGATGGATGGCGAACGTGGTCGGTGTGAAGCCGATCAGGTGGTCCACCCGGCTCGGGATGACCGAGTTGAAGAACGCGTCTTCAACCCGCTGCGCGGACGCCGACGCCGGTACCAACAACAAACCAGCCACGACGCCGAGCAAGATGCGCATTCCGAAAAGTAGACCGATGCGCCGTGCCTTGTCCAGACGAACATCGACGGCAGCGCACCGACTCGACCTGCTCGGCCTCCGCCTTGAGCGAGCACCTCCCCCGGCCGGACGAGCCGACCGGGGGAACGGTGACGGCGGCCTCTAGGGCTGGGTCGTGGACAGCGTGAAGGTGACGCTCGCGCTGTAGGCGCCGGTGCGCAGCGCCTCCGTGCGCCCGATCGTCTGCTTGAACGCGACCGCGAACGTGTCGTTGCTCACCGGCCCGGTCCACGCGGTCTTCTCCGGCACCACCGACACGGGCTGCGCGAGCCGGAACGCGCCGTTGGTCAACGTCGCCGCCGACACGCTCAGCGCCGCGTCGCCCGCGGTCGAGGTGACCGTGGCCGTCGTGGAGGCGGTGTACTCGCGCTCCACCCCCGGGGTGAACGGACCGAACGACGCCGGAGCGCCCAACGTCAGCGCCAAGGTCGCCGGCACCGTGCCGCCGATGGGCGCCGACACGACCGGGGTGACCATGATCGAGGCGTCGTCCGTCGAGGCCGTCAGGAACTCGTGCCCGACGTACTCCGCGGTGATCGACTGCATGCCCGGCGCCGACGCGGCCGGGCACGGTGACCGAGGCGATCCCGCCGTCGAGGTAGACGGTCTCCTGCCACCCGGGGGCGGAGAAGCGGACCTGGCCGCCGGTCTCGTAGCCGTCCGCCGCGCGGACCTTCGCGGTGGCGATGAAGGCCTCGCCTTCCGGCACGGTCGGGGACGCCAGCGAGAGCTCGGTCGTGGTGGCGACGTCCGCGTTCGGCTGACCCAGGATCCGGTTCCACTCGCGCAGCGTGAGCGGCGTGACGGTGCCGTGCCGCACGGTGCCGGTGTTGGTGAACCGCGGTGTCTTGGGCGTCCACGCCGGCGCCTCGATGTCGGCGCTGCACGAGGTCTGGTAGCCGCCCCCGTTGGTGTAGCGGTCCGCCCAGAAGTAGAACTGCTCGGGGCAGGCCGTGTCACCCGGGTTGGCCTTGAACACCAGCGGCCCCTCGTAGCCCTGGTTGGCGACCCAGGTGCTGCGTCCGACGGCCGGCGCGACCGGGGTCCAGTTGGCGAGGTTGGTGTCCCGCAGCTGCGTGTGCTTCTCCGAGAACACGTCCGAGCCCGCGTTGCCGGCCTCGTTCTTGGTGAAGCGGTAGAACCAGTCGCCGACCTTGATCACGGTGGTGTCGATCCGGGACTGCGGGTACGGGTCCTGCCACACCGCGGGCGCCGAGAACGTGCGGAAGTCGCGCGTGGTCGCGAACCACATCTGCTGGTTGCCGGGGTTCGTGCGGGTGACCGGGTCGCGCCACATCGCCTGTGCCCAGAAGACCACGTAGGCGCCGATCGAGTCGTCCCAGTAGGCCTCGGGCGCGAACGCGTTGCCGGCGTTGTCCGGCGCGACCTTCACGTGCCGCTGCGGGGACCAGTTGACGAGGTCGTGCGACTCGAAGACCTCGATGTACTGGCTGTCGTTGATCTGGTAGTCGCGGTTGCGGTTGAACCAGTTCAGGTCCGTGGCGATCATGTAGAAGGTGTCGCCGTCGGGCGACCGGATGATGAACGGGTCACGCAACCCTTGGTCGCCGAGCTGCGACACGAGCGACGGGCGCCCACCGGCGAGGCCGACCCAGTCCAGCGCGTTGTTGCCGGTCGAGATCGAGAAGCGCAGCTGCTCACCGTCGGCGGTGCCTTCGCCGGTGAAGTGCCCGAGGAAGTACCGCTCCGGATCCTCGGCGCGCGGCTTGGCCTTCACGCGCGCGGCGAACGTCTTGGTCTCCGTCGCCGCGCCCTTGGTCAGGGTGGCGGTCAACGTGACCGCCACGTCCGGGCGCCCGTACGCGGGCCGCGTCACCTCGCCCGTCGGGCTGATCAGGTTCGGGCTCGCGGTCCAGCGGATCGCGGCGCCGAACTCCCCCACGGCCGGCAGCGTCAGGTGGCCGCGGATGTCGTCGAGCCCGGCCACGGCCAGGTCGGCCCGGTCGCGCGCGACGGACTGCGCGTCGTCGAACTCGGCCGGCACCGTGATCACGATGTCCCGCTTGGCGACCTCGAGCCCCTTGGTGAGCTGGGCCGTCAGCGTCGCCGTCGCCGGACGCTTGCCCACGCGCCGGGCGGGTGATCACGCCGGCCGCCGTCACCACGGCGGGGTTCGAGCTCGTCCAGGTGATCCGCGAGCCGGCCACGGAGCCGACCGCCGGCAACGCGATGTCGTCCACGATCGCCGACGTGAGGCCGAGGTCGATCGCGGCGGCGTCCGCCTGCACGCCCGTCACCCCCGGCGCCTCCGACAGCGCGATCGCCTCGTCCGCCGACAACGCCCGGTCATAGATCCGGAAGTTGCGCAGGGTTCCGCGCAGCGCGTAGTGCGCGGGCGCCTGCGAGCGGCCGAGGTAGTTGCAGTTCGTGCCCGCCGCGTTGACGCTCGGCGGCACGGTCAGGCCGGTATTGCGGCCGATCTCGACACCGTCCTCGTAGAGGACCCCGGTCCAGCTCGTGCCGTTGGCGTTGCGTTGTTGCGTGTACGTCAGGTGCTTCCAGACGCCCTCGCGCAGCCCGTAGGTCGCGGAGCGCTGGACGCTGGCGCCGGTCGTGGGCGTCGTCGCGCTCAGGCCCGTGCGCAGGCGTCCGGTGTTGGACCCGAAGATCGAGCCCGCGTAGCCGGTGTTCGCGTCGCAGTCGGTCTTGCGTCCGAAGCTCCACAGGTGGTGGTCGCCGACGTTGGCGGGGTCGATCCGGATGTCGTAGTCGACGCTCACCTCGGTCATGCCCGCGGTGACGTCGTCAGGCAGCTTCACGTACGCGCCCGTGAGCGAGTCGGCGTACGCGGCGGGGTTGAGCGTGACGCCGGTCCCGGTCAGGCTGGCCGAGGCGGGATTGACGAGCGTCGCGGCCGCGCCCGCCGTTCCCGAGTTGGCCAGGCTCGTCCCGGTCGTCTCGTCGAGCTTGAAGAAGTGCCGCAGCCCGGCTTGCAGCTGGTCCGCCGGGATGGCGACGCGCTGCTTGACCGTGATCGGGAAGGAGCGCGAGTCGGTGAGCCCCCGGTGCGTGAACGTCGCCTTGAGCGTGGCCGTGGCGTCACCCTGCCCGACCGCGGGACGGATGACCTCGCCCTGGGCCGTGACGACGGACGGATCGCTGGTGCTCCAGGTCAGGCCCGGCACGGTCGGCAACGTGAGATTGCGCGTGATCGCCGTCGTGTCGCCGAGGTCGATCGAGCTGACGAGCTCGGCCAGGTTGCCCGGCGCCGCGGCGTCTGACAGCGCTCGCACCTGCTCGGTGGTCAGCACCTTGGAGTAGATGCGGAGATCCTTGATCCGTCCCCGGAACTGCTGTCCCGCCGCGCTGCTCGAACGGCCGACGAACCCGACGACCGACGTGATGTCACGCGGCTTGACCGTCAGCGCGTCGTTGGACGTCATCAGCTGGCCGTCCTCGTACAGCCGGAGCTGCCCGGGCGCGGCCACGTCCCCGCCCTTGACCGTCACGGCCACATGGATCCAGGTGTTCGCGAGCAGCGACACGGGCGCGGCCGCGGTGTGCACCGCCGGGCTGGCACCCGGCCCCGCGATCGACGCCTGGTGCGGGGTCGTCCCCGATCCGGGTGTGGCGGTCAGCGAGCCGCCGTTGTCGGCCGTGCGACCGAACGCGAACACCGGTCCCTGCGTGGTGCTGGAGAGCCGCACGTCGTAGGTGATCGGTGACGTCATCGAGGCCCGCCAGCAGGCCGTCCGGTAGCCGCACCGCGGGCGCGGTGCCGCCGTTGCCGCCCGGCAGGGTGAGTCCCCGTCCGGCGTTCCAGACCGTCGCGGCGTTGCCGTTGACGACGGCCGCGTGGCGCCCGAGGCCGGAGCGGTCGTTGACCACGGTGCCGCTCGTCTCGTCGAACGGGTAGTGCGCGACCAGATCCTGGGCGGCGGCCGGCGCCGCCGCCACGGCGCTCGCGACCAACGCGAGCGCCGTCATCCGCAGCTTCATCATGGCGTCGTCGTCGACAGCGTGAAGGTCACGGTCCCGGTGTAGGCGCCGGTGCGCAGCGCCTCCGTGCGTCCGATGCTCTGCTTGAACGCGATCGCGAACGTGTCGTTGCTCGTGGGGCCGCTCCAGCTCGTCTTCTCCGGCGTGATGGTCACCGGCTGCGCCAGACTGAACGCGCCGTTGGCCAGCGTGGTCGCCGACGCGGTCAGCGCCGCGTCGCCCGCGGTCGAGGTGACGGTGGCCGTGCTCGAGGCGGTGTACTCCTGCGCGACGCCGGGCGTGAACGGACCGAACGACGCGGGCGCGCCGAGCGTCAGCGCCAGCGTCGCCGGCACGGTGCCGCCGGCGGCACCGTCGGCGACATTGGCCAGGTCACCGGTGACGACCGCGACGTCGGTCTCGGCGCTCTCGTGGAACCCGTCGGACACGCGCACCTTCAGCGTGTACGTGGTCAGCTCGTCCAGCAGCGCCGGCTTGGCCACGGTCAGCTGTCCGGTGCCCGGGGCGATGGCGAACAGGCCGGCGTCGTTGCCGCCGGTGATCCGCCAGGTGAACGTGCGCAGGTTCGGGCGGTTGATCTTCGAGGCCCAGTCCTCGGCCTGGACCGCCCCGACCGCCGCGTTCACGTCGTCGAGCGCGAGGCGCTGGCCGGCCGGGATGGTCGGCGCGATGCCGCGCACGTAGTCGTACAGCCACAGCGCGGCGGGCTTGGGCGTGTCGTCGGAGAGCACGATCGGCGCGTTCTGCGCGTTGCGCCAGTGGTTGGGCTGGCGCCAGCCCCAGACCGTGATGCCCTCGACACCCGGGTGCTGCCAGAAGACGGGGACGATGCGGCGGTAGGCGCGCAGCTGGACCTCGTCGCCGGGGACGCCGCCGGCGGCCACGCCGTCGATGTCGAGCTCGGTGATCTGGAGCGGGATGCCGGTGGCGGCGAGCCGGTCCAGGTTGGCCTGGTGGACCGCCATGTTGCCCGTGGTCGAGAACGCGTGCCCCTGCTCGCCGATCACGTCGAGCAGGTTCTCGCGCTTGAGGATCTCGATGATCTGCAGGTACTGCGTGGTCGCGGTGTTGGAGTTGGTGATGCTGTAGTCGTTGAGCATCAGCTTGGTGTTGGGGAAGTACTGCTTGGCCAGCCGGAACGCGTTGAGGATCCAGTCCCAGCCCGTGCCGTCGGTGCCGTTGGCGCCGCCCAGCGCGCGGGCGTAGTTGCCGCTCGCGTTGCAGTTGTTGCCCTGGTTGGCGGAGTGGGTGCAGTCCGGCGGGTCGTGCAGCGGCTCGTTGACCACCTGCAGCCACTCGATCTTCGGGTAGCGCTCGGCCACGGCCGCGAACCACTTCTTGATCTCCACGAGCTGCTCCTCGGCGGGCAGCGCGGCCATCCACGTCGGCTGCTGGTTGCCCCAGACGAGCACGTGGAAGTTGAACTTCATGGTGTTGGTCTGCGCGAAGTTGTACGCCGTGTCCAGATTGCCCCAGCGCATGGCCGCGGTGCGGGTCGTGCCCGCGGCACTCCCCCACTTGCCCGCGTTCTCCGGCGTGACCTGATTGAAGTACTGCGTGAACAGCGGCCGGGTCAGTTCGTTGACATTCCCGAGCCATTTGTCCTTCCCGTAGACCGGGAACGTCGGCGCGGTCTGCGCGCCTGCCGTCGACGAGCACGCCAACGCCGTTCCCACGGCCAGCGCGCACGCAATGCGATACCGGAACATGTCCCTCTCCCCCAAAAGTTGGACGACCATCCGAACCCTCTCATAAATGGTACGTTCTGTCTGACGAACCGACAATCGGTTTTTGGGGAGGAGAGAGATGCACCGATCCCGGAGGGGATGGTCGATGGCGCTCGCCGGCGTCGCGCTCGCGCTGACGCCCGCGACGGCGCACGCGCAGTTCCCGACGTACAGCAAGGACAAGTTCCTGGGCAGCATCAGCGAGTTCACGCGGCCGCTGTTCAACCAGTACTTCAACCAGATCACGCCCGAGAACGGCGGCAAGTGGGGCGTCGCCGCGGGCACCACGCGCACGGCGGCGATGCGCTGGGGCCAGCTCGACACGGCCTACAACTACGCGGTCGCCAACAACATGAAGTTCAACTTCCACGTGCTGCTGTGGGGCAACCAGCAGCCGACGTGGATGGCGACCCTGCCGCCCGAGGAGCAGCTCGCCGAGATCAAGAAGTGGTACGCGGCCGTGGCCGAGCGCTACCCGAAGATCGAGTGGCTCCAGGTCGTCAACGAGCCGACGTGGGATCCGCCGGACGGCACGACGCCGAAGAACGCCGGCGCGAACTTCGCCTCCAGCGGCAACTACGTGCAGGCGCTCGGCGGCGCCGGCGAGACCGGCTACGACTGGATCCGCACCGCGTTCCGGCTCGCGAAGCAGTACTTCCCGAACACCAAGCTGATGCTCAACGACGTCGCGATCACGGGCCAGACCGCGTCGACCGACGAGTACCTGAAGATCATCAACATCCTCAAGGCCGAGAACCTGGTCGACGTGGTCGGCCTCCAGGCGCACGCGTTCGAGTTCATCCCCAACAACCCGAACGTCCCCTCGATCCCCGGCCACCCGTATGAGCCCGTCACGGACATGCGGGTGCACAAGGCCAACCTCGACCGCCTCGCCGCCACCGGCATCCCGATCCAGATCACCGAGCTCGATCTCGACGGGTTCGCGGTCAACGGTGTCCCCGGCGACGAGATGCAGCTCTCCTACTACCGCAACGTGGTCCCGACGTTCTGGGAGCACCCGCTGGTCGAGGGCATCACCCTCTGGGGCTGGCGGCAGCCCAACCACTGGCGCAACGCGCAGAGCGCGCCGATCGTGCTGTCCAACGACACACCCAAGCCCGCTGCGCTGTGGCTCTACAACTACGTCCGCGGCATCGCTCCGGTCATTCGCCCGGACCAGGCATTCACGGTCGCCGACGGCAACGCCAACCGCGTCGGAACGGTCCAGGCCGACGACTGGGCGTCGCAGATCAACCGCACCAACCTGCGCACCTTCACGTGGCGGATCACGAGCGGCAACGACGCCGGCATCTTCGCCATCGCCCCGGCGACGGGCGAGATCACGGT
The DNA here is from genome assembly GCA_963724195.1 of uncultured Solirubrobacteraceae bacterium. GTDB lineage: Bacteria > Actinomycetota > Thermoleophilia > Solirubrobacterales > Solirubrobacteraceae > Solirubrobacter. The sequence continues at coordinate 62,608 of CAVRTQ010000015.1, read as the reverse complement.
GGCCAAGCCGCAGCTGCTCGACGAGCTCACGACGTACGCGCTGAAGGTCCGCGTCTCGGACGGGTTCCACGAGAGCGCGGAAGCCCCGGTGACAGTGACCACCGCGGACCTCGCGAACGTCGTCGACCAGTCGGCGGGCGGCACCGTGGCGGCCACGCTCGCGTTGACGCTCGGCGCGCCGGCGACCTTCGGGCCGTTCACTGCCGGGCGTCGATAAGGAGTACACGGCGTCGACCACGGCCACGGTCACCTCGACCGCGGGTGACGCGACCCTGAGCGCGTCGCCGGCGACCCTGACCAACGGCGCGTTCCGGCTGGCGCAGCCCGTCACCGTCACCCCGGCGAAGACGAGCTGGAGCGGGCCCGCGAGCAACGACACGTTCGCGATCGCGTTCAAGCAGGCCATCGGCCGCACGGAACCGCTGCGCACGGGCAGCTACAGCGCGACCGTCACCTTCACGTTGTCGACCACGACACCGTAGGCAGCGGATCCCGGGGGCGCCGGCGTGCACGCGCCGGCGCCCCCGAGCCGTTGAGCCGGGACCTCAGGCGATCGCCAGCGCGAACACGTGCAGCGCCGGTGTGTTCGGTCGCGCGACCGCGCTCACGTTGGGGAGCTGCACGCTGCGCACCTGCTTGCCGGCCTGCAGCGCGACCTCGGCGAAGTAGATCGTCGCCGGCGTGTTCTGACGCTGGTTGTTGGGCCGGTTCTGATACGGCATGACGATGGCGGCGACGCCGCCGGGCTTCGGGGCGCCGTACCAGTCCGGGCTCGAGAGCGCGAACGGCTGCTTGGTCCCGTCGGCGTAGCGCACGACGCCCGTCCCGGAAGCGGGGCCCCAGGTCGACGAGACGAGGAACCCGAGCTTGGTGCCCGCGCCCGCGAGCTTGAGCACCTGCCCGGCCGCGAGCGCGTTGTCCGGCGTGCCCGGCTGCACGTCCGGCCACGTGAACCGCACGCCGCCGTGCTCCGTGGTCGCGCCCGGGACGACGCCCAACGCGGCCAGCGCCTGCGCGGACAAGCTCGCGCGGCCGCCGTCGAAGTCGCCGACGTTCGTGTTGGCGTCGTCGGTGACCGCGACGTTGGTGCGGCTCTCCTCGAGCGTGGTCTCGCGGAACACCGAGGTCGTCGCCCGCGCGGCCGCCGTCCAGTCGCGGCCGGTGACGCGGCCCGTGAGCTCCAGGTCACCGAACGGCCCGTCGAGCCCGGGCGTGACCTCGAAGACGACCGTGGTCGACCCGTTGCGCGGGACGGTCCGCAGGTCGTAGCGGCTCGGGGTGACCGTCCACCCCGCGGGCACTTCGAGCGTCGCGGTCGACTTCGGCACGGGCCGGTCGATCGAGCGCAACTCCAGCCGCACCGTGACGGTCTGGCCGGGCACCAGCTCGCTCGGCGCGTCGAGGACGACCTTCTGCAGCGCCCGCGCGCGATAGGTGTGACCGGCGCGGGTCTCGAGCTCGATGAGATCGCCGCCCATGACCGTGTGCCGGGCGTCCGTCCCGCGGGTGGTGTCCCGCAGCCGGAAGCGCCCGGCGAACAGCGCCGCGCGCAGCGCGACGGACCCACGGCGATCGGCCGTGATGAGCAGCTCGTCCGCCTGTCCGTCACTCCAGTCCGCGCCCACCGTGTACCCGCCGCGTCCGCGCAGGCCGGACACCCGGCCGGTCGGCCAGGCGGACGGCAGGGCGGGCAGGAGGTGCAGCTCGCCGTTGTGGCTGTGCAGGAGCATCTCGGCGATCCCGGCGGTGGCGCCGAAGTTGCCGTCGATCTGGAACGGCGGATGCAGGTCGAACATGTTCGGCGCCAGCCGGGCCGGCACGACGAGATCGTTCAGGAGGTCGTGCGCGCGCTGGGCCTCCTCGAGCCGGGCCCAGAAGTTGATCTTCCACGCCAGCGACCATCCCGTGCCGTCGTCACCGCGCAGCTCCAGCGTCCGGCGGGCCGCCTCGAACAGCTCCGGCGTGTCGCGTTTGGTGATCTGGTTGCTCGGGTGCAGCCCGTACAGGTGCGAGACGTGCCGGTGCGCGGTCTCCGGCTCGATCCAGTCGTAGAGCCACTCCTGGACGTTCCCGCGCGACCCGATCTGCATCGGCGCGAGGCGGTCGCGCGCCGCCAGCACGCGCTGGCGGAAGCCCGGGTCGTCATGGACCAACTCGCCGGCTTGCGCGCACGCGTCGAACAGGTCGCGCAGCAGCTGGTTGTCCATCGTCGGGCCGGCGCAGATGGAGGCGTTCGGATGGTGCGCGAGCTCCGGCGAGTTCGACGGGTTCGTGACCAGGAACCCGAGGTTCGGCTCTTCCACGAGGGTGTCGAGGAAGAACTGCGCGGCGCCCTTGATCGCCGGGTAGTGCGCGCGCAGGCTCGCGATGTCGCCGGTGAAGCGGTAGTGCTCCCAGATCATCACGCTCAGCCAGGCACCGCCGGTCTGCCACATCCCCCAGAAGGCGCCGTCGACGACCGACGTCCCCCGCCACGCATCGGTGTTGTGATGGGTGACCCAGCCCGTGGCGCCGTACTGCGCCTGTGCGGTGCGCGCGCCGGAGACCGTGAGGTCCTCGATCATCTCGAGCACCGGCTCCGTGCACTCCGCGAGGTTCGTCGGGCCGGCCGGCCAGTAGTTCATGGGGAGGTTCACGTTGACCGTGTACTTCGAGTCCCAGGACGGGTTCATCAGGTCGTTCCACAGGCCCTGGAGATTCGCGGGCTGGGTTCCGGGCCGCGAGCTCGAGATCAGCAGGTAGCGGCCGTACTGGAACAGCAGCTCGGCGAACTGCGGATCGTCGGCGCCGGAGTGCTGCGCGATCCGGACGTCGGTCGTCAGCTCGGCGGCCGGCGTGCGTCCGACGTCGAGCGTCGTCCGGCGGAACAGCCGCTGGTAGTCCTCCGCCTGCCGCGCGCGGAGCTTGTCGTAGCGCCTGCGCTCGGCGTTGCGCACGTGCTCGTAGGCGATGCCCTGGTAGTCACCGCCCGTGTTCTGGAAGTCGACGTAGCTCGATCCGATCGAGACCAGCACCGTGACGGCGTCGGCACCCGTGACGGTCAACGTGCCGCCGGTGCTCGAGACGGTCCCACCCTCGGAGACCGCGCGGGCCAGCGCCAGGAACCGCACCGAGCCCTGTCACGCCCTCCATGTCGGCCGAGACGCCGTCCAGCGTGATCGTCGCGGCGTCGGAGCTGGCCGTGGTCGTGCGCTGCGGGCTGTCGAACTTCGCCGTGAACGAGATCGCGCCCGGCCGGCTCGCGGTGAGCCGCAGCGCGATGACCTGGTCGACCGCGCTGGCGATGACCTCACGCCGGAAGCGGGTCTCTCCGGCGACGAACTCCACGCTGGCGACGGCCGTGTCGAGGTCCAGCTCGCGGCGGTACTCCGACGCCGCTCCCAGCCCCGGGAACGACAACCGCAGGTTGCCGACCGGCTGGTAGGCGAGTTGCCCCACCGGCCGTCCGAGCATGGCCTGGTCCACGAGGCGCTGTGCCTCCGCCCAGCGGTTCTCGAACACGAGCCGGCGGATCTCGCCCAGCGCCGCGGCGCCGCCCGGGTTGGCGGAGTCGTACGGACCGCCCGCCCACACGGTGTCCTCGTTGAGCTGCAGCGTCTCCGCTTCGACGTTGCCGAACACCATGGCGCCGAGGCGGCCGTTGCCGACGGGCAATGCCCGCAGCCACGTGGTCCCCGCCGGCTCGTCGTACCACAGCTTCAGCTCCCCGGTCCCCGGGCCCGGAAGCGGCTGCTCCGCGGCCGCACCACCCGGCCATCCGCCCCGCAACATGAGCGCGCCCGCGCCCGCCGCACCGGCCTGGAACACCTGCCGACGACTCAGGTCGACCATAGCTCTCTCCTCCCGCGCCCGCCGTCTCCCACGGCGGACCTCTTACGTCGACCAAGTCCCTAATGCTTGGTCCGATCATCGAAAAGCTACACCATTGTCTGACAAGTCGATCGGCTTGCGCAATGATTTGTTCGCTGATAGAACGAATACTTCGTCATAAGGCGTTCAGACGACCTCTTTTCGAGTCCAGGCAACGTATCGAGGATTTCGAGGGCCGAAGAACGCTGCCCTGAGAGGAGAGGCACCGTGCTACGAAAGACCCGCGTCGTCGCTGCGGCCGCGCTGGCGCTGGCGTTCGCCGCATCGGCGAGTCCGGCGGCAGCGCAGTCGACACCGTGTGCGTTGGACGTCATCTGTGAGGCGGAGACCGGAACGCTGCACGACGGGGCGGGGACGGAGACCGAGCACGCGGGCTACACCGGGACGGGCTTCGTCGACCAGCTGACCGGCAACGCGGGCGTCGTGCTGCGCGTGAACGCCGCCGAGGCGGGCACCCACCGCGTCACCGTCCGCTACGCGAACGCGAACCCGGGCACCGGCCTCGCCAGCCGCCGGTTCACGATCACGGTCAACGGCACCACGCACGTGCCGGTGCTGTTCCCGGTCACCGCGAGCTGGTCGACGTGGTCGACCGTGGCGGTGCTCGTGCCGCTCACCGCCGGGACCAACACCGTGGACCTGCGGACCGGGCCCGACAACAACGGGCCCATCAACATCGACCACATCGTCGTGGCCCGCGCCACCACGATCACCGAGCAGGGCGTGACGCTGCGCATCTTCAACGTCAACACGGCGCTCCAGAAGCTCTGCACCCTCAAGCCCGGGCAGACGCCCAACGCGGACGTGCTGCGCCCGACGATCGACTGGACCACGGCCGCCGACTGGGAGTCCTACACGACGAACTACCTCGCGCAGGTGGTCGCCGACCTCGACATCGCGCAGGCCGGCGCCTACACGTTCCGGCTGCTCAGCGACGACGGATCGCAGCTGTGGATCGACGGCCAGCAGGTCATCGACCACGACGGCGTCCACGGCGCCACCACCAAGGACGGCGACGTCACGCTCACGGCCGGCTCGCACGCCCTGGAGGTCCGCTACTTCCAGGTGACGGGCGGAGCCCGGCTGCAGCTGCAGTGGCGCCGCCCGGGCCAGACCACCTTCGAGACGGTCCCGAACTCCGTGTTCTCGGTCGAGGGCGGCGGCGCGCGCGTCGTCGCGCCCGGGACCAAGGAGTGCGAGAACGCCGCCGACCAGCCGGGCGACGGCTCGCCGCTGCGGACGGTCCACCCCAGCTTCACGCTGAGCAACCTGCGCCCGACCGGCTTCCAGCCCGACGTGTCGGGCATCGCCTGGTACCCGGACGGCAGCGCGGCCGTGCTCACCTGGGGTGCCGCGCAGACCTCGTCCAACGGCAAGCTCTACCGCGTGACGAACCTGCAGGGTGACGTGAACGTCGCCAACGTCACCTACAAGGAGATCGCCACCGGGCTGCAGGAGCCGCAGGGCGTCCAGGTCGTGGACGGCGTCACGTACGTCTCGACCAAGGCGGGCCTGGACCGGCTCGTCGACGCCGACGGTGACGGCTTCTTCGAAGGCCGCGCCCGGCTCGCGAGCTGGCCCTACGCGAACAACTACCACGAGTTCGCGTTCGGGCTGCCCTACAAGGACGGGCACTTCTACGTCGCGCTGTCGGGCGCGCTGGACCGCGCGGGATTGACGACGCTGCCGCAGCCCTCACCGGACCGCGGCACGGTGGCGAAGGTCAACAAGGACACGGGCGTCATCGAGTACATCGCCGGCGGGCTGCGCACGCCGAACGGCATCAACTTCGGGCCGGGCGGGCGCCTGCTCGTGACCGACAACCAGGGCGGCTGGGTCCCGACCAGCAAGCTCGTCGAGATCAAGCCCGGCGGCTTCTACAACATGTTCACGACGTTCCGGGACCCGATCACGGGCGCCAACGTCCCGGGCCGCTTCGACAACCAGCCGGCCACGCCGCCGGTCGTGTGGATGCCGCACAACGAGATCGCCAACTCCCCGTCGACGCCGGTCGTCATGGAGGAGGGCTTGTTCGCCGGCCAGCTCGCGATCGGTGACGTCACCTACGGCGGTCTGCAGCGCGTGTTCCTCGAGGAGGTCGAGGGCAAGCTGCAGGGCGCGCTGTACCGCATGACCCAGGGCCTGGAGGCCGGCATCAACGAGGTCGCGGTCGGTCCCGACGGCGACCTCTACCTCGGCGGCATCGGCTACGACGGCAACTGGAACCAGCCCGGCAAGCTCCGCTACGGCTTCCAGAAGCTGCGGGCCAACGACACCGTGACGATGGACATCTTCAAGACGGAGATCACGTCGACCGGCTTCAAGCTGACCTACACCAAGCCGCTGTCGACGGAGACCCGGCAGAACCTGGCCACCAAGTACCAGGCGCAGCAGTGGCGCTACAACGCCACCGCCGCCTACGGCGGCCCGAAGCTCGACCAGGAGACGCTGTCCGTGACGGGCGCGACGATCAGCGCGGACGGCAAGACCGTCGAGCTGCTCGTGCCCGGCGTCAAGCCCGGTCGCGTGATCTACCTGCGTTCGGCACGGCCCTTCGCCGCCGCTGACGGCGAGCAGCTCTGGAGCACGGAGGTCTGGTACACGGCCAACGCCGTCCCGGGCTACCAGGCGCCGGCCGACCTCGGCTTCTATGAGGCCGAGGAGGCGGCGGTGTTCGGCGGGGCGGGCATCAACACCGATCACAGCAAGTACTCGGGGTCGGGCTTCGTCGACAACATGACCACGCAGGGCTCGGGCGTGACGTTCACCGTCAACGCCGCGCAGGCCGGTCCGCAGCCCGTCCACATCCGCTACGCCAACGGCCCGAACCCGAGCGTCAAGACCAAGGTCGTCTCCCTGCTCGTCAACGGCACGGAAGTCGATCCGCTGTCGCTGCCCAGCACCGTCGACTGGAAGACGTGGGCGTTCGCGACCCGCCAGCTCGACCTGAAGGCGGGCAGCAACACGATCACGCTGCGCTACGACGCGGGCGACGACGGGTGGGTCAACGTCGATCTGCTCAAGGTCGGGGCCGAGCGCGACATCTGCACCCCGCAGGTGGCCGGCGCGGGCTACACGAGCCTGTTCGACGGCACGCTCGACAGCCTCGCCGGCTGGCGACAGGCCAGCGCCGGCTCGTTCGCCCGCCAGGCGGACTGCTCACTGAAGACCGTGGGCAACGCCGGCATGCTCTGGTGGCCCGGTGAGCGCTTCGACAAGTACAGCCTCAAGCTGGACTGGAAGCTCGCGGGCGACGACAACTCCGGCGTGTTCGTCGGCTTCCCCGATCCCGGCAACGACTGGAACGTCGCGTTCACGCGCGGGCACGAGATCCAGATCGACCCCACCGACGACGCGGACTCCACCACGGGGTCGATCTACAACTACAGCGCCCCGGACGCCGCCGCCCGCGACGCCGCGCTCAAGCCGGCCGGGCAGTGGAACGCCTACGAGATCATCGTCGAGGGCCAGCGGATCCAGGTGTTCCTCAACGGCGTCAAGATCAACGACTACACCAACACCGACCCGAACCGGATGACGATCCCCGGCTTCATCGGCCTCCAGAACCATGCCGCCGGTGACGACGTGTTCTTCCGCAACGTGCGGCTCCGCAAGCTCGATCAGGTCGTCGGCCCCGAGCCGGTGAGCCAGGAGGCGACGGTGAGCGGCACCGTGCCCGGGGCGCTCGGGTTGACGCTGAGCGCGTCCGCGAGCCTCGGCTCGTTCACGCCGGGCGTGACCCGCGACTACACGGCGACGCTCAACGGCACGGTCCTGTCCACCGAGCCCGCGGCGCAGCTCTCGGTGCACGATCCGAGCGCCACCGCCACCGGACGGCTCGTCAACGGGTCCTGGGCGCTGCCCCAGCCGGTGCAGCTCCGCACCGGCACAGCCGCGTTCGCGCCGCTGAGCACCACGGGGGCGCCGCTCGCCCTCGCCGGCTTCAACGCCCCGATCGGCAAGCGGCCGGTCACCATCGACGTCAAGCAGGCCATCGCCGAGACCGACTCGCTCCGAGCCGGAAGCTACGGGAAGACCCTGGTCTTCACCCTCTCGGCGACCACGCCGTAACCCCGAGGCCGTGAGCGCCGGCCGGACGGCCGGCGCTCACGCCTGCACCCATCCATTCAGCCGATCAGTACCACTTGCCTTTCGCGAAGCCGCCGAAGGCGACCAGGCCGATGAGCGCGATGATCACGCCGATCAACACGCTCCAGAAGATCGCCACCACGATGCCGACGATCACCAGGATCCCTCCGAGCCCGATACCTCCGGTGTTGCCCCCCGAACGATCTCTGGCCATGATTAACGTCCTCCTGGACGAAGCGGTTGTCGTTTGCGCGACGCGCAAACTTCTACAAGCCTGCCCAGTATCCACGAGATTCAGCGCGACTGGTTGAACTGAGCGACGAACGGGCCAGTGTCGTCCCGCACGGCTTTCCCGATCGCGTGCATCTGTTCAAAGTCGCTTCGGTGCCGTTGCGATAGCTCCACCGGCGCTCGCAGACCGAGATGTTCCATCGCCGCGCTGACGAATTCCGCCGAACCCCAGCCGTGGAGGACGTCCTCCGCGACGTACGCGGCCAGCGCGCTCTCGGCCTCGTGGTCCGCAAGCAGGACGGCAGCCACCGCAAGCGGCGGCGCGGTCAATGACCCCCCCGACGTTTCCAGCGATCGCAGCACTGCCTGCGTCACGGCCTCGCTGTCGTGAAGCAGCGAGAACCAGGCGCCCATGACCCGCCAGCGCCATTCCCCGCGCAGCAGCCACACCACATCTACGACCGAGGCGTCCCGCCCGACGGCCACGACACGCCGCAACAGGTCGGCGTCGGCGTGCTCGATGGCGTTGGTGCCCATCATGGCGAGGTAGAAGGGTGCGACGAAACGATCCTCGACCGGACTCACACGGGACTAAGGGAGCCGGACGAAGCCCACGACGCGCGTGCCCTTTGGGGGTGTGGCTTCGATCGTGATTTGACCGCCGATGGCCTCGATGCGGTCGTGCATGTTGCGCAGTCCGCGTCCGGCGTGGTCCCTGGGCGAGAACCCGGTTCCGTCGTCGCGGATCTCGAAGTGCAGGCGGGCGCGTGTCTGGTTGAGTCTGATCCAGACCACGGTCGCGCCGTGGGCGTGCTTGACCGCGTTCTGCAGCGCCTCGGCGCAGGTGAAGTAGACGGCGCTCTCGATCTCGATGGGGTGCCGGGAGACACCATGCCCGACGACGTGGACGAGCATCGGGGCCTGCGCCGCGACGGAGCGCAGTGCGTCCGGTAGGCCTCTGTCGGTCAGCAGCGACGGGTACACGCCGTGGGCCAGAGACCGCAGTTCGTCGAGCGCTCGTTCGGCCTCGAACCCGAGCTCGTGGATCTCCTCGACGCCGGCACCGGGATCTTCTGGCGAGCAGCTCTTCCGCGAGGCTGAGGCGGATGCGCAGCGCGATCAAGCGCTGCTGGGCGCCGTCGTGCAGATCGCGTTCGATGCGCGCGCGCTCGAGGTCGGCGGCCTCGGAGATGCGGCGACGGGACTCCTCGAGCTCGGTCATCGCTTGCCCGAGGTTGGCGGTCAGTCGCTCGTGGCGCCAGTTTGCGAGCACCATGCCGCTGATCCCGTCCAGCAACTCGCGATCGTCGAGCAGGGCGACGTCATGGACCAGCGCGATGTCATGGCGGCCGTCACCGGTGTCGATGGCCGTGACGACGCGGTCGGAGGCCGGCGCTTGCGGCTCCTGGATCGGATGGCCGCGCGCATCGCGCCAGCCGTCCACGCCCCGGTCGCGGAAGAGCAGGTTGGTCTTCGCGTCACCGAGCGCGGTGCGCAGCGCATGGCACATGTGCACGCGATCATCGCTGACGCGCAGGGCGGCGCCCACGCCACCCAGGGTCCGGGCCAGCAGCATCCGCCTCCAGACCAGGCCGAAGAGGAACGCCGCGCAGACGGCGACGATGCACAACGTCCACACTGAAGACAGCGCGATCACGAAGTCGGCCGGCGCGCCGAGTTGACGCGCCGTGATGTGCGCCCACTGGAGCACGGCGAGCAGCGTCCCGGCCACGAACGCTGGACCGATTGCGCGCCGCAGCAGCGGCGAGGCGGTACGCCAGCGGCGGAACATGGAATAGACCAAGCCGAGCCACAGCAGTTCGATCAGCCATTCGCGCACCAGGATGACCTGCGTCAGGATCTCCGGCTGCGAGTCGAGGACGAACAGGGCGTTCTGGGGGCAATCCGTCGAGCAGGGCGACCACAGTGTCTTCGGTGGAAACGCCTGCACGAACGGCGCGGTCCCGAAGAACAAGAACAGCCAGACGGCGAGAAAGCCGACCAGAATCGCGCGATCCAGTCCCGGCTTGATCTGCCCGTGCGGGAAGGCCAGCAGCAGCCACACGACGCACGGCGATATCAGCCACGTGGTCAGACGACCGATGGTGTGCGGCACGTCGGCCGACGACGTGGTCAGCGCGGTCAGCGACCACAGGAATCCGATGGCCAAGAGCGCGACGCCGAACGACTTGTTCGCCGGCTCGCGCAGCGCGTACAGGCCGACGGCAATCGGCCCGCCGACGATCAGCAGCTGCAGCAGCCCGCGCCCGAAGGCCGCATCGCTCGAGGCGCTCGCCGCCGCCATCGCCACCGAAGCGGTACAGACCAGAGCGCCCACCAGTGCGACGCGCGCTTCAAGCGCATCCGGGGCCGGCCGGGCGCGGGCGCCCACTACCTCCTGTGCATAGCTGGTCGCCAATTGCGACACCCCGGGCCTTGTGCCCGGACCTTTCTTCTGAGGACGATACGGCAAGAGCCGGGCGCTCAAACCGTCCTGGCACGACAACACGCTGCGCCAGGCCCTCGAGCGCGGCACTCAGGGATCCGCGCACGAGGTAGTCACCTCGCGGCCGCCCCTATGCGCCGCGACTGGACACGTCGGGTTCCACGGAGCCAGGTCGTCGCCCTCCGTTGACAATGGTGGGAGTGGCGTTTCCCGCCGCAACGGCTGGACACCGCAGCAGGTATTTCCTGACATCTCGCGATGCCTGCCGGTTCGCGAACGCTAGCGTGCGCCCCGCATGGACTATCGGGTGACGCAAACGTTCAATGTCATCGGCGACGCGCCGAGCGAGGGTGCGGTCGAGCACCTGCTGGTGCAGCTGATCGCCGTGGCCCCGGAGGCCGGCGCCGTGGTCGCGCTTGCCCTCGGGGGCGGGCAGATGCAAGTCACGATGGCGTTCAAAGCCGAGAGTGCGGGCGGCGCCGTCGCGTTGGCCGAGGCGGCCGTTACCGCGGTTGTCCTCGACGGCGCGTCGTCCGTCGACCCGGCCGCGCCGCCCACAGCCGCGATCGTCGACGACGCCTCGGCGGCACTCGCGCTGCTCGAGTCGGGCGCGGTCGCCGTACTCGGCGACGCCCCGGTGTCGGTGCTGGCCGAACGCCTCGCGAGCTAACTCAACGCGAGGGACCAGATCACACCGAGCGTAGGATCGGGTGTTGTTGGAGCCTTGACCGCACCAACATCCCTGAGATATGACGCGGCGCTTCGCTCTTCACACCTGGACTGCGCTCCCGCTGGCCATCCTCGTGCTGGCCGGCTGCGGCGACTCCCGGTCCACGGGCGACTCAGACGAGCCGAACGCGGCTCTGGGGCCGACGACTACCGCCACGGCCTCGCCGACGCGCACCGCTCGGGCCAGTACGCGGGAGCACGCCGCGGCCAAGCCCCGCAACGATCACCGCAGCACCAGCGCGACCGCCGCGCTGGACGCGTTGCCCGTGAAGGGACGCGCGCCCAAGACCGGGTACTCGCGCGCTCAGTACGGTGACGGCTGGCAGGCGGTCAGCGGTTGCCGGACCCGCGACCGGATGCTCGACCGCGACCTCACTTCCAAGCGGTTCCTGGACGAGTGCCGAGTGCGGTCGGGAGAGCTCAACGACCCTTACACGGCGGCACGGATCACGTTCCAGCGTGGCGGCGCCAACGAGGTCGACGTCGACCACGTCGTCGCCCTGTCGGACGCGTGGCAGAAGGGCGCGCAGCAGTGGAGCCAACAGAGCCGCGTGGCGTTCGCCAACGACGCACTGAATCTGCTGTCCGTTGACGCCGCGGCCAATCGCGCCAAGGGCGACGGCGACGCCGCCACCTGGCTGCCCAAGAACAAGCGCTTCCGCTGTAAGTACGTCGCTCGCCAAGTCGCCGTGAAGACCAACTATCACGCGTGGGTCACGCAGGCCGAACACGACGCGATCGCCCGCGTGCTGGCCACGTGCCCCGGCGAGCCTTTGCCGACAACCGGCAGCGAACGGGAACGGGTCGTCCCGACCCATACCAAGGCCGCCCCGACACCCATCGCGACCGCGGGCCCGGCGCCGCGGAAATCCGGCTCCGAATCGGATTCCGAACCGGGCGCAACCTACGCGAACTGTGACGCTGCCCGGGCAGCCGACGCGGCGCCGATCACCCGCGGCAGCGCCGACTACGACGCCAACCCGAACCTGGACCGCGACGACGACGGCGTCGCCTGCGAGTCCTAGCTCAACGATCGACCCGACTGCCGCCCGGTGGGTGTCACCGGGCGGTCAGTTGGGCGTTCGCCGGGTCAGGCTTCGACAGGGCTGCGGAAGCGCGCGGCCTCGAGGATGAGCATGGCCGTCTCGGCGGCGCGTGAGACGCCCACGGCGTGGGACGCTCCTGGCACCTCGACGGTGCGCTTGGCGCCTGCGCGCTCGGCCATGATCCGGTGTGCTCCGACCGGGATGTTGTGGTCCTTGCTGCCGAAGATGAACCAGCTGTCCGTGGTCTCCCAGAGCGGGTTGTCCGCGGCGGGCTCGGTGAGCGCCGCCTCGGTGATCGGACGCTGGGTGATTGCCATCAGCATCGCTTGGCGTTCGGGCACATCGGCGCAGAACTGGTGGTGGAACTGCTCGGCGGCGATGTAGGTGTCCACGCCGCCGTCGGGCAACGGGACGGTCCGGAGCGTCTCGGCCAACGTCCCGCCGGGGGCGAGGGCGGCCGCGTCGGCGGGGCTTTCGCCCGCTCGGAGGGCGAACCCGGCCACGTAGACGAGGCCGATGATCTCGCCGGCGTCGGCGGCGACGTTGGTGATGACGGCCCCGCCGTAGGAGTGGCCGACGAGCAGGACCGGGCCGTCGATCGTCCGGACGAGCTCGGTCAGTCCGGCGGCGTCGCCGGCGATGGTCCGCAAGGGGTTTGCGTAGGCGATGACTGGGTGGCCGGCGGACACGAGCGTCTCGACGACGTGGTTCCAGCTCGAGGATTCGGCGTACGCGCCGTGGACGAGGATGATGGTCGGTGGCATCGTGGCTCCTAGTTGGCGAGGGCGACGCTGAGGTAGTCGGCGGCCTGCGCGATGGCGGCGCGCGGCGCGGGCGTGGTGGTGATCGGGTTCAGCAGGGCGAAGTCGTGGATCGTGCTGCTGTAGCGGACGTGCGTCACCGGCACGCCGGCTTGGGCGAGCTTGCGCGCGTAGGCCTCGCCCTCGGCTCGCAGCACGTCGTGCTCACCGTTGATGATCAGCGCGGGCGGCAGGCCACGCAGCTGCTCGAGCGTGGCCTGCAGCGGCGACGCGGTGATCTCGGAGCGGCGGCTCTCGTCGGGCAGATACGCGTCCCAGAACCAGCGCATCGCCTCGCGGGTGAGCCACGGGCCGTCGGTGTAGCGCTGGTATGTCTCCGTGTCGAGGTCGGCGTCGGTGACCGGGTAGAAGAGGACCTGCGCGGCCAGCTGCGGGCCGCCACGCTCCTTGGCCATCAACGTCAGCGCCGCCGTCATGTTGCCGCCGACGCTGTCGCCGACCAGCGCGACCCGAGTCGGGTCGCCGCCGAACTCACCGGCGTTGGCGACGGCCCACTCCAGCGCGGCGTAGGCCTGCTCGTTCTGCACCGGGTAGTGGGCATCGGGCGCCGGCGTGTAGTCGACGAACACGACGATCGCCCGGGCGAAGGTGGCGAGCTCGCGATCGAGGCGCTCGTGCGTGTCCTTGTCACCGAGGATCCAGCCGCCCCCGTGGCTGTGGAAGATGATCGGCAGCGTTCCCGAGCCGTTGGCGGGCTTGACGATGCGGATGTTGACCTCGCCGGTCGGCCCGCCCGGGATCGTGCGGTCGTCGATCTCGGCCGGGAAGAGCTCGACCGGAACGCCGGCCTGGACCGAGCGCAGCACTTGCCGGGCGTCGGCGGGGGACAGCTCGTAGAGCGGCGGGCCATCCGCGGTGGCGGCGGCGAGCTCATCGAGCCACCGCTGCGTGTGAGGCTCGATGTACGGCGTGAACGTCGTCGGGGCCATGCAGGCCTCCTTCGAGGATTGGGGTCGATGCGGCGATTCTCGACCCGCGGTGGGGCGCTTCGCATCCGTGACCCACGGGGGTCGATGCACCGAACTTTCGACACGCGCGAGGGTTCGTGGCGGTAGGTTCGCGTCTCAGTGTTGCTCGGCCGACAGAACGAGTGCGAAACGCTTGATCGGTTGCTCCGGGCGGTCCGGGCGGGGCAGAGCCGAGCGCTCGTGCTCTGCGGCGACGCGGGTGTGGGCAAATCGGCGCTGCTCGACTACCTGTCCGAGCAGACCGCCGGCTGCCGGCTCGCGCGCGTGACCGGGGTCCAATCCGAGATGGAGCTGCCGTTCTCCGGTCTGCATCAGCTCTGCGCGCCGATGCTCGACCACCTCGCGAGACTTCCCGACCCCCAACGTGAGGCCATCGGCACGGCGTTCGGCCTGCACACCGGACCGGTGCCCGATCGCTTCCTCGTTGCCCTGGCCGTGCTCGGAGTGCTCGCCGATCGCGCCCGGGAGCAGCCGCTCGTCTGTGTGATCGACGACGCGCAGTGGCTCGATCGCGCGTCGGCCCAGGCGCTGGCCTTCGTGGCCCGCCGCCTGCTCGCCGAATCAGTGGCGATGGTCTTCGCGACGCGAACCCCGGCCGTCGACAGCGATCTCGCCGGACTGCCGCAGCTCGAAGTCGCAGGCCTGGCCGAGCACGATGCGCGCACGCTGTTGCGGTCGGCGGTCCATGTGACGGTGGACGACCGGGTCCGTGACCGGATCGTCGCGGAGACGCGCGGGAACCCGTTGGCCATCCTCGAGCTTCCGCGCGGGCTGACGCACGCCGAGCTCGCGGGCGGCTTCGGTCTGCCCGGGCCTGAGCGTCTGGCCACCGGGATCGAGGAGAGCTTCCAGCGCCGAGCGGCGAACCTCGCGCCGGCGACACAGCGTCTGTTGCTGGTCGCGGCCGCCGAGCCGCTCGGCGATCCGGCAGTTGTCTGGCGCGCTGCCGAACACGCCGGAATCGACCGGGCCTGGAACGAGTCCGCAGCCGCCGCGGACCTGTGCGAGTTCGGCCAGCGCGTTCGCTTCCGCCACCCGCTCGTCCGCTCGGCGATCTACCGCGCCGCGTCCGACGGCGAGCGCCAAGCGATTCACCGCGCGCTCGCCGCCGCCACCGACCCGGACACCGAACCCGACCGTCGGGCGTGGCACCGCGCCCACGGCGCGCCCGGGCCCGACGAAACCCTGGCCGCCGAACTCGAGCACTGCGCCGGCCAAGCACAAGCTCGCGGCGGCGCGGCCGCGACCGCCGCCTTCCTCCAACACGCCGTCCGGCTGACGCCCGACCCGGAAACCCACGCCAAGCGAGCCCTGGCCGCCGCGCGCGCCCAGACCGCCGCCGGGGCGTTCGAGGAGGCGCTCGCGCTCGTCGCCTCCGCCCTCGCCGGCCCGCTCGACGAGCTCGGACAGGCACATGCCGAACTGCTTGGCGCGCGGATCGCCTTCGCCATGAGGCGGGCCAACGACGCCCCGCGGATGCTGCTCGGCGCCGCCCGACGTCTTGAGTCGCTCGACCCTGAACTCGCCCGCGACGGCTATCTCGAAGCCTGCACCGCAACGCTCTTCAGCGGGCGCCTGTCGGACGGGGTCGGCAGCCTCGACGTCGCGAACGCGGTCCGGGCGGCCGGGTTCCCGTCGACCGACCAGACCCGCCCGAGCGACCTCCTGCTCGACGGGCTCGTGTCCTGGACCCTCGACGGATGCTCCTCCGGTGCCCCGGTCCTGAGACGCGCCGTGCACGCCTTCGTCGACCAGCCCGCGGACCACAGCGTCCTCCAGCGGCTGTGGCTCGCGACCGTCATGGCCTCGAGCGTGTGGGACGACACGTCCGCCGATGTCCTCTCGGACCGATACCTGGCCTTCGCTCGGCGCACGGGAGCGCTGATGGAGATGCCCACTGCGCTCAACGGACGCATCGGCGTGCTCATGTTCACCGGCGAGCACGCCGCCGCGACGGCGTTGGCGCAGGAGTCCGCAGCGGTGGTACAGGCGATCGGTGGACAGCTCACGCCCTACGGTGAACTCGGTCTCGCCGCCTGGCGGGGTCGCGAGACTGAAGCGCGGAGCCTGATCGAGTCGACCAAGCACGACATCCTCGCCCGCGGCGAAGGCGTGGGCCTCACGGTCAATCTCTGGTCCAGCGCGTTGCTCGACAACGGACTCGGCCGCTACCAGGACGCCATGGAGGCCGCAACCCAAGCCGCCGAACACCGCGACGAACCCATCGCCGCACGATCCTGGGCACTCATCGAACTCGTCGAAGCCGCCGCACATTGCGGCCGCACGGAGGCCGGACAGGACGCGCTGCGACGGCTCAGCGCGATCACGCAAGCCTGCGGGACCGACTGGGCGCTCGGCGTCGAAGCGCGCTCACGGGCGTTGCTCGCCGAACCCGAAGCCGCAGACGGCGCCTATCGCGAAGCGATCGCTCGCCTCGGCCGCACACGTATGCGCGTGGATCTCGCCCGTGCTCAGCTCGTCTATGGCGAATGGCTGCGACGGCAACGCCGGCGCACGGACGCGCGCGAGCAACTCCGGACCGCCCACGAAGCGTTCGCTGCGATGAACATCGAAGCGTTCGCCGCTCGCGCCGCCCGTGAGCTCCGCGCCACCGGCGCCACGGCCCGCAAACGGAGCTCAGACACTCGCGACGACCTCACGCCCCGCGAGCTGCAAATCGCCCGTCTCGCCAAGGAGGGCCTCTCGAACCCAGAGATCGGCACCCGACTCTTCGTCAGCCCACGCACCGTCGAATACCACCTGCGCGCGGTCTTCACCAAGCTCGGCATCCGCTCGCGCAGCCAACTCGAAACCGCGCTCTCCGACGGTTCCCCAGGCGTCGCCTAGGGAAAACTGGGGCCCGGCTGCTCGCCGGCCACACGAGGAGAGAGTGGCCGGCGAGCCGGGTTGTCACGGCCGGCGCGGGAGGGCTGCGGCGGCCCGACGGGTACAGCGACGGAGTCGCCCCCCGCAGTCGGGGTGTCAATCGACTGCGGTAGCGAAGATTGTCTTACAAACCGACAATCCCGTCAACCTGGACATTCGTCGGTTCCAGGGACCGAGCGAACCGCGGGCGGCCTGCGTGCACAGGCCGCCCGGGCTCGGAGGAGAGCCGCGGTGAAGGAGGGACCGCGGCTCAGGTCGACTATGGGGTTGTCGTCGACAGGGTGAACGTCAACGTCTTGGCGTAACTGCCACGACGTAGGTCGTCCGTCTCAGCGATCGACTGCTTGAAGTCGATCGTCGCGGTGTCCTTGCCCACGGGCCCGCTGTAGGTCAACAGCGACACCGGGGTTGCGAGCGAGGCGAACGCCGCTCCGCTCGTGCCCCGGGTGCTCGTCGCCTTGACCTGCAGCGGCTGGGCCAACGCGAACGTGCCGTTGACCAGCTTGCCCGTGGTTCCCGTTGCCGGGTCGGACACCGTCAGTTTTGCGTCGGCCGCGGTGGAGGTGACCACCGCCGTGGTCGACGCCGTGTAGTCGCGCGTCACGCCCGGTGTGAACGCGCCGAACGACGGCGGGGAGCCGATCGTCAGCGCGAGCACGCTCGGGACGTCGCCGCCGATGACCACCGGTGTGCCCGGCGCAGGCTCGGCGGCGATCGTGAACGACACGCTGCCCACCGTGCCGACGTTGCCCGCCTTGTCGGTGGCGCGGTGCTCGAGCGTGTGCGCCCCGACCGCTGTCACCACGACCGGCGTGGTGTACGGGGTCCAGGCACCGCCGTCGAGCCGGTACTCGAGCTTGTCCAGGCCCGAGCCGCCGGTCTCGTCGGCGCCCGTGACGGTCACCGTCACGGGGCCGGTGCCCGCGGCGGTCGCCGCGGACGTCGGCGCGGTCGTGTCCGGCCCTCCCGTGGTGATGCGGAAGTAGTCGAACACGGCGTTGTCACGCGAGGTCACGGTGGCGTTGCTGTCGTTGGCGTAGAGGCCGAACTTCGGGCTCGGTCCGGCCGCCGACAGCGGTGTCGCCGTGCCGAACTGCGTCCAGCTCGCGTCACCGTCGAAGTGGTAGTACGCGCGCAGGTTCGTCCCGTCGGAGACGATCCGCAGATCCACGGTCGTCGGCCGCGTGCTGATGTTGGCGGTGTTGTCGAACCCGCCGGCCGTGCCGTTGACCTCGTTGAGGAACTCGAGCGCGCGGTTGCCCGCGAACACGAGGTCCGCCTTGACGTAGTTCTGGTCGTCGGAGTACAGGAGCAGGCCGGCCTGCTCGTAGTTCTCGTTCGGGTTGAACGTGAGCCGCGTCTCCATCGTCCACGGCCCGGAGGGCGGCGCCGGCTGCTGGAGCAGCACGTTCGGGTTGTTGTTCGCGCCGCTGCCGAAGAAGTCACCGTGCGCGGCGGGCAGCGTGAGCTTGCCGTCGGCGACGGTGTACCCGCCCGGCTCGTGCCGGACGATCGCGTTCCAGCGGCACAGGTTCAGGCTGTTGCCGTCGAACTCGTCGCTCGGCGACTGCGGCGTGGTGAGCTTGAACCAGTCGACCTTGAAGTCACGGTTGACCGCGCTCGCCGAGGTCGCGTACACGCCGATCTTCGGCGCGGTGATCCCGGTCAGGTTGGTCGTGGCCCCGTAGTTGGTCCAGGTGACCCCGTCCGCGGAGTATGCGGGCTGGATCGTGGTGCCGTTCGAGGTCAGTCGCAGGTACCAGGTGGTCGGGAACGTCGCCGGCATGTTCGCCGTCGCCGAGCCGAGCGCCGTGGCGGTGTTGTTGAGCTCCTTGAACGCCTCGAACTTGCGACCGCCGCTCCAGACCATGCCGGCCTTGATGAAGTTGGCGTCGTCGCCGTAGACCATCAGGCCGGCGTTGTTGTAGTTGGTGGTCGGGTCCCAGTTGGCCTTGATCGTCGCCGTCCACGCCCCCGACGTCGGCAGCGGCTGGTGCACGATGTTGCGCAGCCCGGTGCCTCCGCCGTGGATGTCGAAGTTCTGCGACGTGATGTTCAGCGACCCGCCGCTGACGTTCATGGCGGTCGGGTCCTCACGCGTCACGGTCCACCGGCTCGAGTTCAACGACGTCCCGAGGAAGTCGTCGTCGCCCGGGCAGGAGGCCACGGCGGTGGTGGCGTCGACGCGGATGGTGGCCTTCTGGTGCTTGCCGCCCGCATCGGTCGCGGTCAGCGTGGCCGTGTAGGTCCCGACCGCGGTGTAGACGTACGTGGCGTCCTTGGTCGTGGCGTCCGTCGTCCCGTTGGAGTCGAAGTCCCACGCGTACGTGAGCGCACCGCCTTCGGGGTCGAGCACGTTCCCGACGAAGCTCACCGGGAACGGGGCGACACCGGAGACCGAGTCCGCGGTGATCGACACCTCCGGCGCGGCGTTGGCCGCCACGCCCTTGCCGGAGAACGTCAGCGAGTCGATGTCGTACAGGTCCGTCGTCGGTCCGCCGGTGCGGCCCGCGACCACCACGTACAGCTTGTGGGCGTTGGCGTCCGGCGGTGTGAGCGTGGCCGAGGCGGTCTTGTAGACCGACGCGCCCCCGCTCGCCACGAGGTCGGCCGTGCCCACGAGCGGGCCGGTCGGCGAGTCCAGGCGGAACTCCGCCAGGCCGCCGGCGCCGGCCGCGGTGTAGCGCACGGACACCTTGTTGATGCCCTTCAGGGAGACGGGCTCGAAGTACAGCGAGTCGCCCGGCTCGAGTCCCGGAGACCCGCCGGCCGCCGTCCGCGGACGTGTTGTCGATCACGGTCGCGCCGGACTGCCCGGTGAAGTGCTCGGCCTGGACCTCCTTGGGGTTCAGGCGCCGGGTCGTCGCGCCCTCGAGCGGCTGGGAACCGGGCGCGCCGTTGTCGAGGTAGGTCGCGGTCAGGACCAGCGCGATGTTGGCGCTCTTCTCGTGCCCGGACTCCTGCTCGACCTGAATGGTCCCCTCGCAGCCCGTCTTGTTGACGCCGGGATGCACGTGGGCGTTGCCGCCCTCGTCGTGGAAGATGCCGGGCGAGACGACCACCTTCGAGCAGTCGATGTTCCCGTCCTCGGGGTCGGTGACGGTCACCTTGTAGGCGATCTCGTCACCCCACCCGTAGACGCCGCCCTGCGGGATGTCGAGCGTCACCGTCGGGCGCGTGTTGCCGACGGTCACGACGACCGACGACGAACTCGACTTGCCCGAGGTGTCGGTGACCTTCAGCTGCACGGTGAACGTGCCGCTCGCCGTGAACGTGTGGGTCGGGTTGGCCGCGGTCGACTTCGCCGAGCCGTCGCCGAAGTCCCACTCGTAGGTGAGCGTGTCGCCGTCCGGGTCCTCGGAGCCCTCGCTGGAGAACTTGACCGTCAGCGGCGTCACGCCCGAGTCCTTGTCGGACGAGGCCTTCGCCACCGGCGTGCGCGAGCCCTTGACGTAGTCGATCCGGTACAGGCCGGAGTCGGGGTTGATGCCCGAGCCGGCGTAGTTGAAGTCGCGGCCCCACTCGAGCACGTAGAGGCGGCCGTCCGGGCCCATCTCGATGTCCTGCGGGTGCCGGAAGTCGGCGTTGGGCATGAACTCGCGGATCTCCGCGGGCTTGCCGTTGGCGTCCAGGCGCATCGTCGAGATCCAGTCGCGCGACCAGTCCGCG
The DNA here is from genome assembly GCA_963724195.1 of uncultured Solirubrobacteraceae bacterium. Taxonomy (GTDB): domain Bacteria; phylum Actinomycetota; class Thermoleophilia; order Solirubrobacterales; family Solirubrobacteraceae; genus Solirubrobacter. Next base: position 41,853 of record CAVRTQ010000015.1, on the reverse strand, counting down.
AAGAACACCTGATCGTCGTAGTACGACGGGAGCTTCGTGTCGGTCGTGATGGCCTCGTTGAAGTGGTAGGTCGGGCCGGCGATCGCCGTGCGGCCGCTGCCGGTCGGGATCGCGGTCGGCGCGTTCGCCCACGGGAACCCGGCCGGGTACGGCGTGTAGGACCACCACAGCAGCGCGCTGGTGGCGGGCGGCGTCTTGGCCAGGCCGGTGTTGTAGTTGGAGGTGTTGTTCGGGCCACCGGCGCAGTCGAACGTCTCACCGGCGGGGCCGCTCGGGAACGTCCAGTCGCGGTAGGCCTTGTTGTCGGCGATGCAGTAGGGCCAGCCCATGTTGCCCGCCTGGCGGATCTGGTTGAGCTCGTCGTAGCCGCGCGGGCCGCGGTTGGCGTTCTCGCCGCCCGCGTCCGGCCCGACCTCGCCGTTGTAGACCCAGCCCGTCTCCTGGTCGACCTGGATCCGGAACGGGTTGCGGTGACCCATCGTGTAGATCTCGGGCTTGGTCTTCAGCGGGTCCGAGAGACCCATCGGGAACAGGTTCCCGGCCGGGATCGTGTACGTGCCGTCCGACTCGGGCTTGATGCGCAGGATCTTGCCGCGCAGGTCGTTCGTGTTGCCCGACGTGCGGCGAGCGTCGTACGCGCGATCGGCGTCGTCGTTGCTGCCGGGGTTGTTGCGCAGGACGTCGTCGTCGATCGGGTTGTAACCCTGCGACTGCGAGTGCTCGGTGTCGTCGCCGGTGGAGATGTGCAGCAGCCCGCCGGGGCCGAAGGTCAGCGAGCCCGCGGAGTGACAGCAGACGATCCGCTGGTGCGGGATCTTCAGCAGCACCTTCTCGGAGGCCATGTCGATGTTGCCGTTCTCGCCGACCGTGAAGCGCGAGACGTGCTGCTCCTCCGGGGTCGGCGCGCTGTAGAACAGGTACATCCACTTGTTGGTGGCGAAGTTCGGGTCCAGCGCGATGCCGAGCAAGCCGTTCTCGTTGCCCCGGTGCACGGGGATCGTGCCCACGGTGCGGATCGCGCCGGTGGCCGAGTTGTAGTACTTGACCTTGCCGGCGAGCTCGACGACGTAGACGTTGCCGCCGGGGGCGACGGCGATCTCCATCGGGTTCTCGGTGTTGTCGTCGAGCGTGACCTTGTCGAACGAGGCGTCGGTCGGGATGCCGTCACGCGGCTCCCCGCACTCGCCGGGCTTCGCGCCGGCGGCCCACTGGATGCCGCCCAGGATGTGCTTGCGGTAGTCGGGCTCCTGCCAGGCGGTGCCGTTGTGCCCGAGGCCCGTGTAGAAGTGCCGGCCGCGGTCGAAGTTCGAGCACCACGCGATCGGATGGTCGTCCGCTTCGGGGGTGCCGTCTTCCTCGTTGTACGTGTTCTCGTCCAGCTTGGCGAGCACGTGGACGCCGGCGGGCTCCTTGGTGAAGTTGTACCACTCGTCCGTGCGCACCCAGTTGGCCGGAATCCCCTGCGTAGAAGGGTGATTGGGGTCGGTGATGTTGATCGTGGCCTGCTGGATGGCGGGGTGGTTGTTGAACAGCGAGCCGCCCCGCGCGTCGGTCATCCAGTCCCAGTTGCGGTCCGCGTTGGCCGCGGCGTGGATGCCGACGAGCCCCTTGCCGCGCTGGTACCAGCGCTCGAAGGCCGTGCGCTGGTTCGCGTTGAGGATGCCCTCGCCGTCGGTGTGCAGCATCACGACGACTTCGTACGGACGCAGCCCGGCGTCGGTGAAGGTCGTCGCGTCTTCGGTGAGGGTGACGTTGAAGTTGTTCTCGGTCCCGAGCGCCTGGATGGCGGTCTTGCCCGCGTCGATCGCGTCGGTATGGCGGAATCCGGTCGTCTTCGAGAAGACGAGCACGTCGTAGCTCGCGGTCTGCGCCGCCGCCGGTGTGGCGGACGCTCCCAGCAGTGCGGCGGCAAGTGCCACCGCCTTCCATCTCAGTCTCATCGTCTCTCTCCTCCTACGCAGCTTCGGCCAGCGGTTCGACCCCGAGGAAGCGCTTCTGCGCCTCCGGGTCGGCCAACAATTCCTGCGACGTCGTCTCGGTTGCGACAGACCCGGACACCATCACGACGACTCGGTCGGCGAGCGCCGTCGCCACACCGAGGTTCTGCTCGACCACCAGCAGCCCCATCCCGGCGGCCGCGAGGTCCTTGATCGTCTCGATCAGCGTCTCCACCACGGTCGGCGCCAGACCCTCCGACGGCTCGTCCATCACGAGCAGCTTCGGGTTGGTCAGCAGCGCCCGGCCGATCGACAGCATCTCCTGCTCGCCCCCGGACAGCGAGGTACCGGACACGTGCTTGCGCTCGGCCAGCCGCGGGAACAGCTCGTACACGCGTGCGGGCGTCCACGCCGCCTTCGACGACGCGCCCACGATCTGCAGGTGCTCGTCCACGGTCAGCGACTGGAACAGCCGCCGCCCTTGCGGGACGTAGCCGATCCCGGCTCTGGCGAGCTTGTGCGCGGGCTTGCCGCTCACGTCCTCGCCCGCGATGCGCACGGAGCCGGTGACGCGGTTGCCCGGGCCGAGCACGCCCGCGAGCGCCTTGCACAGCGTGGACTTGCCCATGCCGTTGCGGCCGATCAGCGCGACCGGCTCGGCGCCCATCGTCAGCGACACGTCCTGGAGCACGTGCGCCGCGCCGTAGTAGGCGTTCAGGCCCTCAACCTCAAGCATGCCCGATCAGCCCCGAGCCGAGGTAGAGGTCGTGCACGGTCTGGTTGGAGCGGATCTGGTCGGGCGTGCCTTCGACGATCACACGGCCGTCGTGCATCATCGTCACCCACTTGGCGACGCGCAGGGCGACGTCCATGTCGTGCTCGATCAGGACCAGCGTGATCGACTCGTCGAGGCCGATCAGCATCTCCGTCAGCCGCACGCGCTCCGCGCGCGAGAGGCCGGCGGCCGGCTCGTCGAGCATCAGCAGCCGCGGTTCGGCCACCAGCGCCATGCCCACCTCGAGCTGGCGCTGCTCGCCGTGCGAGAGGTCGGCGACGAAGTCACCGAGCCGCTCTTTCAGCCCCACCTGCGCGCTCATCGCCCGCGCCTTCTCGCGCAGGACGTCGTCCTTGCCGGACGGCACCATCCGCAGATGGCCCGCCGCGACGCCGAGCGCGCCCAGGTAGAGGTTGTCCTCGACGGAGAGCCCAGCGAACAGCCGCGACGTCTGGAACGTCCGCGAGAGCCCGAGGCGGGCGCGCTTGCGGGCGGGCAGGGTCGTCACGTCCTGCCCGAAGAGCTCGACGCGACCGCTGCTCGGGGGAAACTCCCCGGAGATCAGGTTGAACACCGTCGTCTTGCCGGCCCCGTTGGGGCCGAGCACGGCCCGGCGCTCGCCGGGCCGCACCTCGAGGTCCACGCCGCGCACGGCGTGGACCCCTCCGAACCGGCGGTCGATCCCTTCGAGGCGAATGGACCGCCGGCTCTGCGTCTGTCGCTGGGAGACGCCATCGGTCGTCTACTTCTGCGCGAAGCTCACGGCTTCGGAATTGCCGACCCACGGCGGGGCCTCGCCGGCCTCGCACTTCGGGTTCTCGCGGTCCGGCGCGGGCGTCTCGGCCGAGAACGCGCCGTTGAACGTCTGGTCGACGTCGTTGACCTGCGCGAACGTCTGCACGTCCGGCACGCCGTCGCCCGTGGTGTCCTCGACGATCTTCTTCAGGAAGACGTTCGAGATCGCCTGGCGGTTCGAGTCGAGCTTGACGTCGCCCCACGGCGCCTCGTCACCGGAGAGCGTCGTCTTGGCCAGCTCGGCCTGCAGCTTGCTCTGGTCGGCGACGTCGCCGCCGGACGGCCTCCAGCGCCTTGATCAGCGCCGTCATGCCGGTGTAGTAGCCGTAGGTGAACACGGACGGGCCGGCGCCGGCGATCTCGTCGCCGTAGTTGTCCTTGAGGCCCTGGATGTAGGCCGCGACCTCGGGCGAGTCCGAGTCGGCGGCGGTCATCGCCGACGTCACGCCACCCACGAGCGACTTGCCGACCTCCTTGAGCACGAGCGGGTCGTCCCAGAACACGTTGCCGAGCATCCGCTCGGTGTCGACGCGGCCGCGCTGCTCCTCGTACTGCTTGATGAAGCTGATCAGGCCGGAGCCGCCGATGCCGACGTACAGGCCGTCGACGTCCTTGGGGATCTGCGAGATGTAGGACGAGTAGTCCTCCTCGCCCAGCGGCGCCCACACGCGCTTGGGGATCTGGCCGCCGATGGCGCAGAACTCGGCCACGAAGCCGGCCAGCGACGTGTACGGGAACGAGTAGTCGTCGCCGATGATCGCCGCGTTCTTCCAGCCCAGCTCGTTGTACGCGTAGTCACCGAGGCCGGCCGACCACTGCGCGCCGTCCGGGTGGAAGCGGAAGAAGTTCGGCGCGTTGACCTTCAGCGTCGAGTCCTGCGCGCCCGCGATGCCGTTGACGAACGTCTTGTCCGGGTGCTCCTTGGCGTAGTTGGCCACCGCGATGCCCTCGTCGCCCGACAGCGGGCCGATGAGGACGTCGGCGTCCTCCTGCTCCATCAGGCGCCGGGTCTCCTCGATCGCCTTGTCGGCCGTGTCGTCCGCGCAGCCGTAGCCGACGATCTCCACGTCCTTGCCGGCGATCTTCGCGCCGGTGACGCCGTCCGTCGGCTTCTCGCCGGTCGGGCTTGGCGCCCGCGTACTTGATCAGCGCGAGGTTCGCGCCCGAGGCCGTCGGCTCGAAGAACGAGCCGAACGCGCCCTCGCAGTCCGACAGGAAGCCGACCTTGATCGGCTCGCCGCCGCCGTCGCTGGTGGCTCTCGCCGCCCGCGCTCTGGGGGCGCCCTCGTTGCTTGACTCTGAACCGCAGGCCGCGAAGGCCGCACAGGCAGCGACCAGCGCGACGTGTGAACGTCGGAACATTCCCTCTCTCCCCTCGTGTGAGCTATTCGGTCGTCTGTGGCACCGGCGTCGATGCCGGTGCCTGGCGGCGCGGCGTCTTGATCTTCGTCTTGAGCTGGTCCCAGATGCCGATCAGGCCACCCGGGGACGCCAGGACGATGATCAGGAACAGCACGCCGATCAGCGTGTTGAAGCGCGCGGGCCCGAGGACGTTGCCGACCTCCGGCACCCATTCGCGCGAGTAGTTGTCGATCAGCGCGTAGGTGAGCGCGCCGACCCACGCTCCCTCGAGCCGGTACAGGCCGCCGATCACGGCCACGATCAGGACGTCGATCGTCTGCGCCAGGTTGATCGAACCCGGCGTGATGCGGGTGTTGTAGAACACCGACAGCACGCCGGCGATCCCGGCCACGAAGGCGGCGACGCCGAACGCCAGCGTGCGGTGCAGATTCACGTCGAAGCCGAGCGCGCGCATGCGGGCCGGTTCGTCGCGCACGCCCTGCATGCCGAGCCCGAACGCGGTGCGCGAGAGCGCGCCGAGGCCGAGGAACACCAGCACCGCGACCACCAAGGTCAGGAAGTAGCGCGGCAGCGGGTCCTGCTCGGGTGAGCCGACCACGCTCGGGAGGTCGACGCTGTTGATGCCACCGAAGCCCGACAGGCCGGTGACCTGGCTGAAGAAGTAGTAGACGAGGACGCTGAAGGCCAGCGTGATCATCAGGAAGTAGATCCCCTCGCTGCGGGCCGCGATCCAGCCGAAGCCCAGCCCGACGACCGTGGTGATGACGAGCGCGCCCACGAGCGCGACGTACGGGTTCCACGCCGCGCCCGCGCCACCGTCGGCGAGCACGAGGTTGGCGTAGGCCATGCCCGCGATGCCGTAGAGGCCGACCTGGGCGAGCGAGACCATCCCGCCGTACGCGGCCAGGAAGATCAGGCTCGCCGCCGCGATCCCCAGCCACAGCGCCTTCGTGAGGATCGAGTTCAGGAAGAAGTCGCTCACGAACAGCGGCGCGACCGCGGCGGCCACGACGATCACGATCAGGGCCGGCCACGCGATCCGCTGCGTGGACACGTTGGGGTTCATGCCGGCCTCCCGAACAGCCCGAGCGGCCGCACCGCCAGCACGCCGACCAGCAGCGCGAAGGTGACGATGATCGAGTAGTTCGTGAGGTCGAGGTCGCCGAAGACGAGGTACACGTCCGCGTAGGCGTCGACCAGGCCGAGGGCGAGCGCGCCGATCGCGGCGCCGCCCAGCGAGCCCATCCCGCCGATGATCACGACGATCAGCGAGTTCAGCAGGAAGGCCGTGTCCTGGCCGGGCGCGAGCGAGATCATCGTGCCGCCGAGCACCCCGCCCAGGCCCGCGAGCGCGGAGCCGAGGAAGAACATCCCGATGAACACGCGGTTCACGTTGATGCCGAGCGCAGACACCATGTCGCGGTCGTCGACGCCGGCGCGCACGATCTTGCCGAAGCGGGTGCGCTTGATGATCAGGTACAGCCCGAGCCCGATCAGCCAGCGCCGCGGCCAGCACGATCGACGCCGCGGAAGAAGCCGAAGCGCACGTCGCCCGGCAGCACGATCGACGTCGGCCACGCCGACGGCGCCGAGATGTCCTTCGAGATGCCACCGAAGTAGGCGAGCATCTGGTCGGCGAGGATGACGCTGAGCGCGATCGTGATCAGTGCCTGGCGCAGGTCCTGGCCCTGGTTCCAGCGCAGGAAGATCTGCTGCATGGCCACGCCGATGACGCCGATGATCAGCGTCGCGAGCACGAGCGGGATGAACCAGGCGAAGACGCTGTACTCGGCGTCGGACTCCCCGCTGAGCGAGAGACCCGAGCCGGAGTCCGGACGTTTGTACCAGCGCGTCTGGATCTCCAGCGCGATGTAGCCGCCGAGCAGGTAGAGCGCGCCGTGCGCCATGTTCACCACGCGCATCAGCCCGAAGATCAGGGTGAAGCCGCTGGCGACCACGAAGTACAGCGCGGCCAGGGTCAGCCCGTTGAGGGTGACGGTGACGAACTGCTGCATCAGCCGGCGACGGCCTCCGGCCGCAGTGTGAAGTCGGGCAGGCGGACGAGCTCGCCGCCCTTGAGCGCGGACTCGTGCGCGCACAGGCCCACGCACGTCCAGTTGGCCGAGCGGCGGGCGTCCGGGAACGGTGCCCGGACTTCGGTCAGTGCGGACACGAACTCGTGCACGAGGTGCGGGTGCGAGCCCCCGTGGCCCGCGCCCTGGGTGAAGCTCAGGTGCGTCTCCTCGTCGTCGTAGACGCCCTTGGTGGTGAAGCGCTGGATCGGCTCCGGCAGGCGGTGCGCGAAGTCCGGCACGTCGATCTCGACCGGGATCTCCGGCTCCGGGCGCTTGGCCGTGTGCAGCACGTGCTTGCCGCCCTCGATCAGCGTCCACTCGAACGCCTGCTTGGAGCCGTACACGTCGATGCTCTCGCGGTACTGGCGGGCGACGTCGAACAGGCTGCGGTAGATGCGCGCGGAGACGTCGGAGTCCTGCAGCTTGATGTGCGCGGACTCGACGGCGAACGGCGAGCCGTAGTGCTCGATCAGGTCCTCGCGGATGGTGCCGGAGCCGAAGCACGAGACCACCTCGGCGGCCGCATCGGTGAGCGCCAGCATCGGGCCGACGCAGTGCGTCGCGTACCACATCGGCGGCAGGCCGGGCCAGTAGTCGGGCCAGCCGTCCATGTCCTGCATGTGGCTCGCCTGCAGGAACTGCAGCTTGCCGAGCTCGCCCGTGTCGTACAGGTCCTTGATGAACAGGTACTCGCGGGCGTAGACGACCGTCTCCATCATCATGTACTTCAGGCCGGTCCGCTCGACCGTCTCGACGATCCGCCGGCAGTCCTCGATGCTCGTCGCCATCGGCACCGTGCACGCGACGTGCTTGCCGGCCTCGAGCGCCTCGAGCGTCATCCACGCGTGATCCGGGATCGGCGAGTTGATGTGGACCGCGTCGATGTCGGGGTCCTGGAGCAGCTCGCGGTAGTCCGTGTAGCGCTTGGCGACGCCGAAGTGGTCGCCCACCTCGTCCAGGCCCGCCTGGTCACGGCGGCAGATGGCCGTGAGCTCGGCGTCGGGGTGCTGCTGATAGATCGGGATGAACTCGGCGCCGAAGCCGAGGCCGATCATGGCCACTCGAATCACAACTGCTCCTTGGCTTCAGGCCACAACGGGGGTCAGCGACTCACGCAGGAAGGCGGCGCCGCGACGCGCGAGCTCATCCGGCTCGGCGTCGAGCGGGCGCCACAGGCTCACGGCCTTGGCGATCTCCTTGACCGCCGGGGTGAAGGACTCGATGACGAGCGGGCCGTCGAAGTCGATGTCGCGCAGCGCGGCGAACAGCTCGGTCCACTGCACGTGGCCGGTGCCGGGCGTGCCGCGGTCGTTCTCGCACGTGTGCACCTGCAGCAGGCGGCTGCCCACGAGCCGGACGGCGTCGCCGAGCGACTTCTCGTCGATGTTCATGTGGAAGCTGTCCAGCAGCACGCCGAGGCTGGGCGCGCCGACGAGGTCGATCAGCTCGAGCGCCTGCTCGGCCGTGTTGACCAGGTCGGTCTCGAACCGGTTGAGCGGCTCGACGCCGAGGGCGATGCCACGCTCGCCGGCGTAGTCGGCGACGACCTTCAGGCTCTCCACGGCGAGCGAGCGCTGCGCGCCGCGCTCGAGCGGATCGAGCAGCCGCGTCTTGCCGACGGCCGAGTACATCGGGCCGACGAAGTGCGGCGCGCCGAGCTCGGCGGCGAGGTCCACGCAGCGTTTGACGTACTCGATGCCGATGCGGCGGATGGCCGCGTCGTCATGCGACAGGTCGCGGTCGGGGCCGAACGCGCCGCACACCGTGAAGGTCACGCCGGCCCGCTCGCCGGCCTCGCGCAAGCGCGACCCGGTGATGCGATCCGGGTCCTCCACCGCGATCTCCAGCACGTCGAAGCCGAATTGCTTGGCTCGAACAACCAATTCGAGCGATTCATCCCCGAAGGGGGACGTCCAGATCCATGTCGATGCGCCCAGAGGGTTCATCGCCTCTCCTCTCCTCGTTCCGAGGGGGAGCCTACAGATTAAACGCGGCCGTGCAACTCTTTTTGTGGATCGTCGATCTAATCCAATATTGATTCGGCGACAAAGGCGTCGATTGCCTCGGGGCTCAGCGTGGAGTCGATCACCGTGAGCGCGGCGCCCCGGAGGCCGGCGTCGTCGCCGTGCGGGGGGCGGGCGAGCGAGACGGCGCGGGCTGAAGCCGGGAGCGCGGTCTTGTAGATCGCCTCCTGCATCCCGGCCAGGAACTGGTCGCCGGTGTCCACGAGGTAGCCCCAGACGGCGATCACGTCGGGGTTGAGCAGGTTGATGGCCGCGGCCATGACCTCGCCGATCTGGCGGCCGGCCGCGCGCACGGCCTGGACGGCCTCGAGCACACCGCGGTCGGCGAGCTCGGACACCTCGCGCGCGGTGTGGACGTCGAACCCGCCCTCGCGCAGCTGGGCCGCGAGCGCGGTGCCGCTGGCGACGGTGTTCAGGCAGCCGCTGCTCCCGCACGTGCACGGCGCGTCCTGGCCGGCGACCTTGGTGTGGCCGACCTCGCCGAGCAGGCCCGTGGCGCCGCGGACCACCTGGCCGTCGATGATCAGCCCGCAGGCGATCACCGTGCCGACCTTCAGGCACAGGAACACGCGCGCATCGGGCCACGAGGTGCGGTGCTCGCCGAGCGCGAGGAAGTTCACGTCGCGGTCCACGAGCACCGGGCACTCGAACCGCTCGCGCAGGCGCTCGGTGAGCGGGAAGGCGCGCCAGGACACCGCGGTGCCGGCGATCTCGAGGTCGCCGGCGAGGCCGATGCCCATGCCGTACAGGCGCCCGGCGCGTGGGCCGAGCTCCTGCAGCGCCTCACCGAAGTGCGCATCCAGGACGCGCAGCAGCTCCTCCGGCCCCTTGGACACGTCGAGGTCCACCTTGCGGTACCAGAGCACCTCGGCGGCGAGGTCGGTGACGGCCATCAGCACGCCGCTCATGCCCACCTGGGCGGCCAGGGTCACGCCCGCGGCGGCGTTGAACGCGAGCCGGGAAGCGGGGCGCCCGCGCGCGCCGCTCGTCTCCCCCACGGTGACGATCAGCTGGTGCTGGAAGAGCACCTCGAGCCGCTCGGTGACGGTCGAGCGCGCGACGCCCATCTCGGCCGCGAGGTCGGCCGTCGTCTCGGCTCCGCCGCGGCGCAGGAGGTCGAGGACCTCCCCGGTACGCGCAAGCCGGACTGTCGACGGAACTGCCACTGCGCCACCACTATACGTCGTTGACAGAGCGGATAACTTGCATCATCGGTATATTTACGTTGCTTGTCGACGAAATTGGGAGAGGCGCTGGATGCAGTTCACCCGGCAGCAGGTCATTAGTCGCCTGCAAAGTCAAATTGACCGAAAGCAGGCGATCGTGTGCGCCGGGGCGGGCACGGGGATCTCCGCGAAGTTCATCGAGCGGGGCGGCGCCGATCTCGTGATCGTCTACAACTCCGGCCGCTTCCGGATGGCCGGGCACAGCTCGATGTGCGGGCTGCTCGCGCTCGGGGACGCGAACGCGATCGTGATGGAGATGGGCGAGCGCGAGATCCTGCCCGTCGTCCAGCGCACGCCGGTGATCGCGGGGGTCAACGGCACCGATCCCACGCGCGTGATGCGTCGCTTCCTCGGGCAGGTGAGCGAAGCGGGGTTCTCGGGCGTGAACAACTTCCCGACGGTGGGCCTGTTCGACGGCCGGATCCGGCGCGAGCTGGAGGCCTCCGACCTGGGCTTCGCCCGCGAGGTGGCGATGATCGCCACCGCGCACGAGCTCGGGCTGTTCACGATCGTCTACGTGTTCACGCCCCAGGAGGCGACGGCGATGGCCGCGGCAGGCGCGGACGCCGTGATCGCGCACATGGGGCTGACGGTCGGCGGCACGATCGGCATGAGCGCCGAGGAGGCGATGTCCTTGGACGTGGCCTGCGAGCAGGTGCAGGCGATCGGGGCGGCCGCGGTGACGCAGCAGCCCGACGTGCTGGTGCTCTGCCACGGCGGGCCGATCGCGACCCCCGACGACGCGGCCTACGTCATGAGCCGCACGGGCGCGGTCGGGTTCGTCGGCGCTTCGAGCGTGGAGCGGCTGCCGGTGGAGGAAGCGCTGTCCTCGACCACGGAGCAGTTCAAGGCGATCCCGATCGGGCTCACGCAGTCAGCGCCTTGAACCGGCGCATGTTGTCGGTGAGGGCCTTCTCCACCGGCAGGCGCTCCGTGCTGGACGCGCCGAAGAAGCCCGCGATGCCGTCGGTGTGGTCGAGCACGTACTGGGCGTCCTCGGGTTCGGCGAGCGGGCCACCGTGGCACAGCACGATGATGCCCGGGTTGACTTCGACCGCCGCGTCGCGCATGGCCTGGATCTCGGTGACGCACGCGTCGAGCGTCTTGGCCGTGCGCGCGCCGATCGAGCCGTTGGTGGTCAGGCCCATGTGCGGCACGAGCACGTCCGCTCCGGCCTGCGCCATCGCGGTCGCCTGGCCGGGGTCGAACACGTACGGCGCGGTCAGCAGGCCCATGCTCGCGGCGGTGGCGATCATCTCCACCTCGAGCCCGAAGCCCATGCCGGTCTCCTCGAGGTTGGCCCGGAACGTGCCGTCGATCAGGCCGACCGTCGGGAAGTTCTGCACGCCCGCGAAGCCCTCGTCCTCGATGGTCTGCAGGAAGCGGTCCATCGTGCGGAACGGGTCGGTCCCGCACACGCCGGCGAGCACGGGCGTGTCCTTGACGATCGGGATCACCTCGCGGGCCATCTCGAGCACGATCGCGTTCGCGTCGCCGTAGGGCATCAGGCCGGCGAGCGAGCCGCGGCCCGCCATCCGGTAGCGGCCGGAGTTGTAGATGATGATCAGGTCCGCGCCGCCGTCCTCCGCGCACTTGGCCGACAGGCCGGTGCCCGCGCCGGAGCCGATGATCACGCCGCCGCCCTGGAGGGTGGCTCGCAGGCGCGCCCGTGCCGCATCGCCCGTCACAGCAGCGCGTCGAGCTTGTCGGCCATCGCCTCCGCGAAGGCCGGGTCGTTGATGCTGCAGTCCATCTCGATCACCTCGACGTCGCCGTCGACGGTCCGCAGCGCCTCGAACAGGGCCGCGTCCGCCTCCGGATCGTGGAACGGCTGCCCGGGGGAGTCGAGCAGCGACAAGCCGCGGAGCGGCAGGAAGAGCGTGGTGGGGCCGGTGGCGGTGGAGAGCTTGCGCGCGATTCGCGCGCCGAGCTCCGCACACTCCTCGGGGGTGGTGCGCATCAGCGTCACGGACGGATTGTGCTCGCACAGGGTGCGCTGCTCGAACTGCGGCGGCACCGTGGCGCGCGCGCCGAAATTGACCATGTCGAGCGCGCCCGGCGACACGACTTGCGCAATGCCCGCTCGGCCCGCGGCCAGCAGGCGGTCCGGGCCCGCGGTGAGCACGCCGCCGACGAGGTCGTCCGCGAGCTCGGTGGTGGTGACATCGAGCACGCCCGCGAGGAAGCCGGACTCCACGAGCGCCTCCATCGCGCGGCCGCCGGTGCCGGTGGCGTGGAACACCAGCACTTCGTGGCCGCCGGCTTCGAGCCGCCTCCGCGCGTGATCCACGCACGGCGTGGTGACGCCGAACATCGTCGCGCCGATCAGTGACTTCGTGCCGTGCGCCTGGATCGGCGGTGCGCCCACCATCCCCGCCATCGCCCCCGCGGCGTTCGCGAGGATCTGCGCGCTGATCGAGTTCAGGCCCGCGACGTCCGTGACCGACGCCATCAGCGTGACGTCGGTGCCGCCGACGTAGTCGCGCGTGTCGCCCGCCGACATCGTCGACACCATCAGCTTCGGCACCCCGACCGGCAACGCCCGCATCGCCGCGGTCGCGATCGCGGTGTTCCCGGACCCGCCGGCCCCGAGCACACCCTCGATCGCCCCGGCGGCGTGGAGGCGCTTGGCCAGCTTGGCCGCGCCGTCGGCCATCGCGCGCACCGCACCGCCGCGATCACCGGCGTCGTGCGCGCTGATCTCCTGGCGCGCGATGTCGGGCTTCACCGTCGGCGGCCCGCCCGTGCCGACATCGGCCAGCAGCACCTCCACCCCGGCCTGGCGCAGCCGCGAACGCAGGAAGGCGAGCTCCTCCCCCTTCGTGTCGAGGGTGCCGATCAGCAAAACGGCCACAGGCCGCTGACTCTATGAGAAGCGGAGCGCGCCGTCGTCGAGCTTGCCGTGGCGCAGGGTGACGACGTCCTGCGCGTAGCTCATGCCGAGCCGCCACGGGGCCTCGGCGCCGGCCTGCGGGAACAGGTGCAGGGAGCGTTGGACGTAGCCGGCCTCGAAGTCGAGCAGGGGTGTGCGCTCGACGCCGTCGGCATCGTGCGGGACGACGGTCGTGTAGCCGTGCTGGCCCATGTGGGCCAGGATGCGGCAGGTGAACTCGGCGACGAGGTCGGCCTTCAGCGTCCAGGACGCGTTGGTGTAGCCGATCGTGAACACGAAGTTCGGGACGTCGGAGAGCATCATGCCCTTGTAGGCGAGGTGGTCCGGGAGGTGCACGGGCTCGCCGTCGACGGTGAGCGCGAGGCCGCCGAAGGCCTGCAGGTTCAGGCCGGTGGCGGTGATGATCACGTCGGCGTCGAGGTGCTCGCCCGAGGCGAGCTGGACGCCGTGCGGCGTGAAGCGCTCGACGCGGTCGGTGACGATCGAGGCCTTGTCACGGCTGATCGCGCGGAACAGGTCGCCGTCGGGGACCAGGCACAGGCGCTGGTCCCACGGGCCGTACGTCGGGTTGAAGTGGGTGTCGACGGGATAGCCGGCCGGGACCTGGGCGAGCACGCCCTTGCGGATCAACCGGCGCATGAGCTTCGGCCAGCGCTGCGAGAGCTGGTAGACGAGCGTCGAGACGGCGACGTTCTTCCAGCGCGTGACCTGGTAGCCGCGCCGGTTCCCCAGCCAGCGGCGCAGCGCGTTGCCCAGCTTGTCCTTCGAGGGCAACGAGAGGATGTAGGTCGGCGAACGCTGGAGCATCGTCACGTGCGCGGCCTTGTCGGTCATCGCGGGCACGATCGTCACCGCGGTCGCGCCGGAGCCGATCACGACGACGCGCTTGCCCGTGTAGTCGAAGTCCTCGGGCCAGAACTGCGGGTGGATGATCTCGCCCGTGAAGGTCTCGGCGTCGTCGAAGGACGGCAGGTAGGCCTGGTCGTAGCGGTAGTAGCCGCCGCACACGTACAGGAACGAGCACGACAGCGGCTCGCGGCCGTCGATGTCGAGCGTCCAGCGCCCGTCGGCCCACGCGGCGCCGCGGACCTGGTGCCCGAAGCGCACGTACTGGTCGATGCCGGCCTCGGACGCGGTCTCGCGCACGTACTCGAGGATCGACGGGCCGTCCGCGAGCGCCTTCTCGTCCGTCCACGGCTTGAAGCGGTAGCCGAGCGTCTGCATGTCCGAGTCCGAGCGCACGCCCGGGTAGCGGAACAGGTCCCACGTGCCGCCGATCGCCTCGCGGCCTTCGAGGATCGCGTAGGAGAGCCCGGGCAGGCGGTCCTGCAGATGGTGGGCGGCGCCGATCCCACTCAGACCGGCGCCGACGATCACGACGTCGAGGTGCTCCACAGCCTGGATTGTCGCGTCACCCGCGCGTGAGCAGTGTGAGTCCCGCACGGACGGCCTCGAGCTCGTCCGCCGTGAGGCCGTCGAGCGCGGGCCCGAGCCACTCGCGGTCCTGGCAGCAGCGGTCCGCGAGCCCGCGGCCGGTGTCCGTCGCCGCGATCAGCTTCACGCGCCCGTCGCTCGGGTCCGGCCGGCGCTCGACCAGCTCCCGCTCGACGAGCCGGTCGACGATCACGCTGATGTTCGACGGGTCGCAGCCGAAGCGGGCGGCCAGCGCGCGCTGCGACAGTGGCTCACAGCTCGCGAACCCGAGCACGCGGGCCTGCGTCAGCGTCAGCCCGTGCGTCTGGGCGGCGCGCTCGTAGTCCGCGAGGAACCGGCCGACGAGCTCGTGCAGGGCGGCCCGGATCTCGGCGTGCTCGGACGCCGCCGGCTCAAGCGCGTACGGCGGCATCCGTGAGGCTCGCGAGACGCTCGAGCGAGTCCAGTCGCGCCTGCTGGTCGAAGGTGCTGGTGGCGACGATCAGCTCGTCGGGCTGGTGCTCGGCGATGAAGCCGGTCACCTGCTCCTGCACGGTCTCGAGCGAGCCGATGAACGAGCAGCTCAGCATCGACTCCAGCTGCGCCTTCTCCTGCGGGTGCCAGTAGTCGTCGATGTTGTCGATCGGCGGCTGCAGCAGCGTGCGCTTGCGCCGGAACGCGCCGTCGATGAAGGACTTCTGCTGCGAGGTGGCGAGCTTGCGCGCCGCCTCGTCGGTGTCGGCGATGATCACGTTGGCGGCGAGCATCACGTACGGCTGGTCGAGCTGCGCGGAAGGCTGGAAGCGCTCGCGGTAGACCTGGATCGCCGGGACGAGCGCGGCGGGCGCGAAGTGCGAAGCGAACGCGTACGGCAGCCCGAGCGCGGCGGCGAGCTGGGCGCCGAACAGCGACGAGCCGAGAATCCACAACGGGATGTGCGAGCCCTGGCCCGGCACGGCCTGGATGTGCTGGTCGGGCGCCGGGTCGCCGAGCAGCGCCTGCAGCTCCTGGACGTCCTGCGGGAACGTGTCCGCGCTCGTGAAGTCCCGGCGCAGCGCGCGCATCGTCGGCTGGTCGGTGCCGGGCGCGCGCCCGAGCCCGAGATCGATCCGGCCCGGGTAGAGCGCCTCGAGCGTCCCGAACTGCTCCGCGATCACGAGCGGCGCGTGGTTCGGGAGCATCACCCCGCCGGCGCCCACGCGGATCGTGCTCGTGCCCTCGGCGACGAAGCCGATCGCGACCGAGGTGGCCGCGGACGCGATCCCGGCCATGTTGTGGTGCTCGGCCAGCCAGAAGCGCTGTAGCCGAGGCGTTCCGCGTGCTGCGCGAGCTCACGCGAACGATGAAGGGCGGTCTGGGCGTTGCCGCCCTCCGGGATCTGCGCAAGGTCGAGGATCGACAGCGGCACCGAGATCGATGAAGAAGTCATCGAAATAGATGATAGCTTCACGCATTGGCCAACTCCTGGCGGACGCCCTTTATCCAGACCGAGATGATCGTGTCGTCCGCCGGCTCGTTCGCTTGGGCGACCGGGGTGATCTGCGCCTGGACGCAGAGCCAGCGTCCGTGCTCACGGACGTACGTGTCCGTGTAGGTCGACATCGACGTGACCTCTTCACCGCCGTGGCGAACGGTCTCCTTGTTGGTCGACCGCACGAGCGCGACGTCGCCGACCACGGTGATCAGCTCGTCGCGGACATCCCAGTAGACGATGACTTCAGGGTCGAAGCCGGTGGCCCACCCCTCCAGGTAGCTCGCGCGGTCCACGCGCGAGCCGTCGCTGCGGACGTAGAGGAAGCTCGGGTGCAACAGCGCGTCGTGCGCCGCGACGTCGTTGGCGACGAAGTTGTCGATGAAGTGCGCGTTGATCGCGTGCAGGTCGTCCATCCGGCGAACGTAGGCCACGCGCCGGGCGCCCGAAATGACGGAAACCCCCAGTCTTTGGCGCTAGGGCCCTTCGGAGAGGCGGGCCGCGAGCTGCGTGCGCGAGCGGACGCCGAGCTTCTCGTAGGCCTTCGACAGATGCGCTTCGACGGTGTGCACCGTCACGAAGAGTGTCCTCGCGATCTCCTTGTTGGAGCGGCCTTCGGCCGCCAGGCGCGCGACGCGCTCCTCGCTCGGCGTCAACTCGCCGGCCGCTCGTGGGCGGCGTGCGCCGACGCGCGCGAGCTCGGAGCGCGCCTGCTCGGCCCACCCGTCGGACCCGAGCGCGTCGAACGCGGCGACGGCGCCTTCGAGTGCGTCCCGGGCGGCGCGCCATTTCCGCTGCCGGCGCTGCGCCCGGCCCTGTGCGAGCAGCGAGCGCGCCCGGTCGTACGGAAGCCCGAGCCGACCGAACTCGGCGGCCGCTTCGTCGGCGTTCGCGCTGCAGCGCTTGGCCGTGGCCAGTCCCCACGGATGCTGTTGGCGCTCGCTCAACTCGCTCAGCCGCTCGTTGACCGCGCGCGCCTCGGACTGCTCGCCGAGCTCCACCAGCGCCTCGACCAGGTCGCCGGCCACCGGGAACGCGCCGGGCTCGTCGATGCCCTCGCGCACCGTGTGCGCCCACACCGGACGCAGCAGGTCGGCCGCCTGAGCCGGATCGTGCGTCAACAGCGCCGCGGTTCCGAGTGCCCGGCGCGCCTCGAGCGCATGCCACCGGTAGCCGCGTGCTTCGGCGTCCGCCAGGGCAGGCGTCGCCCAGCGCTGCACCTCGTCGGGATGCCCGCGTCCGGCCGCCAGTAGCGCGCGGTTGTACTGATACGCCGGTTCGCTCAGCAGCGCCCGGTCGCTGGACTGCGCCCACTCGTCGAGCAATTGCGCGGCTGCGGCCCAGCGGCCGGAGCGCAGCTCGAGGCCGCAGAGGTTGAGCCGCAGCCACGTGTAGGACACCGCCTCACCGCGCTCGTCGGCGAGCGCGAGGAACCGGGTCGTCGTCGCCCGGGCCGGTTCCATCTCGCCACGCCACGAGAGCCGCAGCCCCAGCACGGGCTCCGGCGAATCGACGAGGGGGACGGCACCGTGCGCGGAAGCCCGAAAACGCGCGCACACGTCCTCGAAGGGTTGCCCGCGCAGGCAGCGCGCCCACCCCAGCACACGGAGGTTGCGGCGGTCCTCGGGGAGCGCCGCCGCCTCGCGAATACGCTCGACACCGACGATGACGTCGTTGAACGCCTGGATCGCCAGCACGTGCGCGGACAGGTCCGGGTCGCCCGTGCTCTCGGCCAGCGCGTGGCGGTAGTGGCGCGCGCGCTCAGCGTGGCTGTCGACGGGTCCTCCCTCGGAGAGCAGCAGCCACGCGCGTGCCCGTTGACGACCGTGCGGCAACGTCTCGAGCGCCGGCGCGACCAGGTCTGTGACCCGCTGCCGCTCGCCGGCCCGCGCCAGGTACTCCGCCAAGCCGAGCAGCCGGTCACCTCGATCGGCGCTGTCGGCGGGCGTCAGGCGCAGCGCCTGCTCGCCGAGCACCACCGCCTCGCCCCTGGCGCCACGCGCGGAGGCGCCGGCAGCCGCCGCAGCGACGGTTGCGGCCAGGCCCGCGTCCTGCCCGTCGGTCGCGAACGCCAGATGGAGCGCGCGCTCCTGGTCGCCGGAGGCAGACTCAGCGAGGGCGCGGTGAGCCGCCCGCCGCTCGCTGTGCGGTGCGTGCGTCCGGGCCACGGAGGCGAGCATCGGGTGCGACGGGCGCACGCGGTCACCGTCGACGTGCAGCACACCGAGGTCGAGGGCCTCGTCGATCGTCTGTCGGTCGGCGACCCGGCCGAGGTCGGCCAGGTGCGCGTCGGCGCTCAGGGCAACGGTGAGCAACAGCATGCGCACCGGCGCCGGCAATCGCGCCACGCGCATCCCCATCAGGTCTGCGATCGCGTCCGACACGGGGATCTCCGCACCGATCTCCGGCATCCCCTGCTCGACCACCGTCCGTCCCAACTCCAGCGCGAACAGGGGATTGCCCTCGGTGGACTCGACGATCCGGTGCAGCAACCGCCGGGGCAAGCTGAGTCCGAGCCGCGCGGACAGGAAGCTGCGTGTGGCAGCGAGGCCGAGCGGCCCGACCTGGAGGTGCTGAGGCACACGGCGAGCGAGCGCCTGCTCGAGCATCGACGGCGGACCGGGCCGCCGGGCGAGCAGGAACCCGACCGGCTCGGTGGCGAGCCGCCGCGCCGCGAACGAGATCGCGGTGGCTGAGGCGGGGTCGAGCCACTGCACGTCATCGACGGCCACCAGCACGGGCGCCCGGGCCGCCAGCGCGCGCAGCCCGTTGAGGACCCCGAGCCCGATCGCGTGCGGTTCCGGGGGCTCTGCCGCCGGCTCGCGCCGCAACAGCGCCACGTCCAGGGCGCTGCGCTGTGGGCCCGGCAAACCCGCCAGCGCGTCGTCGGCGACGCCATCGAACAGGTCGATCAGCGCCGTGAAGGACAGCTGCGCCTCGCGGTCGCCAGGCGAAGCCGACAAGACCTGCAGGCCGTGGCTGCGAGCGGCCTCGATGCCCGCTTCCCACAGCGTGGTCTTGCCGATGCCCGGCGCGCCGATCAACACGAGCGGATGTCCCGCCCCGACGCGATCGCCGAGCAGCGCGAGCTCAGCCTCCCGCCCAACGATCGAGCTGCTGTCCACCGCCCCACTCTCTCAGACTGCGGGGGCGCCGATACCCTCAACCGCGGCTTGTTCGACCCCTCGAAATACCGCACGTTCCGCTTCACCGAGCGCTCCCTGTCGCCTGACGGGACGGTTCGCCTGCACTACGCGCTCGACGACGAGTACGAGTTCGTCGAGGAGCTCGAGGTGCCGGTCCCGGAGGGCGCCGACCTGGCCGCGGTGGAGCCGATCCTGGACCTCCTGCACTGGGTCGCGGGCGTCTCGTACTACAAGACCGCCGCGCCGCCCGCGGTGGTGTGCGAGGGCGCGCATCCCGGTCCGGCCGCCGCGGACTTCCTCGAGGCGCTGTACTCGGAAGGGCTGGGCGAGTTCGCGGTCGTCAACGCGCTGCCGGCGCTGCCGCGGCCGGTGTTCCCGCGTGACGGCGAGGCCCGCACCGCGGCGCCGCACACGCTCGAGCGCGTGCTCGTCCCGGTCGGGGGCGGCAAGGACTCGATCGTGGCGCTGGAGATCGTGCGTCGCTCCGGGCTGGACTTCACGCTGTTCTCCGTGCGCGACAACCCGGCGATGCAGCGCACGGCGGCGGTCGCGGGCGTCGAGCACGTCGTCGCGCAGCGGCGGTTGCCGCTGGAGCTGCTCGGCGAGCTGAACCGCAGCGGCGCCTTGAACGGGCACGTGCCGATCACGGCGATCGTGTCGTGCGTGGCGCTGCTGACCGCGGCGCTGAACGGCTACGACGCGGTGACGCTGGCCAACGAGCGGTCGGCCTCGGCCGGGAACGTCGTCTACGACGGCATCGAGGTCAACCACCAGTTCTCCAAGAGCGCGCGGGCCGAGGCGTTGCTGCGCGGCGCGGTGGCCGAGACCGGCTCGCCCGTGAACGTCTTCTCGCTGCTGCGCCCCGCTTCGGAGCTCGGGATCGCGCGCACGTTCGCGGGGATGGCGCAGTACCACGCCGCGTTCACGAGCTGCAACACGATCTTCCGGCTCGACCCGGCGCTGCGCGCGACGTCGTGGTGCGGGAACTGCCCCAAGTGCCGGTTCGTGTTCCTCATCCTGGCGCCGTACCTGGAGCCCGCCGCGCTGGAGGCGATCTTCCACAAGCCGATGCTGGACGAGCTCGACCAGTACGAGGGCTTCGCGCTGCTGACCGCGACCGGCGGGCACAAGCCGTTCGAGTGCGTGGGCGAGGAGGAGGAGTCGCTCGCGGCCATCTCCCTGCTCGCCGCCGACGAGCGCTGGCGCGACCGGCCGGTCGTGGCCCGGCTGGTCAGCCGAGGTGCTGGACGGCGCGCACGGCGGACCTCGCGGCCGTCCTGACGCTGAGCGACGAGCACCACGTGCCGGACGAGCTGATCGACGACGTGCATGCGCTTCTCGGCGCTTGACGGCAAGACGATCGGCGTCTGGGGCGCGGGGCTCGAGACGCGCTCGTTCGCGCGCCACGTGGCGGACAAGCTGCCGCGCGCGCGGATCACGGTCGTCGTGCTGGAGGAGCCGGCCGACGCGCCGGAGCTGACCGACGGCGCCCGCGTCGTGGACGCCGTCCGGCGCGGAGGCGTTGCGTGACTGCGACGTGGTCGTGCGCTCGCCCGGCGTGTCGATCTACCGGCCGGAGCTTCGAGGGCTGAAGACCACGACGCCGACCGCGCTGTGGATGGCCGAGCGCGAGGGTCGCGACGTGATCGGCGTGACGGCGACCAAGGGCAAGTCGACGACGTCGAAGCTGATCGCGCACCTGATCGCGAAGGCCGGCGTGCCCGTGCGGCTCGGCGGGAACATCGGGGCGCCCGCGCTCGACCTGCTCGGCGACGACACGCTCGCCGTGATCGAGCTCTCCAGCTACCAGATCGCCGATCTGGCGGCGGGACCGGAGACCGCCGTGGTCAGCAACGTCTACGCCGAGCACGTGAACTGGCACGGGAGCGTCGAGGCGTACCGGAGCGACAAGCTGCGGTTGCTGGCGTTGCCCGGGGTCCGGCGCTGCGTCCTGAACGCGACCGCGCCGCTGGTCATGGCCGCACCGCGCGGCGCAGCGGAGGTGCTCACGTTCGGGGTGGAGCCGGGCTGGCGCGTGACCGAGGACGGATCGGTCGCGCGCGGGGACGTCGTGCTCTCAGACCTGCCGCTGATCGGGCGCCACAACGCGCTGAACGTGTGCGGGGCGCTCACCACGCTGGACGCGGTCGGCATCCCGTTCGTCCCCGGTGCCCTGTCCGACTTCGTCGGCCTCGATCACCGGCTGCAGATCGTGCACGACGCCGGCGGCGTGCGCTGGGTCGACGACAGCATCTCCACCGAACCCGAGGCCGCGAAGTTCGCGATCGAGAGCTTCCCGGACGCGCCGATCGTGCTGATCGGCGGTGGCTTCGACCGCTCGCAGGACTACGCCGCGCTCGGCGTCGTGCTGGCCGCCCGCGACGCGGTCGTGCTCGGGCTGCCCGACACCGGCGCCCGCCTCGTGGACGCCGCACGGGCCGCGGGCGTGGCGCCCGACCGGGCGAAGGTGGTCGCCGACCTGCCGGCCGCCGTCGCGTACGCGCGCGAGCTGTCGGTGCCGGGGACGGTCGTGCTGCTCTCCCCCGCCGCGCCGAGCTTCAACACGCACAAGAACTTCGCCGCCCGCGGCGACCATTTCCGCGACCTGGCCCGGAAGGGCTGACCGGATGCGCCGCGACGACCGCGACGCCCTCCGCGCGTATCGCTTCGAGACGATCCCCGACGAGCGCGTGGACGCGCTCGTCTCCACCCGTCTCGGCGGCGCGAGCGCGGGGCCGCACGCCGCGCTCAACCTCGGCCTGCACGTCGGCGACGACGACGCCACCGTGGTGGCCAACCGCCGCGCGTTCTTCAGCGCGTTCGGGCTGCCGTTCGAGCGTTCGGTGTGGTGCAAGCAGGTGCACGAGGACACCGTCGCCGTGATCGACTCCGCGCACGCGGGAGCGGGCCGGGAGGACGACACGCAGGCCGTCGGCGGCACCGACGCCCTCGTCACGGACGTCCCCGACCTGCCGCTGTGCGTGATGATGGCCGACTGCGTGCCGGTGGTCCTCTACGACCCCGAGCATCACGCGCTGGGACTGGCGCACGCCGGCTGGCGCGGGACGGTCAAGCGCATCGGCTCGCGCACGGTGGAGACCATGACCGAGCGGTACGGGACCGACCCGGCCGCGCTCGTCGCGGCGATCGGACCGTCGATCGCCCCCGAGCACTACGAGGTGGGCGAGAACGTCATCACCGCCGCGCGCGAGGCATACGGGGACGCGCCGATCCTGCGCGAGCTCGGCGGCGGCAAAGCGCTGTTCGACCTGTGGGCGGCGAACGAGCACGACCTGCGCTCGGCCGGGGTCACGCAGGTCGAGGTGTCGCGCATCTCGACCGTCGGCGCGCTCGACGAGTTCTACTCGCACCGCTTCGAGGCGGGCGACGGCGTCCCGCACACCGGCCGCTTCGCCACCGTCGCCCGGCTGCGGGAACGCGTGCCACGCGCCTGACCACCGCCGGAGGGTCGACCCCGCTCAGCCGCGCAGCAGGGACCGCACAATGCGCAAGAGGAAGTGGGCGAGGCGCAGACGGGCACGCCAGGGCAGGTCGCGTCCGCCCGCGTCGCCGCGCCGCACCTGCTCCCAGTCCTCCGGCGTGGCGTCTTTGACCGCGTCGACCGCGGCGTCGACGGCCGCCTGCGGCAGTTGGCACGCGGCCAGGCCTTCGGGCGCCCAGGCCAGCACGCTCGCGTAGCCGAGCGCGAAGTCGCTGCGACGCAGGTCGGCCTGCAGGAAGCCGCCGAAGTCGCCGAGGATGTCCCCCGCGAGCAGGTCTCCGACGTGCTCGACGTCTTCGCGCGCCGCGAGCAGCAGCGGCGAGATCACGTCCACCGCCACCGGGTGCTTGTCCACGAGCCCGCTGATCCGCTCGATCGCGCCGCGCAGCAGCGCACCGGCCGATGCGTCGTCGGGGGGACGCTCGTGCGGACCGCCCGCCCGGATCTCGTCGCGCTCGGCGTCCATGAGCTCGATCACGTGGCGAAGCCCGTCCGCCGCCGCTGCGTCCACGTGCCCGTCGACGGCCTGTTCGAGATCGTCGAGCCACTCGATCCGCCGGTTGTCGCGCTGCAGCCGGCGCAGATCCTCATACAGCGCCTGCTCGGGCAGCACAGCGAGCGCGCGCGTGAGCCCGCCGGCCCACGTCGCGTCGTTGTCGCGGTCGCTCCACTGCTCGGCGTCCGTGGGCTCCTCCGAACGCGGGTCGATCAGCAGGTTCAGCCGATGGGCATCGGCCGGGCCGTCGATGCGACGCGCGGCCGACAACGTGTGGCCCACCGGTTCGGTCTGGACGAGGCCACCGTCCGTGTACCAGAGCCACCCGGAGCGAGGCAGGTTCGCGACGCCCTGCCCCTCGTAGGACTCCCGATCCTGGCGCCGGTCGAGCACCCGCGGGGCGAAGGCTCCCGGATGCGACGCCGACGCGAGCACGGCGTCGAGCGGCGAGCGCAGGTGCGGCTCGAAGTACTGGTCCGGCCCGCCTCCCGGCTCGAGCACGAAGTTCTGCCAGTCGGCGAAGGTGACCGCGGGCACGGGCTCGTCACGCCGCAGACCCGGGATCTCGTAGGTGAGGCCGCGCAGGCCGGTGAGGGCGACGTGCAGCGCGATCGGATGCGGTTGCGCGGGCCCGCGCGTGGCCTTGCGCAGCAGGTCCGGCAGTTCCGCGCGAACGCCCTCGAGCGAGAGCGGGCCCCGCGATCCGCGCCGCAGCAACGTGTCGATCGAGACCCGCTCGACCCACGCCTGGTGCAACACCTCGCACCCGCTGACGCCCTCCAGCAGCGAGTAGGCCGCGATGAGCGCGACGATCGAGCCCGCGGACGCCCCGCCGACGGCGTCCACGCGCACGTCGATGTCGTGCTCGTCGCGCAGGTGCTCGATCGCCACCAGCAACGCGGCGGTCGCGCCCGCCTGATAGGCGCCGAGCGACGCCCCGCCCGACAACGTCAGCGTCACGCGAAGGGCTTGAGGCATGCCCGCCCTCATGCCCCCGTGACGGCTTCGCTACACGTGGCGGATCACAACTGTCGCCCCAGCAAGACGCTCCAGCGCTAAGTCGCCCGCAGTGAGCCGATGCCCAACGACGCGTCGCTGCCCCCGGCGCCGGCGCGTGTCGCCTCTGCGGGCGGCTCGGCGAGCGTCTCCAGCAGGGCGGCGGTCGGCACGAAGAACGTCGTGCCGGTGACGGCCGTCGAGAAGTCCAGCAGCCGGTCGTAGGCGCCGGCCGGCTCGCCGACGAACATGCGCTCGAGCATCTTCTCGATCACCCACAGCCGGCCGGCGTAGCCGATGAAGTAGGTGCCGAACTCGCCGGCGCCGGGGCGGCCGAACGGCATGTTGTCGCGCAGGATCGCCAGCTCGCCGCCGTCGGGCGTCTCGATCGTCGCCAGCGTCTTGTGCGACTTGCGCGGCGCGTCATCGTCGTCGAGCTCGATGTTGTCGAGCTTGGTCCGGCCGATGATCGTCTCCTGCTGCTCGGCGCTGAGCCGCGCCCACCCCGCCATGTCGTGCAGGTACTTCTGCACCACGACGTAGCTGCCGCCCGCGAACTCCGGGTCCTCGTCGCCGATCAGCGCCGCCTCGGGCAGCTCCGCCCCGGTCGGGTTGGCGGTCCCGTCGACGAAGCCGAGCAGGTCGCGCGCGTCGAAGTAGCGGAAGCCGACCGTCTCGTCGACCACCCGCGCCGCGTCCCCGATCAGGTCGAGGAGCTGGCGCTCGAGCTCGAACGTCATGTCCTCGCGCTCCGCGCGGATGTGGAACAGCAGGTCGCCGGGCGTCGACGGCGCGCTGTGCACCGGGCCATGGACCGCTGCGAACGGGTGCAGCTCGGCAGGCCTCCCGCCCGGAGCGAGGCGGTCCCAGAGCGCGGCCCCGATCCCCACCACGCACGACAGTCGCCCGTTGAGGTCGCGGAACCCGACGTTCTTCACCAGGTCCCCGACCGCGCCCAGCACGTCGCGGATCGCGGCGTCGTCGACCACCTCCAGCACGAGGAACACCGCGGCCCGAGACAGCGGCGCATCGACGCTCTGCGCCTGAATCGGGACGCGATCCCAGTGCTCCATGGCGCGGATCATTCCATGTGCTCAGCCCAATCGCGCGCCGTGTAGCCGCCGAAGGTCTCGGAGATCTCGTCGTCGAGCTCGTCCGCGAGCGTGACGAAGGAGGTGAGCACGGGGCGCAGCTCCTGGGCCGCGAGCAGGTCGCCGAGCAGGCAGTGCTTGAGCACGATGTCGCCGTCCTCGTCGAGGCTGAGCGCGCCGATCCGGTAGCGGTTGTTGGCTTCCAGCATCCAGCGCATCAGCTCGGGTGTGACCGGCGGTTCGCGGACGAGCAGCGCGTAGAGATCGACGACGCTCGAGTGGATCTCCACCGGGCTGATCGCGACCGTGACGACGGTCGAGCCGTGCTGCACGAACAGCATCGGCTCGGTCGCCGCGAACTCCGTCGTGTCCGGGTAGATCTCCGCGACGTAGCTGCTGATGCGCTCGTACGTCGTCCGGTGCCCCTCGCTGGCGAACTCGATCGCGCTCTCGGCCGCCAGCACCTGCCCGTCCCAGGAGCGCGTCATCCGCAGCGGCACGTCGTCCGGCAAGCCGTAGACCTCGCTGAACGCGCGCCGCGCGAGGGAGACGCTGTTCGCCAACGCCTCCGGGCCCGGCGTGAAGGTGCGCACCCAGTTCTGATCCTCGTGCTCCCCTTCGCGCCAGCCGAGGTGCTCGAGCGCGAGCGTCTGCTCGTCGTCGAGCTGGTGCTCGGGCTCGAGGTACTGGTTGGACACCGCCTCGCAGTACATCCCGCCGTCCTGCACGGCGAACTGGATGTAGTAGTTGCGGGCGGTGTCCGCTTCCAGGATCACGAACGTCCCGGCGTCGATCGCGTCACGCGCGAGCTTCTCCAGGGCCTCGATGATCTCCGCGTCCGTGGCGTCTTCGACCGGCATCCGCCGGAGACTAGTGGCCTCCCACCGTCGAGAACGCGTACACCGTGGTGGTCTCGTACGTCTGGCCCGGCCGCAGCGTCGTGGACGCGAAGCCCGGCTTGTTCGGCGCGTCCGGGAAGTGCTGGGTCTCCAGGCACAGGCCGTCGCCCTGCCGGTACTGGCGGCCGCTCGTGCCGTACAGCGTGCCGTCGAGGAAGTTGCCGGAGTAGAACTGCAGGCCGGGCTCCTCGGTCAGCACGGTGAGCATCCGGCCGCTGTCGGGATCGACGAGTTGAGCCGCGGTGTTCAGGCCGCGGCCGCGGCGCGGGTTCAGGACGAAGTTGTGGTCGTAGCCGCGGCCGTAGACGAGCTGCTGGTGGTTGCCGCGGATGCGCGCGCCGATCGCGTTGAAGCCACGGAAGTCGAACGGCGTGCCGGCCACGGGGTCCAGCGCGCCGGTCGGGATCAGGGTCGCGTCGACCGGCGTGTAGCGGTCGGCGTTGATCCGCAGTTGGTGGCCTTCGATCGAGCCCGACCCCTCGCCCGCGAGGTTGAAGTAGGCGTGGTTGGTCAGGTTCACCACGGTCGGCTTGTCGGTGGTGGCCGTGTAGTCCATCTGCAGCCGGTTGCGATCGTCGAGCGAGTAGACGACGGTCACCGGCAGCCGGCCGGGGAACCCGCCCTCGCCGTCCGCGCTCACGCGCGTGAGCTTCACGCCGACGCTCGAGCGCGTCCGCACCGCTTCACCCGCCCACATGTTCTTGTCGAAGCCCTTGAAGCCGCCGTGCAGCGTGTTCGGCCCGTTGTTGGCGTCGAGCGGGTACGTGACGCCGTCGAGCGTGAACCGCGCGCCGCCGATGCGGTTGCCGTAGCGGCCGATGATCGCGCCGAAGTACGGGTTCGAGGCCGCGTAGGCCGCGCTCGTGTAGCCGGCGATCGAGTCGAAGCCGAGCGTGACGTTCGCCTTGCGCCCGCGCCGGTCGGGCACGACCAGCTCCTGGACGATCCCGCCGTAGGTGAGGATCGAGACGCTCATGCCGCGGTCGTTGCGCAGCGTGTAGCGGTCGACCGCGCTGCCGCCCATGCTGGCGGGCAGCGCGCCGAAACTCGCTTTGGTGACACTCAACCCGCCGTGACGCTTCGCGCTCGCGGGCGCGGCCAGCGCGCCGCCGAACACGGCCGCGCAGCACACGAGGACCAGCAACCTGTACATGACTCTCCTCCTGGATTAGATGACCGCGAGCTCGAGTCCCGCGAGCTCGCTGAACAGCTGCCAGGCGTGCGCCTGCCGTCCAGGGTTGAGCACCTGATGGTGCGGCCCCCCGAGGCGCAGCCAGGCGTCCATGCAGTCCCGCACTCCGGAGTCCGGCCGGAAGTGCCCGTACGGCATCTCGAGGTGCGGCAGCTCGTCGGTGTCGAGCACCTCCCCTTCCGCGACCAGCAGCCGGAAGCGCTCGCCGCCGAGCGAGACGAGCGTCGCGAGCGTCGCCGGACCGGGCGCGTACTGGAAGAGGAACGTCGGCGGGTCGCCGAGACCGCCGATGCCGAGCGGCCGTTTGATCAGCCGCACGGGCCGATCCGGGCGCGCGAGGCGCCAGTTGCCCTCGCCCATGTGACTCATGAGGATCGAGTCCGTGGCGAAGTCCATCGCGTACATCTCCGTGAACTGCGTCTCGCCGAGCAGCGTGCCGGCGGCCGACATCAGCGCGGCCGTGAGCGCGTCGCCCTCGGCCCCGTAGCCGTAGCCCTTGGCCATCAGGCTGGAGGCGGCGGCCAGCGGCAGGCGCCCGAAGCGCCCGTCCTCGGCGATCGCGCCGAAGTGCGTCGAGTACGCGCCGTAGCCGCCGTCGCGCAGCACCCGCTCGGCGCCGAGCTGCATCCGCGCGTGATCGACGCGCTCCTCCTCCGACAACCGCGGGTCGATCTCGAACTGCGCGTCCTCGGCCGCGATCAGCGCGTCCACCGCGTCCACGGGCACGGCCGTGGCGGCGCGGTGCAGCGCCCCCGGGGCGAGCGCGTCGACCTGTGGTCCGAGCGCCCGCAGCAGCGCGTGCTCGTCCACGCGGATGTCCCCCATGGCGTTCATCGCGTAGCCGAACACCGCCACGCGCAGTTCCCGCCAGCGTGTCACCGCCGCGGCCGCCCGCGCCCACGCGCCCACGGAGGCCCGGAACGACGGACCGTGCCAGTCGTCCGTGATCACCGTGAACGCGCGCCCCGCCCGCACCATCGCGTTCGCGGTGTCCTGCGCGCCGTGGATGCCCTGGTTGTACGTCAGGTCGCCCATGTCCCACGCGGGCGTGACGTCCGGGACGGGCTGGATGTTGGCGAGGCAGACCGGCAGCGGCGTGTGCGCGAGCGTGCGGGCGACGCGCATCGCCGGCCCGTAGGTGAGCATCACGACCAGCAGCCCGTCGACGCCGCGCGCCTCGAGCTCACGCACGCGCGTCTCTATCCCGGGGCGGTCCTTGACCGGCTCGCCGGGGTCCACGTCGGCCACCTCGGCCAACGCCGCGGCCACCGCCTCGCCGTAGGCGGCCTGGCGCGCCGTGATGCCCGGGAGCATCGCGTCGTAGAGGTCCTGCATCACGCCGAGCATCCCGATCCGCGGGCGCGCGGCCTGCGGTGGGGCAAGCAGGGGCGACTGGGTTTCAGTGCTGGCCATAGACGTTCTGGTAGCGGTGGAAGAGGGCGTCGACGCTGTCGGCGTCGAGCGGCTCGAGCGGGCCGAGCGAGCGGGCGGCGAGCACCACCCGCGCGGCGTCCTCGCACATCACGGCGGCCTTGACGGCGTCGCGCGGGCGGTCGCCCAGCGCGAACACACCGTGCGCGCGCATCAGCACCACGCGCGAGCGGTGACCGGTGAGCGTGTCGACCACGCCGCGCCCGATCGCCTCGTCGCCGATCAGCGCGAACGGGCCGACGGGGATCTCGCCGCCGAACTCGTCGGCCATCGCGGTCATCACGCACGGGATCGGCTCGCCGCGGACCGCCCACGCCGTCGCGTACGGGCTGTGCGTGTGCACGATCCCGCCGACCTCCGGCATGTGCTGGTAGATGAACCCGTGGGTGGCGGCGTCGCTGGACGGGGCGAGCGAGTCCGTCAGCGGCGCCCCGTCGAGGTCGCACAAGACCATCGACTCGGGCGTGAGCTCCTCGTAGGGCACGCCGCTCGGCTTGATGAGCATGCCGCCGGGCACCCGCGCGGACACGTTCCCGCTCGTCCAGACGACCAGCCCGTTGCGCGGCAGCTCGGCGTGCAGCGCGCACAGGTCCTCAACCATGAGCGAGCTCCCGTGGGCGCACGTCGCGCAGCGCGTGCAGCACGTCGTCGCCGCCGCGGCCGAAGTGGTCGTGCAGGCGCACGTAGCGCGCGTACAGCGCGTCGTAGGCGTCGGCGTTGCGTTCGTCCGGCACGTAGGCGTCGCGGTGGAGCGAGCCCATCGCCGCCGACGCGGCGCGGATGTCGGCGTGCAGCCCGGCGGCGACCGCCGCGTGCATCGCGGCACCGAGCGCCGGCCCCTGCTCGGAGCCGATCACGTGCAGCGGCATCCGCGTCACGTCGGCGTAGACCTGCATCACGAACGGGTTGCGGATCAGCCCGCCGGCGACGATCAGCTCGCGCGCCGGCAGGCCGGCGGCCGCGAACGCGTCGAGGATCACGCGCGTGCCGAAGGCGGTCGCCTCCACCAGCGCGCGGTAGATGTCCTCCGGGCGGGTGGCGAGGGTGAGGCCGACGAGCACGCCGCTGAGCTCGTGGTCGACGAGCACGGAGCGGTTGCCGTTGAGCCAGTCGAGCGCGAGCAGCCCGTGCGCGCCGACGTCCTGCGCCGCGGCGAGCGCCGACAGCCGCTCGTGCTCGTCGCCGGCCAGGTCGGCGATCCAGGCGAAGCAGTCCCCCACGCCGGTCTGGCCGGCCTCGTAGCCGTACAGCCCGGGCACGATCCCGTCGCGCACCACGCCACACATGCCGGGCACCTCGACGAGCCGCTCGCCGCTCATCACGTGGCAGGTGGACGTGCCCATGATCATCAGCATCTGGCCGGGATCGATGGCCTGGGCCGCGGGCGCGGTGACGTGGGCGTCGACGTTGCCCACCGCCACCGCGATCCCGGGTCGCAGGCCCGTCCACGCCGCCGCTCGGGGGGTGAGGGCGCCGGCGCGGGCTCCCAGCGGCAGGAGCGGACCGTCGAGCTTGTCCTCCAGGTCCGCGAACCGGGGGTCGAGTGCACCCAGGAACGCGCGGCTGGGATAGGCGCCGTCCTGGTAGATGGCCTTGTAGCCGGCGAGCGCCGCGTTGCGCGTCTCGCGCCCGCACAGCTGCCAGGTGATCCAGTCCGCGGCCTCGATCCAGCGGTCCGTGCGCGCGTACAGCTCCGGCTCCTCCTCGAGCAGCTGCAGGGCTTTCGCCACCGCCCACTCGGAGGAGATGCGCCCGCCGTAGCGCGCCAGCCACGGCGCTCGCCGGCGGCGTTGATGCGGTCGGCCTGGCGCTGCGCGGCGTGGTGCTTCCACAGCCGCACGTGGGCGAGCGGCGTGCCGTCGGCACGCGTGGGCAGCGGCGAGCTGGCGGTGAAGTCGGTGGCGATGCCGCGCACGTCCCCGGGGTCGATGTCCGCCGCCGCGACCGCGGCCGGCACGGCGACGCGGAGCGCCTCGACGTAGTCCGCCGGGTCCTGCAGCGCCCACTGCGGCTCCGGCGTCAGGACCCCGTGCGGGTACTCGAACACGGCTGTCCCGAGCTCGGACCCGTCGCGCGCGTCGACCACGAGCGCGCGCGCCGACAGCGTCCCGAAGTCCACGCCGACGACGTACGTCATGACGCCATCCGCGCTCGCCGGTACTCGCTGACCACGAGCTCGGTGAGCTCCTCGATCGACGTCTCCGCGGTCGGCTTGTCGAACGCGATCACGCCGTCCTGGATCAGGTTCACGCGGTCGCAGCTCGCCAGCACGTGGACGTAGTTGTGCAGCACGAGGATCATCGACACCTCGCCCGACTCCTTCAGGCGCTCGATCAGGTCGAGGATGCGCGCGCCCTCCTTGGCGCCCATCGCCGCCAGCGGCTCGTCGAGCAGCAGGATGTCGGCCTCCGAGTGCACGGTGCGGGCGACCGCGATCGCCTGCCGCTGCCCGCCCGAGAGGCGCGCGACCGGCGCGTCGAGCGACGGGATGTTGATCCCGATCTCGTCGAGCGCGGCGCGGGTCTTGGTGCGCATCGCACCGGTTGCGCAGGAACGGCAGCGGGCGGTGCACGAGCTCGCGGCGCAGGAACATGTTGTGGAACACCGACAGCTCGTCGATCAGCGCGAGGTCCTGGTAGACGGCGTCGATCCCGAGCGAGCGCGCGTGGTCGACGCTGCGCGGCTCGTACGGCTCCCCGCGCAGCGCCATGCTCCCGCTGTCGGGCTTCTCGAAGCCGCAGATGATCTTCATCAGCGTGGACTTGCCGGCGCCGTTGTCGCCGAGCAGCCCGAGCACCTCGCCCTTGCGCAGCGTGAGGCTCAGGTCGCGCAACGCCACCACCGGCCCGAAGCTCTTGGTCAGGTGCTCGACCTGCAGGACGGGTTCAGCCACCGGTCCTCGCCCGCCCCACGTAGGTGTTGGCGGCCATCGCGAGGATGATCGCCAGGCCGAGGTAGAAGTTCAGGTAGTCGGCGTTGACGCCGGTGATGATCAGGCCGTCGTTGAGCACGCCCAGCAGCAGGGCGCCGAGCAGCGCGCCGACCACCGTGCCGGAGCCGCCCGCGAGCAGGGTCCCGCCGATCACCGCCGCCGCGATGCCGCCGAACAGCACCTCGTTCGCCCCGCTCGGGTCCGGCTGCACCGACGTGGTGCGAACGGCCTCGAGCACGCCGACCAGGCCCGCGCACAGCGAGCACAGCACGAAGTTGCGGATGATCACGAGCCGGACCCGGATGCCGGCCTCGGCGGCGCCGATCCGGTTGCTGCCCACCGCGACCGTGTAGATCCCCCAGCGCGAGAAGCTGAGCACGAGCTGCAGCACGACCACGATCGCGAGCGCCCAGATCAGCTCCGAGTACGTGCCGCCGCCGAAGACCTTCGCGAACGTGGACCGCTCGCCGATCACGTCCGTGCCGGGCGTGGACACGGGCTGCGCGTCGGAGATGATCAGCGTGAGGCCGGTGAGCGCGAGCAGCATCCCGAGCGTGGTGATGAACGAGTTGATGCGCAGGAACGTCGTCAGCAGCCCGTTCGCCAGGCCGACGAGGAGGCACATCGCCATCGCCAGCGCGAGCGCCACCAGCAGCGGCAGCCCGGCCACGTGGAACTCGTGGAACATGAACGGCGCGAACAGGTAGACCGCGCCGATCGAGAGGTCGATCTCCCCGTTGATCATCAGGAACACCTCGCCCGCCGCGAGGATCGCGAACGGGGCGAAGTACGGCAGCAGCGTCTTGAAGTTGTCGGCGGTGAAGAACGCGTCCGTGGTCGCGGCGAAGTAGGCCGCGACCAGCAGCGTGATCACGATCACGCTGCCCTCGCGCAGCGTGAGCAGCCGCCGGCCGAGGCCGAACGCGGCCTTGCCCCGGTCGCGCGGCGCCGCCGCCCGCGGCGCCTTCTCCTCGATGACGGTCTCCGCCGGCATCAGGACTGCGTGACGCCCGCGGCCTCCGAGTTGCCCTCGTAGCGCGACTTGGTCGTCACGTAGGGCACCACGGTCTCCTTGTCCAGGAACTTCAGGCCGGTGTTGACCTCGGCCACGCCCGTCAGCGTCTTCGACGCCTGATACAGGAACAGCTCGAACACGGGATAGAAGCCCTGCAGGTACGGCTGC
This sequence comes from uncultured Solirubrobacteraceae bacterium, assembly GCA_963724195.1. GTDB lineage: Bacteria > Actinomycetota > Thermoleophilia > Solirubrobacterales > Solirubrobacteraceae > Solirubrobacter. The sequence continues at coordinate 9,014 of CAVRTQ010000015.1, read as the reverse complement.
TGGTCGATCGTGAAGTCGATCTGGTCCTCGGCGAGCAGCTTCATCGTCGGCTCGAGCAGGTCGTAGCCGCCGCCCTTGACGCCCTTCTCGCGCAGCTTGTACTTCTGGATCACCTGCGCGACGGCCTGGGTGCTGCCCGCGTCGACGGCGAACATGCCCTTGACGTCCTTGTGGCCGACGTAGTAGGCGTCGACCGTGGAGAGCTCCTTCGGGAGCGCCGCGCCGGTGGCGATGACGTCGTACTTGATCGCGGCGCCCGAGGACTTGATGGCGTCGATCGCGCCGTCGATGCGCGGCTGGATGTTCAGCGAGCCCGGCGTCGCGATGAACAGCGCGACGTTGCCCTCGCCGACGAGCTCGACGATCCGCTTGCCCATCTCCTGCCCGGAGACGAACAGGTCCTGGCCGATGTACGAGAGCCGGGCGTTGGCGACGTCCGCGTTGTAGCCGACGACCGGGATGCCCGCGTCGAGCGCGCGCTGCACGGGGTCGTTGAACGCCTTCTCGTCCACGAGGCACACCGCGATGCCGTCCGCCTTCGCGCTGATCGCGCTGTTGAAGGCGTTGACCATCTCGTTGACGTTCGCGCTCTCGGAGCCCGTCCACTGGAACGAGCAGTTCACGAGCTTGCAGGCGTCCTCGGCGCCGTAGCGCGTGGGCACGAAGAACGGGTTCGTCGTGACGTGGTTGACGAAGACGAACCGCATCTTCTTCAGCTCGCCGAACGTGCCGGGCGCGGGTGAGCCCTGAGCCCGCGCGGCCTGGTCGGAGTCGTCGTCGCCGCCGAAGACCCCGCAGCCGCTCATGACGTAGGCCGCGAGGCCGGCGGCGCCGCCGGTCAGCGCCGTGCGCCGGGTGACCTCGAGCGCGTGGCCCAAGCCGTCCTGTTCAGACACCGTCCCGCTCCTCTCTCCTCCACGGAAACGCCTTGTGAGCGTTCACATCGAGTCGGCACGTTAACGCTCACATGCGTGTATTGTCAAGCGAGATGAGCGCTAACACCGAACCCGGCCGTCGGCCCGTGATGGCCGACGTCGCGCACGCGGCCGGCGTGTCGCATCAGACGGTGTCGCGGGTCATCAACGGCTCCGACAGCGTCCGGCCGCAGACGCGCGAGCGGGTGCTCGCCGCGATGCGCGAGCTCGGCTACCGGCCGAACTCACTCGCCCGTGCGCTGGTCACGGGGCGCTCCCGGACGCTCGGCGTGGTGAGCTTTGACACCACGCTGTTCGGGCCGGCCTCGACGCTGTTCGGGATCGAGCGCGCCGCGCACGCCCAGGGCTACTTCGTGAGCATCGTCAGCGTCACCTCGCTTGATCGCGACCTCGTGCTGGGGGCCGTCGACCAGCTCCACGGCCAGGGCGTCGACGGCGTGCTGCTGATCACGCCGCAGGAGCGTGCGGCGGAGGCGTTCGCGCACCTGCCGCGCGAGCTGCCCGTGGTGGCCGTGGAGGCCGGGCCGGAGGAGACGGTGGCGGTGGTCACCGTCGACCAGGTGGCGGGCGCGCAGGCCGCGACGCGGCATCTGCTCGAGCTCGGTCATCGCACGGTCTGGCATCTCGCGGGCCCGCCGGACTGGCTCGAGGCGCAGCAGCGCGTGGACGGCTGGATGGCCGCACTCTCGGCGGCGGGCGCCGACCCGCCGCCGCTGCTGTCCGGCGACTGGAGCGCGCGCTCGGGCTACGAGCTGGGCCAGCGCCTCGCCGGCGTGCGGGACGCGACCGCGATCTTCGCCGCCAACGACCAGATGGCGCTGGGGGTGCTGCGGGCCATGCACGAGGCCGGGCGTGACGTGCCGGGCGAAGTGAGCATCGTCGGCTTCGACGACATCCCCGAGGCGCAGTACTTCACGCCGCCGCTCACGACGATCCACCAGGACTTCAACGAGGTCGGCCGGCAGAGCCTGCTGTTGTTGCTGGAGGAGATCGAGGCGGGCCAGCGGTCGACCCGGCGGGTCGTCGTGCCGCCGGCGTTGAAGGTCCGCGAGAGCACGGCGCCTCCAGCATGAGCCGGCTCGTCTTCGGGACCTACGACGTGCCGGAGCCGGGCTTGCTCGACCGGTTCGTCGCGCGCGGCGGGCGCGCGCTGGACGTGGCCAACGTGTACCGCGACGGCGAGTCCGCGCGCGCCGTGGGCCGGTGGCTGCGCGGAGGCGCGGACGTCGCGCTGTACGCGAAAGGATGCCATCCGCCGCACTGCGCGCCCGCCCTCGTGGGACCGGAGATCGACGTCGCCCGATCGCTGCTGGGCGTGGACCGGCTCGACGTGTTCCTGCTGCACCGCGACGACCCGTCGCTGCCGGTGGCGGCCTGGGCGGACGCCTTGCAGGAGCAGGTCGCCGCGGGGACGATCGGCGCCTTCGGCGTGTCCAATTGGACGGTGGACCGGCTGCGCGCGCTGCACCGCGAGGTCGACGGCGGGCCGTTGCGGGCGTTCAGCAACCACTTCTCGCTCGCCGACATGGTCTCCCCGCCCTGGCCCGATTGCCTGGCCCTGACGGGGCGCGAGCTGCGTTCGCTCGCGGGTGCTGGGCTTGACCGTGATCACGTGGTCGAGCCTCGCGACCGGGTTCTTCGCCGGCCGCGACGTCGCCAGCTGGGACAGCGACCGCAACCGCGAGCGCCGCTCGCGCGCACGCGACCTCGCGGGCGATCTCGGCACGACCCCGACGGCGGTCGCGCTCGCCTACGTGCTCGCCCAGCCCGAGTACGTCTGGCCGGCGGTCGGCACGACCTCGGGCGCCCACCTCGAGGACGCGTTCGCCGCCACGGAGCTCGCACTCACGCCCGAGCAGCTCGCCTGGCTCGAGACGTAGGTCAGCTCTGGTCGGTTGTCGGTGCGGGGTCGGTGACGCCGGTGGTGGCTGCCCAGCTTCCCAACAGATTCAGCGCTTGCTCGGAGCGCGAGCCTGGCTCGGCGGCGTAGGTGAAGAGCGTCAGGCCGTGGTCGGCGGCGATGTCCAGGCGGTTGAAGCTGAGGCTGAGTTCGCCGACGACGGGGTGGTGGAGGTGCTTGACGGCGGACGCGTGAAAGCGGACGTTGTGGGCTGCCCAGTGCGTGCGGAACGCATCGCTGCGGGTCGCGAGCTCGCCCACGAGGTCTGAGAGGTCACGGTCGCGGGGGTCGCGTCCCGCGGCGGCGCGCAGGATCTCGGCCGTGTCGCGGGCGGCGCGGTCCCAGTCGGGGTAGAAGCGCTCCGCGCGCGGGTCGAGGAACACGAAGCGAGCGAAGTTCGCCGGTCGGGTCGGTGCGGCGTACAGCTCGGAGAACAGTGCGCGGGCGAGGGAGTTGGCGGCGAGAATGTCCAAGCGATCGTTGCCCACGTACGCGGCGGCGCCGGTGATGGCGTCGAGCGTCCACTGGATCTCGGGCCGGATCCGGGGCTTCGGCGAACGCCGGCGAGGAGGCGCGCCGGTGGGATGGGCGGCACGAGCCAGGTCGAAGAGGTGCGCGCGCTCGGCGTCGTCGAGCTTGAGCGCGCCGGCCAGCGCCTGCAGCACCCCGTCGGAGACGCCGCTCAGGTCTCCGCGTTCCAGACGCGTGTAGTACGGGACGCTGACGCCGGCCAGGACAGCGACCTCTTCGCGGCGCAGGCCCGGCACGCGCCGCGCACCGTAGGAGGGCACGCCTGCCTGCTCGGGAGTGATCGCGGCTCGGCGGGAGGTGAGGAACGCCTGGATCTCCTTCTTGGTCTCCACGACAACGAGCCTAGACCCGCGCGCAGGCGGCTGGGAGACCCTGCCAGTACCTCTCTCAACGGGGACTCCCACTTTCACGAGATCCGCGCTTGGCTGAGAGCCATGAGCTCACCGCTCGCCACCTCGACAGCGAAGGACTGACGCCGTGAAGACCGCACACCTCGGGACCCTTGAGGTCTCCCGCATCGGCCTCGGCGCGATGACCATGGCCGGCACCTACACCAGCGAAGGCGCCCTGGACCACGCGGAGTCGATCCGCACCATCCACCGCGCGCTCGAACTCGGCGTCACCCACATCGACACCGCCGAGATCTACGGGCCCTTCCTCAGTGAAGAGATCGTCGGGGAGGCCATCAAGGACCGCCGCGACCAGGTCAAGATCGCCACCAAGTTCGGGCTCGTCTCCCACGACGGCGGCGGCCCCGGCGTGACCGACAGCAGTCCCGCGAACGTCAAGACCGCCGTCGAAGGATCGCTCAAGCGCCTGGGCACCGACCACATCGACCTGCTCTACCAGCACCGCGTCGACCCGAACACCCCGATCGAGGAGACCGCCCAGGCCGTCGCCGACCTGATCGCCGAAGGCAAGGTGCTGCACTTCGGCCTCTCCGAAGCCTCCCCCGACACCATCCGCCGCGCACACGCCGTGCAGCCGGTCTCCGCACTGCAGACCGAATACTCGCTGTGGACCAGGGACGTGGAGGCGGAGATCCTGCCCCTGCTGCGCGAGCTCGGGATCGGATTCGTCCCCTACTCGCCGCTCGGCCACGGCCTGCTCACGGGGCAGATCCGGACCGTCGACGACTTCGCGGACGACGACTGGCGCAAGACCAACCCACGCTTCACCGGGGACAACTTCCTCCGCAACCTGGCACTCGTCGACGAGGTCCGCGCGATCGGCGCGGAGATCGGCGCAACCCCCGCCCAGACCGCGCTGGCCTGGATCCTCACCCGAGGAGAGGACGTCGCCCCCATCCCTGGCACCCGCCGCGTCGCCCGCGTCGACGAAAACACCCGCGCGGACCAGGTCGAGCTCACCGAGGCGCAGCTCGAACGGCTGAACCACCTGCAGCCCGCCGCCGGCGCACGCCATGACGAAGCCAACATGGCGACCATCGACCGCTGACCCGGTCCGTCGCGATCCGACAACTGCGGCCCTCCCGCCTCTGAGAAAGGAACAGTCTCAATCAGCCGCCGCTCACAAGCAAACCGCAATGCGCTCCATCCGTCCCGGCTCGTTGACATCTATCACAAAGGTGACCGCTGCGAGACCCGCGCCGACTGCGCACTCAGTCGGGTTAAAGAGGAGTCATTCGTCTTTTAGGGTCGGGTATGACAGGTCCGTCGCCGGTGGACGAGGGTGAGCCGCTGGACAGATGGTGGATTGTGGGCGGGCCCGCTCCGACCTTGACTGTCGAACGGGGCAGGGCGTGGATCGGTTTCTTCGCCCGCGCGCACAGCGCGCGTGCCGACTTCGGCACCCCAGGGAGGAAGACCATGCACAGAATCCTTGTAGGCGGTCTGACGATCGCTGGCCTGACGACCGCCGCGGCGATATTCGCAGTGACCGCCGTCGCGGCCGTTGCGACGGGATGGTTCCCGACCGATAGCGGCGCGACTTACAGTAACGGCGTGGTCACTCTCGACAGCCGCGGCCAAGTGGACGGCACGTCGTACGAGAATGCCGCCCTTGACGTGGCGGTCGAGAACGGTGACAAGATCACGTTCGAGTACCGCGGCCCGTGCGGTGGCGGCGCGCCGCGCGTGTTCATCCAGGGCGGCGCGTACAACACGTTTGATCAGGACCCCAACGGAACCACCAGTGAGTCCGCGTGCGGCACGGATCCCGATGGTGACGGCTGGTTCCGCGTCAGCACCACCGTGCAGGGCATCCAGGACGGCGTCGCAGGTCACACCGGCATCGTCAGCGACAACATCAGTAACCCGAGCGTTATCCAGATCCGTAACCTGACGATCGGCGGGACGGCGGTGAGCCTCGCGCCCGCCCCCACCAGCAAGGAGCAGTGCAAGCAGGGCGGCTATCGCGCCGGCGGGTTCGAGAACCAGGGGCAGTGCGTGAGCAGCTTCAACCCCTAGCCCGATCTGACGGCGAGCACCATCCCGGCATGGCGCAGGGCCTGCGCCACGCCATTCCAGAAGCGGCGCGAGCTGACCCGCTCGCGCCGCGCGGCGGCTGATCCAGCACGTGAACGCCGCACCGAAGCGCTGCTTGGCCGGCACCGAGCCTGGAGCGCTGCAGGCGCGATGAGTTTCCGAGGTGGGCCGAGTCCCTGTGCCTATGACCATCGTCATCACCGCCTTTGAACGGTCGCCCGACGGCGGCATGGGACTGGCGCGCGATACGCGCGTTCGATGGGCGCTGGAAGAAGTGAACGTGCCCTACGAGGTCCGCCTCGTTTCGCTCCGAACAAAGACCGAACCCGCGCATCTGCGGGTGCATCCGTTCGGGCTGATCCCGACCTATGAAGAAGGCGGACTTGTCCTGTTCGAGTCGGGCGCGATCGTCTTGCACATCGCCGAACACCATGCGGGCCTGTTCCCCGACGACGCCCACGCCCGGGCGCGGGCCATCACCTGGATGTTCGCCGCGCTCAATACCGTGGAGCCGCCGATCCTCGAGCTCGTGACCGCCAAGTTCGTGGAGGGCGGCACACCCTGGGCCGAAGCGCGGCTGCCGCTGGTCAAAGATCGCGTTCGCGAACGGCTGGTCCAGCTTGCTGCTCGGTTGGGCGACGCCGACTGGCTCGATGGAGCGTTCAGCGCGGGCGACCTGATGATGGCGTCGGTGTTGCTCAGGCTGAGACCGTCGGGGCTTCTCGACGAGTTTCCGGCACTGGCGGCCTATGTCGCCCGCGGCGAAGCACGGCCGGCATACAAACGGGCGTTCGCCGCCCAGTGGGCGATCAACGCTGCGCATCCGCAGGCCGGCTGAGCCGTCCTCTGCGGTCACCCACGGGACGCATTCGTTCTAGGCTGCTTCGCCGTGCCTGTCGAGCCTGATGATCTCGTCCTGGTGAGCAGCCGGGGCCGCGTCTTCTACGCGCGTGTCCGCGGAATCGAGCGGCTGGGGCGGCTCGCGATCACGCCGCTGGACGCGAGTGTGCGGGTGCGCTCCGCGGGGCTCGACGAGCTCCGCGGCCACTGGCGCTACCAGGGTGATCCGCGGCCCTCAACGGTCGATCCGGGCCAGGTCAGCTTCGATCATCTGCTCGACCGCTGAAGCGCGGAGCGCGCGGACGGAAGCCTCCCAGGCACCCGGCCGGGGCGTCGTCCAGGCGAGTTGACGCAACGGTACCGCGAGCCGCGCGAGCGTGCCGGCGAGTTCGCCCGCCCGCGTGAGCAGGTCCTGGTGCTCGGTCGCCGGCACCATCGTCACGGCGGGGCGCACGCACACCCCGATGCAGGGTTGCGGGGCCTCGATCCGCCCGCAGGAGTCGCACGCCCAGGTGGTGATCACGGCCCCCGCCGCGGCCGCGGGAGGCTGACGCAGCGCCGCTCGAGCGCGTGCGCGCAACGTCTGCCAGTCCGATGGGGTCAGCGGCGAGCGGACGATCTCGTCGAGCAGGTCCCGGCGCTGAGAGCGTGTGGTCTCCATCGCTCCGACAGCGGATTGCGCGAGCGCGTGCTGGTCAGCCGCGACGAGATCCAGGCGCCGGTCGATACACGTCCCGAGGCAGGGTTGCGGCGTCGCGATCGCGCCGCAACCGATGCACTGCTGGACGTCGATCTTCACTCGGCGTGCTCGCTCTCTACCGCACCCACCCCGGCAAGCGCAGCCGGCACACCGTGGCGGACGACCAGCGTCGGCCGTGTCGCGTGGTGGACGACCGCACTCGACACGCTACCGAGGACGAACGACTTGATCCCGCCGAGCCCGCGCGAGCCGAGCACGATCACCGCCGCGTCCCGCTGCTCGGCCACCTCGAGGATCGTCTGCCAGAGCGGACCGTCCGCCCGCGCCGCCAGCGGTTCGGCCTCCAGGCCCGCCGCACAGGCCAGCGCCGCGCCCTTGTCGGCCAACTCGACCGCCGCGGCCGAAGCGGCAGCGTCGAGGTCCTCAAGGTTCTCCGGGATCACCATGTTGGGCCACGCGTAGATGAACTGCGTGTGCGCCCGCGGCCAGGCGGCGAGCACCACGGCCGGCCGATCGGGGAACAGCTCGGCGGCGCGCTCGATCGCCACCGCGGCGTCGTCGGAACCGTCGTAGCAAAGGATCACAGGAGGCATGTCCCGAACGTAGGCCGACGCCGCCCCGCCGACGAGCGGACAAGGCCGCACCGCGTTGCGGGATCCCCGCAGCCGTAGCTGCCCCGCGCGAGCGCACTTCTCGGTCCGCTCAGAAAGCTGAGGCGCAGGTATTGTCAGGTTTCCCCGACCGTGCGCGACCAGTGCTCTGAATGACGAAGATCTGCCTATGGGATCGCTGAGCACCGGAGGCGGGAGCAGCGCGGTCGCGGCGTCCGCGCACGCGGGGTGCGAGCGTTTCCGGCTGACCGACCCGCTGATCACGCGCGTGAGCCGGCGTGCGCTGGCGGCACAGCTCGGGGCGCCGGACGTGGGTGCCGGCATCCCGGAGGCGCGGTGGATGCGGGCGATGACGTTCGAATCGCTCGTGCACTCGGAGCGGTTCGTGGCCGAGCTGCTGACGAAGGCCGTGGGGCAGCTCGGGCTGCAGCGTCCCGAGTCGATCCGGCGCCGCTCCGGGAAGGTGTCGTCGGCCACCACCGCGAGCGAGCTCGCAGCCGCCCACGAGGGCGCGGTCAGCGCGAACACCGCGACGATGCTCACCGCGCTCGCCCTCCCCTACCCGGACATGGAGTCCCGCGCGGACGCGACGCTGATCAAACCCGACTTCGCGATCGTCTGCCCGCGCGAGGACGGGGCCGGGTCGTGGCTGATCATGGGCGACGCGAAGGACTACGAGCGCGTGCGGGCGCGGATCGACGACGGCCGGATGCTCAAGGGCTTCCTGCAGGTCGCGCTCGGCGCGGCGGCCGCGGCAGCGTGGAGCGCGCTGCCGGACGGCATGCGCGTGCATCGCTCGGGCGCGCTGGCCGTGCCCCGCAACGCCTTCTTGCAGCCCGAAGCCCAGGTCGAGCGGCTCGACGACCACCTCGCCGAGGTGCGCGCCCGCGCCGGCGAGCGCATCGACGTGATGAAGCAGCTCGGGCCAGGAGCACCGACGCAGGAGCAGCTGCCGGGCCATGTCGCGCGCATCCGCGCCGAGTTCGATCCCGACGGCTGCGTCACCTGCAACCTGTTCAGCTACTGCCGGCAAGAGCTGCGCGCCGCGCC
>CAVRTQ010000014.1:0-109366 GCA_963724195.1 uncultured Solirubrobacteraceae bacterium | reverse complement strand
CACAGCGCGTCGATCTGGGCCTCCGCGTCCGCCAGGCTCTGCTCGGCGAGCGGGATCAGCTCCGCCATCGCGGGCGTGACCGGCGCGAGCGTGAGCTCCGCGGTGATGAAGCGCGGCTCGAGGCCGGTGAGCCCGATGCCGTGCGGGAGCCACGCCTCCGCGTGGTCCCAGCCCTCGCGCGGGGTGCCGGCGCCGTAGCCGCCGCCGCGGGCCCCGATCCTACGAGGGGCCAGGATCGGCGCGTGTCGATCACGGGGTCCACGGCAGCTTCCGCGGTGATGCGGGTGCCGTGCCCCGGCTGGCTCTCGACGGCCAGCGTGCCGTCGAGGGCCTCGACGCGGTCGGCCAGGCCACGCAGGCCTGAGCCGGCCGCCTTGTCCGCGCCGCCCGTCCGTCGTCGCGAATCCGGATCCGCACGCGGCCGTCGACATGGTCGGTGGTGATCCCTCGGGCGCGGCGTGCTGCGCCACGAGCGTGGCCACGAGCTCGTCCTCGTCGGTCACCCAGGTCACGACTAGCGGGACATCGGCGCTCCGGCGGCGACGAGGCGGGCGAAGAAGCGGGTGGGGTTCCTCAGCACCTGTGGCTTCGTCGTGCGGAGCACCCGCTCGCCGCGGGCTTCGAGCCACGCTTGGCGGTCGAGATCGTCGCGCTGGGCGATCGGGTCCGAGTGCCACTCACGGCTGTCGACCTCGACGATGAGCCTTGGCTGCGGCCACCACAGGTCGGGGATGAACCGCGAGCCCGGGTACGAGGGCGTTGACGAGCGGGTGCTCGAAGCCGGCCTTCAGGACCAGGTCCAACACGAAGTCCTCGTTCCCACTCGCGGTTGGCGCGGCGCTGAGGTCGACGATGCTGCCCAGCAGTCCCGTCCGGGGCAGCAGCTCGAGCTCAGCCTCGGTGAAGCGAGCCTGCCGGAGGGCACGTTTGACGACATCCTCAGGTTCGACCCGCGCCAAGTCGATGATCGTGCGGATACGCGGGGTGACTGGGATCTGCCTCACGAAGACGCGCTCGATCACGTCGGAGCGGTGCGTCTTGATCGTCGGGCGTGTGCGCTTGGTCGGAGCAGTCACGTCGATCGGACGACCGCGGTAGCTCAGCCAGCCGTGATGACAAGCAGCGCAATAGTGGCTCAGGACCGCGTGCTTGCCGCACGCCTTGACCGCGGCGAGGAAACGCCCTTCCGTGGTGATGTTGCGGTGGCCAACGGCGTAGACACCCCGATGGAGAGGATGGAGATTCCCGCGCCGCACCCGCGTGAGAATCGCGTCGGCGGACAAGCCGCACGCGCGCAACTCCGCAACGGAGAGCACGCCCCACTGCCCGGCAGCGAGGCGTGCGACCGCGAGATCAGCACGAGTGGTCAGTTGTTCGGGCTCTGCCCGATAAAGCGACCGGCGACGTGGCATGCCCGTACGATCCCGCGGTCCGCACGCGCGGAACAAGACACGCTCTGTGACAAATCAGCGACGCGAGTGCAACATCTTCACTCCAGGCGGTACGCCCAGACGTCCGCGATCGACGGGTCGTAGAACGCCGGGTCGTCCTGGTTCTCGAACTTCACGCGCACGCGGTCGTCGGTGGCCAGGGCGGCCGGGACGACGAACTCGTACGTCTCGGTGCCGGCGCCGCCCTTGGAGAACGTGCGCAGCTTCACTTCCTGGCCGTCGACGTAGACCTTGTAGCGCTTGGTCTGGGCGCGGTCGTAGGTCTCGATGACGCGCAGGACGAACGCGCTGCCCGGGGTCACGGCCAGGTCGAACTCGAACCACGAGAACGGCGTGAGGTGACCGGCGTAGCGGCGGGTGAGCCCGGCCTCGGAGCTCGTGCCCGAGGACGGCGCGGCGGTCAGGCCGTGGGCCTGCTCGGACGCGCTGTTGCCGAGGTCGATGCGGTCGAACACCGTCGGGAGCGGTGCGAGCTCCACCCGCAGCGTGGTGGAGCCGGTCGCGCCGCGGAAGGTGCTCGTCAACACCACGTCGCGCGCCGCCTGCTCGGCGTTGCGCGGGACGGCGACCACCGTGCTCACGACCAGTTCGCCTTCGGCGGGGACCGTGACGGTCTGGGCGGCCGGCGCGGTCCAGCCGGTCGGGACGCCGACTGCGAATGAGCCCGTCGCGGCGGCGCGACCCGCGTTGCGCAGCGTCGTGGTGACGGTCACGTCCTGCCCGGGCCGGGCGGGTGAAGGCGCGACGGTCATCGACGCCACCGAGAGCGCCGAGACGACCTTGATCGTCAGCGGCGCCTGCACGGTCACGGTCGCCTGCTCGTACACGTACGTCACCCGTGCGCCGCCGGCGACGTCGCCGGGCTCCTGCGCGGCGGGCACCGTCAAGGCGAACTGCGCCGTGCCGGTGGCCCGCTTGCGGAGGGAGCCGATCCGCGCCTCCGCCGGGCGCACGTTCCAGCCGTCGAGGCCGGTGAGCGTCGCGCGCACGTCGTCGATCTCCGTCCGCGCGCCGTTGACGACCTTCACCGCGGCCGCCGCGTCGTCGCCCGGCCGCACCGTGGCCGGCGTCGACCGTCGCGCTCGCGCTCAGGTCGAGGAAGTCGGAGATCGCGATCCCGAGCGCTTCCCGCGCGTCACCGGCATCGCCGTCGCGGAGCACCTTGGCGAGCGCCTCAGCGGCGCCCACCACGTCTCCGGCACGCACGCGCTTGAGCGCCTTCTCCACCCGCTTGTCGTCGAGGCGCTCCAGCACGTCTCCGACGAGCGCGGCCCGCTCGTCGGAGACGAACTCGTAGTGGCCGGAGCCGACCGTCACGCGCACCGCGTCGCCCACGTCGACGCCGTCCACCGGCTCGCCGCCCTCGGTGACCGCGTGCACGTTGCGCGCCGGCACGAGGACCGTCGCGCGCGCGCCGACGGGCACGTCGACGCGCAGCTCCAGCGTGCGTCCCTTGTTGCGCCAGTCGCTCGTGACCGGCCCGTACGGCGTGCGCGTCGTCGCCTTCGCCCACTCCATCGACCCGGTCACGGCGGGCGCGATCGTCAGGTCCTTGTAGCCGGTCGTCTCGGAGGCCTGGATGCCCGCGACGTGATGGAAGAACCAGTCGTCGACGGTGCCGAGGAAGTAGTGGCCGCGCGAGCGCGCTTCGAGCGCCCAGTGCTCCCACATCGACGTCGCGCCGTTCTCGATCATGTAGCCCCAGCTCGGGTACTTGGTCTGGGTCGCGAGCGTGTAGGCGAGGTCGGCGTGGCCGTTCTGGGTCAGCACCGGGAGCAGGTACTTGGTGCCGAGCACGCCGGTGTTGAGCGTGTCGCCCTTGGCGCGCACGTCGGCGGCGATCGAGTCCACCACGCCCTGCTTCGCCGCCTCGGGCACCAGCCCGAACGCCACCGCGAGCACGTTGTGCGTCTGCCGGTAGCCGCGGTCGCCGGAGCCCTGGTAGTAGCCGTTCACCAGGAAGCGCGCGTTGAACGCGGCGCGCACCGTGTCGGCGCGCGAGGCGAACCACGTGGCGTCCGCGGGCTTGTCCAGCAGCCGCGCGCTGCCCTCCATCGACTTGAGCATCGCGTACAGGTACGCGGTCGCCGACACGCGCAGGTCCTCCGGCGCGTTGCCGCCGGCCGGCGAGGCCTCGGGCGACACCCAGTCCCCGAGCCGCGCGTTGTTGACGATCCCGGCCGTGCTCGTGTCGAACTCCAGGTCGACGTACTTCTTCATGCCGTCGTAGAGCTCGGTCAGCGGCCGCTTGTCGCCGCCGTACTGGAGCAGCCAGCGCGGGATCATCACGTAGGCCGAGTGCCACGGCGGCGCGATCCCCCACTCGCCCCAGTTGCCCGAGCTCGGCGCGATCACCAGCGGCCGCCCGTTCGCCTCGCGCGTCTCGTGCAGGTCGCGCATCCACTTCGCGAACAGCTCGTGCGTGTCGAGGTTGAGCATGAACATCTCCGCGCCGACCGCCGCGTCGCCGGTCCAGCCGTTCTTCTCGAACATCGGCGTGTCGGTCGGGATGCCGTGCAGGTTGTTGCGCATCGTGTCCACGACGGCGCGGTGCGTGCGGTTCATGATGTCGCTGGAGCTCTCGAACGAGCCGTTGTCGTCGATGTCCGTGTGCACGGCCTTCGCGACGAACGCGCTGAGCGGCGGCGGCGTCGTCACCGGGCCAGCCGGTGACCTCGATGTACTGGAAGCCCTTGTAGGAGAACCGCGGCGCCCAGCGCTCGTTGGCGCCCGTCCCGGCGAGGATGAAGCGGTCGGTCTGGAAGCCGGACTGGAAGCCGCCGTTGTTGGAGAAGTTCACGCGCCCGTTGGCGAGCAGCTTCTCGCCGGCCTGCGCGCGGATCGTCGTGCCGGCCGGGCCCTTGCGCGTTGAACTCGACCCAGCCCGCGAGCACGCGCGGGAACTTGACCACGTACACGTCGGGGGCCGGCTCGGTGATCTCCGTCGCGCGCAGCGTCTCGGTGACGCGGATCGGCTGCTGGCGCTGGTTGACGAGCACGCCCTTGGGCCCGGCGACCTCGCTCGCGGCCTGCCAGGCGGTCGGCGTGACCAGCCGCGCGTCGTAGGTCTCACCCGCGTAGAGGTCGTCGAAGACGGTCGGCCCGTCGGCGATCTGCCACGCGTCGTCGGTGATCACGTCCTGGACGCGGCCGTCCTCGTACTCGATCCGCAGCCGCGCGCGCACGACCGGCTCGTCGTGCCACGGCGGCGACTCCCAGCGCCAGACGTTGCCGCCGGTCATGCCGTAGAAGCCGCGGCCGAGCTCGGCGCCGAGCGTGTTCGACCCGCTCTTGAGCTGGTCGGTGAGGTCGGCGGTCGTGTACTGGACGGTGTCGTCGTAGTCGGTGAAGCCGGGCGTGAGGACGTCGTCGCTCGCGCGCTTGCCGTTGACGGTGAAGTCGGCGTAGCCGCCGGCGGCGTAGAAGAGCGTCGCGTTGCGCACGCGGCCGGTGACGTCGAAGGCGCGCTTGAGCAGCGGCGCGGGGCGCGTGGCGTCGCGCGGGGTGCGCACGTTGCGCCCCCACGGGCCGGACCCGTACGCCGCCTGCACGACCGCGTTCCCCCACGCGCTGTCGTCGAAGTCCGGTCGCGCGAAGTCCGCGGGGAACGTCTTCGCGGCCTTCCAGGTCGCGTCGGAGCGGAAGCTCTCCGTCGTGCCGTCGGCGTACGTCACGCGGACCACGACGAGCAGGCCGGCGGGGGAGTTCGGGCCGTTGTTCGTGCGCACGGCGATGACGTTGCGGGTCGGGTCCAGGGCGGTGAAGAAGCGGCGCGCCTGCTGCCACTCGTTCTCGGCGCCGGTCGTCGACCCCAGCTGCTTGCCGTTGACCCACAGCGTGTAGAGATCGTCGGCCGTGATCGCGATCTCCGCGCTCACGGCGCCGCCGAGCGTCTTGCGGAACGCGCGCGGCTCGGCGGGCGCGTTCGGCGTGGTCGTCTCGGGCGTCCAGATCCAGGACGCGCCGTCGAACGACGGCGGCGTGCCCGGGCCGCGCGTTGCCGATCCACGCGCTGCCCGCCCAGTCGGCGTCGCTGTAGAGGCCGGTGCGGAAGCCGGAACGCTCGCTCACCCAGCCGCGCTTGGTCTGCACGTCGACGTACCAGTCGTAGTGCGTCGCCGGAGCCAGCTTCGGGCCCGTGTACTCGACGTCGAACGACTGGGACGAGCGCACGGTGCCGGAGTCCCACACGAAGCGGTTGCCGGTCTTGAGCTGGACCCGGTAGGCCTTCTGCTCGAGGTCGCGGACGCTGGACTCGACCACCCACGAGAACCGCGGCTTGTCGACGTCGATGCCGACCGGCTCGGCTTTGCGCTCGACGCGCAGGTCGTCCAGCCGGACTCCGTTGTCGGCGCGCGCCGGCGCCGCGAACAGCAACATCGCCGCGAGCGCGACGAGCACGACCTTGTGCATTCTCTCTCCCCACACCTGGACAAACGACCAGTACCGCGCGGAAGGTACCACTACTTCCGTCTGAGTGTGCGCAGAACGTCGGTGATGAGCTCCGGCGCTGCCTCGGCCATGAAGTGGCCGCAGGTCACCGTCTGGTGCGTGAGGTCGGGTGCCCAAGGCTGCCAGAGCTCGGCGGCCGGGAACGCCCCAGTCCTGCTGGACGACGGTCACGGGCATCTGGAACGTGCGCCCGGCGGCCCGGTCGGCGCGGTCGTGTTCGAGGTCGATCGTGGCCGTGGCGCGGTAGTCGGCGACGATCGACGGGATCGCGTTGCGGCTCGGCTTCGAGGTAGGCGGCACGGACGTCGTGCTCGAACGGCGCGGTGCCCCAGGCGTCGAGGAAGTAGCCGAAGAACGCGTCCGGCGCGCCCGCGATGAGCTGCTCCGGCAGCCCGGGCGGCTGCGCCATCAGGTACAGGTGGAACGCGACCGCGGCGTCAACGCCGCGCAACACGTCCCACATCTCGGGCGTCGGCAGCACGTCGAGGATCGCCAGGTGCGTGACGCGGTCGGGGTGGTCGAGGCCGGCGCGGAAGGCGACGTGCGCGCCGCGGTCGTGGCCGGCGAGCGCGAACCGCTCGTGGCCGAGCGCGGCGGCGAGGTCGACGATGTCCTGCGCCATCGTGCGCTTGTCGTAGCCGTCGGCGGGCTTGCTGGAAGCGCCGTAGCCGCGCAGGTCGGGGCAGATCACGGTGTGGGATCTGCGCCAGCGCGGGCGCGACGTGGCGCCACATCAGGTGCGTCTGCGGGAAGCCGTGCAGGAGCACGAACGCCGGCCCGCTGCCGGCGATCGCGGCGTGGAGGGTGACGTCGTCGGCGACGCGCACGTCGCGGTACTCAAAGCCTTCGATGTTCATGGCGGCCGCAGCCTCGCGGCGGGCGATCAGCAATCGATCAGCGACACTGATCGCCCGTGGAGTTCGGAGTGCTGGGACCGGTGGTGGCGTGGGACGCGGGCGAGCGGATCGCGCTCAAGGGCCCGCGGCACCGCGCCGTGCTCGCGCGCTTGATCGTCGCGCGCGGCGAGGTCGTGTCCGTGGCGCGCCTCGTCGACGACCTGTGGCCCGAGCCGCCGCCGCGCGCCGTCGGCGCGGTGCGCACGTTCGTCAGCGACCTGCGCCGCGCGCTCGGCCCGACGGCGCCACGCGCGCGCGGTCGGACTGCTGGTCGACCGAGGGCGCCGGGTACGCGCTGCGGCAGCGCCGGCGCCGTCGGATGCGTGGCGGTTCGAGGCGGCGGTCGCCGAGGACCCTCTGCCCGCCGAGCGGCGGCTGGAGCGGCTGCTCGAGGCGCTGTCGCTGGTGGCGCGGGCCGGCCTTCGCGGAGCTCGACGACCAGGACTGGGCGCTGCTCGAGCGGCGCCGGCTGGCGGAGCTGCGCCTGTTCGCGGTGGAGGCCGTGGCGGACGCGCGGCTGCGGCATCGGCCGGGCCGGCGAGGCCGTGGCCGACCTCGACGCGCACGTCGCCGCGCACCCGTGGCGTGAGGAGGGCTGGCGCCTGCTCGCGCTCGCGCTGGCCGGGAGCGGGCGCCGCGGCGACGCGCTGAACGTCCTGCGGCGCGCGCACGGGCAGCTCGCCGAGCAGCTGGGCGTGGAGCCGGGCGAGCCGCTGCGCCGCCTCCAGCAGGACCTCCTGCACGGGCCGAGCCGGGTCGCCGCGGGCGTGGACGCGGTCTGGGCCCAGGCCGCGGCGGCCTACGATCGCGAGGTCGGGGCCCGCTCGAAGGCGCGGCTGGAATCGACCGTGGGCCTCTTGCGCAGCCTGGCCGTGACGGGCGGCGGCGGGCTGACCGAGGCGCGCACGCACCGGCTCGCGGCGATCGCCGCCGCGGAGGAGCTCGGCGACCCGCTGCTCACCGCGCGGGTGATCGGCGCCTACGACGTCCCCGCGATCTGGACGCGCTCCGACGACCCCGAGCAGGCGGCGGCGATCGTCGCCGCCGCGCGCCGGGCGCTGCAGCGCCGAGTTGCCCGACGCCGCGCGGGCACCGCTGCTGGCCACGATCGCGCTCGAGTCGCGCGGCGACTGCGAGCGCCGCGGCCGAGGCGCGCGAGGCCGAACGCCTCGCCCGCGATCTCGACGACCCCGCGCTGCTCGCGTTCGCGCTCAACGGCGTGTGGATGCAGTCGTTCGAGCGCTGCGGCCTCGCCCCGCGCCGCGACGCGATCGGCGAGGAGCTGCTCGCGCTCGCCGCGCGCCACGGCCTGCCGTCGGTCGAGGTGCTCGGCCACCTGATCCGGATGCAGGCCCGCGGCGCGCTCGGCGACTTCGCCGCGGCGGACGAGCACGCCGCGGCCGCCGACCGCCTGGACGCGCGCCACGAACGCCCGCTGTCGGCGTCTTCACGACCCTCTACCGCGCGATGCGGCGCAGGCGACGGCGAGCCGCCACGGCGTGATCGAAGCCGCCGCCGCGCTCCCTGCCCGGGCGCGGGCATGCCCGGCCTCGAGCGCGGGCTCGTCCCGCTCGCCCTCCTCGCCCGTGGCGACGTCCGATCGATGGCGACTTCGGGCCGTACGAGCCGTGGGCGCGGCCGCACGTGCTGCTCGCGCGCGGGGAGCGAGGACCGGCCGCCGCGGCGGTGCGCGCGCTGCCCGACCCGCCCGCCGACCTGCTGATCGAAGCGTTGTGGTGCCTCACGGCGAGCGCGGCCGCCGACCGTCGGCGACGACGCGGGTCCGCGAGCGGGCCGCCGCGCACCTCGCACCGGCCGCGAGCGAGGTCGCGTGCGGCAGCGGGTGCTCACGCTCGGCCCGGTGGCCCGATACCTCGCCTAGGGATTTCCCTGATCAAGCGATCGGCGCCGCGCCCATAGCGTCGCTCGCCATGACCATCGATGTGCGCAAAAGCCTGGCCCTCGCGGCGGGTCTCTTCGCCCTCGCGGCGGCCCCGGCCGCGGCGACCGGGCCACAGGTGATCGCGAGCGGCCTCGACAATCCGCGCGGGCTGGACTTCGGGTTCGCCGGCGAGCTCTACGTGGCCGAGTCCGGCCGCGGCGGCAGCGACTGCACGCTGCCGAACGAGGCCTGCTTCGGCAAGACCGGCGCGATCACGAAGATCGACAAGCGCGGCCACAAGAAGCGGGTCGTGGGCAACCTGCCGTCGGTCGCGTCGCCGAGCGGCGGCGAGGCCACCGGCCCGTCCGACGTCTCGTTCACGCTCGGCGGGCTGCTCGGCTACTTCACCGTCGGCCTCGGCGGCCACCCGGACATGCGCGCCGAGCACCCGCAGACCGCCGGCATGGGCAAGCTCTACCGCCTGCTGCCGACCGGCCACGTGGCCGGCGTCGCCGGTGACCCCGCGGCCTACGAGGGCGCCAACAACCCGGACGCCGACCAGCCGACCGCCGAGGTCGACTCCAACCCGAACTCGGTCGACGCGAGCGGCCTGCACGTGACCGTCGCCGACGCGGGCGGCAACAGCCTCATCCGCTACGGCCTGCGCGGCCCGGACACGCTCGGCGTGATCCCGTTCAAGCTGTCGCCCGCGCCGGAGATCCCCGACTTCCCGGTCCCGCCCGGCACCCCGATCCCGACCCAGTCCGTGCCGACCTCGATCGTCCGCGGCCCGGACGGCGCCTACTACGTCGGCCAGCTCACCGGCTTCCCGTTCCCGACGGGCGGCGCGAGCGTGTGGCGGATCGTCCCGGGCCAGGCCCCGACCGAGTACGCGACCGGCTTCACCACGATCAACGACCTCGCGTTCGGCAAGGACGGCACGCTCTACGTGCTGCAGATGACGAGCGCGACGCTGATCGGCCCGCCGACGCCCGGCAAGCTGATCCGCGTCCCCAAGCGCGGCGCCCGCACCGAGCTCGCGCCCGGCACGCTGACCTCGCCGACCGGCCTCGCCGTGGACGACAAGTACGCGTACGTGTCCAACAAGGGCGACCAGGCGGGCGCCGGCGAGATCCTGCGCATCCCGCTGCGCTGACGAGACTGGCGGTGTGGAGCCGCACGCCGCCGCGAGCTGATCGCCCTCGGCGTCCTCGCCGGACTGGCAGGACCGCTGTACCGCCGCTCGAGCGCCTGGCCGCGTACGACGACGACGTCGCGCGCCAGGCGCTCATGCGCCTCATGAACGACTCGGCAGGACACCGCCCCGGTCGAGGCCGCCGCCGAGGCGCTCATGCGGCGCGGCGACGAAGCGTCGGCGCGATTGATCTTCCGGGCGATCGCGCTCGGCGACGACGACGCCGAACGAGCACCTGATCTACGCCACCGGCATCGGTCAGCACCACGCGTCTCTGGGAACACGCCAAGCGCAGCGCCAGACTCGAGCGACGCCGCCGAGCGCGCCGGCGCGCTGGACCTGCTGCGCTACGTCGGCGTCCCGGGCTTCGCACCCGGCAGCTCGCCTGCCGGCCAGGCGTTCCGCGCGCATCTCGACGCCGTTCTTCACCGGGCACGGCATCGAGCTGCGCGACTGGTCGCTCGGCCCGATCCTCGACCGCGTCCCGTCCTTCGGCGTGTACGCGATCGGGCCCGGGCCGCGCAGCCAAGCGTGGACGTACGTGACGACCGGCTGCTGGGACGCGGTGCACGAGGACAACGGGCACGGCCTCGAGTTCGTGCTCAGCGCGGACACCGACGACGACCGCCACGTCGAGCTGCTCGCGATGCTGGCCTACTACCACGCCGGCCCGGAGTCACAGCGGCTCGACTGGGGCCACACGGTGCCGATCGGCGAGCCGTGGCTGCCCGGCTCGAACCTCACCCACGAGCTGATCTCGCTTCCGTACGCGTTCGGCCCGCAACTCGAGCGGTGCGAGTTCGACGACGGCCACATCCGCGTCCTCGCCGTCCAGCCGATCACCGAGGCCGAGCGTGACTTCAAGGCCGCCGAGGGCGTGGAGGCCCTCGAACAGACGCTTCGAGGACGCAGCCGATCGCGTTCACCGACCCGTTCCGGGAGTCGGTCCTGTAACCGACGTTGCGCCCGGCGGCGCCCGTATGGGATCGTCAACGGAGGGTGCCTCGCGCGGGAACACTCGTCGCGGCCGTCGCCGCGGTCGCCAGTGTGGGACTGGCCGTGGCCATCGCCGTCGGCGCGGTGGGGTCCCCGCAGCTCGCGCAGGCGCTCTCCGACGCGGTCGACACGATCGGCTGGTGGGTCTTCCTCGCCGCTCCGGCGCTGATCTTCCTCGAGACGAGCGTGTTCGCGGGCTGGCTGATCCACGGCGAGCTGGTGCTGATGGCCGGCGGCTTGGCCGCCGCCGAGCGCGGCGCGGCCGGGCTGGTGCTGATGATCGCGCTCGTGTGGGCGGCGGCGGTGGCGGGTGACGTGACGAGCCTCACCGCGGGGCGCCTGCTGGGCCGCTCGTTCCTCGAGCGGCGGGCGCCCCGCGCCGCCGCGACGGTCGACGCGTTCTTCGTGCGCCACGGCGGCAAGGCCCTGTTCCTGGGGCGCTTCACCGGGCTGCTGCGGTCGACGATGCCGTTCGTGGCGGGCGCGTCGGGCGTGCCCGTGCGCAAGCTCCTGCCCTACAGCCTCGCGAGCGGGTTGGTGTGGAGCGTGACGTTCGTCGTGATCGGCTACGTCGCGGCCGAGTCCTTTGAGCGCGTCGGCGACGCGGCAAGCCGCGTCGCCTTCGTGGCGTTGTTGCTGGTGACGGCGGCGCTTATCGTGCGAACGCGGTGGCGCGGCGCTCGCGACGCTCCGGCCACAGCTTGTCCCCCATCAACGTGAGGGCGGCGGGCGCCATGAACAGGCGCACGAGCGTGACGTCGACGAGCACCGCGGTCGCGAGGCCGACGCCGGTCATCTTGATCACCGGGTCGGGATCGGTGGCGAAGCCCATGAAGACCGCGATCATGATCGCGCCGGCGGCGGTGATGATGCGCTTCGTGCCGCCGCAGGCCGCGGCGATCGCGGCGCGGTGATCGCTGTGGCGACCCCACTCCTCCTTCACGCGCGAGATCAGGAACACGTTGTAGTCGGTGGAGAGGCCGAACAGGATCGCGAACATGAACAGCGGCACGTACGGGACCACCGGCTGCTGCTCGACGCCCAGCAGTGACGCGCCCGTCTCGGTCTGGAAGGCGAGCGTGATGACGCCGTACGCGGCCGCGATCGAGGCCAGGTTGAACACGGCGGACATCACCGAGATCCGCCACGAGCGGAACGCGATCAGCAGGAGCAGCAGCGAGAGCCCGACGACGGTGGCCGCGAACAGCGGGATGCGCGACGCGATCTTCGCCGCCTCGTCGCCGTAGCGGGCGGTGCGGCCGCCGACGTAGGCCCGTGCGCCGCTGGCGGGCACGACCGACTCGCGGATGCGGTCGACCAGGTCACGCGTGGCGGTCTCCTGCGGACCGTGCTTCGGGATGACGGTGATGACGGCCGCGTCACCGGCCTCGTTCAGGACGGGCGCTTCGACGCGGGCGACCTCGCGGTCAGCGGCGAGCCCGGCTGCGAGCTTGGCGAGCGACGCCTGCTCGGGGCTGGAGACGGCCAGCACGAGCGGGCCGTTGACGCCCGCGCCGAACCCGGCGGCGAGCTGGTCGTACGCCTGGCGCTGCGTGGCGTCGGTGCCGAGGTTGCGATCGTCCGGCTGGCCGAGCTGCAGGCCGGCGGCGGGAGCGGCGAGCGCGGCGGTGACCAGGCCGGCGGCGAGCAGCGCGAACACGGGGCGCTTGGTCGCCCATGGCGCGCGCGACGGGCGCGGACGGCTTGACCTCAGTGGCCTTGCGCTCGCGGCGGGGGAGCAGCTTGTCGCCGGCCTTGGCGAACCGCGCGGGGAGCAGCGTGACGCAGACGACGGCGCAGACGAGCACGACCAGACCGGCGGCCACACCGGCGCGGCCGACGAACGGGATGCCGGTGACGAGCAGGCCGGAGATCGAGACGAGCACGATGCCGGCGGCGGTCATCGCGGACTCGCCGGCGGTCCTGTTCGAGCGGCGGGCGGCGTCGCGCGGGTCGCGGCCCTTGCGCAGCTCCTCCTGCTGGCGAGCGGTGAGCAGCAGCGCGTAGTCGATGCCCGGCGCCGAGGCCGAGCATGCCGCCGAGCGTCGGGGCCAGGCCCGGGACGTCGGTGAGCGGCGGCCACCCACATCAGCACGCCGAAGCCGGCGGCGACTCCAACCAGAGCGCGTCGCCGAGCGCGTTGCCGGCGGCGCGGACGCTCTTGAGCACCGCGATCAGCAGCGCGACGGCGATCAGCAGGCCGGCGAGCTCGCCGATCGGGAAGCCACCGTGGCGGCGCCGTCGATCGGCTCACCCGACATCGCGACCGCCACGCCGGCGGGGGAGCTTCGCCGTGGCGCGTCGTCGAGCTGCTTGCGGGCGTCCGCGCCGAGGTCGGTCGCGTCCTTGTCGTAGCTGACGGTGGCGAAGGCGGTCCGGCCGTCCTCGGACGCGGTCGCGCCGGACGGGTCTCGACCGTCGTGACGTGGGGCTGGCCCTCGATCTGCTTCGAGCGTCGGCGGCGAGTTCGTCTGACGGAGAGCTTCGCGTCCGTCGGCGCTGAACACGACGACGGCGCTGGTGCCGGACTGCGCGGGGAACCGCTCTTCGAGCAGGTCCTGCGCCGCCTGGGACTCGATGCCGGGGACCGTGAAGTCGTCCTTGAACGCGCCGCCGACGGCCATGCCGCCGCCGATCAGCGGCGATCACGGCGAACAGCACGGCGAACGTGGCGATCCGGGGACGGCGTCCCGTCGAGCGGAGGCGAGCCAGGAGAGGAGGGAGGTCATGCGCCGCAGAATACATATACGAGTCTAAAAATCAACTGAGTCTAATTATTTAGTCTGAGTGCTATCTTTGGTCCATGGCTGGATTGCGTGAGCGCAAGAAGCAGGCGACCCGCGCTCGCGATCCGCGACGCGGCCATGCGCCTGTTCGACGAGCACGGCTTCACGGCGACGACGATCGACCAGATCGCTGACGGCGTCCGGAGGTCTCCGCGCGCGACCGTCCTGAACTACTTCGCGACCAAGGAGGACATCGTCTTCGGCGACGCGCCTCGGCGATGGACGCGCTCCGCGAGCCGCGCTCGCGCGCCGGGCGAGGCAGACGATCGCCGCGTTCCGCGCGTGGCTCCTCGCGCTCGCGAGCTCGGCGGCTGGATCGAGCCCGAGCTCGTGCTCCAGCTGCGCGCTCGCGGAGGAGGCGCCGACGGTCGCTGCGCGCCGGCTCGCGCTGCACCGGGCGTTGCGCGATCATCGCCGACGCGCTCGTCGCAGGAGTTCGGGCCCGACCGGCGTGTCGCCGCGACGCTCGCGGCCGCCTCCCTGACGGCGGCGATGGAGGTCGTCGAGCACACCGCGGCCGCCACGGCGGCACGCTGCCGCACGGCCGAGATCGATCGGCTGCTCGGCGACGCGGTGCGCTTCGCCGAGGCCGGCATGGCCGCGATGCAGCAGCACTGAAATCTCCCGGGCGTATGCTCGCGCCATGTCCACGCAGTACGAGCTCTACGTCGCCGGGGAGCGCGTGCCGCCCGCCGGTGGGCGGTTCTACGACACGGTCGATCCGTACACGGGCGAACCCTGGGCGCGGGTGCCCGACGCCGACGAGGAAGACGTCGACCGCGCGGTGCGCGCCGCGCGCGCGGCGTTCGAGGGTGAGTGGGGCGCGAAGACCGGGTTCGAGCGCTCGCGGCTGATGCACAAGCTCGCCGACGTGATCGAGCGCGACGCCGACCGGCTCGCCGAGCTCGAGTCGCGCGACAGCGGCAAGCTCCTGCGCGAGTTCAGCGGGCAGATGCGGCTGCTGCCGTCGTGGTACCGGTACTTCGCGGGCTGGGCGGACAAGCTCGCGGGCGAGTCGATCCCGTCGGACAAGCCGAACTTCGTGACCTTCACGCAGCGCGTGCCGGTCGGCGTGGTCGCGGCCGTGGTGCCGTGGAACTCGCCGCTCTTGCTGCTGACCTGGAAGCTCGCCCCGGCGCTCGCGACCGGCTGCACGATGGTGGTCAAGCCGAGCGATCACACGCCGGTGACGGCCTTGGAGCTCGCCCGCCTGGTGACCGAGGCCGGCATCCCGGACGGCGTGTTCAACGTGATCACCGGCAACGGGCCGGACGTCGGGCGCGCGTTGGTGCGCCATCCGGGCGTGGACAAGGTCGCGTTCACGGGCTCGACCAAGACCGGCATCGACGTGGCCGAGGGCGCGACGTCGCACCTGGCCCGGGTGACGTTGGAGCTGGGCGGCAAGTCGGCGCAGGTCGTGTTCCCGGACGCGGACCTCGAAGCGGCGGCCAACGGCGTGATCGCGGGCGTGTTCGCCGCGACGGGGCAGACGTGCATGGCCGGCTCGCGGCTGATCGTGCACGCGGACGTCCACGACGAGTTGGTCGAGCGCGTCGCCGCGCGGGCGCGCGAGATCGTCCTCGGCAACCCGCTGGAGGAGGCGACGGAGATGGGCCCGCTCGCCAACGCGCAGCAGTTCGAGAAGGTCACCGGCATCCTGAAGGCGGCGCTGGACCAGGGCGCGACGGCCGCGTGTGGCGGCGGGCCTTCGGACCTCGGCGGCTACTTCGTGCAGCCGACGCTGCTCACGGGCGTCGACCGCGACTCGCCGGCCGTGCGCGAGGAGATCTTCGGCCCGGTCGTGGCCGCCATGACCTTCACGGAGGAGGACGAGGCGGTCGCGCTGGCCAACGACACCGAGTACGGGCTCGCCGGCTCGGTGTGGACGCTCGACATCCGCCGGGCGATGCGCGTCGCCCAGCGGTTGCGCGCCGGCACCGTGTGGGTCAACGCGTACCGCGTCGTCGGCCCGAACGTTCCGTTCGGCGGCTTCGGCGCGAGCGGCATCGGCCGCGAGAACGGCTACGACGTGCTGCGCGAGTACACCGAGACGCGCTCGATCTGGATCGAGACCTCCGGCGCCACCCGCGACCCGTTCACCCTCGGCTGACCGATGAATCCGAGCGTGCGCTGACGTCTTAAGGACATGATTCCCACAGACGTCCGCACGCTCCTGGAAGCCAAGAACATCGCCCACGTGGCCACCGTCCTCCCCGACGGCGCGCCGCACAGCGTCCCCGTCTGGGTGGACACCGACGGCGACCACGTGGTCTTCCTGACCGGCCCCGGGTCGAGGAAGGCGCGCAACCTCGACCGCGATGGCCGGCTCGCCATCTCGCTCACCGCCACCGACAACCCGTTCCACATGGCGTACCTGCGCGGACGCGTCGCGGAGCGGGTCGAAGGGGACGAGGCGTGGGCGATCGTCGACCGCCTCTCGAACAAGTACGTCGGCGGACCGTACCCGCGCGGCGAGGAGCGGATCGTCTACCGCGTGGCCGTCGAGCGCGCGGCGGGTCAGTCGTTCGGCTGAGCCGACACCGCATCGAGCGCTTGTACCGTTCGCGCATGATCGAGGTCGAGAACCCGTCGCGACGGGAAGTGATCGGCACGGTGCCGCGGCACGGCGCCGAGGAGGTCGACCGGGCCGTGCGGGCGGCCGCGGCGGCGTTTCCGCAGTGGGCTCGGCGGCCCGCCCGTGAGCGCGGGCTCCTGCTCACGCGGATCGGCGACGACCTGGCCGACATCGGCGAGGAGCTCGCCCGGCTGATCGCGAGCGAGACCGGGAACGCGATCCGCACGCAGGCGCGCGGCGAGGCCGCGATGGCGGCGGACATCTTCCGCTACTTCGGCGGCGTGGCCGGCGAGCAGAAGGGCGAGACGCTGCCGCTCGGCGAGGACCTGCTCAGCTACACGGTGCGCGAGCCGCTCGGCGTGGTGGCCGGGATCGTGCCCTGGAACGCGCCCGTGATGCTGGCCGCGCTGAAGGTCACGATGGCGCTGTGCACGGGCAACACGCTCGTGCTCAAAGCCGCCGAGGACGCGCCGCTCGGCGTGCTGAAGATGGCCGAGATCTGCTGGAAGCATCTGCCCGAGGGCGTGCTGCAGGTGGTCACGGGCTACGGCGAGGAGACCGGCGGGGCGCTCCTGAATCACCCCGGGATCGCGAAGATCACGTTCACCGGCTCGACCGAGGTCGGCAAGATCGCGATGCGCGCGGCGGCCGAGCGGATCCTGCCGGTGTCGCTGGAGCTGGGCGGCAAGTCGCCCGCGATCGTCTATCCGGACTCCGGCGACGACGCCACCGTCCAGCACGTGATCACGGCCATGCGCTTCGCGCGCCAGGGCCAGTCGTGCACCGCCGGCTCGCGGCTGTTCGTGCACGCGTCGATCTATGACGACTTCGTGGCGCGGCTGTCGGCGGCGCTGGAGCAGCTGGTCGTCGGCGACGCGCTCGATGAAGCCTCCGACATCGGCTCGCTGATCAGCGGCACGCAGGACGCGCGCGTGTGCGGCTACGTGCGGGAGGCGCTGGAGCAGGGCGCGGTCGCATTGACGGGCGGGCTCCCGGACGACTCCCGCCCCGGCTACCAGCTCCCGCCCACGGTGCTCGGTGGCGTCGATCCGTCCTGGCGCGTCTCCCGCGAAGAGGTCTTCGGGCCGGTGCTCGTCGCGCTGCCGTGGGAGGACGAGGACGAGGTGATCCGCTGGGCCAACGACACGCACTACGGGCTGGCGGCGTTCGTGTTCTCGCGCGACATCAACCGCGCGCTGCGCGCCGCCCACCGGATCGAGGCCGGCTGGGTGCAGGTCAACCGCAGCGGCGGCCAGTTGCCCGGCATGAGCTACGGCGGCAAGAAGCTGTCCGGCCTCGGCGCCGAGTACTCGATCGAGGGTGCGCTCGAGAGCTTCACGCAGCGCAAGAGCATCACCGTCGGGCTGGGGTGAGGGTCAGCACTTCGAGGTGC
The DNA here is from genome assembly GCA_963724195.1 of uncultured Solirubrobacteraceae bacterium. Lineage (GTDB taxonomy): Bacteria > Actinomycetota > Thermoleophilia > Solirubrobacterales > Solirubrobacteraceae > Solirubrobacter. The sequence continues at coordinate 91,740 of CAVRTQ010000014.1, read as the reverse complement.
TCGTCGCTCCCGGGACGCGGCACAGGTCGCTGCGCAGGGGTGCCTTCTTCTTGCGGATCCGGATCGTGGTGACCTTCGAGACGTAGCCCTTGCGCGAGATCGTGATGACCAGCCGCACGCCGGAGCGCAGGTACTTCTCGTAGGCCGGGACGTGGATGCTCTTCCCTCTCCCCACGCGCTTGACGCGGCGGTTCGGGCATCCCTTGCCGAAGCAGCTGATCGTGATCTTCGCGCCCCGCGGGGCGCGCACGGTCAGGCGGGAGATCTGCGCGCCATCGGCGAACACGACGCCGCTGATGCGCACCGTGGGGAACGGGCTCATCCGCTTCGCCGCTGTCTGCGGCGCGGGCGCGGCCGGCGCCGGCGCCTGTTCGGTCGGCAGCGGGGGAACGGGCACCGCCGGCTCGACGACCGGCGGGGCCGGTGTCGGCGCGGGCGTCGGCGCCGGAGGCGGGGGCGGATTGGTCACCGCCGCGGTCGCGGCCGACATCTTCCACACGAGATCGCGCATGTTCCGGTCCCGGTACGCGTACAACGAGGACCGCATGTACTTGCCGAGGTCGTCGGCCTTCAGCGTGTAGGTGCTCGTGTTCCACGCGCCGTCGATCAGATCGCACGAGCGCTCGTCGGTGGCGTTGTCGCACCGCAGCCACGCGCGGCCGACCGTCGTGCCCCGCGGTCCGCCGGCCTGCCCGCCGGTCGACGTCAGCGTGCTGCCGACGATCGCGCTGCCGCTGGTCGTCGGGGCCGCGGTGACGTACGGCCGGTCCTGCGCCGACGCGGACCCGGCCAGCCCGAGGCCGGCCGTCATCCCGATCGCCACCGCCCTGATCAACCTGCTGCGCACCTCGCCGCCCTCCCGTCAGTCCCCTGTGGCAGACATTCTGCCGTGGATCGCTCCCGCGGCGCTCCAGTTCGCAGCGTATCGCCGGGCTCCGGTCACACTCGACCGCGTGGTTCGTCTTATTCGGTAGGTGGAGTCCTTCGACCAGTTCTACGCCCGCGATCGGTGCCTCGCCACGGCTCGTTGGCGCGCAACGCCTGCTCGCTCAACGCCGTGCGGTAAGTATCGCTGTCGCGGGATCGGCCGCTACCGCGTCGTGACCACACAGCGCACCCCTGGAGCGCGGGCGATGCGACGGTCGAGCGTGACCAGCGACACCTGGATCAGTTCGGCCAGGGCGACATAGCTCGCGTCGTAGCTCGAAAGGTTGTGCCGCAGTTCCCACACCCGAGGCAGCAGCAACTCGTATGAGCCAGGAACTCGATGGTGAGCCCGACGAGATCGTCGTGTGCCTGCGACGCTTGGTCGGGACTCACAGTGCCTGCGATTTCGAAGCGGCGAATGATGTTCGCCACCTCGAACGTCAGGAGCGACGGGGCTGCCATTGAGACTCCGGTCAACGCGCTTGTAGCCCACTGGCCGTCCGTGCCGCCATCGAGCAGCAGCGCGACGAGGGCAGACGCGTCGCAGACGACCTGCGAAGTCACCGCCGATCGGTGTCGCGAGCGGCGAGGATGGCTGCGGCGTCGACTCGCACCTCGGTGGCTTCGACACGTCGACGGGCGCGAGCAATCACGTCCTCGACCGAGGGGCGCGCCGCCGCGTCCATGAGCATGCTGCGCAGGTACTCCTGCAGCGAACGACCGGACCGCGCCGCTCGGGCGGCGAGCTCGTCGCGCACCTCATCGGGCACATCGCGCACAGTAATCGCCACTGACATGCAGTCATTCTAGCTGCATTGCTGTCGGGATGCAGCTAACCCGACGAGGACTAGGGGCGCGCGGCGACCGCTTCGACTTCGAACAGGATGTCGGGCATGGCCAGGGCCGCGACGCCGATGACGGTCTGGGTGGGCGGGGTGCCGCCGCAGCCGGCCCCGACGGCCTGGCCGATGATCCCGAGCTTCTCGAAGTCCGGGCTCACCACGTACGTCCGGAGCTGGACGACGTGGGTGAGGTCGAGGTCGTGGGCGGCGAGCGCGACGCTCAGGTTGCGGAACGCCTGCTGCACCTGCTCGGCGAAGTCGGTCGAGACGACCATGCCGTCCGTGCCTGATCCGTACTGGCCCGAGACGAGCACCAGCTCCGCGCCGGCCGGGATGGTGGCGGTGTGGCTGTAGCCGAACGGGACCGGATCGTGCAGCCCTTCGGGGTTGACGATGGTGTGGGTCATGTCGTCCTTTCGTGTGTGAGCGCGAAGGCGAGCTGGGCGAGCACGACGTCGCGATAGTCCGTGGGCTGCGGCGCCAGGTGATCCAGAACGACCGGGTAGAGCAGGCCGACGATGTTCGCCACGACGACCTCCACGGTCGCCGCGACGTCGAAGCGTGGGGTGAACGCGCCGCTCTCGATGCCGCGCCGCACGGCGTCGGCGAACGGTGCGCGGTACTGCTCCGCCAGCACGGCGGCGTGTTCCTGCAGCTCGCGGTCATGGGCGGCGGCGGTCCAGAACTCCATGAGCATCCGCCAGGTGACGGCGTCGGTGGACAGGCCGCGGTCGACCATCGCCACCAGCTGCTGCCACGGGTCCTCGAACTGCGCCGCGAACTCGTCCATGGCCGTCACCGCGACGGAGGTGGCGCGCTGGAACGCCTCGATCAGCATGTCCTCGCGAGAGCCGAAGTAGCCCTGCAAGGTGCTGACCGCCACGCCCGACACCTCGGACACGTCGATGAACCGCGTGCCGGCGTACCCGCGTTCGGCGAGCACCGCGGCCACCTGGTCGAGCACCAGCGTGCGCCGCTCACCCCCCGCTCGGCGTGTCCTCATGGTCATACCGTATCAAGATACGGTACGGGCTTACCGGGTGGCCTGGTCCTTCACGCGCGCGCCGATCGCCTCGGCCCGGGCAGTCTCGGTGAAGAGCCCGATGTCACTCCTGACGAACGTGCGGAAGCCGACGTCATCCGGCGCCTCGTAGGACCGGAAGATCAGCTCGTCCGGGAGGTCGTCCTCGAGTGCGAGCGTCTCGAGCGTGGTGACGCTGTACGCGCCCTCCCATTCCTCGCTGCCCCACTCGGCGGCCGCGCCGCCCCAGAGCGTCGCGGGATCGACGGACTCGGCGACGAGCTGCCAGTCGGTCCGGTCGGCGAGGAACTTGCCGAACCACTGCGCGTAGAGGCTCGCCTCGTCCCGCAGCACGTGTGTGACCGGGCCGGTTTCCGGCCCGTCTGTCAGCCGCTCCGCCTTCATCGTGCGCAGGCCGCCGACCTTGTGGCCCGCGCCGCGCAGCGTGGCCACCGCCAGGAAGCCGGCGAACTGCCACCGCTCGACCGGCCGCAGGGCGATCCACCCGAGCGGCTCCGGCACGCGGAGCATCGGCATCAGCTCGGCCACGTCGAGCCAGAGGTCGCCGGGTCGCGGCTGGCGCCGGCAGCACCGGGCCGACCCAGGCGCGGCGGCCGTCGGCGGTCTCGGTCGCGCGGACACCGCTGCCCGTCCAGTCCATCAGCAGCTCGGCCTCGAGCCCGTGCCCGGCGCGCTGGAGCGCGGCGACGAGATCGCCCTGCCCCTCCCGCTGTCTTCAGGAACGTCGCGTACGCCTCGGTGACCGGCCGGATGGGCAGGAGGATATGCGGACTGGCGCGTCGGGCAAGGGAACTGACACCCTGCAAGACGTGCAGTTGCCCGTGATGCCGCCCGTCGCGCCGATGCTGGCCAAGCCGGCCGCCGCGATCCCGCCCGGCCAGTTCTACGAGCCCAAGTGGGACGGCTTCCGCTCGGTCGTGTTCCGCGACGGCGACGAGGTGGAGATCGGCAGCCGCAAGGAGCGGCCGATGACGCGGTACTTCCCCGAAGTGGTCGAGGCGGTCAAGCGCGCGTTCCCGCCGCGGGCGGTGATCGACGGCGAGATCGTGATCGCCGGCGAGACCGGGCCTGGACTTCTGGGCGCTCCAGCAGCGCATCCACCCGGCGAAGAGCCGCGTCGACCGACTCGCCCACGAGACCCCCGCCAGCTTCGTGGCCTTCGACCTGCTCGCCCTCGGCGACGAGGACCTGACCCAAACGCCGTTCCAGGAACGCCGCCGACGGCTCGAGCAGGCGCTCGCGCACGCCACACCGCCGATCCACCTCACCCCGATCACCCAGGACCTCGAGACCGCCCAGGAGTGGTTCGAGCGCTTTGAAGGCGCCGGGCTCGACGGCCTGATCGCCAAGCGCCCCGACCTCACCTACCAACCCGACAAGCGCGTGATGACGAAGATCAAGCACGTGCGCACGGCGGACTGCGTCGTCGCCGGGTACCGGGTCCACAAGGCGCACGCGGACGCGATCGGCTCACTCCTGCTCGGCCTGCACGTCGACGCGGCCGCCCCGCGCTCGCACTGGTCCGACGACTGGACGGGCCTCGCGCCGGTCGGCGTGATCGGCGCGTTCCCGATGGCGCGCCGAAAGGCGCTGTTCACCGAGCTCCAGTCGCTGATCACCCCGTTCGCCGAGCACCCCTGGCACTGGGCCGAGCAGCACGCCCAGGCCCCCGAGGGCGGCAGCCGCTGGAACCCGAAGAAGGACCTGAGCTTCGTCCCCCTCAAGCCCGAGCGCGTCGTCGAGGTCCGCTACGACTACCTCGAGGGCGCCCGCTTCCGGCACCCGCCGCAGTTCGTCCGCTGGCGCCCGGATCGCGACCCCGAATCCTGCGGCTTCGCGCAGCTCGACCGCCCCCAGCCGTTCGACCTCGCCGACGTGCTCAAGCCGTGAGCTCGCGCGCCAGGCGGCGCAGCGCGAGGCGGCTCCGGCCCTTCACGGTGCCGAGCGCGACGGACAGCCGCGCGGCGATCTCCATCTGGGTCAGCTCCTCGACGTAGGCCAGCAGGACCACCTCGCGCTGTGGCGCCGGCAGCCCGTCCACCGCCGCCCGCACCCGCGCGCGCTCCTCCCGCCCCGCGACGACCGCCTCCGGCCCCGGCCCGGCCGACACCGCGTCGGTCTCGGCGGCCACGCAGCGCCGCTCGCGCACCATCGCCTGCCGGCGCAGGTCGAGCCCGCGGTTGCGCACGATCGTGTGGAGCCAGCCCGCGGCCCCGCCACTGCGCGGCCGGAACGCCGGTGCGTCCCGCCACAAGGCGAAGAAGGCGTCCTGGAGCGCGTCGTCGGCCAGGTCCGGGCACACGCGCCGGGCCGTCGCCCGCGCCGTCACGAAGTGGCGTTCGTAGAGCTGGGCGAACGCGCGCTCGTCGCGTCCGGCGATCCGCCGCAGCAGCTCCTCGTCGGTGACCACGAGCCGACCGTAGCCGGGCAGCCGGTGAACATTCTCTGAACTCGCGTTCCGGCACCGCCCAGCGCTGTGAGAATGGACGCGGTGCACGTCCGCGGTTCCATCCTCGTCGTCGACGACGAGCCGACGATCGGCGAGGTCGTCTCGGCCTACCTGCAGCGCGCGGGCTACGAGACGCGCGTCGCCATCGACGGGGACGAAGCGCTCGCGGCGGTCGCCGAGCGCTCCCCGGACCTGATCGTGCTGGACCTGATGCTGCCCGGCACCGACGGCCTGGAGGTGATGCGCCGGGTGCGCGAACGGTCGGACCGCTCCAGCGCGATCATCCTGCTCACCGCGAAGGGCGGGGAGTCCGACCGCGTGTCCGGGCTGCGCCTCGGCGCCGACGACTACGTGGTCAAGCCGTTCTCGCCCGCGGAGCTGGTGGCGCGCGTGGACGCGGTGCTGCGCAGGGTCGACACCGTGCGCGAGGAGGAGCCGACCCTGACGTTCGGTCCGCTCGAGATCGACCCGACCGCCCGCCAGGTGCGCTGCGCGGGCGAGCCGATCGCGCTGACCTCCCGCGAGTTCGACCTGCTGCTGTTCCTCGCCCGCCACCCCGGCCGGGCGTTCACGCGCGAGGAGCTGATGGACCACGTCTGGCAGTACGCGTTCTACACGGACACGTCCACGGTGACCGTCCACATCCGGCGGCTGCGGGCGAAGCTCGAGCCGGAACCGGAGCAACCGCGCTGGATCGAGACGGTATGGGGCGTCGGGTACCGCTTCTCGGGCTAGCGCTCGCCGCGGCGCTCGCGATCGCGATCCCCACCGTCGTGTGGGTCTGCTTCGGCGCGCACGGCGCGTGGGTGACGTTCCAGATCGTCGCCCCGCTCGCGGTCGCCACCGTGCTCGCCGGCGAGTGGATCACGACCCGGCGGCCGGGCGGGCTACGTCTCCAGTTCGCGTTGATCGCGGCGCTCGGCGGGGTCGCGCTCGCCGCGGGCGTGGCGTTGTTCGTCTCGCAGATGTTCCTCTCCAACCACGACGGGCTGATGGCCGTGTTGCTGGCCATCTACGCCGGCACGCTCGTGCTGTGGGTGACGGGTCGGCTGGCGGCCCGCGCGCTGCACGATCTCGACGCCGTCCGCACCACCCTCGCCGCCGTGGCCGAGGGCCGGCGCGACGTGCGCGTCGCCCCCACCGGCGACGACGAGATCGCGCGCCTCGGCCGTCAGGTGGACGAGATGATCGTCCGGCTGGACCGCGAGGAGCGCATGCGCCGCGAGCTGTTCGCGGCCGTCTCGCACGACCTGCGCACGCCGATCACGGCGCTCGGGCTGCTCGCCACCGCGATCGACGACTCGATCGTCGACGAGGCCAAGCGCCGCGAGTACGCGGGCCGCATGCACACGCACGTCCGTCAGGTCGGGGCGCTGATCGACGATCTCTTCGACCTCACCCGGCTGGAGGCGCAGGAGCTGGAGTGGACGACGGAGCGCCTCGAGGTCCGCGACCTGGTCAACGACGTCGTCGACGCGATGCGCCCGGCGGCCGACGCCGGCTCGGTGGCCGTGCGCGCGCACCTGAACGGCTCCGTCGGCTGCTCGCGCGGCAATCGCGAGCAGCTCAGCCGCGTGCTCTTCAACCTGATCCAGAACGCGATCCACCACACGCCGCCCGACGGCAGCGTGACCGTGCGCGTCGAGGACGCCGGCGGCGGGGTGGAGATCGAGGTCGCCGACACCGGCGCGGGAATCGCGGCCGAGCAGCGCGACCGCGTGTTCGAGCCCTTCTACCGTGGCGATGCGGCGCGCCAGTCGCCGGGTGCCGGACTGGGCCTCGCGATCTCGCGGGCGATCGTCGAGGCCCACGGCGGGTCGATCTGGCTCGAAGATGCGACCGTCGGCACGCGCGTCCGCTTCCGACTCCCGGTGCACCCATGAAACGACTCATCGCCGCCCTCGCCTTCGCCGCCATCGTGGTCGTCGCGCTCGTGCTCACGACCGGCGGCGACGACCAGCCCGCGTCCGCCGTGCCCGCGCTCACCGTCACGCGGATGGAGGACGACGGGCCGTACGAGCTCGCCCAGCTCGCCTCGGCGGAGAAGCCGACACTGCTGTGGTTCTGGGCGCCGTGGTGCTCGGTCTGCAACGGCGAGGCCGCGGAGATCCAGCAGCTCGCCGCCGAGACCGACGCGTTCGACGTGGTCGCGATCGGCGGCCGCGACGAGCTCGCGAACGCGCCGGCGTTCGTCGAACGCCACGGCATGACCGCGCCGACGATGCTGTTCGACGAGACGATGCAGGTCTGGGAGCACTACCGCATCCCGGGCCAGCCGGGCGCGATCCTGCTCGACACGGACGGCGTCGAACGCGGTCGCTGGCTCGGCGCCTTCGACACCAACCTCGCCGTCGAGGCGGCGCGCACCCTATGAGAACGCTCCTCCTCACCGTCCTCGCGCTGCTCGTGGTCGCCGCCCCGGCGTCCGCGGCCGGGACGCGCATCACCGTCTCCAGCTCCGAGTTCGGCCCGATGGTCTGGGGCCCCAAGCGCCAGGCGATCTACGTCTTCCAGCGCGACGCCTTCAAGCGCTCACGCTGCACCGGCGAGTGCGCGAAAGCGTGGCCGCCGGTCTACACGAGCGGCAAGCCGGTCGCCGGCAAGGGCGCACGCAATCGCTGCTCGGCACGATCCGGCGCGGCAGCCGCCTGCAGGTCACCTACCGCGGACGCCCGCTCACTACTACGCGCACGAGGGCGCGGGGAGGTCCGCTGCCACGACGTGAACCTGCACGGCGGCCTGTGGTGGGTCGATCGGCGCCGACGGCAAGCGCTCGGCCCGCCGCGGCACTCGGCGGCGTTCGACGATCGCGGACCCGCTCGAAGGCACTGCGCCTGTAGCGCCGACGTGAGCCGGGCCACATGACCACGGCGCGTTCGCGGGCCGAGGCGTGCGGACCTCGCCACGCGCACGACATGGAGCTGCCATGGTCGCGCGCGATCCGGGGCCGTGGTCTGACGCGAGCACTCGGATCAGTGTCGAGCGCCGTGGATCACGGCGGCGCAGGTCCGGAGTCGCCGCGGGCCTGCCTCGCCTGAGCGTCGATGAAGGCTGGATCGGGCGGAAGGCCATGCGGCCGCAGTGCGCGATCACGGTCCTCGGCGGGACGGATGGCCGTCGAGCGCGCAGCGCCCAGACGGAGGAGCAGCGGGTGCCGGCCTGCTCGCCGCTCTGGAGCCGACTGCCCGCGGGCCGTCCGAGTCGCCGCCGGCGCCCGCTGTTCGCCGCGGCGGCGGTGACGGGCGGAGCGCTCCTCGCGCGCCCCGGCGACGAGCTCGTGCTATTCCGCTAGCGCCAGCCACACGATCCCGACCGCGATGAGCCCGATCGGGAGGATCCGGTTCAGCACCGCGGCGTCACCGAGGAACACCATCCCGGCGATCGCGGCGCCGACGGCGCCGATCCCGGTCCACACCGCATAGCCGGTTCCCACCGGCAACGAGCGCAGCGCGAACGCCAGCAGGACCATGCTGGCGACGCACGCGACGGCGAACACGAGCGACGGGCCGAGCTTCGAGAAGCCGTCGGACTGCTTGAGCGCGAGCGCCCACACGGTTTCCAACAAGCCGGCGACGACGAGCACGAGCCAAGCCATCGAAACGCACCTCCAAGACGAGATCGGTCTACAGGTGCGCGTCGTCTTTGCCTGACCGGGTACGGCGCGCGTCTCGTCCGGTGCTACAGGGACGACTCTAGCGCGGACATGAGCATCGGAACGTGCGGTTCGTCCAACGCGAGCGGCGGGCGGATCTTCAACGTCTGCGCATGCCGGCCGGTGGTGCCGACCAGCACGCCGAGCTCGCGCATCCGGTCGCGCACCCCGCGCGCGTCGGGCAGGTCCACGCCCCAGGCCAGGCCGACGCCGCGCACCGGGTGACCGAGTCCGCGCAGCGCGCCACCGAGCGCGGCGCCCGTGCGCTGCACGCGCTCGAGCACGCGCTCGTCCTCGATCACGTCGAGCACCGCGAGCGCGGCGGCGGCGCTGACGGGGTTGCCGCCGAACGTGCTGAACAGCGTGGTGCGGCCGACCAGCTGGGCGACGATGTCGCTGCGCGTGATGACCGCGGCGACCGGGTGACCGTTGCCCATCGGCTTGCCGAGCGTGACGAAGTCCGGCACGACGCCGAACCGCTCGAAGCACCACAGCGCCTCGCCGGTGCGGCCGTGGCCGGCCTGGACCTCATCCGCGATCCACAGCCCGCCGGACGCGCGCGTCGCCCGCACCCACTCGCGCACGCGCGCGGGATCGAGGTCGGCGATGCCATCGCTCATCACGAGCCCGTCGAGGATCGCGGCCGCCAGCGACGGCCCGGCCTCGAACGCGTCGCCGAAGGGGTCCCAGGTGCTGACGTGCTCGGGCGCGGGCTCGTCGAACCAGCTCTCCGGGGACAGGGCCGCGATCGCCTCCGAGATGCCGTGGTAGGCGAACGAGGTGCACATCCCGCCGCGCCGGCCCGTGACCATCGTCGCCATCCGCCACGCGAGGTCGTTGGCCTCCGTGCCCGAGTTCACGAACAGCACGGTGTCCAGCTCCGGCGGGCACGTGGCCGTGAGCCGCTCGGCGAGCTCGATCGCGCTCGGGTGCAGGTAGCGCGTGTGCGTGTTGATGCGCGCGCTCTGGCGGGCGATCGCCGCGACCACCCGCGGGTGCGCGTGCCCGACGCACGGGACGTTGTTGTACGCGTCGAGCAGCCGGCGACCGCTCGTGTCGGTGATCCAGACGCCCTCGGCCGAAGCCACCTCGATCGGCTGCGCGTAGAACAGCGGGTCCACCGCGGGCCCGAACGCGCTCGCCCGTCGCGCCGCCAGCGAGGGATCGGGCCGGCGCGCACCCTCCGCGCCGAGCGCCCGCGCGACGGCATCCCAGCCGAGCGTCTCCATCGTCGCCAGCGTCTGCAGCGAAACCGCGTTGTAGCGCTCGGCCCACGCGCGTTCCTCGAGCCCCTGCGCCACGCGCCAGGAGCTGATCGCGACCGTCACCGCGCTGCGCGCCGCCCAGCACACGCCGAGGGCCTCGAGCTCCGCCTCCTCCAGCAGCACGCGCCGCTGGTAGCCGTCGAGCACGAGCCGGGCGGCGCGGAAGAGCTCGTCACCGGACCGGCCGCCGCAGACGGAATCCAGCACCGAGGCGAGATCGGTGATCAGCGCCGTGTACGCCATGTCGCCGAAGTCGATGACGCCGGTGATGAACCCGTCGTCGTCGGTGAGCGTGTTGTCGACGGTCAGATCGGTGTGCGCGACCTGGGCGCGCAGCCGCGGCCACACCGGCGTGACGCGCGCCTCGAACGCGTCGAGCACGCGCTCCACGACGTCACGGCCTTCGCCGACGCAGCTGAGCATCTCGCGCGCGTCGAGCGCGTGCTGCACGTCCCACGCCATCACCCGCACCGCGCTCGGATGGGTGAACCCGCGCAGCGCGATCCCGAGCCGCGCCGTCGTCTCCCCCCACGCGGACAAGGCCGCGTCCGACAACCCGGTCGCCTCGATCCGGCTGTTCCCCGGCAGGACGTCGTAGAGCCGCACGGCGTGCTGGCCCCAGTGCCCCCGGAACTCGCTCGAACCGAGCGGGCTGCCGCGGCAGCGCGACGCCCAGCCCCGGATCGACGGCGTGCACATGCAGCGCCGCTGCCGCCTCCATGTCCAGCACGTCCATCGACTCAGCCGCGTTGGAGACCTTGAGGATCGCGACGTCGTCGAGCATGAACGTGCGGTCGCGTTCGCTGCCGAGGTCACGCGCGGTGCTCGCGCGCACGCCGAACAGCGTGGCGCCGATCTCGACGGCGTCGGCGGTGGTGAGGCGCGGCGTGGCGCCGGTCAGCACGGGGTCCACGGGCGCGGCATAGCACATCGGCGGGGCCGCGGCGCGTTGCGTCGCGGCCCCGTCGTGTTTCAACCGATCGCGATCCAGTGCTGGAAGAGGCCCAGCGCGCGGGCTTCCTCCCAGGTCGGTCTCGCGTTGACATGGGTGAAGCGGCCGGGGTCGTCCTTGACGATGAACTCGTCGGTCACCGCCTGCAGGCGCACGTAGTGCCGTTCTGCTGCGCGACGACGACCTGGCGCCCGCCGTCCAGGTGCGGGCGGATGTCGGCCAGCACGTTGGCCTTGTAGGTCTCGAGCGGCAGATCCTCCTCGATCGTGCCCTCGGTCAGGGCGCCCTTGGCGAGCCCGTCACCGCGTTTCCAGTGCGCGTGGCCATAGCCCTTGAGGAGGCTCGCGCCCTTGTCCTGCTTGTCGGCCCTGTCGAGCTTGAACTGGCCGTAGCGGGCGGGGACGCCGAAGTCCTTCGCGAGCGTGACGATCGCGTCCGCGCTCGGGACCGCCTTGAAGGCGGCGTTGCCGCCGGCGAGGATCGCGTCGCGGTCGCCCGTCTTGTAGCCCATCTGCCAGGCGATCGCCGCCATCGCGATCACGTCGGGCAGCCGCAGGCCGCTGAGGTCGGTGCCGACCTTGTCCTTCGCGCGGCCGGAGATCTCGCCCGCGAAGACCTCGGCGATCGGCGCGAGCAGGGCCTTGTGCTTGTAGTCGGCAGCGGTCTTGCCGAGCGCCTCCAGCGTCATCGCCAGGGACGTGATGTTGCACGTGTTCCAGGCGTGCGTTCCGTCCTTGCGGTCGAACTCCAGGATGATGTTGTTCTTCTGGAAGTAGTACGGCGAGATCGCGTTCATCGCCCGGTAGAAGTGCGGTTGCAGCGACGCGTCGAGCGTGGCCACCTTCGCTCGCAGCGAGGCCAGGCCGGCGACGACGTCGTCGCGGGTCTGGCCCGTCTCCTCGTTGCCGTTCGCGCGCTTGGCGCCCTTGAAGCGCGTCTCGAGCCCGGCGAGCTCGGCGGCCGCGGCCTCCGCCGCCGGGTTGCCCGAGACCAGGCGCTCGAGCGTGGCGTCGGCGAGCGGGGCGCGCGGGCCGCTCGGTGCCGGTACCGCGGGCGCGGCCGCGGCGGTCCCTGGCGCGGCGGGGGCGGCCTGCGCGGGCTCCTCCCCCGGCTCCGGCGCCGGCGCGCGCCGGCCCTGGGCGAGCGCGGTGAGCGTGCGCCCGCCCGGATCGATCCGGCCGTCGGGGCGGCGCAGACCGACCACCTCGCGCTGGTAGCGCTCGATCGCGGCGTCGAGCTCGGTCAGCTTGCTGCCGGGGCTGAAGCCGAGCGCGAGCAGCCGGGCGCACACGGCGGCGACGTCGCGGCGCAGGTTCTTCCCGCCGCGCCCGACCGGCGCGGCGATGGTGATCGCCTGCCCCAGCCCGCCCGCGGCCATCGCCATCGTCACCAGGGCGTCGGAGACGATCTGCTCGAAGTCGTCGTCGAGCGTCTTGTCCGACGCGACTTCGGGCGCAGCGGCCTCCCGCCCGAGCCGGCGAGCGAGGGCCTGGTTGGGGAGGCCCGGGGTCGGCGGCTGCGCCTGGCTCGGGCCGCCTGGGCCGCCCTCGCTCCCCGTCTCTGGACAGTCGCTCCGTCGTAGGCACCGGATCCGACCGTACGTCCCGCGGGGCAGCCGGGTCAATCGGGGAACCGCCCTGAACTTTTGCGACACTCGGTGGCCGTGACGACCGAGATTGCCCAGTTCATGCGCAAGCTCGAGGGCATCTGGGACGGGCACGTGGACGCGCTCCTCAAACGCCGCGACGTCGCCGCCGCGATGTCCGACATGACGGGCGAGCCGTCGGTCCGGCACCTGCCGCTGGGGACCGGCGCCGACGGCCGCGCCGCCCTGGACCACTTCTACCGCGACGCGTTGCTCGCGCACCTGCCCAGCGACCTGCGGTGGACCCGCCGCTCGCGAACCGTCGATCGCTTCCGGCTCGTCGACGAGCTCACGGTCGCGTTCGTCCACGACTGCGAGCTGCCGTGGCTGATCCCGGGCATCGCACCCACCGACCGTGACGTGTCCGTGACGGCGATCGTCATCGTCGGTTTCGACCGTGGTGCGATCGCGTCCCAGCGCACGCACTGGGACTGCACCTCGCTGGCGGCGCAGCTCGGCACGCCGATCGACTTTGATTCCCAGCATGTCTCAGACTGACCTCCCGACCGCGACGCGAGGCGTGCTGATGGTCGGCATCGACGACTCGCCGCCGCCGCCGATGGAACTCGGTGAGCCAGGGAGCGCGGAGTTCTCCGGCTTCGAGGTCGACATCCTCGAGGCGGTCGCCGAGCGCCTCGGGCTCACGTTGCGCTACCGGCGCGCCGTGTGGAGCCAGATCCTCGACGAGCTCGACCGTGGGCTGATCGACGTGGTGTGCACCGCCGCGACGTACACGCCGGAGCGTGCCCGCCAGTTCGACTACGGCCGGCCGTACCTCGACATGGCGCTCGGCGTGGTCGTGCGCGACGACGCGCCGGACGACGTCGACCTGAGCGGGAGCCGGTTCGCCGTGCGCAGCGCGACGACCGCCGAGGCGTGCATCCACGAGCGGTTCGCCCCGAGCGAGGTCCTCACCTTCGAGTACAACGCGGACACGTACGAGGCCCTGCGGGACCGCCGCGCCGACGCCGTCGTCGACGACTCACCGATCGCGGCGTGGTTCGTCGGCCAGGTGGACGGCCTGAGGTACCTGCACTCGCTCCCGGGGACCGAGTCCCACTACGCGATGGTGTTCGCGCACGGGAGCCCGCTGCGCGCTGCTCTCGACGCCGAGGTCGAGCGCCTGGACGCCGCTGGGACCTTGGGCACGTGGAAGCGGCGGTGGTTCGGCGGCGCTTGACCGGGAGCGTTCACACCAGCCAGAGCGCGGCGGCGATCACGACGGTCCCGATCACCTGGGCGGCCCAGAAGATCGCGTGCTGGGTCTTGTGGCGCCAGACCAGCATGCCCGCCCACCCGCCGGCCGCGCCGCCGATCACCGACGAGCGTGAGCAGCGCCGACTCCGGCACGCGCACACCACCACGCACCGCCCGCAGCTTGTCGTAGCCGTAGATCAGGAACGTGCTCAGCCCCAGGCCGAGCACGTACGCGACGAGCACGGGGACGCTGATCGCGACGACGAGCCCCACCGCGACGATGACGCCGATGACCAAGGCCGCGACGACGGCCCGCCTGGTGAGTTCGCGTTTGCTCCGCATGCCGCCCCTTCTCTAGCAGGGAAGGTCTGCCACTGCGCGGTGGGGGCAGGCCGCACCCGGACCGGGCGTGACGCGGAGGTCGGGAGGCCTGCCTGCCCGGTGTTGGCGGTGAAGCGCTCGCGGGACGCTGTTGACGTGTCCCCCAACGCGAGCAACGGAGCCCTGAACATGAACGCGCCTGCCCTGAAGAGACCTCGGCGTGCCTGGCTGCGCGCGCGTTCGGCGGAGGCCGTCGTGTTCAGCGTCGCGGCGGTGCTCGCGCTGGCGCACGCGTTCGACGACGCGCTCCTCCTGCCCGGCGCTGGAGTCCCGCTCACCCGGCACGCGATCGCGTTGGCGATCGCGGTCGCCGCCACGGTGGCCGTCATCGTCAAGTTCGACCGGATCCGGCCGGGCTTGCGCGCCGCGACCGCGTTCACGTTCGGCGTGCTGGCCGCGGTCAACGGCGGCCGCCACGCGCATCACATCATCCATGAGGGAACGACCGCCAACGACGTGACCGGCGTGCTCGCGCTCGCCGCCGGCGTCGTGCTGATCGGGCTCGCGGCCTGGATTCCGTTCGCGCATCGCGGCGAGGGCGCCTCGGGCCCCGTCAAGCGCTGGGCGATCCGGGTCGCCGTGCTCCCGCTCGGCCTGCTCGCCGCGATGTTCGTCTACATGCCGGTCGGCATGGCCATCGTCGACATCCACTCGCTGCACCGCGCCGTCGGCAACCCGCCGAGCGCCGAGTACGAGACGCTGACGCTGACCACCTCCGACGGCCTCGACCTCGACGCCTGGTACCACCCCTCACGCAACGGCGCGGCGGTGCTGATGCTGTCCGGCGGGAGCGGCGACATCCGCGGCACGATCAGCCACGCGCAGATGCTCGTCCGCCACGGCTATGGCGTCCTGCTGTTCAGCGGGCGTGGCACCGGCGACAGCGACGGCACGCCCAACTCCTACGGCTGGGGCCGGGAGAAGGACGCGGCCGCCGCCCTCGACTACCTCGCCACGCGCAAGGACGTCCAGCCCGGGCACGTGGGTGCGCTCGGCCTGTCGACCGGCGCCGACATGGCGATCGACATCGCGGCCCGCCGCGGTGACGTGAACGCCGTGGTCGCGGACGGCACGGCGGCGATCGGCTTCGAGGACGTCAAAGAGTTCACACGGAACCCGGTGACCCGCGTGAACGGCTGGGTCCTGTTCAAGGCCATCGAGACCATCCAGGGGCAGTCCGGACCGGACGCGTCGCTCGCCGACCAGATCGCCCGCACCCGTGCCTCGAGCCTGCTGATCGCCGCGGGCGAGGTCGAGGAGTCGTGGGGCGACCTCTACGATCGCGCCGGCGGCGAGCGCTCACAGCTCTGGTACCTGCCGAACGCGACCCACACGGGGGCGCTGCGCCAGTACCCGCGCGAGTACGAGCGGCGCGTGGTCGCCTTCTTCGACGACCACCTGGGCTAGACCGCTGATGCGGAAGCCGCAGACTGACCGCGCTGGTCAGCGGGGCTACAACAGGTCGGCGTGGTGGCGTGCGGCGACGTCGGGGTGCGCGCGCAGCCGGACCTTCAGCGAGTTGAAGCCGTAGTCGGAGAGGATCGGGTTGTCGGGGTCGGCGCTCTCGCCGCCCGGCGCCTCGGCCGCCAGCGCGGCCGGGAGCGCGACCGGTTCGATCTCGGCCTCGAACCGGGGGTTGAAGAAGTAGGCGATCGAGATGCGCTGGACGCCCTTGGGCGGGCTGACGACGCGGTGCGGCGTGGCGCGGAAGTAGCCGTTGCTCACCAGCTGCAGCAGCTCGCCGATGTTGAGCACGAACGAGCCGGGGAGCGCGGGGACGGCGACCCACGTTCCGTGGACCTCGGCCTCGAAGCCACCGACCGTGTCCTGGTGCAGGAGCGTGAGGAAGCCGGCGTCCGTGTGCTGGCCGACGCCCTGATCGGTCGGGAAGGTCTCGCTGGGCGCCGGGTAGCGAATGATCTTGGTCAGGACCTCGGGCGGGGTGACCAGCGCGTCGAAGTGATCGGCCGGTTGGCCCAGCGCGAGCGCCACCGCGCGGATCAGCGTGTGTCCGACCTCCTCGACCGCCGCGTTGTACTCGCTGACGGCCGCCCGGAACGCCGGCAAGCCTTCGGGCCACAGGTTCGGCCCACGCAGGCGCAGCCAGGCCGGATCGTCGGGCCCGATCTCGGGCGCCGGCGCCTCGCGGCCGATGTCGACCTGGTCGCGGAGGTCGCGCAGCCCGTTGGTGTGCTCGTTGCCCAGCCGCGTGTAGCCGCGGAACTGCGGCGAATGCACGTTCTCGATCGCCAGCCGCTCCTCCTCGGGGAGGGCGAAGAACTCCTCGGCGACCTGCCGCACACGGGCGACGAGGTCGTCGGAGACGCCGTGGCCGACGAGGTACGCGGCGCCGATGCCGTGGAAGGCGTCGCGGAGCGCCTCGACGAAGCCCACGCCGCCGGGGCCGTCGGGGTCCGAGCGGAAGCCGGAGAGGTCAAGGACGGGGAGAGGGGTCGGTGCGCTCACGTTCCTCAGCTTAAGCGGCGCGACGGGTGAACCGGCGTCGCCGGGGTAGGGAGAGGTCATGCGCGACGACAAGCCCGTCCCCGACCCCGGCGAAGCCGGGCGCGGCGACGACGACGAGATCCACTACTACGAAGTCGACGAGACCAACGTCAGCGAAGCGAACCCAGCGGAGCCGCCCGAGCCGGACGACGAAAAGCAATCCGAGAATCGCTGAAGGCCCCCTCTCCGCTGCCGCGTCATAGTGCCTGCGATGGAGTCGATCGAGGCCGCGGCCCTGGCGCTGCGCGAGGGGTGCGAGTCGTACGGCGTGCCGGGTGCCCAGCTCGGCCTCATGCGCGGTGACGAGCGGGTCGTGGTGTGCGCGGGCGACGCGATCGGCCCGACGACGACGTTCCGCGCCGGCTCGATCGCCAAGGCGGTGGCGGCCGCGCTGGTGCTCGACGCTGCCGCGCGCGGCGAGCTCGACGTGGACGTCGCCGCGCGCGAGCAAGGCGCCGGTGACGGCTGGCCGGAGACGCCGCGAACGCTGATGGCGCACCGCAGCGGGCGGCCGAACCTGCTGCCCGCCGATGAGGAGTCGCTGACGGCGTTCACCGACCGCGTCGCCGCCCTGCCGCTGGTGCACCCACCGGGCCGCTTCTCGTACTCCAACGCGGTGTGGTCGGTGATCGATCGCGTGCTGGAGCACAGCACGGGGTCCGGGTTCGAGCGACTCGCCGTGGAGCGGGTGTTCGAGCCGCTCGCAATGACCGGACGCTTCGAGGAGCCCGCCGACGGCGCGCCCGGGCACGCCGTGTCCGCGCCCGGCGAAGCCCCACGGCCGGTGAGCTTCGCCGCCGGACCGGCCGCGTCCGCCGCCGGGAGCCGGTGGTGGGCGACCGCCGATGATCTGCTCCGGTTCGCGCGCCGGCAGCTGGATGGCGGCCCCGCGGCCACCGAGCAGCGCCGGTGGCACGCGGACGTGCCGGGCCGCGGGTTCGCGGACGGGTGGGCGCTGGGCTGGGCGCTCTGGGATCGCGGGCCGTACCAGGCCTTCGGGTGGTCGGGCTACACGAGCGGGCATCTCGCGTTCCTGCGGATCTTCCCCGAGCAGGACGCGGCCCTCGCCCTGCTCACGAACTGCGCCGGCCCGCTGCTCGGCGGGGCGGGTGGCAGCGCCGTCTTCGACCATGTCGCGCCGGCGTGCCGGCGGGTGTTGGGCGTGGGCGCACCGGTGTTCCCGTCCGGTGGGGCGGGTCGCCCGGTCGCGGCCCTGGCGGGTACCTACGGTCCGGTCACGGTCGGCGCTGCGGGCGACGACACGTTGTCCGTCCACGCGCCGGCGATGGGGATCGGCGCGCCGATGACACACACGCGCCGCCACGACGACACGTTCGAGACGACGACCACCCCGCTCGGCGGGATGTCGCTCGCGTTCGACGACAACCTCCTCTACTTCGGGCCGTTCGCGCTCCCGCGGGAGCGCTGACGCGTGCCGGCCGCCTGAGTACGCGAGTGGTCAGCTCGTCGTCGGCGCGTTCGCAGTGGGCGTTGACGGGTCAGGAGCCACCGGCACACGTTCGCTGCGGGAAATCATTCCCGAGGTGGAATCTCAGTATTCGGTGGCGGCGGCGTCCGGGTGTGGAGATCGGTCCACACCTCAGGCGGTGCGGGGCCGCCAGGGCTCGTGCTCGTGGGTGAGCCAGACCAGCTCGGGGTCCAGCGCGAGCACGCGCAGCTGGCCTTCGCTCTCCGGCGCTTCGAGCTCGCCGAACCAGACCGCCACGTCGCCGCCGACGACGACCGGGCGCCCGCCGGTCTCGATGACGACCATCTGCATGCCGCGGGTGTGGCCCGGCGCGGGGACCAGCCGGATCCCCGGGAGCAGCTCGTGCTCACCGTCGACCGGGACGTACTGCACGCCGGGCGCGTCCACCCATTCGCGGATGGTGTAGTCGTCCTCGGTGCGCGCGTCGTCGAGCTCCTGGCGCTGGACGTAGAACGGCTTGCCGGCGAAGAGGTGGTTGCCGCCGCAGTGGTCGAAGTGCAGGTGGGTGTTGACGACGATGTCGATGCCGGCCAGATCGAAGTCCTGCTCGCTCAGTGGCTGGATGCGGGGCTCCATGTCGGCCGCCGCTGGGTGCAGCTCCGTCAACCCGGTGTCGACCAGGATGCGCGCGTCGGGATGGTCGATGACGTGCACGTAGACCGGCATCCGCTCGCCCTCGGCGAGCAGGTCGGCCACGAAGACCGGCGTGATGGTGATGGAGGCGGGAACGCTCATGGTCTCGTATGACTCCGAGCGTCCCGCAAATTCATCAGAGGGGGCTTAGAGAGCCTCGGAGTCGATCTCCATGAAGTCGGCGACCTCGTTGACCCAGCGGTGGTTGACGAACGACTCGTGGTCCGGGTGGGCCGAGTAGGCGTCGTAGGCCGCGCGGTCGACGAACTCCATCGTCAGCGCGAAGCGGTACGGGTTCTTCGGCGAGCACCTCGCGCATGAGCTCGAAGGCCTCGACGCCGGGGATGGAGGCGAGCGCGGCGTTGGCCTTGAGGAAGTCGGCTTCCTCGGGCGAGCCCTCGGCGTGCTTGAGGGTGAACACGACGCCGTGTCGGATGCGACCGTCAGTCAGGGTTGGCATGGGCTCCAGTCAATCAGTCGGCGTGGGGCGATAGACGGGACCTCGCGACACGACCGAATCGAGCAGCCCGTCGGCGAGGTAGTCGGGCTCGGCGGTCGGGTCGATCGGGCGCCGCTCCAGCCCCGGGTAGCCGATGGCGGCGCGGATCGCGGGGTTCATGAAGTAGGCGCCCGGGACGACCGCCGTCAGGACGCCCCAGCCCGCCGGGTCCTGGCGCAGGACGGCGATCGCCTCCGCCGGGTCGAGGCCGTCGACCGAGGCCAACGTGGTGTCCAGCGCGTCGCCGAGGTCGGGCAGGGACGTCAGCACCTCGTCGAGGTACTGGCCGGAGACACCGGCTTCGCTGGCCGACGGCATGCCGCCCCCGGCGGGGATCAACTGATCGGCGATCGCGCCGAGCTGGGCGCGCTGGGCGTCGGTCAAAGCCATGTCAGGCCGCCACTTTCTGCTCTCGACGGGACGCGATCAACTGCTCGGTGAAGCGCAGGGCCAACGCGGCGATGGTCGCCGTGGGGTTCATGCCGGCCGAGGTCGGCCACACCGACCCGTCGAACACGTACAGGTTCGGCACGTCGTGGGTGCGGCCCTGGGCGTCGACGACCGACGTGGCCGGATCGTCGCCCATCACGGCGGTGCCCAGCAGGTGCCAGCCGGTGGCGCGGATGAACGGGGCGACGACCACGTCGCGCGCGCCCGCCGCGAGCAACGACTCCTTCGCGCGCGCCTGGTGGAACTCGACCAGCCGCCGCGAGTTCTCCGACAGCTGGTATTCGATCTTCGCGCCCGGGATGCCGTACGCGTCGCTGTTGACCCGGTCGACGACGACCCGGTTGGACTCCTCGGGCAGGTCCTCGGCGATGATGCCCCACATGGTCGAGTGGCCGAGCCGGCCGCGCACGGCGTCCTGGAAGCCGGGGCCCCAGATCTCGTTCTCGGCGCCCCACGGATAGGCGCTCGTCATCGAGAACGGCCCGCCGGTCGGCTGCAGCCCCCACTTGGCGCCGCGGACGAAGCCGCGCGACTCGTCGGTCTCGTAGAACTCGAGCGAGTGGATGAACTGGCCCCAGGGCCCCTGCCACGCGCGGAAGTCCTCGTCGAAGACGCCGACGACGGTCCCGAAGGGGTGCATCATCAGCCGCTTGCCGACGAGCCCGGAAGAGTTCGCGATCCCGTCCGGCGAGTCACCGGAGAGCTGGAGCAGCCGCGGCGTGCCGACGCCGTTCGCGGCCAGGATCGTCACGCCCGCGCGGACCTCGTGCTCGTTGCCGCCGCGGTCCACGTAGGACGCCCCGGCCACCAGGCCGTCCGGCCGCATGATCAGCTCGCGGACGCGGGCGCCGGTGCGCAGCTCGACGCCGAGCTCGATCGCCTTCGGCCAGTGCGTGAGGTCCGCCGTGCCCTTCGCCCCGTACGCGCAGGCCTGCAGGCAGGTGCCGACCTGCTGGCAGGCGTGCAGCCCGCCGTAGTCGCGCGTGGCGATCGCGTTCGGCGCCGGCCACCAGTGCCAGCCCAGCTCGTTGTGCGCCTTCGCCACTCGCCGTCCCGCCGGCCCCAGCGGCACGGGCGGCAGCGGCGGTCCTTCGCCGGGCGGGAACGCGGTGTCGTTCGCCAGGCCGGAGATGCCGAAGTCGCGCTCGACGCGCACGTAGTACGGCTCGAGGTCCTCGTAGGTCAGCGGCCAGTCGTCGGCGATCCCGTCCAGCGTCTTCACGCGGAAGTCCGACGGCAGGTTGCGCTGCCACTGCGCCGCGTACACCACGGTCCCGCCGCCGACGCCGTTCCACATCAGCGCCGTGATGTCGGACTCGGTGTCGTCGATGGGATAGTCGCCGGGGGCCTGGCGCAGGTTCGGATCCCAGCCCCAATCCCGGCCCGCGGTGAGCGGGAAGTCCTCGCGGTGGACGGTCGCCTTCGAGTAGTCGGGCCAGTCGCCCTGCTCGAGCACGAGGACCCGGTAGCCCTCCTCGGCCAGCCGCTTCGCGGCGATCGCGCCGGTGGGACCGGCGCCGATGATCAGGACGTCATGTTCCATGACCGCTCTCCTCCGTAACGTTTGCCACCGTGGCGTCGCTCAGCGACATCAGCCGACACGCGGGCGTCTCGATCGCCACGTGCTCGCGCGTCCTGAATGGTTCCGCCCATCCGGTCTCCGAGGCTACGCGCAATCGCGTCCTCAAGGCCGCCGAAGAGCTCGGGTACGCGCCATCCGCGCTCGCCCGCGCGCTCGTCACGCGCAGCTCGCGCATCATCGGCGTGATCGTCGGCGACATCGTCGATCCCTACTTCGCCGAGATCGCGCGCGGGGTCGAGGCCGTGGCCGCGGACCTCGGCTACCTGACGATGGTGTGCAGCGCCGAGCTCGGCAGCGAGGCGGAGCTCGGCCATCTCCACCAGTTGCGCGACTACCACGCCGCGGGGATCGTCTTCGCCGGCAGCGGCCGGGAGGGAGACCCGAGCGCGCACGCCGTCGCCAACGCCGTCGCCGACGCCCGCCACCGCGGCTCCACCGTCGTCGCCCTCGCGCAGCGCGACTTCGACGCGCCCACGATCCTGTTCGACAACGAGGCCGCCGCCTACGACATCACGGCCTACGTCCGCGGCCTCGGCCACGATCGGATCACCTTCGTCGAGGGCCCAGCGGGCCTGCACACGAGCGCGCAGCGCCGCGCGGGCTACACGCGCGCCGGCGGCACCGACAGCATCCCCGGTGGCTTCGCGTACGAGGACGGAATCGCCGCCGCCGAGGTGCTGCTGGCGCGCGACACGCTCCCCCAGGCGGTGGTCGCGGCCAACGACGAGGCCGCGATCGGCCTGCTCGTCCGCCTGCGCGACGCCGGCGTCGACGTGCCCGGCGACGTCTCCATCACCGGCATCGACGACACGCGCCCCGCGCACTTCGTCGGGCTGACCACCGTCACGGTGCCCTTGCACGAGATGGGCCGCCGCGCCGCCCACGCGATCCTCGACGGCAGCATCGAGGACGTCGTGCTCCCGCACGCCCTCGCCATCCGGCAGCACCACCCGCTAGAAGACGCATGCCTCGAAGCGCTCGATGGTGGTGCGCATCAGCGCCTCGCGCGGCAGGTCCCAGATCGCGGGATTGAGGATCTCGACCTCGATCGGCCCGTCGTAGCCCGCCGCGTCGATCAGCGCGCTGAAGGCCGGCAGGTCGATGATGCCGTCGCCCATCATCCCGCGCTCCCACACCGTGTCGCGCGTCGCCGCGAGCCAGTCGTTGACGTGGTAGCCGACGATCCGGCCGGACGCGCGGGCGATCTGCTCCGCCAGCGACGGGTCCCAGAACGTGTGGTAGACGTCGATCACGACGCCGACGCCGGGATCGCCGATCCGCTCGGCGATGTCCAGGGCGTTGCCGAGCGTGTTGATGGCCGACCGCTCGCCGATCATCATCGGGTGCAAGGGCTCGATGCCGAGCCGCACGCCGTGCTCGTTCGCGTGCGGGAGCAGCCGCTCGATGCCGGCCTCGATCACGTCCCGGGCCGCCGCCAGGTCCTTGCCCGACGGCGGCCCGCAGACGAGCACCAGGGCATCCGTGCCCAGCGCCGCGGCCTCCTCCACCGCGCGCCGGTTGTCCTCGTCGGCCCCCTCAGCCGCGAAGAACCCGCCCCGGCACAAACTCGACACCCGCAGCCCGGCGGCGTCGATCCGCCGCCGCGCCTCCTCCACACCGATCTCGGCCAGCTTGTGCCGCCACGGCCCGATCCACTCGATCCCGTACTCCGCGCACGCGTCGATGACCTCGACCAGCGACCACCGGTCGGCCGTCATCGAGTTGAACGACAGGCGACTCAACAGACCCCCGCGAGGTCGAGCACGAGCCGCATCCGCGCCGCCGCCAGGTCCGGCTCGCGCAGCAGGCCCGCCTGGTCGGCCAGCACGAACAGCTCGGAGAGGTGCCGGACGGAGCGCCCGCTCTCCAGCCCGCCGACCATCCGGAAGTGCTCCTGGTGGCCGTTGAGGTAGGCGAGGAAGACGACGCCCGTCTTGTAGTACGGCGTGGGCGCGGCGAAGATGTGGCGCGACAAGGGCACCGTCGGCGCGAGCAGCGCGTCGTAGCGGTCCAGGTCACCCTCGTCCAGCGCGTGCATCGCCGCGGCCGCCGCGGGCGCGATGGCGTCGAAGATGCCGAGCAGCGCGTCGCTGCCGCTGCGGATCAGCTCCGGGTAGTTGAAGTCGTCGCCCGTGTACATGCGCACGCCTTCCGGCAGGCGCTCACGCAGCGCGACTTCCTTGTCCGCGTCGAGCAACGAGATCTTGATGCCGTCGACCTTGTCGACGTTCGCCGCGATGATGTCGAGCACGATGTCCGCGGCCTCGCCCAGATCCGAAGACCCCCAGTAGCCCGCGAGCAGTGGGTCGAACATGTCGCCGAGCCAGTGCAGGATCACCGGGGAGGACGCCTGCGAGAGCAGGTGCCCGTACACGGAGCGGTAGTCGTCGGGACCGGAGGCCGCCGCGGCCAGCGCGCGCGACGCCATCAGGATCACCGGCGCGCCCTCGCCCTCGATGAACGCGAGCTGCTCCTCGTAGGCCGCGCGCACCTCGTCCAGCGAAGCCGGCCCGAGCAGCTGATCGGTGCCGGCGCCGCAGGCCAGCCGGCCGCCGACGGCCTTCGCCTCGGCGACCGAGCGGGAGATGAGCTCCTGCGTCGCCGCCCAGTCCAGGCCCATGCCGCGCTGCGCGGTGTCCATCGCCTCCGCGACGCGGAGGCCGTGCGCCCACAGGTGCCGCCGGAACGCGAGCGTCGCCTCCCAGTCCAGCTGCGCGGGACCGGTCGGATCGCCACCCGCCAGCGGGTCGGCGACGACGTGCGCGGCCGCGTAACAGACGCGCGAGCGCGGCTCGGCGCCCAGCACCGGCAGCGGCTCGCGCAGCTCCGGCGTGTACGTCTCCAGCGAGCCGTCCGCGCGCGGCAGGGTGAGCGCGACGCCGTTCACAACGTCAGCTCCGGCACGTCGACCCAGCGTCGCTCCTTCCACGACTGCTCGGCCAGCTCGTAGAGCTGCACGCCGCGCGCGCCCTCGACGAAGTCCCACGGGAACGGCTCGTCGAGCACGACGTGCCGCAGGAACGCCTCCCACTGCAGCTTGAAGCCGTTCTCGGGCGGCTCGGTGGCCGGCACCTCGATCCACGACTCGCGGTGCGCGATCGGGTCCGGCAGGTCCGGGTTCCAGGTGGACTTCGGCGTCGCCACGGCCGGCTGGATCTTGCACCCGCGCAGCCCCGCGACGGCAGAGCCGTCCGTGCCGTCGACCTGCAGCTCGAACAGCTCGTCGCGGTTCACGCGCACGGCCCACGAGGAGTTCATCTGCACGACGAGCCCGTCGTCGAACTCGAAGATCGCGTACGCCGCGTCCTCGGCCGTCGCCTCGTACGGCTGCCCGTCCTCGCCGATCCGCTCCGGGATGTGCGTGGCGCCGACGGCCATCACCGAACGCACCGGCCCGAAGACGTTGTCGAGCACGTAGCGCCAGTGCGCGAACATGTCGCTGATGATCCCGCCGCCGTCCTCGCGGCGGTAGTTCCACGACGGCCGCTGCGGCTCGGGCTCGGGCCCGGGATAGACCCAGTAGCCGAACTCGCCGCGCGCGGCGATGATCCGCCCGAAGTAGCCGGACCGCACGAGCCGCTGGAGCTTGAGCAAGCCCGGCAGGAAGAGCTTGTCCTGGACCACGCCGGCCTTCACGCCCGCGTCGCGCGCCGCGCGGCCGAGGGCCAGAGCCGTCTCCACATCCGGCGTGACCGGCTTCTCGCAGTACACGTGCTTGCCCGCCGCGATCGCCTTCTCCACCGCGGCCGGCCGTGCGGACGTGAGCTGCGCGTCGAAGTAGATCTCGTACTGCGGGTCCGCGAGGGCGGCGTCGAGGTCCGTGGACCATCGCTCCAGCCCGAGCTCAGCGGCCAACGCCGCGAGCTTGGCCTCGCTGCGGCCGACGAGCAACGGCTCCGGCCAGATGACCTCACCGTCGGAGACGGGAATGCCGCCCTGCTCGCGGATGGCCAGGATGGAACGGATGAGGTGCTGGTTCTTCCCCATCCGGCCGGTGACCCCATTCATGATGATGCCGACGACGCGCTGACCCACTTTGCTCCTCACGGAAAGCGTTTGCCGCGACGCAGGTGTAGCCGAGCTTCCGGTCAAAGCAAAGCGGCCTCGCCCAATTGAGCCGACCGCCTCGATCTTCCGGTCAAGAGGGGCTGTCCCTCTTTAGGTTCGAGCCAGCGTGACGTGACCGTGGCCGCGAGCGCCCGCCCGCCGGCGAGGGTCACGGTCAGCTTGGCCTTGACGCGCCCTTGACCTTGCCAGCGCGCGCCTCGTGGCCGCCGACGGCTTGAGCTTCACCGTCTTGCTGCCCGCGCCGGCGCACTTGACCGCCGTTGACGCGAGCGTCGTGCGCTTGAGGCCGAGCTTGCGGGCCACCGCGCTCGTCACCGTCAGCGTCGCCGAGCCGGACATCGCCTGCGTGCACGTGACCCGCACGGACAGCCCGCGCTTGGCGAACCCGCTCACCGACGTCTTGACCGGCTCGCTGACGCCGAACCACGGCGCCTGGGCCGGCGCCGCGTCGGGCGCCTTCGCGCCCGGACCGGGCGAGGCCAGCGCGGCCGTGACCGTGACCGGCACCGACGCCGAAGCGCGGCCGCCACGGCGATCCTCGACCGTCAGCGTCGCCGTGTACGTCGCCGGCGGCGAGGTAGACATGGACGGGGTTGGGCTCCGCGGAGCCGCCGCCGTCACCGAACGCCCACGTGTACTTCAGGTCCGTGCCGTCCGGATCGGACGCCTGCGAGCTGAAGCGCACGGTCAGCGGCGCCGTGCCCGTCCGCGGGTCGGCCTCCACCGCCACCGTCGGCAGCAGGTTGGCCGCGAGCGCGACCGTCACGCGCACGGTGAACGTGTGCGTGCCGCCGTGCGCCGTCCTTCGCCGTCACCTTCGCGTCGTAGGTGCCGGGCGTGGTGTAGGTGTGCTTGACCTCGGTGCCGGAGCCCTTGGCGGAGCCGTCGTCGAAGTCCCACTCGAGCGTGAGCGTGTCGCCGTCCGGATCGGTCGCCCGGGCGCTGAACTGCACCTCCATCGGGTTGCCGCCGATGCCGGCCAGGCCGTACGCCTCCTCGACCGTCGGCGCGCCGTTGCCGGGCGCGTCGGTGACCGTGATGGTCAGCGTCTTCGTCGCCGTGGCGCCGCTGGAATCCGTCACCGTGACCTTGGCCGCGAACACGCCGGGCGTGCCGTAGACGTGCGTCGGGCTGCGGTCGTAGGACTTGCCGCCGTCACCGAAGTCCCACGCGTACGCGAGCTTGCTCGCGTCCCCGTCGGGGTCGGCGCCGGTCGCCGTGAACGCGACGCTCAGGCGCGCCGCGCCACCGGTGACGTTGGACGCGGCCTCGACGGTCGGCGGGAGCACGCCCGGCGCGGTCACCGTGACCGTCACGTCGCGCGTGGTCTTGTCGCCCTCGTCGTCGGTCGCGGTCACCGTCGCCGTGTACGTGCCGGGCTTGGTGAACGTCCGCGACGCGGTCGAGCCGAGCACGGCGCCCTCCGCGAACTCCCACCGGTAGCTCAGCGTGCCGCCGTCGGGATCGATGCCGGAGGCCGAGAAGCGCACCGGCAGCGGAGCCGCGCCCGTAGCTCGGGTCGGCGTAGGCCTCGATCACCGGGAAGCCCGGCGACGGCGCCTTGATGCCGAACGCGATCGACTTGAGCGCCTCGAGGTTGCCCGCCTTGTCCGCGGAGCGGTAGTCGACCGTGTGGTCGCCTCGCCTGGAGACCGTGACCTGCGTCCCCTTGGCCCAGGCGCCGCCATTGACGCGGTACTCGGTGAAGTCCACGCCGCTGCCGCCGCCCGCGGCGACCGCCGCGGTGCCGACCATGCCGGTCCACGCGCCGCCGGTGAAGGCCGCGTGCAGGCGGCACACGAACGTCCACGTGCCGGTCTGCGTCAGCGCGCGCGAGACGGGCGGACTGCCGGGGAACACGATCGGCGGACACCTCGACGATGTCCGGCCCGGTCGGGCTCGGGTTGCCGCCCGGCGGGACGAGCCAGACGTCGTGGGCGCTGCCCGCGGTCGCGCCGAACCGCCACGTGACCGTGTCACCCGCCTTGAGGCTCACCGCCGACGGCGTCCAGAAGCGTGCCGTTGGCGTCGACGTCCTTGTTCGCCGGCGGCGCCGGGTCGAGCGCGGAGAACTTCACCGTCACCGGGCCCGGGTAGATCCGGCCGGGGCCGGGCGCCGCCGGGTCCAGCGACGCGTTGGTGACCGGCGCGGTCACGTCGCCGCCGGTGGGCGCGCCGACCGTGAAGGTCACCGTCTTCGGCGTCTCCACGTTGCCGGCCACGTCCGTCGAGCGGTACTCGATCGAGTACGTGCCGTTGGCCGTGAACGCCGGCTTGCTCGCCGCGCTGTAGGTCAGCCACTCGGCCGCGGCGGCGAAGCGCGCCGCCGCGCCGAACGCGGCGAACGAGGACCCGTTGACGCGGTACTCCGTGAGCGCCACACCCGACGCGGCGTCCGCCGCGTCCAGCGTCAGCGTCGCCGGCCCGGTGCCCGTCTGGGCGACGGCGTGGCGTGGTCGCCGGCGCCGTGGCGTCCAGCTTGACCGCGACGGACTTCGCCGTCTCCGCGTTGCCCGCCTTGTCGGTGGAGCGGTACTCGATCGTGTGCGTGCCGTCGGCCGTGATCGCGATCGGCGCCGTGTAGGCCGCGAACGCGCCGCTGCCGACGCGGTACTCGGTCTTGTCGACGCCCGAGACGCACTCGCCGTCGTCGGCGGCCTCCAGCGTGACGTTCACCGGCGTGCGGTGCCAGCCCGCGGCTGCCGTCCGCGGCCGCGAGCGTGTGCGAGCTCACCGGCGCCGCGGCGTCGTTGGGCGAGTCGGGCGTGAACCGGACGTAGTCCGCGAGCACGTTGACCGAGCCGTTGCCGCCGTACACGCCGATGTAGCGCGGTCCGTTGGCCGCCGGCATGACCGTGTCCACGTTCGCCGTGCCGAGCCCGACCCAGTTCGGCGCCCGCGCCGTCAGGATCGGTGAGCGAGTAGGACGCCGTGATCGTCGCGCCGGTGCGCACGACCCGCATCCACCACGTCGGCAGGTTCGTGCCCGCCAGGCCCGTGCGGGTGCCGAGCGTGCGCGTGCCGTTGACCTCGTTCGCGAGCTCGAAGTACGTCTGCGCCGAGCCCGTGGGGGCGCCGTCGGCGTTGCGGTTGTGCGCGACCTTGATCCAGTTGTTGTCGCCCTGGAAGATCTTCAGGCCGGCCTGGGCGTAGGCGCTGCCCGACACCGCCGACGTCGCTGTTCAGCCCAGGAGCGGAGAGCTTCGCCACGACCGTGAAGTCCCCGGTCGGGAGCGGCTGGCCGATGAACCCGATCGGGCCCGTGCGGGCGAGGTCGACCGAGAACGCGCCGAGCGGCAGCACGAGGTTGCCGCCGGAGACGCTCGGGGCCTTCGCGCCCGTCGCCGGCGTGGTCGAGTGGCGGTAGTTCCACAGCGCGGTGTTGAGCGCGCCGTTGAACTCGTCCGAGCGGGACGGCTGGCAGGCCTCGCCCGCGACCACCGTGAACGTCACCGACTGGATCTCGGACGTGTTGTTCGCCCGGTCC
Organism: uncultured Solirubrobacteraceae bacterium; assembly: GCA_963724195.1. Classification (GTDB taxonomy): domain Bacteria; phylum Actinomycetota; class Thermoleophilia; order Solirubrobacterales; family Solirubrobacteraceae; genus Solirubrobacter. Next base: position 62,675 of record CAVRTQ010000014.1, on the reverse strand, counting down.
GTGGCCCGCACGCGCACGGTGTAGGCGCCGCGGGTGGTGAAGCCGACGGGCGCCGTGTAGCGCTCCCACTGCGTGCCGTCGAGCGAGTACTCGATGCGCGAGATGCCGGAGCTGTCGGTGGCGTTGACGTTCAACGTCGCGCGGCCGAGGTAGGCGCCGGCCGGGTTCTGCGTGCCGGTCACGGCCGGCTCGATCACCGGCGCGGTGGTGTCCACCTGGTCGCCGATGTAGTCGATCTGCATCAGCCGGCCCGGCGCGCTGGCCGGCAGCTGCGCGCGGCAGCAGTCGTAGTCCCAGGTCGCCAGGTACAGCGAGCCGTCGGGCCCGAACTTGACCGGGATCGGATACGTGTGGCTGGGGGAGCCGAACTGGCTCGAGCCGAACAGGCCGTTCACGCGCAGCAGGCTGGAGCCGTCGTCGCGCACGCGGGCCTCACGCCACCAGTTCTGGGCGCGGTCGAGCATGAACCAGGCGCCGTCGTAGTAGGCCGGCCACTTGGTGGTGGACGGGTTGGCCGCGTCGTACTTGTAGATCGGGCCCGTGATCGACTCCTGCGGGCTCGAGCGGGTCGGGATGCCGAAGCGCGCCGGGTGGTCGCCCGTGCGCTTGTGCCAGACGTCGGCGCCGACCGCCGGGCCCGGCAGGTTCGTCAGGCCGCTCTGGTTGGGCGACTCGTTCGGGATCGACGCGGCGGCGCAGTCGAAGCGCGCGCCGGACGGGCCGTTCGGGAACGTGTAGCGGAAGTAGCTGTTGGCGGCCGAGTTGTCGCCCGTGCACAGCGGCCAGCCGTAGAAGCCCGGCTTGGTCACGCGGTTCCACTCGATGATGCCGGCCGGTCCGCGCGTGGCGCAGTTGGTCGACGCGTCGGGCGCGTAGTCGCCGACGACGACCGTGCCCGGGTGGGCCGGGTCGGCCTGCACCGTGAACGGGTTGCGGAAGCCCATGGCGAAGATCTCGGGCTTCGTCTTCTCCGTCCCGGAGGCGAACATGTTGCCCGCGGGGATGGAGTAGGTCGTGCCCACGCCCGCGGCGCCGGCCGCGTTCGCGAGCGGCTTGATGCGCAGGATCTTGCCGCGCAGGTCGTTCGTGTTGGCCGACGTGTTGCGCGCGTCGTAGCGCTCGGGGTAGCGCTGGTCCATCGGCGCGTAGCCGTTGCCGCCCGCGCCGAACGGGTCGACGTCGTCGCCCGTGCCGATGTACAGGCTGCCCTCGGAGTCGAAGGTCAACGAGCCGCCGCCGACGTGCGCGGAGTAGGTGTTCTGCCCCGCGACGCCGTCACGGTTGTCGTTGCCGACCTTGACCTTGGGCACGCGCAGGATCTCCTGCTCGGAGCCCGGGACCACGCCGGTGCCCTCGGCGTTGAGCGTGAAGCGGCTGATGAGGTTGTGGCCGACCACGATGCAGCTGCTGCAGCCCGGGTCGATGCGCGGCGAGTAGTAGATGTACAGCCGCCGGTTGGTGGCGAAGTCCGGGTCCAGCGCCATGCCGAGCACGCCGTCGTTGGAGGACTCGTGGTCGGCGCGCGTCTGCAGCGTCAGCAGCGTGCTCGTGGCCTTCGTCTCCGGGTTGTACATCCGCAGCCGGCCCTCGGAGTTGATCGCCTGGTTGCCGATCTCGGTCCAGTAGACCTTGCCGTCGCGCGCGATGTCCATGCCGATCGCGCCGCGCAGGTCGGTGGCCAGCACCGTGCGCGCGTAGTTCGTCCACACCGTGGCGCCGCAGTCGGAGTCCTTGCCCGCGAGGCCCGCGACGTACTGCACGCCGCCGACCATGTGCTTGATCAAGTTGTTGTCGCCGCCGTTCTCCAGGAACGCGGCCGAGAAGTGGCCGAGGCTGGAGGCCCAGATGCGGGCGCCCTCGTACATGCGGCACCAGGCGATCGGGTGGTCCGCGCCCATGCGCGTGACGCCGGTGCCGACGTTGTAGCTCTCCTCGTCGAGCGTCATCAGCACGTGGTGCGTGCCGCGCACGTTGGAGGAGAACGTGTAGTGCTCGTCGCCGAAGCGGTAGCTGTCGGGGAGGTCCTTCGTGGAGGGATGGTTGCGGTCGGAGACCTCGACGGTGGCGATGTTGTTGGCGTCCGTCGCCGAGTGGCCCGGCATCAGCGCGCCGATCGCGCTGTCGCCCGGGGCGTCCCACCACGGCCACGTGACCGCGCCGGCGCCCATCGTCACGGACGCGTGCATCGCGCCGATGCCGCCGCCCGCGCGGGCGAACTCCTCGATCGCCGTCTGCTCGGCGGTCGTGAACAGCTGCGGGCTGGTGGTGTCGCCGCGGTTGAGCGACGAGGCCTGCCAGAAGAAGATCGCGTCGTACTGCGCGAGGTTCGCGCAGGTGAAGATCGCGGGGTTGCCGACCGTCGTGTTGCGGCAGCCGGGGTGGTGCCGGCACCGGTGCCGTGCCCGTTGCACGTCCGGTAGTCGCTGGTGACGCCGGCCGCGGCCAGCTTGGCCTGGATCAGCTCCACCACCGCGGGTTGGATCGCCTCGCCTGAGTTGGCGTGCCTATAGCCCGTCGTCCCTGAATAGATCAGGACCTTGGCCGTGTCGCCTTGCGCTGAAGCCGCCGCCGGCGCCAGTAGGCCGAGCGCCAGCAGCGCCACGACCAGTCCAACCCACTTCCGTGCCATCCCTCTCCCCTCGCACAAACCTTATGGCGTCTGCTGTTGGTCTCTCTCCAAAACGCCCGAAGGCGGCCGCCCTGACCAAGGGCGGCCGCCTTCCGCATACGGGCCTTGCGGTTGTGACTACTTGCGCGTCAGCGTGACCGCGCGGGTGGAGTTCTTGGTCGCCTCGCCCTGTGCCTTCAGGCTCACGGAGAGGGTGACCTTGACCGAGCCCTTGGCCTTGGCCAGGGCCTTCTTCACCTTGCTGCTGACCTTGAACTTCACGGTCTTGCTACCGGCGTTCGTGAAGGAGACCTTGGCGGTCGCGAGCGTCGTCGACTTCAGCCCGAGGGCCTTGGCGACCTTCTTCGTGACGAGCAGCTTGGCGGAGCCGCTCATCGCTTCGGTGGCCGTGACCTTGACCGTCAGGCCGCTCTTGGCGAACCCGCTGACCGAGGTCTTGACCGGCTCGCTGACGCCGAACCAGGAGGCCTGCTCCGGAGCCGCGTGGTCGGAGCCTTCGCCGCGGGAGCGGCGGCGGCGACCGACGTGACCGTGATCTGGACCGTCTTGGTGGTCTTGCCGCCGCGCGCGTCCGTGACCGTCAGCGACGCGGTGTACGTGCCGGCCGCCGCGTAGGTGTGGACCGGGTTCTTCTCCGCGGAGAAGGAACCGTCGCCGAACGCCCACACGTAGCCGAGGTTGTTGACGTCGCCGTCCGCATCCCCGACCTGCGCCGAGAAGCGGACCACCAGCGGCGCGGTGCCCTGGACCGGGTCGGCCAGGACCTCGACCGTCGGCAGGACGTTGGCCTTCGGCGAGACCTTCACCGAGATGGTCTTCGTCGTCGCGCCGCCCTTGCCGTCGGTGCCGTCACCTTGACGGTGTACGTGCCCGGCGTGGTGTAGACGTGGTCCACCGTCGTGCCGGTCTTCTTCGCCGACTGGTCGTCGAAGTCCCACTCGAGCGTGACCTTGTCGCCGTTCGGGTCCTTGACGCCGGCGCTGAACGTCAGCTCCATCGGGTTGTCGTTGAGGCTGGCCGCGTACGGACCGTCCTCGAACACCGGCGCCACGTTGACCGGGGCGCTGGTGACCGTGATCGTGATCGTCTTGGACGCCGTGGCGCCCGCGGCGTCGCTCACCGTGACGCGGGCCGTGTACTCGCCCGGCGCGATGTAGATGTGGGTCGGGTCCTTGTCGAACGAGCTGCCGCCGTCACCGAACTCCCACTTGTACAGGAGCTGATCGGCGTTGCCGTCCGGGTCGGCGCCCGTGGCGGTGAACTTCACCGCCAGCGGACCGGCGCCCGTGGTGCGGTCGGCCGCGACCTCGACGGTCGGGGGCTGGACGCCCTGCGCCGTCACGGTGACCGTGACCTCCTTGGAGGTCTTGTCGCCCTCGTCGTCCGTGGCCGTGACCTTCGCCGTGTAGCTACCCGGCTTGGTGTAGGTCCGCGTGACGCCGCGCCCGAGGACGGTGCCGTCCACGAACTCCCACTTGTAGCTCAGCTCGCCACCGTCGGGGTCATAGCCCGAGGCGGAGAAGCGGGTCTGCAGCGGGGCCTGAGCCGGTGGCCGGGTCGGCGAACGCCTCGATCATCGGGGTGCCCGGCTCGGGGATGTCGATGCCGAAGGCGACCGACTTGGCCGCCTCGACGTTGCCGGCCTTGTCGACCGAGCGGAACTCGACCGTGTGTGGCCCTCGGCCGCGACCTGACCTCGGACGCGAACGGGTTCGCGCACGCGGTGTTGGTGGCCTTGACCCAGTCGCCCTGGCGCGCCGTCTTGACGCGGTACTCGGTGAAGTCGACGCCGGACGGCTGCTCGCCCGCCGGAGCCGCCGTCACCGTGGCCGTGCCGACCATGCCGTCCACGTGCCTGCCGTGGCGTCGTAGGACGAGTGCACCTTGCAGATGAACGTCTACGCGCCACCGTGGTGAGCGTCTTGGTGACGGACGGGTCGCCCGGGATGATGACTCGCGACTCCTTCGTCGGGGTGGCCATGTTGCCGCCCGGCGCGACCAGCCACACGTCGTGCGGGAAGTGCTCCGTCTCGCCGGGAAGTTCCACGTGACCGTGTCGCCCGTGACCAGGCTCACGGCCGTCCGGAGCCCAGCGGTCGCCCGCGGCGTTGACGTCGACGGTCTTGGCCGCCGGGCCGCCCGGCGCGATCCAGCGCCGAGAACTTGACCTTGACCGGGCCGGAGTACGTCTGGCCGGCACCCGGCGAGGCCGGGTCCAGCGTCTCCGTCGTCACCGGCGCGGTGTGGTCGGTGTTCGGCGCGGTGATCGTGAAGGCCACCGTCTTGGCGGTCTCCACGTTGCCGGCCGCGTCCGTCGAGCGGTAGTCGACCGAGTAGACGCCCGGGGCCGTGAACGACGGCTTGTTGGCCGGGTCGTAGGTCACCCACTCGGCCGCCGCGGTCGCCAGCTTGGCCCCGCCGAGGGCGCCGAACGGGCTCGCCGTGTTGACCTGGTACTCGAGCTTCGCCACGCCCGAGCCCGCGGCCTGATCGGTCGCGGCGAGCGTCAGCGTCACCGGGCCGAGGACGGGCGCGTCGCCGGCTCGAGCGCCGCCGTGGTCGTCGGGGCCGCCTTGTCGACCTTGACGGTCAGCGTCTTGGTGGCCTCGACGTTGTCGTTCTTGTCGATCGAGCGGTACTCGATCATGTGCGTGCCGGCCGTCGTGAGCGCGATCGGGGCGGTGTAGGTGGCGAACGCGCCACCGTCGACCTTGTACTCGATGGATCGATGCCGGAGCCGTTGGCGCCGTCGTTGCCCGCGAGGGTCACGTTGACGTCCGACGTGTACCAGCCGGCCGTGCCGTTCGGAGCCGTCGGCGCCGCCGTGGCGGTCGTCGTCGGAGCCGTCTGGTCCGCGCCCATCGGGCAGTTGTCCGGGGTGACCCGGAAGTAGTCCACGTGCGCGATCGCCGGCACGCCGTTGGACGGGAACGTACCGCCCGCGGGCCAGTTGTCCTGGGCGATCAGGCCGATCCGCGAGCCCGTGGCGTCACGGCGGGGCACCGCCGGACGGGTTCAGGTCCCAGAACGTCGCCGCGCCCGGGAACGCGACCCAGTCGGTGGTCGCCGCGGACGCCGGCGCCACGATCTGGTAGTGCGCCTGGACGGTGTTGGCGCCGTTCACGCGCATGTAGCGCATCTTGATCGTGACCGGGCCGGTGTTCGTGGCCAGGATGTTGCGGTTGCCGCCGGCCGTGGCGCGCGTGCCCTCGGTCGTCCTCGGGTTGTCCTTGGAGCTCTCGACGTAGATCGCGCTGCTGCTGAGGCTGTGGGATCAGCGTGGAGCGGAAGAAGTTGTTGTCCCCGTTCCAGACCACCAGGCCGATGTTCTGCCAGCCGCCCCGGTACTGGGCGGTGAACTGCGTCTCCACGGTCCAGTTCGTGCCCAGTGCGGGCAGGTCCTGGCCGAGGAAGTTGATCGGGCCGACCGACGTGGCGGCGGCGGCGTCGATCTCGAGATCGTTCGTCGGCAGGTGGAGCTGGCCGCCGGACACCGTCGGCGCGAGCGGGCCCGTGGTGGGCGTGCCGCCGTTGCGCGTGTGACGGAGCCAGCGCGGCAGGATCTCCGTGCCGTCGAACTCGTCCGAGCGGTCGCACACCGGCAGCTGGACCTTGAAGGTGACCGACTTCGTCGCCTCCGTGTTGGCCGCCTTGTCGGTCGAGCGGAACTCGACGAGGTGGGTGCCGCTGCTGGAGACCGTGACCTGGTTGACGAACGGGCTCTCCGAGCCGTGTTGGTCTTCGTGGTCCACTCGCCGGCGACGCCGTTGGTCGTGATGCGGTACTCGGTCTTCTCGACGCCCGCGGCGTTGGTGCCGCTGTCGGTCGCCGAGAAGTTGACCTTGACCGCGCGGTCGTACGTGTCGCCCGTGGCCGGGGCGGCCGGGTCCAGCGTCGCCGTCGTGGCCGGGGCGTCCGTCTCGCAGTCGATCGGGTCCGGGGTGACCCGGAAGTAGTTGACGTCGACCGTGCCCGGGATGCCCGCGTAGGCGTACGCGCCGGTCGTGCCCGGGAAGTTGGACTGGGTGATGATGCCGATGCGCGAGCCCGCGGCGTCACGGCGCGCGCCGTGCGTCGGGTTGAGGTCCAGGAAGTCGGCGGCGCCACCGAAGTTGGCCCAGTCGGCCATGGCGATCGCGGCCGGCGCCATGACGCGGTACTGCGCCGTGACGGTGTTGGACCCGTTGGCGCGCGTCCAGCGCATGCGGATCGTGATCGGCTCCGACTTGTTCGGCAGCGATCGTGATGTTGCTGCCGGCCTGCGAGCGCGCGCCCTCGGTCGTCGACGGGTTGTCCTTGGACTGCTCGACGTAGATGTTGCCGGCGGTGAGGCTGTGCGTGATCGAGGTGCGGACGAAGTTGTTGTCGCCGTTCCAGATGATCAGGCCGGTGTTCTGCCAGCCGCCCGTGTACTTGACCGTGAACTCGGTCTCGACCTGCCAGTTGGTGCCGAGCGCGGCGAGGTCCTGGCCGATGAAGTTCACCGGGCCGAGCGGACGTCGCGGCGTTGGCGGCGTCGAGCTCGAAGTCGGCCGTCGGGAAGTGCAGCTGGCCGCTGCCGAACGTGAACGCGCTCGGCGGCGAGCCGCCGTTGCGGGTGTGACGCTGCCACTGCGAGCCGAGCGCCGTGCCGTCGAACTCGTCCGAGCGGGCCTGCGTGCAGCCGGCGCCGGAGAGGATGCGGAACGTGGTCGTCTTGACCGCGGACGTGTTGTTGACCTTGTCGGTCGCGCGGTAGTCGACGGTGTAGTTGCCGGCGCGTTGAACGCGACCGGAGCGGTGTACGCGGTACAGGCGCCGCCGTTGATGCGGTACTCGATCGTCTGGACGCCGGAGCACCGGCCTCGTCGTCGGTCGCCGTCAGCGTGAGCGTGGCGGAGCCGATGAAGTAGTCGCGCTGGTCCTTGTTGCCCGACGCGTCGGCCGCGTGACCGGCGGCCGTCGTGTCGTTGATCTTCAGGATCTTGAACGTGGCCGTCTTGACCGCGGACACGTTGTCCTTGCGGTCGGTCGCGCGGTACTCGACGTTGTAGGTCTTGGCCTCGTCGAAGATGACCTCGGCCGTGTACGGCAGCCACTCGGTCGACCCTGCTGGCGGTACTCGATGTTCTTGACGCCGGCGCAGCCGGAGTCGGTCGCGGTCAGCTTCAGCTTGGCCGAGTTGACGTACGTGTTGGGGCGGTCCGGGTAGGCCTGGCCGGTCACCGTCGGCGGACGCGTTCGGCGCGTTCGTGTCCGTGAGGCACTCGTCCTGGACGTTGAACGAGATCTTGACGATCTGGTTCTGGTTGGCGGCGCTGGTGCCGTCGAGCGGCAGCAGCCGACCGAGAAGCGGGACATGTAGAGCTTGCCGTCGGGGCCGAACTGCGTGCCGATGACGAGGCTGGAGTTGGCGCTGGTCGGGTTGACGCCGCCGTTGTACGGCAGCCAGTCGCTGACGCGCAGCATCTGGTTGTTGTCCTTGCGGAGCTTGACTTCCTTCCAGAAGCCGTTGTCGGAGCCGCGGTTGTTGATCAGCCACGAGCCGTCGTAGTAGCGCGGGAACGCGCCCTGCTGGCCGTGCCCTCCGTGGTAGCGGTAGATCGGGCCGGTGATCGGCTGCATGCCGCCGGCGCTCGAGGTCGCCGAAGTCGGCGGGCTCTGGCCGTCGGCGCGCCGCGCGTACTTCTTCCAGATCGTCGCCTTCTCGACCGGGCCCGGCAGCGTGTCCAGGCCGTCGAAGGTCGGCTCGACCGGCGTCTGGCCCGCCGGCGCGTAGCGGATGTCGGACGGCAGGCTGGTCGGCGTTGCAGTCGTACTGCTGGCCGGTCGTCGCGTTGGTGGCGTAGTTCCAGCTGAACTTGGTGTTCGCCGTCGAGTTGTTGCCGACGCAGAACGGCCAGCCGTGGTTGCCCGGCTTGTTAGCAGGTTCCACTCGCAGGTGCCGGCCGGGGAGCGGTTGGCCCCGTTGGCCGAGTTGTCGTGGCAGTACTCGCCCATGCCGACGATGCCCGGGTTCGCCGGGTCGGTGTGCACCGTGAACGGCTGGCGGAAGCCCATCGCGTAGATCTCGGGACGGGTCTTCGCCGTGCCGACCGGGAACAGGTTGCCGGTCGGGATCGCGTACGTCGTGTCGACGCCCGGCTCGGCGTCGGCCGCGATCTCGCCCTGCTTGGGCGTGATGCGGATGATCTTGCCGCGGAGGTCCGCGGAGTTCTGCGACGTCTTGCGCGCGTCCCAGCGCTCCTTGGCGCGGAAGTCCATCGGCGTGTAGCTGTTGTGGCCGGACGCGCCCGGGGCGACGTCGTCACCGACGCCGAGGTACAGGTTGCCGGCGGAGTCGAAGTCCAGGCCGGCGCCACCGACGTGGCCCGGACCGGTCGTGCTCGGGCCGCCCGTGAAGCCGGCGGGCGAGCCGGAGATCTTGGCCTTGGGGACGCGCAGGATCACGCGCTCGGAGCCCGGCACGGCCGCGGTGCCGTCCTCGGTCAGCGTGAAGCGGCTGATCTGGTTGTAGCCGACGACCTGGGCGTTGCCCGTCATCGGCCACGCCGCGTTGCGCGGCGAGTAGTAGACGAAGATGTTGCGCTTGGCCGGGATCGGCGAGGTCGAAGCCCGGCTGCAGGCTCATGCCGAGCACGCCGTCCTCGGAGTTGCCGTGGTCCGCGCGCGTCGGGATCGTGGCGACCGTGGTCTTGTTGCCGGCCGGCTTGGCCGGGTCGTACATCTTGATGTAGCCCGTGGACTCGAGCGATGATCGGGTTGCCGATCTCCGACCAGTAGACCTTGCCGTCCTTGGCGACGTCGATGCCGATCGGGTTGTTGGCGTCGGGGACGACGACCTTGCGGGTGTAGGAGGACCAGACGGTGCCCGAGCAGTCGGACTTCTTGCCCTCGCCCGCGACCCAGCGGACGCCGCCGACGATCGACTTGACGAGGTTGTTGTTGCCGCCGTTCTCCGTGTACGACGAGCCGAAGTGGCCCATCGACGTGACCCACGTGCGGCCGTCGTTGTAGGACTTGGGCGTGCCCGTGTTGTCGTTGATGTTGTCGCCGTCGTAGAGCTTGCACCACGTGATCGGGTGGTCCTGGCCCATGGCGTTGCCGCCCGGCGTGTAGGTGCGCTCGTCGATCGTGGCGAGCACGTGGTGCGTGCCGCGGACGTTGCGGCGGAAGTTGTAGTGCTCGTCGCCGAACCCGTACGGGTCCGGCAGGTCCTTGGTCGCGAGGTGGTTGTTGTCCGCGACCTGGATCTGGCCGATGTTGGTCGTGCTGGTGGCGGCGTGGCCGGCCATCGTGGCGCCGACGACCGAGTTGCCGTTGTTGCCGTCCCACCAGTCCCACGTCTCAGCGGTGGTGCCCATGTCGGTCGCGTTGTGGATGCCGGCGATGCCGCCGCCGTTCTGGACGTACTTGATGATCGACGGCCTTCTGCGCGTCGTACCACAAGGGGCCGGGAGGCCCGGCCGAGGAGTTCAGTAGAACGATCGCGTCGTAGCGCGCGAGGTTCTCGTCCGTGAAGATCCGCGGGTTCTTGTTGGCGTTGTCGCAGTTGGTCGCGGCGCCGCCGTTGTTGGTGCAGTCCTCCCAGTCCACCGTGTAGCCGGCGGCCTCGAGGGCGCTCTGGACCACGGGGCGACCGCCGTTGATGCCGTCGGTGTGACGGAAGCCGGTCGTGCCGGTGTACAGCAGCACGCGCTTGCGTCTGCCCCTGCGCGTGTGCGGCGGCGGCCGGCATGAGCATCGCCGCGAGCAGCGCGCAGCGCCGCACACCACAGACAACGGCGCGCCGCGTGGGCATGCCGAACGAACCTCGGTGACCATCCTGAAACTCCTCCTCCCCGGGGACTCGATCCCTCTCCCCCGGATTCGTTACTGGCTATTTACGCCTTCCGCGCGACACTCATCCAGAGTTCGGTGCAGACTTCCAGCGAAGCTACTCCACTTCGCCCTTCAGTGTCAAGAGCTTTTGCCTGACCTGGACACAAGTGACGGGCTGGCTCGGCCACCAATTGCGCTCTCCCGAGCAGAACGGCGATCGAAGGGACCAGCAGCGCACGCACCAGGAAGGTGTCGACGAGCAACCCGAGCGCGACGACGAACCCGACCTGGAACAACGACTCGAGCGGCAGCGCCATCAGCACGCTGAACGTGGCGGCGAGCACCAGGCCGGCGCTCGTGATCACGCCGCCGGTGCGCTCGAGCGCGGTGATCACGGCCTGCCGGTGGTGGCCGCGCCGCGCGCGCGCTCCTCGCGGATGCGCGCGAGCAGGAAGACGTTGTAGTCCACCCCGAGGGCGACCAGGAAGATGAACGCGAACTGCTCGAGGTTCTGGTCGCTGGCCGGCTGACCCATGACGTGGGTGAAGACGAGCGAGCTGACGCCGAGCGCGAAGCCGAAGGACAGGATCACGGTCGCGATGACGTAGAGCGGCATGACGACGGCGCGCAGCAGCACCGCCAGGATGAGCAGGATGAGCACCAGGCCGATCGGCACGATGAGGCGGGTGTCGCGCCTGAGCGCCTGCCGCGTGTCGTAGGCCTCGGGGACCTCGCCGCCGAGCAGCACCGGCCGTCCACCGGCCGCCGCGCTGGCGGCGCGGCGCAGCCGGGACCGAGTCCGTCGCCTCATCGGAGAAAGGATTCATCTTCAGATACGCCTGCGCCAGCGCGAGCTCGGATTCCTGGCCGTTCGGTCGGAACCGAGGCGGCCGACAGGTACATCTCCTGGACAGGTGTCGCGAGCCCGGTCGTCAGCTCGGCGATCACGGCCTCCCGTTCCTGCGAAGTCCATGACGACCTCGACCGGGGCCGCGCGGCCCGGGATGAAGCGGTCCGCGATGATCTCCTCACCGGCGACCGACTCCGGCGGCGTGCGGAACGCCTCGGAGAAGTCGAGCGGCTCGCGGCCGCCGAGGCTGCCGAGCGCCCCCAGGACCAGGATCGCCGTGACCACGCCGGCCGTGAGCGCGGGGCGCCGGCCGACGAGCCGGCCGACGCGCGACCACAGCGCCGAGACCGGGCCGCGGCTCGGCCTCCACCTGAGGGACAGCCGGCCAGAACGCGCGCCGGCCGAGCACGCCGAGCAGCGCGGGCAGCAGCGTCAGCCCGGCCACGACCATGACCGCGATGCCGAGCGCGAGGATCGGCCCCATCTCGCGCGTGGCGTTGAAGTCGGCGACCGCGAGCACGAGCATCGCGACGATGACGATCGCTCCCGCGGACAGGATCGCCGGCGCGGTGCGCTCGCTCGCGCGCTCCATCGCCTCGCCGAGTCCGCGGTGCGCCGCAGCTCGTCGCGGAAGCGGGCGACGATCAGCAGGCAGTAGTCCGTGCCCGCGCCGAACATCAGCACGATCAGGATCGCCGTGGTCTGCCCGCTCACGGTCGTCACGCCCGCGCGCACGAACATGTACGTCAGCCCGCCGGCGACGATGTAGGCGATGCCGACGACGAACATCGGCACCAGCGCCATCAGCGGCGAGCGGTAGATCGCCAGCAGCAGCAGGATCAGCACGGTGCACGTGACCAGCAGCAGCGTCTCGTCGATCGTCTTGACCGCTTCGCTGCGGTCGGCCTCGAACCCGACCTCGCCGGTGACCCAGGCGCGCAGCCCGGTCTCGTCGCCCTCCGGCGGCGGGACGATCCAGCGGATCGTCGAGGCCGCCGCCTCGGCCGTCTGCGTGCTGTCGTCGGTCATCGCGACCGTCGCGAGCGCGACGCTCGAGTCCGAGGACGTCAACAGCCCGGGCCGCCCGGGCTCAGGTCGAGCGGATCCTGCGTCGCCGCAAGCCAGCCCGTACGCCGAGCCGACCTGCTTGAGGCTGGGGATCGTCCCCGCGCGCGCAGATCGCGGCATGTCGGCGTTGATCCGCAGCGCGGTCGGCGGAGCCGATCCCGCCGTCGCGGAAGTAGGCGATGATCGCCGCGCTCTCGCTGCCGCGCGCGGAAGTTCTCGTCGATGACGCGCTTGGCTTCCGCGGATTCCGAGCCGCGGGCGAGGAAGGTGTCGCTCTCGTCGGCCGCCCGGCTCTGCAACGGCCCCTGGAGCGGCAGCATCGCGAGCGCGAGCAGCAGCCAGGCGCCGATCACCGCCCAGCGGGGCATGGGCTAGATGCCGCCGCCGACGCCTTCGATCTGGGTGACGCGCCCTTCTCGGTGTAGACGTAGATCAGCTTCGGGTTGAGCTCGATCGGCACGGGCTGACCAGCCCCGTCCTGCACGGACACCGCGATCTCGCAACCCTTCGCCCCAGCCTTTTGACGGGCCTCCTCGAGCGGCAGGTCCAGCAATTCGGCGGTGTCGAACGCGTCCTTGGCAGGCTTCAATTCGGGCTGACCGCCGGCGTCGAGCTTGCCGGTCGGTTCGAGGGGACACCTGATCTCGGTCAGGTTGGTGCCCGCGGTCTTCTTCTCTTCTTCGTCGCCTCGGGCCGCGATCGCGATGCTCACACCTGCGAGCACGACCACGACCACGAGGCCGAGCAACCACCTCGTTCTCCTCACGAATTCGAAGCTAGCAAGGGCATGAACCGAAGACAATGACTTCTGAACGGTTGACCCTCAGACTTTCGTCGAGGAACGGAGACTTCGCTAGCACAGCAGACATAACCGTGATAGCTTCTGTCGCTCATCGGCCTAAGGGTGAGTTAGGCCATGCCGGGTTGAGGAGAACTGCATGAGGACCGATCTCAGCCGCCTGCGTCGGCCCGGGATTGCCGCCGCGGCCGCCGCACTGCCGGTCGCCGGGGTCGTCGGAGGCGTCGGCGTCGCGGGTGCGCAGAGAGAACAAGACGATCTTCTCCGTCGAGAACGGGCGAGCCGTGCTTCTCCGTGGACGCCGCAAGACACGTGCGATCCCGGCGAGCCGGCAACGTGACGATCCAGACCGGCGAGACGGTCACGTGGGACTTCGCACGGGCGTCGCGACGCATGACCACAACGCCGTGCCCGCCGGACAAGAACGACGCCGGATGCCGACCTGGAACGGCCGCGACCCGATGAAGTGTCAGGTCGGCGGCACGAGCTCGCACAGTTCGGCAACCCCGGCGTCTACACGTTACCACTGCTCCTGCACCGCACGACGATGAAGGGACGATCACGGTCGAGGGCGAGCCGGTCGAGCGTCACGCCGACCGCGACCCCGTCCACGAGCAGACGGCACGCCGAGCGCGTCGCCCACGGCCACGCCGACCTTCTAGGCCACGCCGCCGCCCGGCGCGACGCCCGTGCCCGACGATCACCTCAACACGCCCGCCCCGGGCAAGATCGCCGCGCAAGGACACCGAGGCGCCGCGCCTGTTGCGCGCGCAGGTCAAGGCCGCGACGGGGGGCGCGAAGCTCAGCTTCTGGGTCTCCGAGCCGTCAACGTCGAGGTCACGGTCGCGGCGCGGCAAGTCGCTCGGTGACGCGCGCGACGCTGCACGTCGCCGCCGGCACGCGCTCCGTGGTGGTGCGCAGCTCGAGCCTGCGCAAGAAGGGCACCTACGCGGTCGAGTGGCGCGCCATCGACGCGATGGCCAACAAGAGCAACGTCGTCAAGAAGACGCTGAAGGTGAAGCGATGAGCTTCCGTCCGCCCGCTGACGCCTGGTCGCGTCGAGACTTCATGCACAACGGCTTCGGCTCGCTCGCCCTGCTGTGCACCGTCGCCGCCCCGAATGTCCTGCGCCCGCGCAAGGCGACGGTGACCTCGGCCGCGATCCGCTCGCAGGCCAAGTCGCCGTTCACGCCGTTCCAGCACGACCTGCCGCGCATCCCGGAGCTCGTCCCGTCGCCTCGTCACGCACGCGTGACACGTACGCGATGACCGTGCGCGAGGGCATGGCCGAGGTCCTGCCCGGCTTCCAGACCCCGATCTACGGCTACGACGGCGTCTACCCGGGGCCGTATCCGCGCCAAGAAGGGCCGCGAGGTCGTCGTGCGCCAGACGAACGGGCTGCCGTTCGAGACCAATGTGCACCTGCACGGCGGCTATGTCCCCGCCGAGCACGACGGGCACCCGATGGACGTCATCCCGGCCGGCGGGCACTTCGACTACCAGTACCCGAACGACCAGGACGCCGCGACGCTCTGGTACCACGACCACGCCCACGGCCGCACGTCGAAGACGCTCTACTACGGGCTCGTCTCGATGTACCTGCTCGAGGACGAGCTGGAGACCGAGCTCGGGCTGCCGCAGGGCGAGTTCGACGTCCCGCTGGTGCTCGCCGACCACGCGTTCAACAAGGACGGCTCGTTCCGCTACGCGGAGAACGTCGACATCGGCTTCCGCGGCGACACGCTGCTGGTCAACGGCGCGATCTCCCCGCGCATGACCGTCCAGCGCCGCAAGTACCGCCTGCGCTTCCTCAACGCCTCCAACGCGCGCTCCTACGCGCTGCGGCTCGGCGGCGGGCGCCCGATGACGCAGATCGCCGGCGACGGCGGCCTGCTCGCGCGCCCTGTCCCGCGCACCGACATCCCGCTGCACCCGGCCGAGCGCGTCGACATCGTGATCGACTTCTCCGCCTACGGGCCGGGCGAGCAGCTCGTGCTCTACAACACCGACGCCGAGGCCAGGGCGGCACCGCGCCGGTCATGCGCTTCGACATCGAGGGCGGGAGGTCAGCGAGGAGTTCCGCGTCCCGCGCGCCTGCGCGAGCCCGACCCGCTGCCCGCGCCGAACGCGCGCCGGCGCTGGGAGCTCGCGCTCGGCACCGCCGCATGGCAGATCAACGGCCTCGGGTATGACCCCAATCGCGTCGACGTCCGCCCGCGCCTCGGCAGCACGGAGGTCTGGACCTTCGTAACAACTCCAACCGCGTGCACCCGATGCACCTGCACGGGTTCCTGTTCCGCATGCTCGAGCGGTCGAGCGCGCCCGGTCGCGCTGGCCGACCGGCTCGGCTGGAAGGACACGGTCGGCGTCCTGCCCAACGAGACCGTCACCGTGCTGGCGTGGTTCGCGCCCTACCGCGGAAGTACGTGTTCCACTGCCACTCGCTCGAGCACGCCGACAAGGCCATGATGCTGCAGATGGAGATCGTGTGATGCGCGCCTCATCGCCGGAGCAACTCACCGCCGCGCTCGCGCTTCCGGCGGCCGCAAGCGCCGACGTCACCATCCAGGCCGTCGACGGCCCCGCCAACACCTGGGTCGTCGCCCGAGCAGTCACGATCAAGGTCGGCGAGACCGTCACGCTGGTCCTTCGCCGGCACCAACGACGCCACACAACGTGAAGTCCGACCCGCGCGAACTGGTCCCTCCCGCACCGATACGCTCACGGCCGGCGCCGCCCGGCGACGAAGCAGTTCGACGCGGCCGGGCACCTACAAGTTCCTCTGCGAGCTGCACAAGCCGACCATGACCGGCACGGTCGACGGTCACCGGCGCGGACGGCAAGCCGCCGCCTCCGCCGCCCCCGCCGCCGCTGAGCGAGCAGCCGTTCGCCAACGACATCCCGCCGCTGACGGTCTTCGAGCTCCGCGATACGGTGGTGCCGAAGCTGGACCGCGTGAAGATGTCGCGCGTCAAGCGTGGCGTCAAGGTCCGCTTCCGCCTCTCCGAGGGCGGCAAGGTCACCGTCAAGGCCACGCGCGGTCGCTCGGTGGTCACGCGCACCGTCGAGGTCGCCAAGGGCCGCGCTCCGTCACGCGTCCGCGGCCTGAAGGCCGGCCGCTACCGCGTGCAGGTCAGCGCGACGGACCTCGCGGGCAACGCCGCCAAGTCGCGCGCCGCGCGAGCGTCACCGTCCGCCGCTAACTGCTCCGCGTCGCTCGCGCGCTCGCGCGGGTGGGTCGCGTCTACGGCGTCGTGGTCGACAGGATGAACACGACCGACTTGATGTACGCGCCGGCGGTCAGCGCCTCGTTGGCGGCGATGCCCGGGATTGATCGGGCCGATCGTCGGGCCGGTGCTCGCGAGGGGTGGTTCGCGCCCGGCGGAGCGGCTAGGAAGCGAAGAGCTCGCGCAGGAACGCCAGGCCGTCGACGGCGATGGCGTCCTGGGAGGCGGCGAGGGGGCGCCAGACCGAAGCGGCCGTGGCGATGGTCTCGTTCTCCGCGGTGAAGGATTCGATGACGACCGGGCCGTCGTAGCCCGTGTCGCGGATCGCGTCGCGGAAGCCGATCCAGTCGATGTGGTCGGCGCCGGGCGCTCCGCGGTCGTTCGCGGACGCGTGGACGTGGGCCAACCGGGGTCCACCGAGGCGGAAGGACTCGGCGAAGTCCTTTTCTTCCACGTTCGCGTGGTAGGTGTCGAGCAGCAGACCCACGGACGAAGGCAAGGGGTCGATGGCTTCGAGCGCCTGCTCGACGGTGTTGATGAGGCTCGTCTCGTACCGAACCAACGGCTCGATGCCGATCTTCACGCCGACTTCGCCGGCGTACTCGGCGACGGGTGCGAGGTTCTCCCGCAGCTCCGCGTACAGCTTGACTCGCTCGTCCGGCGTGATTCGCCACGTCCGGCCGGTCGAGGTGTAGATGGGGCCGGCGATGGCGCCGGCCCCAACTGTGGCCGCGACGTCCAGGCAGTCCCGAAGGAAGGCCTGGGTCGTCGCGACCGTTTCCGCGTCAGCGCCACACAACTCACGCCCCGGAGCCATCGCCACCGCAATCGAGGCACCGAGCCCGTGCTCGGTCAGTACCTCTGCGGCGTGCTCAGGACTCCAGTCCCCTAGCTGCTCGACAGGGAGCTCGACAACGTCGAAGCCCATGTCGCGCACCCGCGGCGCGAGCTGGGTCAGCCGCTCATCAGTGAGCGGGGAGACCCAGATCCATGTGTTGGCGCCCAGCTTCATGGAACTACTTGCCGCCCCACTTCTCGGGGAAGCCCGGCAGGTCCTCGCAACCGCACAGCGCGTAGTACAGCGGCGGCATCTCCGGCTTGACGTACTGGTCCAGGTTCTCCTGCGTGATCTTCGGCTGCGGGAGGATCCACTCCTTCGGGACCTCTTCGCCCTTGAGGATCTTCGTCGCGGCGATGACCGCCGTACGCCACTGGAAGTTCGAGTACGTCGGGGCGACGGCCTTCAGACCGTCTTCCTTCCACTTCATGAGGAAGTCGTTCTGGTCCTCACCCGTGATGAAGGGCACTTCCTGGCCGGCGTCCTCGAACGCCTCGACGGCGGCAACGGCGGTCGCGCCGGCGTCCATCCAGACGCCGTCGAGGTTGCCTTCCTTCTGCAGGTAGTCGGAGACGATCGACTTCGTCTTGGCCGGGTCACCATCGGTGAACTCGACGCCGACGACGTTCAGACCGGCCTCGTCGAAGATGCCCTTGGCGCCCGACCAGCGGGTTTCGAGGACGTCAACGCCCGGCAGGATGCGAAGGGCGAGGATCTTGCCGCCCTCCTTGACGTTGTCGCGCAGGAACTCGGCCGCGTCAGCACCGAAGGCGTAGCCGCCGATCGGGTGGATGAACGTGACCGGGCAGTCCGTGGTGACACCACGGTCGAACACGATGACCGGGATCTTGGACTCGCAGGCCTTCTCGACGGCCGGCGTCAGCGTCGCCGTGGTGTTCGGCGCGATGATGATCGCGTCGCACTTGCCGCCCGAGGTCATCGACTCGATGTCGGAGATCTGCTTGTCGTCCTTCGCCTCGGCGTCGACGACCGTGAACTTGCCGATCTCCGGCGTGTTGTCGGCCTCGGCCTTCATCGTGATGCCACCGTTCTGGCGCCACGGGTTGTCGTTGGCCGCGTTCGAGAAGCAGACGTTCCAGCCGTCCGCCTTGTCCGACTTGAACTCGGACGTATCAACCATCTCGCCCGGCTCGATCATCTGCTCCCACGGCTTGTCGGCGGGACCCTCGGGGGTCGCCGAACGCTGCGCGAGCTGCTTGTCGTAGTCCTCCTGCACGAAGAATTCGGACTGCTCGCCCGTCTTCGACTCAGCCGCCGGCGTCTCGGTGGCGACCGGCGTCTCGCTGCTGCCGGTGCTCTCCGGTTCGTCGCTGCTACCGCAAGCGGCGATCGTGCCGCAACAGGCCAGCATGGCAACGCCACCGGCCAGTCTCCTCCAGATCATCCGTGTTCCTCCTCGTTGTGTGTGCATCTCAGCGCGCGCCCCGGAGCCGGTACGCGGCAAAGGCCACGGCGGCAATGATGATCACGCCTTGGACTGTGTCCTCGAGCGCGCCGGAGACGCCCTGCAGGTTGAGCCACGTGAACAGCGCCTCCAAGGTGAGAGCGCCGGCCATCGCGGCGACGACCGATCCACGGCCGCCCCCGAGCACGACCCCACCCAGCACGCAGGCGGTGATCGCGTCGAACTCGAGGCCCCGGCCAACCTGGGCCGAAACCCCGCCGAAGCCTGCGAGCAGAATGCCCGCGACGGCAGCCAGAACGCCCGAGAGGACGAAGGCCATGATCCGCACGCGGTCCACGCGCACGCCCGACAGGCGGGCGGCTCGTTCATTGTCACCCGTGGCGAGCAACTGGCGACCGAAGTCGGCGCGCATCAAGAACACCGATGCCACGCCGATCACGACCATGATGATCACCGACCACGGAAGCTGCTCGATCCACGGGATCCCATCGATCCCCTGACGTCCGATCGAGCGGAAGTTCTCCGAGAGCGCGCCTCGTGGGGCGCCTCCGGTCCAGAGGAACACCGCTCCGTTCAGGATGAGCAGCATTCCCAAGGTTGTGATGAAGGACGGCACCCGCAGGACCGTCGAGATGAAGCCGTTGATGAAGCCGACGATGACGCCGATCGCGAGCAGCAGCGCGATCACGGGCCACATCCGGCTGGGCTCGTTGTCGATCACGCGCGCCGCGACGACGACGATGACCGTCACCAGCGAACCGACCGACAGGTCGAAGTTGCCGCTGATGAGCACGAAGTACGCGCCCGCGGCCAGGATGACGAGTGGCGCCGAGCGCTTCAGGTACGCCAGGAACGGGCCCGGCTCGGCAAAGGTCGGGTTCAGGATCGTGATCCAGACCCAGAGGATCAACAGCAGGACGAAGATCGTCCCGGTGCTCGCCAGCGCGCTCAGGAAGCGGCTGCGGCGGTCCCCCGTCTCGGCGCCGAAGCCCGAGGCAGCAACGTTCTCGGTGCTCATGCCTTCTTCTCCGTGCGTCGCGCGTAGACCGCGACGGCCGCGATGATGATGATCCCTCGGACGACGTCCCTCAGGAACGAGTTGAACTCGAGCTGGTTGAAGACGTTGTCGAGGACGGCGAGGATGAAGACGCCACCGATCGTGCCGATGACGCCGCCGCGCCCGCCGGTCAGGGCGGTGCCGCCCAGGACCACGGCCGCGATCGACTCGAGGTCGTAGCCGCCGTCGAGGCCGACGGTCGGCGTGCCGGCCTTCAGACGCGAGGCCAGGAAGATGCCGGTGATCACCGCGGTCAGCGAGCACACGACGTGCGCGCCGATGATCGTGCGGTGCGTGCGCAGGCCGGAGAGCTTCGAGACGTCCTCGGAGCCACCGACCGCGTACACGCGGTAGCCGAAGCGGGTGTGCCGCAGGACGAACCAGACGACCACGGCGACGACGGCGAACAGGATGAACGACATCGGGATGAGGCCGAAGCGCGTGTAGCCGAGGTTCTCGGAGAACCCGTCGCTCACACCCGTCTGCGGGCCGCTCCAGCCGTTCTCGATGATGCCGCCGAGAATCAGCGCCATGCCGAGCGTCGCGATGAACGCGTTCACGCGGAGCTTGGTGATGATCAGGCCGTTGGCGAGGCCGATGCCGGCGCCCATCAACAGCACGACCGCGATCGCCCCGAGCGACCGAGCCGCCTTCCATCTGCTTCGCGGTGACGAGCGAGGACAGCGAGATGAGAGCCGCGACCGACAGGTCGAGCGAGCCCAGCAGGATCACGATCGTCTGGCCGAGCGAGACGATGCCGAGCGCCACCGAGCGCTGCAGCATGTTGACGATGTTGCCCGTCGTCAGGAACTCGCCGCCGTCGATGGTGATGACGATCCAGGCCAGGACGATGATGCCGATGAGCGCGCCGTACACGGGCGCGGCGGGCGACGCGAGCAGGCCCACGCGCCAACCGGCGACCCGTTCTTTGCGCGCGGCTGCGCGCGTGCCCGCAGCTCTGCGGCGGTTCAACGACGCTCACGCCGCCACCTCCTCGTGCGACCCGGTCGCGTATTCCATGATCTGGGGCTCGCTGGCACCGGCGGGCAATTCGCCGGCGAGCTCGCCCTCGTGCATCACGAGGATGCGGTCGCTCATGCCGATCAGCTCCGGCAGCTCGGAAGAGATCATCAAGACGGCGACGCCGTCCTTGGCCAGCTTGCGGATCAGATCGTGGATGCCGGCCTTGGCGCCGACGTCGATGCCGCGCGTGGGCTCGTCGAAGATCAAGATCTGCGGCTGCGTCTGCAGCCACTTGGAGAGCACGACCTTCTGCTGGTTGCCGCCGGAGAGGAAGCGGACCTCCTGCTCGGGGCCACGAGCGCGCAGCTCGGTGACCTTGGCCAGCTCGCTGATCGACATCATGCCCTTCGCGGCAGCGGCGCTGGCGCGGCGACATCAGGGTCCGCACGGCGAGCAACATGTTGTCCGCGATCGACTGGGCGAGGGCGAGACCCTCGGCCTTGCGGTCCTCGGTGATGAACCCGAGTCCGGCCTTGATCGCCTGGCTCGGATGCTTGAAGCGACGTTCCTTGCCGTCGATCTCGACCGTGCCCGACGTGATCGGGTCGGCGCCGAAGACGGCGCGCGCGATCTCGGTGCGGCCGGAGCCCTGCAGCCCGGCGAGACCCACGATCTCGCCGGCGCGGACGTCGAAGTTGACGTCGCGCAGCAGTCCGGTGGTGAGGCTCTTGACCGAGAGCCGCACGTCGCCGAGGTCTTCCTTGACGCCCTTCTCCGGGAAGTAGCCGTCGAGCTCACGGCCGACCATCAGGTTCACCAGCTCGCGCTGGTTGGTCGAGGCCGTGTCGAGCGTCTTGACGACGCCGCCGTCCTTGATGACCGTGATCCGGTCCGACAGCGCGAAGACCTCACGCAGGCGGTGCGAGATGTACAGGACGCCGACGCCGAGCTCCTGCAGGCGGCGCACGAGCTTGAACAGCAGCTCGACCTCGCCCTCCGCGAGGGCCGCCGTGGGCTCGTCGAGCACGAGGATCTTGGCGTTCAGCGAGCGCGCCTTGATGATCTCGACGACCTGCTGCTGCGCGACCGACAGCCAGCGCACCGGGGTGCGCGGGCCCGAAGCCGGACTCGCCGACCTCTTCGAGCAGCGCGGCGGTGTCGCGTTCCATCTTGCGGCCGTCGACGATCGGGCCCTTGCGCGGCTCACGGCCGACGAACACGTTCTCGGCGACGTTGCGGTCCGGCAGGAGGTTGAACTCCTGGTAGACGATGCCCACGCCGGCGTGCTGGGCGGCTGCCGGATGGTGGAACGTCTGTTCCTCGCCGTTGATCCGGATCGTGCCCTCGGTGGGCATGTGCACGCCGGCGAGCGTCTTCATCAGGGTGGACTTGCCGGCGCCGTTCTCACCCACGATCGCGTGGATCTCACCGGCCCGCAGGTCGAGGTCGACGCCGTGGAGGACCTCCACGCCGACGAACGACTTCTTGATGCCCTGCATCTGCAGGAGCAGCTGATCAGACATCGGCAGTCTCCGCTGTCACGGCCGTCGCGCTCGGCACGTCGACCCAGGTCTCCGTCTCCGCCGACGCGAGCACGGCCGCGGTGATGCGGGCGGCACGCAGTCCGTCACGGAAGTCGGGCAGCCCATCGGGGGCCTCGCCCGTCAGCGTCGCGGCGTAAGCGTCCGCGACGAAGGCGTTGAAAGCGTCGTTGTAGCCCTGCGGGTGACCCGCGGGCACGTTGGCGAGCCGCGCGGCGTTCGGGGACAGCACGCCCGGGTCGCGCTTGAGCAGCGTGACCGCTTCGCGCTTGCCGACCCAGAGGGTCTCCGGCTCTTCCTGATTGAAGTAGAGCGCTTCCTCGGCGGCGTCGATCTCGAGCGTGAGCTGGTTCTTGCGGCCCGCGGAGATCTGGCTGATGACGGTGGAGCCGACCGCGCCCTTGTCCGTCTCGAACTGCATGATCACCGCGTCTTCGGTGGCGCGCTCCGGGAACGTTCCGTACGTGCGCGCGCTCACGCGCGTGATCCGGTGACCCGACACGAACTCGGCGAGGTCGCACCAGTGCGAGCCGATGTCGGCGAACGCGCGCGACGCGCCGCCGATCGACTCGTCGACGCGCCAGTTGTCGTCGTCGGCCTTGAGCAGCCAGTCCTGCAGGTACCCGCCGTGGATCAGGCGGATGGCGCCCGACACCCCGGTCTGCACGCGCTCGCGCGCCTCACGGACCATGGGGTGGTAGCGGTAGACGAACGGCACCGCGTGGACACGCCCGGACGCGATCGCCGCGTCGAGCATCTCCTCGGCACCACGATCGTCGACCGCCAGCGGCTTCTCGCAGATGACGTGCTTTCCCGCGGCGAGCGCGGCTTCGGCCAGGGGCCGGTGCAGGTGGTTGGGCGTGCAGACGTGGACCACGTCGACGTCCGGCGACTCGACCAGTTCTTCCCAACTGGCGAAGGGGCGTTCGGCGCCGAGAGCCGCTGCAGCGAGCGAACTCTTCTCTGGCGTGGACGCGGCGACGCCGACCAAGCGTGCCCCGGCAAGCCGCGCCGACCGAGCGTGGACAGCACCCATGAACCCCGTCCCCGCAATGGCGACGCGAACCTCTCCTCCAAGCATGGGGCCGAAAGCTAGTTCGGCTTAGCCCGAATGTCAAGCAAAAGACTGACGGTTTCTGTCCGAGCGGCACGAGTAAACACGAACTTAACGTAAGGACTTCCGCCCGTAACCGACGCAAGTCTGATTAACTCGCGGACCATGGTCGAGGCCTCTACGGGCGCAGGAGCCGTACTGCGATTGATTCGCCGTGGTGCCACGACGCGGACCCAGTTGGCGCTGACCACGGGGCTTTCCCGCTCCACGCTGGCCGAGCGAGTCCACGCCCTGCTGGTCCTCGGCCTCGTGACCGAGACCCACGGCGCATCGACCGGCGGCCGCCCTCCGGCCACACTCATGTTCAACCCTACAGCGGGAGCCGTTCTCGCGACTTCTGTGTACCCGACCTTCTGCCGGGTCGCGGTCTGCGACCTCGACGCGAAGCCCTTGATCGAGCATACGCGCGAGCTCGATCCTGGCGCCCCACCGGACGTGAGCGTGCGCGCCGGAGCGCTGGAGGCGCTCGCGCTCGCGGGCGTCGCACCCGAGCGGGTGTGGGCGGCAGGCGTCGGTGTCGACGAGCTTCCCGCGCAGCCCACTCCGGCCGTTCGCCGGCGACGGGCCGGTGCTCGTCGACCGGCACGTGAACCTGCTCGCCCTCGCCGAGCAGTGGACCCACTGGCGCGAGGTGGAGCACCTGCTCTACGTATTCGTCGGCGCGAGCATCGAATGCGGCATCGTCTCCTACGGCAAGGTCCATCACGGCGCGCGCGGCGCCGCCGGCGGGCTCGGCCACATCCGCGTGCGCGGGTACGAGGACGTGCTGTGCACGTGCGGGAACACGGGCTGTCTGGAGGCTGCCGTCGGCGGGCGGGCGCTGGCCGACCAGCTCACCGCCCAGGGGCTGCACGCCGACTCGGCGGCCGACGTCGCCACGCTGGCCCGCAACGGGGTCGGGCCGGCCGTCCAAGCCGTGCGGACGGCCGGGCGCGCGATCGGCGAGGTGCTGGCCGAGTGCGTGAACTTCTACAACCCGGGCGTGATCGTGCTCGGCGGCGAGCTCGCCGAGGCGTCACATCACCTGCTGGCGGGGCTGCGGGAGACGGCGTTCGCGCGCTCGCTGCCGATGGCGACGCGTGATCTGGTCGTGAGTCCGGCACACCTGACCGCGGACGCGGGGACGTTGGGCGCGGCGGTGATGGCGATCGAGCACGTGCTCGCCGAGGCGTACGTCGATCGGGCCGCGAACGGGCACTGACTCGTGTCAGCGCAGAAACCTCCGCTCCGAAGCACCGCTCACGGGCCCTGCGCCCCGCGCTTTTCCCTTCGTATCAGGCAAAAGATCGCAGACTAAGTTCGACAATCGCCACCCTTCGACCTGGCTTGGTCAAGGGTTGTGTCGATTTTGAGTCGCGAGTCTGGTTAACTCGCGACCATGTTGACCGCAGGAGAGAGTCAAAGCCCCGGCACACCGGTGGGAGCCGGGCGCGTGCTGGGGCTGATCCGGGACGGGGAGGCGGTCACACGCGCAGACATCGCACGGCGCACCGGGCTGGCCCGGTCGACCGTCGCGCAGCGCGTTGAAGCATTGATGGCGCACCGGTTCGTGTACGAGGCGGGCGGGACCGCCTCGACCGGCGGCCGGCCGCCGACCGTGCTCGCCTTCAACCGAGCGGCCGGCGTCGTGCTCGTCGCCGCCCTGGGCGCGACCCACGCCCGCCTCGCCGTGACCGATCTCGCCGGCGACCCGCTGGCCGAGCAGGGCTACGACACCGACATCGCTCGCCTTCCCGAGCAAATTCTCTACTGGGTCAACGAACGCTTCGACGACCTGCTGCGCGAGGCCGATCGCACGCATGAAGACGTGCGCGGCATCGGCGTCGGCATCCCCGCGCCGGTCGCGTTCTCCCGCGGCGAGGCGGTCGCGCCGCCGATGATGCCCGGCTGGGACGGCTTCTCCATCCCCGACTGGTTCTCCAAGCACTACGACGTGCCCGTGCTCGTCGACAACGACGTGAACATCATGGCGTTGGGCGAGCACCACACGCACTGGCGCGGCTGCGAGCACCTGCTGTACGTGAAGGTCGGCACCGGCATCGGCTGCGGGATCATCTCCGGCAACCGGATCCACCGCGGCGCCCAGGGCGCGGCGGGGGACATCGGGCACGTCCGGCTCGCCGGGCACCAGGACGTCGTGTGCCGCTGCGGCAACACGGGCTGCCTGGAGGCCGTCGCGGGCGGCCGCGCGCTGGCGATGCGGCTGACCAAGGCGGGGCTCGAGGCCAACAACACGCGCGACGTCGTGTCGCTCGTCCGCGCCGGGCATCCGGAGGCCGCGCAGGCGGTGCGCGACGCCGGCCGCTCGATCGGCGAGGTGCTCGCCGAGTGCATCAACTTCTTCAACCCGGGCGCCGTGATCATCGGCGGTGATCTCTCCGAGGTCCATCAGCAGCTGCTCGCGGGCATGCGGGAGATGTCGTTCGGGCGTTCGCTGCCGATGGCCACGCGGGACCTGCGACTCGGGCACTCGCAGCTCGGCGATCGGGCCGGCGTGGTCGGCGCGGCGATCATGGTCGTCGAGCACGTGCTCGACCCGGCGGTCATCGATCGTGCGGTGCAGAACGAATTGCCTGCTCCAAATGGCCGCGTACGCTACGGTCACGCCGGCTTGATTTCATCGGTAGGTGCACAAAGCGGTAGGCCCGGCTGGCGAATGCGGCCGGACTTTGGTCCAAAACGGTGCGCAATCCGCGCGCCGCTCTGGTTAACTGCCGGAATGGCGGAAGCGTTGAAGGGGTTGGGGTTTTGACGGGCGCGGGTTCACTGCTGCGGCTGATCCGGAGCGGCGAGGCGGTGACGCGCGCCGACCTGGTGCGCCAGACCGGGTTGGCACGCTCGACGGTGGCGCAGCGGCTCGACGCGCTGCGTGCGCACGAGCTGGTCTACGAAGCGGGCGGCACCACCTCGACGGGTGGGCGCCCGCCGACGGTGCTGATGTTCAACCAGGGCGCGGGAGTCGTCCTGGTCGCGGACCTCGGCGCCACCCACTCACGCCTGGTCGTGTCCGACCTCGCGGGCGCGACGCTCGCCGAGACGACCTTCGACCTGGAGATCGGCCAGGGTCCCGAAGTGGTGCTCGCCGCCGTGCACGAGTGCTTCACGGCACTGCTCGAAGAGATCGGGCGCCGCGCGGGAGATGTCCGCGGCATCGGGGTCGGTGTTCCGGGCCCGGTCGCGTTCTCGCGCGGTGAGCCGGTCGCGCCGCCGATCATGCCCGGCTGGGACGGCTTCTCGATCCCGGGCTGGTTCGCGCAGCACTACGACGGGCCGGTGCTCGTCGACAACGACGTGAACATCATGGCGCTGGGCGAGCACTGGACGCACTGGCGTCACAGCGAGCACCTGCTGTACGTGAAGATCGGCACCGGCATCGGCTGCGGCATCGTGTCCGGCGGCCGGATCCACCGCGGGTCGCAGGGCGCCGCGGGCGACGTCGGCCACGTGCGGCTCTCCGGCCACGACGACGTCATCTGCCGCTGCGGCAACTCCGGCTGCCTGGAGGCCGTCGCGGGCGGGCGCGCGCTCGCCGCCAAGCTGACGAAGCAGGGGCTGCCCGCTCACTCTTCCCGGGAGGTCGTCGAGCTCGTGCGCGCCGGTGAGCCGCAGGCCATCCAGGCCGTGCGCGACGCGGGCCGCTGCCTCGGCGAGGTGCTCGCGGGGTGCGTGAACTTCTTCAACCCGGGCGCGATCGTCATCGGCGGCGACATCGCCATTGCGCACCAGCAGCTGCTGGCGGGCGTGCGGGAAGTCATCTTCCAGCGCTCACTCCCACTGGCGACGGGCGACCTGCGGATCGTGCCCTCGCGCCTCGGCGACCGGGCCGGCGCGGTCGGCGCCGGGATCATGGTGATCGAGCACATCCTCTCGCCCGAGGCTGTGGATCGCGTGATCCAGAGCGGCCTGGCCGCTTAGCCGTCTCGGAGCTCGAGGCCGATCTGCCGCGCATCGAGCAGCGCGAGCTCGCGGTTGAGCGCGTTCGCGCTGAAGGTGCCCTCGTCGCGGAGCTCGAGGATCGCGCGGCGTTGCGCGTCGAGCTTCGCGATCGGCTCGTCGCTCGTGCCCTCCAGGGCGGCGATCAGCAGCTCACGCAGCCGCCCGCGCTCCTCCGGGTCCTCCCGCTCGGGCGCCGGCTTGACGAGCGCGACGACGCGCGGGAGCGTGCCGCCCTGGATCACCAGCGAGCCGGCCGCCACGAGGAACGCGATCAGGATCAGCAGCGAGCGCTGGGGCGCGTCCTCGGGCAGCGTCTGCGCGGCCGCGAGCGTGATCGCGCCGCGCATGCCCGCCCACACGACGACCGTGCCTTCCCGCCAGCCGAGCGGCTCGGCGAGGAAGTAGTCGATGTCGGCGACCCGGCGGCGGACCCGGGTCCGGAACCGCTCCAGCGCGTCCTCGTTGCCGCGAGCGCGCTTGAGGACCCGCTCGACGACCTCGGGGTCGCCCGCGTCGAGCTTCTCCTGCATGGTCGTGACCTGGGACTTGAAGCGCGCGCCGCGGCGCGCGCGGCGTCCCAGCCCGACGAGCAACAGCGCGACGTACGCGGCGCGGATGAGCAGCGTGAGTGCGAGACCGGCGGCCGCGACGGTGGCCGCGGTGCCGAGGTCCCCTTCGGCGTCCTCGACGATCGCCGACAGCTCCAGCCCCATCACGAGGAAGATCCCGCCCTCGAGGATCAGCTCCACCGTGCGCCAGTTCTCGCGGTCGGAGAGGCGGTGGCGCGGCGAGAGCATCTCCGGCGCGTGCCGGCCCACGGCCAGGCCGGCGGTGACCGCGGCCACCAAGCCCGAGGCGCCGATCTCCTCGGACGGGAGCGCGGCGAGGAACGGCACCGTGAACCCCACCACCGTGTTGACCGCCGGGTCCTTCACCCGCGCGCGGACGTACATGCTCGCGTGCCCCACGACGAACCCGATCACGACGGCCGCGCCGACCGCGAACGCGAAGTCCCACAGCACGCCGCCGAACGAGACCGACACGGCCGTGGCGGCGATCGCCGTGCGCAGGATCACGAGCGCGGTGGCGTCGTTGAGCAGACCTTCGCCCTCGAGCACCGCCGTGATCCGGCCGGAGACGCCGACGCGCTTGACGATCTGCGTCGCCACCGCGTCGGTCGGGCTCACGATCGCGCCGAGGGCGATGCCCCAGGCCAGGTTCAGGCCCGGGATCACGGCGGAGAAGAACAGGCCGAGGAGCACCGCGGAGAGCGCGACGAGCACGACGGACAGCCCGCGGATGGCCGTGAACTCGCGCCGGAAGTCCATCTCCGGCATCGAGACCGCCGCTGAATACAGCAGTGGCGGCAGCACGACGGTGAGGATCCAGTGCGGCTCGACCTCCACGTCGGGCACGAACGGCAGGAAGCTGACGCCGATGCCGAGCAGCACGAGCAGCAGCGGCGAGGCGATCCCGATCCGGGGCGCGACGGTCGCGGCCGCCGCGATCGCGAGCAGCCCGCCGATGACGACGAAGAGCGACTCGGTCACACGGCCGCGGCGGCGATCGCCGCCTCAGTCACCGGACCCTGGCGCAGGATCTCCCACGCACCGTCGACGTACCGCGCGAGCGTGGACGGCTTGTCGTAGACCGCCGCGGCGGGGTCGACGACGACGTGGATGACGTGGTCTCCGTGCAGCTTCTCCGCCGCCTTGACGGGATCGGGATCCGGCGCCTGACCCGACAGGTTGTGCGAAGTCGCCGAGAGCGGCCGGCCCAGCGCGTGCAGGATCTGCAGCGTCACCGGGGCGTCCGGGATGCGCGCGCCGAGCGTCCCCGTGCCGGCGCTCAGCACGTCGGGCACGAGGCCGCGACTCGCGCCGACGGCCGTGAACGGCCCGGGCATGAGCCTCGTGCACGCCGCCCGTGCGGCGGGCGGCAGGTCCACGTACCGCTCGATGTCTTCCAGCGACGTCACCGCGACATGGATCGGCTTCGCCGGCGGCCGCCCCTTCGCGGCGTAGACCGCGTCGATCGCGGCCTCGCTGAGCGCGTCGGCGGCGAGCATGTACCCCGTCTCCGTGGGGAGCACGGCGAGCCCACCCGCTTTGAGGTGCGAGACGCACGCCTGCACGGCGTCGAGCGTGAGGAGCCGCCCCTTGGTCAGGCGGTCATGAATGACGAGCCGAGTCATGCCGAGGGGCGAATTCTGGCAGCGCTCCCCTATCGGTAACGAACCCTTCGCTATGCGAACCCTTCGTTACCAACAAGCCGCCCGCCAGCATGGCGTGATCCGGACCGAGCAGATCGGGCGTGACTCGGCGGCGATCCGGCGCGCGGTTCTCTCTGGGGCGTTGCATCCGAAGTACCGCGGCGTGTACGCGGTCGGCCACCCGCGTCTCTCGCGCGAGGGTGAATGGCTCGCGGCCGTGTACGCCGCTGGTGACGGAGCCGCCCTCACCGGGTTCAGCGGCGGGAAGTTCTGGAAGATCTCCCGCTTCCGGGAGCCGGCGATCCAGATCGCCACGCCAAAGCGACGCCGCCCGCAGCCGGCTTCGAGATCGTTCCCGCGCGCCTCCTCCCCGGCGAGTGGTTGATCCGCGACGCGATCCCGGTCTGCAACGTCCCGCGCGTCCTGTTCGACATGAGCCGGACGCTCATGCCCGAGCAGGTCGCGAACGTGATCCACGAGGCCGAGTTCCACAAGCTGTTCGACCCGCGCGCGATCCGACGGACGAACCCCGTGTTGCGCCAAGCGCTCGCGCTGCACGCCAGCGGCAGCGCCGGGACGCGTTCCGGCCTCGAGGACCGGTTCCTCAAGCTCATCCGCGGCGCCCGGCTCCCCGAACCGATCATCAACACGCACCACCTCGGCTTCGAGCTCGACTTCCGCTGGCCGGGCTTGAACGTCGAGATCGACGGCGACCACCACGACCGCGCGCGAACCCAACGCGACGACCGCATCCAGGACGCCGTCCTGCGCAAGCCCACGGCTTCGTCGTCCTGCGCTTCCGCGAGGAGGACTTGGACCGGCCCGGACGCGGTCCTACGCCGGCTCGCCGCGTGCGTGTAGGCCGGCGAGGACGGTGTCGACGAGGGCGTCGGCGTACTCCGGCGTGAGGTCGCGGCGCTGTTGCCAGCGGGCGAGCAGTGGGCTCCAGAGCAGGTCGGCGACGAGCTCGAGGTCGGTGCCCGGCGCGAGCTCGGGGGCGTTCGCCAGGCGGGTGAGCTTGATCGCGCGCATCGGAGCCTCGAGCCGCTGCTCGTACTCGGCGGCGAGGGCCGGGTCGCTCGCGATCGCCGCGGCCATCGCGCGCATCGGCACGTCGTAGCGCGGGTCGTTGAGTTCGGCGACGGTCGCGCGCAGGACGAGCTTGAGGTCGGCCTCGAGGTCGCCGGTGTCGGGGAGCGCCGGGACGCCCTCGGCGTCCTCGGACAGAGCCAGGAAGGCGTCGAACAGCACGGCGCCCTTGGACGGCCACCAGCGGTAGATCGTCTGCTTGCCCACGCCCGCGCGGGCCGCGATGCCCTCCATCGTCAGCTTCGCGTAGCCGACCTCGCCGACGAGCTCGAACGCGGCGTCGAGGATCGCCCGGCGGGACGTATCGCTTCTCGTCCGTGGCACGACCGCTATTCTATACGAGACGTTTCGTCTCGATATGGAGGTTGGGCATGACCACTGCACCGCGCGTCTGGCTGATCACGGGCGCCAGCCGAGGGCTCGGCCGCGCGTTCGCCGAGGCCGCGCTCGCCGCGGGCGACCGCGTCGCGGCGATCTCGCGCACGCCGGTGCCGCTGGGTGGCGACTCACTGGGCATCGCGGCGGATGTGACCGACCGCGCCGCCGTGTTCGCCGCCGTCGAGCAGGCCGTCGCGCACTTCGGCCGGCTCGATGTCGTCGTCAACAACGCCGGGGCGATGTGGCTCGGCGCCGTCGAGGAGTTCAGCGAGGACGAGGCCCGCGCGGCGATGGAGCTCAACTTCTTCGGCGCGCTCTGGGTCACGCAGGCGGTCACCCCGCACCTGCGCGAACACGGCGGGCGGCTGCTGCAGATCTCGAGCATCGGCGGCGTCGTGACCGGCCCGATGGCGGGCCTCTACAGCGCCGCGAAGTTCGCGCTGGAGGGGATGAGCGAAGCCCTCGCGCAGGAGCTCGCGCCGTTCGGCGTCCACGTCACGCTCGTCGAGCCGGGCGGCTACTGGACCGACCTCTACCGCTCCGGCCTGCACCAGACCGAGCCGCTGGACGCGTACGCGGCGCTCCGCTCCGGGGAGGGCGAGGAGGAGTCCGTGGACAGCGAGCCGCGCCTCGCCGCGGCGGCGATCCTGAAGCTCGTCGACAGCGACGACCCGCCGCTCCGGCTGATCCTCGGCAGCGCCGTGCTGGATGCGGCGATCGCCATGACCAAGGCGCGGATCGACACCTGGGAGCGATGGGAGGACGTGAGCCGCGCGGCCGAGCATGCCGTCCCGATGCCGGAGGGGTATACGTCGTGACGTGACGCGCCCGCGCACGTACGACGCGATGGCGGCCGACTTCGGTCGCCGTGCCCTCGAACGTTCGCCGCCCGCGCACATCCGCGGCGCGCGTACCGCCGGCTGGGCCGGTGCAGCGGATGCGCCGCGCTGGCCACCAGCGAACCGGCGGCGAGGTAGAAGCCGTCGTCGGGACGCTGGAGACCACCGGCCACGTCGGCGGGCACGCCCCTGAAGGGCAGGACCCTGGTCGCCCCGTCGGGGGTGTTCTGGCCCCGTCGTTGCCTCGAGGGCGACGGCGCGAGCGCGTCCCACGCCCGTACTACGCGCCGACCGCGCCGGTCGTCACGGAACGATCTGTTCCCGGGCGACTTCCTCGGCGCAGTCGTCCAGCGGATCGGTCCACCCGGCGGACGGCGGCATGACGACCAGCTGCTGCGCGCCGGTGCGCTCGCCGCGCTGGGCGCGGCGCACGACGTCGGCCGGCGGCGTCGCACGGCTGGACGCCGGCTGCGGGATCTGCGGGCGCTCGACCAGCACGAGCGCCTGCCGCTCGTCGCCTCGTCCGGTCGCGGCGTCGACGGCTGTCGAACGCGATGCTCTCCAGCGAGAACGCCGATCCCGTAATCGGCCCCGGCGGTCGGGAAGTCGGCGAGCTGCGCGGGCCGTTCGACGACGGTCCCGCCGGCGCGCTCGAAGCACGCGACCAAGGCCGCCGTCCGATCCTCGGGGCCACCGCCACAGCCACACAAGCCGGCCAGCACGGCGACGACAGCGAAGCGGCGCACTCCGGCGAGCGTACCCGGATGCGCAAGATGCAGGGCATGGACTCAGACCTGATCGCGCTGCTGACGTCGCTCGTGGCCGTGGACTCGGTCAATCCCTCGCTCGTGCCGGGCGGAGCCGGTGAAGGCGAGATCGCGACGTTCATCGAGGGCTGGGCGCGCGAGCACGGGCTGGAAACCGAGCGGCTCGAGGAGACGCCCGGCCGTCCGAGCGTGCTGGTCCGCGCGCGCGGCACCGGCGGCGGGCGCACGCTCCTGCTGTGCGGGCACACGGACGTCGTCAACGTCGAGGGCATGACGGACCCGTTCACGCCGCGCATCGAGGGCGACCGGATGTACGGCCGTGGCACGTACGACATGAAGGCCGGCCTCGCCGCGGCGCTGATCGCCGCCCGGGACGCCTCGCGGCTCGGGCTGGCGGGCGACGTCGTGGTCGCCGCGGTGGCCGACGAGGAGCACGCCAGCCTCGGCGTTCAAGAGGCGCTGCGCCACGTCTCGGCCGACGCCGCCGTCGTGATCGAGCCGACCGAGCTCGAGCTGACCGTCGCGCACAAGGGCTTCGTCTGGAGCGAGATCGAGGTGACCGGCCGCGCGGCGCACGGCTCGCGCCCGCACCTGGGCGTCGACGCGATCCTGAAGATGGGCGCCGTGCTCAACGCTCTCGAGGAGCTCGACCGCGAGCTGGCGCAGCGCACGCACCCGATGCTGGGCCGCGGCTCGCTGCACGCGTCGCTGATCGCGGGCGGGGTCGAGCTCTCCAGCTACCCGGCGCAGTGCACGCTCAGCGTCGAGCGCCGGACGCTCCCGGGCGAGACCGGCGCGCACATCGAAGCGGAGCTGGAGGCCCTGCTGGACCGCTGCCGCGCCGCCGACCCCGAGTTCGTGGCGTCCCAGCGGACCCTGCTGGTGCGCGACCCGTTCGAGATCGACCCGGCGGATCCGCTCGTCGCCCTGATCACCGCGGCCGCCGCCGACGTGCTGCCCGAGCGGCCCAAGATCGGCGGCGGCAGCTACTGGGCCGACTCGTCGATGATCGCCGCCGCCGGCATCCCGACCGTGCTCTTCGGCCCCAGCGGCGAAGGCGCCCACGCCGTCGAGGAGTGGGTCAGCCTGTCCGCCACCGAGGCCGTGACGAGGACGCTGATCGGGCTCGCGCAGCGGCTGTGCGGCTAGGCGGCCGTCTCGCGGTGCGGCAGCTTCCAGCCCGGACGCGGGAAGTGGCAGGTGTAGCCGTTGGGGTACTTCTGCAGGTAGTCCTGGTGCTCGGGCTCGGCCTCCCAGAACGGCACGGCCTCGCTGAGCTCGGTCACGACCTTGCCCGGCCACAGGCCTGAGGCGTCGACGTCGGCGATCGTGTCCTCGGCGACCTGACGCTGCTCGTCGCTCGTGTAGAAGATCTCGGACCGGTAGCTGGAACCGATGTCGTTGCCCTGGCGGTCCTTGGTCGACGGGTCGTGGATCTGGAAGAAGAACTCGAGGATGTCCCGGTAGGAGATGCGCTCGGGGTCGAAGACGATCTCGACCGCCTCGGCGTGGCCGGGATGGTTGCGGTAGGTCGGGTGCTCGTTCTCGCCACCGGTGTAGCCCACCCGGGTGGAGATGACTCCGTCGCGGACGCGCAGGAGCTCCTGGACGCCCCAGAAGCAGCCCCCGGCGAGGATCGCGGTCTCGGTGTTCTGGCTCATCCCTTCAGTCTGACTCACGCGATCACCCGCCCGACCGCGTAGCCCAAGGCGGCGCAGGCGAGCCCGCCGAAGGTGCTGACCGCGAAGTACACCGCCGCCGTCGCCGGGCGACCGCCGTCGGCCTCGAGCACGGTTTGGACGGTGAGCGTCGAGAGCGTGGTGAACCCGCCGAGGACCCCGACGCCGAGCGCGGTGCGGACGTCGCCGGAAAGGTGTCCTCCGGCGGTGGTCAGCAGGCCGAGCAGGAAGGAACCGACGAGGTTGATGGCCACGACGGTCCAGATCGACTGGACCCAGACGGTCAGGCCGTAGCGGGCGAGGACGCCGGCGACTCCGCCGAGGGCGACGAGCAGTGCGGTGGGCATGGGTCGCTGCGCATCATCGCGGAGGCCGGCAGTCACACGTCGAGCAGGCCGAGCGCCCTCGCGCGCGCGAGCGCGTCCTCGCGGGTGGAGACGCCGAGCTTGCGGTAGATCGCGCGGATGTGGGTCTTGACGGTGTTGATCGAGACGTACAGGTCCGCGCCGATCGCGCGGGCGGTGCGGTCGTTCTCGAAGTGGCGCAGCACGGACAGCTCGGCGGGTGAGAGCGCCTCGGTCACAGTCGGCGCCGCCGCCGCCAGCGCGGCCACCGCGGCCGCGGCCCGTTCCACGCGCGCGGCCACCGCGCCCGGGTCGATGCACGCGGCGAGCACGCCGCGAGCCTCCTCCAGCGCCAGCTCGGCACGCCGGGTGCGCCCGCGCGCGGCGAGCGTGCGGGCGAAGGTGGCCAGGACCCACGCGTGCATCGCGCCACCGTCGATCGCGGCCTCGATCGTCCGCGCCCGGTGCAGCGCGCGCTCGGCATCGACCGGCCGGCCGGCGGCGAGTGCACCCAGCGCCGCCGCGAAGTGCGCGCAGCCCGCGGCCGTGCTCTCCAGCACACCCGCGCGCCTGGCCTCGAACAGGGCGCGCCCCGCGAGCCGCTCCGCGACCACGGGATTCTCACGCTCGGCCGCGATCACGGCCTGCACGGCGAGCGCGGCGACGACGCCGAACGGCCGCCGGTCAGCGTCGGGATGGACCTCGGTGGCGCGTGCGAGCTCGAGCGCGGCGTCGTCCTCCCCCGCAAGCAGCCGGGCCCAGGCCAGCACCGCCATCGCGGGCACGACGAGCGTGTCCGCGTCCACACGCGCGAGCTCGACGGCCCGGACGGAGCGCTCCACGGTCAGCGCCACGTCGTCGTCGCCGTACAGCGCGGCCAGCAGGACGCGGGCGGCCTCGTGGTACCCGCTCCACTCCTCCGGGTGCTGCTCGCGCGCCCGCTCCGCGCGGTTGAGCATGCGCCGGACCTCGGGGCGAGGGCGTGCGAGCCCTCCGGCAGCGAGCGCGCCTGCCGTGAGCACCCCTGGCCGCGCGCTGACCAGCTCATGCGGGAGCAGCGCCAGCCACCGCTCGATCGTCGCTGCCCGCCCCGACCGCGACATCCGCACGTGCTGCGCCTCGAGCGTGCGCGCGATCATCTCGACGTCGCCGCACGCCGCGGCGTGATCGACGGCGTCCTCATACAGCCCGTGCGTCTCGAACCAGTCACAGGCACGGTGGTGCAGCGCGGCGGCGCGCTCACCCAGGCGCAGCCGCAGGTACTCGGCGAACAGCGCGTGATAGCGCCACCACAGGCCGTCCTCGTCGAGCGCGACGACGAACAGGTTCGCGCGCACGACCCGGTCCAGCAGCGCGGCGGAGTCGTCGCGCTCGAGCACGTGGTCGCACAGGTCCACGCTCAGCCGCGGCAGCATCGACGTGCGCTCGAGGAAGCCGCGCAGATCGTCCGGCAGCCCATCGACGACCTCCGCCGTCAGGTACGCCGCCACGTCCCGGCGGCGCCCGGTGACGGGCACCGCGCCGCGCAGCGCCACGAGCCGCAGCGCCACCGGCCAGCCCTCGCAGCGCGCCTCGGCCTCCTCCGAGGCGGCCGGGCCGAGCAACGACGCGGCCTCCTCGGACGTGAATGCGAGCTCGGCGTCACGCAGCTCCGCGAGCCTCCCCGTGGCCCGCAGGTACGCGAGCCGCAGCGGCGGGTCCACGCGCGTGATCAGCACCAGCCGGACGGCCGGCGGGAGCCGGACCGCCGCGTACCGCAGCGAGTCGAGCGCGCGCCGGTCGGTCACCAGGTGCAGATCGTCGAGCACGATCGTCAGCGGCCTCCCGTCGTCCTCGAGCGCGGCGAGCAGCACCTCGATCGTCGGCTCCGCCGTGCTCTCCGCGAGCAGCACGCGGCTCCGGGGTGCCTCGTCGAAGTCCGGCAGCGCCCGCTCGACGCTCGCGATCACGTAGCGCCACAGGTGCAGCGCGTCGTTGTCGTGCGCGTCGACCGAGACCCAGGCCACGGGCACGCTGCGAGTGGTCAGCCACGCCTCGACCGCGCTCGTCTTGCCGTAGCCCGCGGAGGCCGAGACGAGCGTGACGGGCTTGGCCGCGGCGGCGTCGAGCAGTGCGTCGACCCGCGGGCGCGCGACCGGCGCGGCCGGCAGGCGCGGGGGCGTGATCTTGCTGCGGCGAACCGTGTCGAGCATCGGTAGCGCGACAGCATTTCACCCGGATGAAACTCCTGGAACTGGCGCATCGTCGCTCTAGCGTTGCCGCCTTGCTCGAGACGCTCGCCCACCGGCGCAGAGTGGCGGAGTTGTGCGCCCTGATCGGTGGCCGACTGGGTCTCGACGCGCACGCGCTCGGTCGCGCTGCCTGGCTCCACGACGTCGGCATGACGGCGATGACCTTCGTCGACCGCCGTGGCCCGCTGAGCGACGCCGAACGACGGCGGCTGCACGGTCACACCGAGATCGGGCGCGCGCTGCTGGACGACTCGTGCACCGAGCTCTACACCGCCGCGGCGGTCATCGCGTGGACGCATCACGAGCGCTACGACGGAACGGGCTATCCGCGCGGTCTCGCCGCGGATGCGATCCCGCTGCCGGGCCGGATCGCCGCGGTGGCGGACGCGTTCGACGCGATCACGACCGACCGCCCACACCGCGGCGCCCGCTCGGCCGCCACCGCCGCCGAGGTGCTGCGCGCCGAACAGGGGCTCCAGTTCGACCCGGCCGTCCTCGACGTGCTGCTCGGCGCGCTCGACAGCGCCACACGGATCCTGGAGCGGTTCCCCGACGACCCTGCCGCGGCGTCCGCCGACGAGTACGTCACGGTCCAGGTCGCCGCACGCACGCTCGGCGCGTCCCGCTCGCAGTTGCGGCGCTGGTCGGACGAGGGGCGGATCGCCGCCGTCCGCACGAGCGGTGGACACCGCCGCTTCCGGCTCGAGGACGTGCGGCAACTCGCCGAGCATCTGCAGGCGCTTCCCCGCCTGCGGCCGATCGCCCCACCCGACCGTCCGCTGCCGGGTGTCGCCGCGATGCTGGCGACCTTCGGGCCGCAGATCGCGGGCGCGGCGTCGTCGTCGATCTACACCGAGGAGCCGCACGGCTGGCTGACGTCCGAGCACGCCCGCCCTGCGCTGCACGGATGGCTGGACGCGCTGCGCGAAGGCTGCGAGCGCGGCGACTTCGACGCCGCGATCGCGGTCACCGAGACGCTGCTGCGCGAGGCCCGAGCGCACGGCACGACCCTGCTCGAACGGCACGCGTTCCTCGAGCGGTTCGGCCAGGTCCTGATCCGCGCGCTCGGTCGCCAGGGTGTCGAGCAGTCCGAGCGCGCGGGGACCCGCCGGCTGGTCGTGGCCCTCCAACAGCGAGCGCTGGAGAGCTACGACTAGACCACGGTGGCCGCCAAGACCGGCGCGGCGTCCCACTCGAAGCCGTCCGGGTCGGTATGGGAGCCCGTATCGCTGTTGATGACGAGCCGGTGCGAGCCACTCCCGGTGTCCGGGACGCCGGCGTCCTTGGCCAGCGCGCGGCGCCCGTACAGCCCGAGCGTGATCGCTCCCGACGCCGGCTCGAACTCCACGTACCTGCGGCCGAAGCTGCGCGCCACGGTGTGGCCGTGTTCGACGTAGAACCGCTTGGTCGCGCCGACGTCCGACGCGCCCAGCAGGAGCACGATCTTGTCGAACGCGCGGGCGGCCGGGGCGGTGTCCTTCTTCTTGGCGGTCGCGATCTTCCAGATCGTCCCGTCCGGCGCCTGCACCACGCCGCCGAAGCCCCACAGCGACTTCGCGGCCGGCTTGATCGTGGTCGCGCCGGCGGCGACGGCCGCGTCGAGGTAGGCCCGGGCGTCGGCCGGCTGGGACACGGTCAGCGACAGCGTGAATCCGCGGAAGCCGGTGGTGGGTGCGTCGCTCTCCTGCAGCCGCAACTCGGGGCCCAGACCGAAGGCGGCGGCGTAGAACTCCTGGGCGGCGGCGAGGTCGGCCACCTCGAGGGTGACGGAGGTGATGGAAGCCATGCGGCGAGGCTACGTCCGCACGCCCGCAGTGGCTTCTCCGTTCCTGCTCGCTTCACCGCAGGAACGCGGCGAGGGCGGCGGCGACCTCCTCCGGCGCTTCCTCGGCCACGTGGTGACCGGAGTCGAACGTCACCCCCTCCAGCGGGCCGTCGACCCACGCCCGCCAGATCGCGACCGGGTCGCCGTGCAGGTCCTCGAGGTCGTCCTGCACGACCAGCCGACCAGCGTCGGACACTCACCCGCCGCCGGCCGCGCGGTCGGCGGCCTCGTCGTAGCGGTCGACGTTCGCCCCCGCGCGGTACTCACCGACCATCGCGAAGACGACCTCGGGCGTGTGCACGGCGCGCCACCAGTCCGCGTAGTTCTCGGGCCCCAGCTTGGCCGGGTCGGCGCGGTACCACGCGTCGGGATCGCGGTTGATGATCGCCTCCGCCGGCTTCTCGGTCTGCGCGAAGAAGAACCAGTGCCACCACGCGGCGGCGAACCGGTCGTCGCAGCGCTCGAAGTGCTCGGTGATCGGCAGGCCGTCGAGCACGACCAGGCGCTCGGCGTGCCCATCCACCGCGAGGCGGTGCGCCACGCCCGTACCGCGGTCGTGGCCGACGACCGAGAACGCGCCGAAGCGTTCCATCAGCTTCGCGAGATCGCCGGCCAACGCCTTCTTGGAGAAGTCGCCGGCGACGCGGCGGGACTCGCCGTAGCCCGGTAGGTCGGCACACACGACGGTGAACCCGGCGTCGACCAGCCGCGGCGCGACGCGGTACCAGGTGGTGTGCGTCCGTGGGTGCCCGTGCAGGAGCAGCACGACCGGGCCGGAGCCGCCGTGCCGCAGCCGCAGCGTCGCCGTGCCCACGTCCACGTGCTCGAGCTGGAAGCCCTCGAAGAAGCTCATGGCCGCGGACCTACCCGGTCGACGCGCCTGAATTGCGTCCGGTGGGCCCGGGCCTGGGTAGCGCGGGCGGGAGATGGAGCTCCAGCCGAAACTGATCGAGGTCCACGTGCCGTCCGCGGCGGAGGGGGCCGTGCTGGTGCTGCACGGCGGCGCAGCGCGCCGCGCGGACATGCGGGTCAGCCCGACGCAGCTCTCGGTGCTGCGGATGATCCCGATCGCCCGCCGGATCGCGCGGGCCGGCGGCGATCGGCTCGCGGTCTTCCGGCTGCTCAACTCCCGCCGCGGGTGGGACACCACGCACACGCCCGTGCAGGACGCGCGCTGGGCGCTGGCGGAGATCGCCGACCGTTTCGGCCCGCTGCCGACGTGCTCGGTCGGACATTCGCTCGGCGGCCGCGCGGCGCTGCTGAGCGCCGGGGCGCCCGCCGTCCGCGGCGTCGTGGCGCTCGCCCCCTGGGTCTATCCGACCGACGTCGCGCCCGGCGCCGCGGACCGCCGCATCCTGATCGTGCACGGCGCCCGCGACCGGGTCGCCAGCCCTGATCGCTCGGCGGCGCTCGCCAGGACGCTCGGCGCTCGCTACCTGTCCGTGCCGGAGGGCAAGCACGCGATGCTGCAGCACAGCCGCGAATTCGTACGGCCGACGGTCGAATTCGTCCTGGAGACCTTCACTCCATGACTTGACACGTGTAACCATGGCCCGAATAATCCCACTCCGAACACGAACTTCGAGGGGGAGAGTTGTCCATACGCATCCGCGCCTCGGTGCTGCTCGCAGCACTGACCGCCACAGCGGGCCTGGCCGCACCAGCCAGCGCCGTACCACCCGGTCCCAACGGCGAACCGCCGCGCCCGTCCACCGCCACCGGCGCCACCGTGCCCGCGCCGGCCGTCACCGGTCCGATCGCGCGCACGTCGCCGGTCGGTGACGCGGCGCACGGCTACCCGTTCCTGGCCTCCGACGTCGACCTCGCGAAGGCGGGCTACGTCGAGGAGGAGTACTTCATCACGGGTCAGGCCACGCGCTACACGATCACCGGCACCAACACGGCCACCGTCCTGAGCACCGGACACCCGTACAGCACGCGCATCGTCGTGCGCCGTCCCGCGTCGCGCCGCGAAGTTCAACGGCACCGTGGTCGCCGAGTGGATGAACGTCAGCAACCAGTGGGACCAGGAGGTCGACTGGTTCCAGTCGCACGAGCACTTCCTGCAAGTGAGGGCTACGTCTGGGTCGGCGTCTCCGCCCAGCGCGCCGGCCTGCACTCGGCCACCGGCCTGCGGGCCTGGAGCCCCACGCGCTACGGCGCGCTCGACGTCACCGCGGCCAACACGATCACCGACGACTCGCTGTCCTACGACATCTTCTCCCAGGCGGTCAAGGCCATCCGCAGCCCGGCGGGCCTGGACCCGCTCGGCCCGCTGGCCGCGCCGGACTACGTGATCGCGACCGGCCACTCGCAGTCGGCGGGCCGCCTGCGCACGTACGCGAACTCCGATCCAGCCGCTGTCGAACATCCTCGACGCGACCGTCCTGCACGGCGGCGGCGGCGCGATGCGCACCGACCTGCCGATGCCGATCTTCCGCATCAACTCCGAGGGCGACATCGCCGGCGGCATCGGCAACGGCGCCCGCGCCGCCCGACTCGCCGACGTTCCGCAACTGGGAGGTCGCGGGCGCGTCGCACGGTGACTGGAAGCTGATCACCGACTACGGCCCGCTGCGCAAGCGCGACATCGGCACCTACCCGGGCGGCTACCCGGGCGAGCCGCAGACCTGCACGCTGCCGTCGCTGTCGCGCGTCCCGCAGCACATGGTCCAGAACGCGCTCTACGACCACACGTTCAAGCTGGGTCGCGTACGGGATCGCGCCGCCGTCGGCGCCCGTGATCAGCACGACGACGCCCACCGGCAACACGGTCGTCCGCGACAGCCTCGGCCTGGCGCAGGGCGGCATCCGCCTCTCCCAGCACGAAGTCGCCGCTGCGCGTC
This sequence comes from uncultured Solirubrobacteraceae bacterium, assembly GCA_963724195.1. GTDB lineage: Bacteria > Actinomycetota > Thermoleophilia > Solirubrobacterales > Solirubrobacteraceae > Solirubrobacter. Next base: position 21,217 of record CAVRTQ010000014.1, on the reverse strand, counting down.
AACCAGCGGCCCGAACACCGGCGGCGGGCTTCTGCTCCCTCGACGGCGCCTCCGCTGCCGATGACCGACGCGCAGCTCGCCGCGCTCTACCCGACCGTGCAGTCCTACGTCGACGAGGTCGTCGCGAAGACGCTCGACAACGCCGCGAAGGGCTACATCCCGGCCGACTTCACGCGTGACCCGGCCTGGTACACCGACATCCGCGACCTGGTCAACGACTACGGCGCGCGCGTCAGCGCCGCCTCCGGCACGCGGCTGAAGGCCAGCATCGCCAAGGCCGAGGAGTACGGCACCGCCGACGACAAGTACACGGCGATCTTCTTCCTGCAGGACGTCGCCGGCCCAGGCGAACGCCCTGCTCGCGCGACGTCGCCGTCCGCGACGCGTCCTGCGCCAGGCGCGGGCGGTCATCGCCCTGCTCGAGGAGTCGATCGACAACCCGACGTCCACCACCACGACCGGCACCGTCGGCGGCACCGTGCCCGCCACGCTGTCGCTGACCCTCGGCGCGCCGGCGGCGTTCCCGGCCTTCGTGCCGGGCGTGGCCAACGACTACACGGCCACCACCAACGCCACGGTCACCAGCACCGCCGGTGACGCGGCGCTGTCCGTGTCCGACCCCGGTCGCCTGACCAACGGCGCGTTCTCGCTCGCCGAGCCGCTGCGCGTCGAGTTCGGCAAGTCCGCCTGGACCGCCCCGACGAGCAACGAGACCGTGGGCATCACGTTCAAGCAGCTCATCAAGGCGAACGACCCGCTGCGCACGGGCACCTACAGCAAGACGCTCACCTTCACGCTGTCCACGACGGCGCCGTAAGGGAATCTCGGTCGGTCTCGCCCCGCTTGGTCTGCGGGGCGAGGCCGGTCAGCGCTCGGCCAGCCAGGCGGCCGCGAGCCGCTTCGGCGCGACCGCCAGCCACGCCTCGGCGACGAGCTCGTCGAGCGCGTCCGGCGCGATCGCGTCGAGCCGGACGAGCACCGCCGGATAGCCATCGAAGTGCGGCGTCGTGAAGTACACGTCCGGCTCGGTCTCGAGCAATGCGTCCTTCGCGCCGACGTGCTCGACCCGCACGCCCAAGATGTCCCCGTCCGGCGCATCGGCACCGAGTGCCGCGACATCGGCCTTGCGCAGCGGGCGCTCCCACACGAACCCCTTCTTGCGCACACTCCACCCGCGCAGACCGCGAGACTCGCCCTCGATCGTCTCGGGCATCGCCAGCGCAGCCCGGCGCACGTCGTCCCAGCCGGCCATGGCGCCCAACGCTACTCCTGACACGGATCTCGCGGAAACGAACACGCGCAGGGAACGCTCCCTTCCGCCTCGGTGCCCGCCGTCCAACCGGCTGCGTGACAGACCGCGGCTAGGTCAGCAGCTTCACCTGCGGCGCGCCGGCGCCGTCGAGCCAGTAGGCGTAGTCGCCGGCCAGCGCCGGAGCGGTGGCCGGACCCGCCGCGAGCAGGTCGACCGGGCTGTGCAGGCCGTCTTGGGCCACGACCAGCAGGCGGGTCCCGCTGGCGGCGAACGCGGTGCCCGCGACGTCGGTCCGCGCGCCGGTGAGCACGTTCAGCGTGCCGACCCGCCCGCCGCGCACGAAGGCGATCTCCCGATCGGACCGCACCACCAATCCGCTGACCGCGCCGACCTCGCGCGTCTTGCCCGGCGAAGTGCGGCAGGCCCAGGTCTTCCCGCCCTGCCGCGTGAGCACGAGCTTGGACGTCAACAGCTCCAGCCGCGCGCCCTTGCGCGGGACGCAGCGCCCGACCTTCGTGGCCACCGGCCCCTTGGCCGCCGCGGCGGCCTTGGGCAGCTTGAGCTCAGCCGTATGCGCGATGTCGCCCGTACGCCAGTACACGCGGGAGCCCACGGCGGCGAGGCCGGACGCCATCGCGTCCGTGCTGAGCTTGGCGGAGCGGCCGTCGGTGAAACGCGCGGTGATGCCGTCGGAGGCGACGACCAGCGCGCCGGGCAGCGCGACGACCTCCGAGAACAGCCTCGTGCTGGCCTTCTTGCCCGTCTGGACGTCGAGCAGCTCGTGGGTCACGTCCCGGGAGTCGCTGTCCGGGTCGTACACGGCGTGCTCCAGCCACAGCCAGCGGCCGAAGACCCCGCGTACGGAGGTCGCCGCCGAGCCCTCGCCGGCGCTGTCGGTGCCGATGAGCCGCTGTTTCCCGGTCGCCCGCAGACAGGCGATGTGGCTGCGCATGTCGTCGACCCCGCGCGAATAGAGCTGGATCTCGGGACTCTCGTAATCGGCCTTCGCGGTGGCGACACCGCAGGCTCCGTGCGCCGGGGCGGGAACGACGAGCAGCAGCGCGATGAGCGCCGCAGGGACGAGCGCGGGCTTGAGCATGTGCGCGCAACCCTCGTCGCTCACGGAGTCGAGCGCAATCGGGTGAGTCCCAGACGGGCACCCGAGTGCTGGCTTCAGCCGCGCCCGCCGCGGTCGTCGCCCGGGGCGTCGTCGGAGCCGCGCCACGCCGCGGTCGTCGCTGCTGTCGTCGTCATCGGACCCGCCATGGCGGCCGCCGCCACCGGAGCGCTCCACCTCGAGCGCGACCCAGCGGCCGTTGGAGCGCCGGACGATCGTCTCGATGTTCCTGGCGCCGACCTTCAGACCGGAGAAGCCGCTGATCCGCTCGAAACGTGTCCGATTGGTGACGCGGACACGGATGGTGCCGCGCTCGGAGTCGCGGATCTTGAACGTGCGCTCGGCGCGATCGATGGACACGACCGTGCCCTCGTACTCGCGCGTCTGCGCGGACGCGGCAGGCGCCGACACGGCCAGGGCGGCGCCGGCGATCAAAGCAACGCGGGAGAAGTTCTTCATGCCCAGCATCGTGCGACTCAGGCGGTCGCGGATTCCATGGGACCTTGGTCCGATGCCGCCTTTGGGACCGAACTTCAGAGTTGCGCACGCCACATCCCGAAGTTGCGACCGCTTCATTGTTTCCCCGCAAATGAAGCCTTTTAGACTGGTCGCGGATGGAGCACCGGCGCCTGATCAGACTGCTGTGGCTGGCGATCGCCGCGGCGGTGGCCACGATCACGCTCAAGACCACCGCGTGGCTGCTGACGGACTCGGTCGGCCTCCTCTCGGACGCGGCCGAGTCCGTGGTCAACCTGGTCGCCGCCGTGGTCGCGATGCTCGCGATGCGGTGGGCACTCAAGCCCGCCGACGAGGAGCACGCCTACGGGCACCAGAAGGCCGAGTACTTCGCGGCCGGCGTCGAGGGCGCGATGATCGTCGTGGCCGCGGTGATCATCGGCGCCACCGCGCTCCCGCGGCTGTTCGACCCGCAACCGATCGAGGCGGCCGGGCTCGGCGTCGCGATCTCCACCGGCGCGTCGCTGATCAACCTCGCCGTCGGCGCGCTGCTGCTGCGCGAAGGCCGGCGCCTGCGCTCGATCATCCTCGAAGCCGACGGCAAGCATCTGCTCACCGACGTGTGGACCTCCGTCGGCGTGCTCGGCGGCGTCATCCTCGTCGCGCTGACGGGCTGGAACATCCTGGACCCGCTGATCGCCCTCGCCGTCGCCGTCAACATCATCAGCACCGGCCTGCGGCTCGTGCTCCGCTCGATGGGCGGCCTGATGGACCGCGGCCTCGATGCCGCCGAGCAGGCGCAGATCGCCGCGGTGCTCACGCGCTTCGAGAGCGACGGCATCCGCTATCACGCGCTCCGCACCCGCCAGGCCGGGTCGCGCGCGTTCGTCTCCCTGCACGTGCTCGTCCCCGGCGCCTGGACCGTGCAGCAGGGCCACGACGTGGCCGAGGAGATCGAGGACGCGCTGCGCGCCACGCTCCCCCACGCCACGGTCTTCACGCACCTCGAGCCCGCCGAGGACCCACGCTCGTTCGCCGACGTGGAGCTCGACCGGCTAGACCACCCGCAGCGCGGCCTCGAGCTCGGCGCGGGCGTCCCCTTCCAGCAGCCGTAGCGGGCGCGGGAGGTTGCGCTCGCCGGCGAGACCCAGCAGCGCCGCCGCGGTGCCCATCACGCGGACACTGCCGTGGCGGCGGAACAGCGCCCACAGCGGCTCGAGCCGCTCCGACGCCGCCGTCCCCTCGCGCACGATCGCGAGCGCGGCCTCCGGGAACAGCCCGCCGATCACGCTGAACCACACGTCGGCGCCGCCGGCGAGCGCGGCCGCCGCGAACCAGTCGCCGCTCATCCCGAGCGCGACGTGCTCCGGCACGCGCGGCCGCAGCGTCGCGATCCGCGCGGCCACGCCGTCGCCGGGCAGCTTGATCGCGCGCACGCCTCCGAGCGCCGCCACCCGCGCGTGCAGGTCGTCGCTGAACGCGAAGTGCGTCGTGCCCGGGTTGTCGTAGACGCACAGCGGCACGGACAGCTCGGCGGTGACGTCCGCGTAGAGCCCGTACACCTCGTCCTCGGTCAGCGCCTGGTAGCCGACCGGCGCGAGCAGGACCGCCGCCGCGCCGGCCGCCTGCGCGTCGTGCGCGTGCGCGAGGACGTGCTCGGTGCGGACGGCGCCGATGCCGACCATCACCGGCACGTCGCCGGCGGCGCCGACCGCGAGCTGCGCCACGCGCGCCCGTTCCTCCCGCGTGAGATAGGCGTAGCTGCCGGTGCTGCCGAGCGCGCCGATCGAGTCCACGCCGGCCTCGGCGAGGCGCGCGACCAGGCGCTCGAACGCGGGCTCGTCGATGCTGCCGGCAGCGTCGAGCGGCGTCAGTGGGAAGGCGCTCAGTCCGGTGAACATGCGAGCGCCCAAACTATCGTGCACCGAACCGATGAAGCTCTCCCACCGCGCGCAGACCGTCGAGCCGTTCCACGCCCTGGTCTTCGGCCAGCGCGCCGCCGCCCTGGAGGCGCACGGGCACCGGATCATCAAGCTCAGCATCGGCGAGCCGGACTTCGGCGCGCCCCCGGCCGTGCGCGACGCGATGCGCGAGGTGATGGACGGCCGGCCGCTGCCGTACACGCACGCGCTCGGCCTCCCCGCCCTGCGCGCGGCGATCGCCGACTTCTACCGCGACCGCCACGACGTCGAGGTCGACCCGGCGCGCATCATCGTCACCTCCGGCGCCTCCACGGCGCTGTTGCTCGTGGTCGCGGCGACCACCGACCCCGGCGACGAAGTGATCCTCGCCGACCCCTCCTACCCGTGCAACCGCGAGATGGTGGCGAGCTTCGGGGGCCGCGTCGTGGCCGTCCCCGCCGACGCCGACACCCGGTTCCAGCTGTCCACCGACCTCGTCGAGCGCGCCTGGACCGAGCACACGCGGGCCGTGATGATGGCCTCCCCGTCGAACCCCACCGGCACCTCGATCCCGTTCGACGAGCTGACCGCGATCTGCGAGCTCGCGCGCAGCCGCGACGCGTGGCGGATCGTGGACGAGATCTACCTGGACCTCGCCGACCCGGCCGCCGACGGCACGCCGCCGCGCAGCGCGCTGTCGATCGACCCGGACGCGATCGTCATCAACAGCTTCTCCAAGTACTTCGGGATGACCGGCTGGCGGCTCGGCTGGGCCGTCCTGCCCGAGGCGCTGGCGCCCGCCGTCGAGCGGCTCGGCATGCACTACTTCCTGTGCGCTTCCGCGCCCGCCCAGCACGCGGCGCTCGCAGCCTTCACGCCCGAGTCGCTCGCGATCTGCGAGGAGCGCCGCACCGAGCTCGCCGCGCGCCGCGCGCTCGTGCTGGAAGGGCTCGAGCGCGTCGGCCTGCCCGTGCCCGCGCCGCCCAACGGCGCGTTCTACGTCTACTTCGACGTCGCCGGCACCGGCCTCGACGCCTGGGAGTTCTGCGACCGCGCGCTCGACGAGGCCCACGTCGCGCTCACGCCCGGCAAGGACTTCGGCGCCCACAGCGGCGACACGCACGTGCGCCTCTCCTACGCCGCCTCCCGCGCGGAGCTGCAGGAAGGCCTCGAGCGCCTCGGCGCGTTCGTCGAGTCGCTTCGCTAGTCGCGGTCCGTTGCGGTGGAGCGTTGGCGCGCTCGGGTCCGGCGACTCACCGCGCGCGTGGCGTCCCCGCGACCCGCGCCCGGGCGCGAGGCGGATGCGTACGGGCCCGTTCTCTTGGGGTGCGGGAGGCAAGTCGCGCTCTGCGCGAGTTCCGTGTTGCACCCCCCGGGCGAGCGAGCGGCAACGCGCCACCCGGGCACGCGAGCGTTCGCTCAGTTCCCTGTGCGGCAACTTGGTGAACGCTCGCGTGGCGCACACCGTCCCTCGCGTGGAACGACGTGAACGCCCAGGCGTTCACGCAGTGCGGGGCACCCGCCTCACCCGCAAACAGCACGCCCGCCCCGACGGGTCAAGCGGCTCGCCGCGAAGCGCGGTGCTCGCGGTGGCGCGGGCGGCGCCTCGAGGCGGTGGACGCTCGGGGACTCCCAGAACCACGTGATCCTGCTGCAGATCGAGGAGTGGTTCCACTAGGTCGAGTGACGGGCACTGACATCTCGCGGGCCCCACGCTCGTCCGTCGGCCCCTGCGGATCTCGTGGAAACGAACATGCGCGGAGAGGGGGTATGCCCGCTCAGTTGCGCATAGGGAAACTCAGCGGGCATACCCCCTTTGTGCGAAGCGCGGAGGCGATCGGGCCTGATCGATAGGGCCTAGAGCGGGTCGAAACGACCACATAACGACCCGCCTCGGTGCGATGCCCGTAACGTTGACGATCGACGCAGGGTGTTGAGATGACACCACTTTGGTGTCATACTGACGCCCATGCAGATCAGCCATCACGTCGAGGAGCTCCAGCGGCAGCTCCTGACGGCTGCGGCGGCGGGTGGTCCGGAAGCGCAGGACCTCGCCGACCGCCTCACCGCCGCGCTTGAATCAGCCGCGCGGCTCGTGCTCTTCGAGGTGCTCTCGGACGCGGCGGGTGAGATCACGCGTGACCTGGCCCCGGGGTCGGTGGACGTGCGTCTGCGAGGGCGCGACGTCGAGTTCGTCGTCGCCAAGCCCGCTGCCGACCCGGTGGTGTCATCGGCGACACCAGCCCCGGAAGAGCCCGCGGTCGCGACGTCGAGGACGGGGCCACGAGTCGCACCACGCTCCGCCTGCCGGATTCGTTGAAGGCCCGCGCCGAAGCCGCGGCGACGGCCTCCGGCGTCTCCCTCAACACCTGGTTCGTCCGGGCGGTCGGCGCGGCGCTGGAGCCGCGCCGCGCGACGCCACAGACCCATGGCAACTCGTACACGGGGTGGGTTCGATGAGCGTGCGCGTAGAGATCCAGATCGGCCGGGTCGAGATCGTGGCGACCGAGCGCGAGGACGTGTCGGTCGACGTCTCGCCCAGCAATCCCAACCGGTCGGGCGATCGCGGCGCGGCCGAGGCGGTCAGCGTGAACCGCGCCGGTGACACCGTCATCGTGAAGGGCCCGCACAAGCTGAACCTGTTCGGGCGCGGCGACTCGGTCGACGTGCTCGTCGAAGTCCCCGAGGGAACCGACGTCGTCGCCGTCGTCAAGTACGGCTCCGCGCGGCTGGCCGGGGACCTCGGCGCCGTCCGCGCCGAAGTGCCGTACGGCGAGTTCACGCTCGAGCACGCCGAGCGGCTCGAGCTCAAGGGTGGGCACGGGGAATACCGCGCGACGCACGTGGCCGGCGACGCGGACGTCGACTTCAAGTCCGGCTCGGCGCGTGTCGGCCGCGTCGACGGAACGCTGCGCCTGACCGGTGCCGACGGCATCATCACGGTCGACCAGGTCGACGGGCCGGCGGAGCTCGCGACCTCGAGCGGCGGCATCGACCTCGGCACCGCGCTCTCCGGCGCCACCGTGCGCGCCGCCTACGGGATGGTCCGCATCCGCGACGCGGTCCGCGGGACGGTGCAGGTCGACAGCTCCTACGGCACCGTCGACGTCGGCGTCCGCCACGGCACCGCCGTGTGGCTCGACGCGACCTCCGAGCACGGCATCGTGCGCACGGACCTCGCCGCCGACTCCGGCCCGACCGCGGGCGAGGAGACGCTCGAGCTGCGCATCCGCGGGGGCTACGCCTCGATCAACGTCCACCGCTCCGAAACCTCGGTGACCTCATGACCTCCGCCATCCAGCTCGAAGGGCTGTCCAAGTCCTACGACGACAAACTCGTGCTCGACGCGCTCGACCTCGACGTCGCCCCCGCCGGCGTGTTCGCGCTGCTCGGACCCAACGGCGCGGGCAAGACCACCACCGTCCACATCCTCTCGACGCTCCTGCGCCCCGACGCCGGCGTCGCCCGGGTCGGTGGACACGACGTCGTCGCCTCCCCCGAGGCGGTGCGCGCGCTGATCGGCGTCACCGGGCAGTTCTCGGCCGTCGACAACCTGCTCACCGGCGAGGAGAACCTGCGGCTGATGGCCGACCTGCGCCACCTCGGCCGCCACGAGGGCAAGCGCCGCACCGCCGAGCTGCTCGAGCGCTTCGACCTGACCGACGCGGCGCGCAAGCCACTGGCCACCTACTCAGGCGGCATGCGGCGCCGGCTGGACCTGGCGATGACGCTCGTCTCCCGGCCGGAGATCGTGTTCCTCGACGAGCCGACGACCGGCCTGGACCCGCGCAGCCGCGCGGAGATGTGGGAGATCGTGCGCGAGCTGGTCGCGGCCGGCACGACGATTCTGCTGACGACGCAGTACCTGGAGGAGGCCGACGAGCTCGCGGACCGGATCGCGGTGCTCGACCGCGGCACGATCGTCGCCGACGGCACCCCTTCGGAGCTCAAGCGCCTGATCCCCGGCGGGCGCATCCAGCTCGAGTTCGAGGACGCACGCGCGCTCGAGGACGCCGCGTCCGCCCTCCCCGACGCCACCCGCGACGACGCCGCGCTCACGCTCGACGTGCCCAGCGACGGCCAGTTCGCCTCCATCCGCATCGTCATGGACCGCCTCGAAGCCCAGCGCGTCGAACCGCGCAACCTGACCATCCACACCCCGGACCTGGACGACGTGTTCCTCGCGTTGACCGGCCAGGAGGAGCCCTCCCGATGAGCACCCTCGCCCACACCGTGACGGACTCGACCACCATGCTGCGCCGCAGCCTCCTGCACGCCGTCCGCTACCCGGTGATCACGTACCTGATCGCCACGCCGCTGATCTTCCTGCTGCTGTTCGTCTACGTGTTCGGCGACACGCTCGGCGCCGGCATCGGCGGCGAGGGTACGGCCGCCTACCTCGAATACGTCGTGCCCGGCGTGCTGCTGCTCACGATCGCGGGCGGCGTCACCGGCCCCGCCCTGTCGGTGTCCAAGGACATGAGCGAGGGCATCATCGCCCGCTTCCGCACCATGGACATCTCCCGCTCCGCCGTGCTGACCGGTCACGTCTTCGGCAACCTCGTCCAGCTGCTGATCGCGGTCGCCGTGATCACCGGTGTCGCGCTGCTGATGGGCTTCCGTGCCCCCGCCTCCGTGGCGGAGGTGCTCGGTGCCGCCGCGCTGCTCGCCGCGATCGGGTTCGCGTTGTGCTGGCTGGGCGCGGCGGTCGGCGTCTTCGCGAAGGGCGTGGAGAGCGCGAGCAACCTGCCGCTGCCGCTGATGATCCTCCCGTTCCTCGGCAGCGGCTTCGTGCCGACCGAGTCGATGCCCGGCTGGCTGCAGTGGTTCGCCGAGCACCAGCCGTTCACCCCGTTCATCGAGACGCTCCGCGCGCTGCTGTTCGACACCGACCTCGGCGCCAACGGCTGGCTCAGCCTCATGTGGATCGTCGTGCTCACCCTGATCGGCTGGCTGACTTCGCGCGTGCTCTACGAGCGCAAGGCCCTCCGCGCGTAGGTCCGCGCGGCGGACGCGGCCAGCTCGGGCGCCTGCGCTGATCAGGGCCGGATGGTCTCCCACCCGAAGCACACCGTCTGCTGCTCGATCCGGTACGGCGGCTCGGAGGACCGGACCCAATACGTGCGGCAGTCGAACTGACGGATCTGCGGCCCGACCGTGCCGGGGAAGGGCGTCAAGCCCGGCTCGACCGGGAACACCGGTGTCCCTCCGGGCAGTGGGGGCGGCGTCTGCGCGGAAGCGGACGCTGCGGGCAGCGTGGCGCCGAGCAGCGCCAGCACGAGAATCGCTTTGCGGGTCATGCGTGCTGAGAGCCGCGAGGCGCCGCGCTGATACACACCGACGCCCCGTCCCCGCGTGCGACGCACGCGGGGACGGAGACGAGCGGGTGTCGTTACGGCGTGGTGGCCGACAGGGTCAGCGTCACGCGCTTGCTGTAGTCGCCCACGAGCAGGGCGTCATTGGCAGCCACGGACTGCCGGAACTGCAGGTTGATCGCCTGGTTGGCCAGCGGATGCGCCCACGTGGCGAGCAGGGTCGGGTTGGCCGAGCCCCCCAACGTGGCCAGACTGCTGCCGACGACGCCGACCTTCAGCGCCTGCGGCATCGGCAGCGTGCCGTTGACCAGATGGCCCGTGGCCGTGGAGCTGGGGTCAGAGACCGTCAGCTTCGACGACGCCAGGCTCGACGTCGCCGTCACCGTGGTGGTGGCGTCGTAGTCCTTCGCCACACCCGGCACGATCGGCTCGAACCGCACCGTGCCCCCGAGCGTGATGCCCAGTGAGCGCGGCACCGTCGCGATCACGTCCGCGTCGGCGGTCGCTGTGTCCTCCGCCTTCTTGATCGAGAAGTTGACGGACTTGGTGGCCTCCGTGTTGCCGGCCTTGTCCGCCGAGCGGTACTCGACCGCGTACGTACCCTCGGCCTCCGCCGTGAACGAGTTCACGAACGGGGACGCGTTGGTCGTGTTGGTCTTCTTGGTCCACGCACCGCCGTTGACGCGGTACTCGGTGTAGTCCACGCCCGAGCCCGGCACCGTGGCGGAACCGGAAGCGACGGTGATCTTGCCGACCATCCCTTCCCACTCGGTGGCGCCCTTGTGGCCGTGGATCTTGCAGATGAACGTGTACGTCCCTGCCTGATCGACCACACGGGAGATCGACGGGCCACCCGGCAGCACGATCGGCAGATCGCCCGTGACCAGCAGCGTGCCGTCCGAGAGCGCACCCTCACCCGGCTTGATCCACCACAGATCGTGCGGAGCGCCGGCCGTCGCCGCCGGGAAGTTCCAGCGGACCGTGTCACCGACCTTGGCCGAGACCGCGTTCGGATCCCACGCGGCGGGCAGGGCGTTGACGTCGAGCGTCGCCGCCGGGCCGCCGGTACCCGTTCCGGTCTCAGCCGGATCGGTGGCCGACAGCGTCACGCTGACCGGACCCGTGTAGGCCCCACCGGCACCCGGGGCGGCCGGGTTGAGCGCGTGGGTGGTGACCGGCGGCGTCTTCTCCGCCTCCGGCCCGATCGTGAAGTCGACCGACTTGGTCGTCTCCACGTTGCCCGCGACGTCGGTCGAGCGGTACTCGACCTTGTGCGCGCCATTGCCCGAGACCGTGACCGGCCCCTGGACCGAACCCGCGTCGAGCGGCTGCACGCGGACGTTGCGGTAGTCGATCACGTCCGACGTGCCGTGGTTCTGCAGGCCGATGTAGCCCCGCGTGAACTGACGGTCCGTCGTGGACGGGTCACCGCTGCGCGAGGACTGCTTGCCCGGGGTGTTCTCGAACACCTGCAGCACCACGCCGTTGCGGATCATCGTGTACGTCTGGCCGACGACCTTGATCTCGTAATCCACCCACGTGTTCTTGGGCTGGACGTTGGCCTGCGTCGCGTTCAGCGGCGAGAAGTTGTAGACCGAACCGGTCTTCTGCGTCTCGCTCGCCTGGTTGTCGTTGACCTGGATCTCGTGGCCGCAGTAGATCGCGACCCATGAGGGATCCGTCTGGCCCGAGCCGACCTGGCACGGGTAGCGGGTGGCGGCCGGGCGAGCGGCTGCCTCCACCGGGTTCGGGAAGCGCACGAAGGCGCCACCGTTGCCGTTGGAGCCGGTGCCGGAATCGCGCCACTGGAACTTCAGCGAGAAATCGCCGTAGTCCTTGACCGGGTACCAGGGCATGCCCAGGCCACCGTTCGTGCGGAAGAAGCCGCCGTCAGCGGCGTTCCACGTCAGGCCACCCGGGCCGGCCTGCGCCCACTTGGCGTAGTCGGCCTGCGTGTTGAGGATCGTTTCCTCCTCGGCGTACGGCTTCCACTCACCGCCGTCGACGCGGATCTCCGTCTTCGCCACACCCGAGGTCGCGTCCGTGGCGTCCAGGTCAACCGCGACCGGACCCGCGTAGCTGGCCTTCGGCGCCTCGCCGTTGAGCTTGGCGGTGGTGGACGGGCCGGTCTTGTCGAGCTTGACCACGACCGTCTTGGTCGGCTCGGTGTTGCCGCTCTTGTCGACCGAGCGGTACTCGATCGTCTTCGTGCCGTCGCTGGTCACGTTGAACGGAGCGCTGTAGGCGGTCCAGCTCGAGGCGCCCTGCTCGCGGTACTCGGTCTTGTCGACGCCCGAGCCCCCGCTGTTGTCGGTCGCGGCGAGCGTGACCCGGACGTCCGACTTGTAGAAGCCGCCGGAGCCATCCGGCGCGGTCGGAGCGAGCGTGTGTGTCGTGCTCGGCGCCGACGTGTCGCCGCCGGTGCCGCAGCCGTCGGACTCGAGCGTGAACGACTCGAGCTCGACGTTCTTGTTCGCCGTGGCGGCGTCGCGCTTGCCGAACACGCCGACGCGGAGGCCGCCCGGCTGGTTCAGGTACTGCGTCACGGAGATCGGCGCACCGAACGTCGTGAACGTGACGCCGTCGAGCGACGTCCCCGTGGTCACCGTCTTGGCCACGTCGTCATAGACGAGCTGGACCCAGACGTATTCGCCGTTGACCGCGAGCGCACCCGAGTTCGGGTACGGCACCGTGGCCGGCGGCAGCGTGATCGCCGCGTTGTTGGACGTCAGCACCCGCTCCGCCCACTTGCCCGGCTGCGCGCCGGCCGTGTTTGGATCGGTGTCGTTCTTGTACTGCACCGTCGCCTTGACGAAGTGGTTCGGGTTGATGCTGTTGATCAGCCCCAGCCCGAGCGCCTCGCCGTCCGCGGCCAGACCCGCGTGGACGACCTTCGCGGTCGCCTTCCACGAGCCCGCCGGGGCCTGCTGCAGCAGCAACTGGGCGTTGCCGTTCGCCGCGTACAGGTCGGCCTGCCGGAGCGGGACCACCAGGCGGCCGTTGGCCACCGTCGGGGCCGCACCCGAGATCGGGTTCACCAGCTGCCACTTCGGGTCGACGGTGGTGCCGTCGAACTCGTCCGTCTGCGGGCAGCCGGCGGCGCCGCCACAGTCGTCGCCCGGCGTCTGCGGGTCGCTGCCCGAGACGACGTTGAACGCGTCGAACTGCACCGTGTCGTCGGGCGCGCCGTCGTGCTTGGCGAACACGCCGACACGCAGGCCACCGGCCTGGGACAGGTACTGCGTCACGGAGATCGGCGCACCGAAGGACGCGAACGTCGTGCCGTTGGCGGAGCTCCACGTGGTGACCGTCTTGGTCGCGTCGTCATAGACGAAGCGGACGTAGACGTACTCGCCGGTCAGGTTCAGCGCGCCCGAGTTGGGCCACGGAACGGTCGCCGGCGGCAGGATGACCGACGCGTTGTTGGCGGTCAGCACCCGCTCCGCCCACTTGCCCGGCTGGTTGCCGGCCGTGTTCGGATCGGCGTCGCCCTTGTACTGGAGCGTCGTCTTGAGCAGGTGGTTCGGGTTGACGCTGTTGATCAGCGCGAGACCCGCTGCCTTGCCGTCCGCGTTGATGGTCGCGTGCTTGAACTTCGCGGTCGCGACCCACGAGCCCGTCGGCACGGCCTGCAGCAGCGTCTGGGACGTCGCCGTCGACGTGTACAGGTCGCCGCGGAGCATCGGCATCGTCAGGTGGCCGTTGGCCACCGTCGGCGCGTTGCCCGCGACGGGGTTGAGGGTCTGCCACTTCGGGTCCACCGACGTGCCGGCGAACTGATCCGACAGCGGGCCGCAGCCACTGCCGCCGCAGTTGTCGCCCGCCGTCTGCGGGTCGGACGAGCTCACGACGTTGAACGCGTCGAACTGGACGCTGTCGTCGCCGGAGCCGTCGTGCTTGCCGAACACGCCGACCCGCAGGCCACCCGCCCCGGACAGGTACTCGGTCACGGAGATCGGCGCGCCGAACGACGTGAACGTCGTCCCGTTCGTCGAGCTCCAGGTGGTGACCGTCTTGGCCGCGTCGTCGTAGACGAACCGCACCCAGACGTAGTCGCCGGACAGCGTGAGGCCGCCCGAGTTGGGCCACGGCACCGTCGCCGGCGGCAACGTGATCGCCCGGTTGTCCGAGGTCAGCACGCGCTCCGCCCACTTGCCCGGCTGGTTGCCGGCCGTGTTCGGATCGGTGTCGCCCTTGTACTGGATCGTCGTCTTGAGCAGGTGGTTCGGGTTCAGGCGGTTGATCAGCGCCAGACCGGCCGCTTCGCCGTCGCTGCCGATGTTGGCGTGCGCGATCTTGGCCGTCGCGACCCACGAGCCCGTCGGCACGGCCTGCAGCACGGTCTGTGCGGTGCCCTGGTCCTCGTAGAGGTCGCCGCGGAGCAGCGGCATCGTCAGATGGCCGCCACCCACGGTGGGCGGGTTGCTGGCCGACGGGTTGACGACCTGCCACTTCGGATCGAGGGCCGAACCGTTGAACTGGTCCGACAGCGGGTTGCAGGAGCCACCACCGCTGGGCGAGTCGATCGCGAACGTGACCGAGCCGACCGGGTCAGAGACGTTGCCGGCCTTGTCACGAGCGCGGAACTCGACCGTGTGGGTGCCGGTGCCGCTGACCGTGAACTTGGTCTCGAACGGATCCACGTTGCCCGTGTTGTCCGCACGGGTCCACGTGCCGCCGTCGACGCGACGCTCGATCCACTCGACGCCGGAGGCGCCGGTGCCGTCGGTCGCGCGCACGGTGAACTCCACCGGCGCGGTGTAGCGGCCGGCGGGCGTGGCGCCGTTGATCTGCGCGGTCACCGTCGGCGCCGAAGCGTCGTTGCCGACCGTCACGCTCGTCGTCTTGCTGGCCTTCTCGCCGTCGGCGTAGGTCACCGTCAGCTTGGCGGTGTACGTGCCCGCCGTCGCGTACAGATGGAGCGGGTTCGCGGCGCTCGACACCGGAGTGCCGTCGCCGAAGTCCCACTCGTAGAGGACGCCACCGGTCGCGCCGAGCGAGAACTCCACCTCGCGCGCGGTCGTGGTCGCCTTCCACTGCGGGTCGGGACCCGGCGTGTCGGAGCCACCCGTATAGGTGATCTTGTACAGACCCGCGTTGCTCCCGGTGGAGAAGAAGCCCTCGTAGACCTGGACGTAGAGCGCGCCGTCCGGACCGAACTTCGAGTCCATGTAGTTCGCGCCCCACGGCAGGCCGCCGCGGAAGCTGTCCGCGTAGACCGGCTGCCCACCACTGGCCGCCGTCGCGGGATCGAGCAGCAGCGCGTGCTTGGCCGAGCTGTTGCCGTAGTCGTTGAGGAACCAGCGGCCGTCCCAGTACTCGGGCCATCGGACCGAGTTGTCGGTCGCCTTGTCGTCGTAGCGGTAGACCGGGCCGTTGAACACGGTCGCGCCCGAGGCGGTGATGTACGGGCACTTCTGGGTCGGCGCGGAGCCGTAGTCCGGCGCGTTGTTGGCACCGGTCGGCCGGGCGAACTCGGGGCAGCCGTTGGCGTTGTTGGTGTTGCCGCGGCTGTACCAGATGTTCAGCGAGCGAGCCGTGCCGGCGTCCTTGCCCGTGCCCGTGACGTGCGGCAGGGTGCTGAGGCCGGTGTTGTTCTGGGAGTCGTTGACGAGGTTCTTGCAGTCGTACCAGCCGTTGGTCGGGCTGGCCGCCGGGCCGCCGGTGACGAACCCGGCACCGTTCGTGGTGCGCAGGTTGCCGTCCGCGGTCCGATCGCGGTACGCCTGCTGGCTACCCATGCAGTACGGCCAGCCGTAGTTGCCGGCGGACGGAAGCTGCGTGGCGTTCTCGTACGTGGACGGACCCTGCGTGGCCGAGGGGCCACCCGCGTCCGGCCCGACCCACGCCGCGTACGGCACGTCGGTCTTCGGGTCGATCGCGAGCCGGCTCGGGTTGCGCAGGCCCATCGCGTAGATCTCGGGCTTGGTCTTCCCGCCGCCCTCTTCGGTGCCGCTGAAGAGGTTCGGGCCGTTCGGCGAGGACGCCGTCGGGAGCCCGTACGTGGTGCCGACCCCGATCGCGGGATTCGCGCCGTCCGCGAGCTGCTCGATCGGATTCAGGCGCAGCATCTTGCCGTTGTAATCGTTCGTGTTGCCCGCCGTCCGGCGCGCGTCACGGATCGAGAAGTTGGCGGTGCCGCAGTGGTTGTTGGACACCTCGGTCGCCGGGCCCGTCGGGCACTTGATCGACGGGTTGTTGCCCGAGTAGCCGTTCGAGCTCTGCGACGAGTTCGAGTCACCGGTGGTGACGTAGAGGTTGCCCTCGGAGTCGAAGCCCATGCCGCCACCGCGGTGGCAGCAGGAGTAGACCTGCGAGTCGTACTCGAAGATCTTCACCTCGGAGTCCAGCTTGAGCTTCTTGGTCGCGAGATCGACCGTAAAGCGCGAGATGCGCCCCTTGCCGATCTTCGTGACCCGGCGTGCGTCGCCGTCGGCCAGGCCCGGCAGGACCGGGTTGTCCGGGTTGAACGTCGGGAAGTACTGCAGGTAGATGTGGCCGGTGGTGGTGAAGTCCGGCGAGGGCGCGATGCCCAGCAGACCGGTCTCGATCTTGCCGTTGACCTCGTCTCCTGACCCACGGTCGCCGTAGACCGGGATGACGCCGGCCTGGGTGACGCCGCTGTTGACCGTGCCGTTGGCGGCCTTCGGATCCAGGATGTGGATCGTGCCGCAGCCGACGCCCACGTTGCGGTTGGCGAAGTCGAGGATCTTCGGGCTCGAGGCCTGGCCGATCATCGCGCCGCGCGCGGCATCGGTGCGGCAATCCGCGCGACCGATGTAGAACACCCAGCCGTTGGCGGCCGGCGCGACGCCGTGCGACTCACCCGTGTTGGCCAGGTTGCCGCTGGCGGCGTTGACCACGCGGTCGGTCGCGTAGTTGGACAGGATCGTGGCCTTGCAGCCGCCGCGGACGAGGCCCGCAGACCACTGGATGGCGCCGAGCAGGTGCTTGCGCAGGTTCTGCTCGCCGTACGCGGCCGCGGTGCGACCCAGGCCGGTGTAGAACGTGCGGCCGCCCTGGTAGTCGCGGCACCAGGAGATCGGCCAGTCGGTGCCGCCGGTCGTCGTGCCGTCGCCGGCCGCCGCGCCGGGGGCGCGGTAGCGAGCCACGGTGTGGACCGTGCCCGTCGGACGCGTGGTCCAGCGGTACCAGACGTCGTTGACCGTGGACTCCAGCGGGAGCTCACGGGTCGCGGGATGCACGCGGTCGCCGGCGACGACCACCTGGTCGCTCGCCGTGGTCGGGCTCGCGGCGTCGGGACGCGCGCCGATCAGCCCGGTGATGAAGGCGTTGGCGGTCTCGGCCTCAGCCGCGCCGCCGATGCCGACGAAGCCGCCGCCACCCTGGACGTAGGCCTGCAGCGCGGACTCCTGCGCGGCGTTGAGCAGGTCGCCCTTGTTGTCGAGGAAGACGACCGCGCGGTAGTTGGCGAGGTTCGCGGCCGTGAACGCGGTCGCGCTCGCGGTGTTCTCGACCACGAAGTCGTTCGCGTCGGCGAGCGCCTTCAGGGCGGTGACGCCGGCCGTGTTGACCGCATCGGTGGCGCCGTGGAACGCGAGCACCTTCGGCGGCGTCTGCGCGCCGGCGATCAGGATCCGCTCGACCGCGTCGTCGCTGTTGGAGTCGATCACGACGCGCGCGACCGACGTGTAGTTGCTGCGCGTCGGCTTGAAGCCGACGTTCACGACACAGGTCGCGTTGCGGGCGAGCGTCTTGCCGCGGCAGTCGTCGCTGACGACCGCGAAGTCGGCGGCCGTCGCGGCGCCGCCGTCGGCGTCCTCGGCCTCGATCTTGATCGCGTCGGCACCGCTCGCGATCACGAGCGGGGCGTCGCCGTCGTTGGTGACGGTGATCGGCGCCTGGTTGGCGGACGCCGGCGTGCCCTTGGGCACCGACGGGAACAGCTTCGGGGCCGCCTTCAGGGACGGCTTGGGATCGGCGCGCAGCGCCTTCGCGCCGTCACCCGCGTTGGTGAACGGGTTGAAGTTCGTCGCCCCGCCCAGCGCGATCGGATCGCGCTCGGAGAAGTAGTACCGCGTCTTGTTCTTGGCCGACGCGAACATCGGCCCGAAGTTGATGGCGCCCTGGCCGAGGACGCGCTGGTCGGCGTCACCGCAGCTGGGGCGGATGCCGGCGCCGTCCATGTCCTTGACGTGGAAGGAGATGACCCGACGACCGAACTTCTGGATCATCTGGTTGACGTAGGCCGCGCCCACGCCCGGATCGACCGGCGTCGCGTGGCCCGAGGCCCCGCAGACCGCCCAGCCGATGTCGATCTGCGCGACGACCCAGCGCGGGTCGGTGCGCTCCATCACGATCTCCCACGCGCTCTTGAGCTGGCCGTCACCCTGCGTGTCGGTGAAGCGCGTGCTGAACTCGGCGTTGTGGTTGTGGAAGTACGCGGGCCCGACGCCGGCCTCGACCGAACGCTTGCCCAGCTTGTTGAGCTGCGTCGCGGTCGCCAAGGTCTGCGCGTAGCTGCCGAGGCCACCCGCGCCGGCGGAGCTGCCGTCGCCGATGTGGTCCTGGCCGAGGATCTTCGCGTGCGCGATCTCCCCGTCCCAGCGGCCCTCGCTGAGGCCACCGTGGCGGGCCGGGAAGCGGATTCCGTACTTGTCACCCAGCGCGCGGAGCGCCATTGAACCCTGCAGATTGCCCTGCGGGTTGGCGTCGGTCGGGAACGGATTGCCCGGGTAGCCGTAGAGCTCGACGTTCTTTATGTCATTCGTCTGCAGGAACGCGAACAGGCGCTCCATGCGGGCCATCACGGTGTTCGCCGGCAGCGTCGGCGTGCAGTACGGCGTCGCCGGTTGCGGCGACGCGGGACACAAGATCTCCCCGGAACCACCGCTCAGGTAGTCCCTGAAGTTGTACAGCTGAATCCCGCTCTGGCCCACGGGCGCACCTTCGCCCATGGATGGCGCGCGTTGCGCCTCAGCGGTGCCCGCGGTCGCGAGTAGGGTGCCCGCCGTCAGCGCAGCCGCAGCGGCACGCAGCACCTTCCGGTGTCCCAGCAAATGTTTCCTCTCCTCCGTAAACGGACGCTTCGACACCCTTATGTCAGCGTCCACCACAAAACTCTACGCAATCTGGTGCTAAGAGCGCAAGTTCGGCTTGTAGAAGGACCTAAAGTCGCGTGCCGACGAAGGTCTAGACTCGTTGGGGCACGGCCGCCGGTGGGTTCTCCATCTCTCTCCACTTGCTCGCGGTTAGCTCTCGAGGGAGACGAAGGGATTCTCGGCGATGTCCGATACCCAAGCGGAGCCTCTGCGGGCGCACGGATCGCTGAGCGCCGTCTCCACCGCGCTCGTCGCCCTGCACAAGGAGCAGTTCGGCCGGGGACCGACGCGTGCGCGCACCAACTTCGCCGGCGCCGACACCTTGGTCTGCATCCTGCAGGACGCGTTGTTGCCGGCCGAGCGCGCGATGGTCGAGATGGGCGAGTCCCAGCGGGTGCGCGAGTCACGGACGTGGTTTCAGGTCGCGACCGCGCAGCGGTTCATCGACACCGTCGAGGCCATCATCGACCGCACTGTCGTCTCGTTCGCCAGCGCCACCGACCCGGAGAACGGTGTCGTGATGGAGGTCTTCGTGCTCGCGCCGCTCCTCACGTCCGTCGGCAGCGAGCGCTCAGCCTGATTGACCGTCCGGCGGTTCGGCCAACCCGATCCGTGAGCGTCGTGTGGGCGTGGGACGGACCACACCCGTGTACTCGCGTAGCAGCCGCACGACGCCCTGGCTGATGGCCTGCGCCAGCTGGCCGTTGCTCAGTCTCTCCTCGCGGCTCGACAAGCCGGACATTTCACCAAACGGCGGTCACGACAACCGCTTTGCGTTCAGGCTCGCCGTGGCGATCGCCGTCAACACCGCGACCTGTTCCCGCAGCATCGTGTTCTCGGCCGCCAGATCGACCGCATACCGCCGGTAGATCGCCAGGGTGTCCAGCAGGCCCTGGACTTCGTGGGCGTGCCGCCAGCGGACGTCCCGGGCCCCGCCTCCCTCGCCGTGCTCGCGTCTGTCCACACCGCGCGTGTCGACCATCGGTGCACTCTCCTTGGACCCTTCTCGTGCCCGCGCAGAGCAGAGCAGTTTCCAGCTATCGGATAAGCGCCGGTTCCCCGTCGGGCGGCACGCCGAGAGCGAACCTCACGAGCGTCGAAGCGGTGCTCGTACCCTTCGCACGGTATCGCCCGAAGCGTCGATCCAAGTCATTCTCTGGCGGGGAACGTCGAAATGTGACGTGCGATCTGGTTCAGGCGACGGCGGGCTCCGGCAGGACGGTCCGGCCCGCCTCCTGCGCGCCGGCGCGGGCGGGGAGGAACGCGACGGCGATCAGCGCGCCGATGAGGGCGACCGCGGCGGCGAGGCCGGAGGTCGTCGCCATCGCGTCGACGAACGCCTGGTCGGCGGCGCCCACCAGGGCCTGGGCGGTGGTCGCGTCGAGGTGCGAGGCGACCGCGTGCGCCGCCCCGACCGAGTCGCCGGCGAGGTGCGCCTGCTCGGGCGCGAGCCCGTCCACCGCGCCGCTCATGCCCGAGACGAAGCGGCTGTTGAGCACGCTGCCCAGGACCGCGACGCCGAGCGTCCCGCCGACCTCGCGGACGACATCGTTCATGGCCGAGCCGACCCCGGCCTTGGCCTTGGGGAGCGCGCCCATGATGGCCTCGGTCGCGGGCGCCATGGCCAGGCCCATGCCGGCGCCCATCAGGAACATGGCCGTGGCGAAGAAGCCGTACGCGGTGTCGACGTCGAGCTGCGTGTACAGGCTCAGCGCGAGCGCGACCGTGGCCAGCCCTCCGGCGACGATCACCTTCGTCCCGACCTTGCCCACGAGCTTCACCGACACCCGTGAAGCCATGACCATGCCGAACGCGACGGGCAGGACGCGCAGCCCGGTGCCGAGCGCCGAATAGCCGAGCACGGCCTGCATGTACGTCGTGATGAAGAACAGGACGCCCATGAGCGCGAAGAAGACGAACGTGATCGAGAGGCTCGCGGCGCTGAAGCGCAGGTTGCGGAACACGGTGACGTCGATCATCGGCTGCGGCGTGTGGCGCTCCCAGGCGATGAAGGCCGCCAGGGCGGAGAGCCCGAGCGCGAACGCGGCGAGGATCACGGAGCTGCCCCAGCCGCGCTCGGGCGCCTCGATCACGGCCCAGACGATGGTGGTGAG
>CAVRTQ010000013.1:0-233825 GCA_963724195.1 uncultured Solirubrobacteraceae bacterium | reverse complement strand
CCGGCCGTCGGGGTAGGGGTTCGGCATGTCCGAGACCGCGCGCGTTCCGACGCCTCCGATCGATCGCACCCAGTGCCATGACCCGCGTGTCTCGATCGTGGTCATCACCCGCAACCGAGCGAGCGATCTACTCCGCAGCCTCAAGCGCCTGACGGCACTCGAGTCGCGCCCGCGCGTGGTCGTCGTCGACAACGGATCTACCGACGGCACCGTCGCCGCGGTGCGACGCGCCTTTCCGGGTCGACGTGATCGCGCTCACTCGCAACCGAGGCCCCGCCGCACGTAACGTCGGTGTCGCCACGGTGACGACACCGTACGTCGCGTTCGCCGACGACGACTCATGGTGGGCGCCCGGCAGCCTCCCGCGCGCCGCCGACCTGCTCGATCGTCACTCCCGTCTGGCGCTCGTCAACGCGCACATCCGCGTCAACGAGACGAGCACGACGACCCGACGTGCTTGGAGATGGCGAAGAGTCCCGCTTCCGCTCGCTCCTGGTCAGCCCGGCGACGCGCTGCTGTCATACATCGCGTGCGCGGTCGTCATGCGCCGCGCGGCGTTTCTCGAGGTCGGCGGCTACCGCGACGAGTTCCTCGTCGGCGGTGAGGAGGAGATCCTCGGCTGGGACCTCGCGGCCGCCGGGTGGTAGATGTCCTCGATGTCCCCGAGCTGGTCGCGTACCATCACCCGTCACCGGCGCGCGACGCGCACGACCGGCGCGCGCACGCGTATTCGGAATACGTTGTGGACGACGTGGCTGCGACGCCCGCTGCGGCCCGCTTGCCGACGGACGTGGCGGCTGCTGCGATCATTACCGCGCGACCGCGCGAGCGCGCGCGTCCTTGCCGCCGCCCTCGCCGGGCTTCCGCGAATCCTCAAGCCACGCCGGGTCAACCCGCCTCACGTCGAATGGATGCGCCAACTCCTCGACGCCCAGCAGGAACGTCTTTCAAGCATTTTACGCGTCGCCGGCGGCTGGCGATGAGCCGCGGTCACGTCATGCCCCCGCCCGAGGGCTTCGTGCACGATTTGCCGGCCGATCGAGCCGCCGGCGCCGAACACGAGCACCTTCACAACGTGACCGTCGTGCCGTCGGGCACGTTGATCAGCACCTGCTCGAGTCCGGCGTCGGCGAAGGCGCGGGTGAGGCTCGCGCGGTTCTGGGTGTAGTGCGTCCAGCCCTCGCAGTGGATCGGCAGCACGGCGCGGGCCTGCAGGATGCGGGCCGCCTCGACGGCTTCGGCGCTGCCGAGCGTGAGCAGGGCGCCATCGAAGTAGCGTTGCGAGCTTGCCCCGCCCGCGAACAGGATCGCGATGTCGACCGGGCCGACGCGCGCGACGATCTCGCGGACGACGTCGACGGAGGCGTTGTCGCCGCTGACGTACACCGTGGGCCAGCCGTCGCCGGAAAGCAGGAAGCCGGCGACCGGCCCCAGGACCGCTTCGGCGCCGCGCGGGCCGTGCTGGGCCGGGAGTGCGGTGACGCGCAGCTGCCCGCCGTCGGGCGCTTCGACGTCGAGCGATTCGAAGGGCGCGAGCCCCCGGGCCTGACCGCCCAGCCGCGCCGCGCCTTCGGGGGTGGTGAGCACCAGCGGGATGTCGGCCAGCAGCGCGCGGCCGCCGGCGTCCAGGTTGTCCGGGTGCTGATCGTGCGAGACGAGCGCCACGTCGAGGGGGCCGAGGCCGGCGCTGTCCAGCGCCGGCGGCGTCGTCCGGCGCGGCAGCCCGTTCGCCGGATCGGTCGGCGCATCCACCGTGGGATCGGTGATCAGCCGAAGGCCAGCCAGTTCGATGATCGCGGTTGAACCGCCGACTGGTAGAAGCTGGACCGTTCTAACGCTTGATGCAGTCTTCATGCGTTAGAACCTACCGGCAGGTTCTAACGATTGCAAGCGCCAAGTACAGTTAGAACATCGCTGACCGCCCTCCCCCACTTCTTGGCGAGGCGCTGCCCCTCGAGCTCGCGAACACGCGCTTCAAACGGCGCGGAACCGAGCTCGACGCGCTGCAGACGCCCGCCGACCTGGCCGACTGGCTCCTGCGCGTGGCCGAGCGCCTCCCGATCGCACCGACCCACCGCTACCTCGACGCAATCGGCCCGGCCGAACTCGCCGCCGCGCGCACCCTTCGTGACGCTCTGCGGACGCTGTTCGCCGGCGCGACCAGCGGACGGTCGCTCGATGGCGACGCGACGGCCATCGTGAACCGCACGATCCGCGCCGCTCCACGCTGGCAGGAGCTGTCGGTCGGAGCGCACCCGAAGGCAGTCACCCATACCGCCGCGCCGCCCGTCACCGCCGCACTCGCTGCGATCGCTGAACACGCCGTCTCGATGCTCACCGGCCCCGACGCCGAGTCGCTTCGCGCGTGCGCTGGTCCGGGCTGCATGCTCTTCTACCAACAGGACCACCCGCGCCGGGCCTGGTGCAGCCCGCGCTGCAGCAACCGGGCCCGCGCCGCGCGGCACTACGCCCGCCGCACGGGCGGGCCAGCGACAGAGTAGACGCAGAAGTGTCCTCGATCGCCCGGCGTGACGCCGTCGGATAGAGGTCCGTGCGCGCCGTGCCCAGTTCGCCGCAGCGGGAACGTCGAGCTGCAGTTGCAGGCACTCTCGCCGCGAACGCCTCCAGAACCTCCGGCCGGGCAGCGGTCCGCGATGCTGCGGGTCACCGGTCGGGCTGTCAGGGCGCGGACGCGACTGGCTCGGCCATTCGCGCCGATCTCTTGCCCGGAGTAGCGTCCCTCGCCGACGAGTACGGACCGGATCGTGATGTGGGGGCGGCGGACCTCCAACCGGCGGCGTTCGTTCCCAGGGGGAGCATCGGGTATGGCAGGAGAGTCGCTAGTCCCAGCCCAGGCAGCGGTGGACGTGCCGCGCGCGCAGAAAGCGCGGCTCGTATACGCCGGGTTCGGGGTTCCGTTCGCGTTGTTGGTCTTGTGCTTCGCGGCGTGGGGGTCGGCCGCGAACCTCACGGACGTGCTGGTGGGCGTCTTCCGCCACATCTTCACGATGTCGAACTTCCAGTCGGCGTTGGTGCAGTTCGCCTACTACGGGGCGTACTTCGCGCTGGCCATCCCGGCCGCGATGATCAACCGGCGGTTCGGATACAAGACGGGCGTGCTGACGGGGTTGGGGCTGGCCACGATCGGCGGCGTCCTGTTCATCCCGGCCGCCGAGTTCCTCACGTTCGCTCCGTTCCTGGTCGCGCTGTTCGTGCTGGCCGCCGGTCTGTCGATCCTCGAGACGTCGGCGAATCCGTTCGCGATCGCGATGGGGCCCGAGGAGAGCGCGACCCAGCGGCTGAACCTCGCGCAGGCGTTCAATCCGGTCGGGGCGAACATCGGCGTGATGCTCGGCGCGGTGTTGATCCTCCCGAACCTCACGCCCGAACCGGCCAAGGTGATCATGACCGACGGGCAGCTGCGCGCCAGCCAGGAGGCAGACCTGAACCTGGTGTTGGGGCCCTATCTGGGGATTGCCGCGGTGCTGGCCCTGATCTGGGCGCTCATCGCGCTGCGCGGTATGACGACGCCCGCCGAGCGCGTCCAGGAGCAAGGCGAGGTCAGGGGCGGCGTGTTTGGTCGCCTGTGGCGCAATCCCCATTACCGCTACGGGGTCGCCGCCCAATTCTTCAACGTCGCGGCCCAGGTCTGCGTCTGGTCGTTCACGATTCAGTACGCGCTCGACGTCGTCGGCGTGCCGACAGAGGACGCGGGCTGGTATCTGCAGGCCAGCCTCCTGCTGTTCCTCGTGGCTCGCTTCGTGATGACCTACCTCCTCGGAATCTTCCGACCGACTCTGCTGCTGTTCCTTCTCGCCGCGCTCGGCGTCGGCCTCTCACTGACAGCGGTGTTCGCTCAGAACATGGTCGGTCTGATCGCCGTGGTGGCGATCTCGCTGTCGCTGTCGCTGATGTTCCCCACGATCTACGGGGTCGCGCTGCAAGGGCTGGGCGAGGACACGAAGTTCGGAGCGGCCGGGCTGGTGATGGCGATTCTCGGCGGAGCGCTGCTGCCGCCGATCCAGGGGCTCATCATGGACCGGTCGGGGACGGCCGCGGCCTTCATCGTGCCCGCGATCTGCTTGGCGTTCGTCGCCGCTTACGCCTTGTTCGACCTGCGCACCAAGCGACACGGCGGACCGCTGGTTACCGAAGGGGCCCACTGATGCGTGTGATCAAGGGCATTCTGGCCCTGGTCGTCGCCGCAGCCCTGGTTGGCGCATGCGGCGACAAGCAGGAGGAGGTGACCGTCGGCCTGATCGTCAAGCGCAACACGAACCCGTTCTGGGTGACGATGAAGGACACCGCCGAGGCGACCGCCGACGACGACGACGTCAAGCTCCTCACGGCCGCGGGCACGAGCGACGTCGACAATGCGAGCCAGGTGGCGGCGTTGGCGAGCATGACCGCGAAGGGCGCCAAGGGCATCATGATCACCCCGGCCGACTCGACAGCGATCGTGCCCGCCATCGAGAAGGCACGCCGAGCGGGCGTAACCGTGATCGCGCTGGACACGCCCACGAAGCCGGAGTCGGCCGTCGACGCGCTCTACGCCACCGACAATCAGCAGGCCGGCGAGCTCATCGGCCGCTACGCGAAGGCCAAGGCCGCGGAGCGCGCGATCAAGCCGCGGATCGCGATGCTCGATCTCGCGCCCGGCATCACCAGTGGCGATCTGCGGCACCAGGGGTTCCTGAAAGGCTTCGGGATCGAGGACGGCTCCCCTGAGATCGTGGGATCGGTGGAGACGCGTGGCGAGGCAGCGCGCGCCGAGGCCGGCCTGCGCGCGCTGCTCGAGAAGGACGATGGCATCAACATCGTCTACACCGTCAACGAGCCCGCGGCCTTCGGCGCCGCCCAAGCCCTCAAGGCGGCCGGCATCAGCGACGCGGACGTGATCCTCGTCTCGGTCGATGGCGGCTGCGAAGCGGTCAAGGACGGAGTCAGGCCGGGCGTCATCGACGCCACCGCGCAGCAGTACCCCGAGAACATGGCGCGCTTGGGCGTCGACGCCCTTGCCGACGCGGCGCGCGGCGGCCGCAAGCCGGCCGGGTACAAGAACACGGGCGTGGAGCTCATCACCGGCGACGCGGCGAGCGGCGTGCCCTCCAAGGACGTCGCCTTCGGCGTGCGCAACTGCTGGGGCTGACCGTCGCGCGGTGACCTTCGGGCCGGCCGAGTCGCCCGTTCGGGCGGCGTGGTCCACGCCGTCGCGCGCCACGTTCGTCGCCGCTGTCCACGAAACGCCGAGAGCCCCCGCATTCGGGGGGTCCAGATCACACGGGCGTTACCTTCTCCAGCCCTTCGGTGTCGATGAAGGCGAAGGACTCCTCCCCACCGCAGTACCTCTCCCCAACCAGAAGGAACTCCCGATGATCAGCATCCCCGTGCCCGCCTGGGCCGTGCACTTCCATGCCGACGGCCAGACCGGCCGCTCCTGCGCCTGCTACGACGCCCGCTGCGGGATTGCGCCGCTCCGTACGAGCGAGCAGCCGCAGTTCGCGCCCGAGCCGCCCTCGCGCCCGCTCACGGCGAGGCGACGTGGCGGCCGATCAGCCCTTCGGCGGCCGGCGGCTACCGGCCGCCGGCTCGCGAACGCGTCCTGACCGACCCGGCTTCGACCCGCTTGCCGGCGCGCCGCGATCACCCCGCGCCGGGCGCGAGCGGGCGCAGCCACGTCAGCTCCGACGCGTCACCCTCGATCAGGTCCGCGAGTTCAGCGTTGAAGCGGGAGCTGTAGTCGGCGCTGATGTGCGCGGCAAAGGCCGCTTCGTCCCGGTAAACCTCGAACACGAAATACCGGTTCGGGTTCGCCTCTTCGGTATACGGATCGAAGACGACGTTGCCAGGCTCCTGTCGAACGCGCTCGCCCAGCCCGCGGACCATCTCGGCGACCCGCGCTTCCTTGCCCGGTTTGACGGTGAACTCGGCGTAGAGCGTTTTCGGCATGGTCCCTCCCGGTCTGGCGGGATCATGTCAGTTTCGTCGAAGGGCTGTCACAAACGCCCAGTGTCTCAGCCGGCACGCCGCGCGAGCCGGATCCCTGACGTCGGCTACGTCACCGCCGGCCCGCTTGAGGATGGTGAACGTCGCGTTCGCCGGGCGGGAAAGGATGCCCGCCGCGTCCTCGGCCCGCGCAGAGCCGTCGAGCGTCGATCGCCGTGACCCGCCAGGGCAAGGTGCAGTCGATCAGCCACTCCGCGACCGCGTAGAGAAGCGCGAAGCGCGGTGTCGTGCGCGGCCGTGCGCTTTGCGGGCTTGGTGATGCGTGCCCGAGGCCGCGTTACGCGAGCCGAGTACGGCGGCTGACGTCCCTCCGCTGAGCCATCCGGAACGCGGCCACGACCTCTGGGTCGAACTGCGTTCCCGCGCAACGCGAGAGCTCCGCGAGCGCTTCCTCGTGCGTGCGCCCGGATCGGTACGCGCGGTCGGAGACGATGGCGTCGTAGCTGTCGCAGACCGCGACGATCCGGGCGCCGAGCGGGATCTCATCCGTCGCCAGCCCGTCGGGGTAGCCGCCTCCGTCGTAGCGCTCGTGGCTCGAGCGGACGATGCGGGCGACGCCGGCGAGCTCCGGCGCGGCGGCGATGATGCGCTCGCCGATCAAAGTGTGTCGGCGCATGTAGCGCCATTCGTCCTCGGTCAGCGCGCGCGGGGCCTGCAGGATCGAGTCCGGGATCGCCACCTTGCCGATGTCGTGCAGCGCGGCGGCGCGCCGCACCTCGAGCACCTCGGCGTCGCTCAGCTGCAGCTCGCGCGCGACGACCTCCGCCAGCACGGCCACGTCGTCGACGTGATCGCGCAGCTCACCGTCGTGCTCAGCAGCGACGCGCAGGAGCACCTCGTGGACGGTCTCCCCGCTCGAGCGACGTCCGCCGCGCTTGTTCGCGTACATCCGCTGATCGGCCACCCGTAGCGCCTCGGAGGCGTCGGTGGCCTCCAGGCCGAGTGCGACCGTGCCGTACGAGCACCGGACTTCGAACCCTTCGCCGAACGCGCACAGCGCCTCCCGCGCCCGCTCGAGCAATTGCCGGTCGTACACGGGGGCGGCCACGCAGAACTCGTCGCCGGCGGCGGGCGGCCCGCCGCGAGCGCGATCAGCAGTGCGCACAGCGGCCATGCCGTGTCCAGCAGCGTGAACTCCACGTAGGTGCCACGCGCCGCCTGGATGAGGTAGATCACGTCCGCGATCGCCCAGCCGGCGAATGCCACGCCGAGCAGCCGCCACGTCGTGCCGGCACCGCGCCCGGCGACGAACCACACGGCGACGACAAACGACAGCAACGTCGCGTCGGCCAGCGGATAGGCGATATTGGTGGCGACCGTCGCCAACGAGCCGTCGCGTGCTCGCGACCAAGTTGAGCACGAGTGCGGCGCCGACCGCCGCCCCCGCCAACGCACAGAGGATGCCGTCGAGCCAGACCCCGGACGACAGGCGCGGTGCCCGCGCCCGCAGGAGCAACACCAGGCCGGCGTAGGCCGGGGGATAGAAGCCCAGATACCCCACGTCGGCGAGCGACGGGTACGGGATCTCGGCGAGATCCATCAGCACGACCGAGAAGTAGATGTCGGCGGACGCGCACAACAGCAGCCCGAGTCCGAACAGCGCCGACGCCGCGCGTTCGGCTCCCGTGGTGCTCCAGGCGCGCACGCCGCAGATGGCGACGGCGAGCAACGCGACGGCGTCGTAGGCGTGATCCCACAGCGGCACGCGCAGCTCGAGCCCGAGGTTGCGCGCGACGACGGCAACGAGGCACAGGACCGCGGCGGTCGTCAAGCACTGGTGGACACGATGGAGCCTCACGATCTTGAGATCGGCCACACGTGGCCCGGCTTGAGCCGGATGTCCGGTTCGGCGCACCGACATGGCGCCAATCACCCGGTCGGGATGACGCCGGGCGACGGGGCCGGTTCGATGATGAGCGGCCAACAAGGGAGAAACGCGATGTGTCGTTGGATGGCATGGCACGGGCAGCCCGTCCTCATCGAGGAGTTGCTCTTCAAGACCCAGCACGGGATCGTCGACCAGAGCCTGCACTCACGAATGGGCGCCGAGGCGACGAACGGCGACGGCGTCGGGGTCGGCTGGTACGGCGCCGGCGAAGGCCCAGGCGTCTACCACAGCGTGGCTCCCGCCTGGGGCGACGCGAACCTGCGCGAGCTCGCCGCGCACACGGCGTCCCCGCTGTTCCTGGTGCACGTGCGGGCGGCGATCGGGTCACCGGTACAGCAGACCAACTGTCATCCGTTCCGCCACGGGCGCTGGCTGTTCGTGCACAACGGCTACGTCGGTGACTTTCAGGCCATCCGGCGGGACCTCATGTGGGCGATCGATCCGGAGCTGTTCAAAGGCATCGTGGGGTCGACCGACACGGAGGTGGTGTTCAGGCTCGCGCTGACGTTCGGGCTCGAAACGGACCCGATCGGCGCCCTCGAGCGCACAGTTGGGTTGATCGAGGCAACGGCCAGCGACCTCGGCGTAGCGCCGATGGTGCAAGGGACCTTCGGTGTCTCGGACGGCAGCACCCTGTGGGCGGTGCGGTACGCGACCGAGGGCCGGGCGCGGACGCTCTTTGCGTCGGCTGACGTCGACGCACTGCACGGGCTATATCCCGACAGGAAGATGTGGTTCGCGACGGCGGAATCCAATGACCGGCTGATCGCGTCCGAGCCGTTCTCCGACCTGCCGGGCGTGTGGCATGAGATCGACGAGTCGTCTGCCGTGATCGTCCGCGGCGGCGGGGTTCTCGAACACGCGCCATTCCGGCCCCAGGTTCCCCGCGCCACGGTCACGGGCTAGGCCCCGCGGCCCTGGAGGCGATCGCCGAGCTCCCGCCTAGCCCACGTCGCGTCTCGCCAGACTGACCGCGCCGGCAGCCACGGCAGCGACGGCGTACGCCAGGAGCAGCGCTCCGCCTGCCGCGGGCGCGAGCAGCGCATCGAGGTCGATGCCGGCAAGCGCGGCCCCCGCCGCGCCTGGGGCGAGACGTCCCACATCGGGCACGAAGGGGACGAGCAGGCTCTCGATGAACAGCAGCCAGATCGCGAGGCCGGCGACCGTCGCGACCTGCTGACGCACGACGGCTCCGAGCCCGACGCCGATCGCCGCCCACAGCGCCGCCGTGGCCGTCCCGCCGAAGAGGAGGCGTGCGTAGTCCGCACCGTCGAGCGCGACGTCGATCGAGCGAGCTTCAAGTGATGCGACCGCTGCGGCAGTGCCCACGAGCACAGCAAGCAAACCGAACGCGCCACCCCACACGACGGCCGAAAGCACCTTGGCGACGACGACCCGCTCACGCCGAGGGGTGAGGAGCAGCGTCGGGCGGATGGTCCCGTGACGGAACTCGCCGGTGATCGACACAGCGCCCAGGATCGAGGCGAACAACGAGCCGAACAGCGCGCCCCAGCGGAAGACGAAGTCGAGTTGGTCCTCACGGACGCCCACGTTCTCCGGCGGCAAGCTCAGCCCGTGGAGCAGCACGGCGAACACGGTGAGCGTGAGCATGCCGCCGAGTAGGCTGCGTCCGGTCGGGATCGATCGCTGCTTGAGCAGCTCGGCCCGGATGAGCGCGGTCATGCGACCCCCGTGAGCTGGAGGTAGACGTCTTCGAGCCTGCGGCCGTCCAACTCGGCGAGCGCGACGCACGCAGCGAGTCGGCCGCGGTCGAGGATCACGACCTGGTCGACGGTCTGCGCGACCTCGGCCAGCACGTGGCTGGAGACGAGCGCCGTCCCGCCGGCCTCCGCGAACCGCCGCAGGAAGCGACGGAGCCAATGGATGCCAGCCGGGTCAAGGCCGTTCGCGGGTTCGTCGAGCACCAGCAGTCGCGGTTCCCCCAGCAGGGCCCCCGCGAGCCCGAGCCGCTGGCGCATGCCCAGTGAATACGTGCCGACGCGCTGTGCGGCGGCGCTATCGAGCTCTACCTCGCGCAGGACTGCGTCGACCCGCTCCGTGGGCACCTCGGCGGCGAACGCGAGCACGCGCAGGTGATCGCGTCCGGACCGGCTCGGGTGGAAGTCGTTGGATTCGAGCACGGCGCCGACCGCTCGGCCGGGTCGCGGCAATTCGACGTAGGGTTGCCCGAAGACGAGCACGTCGCCGCCGGTCGGCGCGGCGAGGCCGAGCAAGACCCGCAGCGTGGTGGTCTTGCCGGCGCCGTTGGGGCCGAGGAACCCGGTCACCGTCCCGGCCTCGAGCGAGAACGAGACGTTGTCGACGGCGAGCCTGTCGCCGTAGCGCTTGCTCAGCGCACGGAACTCGACGACGGCGCTCAACGGCGGCGCCACACGAAGTAGGCGGCCCCGGCGGCAAGCACGAGGGCAGCGAGGGCGATGAGGTGCGTGGTCACAGCCGGCCACGCTATGGCTGCCACGCCGGCAGCGAAACACCCGCGCGGAGGATCATCGGCCTCCACGTTTCGTGGAGACGCATCCCCCCGAGAGAGGATGCCGCGAGCGGCCGCCGCCGGTAGGCTCGGCGCGCGTGCCGCAGCACCTCTCACGGCTTCTGGTCGATGTCGCGATCGCCATCGCGGTGCTCGCGGCCACGCTCGCCCTGGCGTCGCGGGGACTGCCGATTGCGCCAGGCGGCATGCACGACGTGAGTGTCGCCGGCGTGCTGCTCGCGCTCACCGGAGCCGTCGTTCTGCCATTCCATCGGCGCCGCCCTGCCGTCGTCTTCCTCGTCGCGGCCGCGGCCGACACGGGCCTCGTCGCATTGGGCTATCGACCGGGCTTCCCGGTCGCGACGGCCGTGGCGCTGTACTACCTCGCCAGTGATCGGCCCTTGGCGTCGCGGACGCTCGCGTTGGCCGTCGGTGGTTGCGCGGCCTGGGCGCTTGGGAGCGGGCTCAGTCTCAGCCAAATGTTCCACGGCGGACTGGCGATCGCCACCGCGTGGTTCGCCGGCGAGCGCACACGACTGCGGCGCGCGCAGCTGGCGCAGCTCGAGGAGCGCGCGCACCGGGCCGAGCGTGAGGCGGAGAACGAGCGCCGCCTGGCCGTCGCCGAGGAACGCGCCCGCATCGCCCGCGACCTGCACGACTCGGCCGGCCACGCCATCAACGTGATCGGCGTGCTCGCGGGCGCGGCCCGGCTGCGCGGCGAGCCGGCCGGCGAGACACTGGAGACGATCGAGACGATCGCCCGCGACACCGTCGGCGAACTCGACGGGCTGCTCCGTGCGTTGCGCGAGGGCGACGCGGAAACCACGCCGACTGGCCTGGCTTCCCTGGACACGCTGCTCTCCCATCACACCGCGTGCGGTCTGGACGTCACCCTCCGCGCTGCCGGGCCCGCGCGCCCCTTGGCCGGCAGCGTCGACCAGGCCGCGTACCGCATCCTGCAGGAGGCGCTCACCAACGCGGCGCGCCACGGCACCGGCTCGGCGCGCGTTGACCTCGCCTTCCGGGACGCCGGCATCGAGCTCACCGTGGTCAACCCCGTGCCCGCGGAAACGGCAACTCGCGGGACTGGCGGCCACGGGCTCATCGGCATGCGCGAGCGTGCTGCGCTCACCGGCGGGGCGTTGCAGGTCGCGCGGTCCGAGGGATCGTTCCGCGTCCACGCCGAGCTGCCATACGCATGCCAAGCGTCCTGATCGCGGACGACGACGATCTCATGCGCGCCGGGCTCGCGCAGCTCCTGTCGACGGACCCGGCGATCGAGGTCGTCGGCCACGCGGGCACCGGCCGTGAGGCGATCGACCGCGCGCGTCGGCTCGCGCCCGATGTCGTCCTGATGGACGTCCGGATGCCTGATCTGGACGGGATCGCGGCGACGGCTGCGCTCGCCGCCGAGGCGCCCGCGGCGCGAGTGCTCATCCTCACCACGTTCGAGCAGGACGACTACATCTTCGGCGCGCTCCGCGCAGGCGCGTCCGGGTTCCTGCTCAAGCGCACGCGCCCGGAGGACCTGATCGCCGCCGTGCACACGATCGCGGCCGGCGACGCGCTCCTCTCCCCTTCGGTCACCCGCCGCGTGATCGATCGCATGGGTTGTCAGCCGCTTCCCGACCTTGCCCGACGACCCGAGCTCGCCGAGCTCACGCCACGCGAGCGCGACGTCCTGGACCTCATCGCGCGTGGACTGTCCAACCGTGAGATCGGCGTGGCGCTGACGGTCGAGGAATCGACCGTCCGCAGCCACGTCAAACGCATCCTGATGAAACTCGGACTGCGCGACCGCGTCCAAGTCGTCATCTACGCCTACGAGAACGGCATCACCCTCACGCGCTAGGTCGGCGTTCGCCCGAAGCAGTGCACGGCTCGTTGCTCGACCTGGCGCACGCGCTCCCCGCTCAGTCCCAGCCGCGCGCCGATCTCACGCAGGCTCTCCTCCTCGCCGTCGAGTCCGTCAGGTTCAGCCATTGAGCGCGCAGTGCCGATCGCCGACGCGCCGGGGTCGTCGGCGGCTGTCGCTTAGGTCATCGGCGGCGGGACGGATGTCGGCGTCGCCGGAATTGTCAAGCGGACGAGACGCGGTCGTGAGGGCGTAGATCGCCTGATCACGCGCGTCGCTGCGGGTCGCAACGCGCCACGGGCAGGCGGTCGTTGCGCACCGCTTCACCCTGCACTACGTTCGCCGCAGAGGCGGCGAACGACAAGAGGTCCGCTGCCGCAGAAGGAGGGAGCGAAATGTCTCGATTGACGGCCCGACCGCGGCGTCATGCGTACGCCGTGGGCGTGGTGACGGCGGCGGCCATGGCGCTGCTGCCAGGCAGCGCGGCGCTGGCGGCGCCATCGTCCTCAGGTTGTGGGAACCGGACGAACAACACCTACGACAAGGTGCTCGAGTGCGTGCGGGTGGAGGGGGTCCGCAAGCACCAGGCGGCGCTGCAGCGGATCGCCGACGCCAACGGCGGGAACCGGTTCTCCGGCTTCGCCGGTTACGACCGGTCCGTCGACTACGTGGTCAACACGCTCGAGGCGGCCGGCTACGACCCCGAGGTCCAGGAGTTCGACTACCTCGCTTTCGAGGTCGTCGGCCCTTCGGCGCTCCAGCAGATCGCACCCAATGCGACCACCTACGTCGAGGGCGTCGACTTCGGGGCGATCACCCAGAGCGACCCCGGCAACGTCACCGCACCGGTCACGGCCGTCGACCTGCAGCTGGGCCTGGGCAACACCAGTACGAGCGGCTGCCAGGCGTCCGACTTCGCGAACTTCCCCAGCGGGAACATCGCGCTGCTGCAACGTGGCGACTGCACGTTCGAGATCAAGGCTGAGAACGCCGCGGCGGCCGGCGCCGTCGGGATCGTGATCTTCAATCAGGGCAACACGACCGCCCCTGACCGCAACGGCATCCCGGCGGTCACGCTCACCGCCAACAACACCAGCGGTATCCCGGTGATCGGCACCACCTACGCGCTGGGCGTCACGCTGGCCAACACACCGGGCCTGCGCATGCGGGTCTTCGCCAACACGCTGCGCCAGACGCTGCCGACGTACAACGTGATCGCCGAGCTGCCCGGCGCCAACGACGACAACGTCGTGATGGCCGGCGCGCACCTGGACTCGGTGCTCGCCGGACCGGGCATCAACGACAACGGCTCGGGCAGCGCCGCCATCCTGGAGACCGCGGTCCAGCTCGCGAAGCTCAAGCCCGAGAACACCGTGCGCTTCGCCTGGTGGGGCGCCGAAGAGAGCGGGCTCGTCGGGTCGACCAACTACGTGAACGGCCTCAGCCAGGCGGAGAAGGACAGGATCGCGCTCTACCTGAACTTCGACATGATCGGCTCGCCGAACTACATCCAGATGGTCTACGACAGCGACGAGTCGGGCTTCGAGGCGCCGGTCCCCGTCCCGCCGGGCTCGATCGCCATCGAGGATCTGTTCGAATCCTTCTACACGCTCAGCGATGAGCCCTACGACGACGCGGAGTTCAGCGGCCGCAGCGACTACCAGGCGTTCATCAACAACGGCATCGCCGCCGGCGGTCTGTTCACCGGCGCCGAGGTCCCCAAGACCGCCGAGCAACAGGCGATCTGGGGCGGCACGACCGGCGCCCAGTACGACCCCTGCTACCACGCTCGCCTGCGACACGTTCGCCAACGTCAACCTGCATGCGCTGGCGATCAACTCCGACGCGGTCGCGTTCGCGGTGCTCACGTACGCGTACTCGACCGAGACGGTGAACGGCGTGCCGGGCAGGAAGGTGCCCGGCAAGTTCACCATCCCGGCGCCCGCCGGTCCTGAAGGCACCGTCGGCAGTGGCGGCGGCGCCGCCGCCGAGCACGGCCACCACCAGGGCAGGTAGGACCCACGGCCACGAGAGGGGCGACCGGTCTGCGGCCGCCCCTCTTCCGTCAGCGGCTCGGCCTCCCGATCAGGCTGGTCGGTCTGACTTGCCGGAGTTGCCCGGAGGCTCCAGCTTCGCGTCGCCCGGTGCCTCTGCGCCGTTGCCGTTCCCGTTTCCGCCCGCATTGCCATCGCTGGTAGCGGCGGGGCCGGCGATGCCGTTCCCGCCGGTGTCGCCGGTGTGACCGGGAGCGGTGCCGCTGTTGCCCGGGGCCTCGGCCCGGGCCGGTGGCCCAGCGGCCGCGTTGGCGCCCGCGTTCCCGCTCGCTTTCCCTCCCCTGCTGTCACTGCCGTTGCCACCTGGGTTCCCGTGGTTCGGGTTCGTCGTGGGCGGCGTCGAAGCGTTGTCGCGAGCCTTCCCGCGAGCCTTGCCGGGATTGGTCACCACGGCCATGGGCTGCGGCTTCTTCGCTCGACCGGGCGGTGTCCCCGGCCGTGATCGGCCGGTCTCGGGCGGTATGGGCTTGTCTTGGACGCGATCGGCGGCCGGGGTCCCGCTCGTTGGCGCCTCGACGCGCGTCGCCGACGGGGTGGTCTCCGTCGTAGGCCTGGCGGCAGACGGCTCCTCTGCCGCCACGTGGCTGAGGGCCGGCGTCTGCGTTGGGGTCGGCACCGATGCGGTTCGCTCGCGCTCGCGGGCGCGCCGGCGGGGCCGCTGGGTCGCCACGAGCGGCGCCGCGCGTTCCGCGACGCCGGCCATCTGGGAACCGAACGGCGGAGCCGCGCGCCCGGGGACGTGCGCCGGTGTCACCGACGCGGGCGTGACGGTGGCCGCCGCGCGCTCCACGCTCGTGCCTTCGCGCGCCGGGGCGGGAGAAGACAGGGCCTGCACCGCGGCGACCGTCGTCCCGCCGCCCGCGAGCACGACGCAGGCAAGCAACTTGGCCGCGGTCCCACCGAGCAGCGGCGAGAGCAGCGACGCCGCGCCGGCGGCGGGCAGCGGCGGAGCGAGCACGCGCAGCCGCTGCGGGCGCGACGCCAGTTCGGCGCGGAAGCCCTGACAGATCACGCACGCGCGTAGATGCGCCCGCATACCGCGACCGCGCAGGACCCGACCGTCGCCGTCGGACAGCTTCCGGCGCACGTCGTCGCAGGCCAGCGCCCGGCCGTCGCGCGCGCTCCATAGCCCGCTACGCGCGTCGAACAACGCCTGTTTGACCCCGGAGGGAGACAGGTCGAGGATCCGGCCGATCTCGTCGTGGGAGAGCCCGTTGAGCTCCCGCAGCACGAGCGCGGCGCGCTGGCGTTCGGGCAGGTCGGCGAGATCGGCGCGCAGCAGCCGCAACTCCTCCCGCTCGGCGACACGGTCTTCGAGCGCACCGGCGACTTGCGCGTCGTCGTTCAGCACGGCCGTCGCTCGACGTTGGCGCAGCACCGTGATCGCCTCGTTGTGCGCGATCCGGAACAGCCACGGGCGCAGGTCGAAGTCGCGTTGCTCCGTCTGAAGCGCCGCGAACGCGCGCGTGAAGGCGTTCTGCAGCGCGTCCTGTGCGTCCTGATCGTTCTGCACGATCGAGCGGCAATACCGGTACAGCGCCTGGTGATGGCGCTCATAGACGGCGGCGAACGCCGCGTCGTCCCCTCGCACCGCGCGCAGACGCAGCCTTCTCTCGGGCTGCAGTCGGACGGTCAACGGATGGGCGCTCATGTCGCTGCCCTGACCGTAATTGCTCAGCGACCAACTCCCACCCGTCTTTTCGTCGAGTGGCGCGCGAGCACCTGCTCGAGGCCGTCGCCCGTTTCCGGCGCGCGATGCGGCGCTCAAGCGGTGCGGGACGGTCAGATACCGCCGCCCATCGGACCGCCGCCCACCGGACCGCCTTTGTCGTCGAAGCGCTCGTGCCGCTGTCGGAGCGCCTTGGCTTCGTTGCGACGCTCCGCTCGCTCGCCGCGATTGGCGCGCCGCTCGGCGCGGCGCTTGTTGCGGCGGTCACGGGCTCTGCCGAGCCACTTGACCATCTCACACCTCCGGACTGGTGCACCAACCCTACGCCGCGCAACTGCCCACTGTCAACGCGCGGTGCCGGCACCTTGACGCCGCCATAACACAGCGTGCGACAGATATCTCTATCAATGAATGGTCCGCACACGCACAAGGATGCTGTTCAGGCCGCCTCGCTGTAGAACAGCTCCTTGCCGTCTTCGCTGATCGACCCTCCGGCGGCGGTGAGTTCCTGCACGTCCCAGGCACTGCCTGTGCCCCGCCCATCGCCGACGCGACGCTCGCTTCCCGGAGCGGGCCGGCGCCGCAGGAGGTCACCTTCGACGCGCGCGCGTCTCGAGACGAGGACGGAACCGTCGCGGCCTACCACTGGGACCTCGGCGACGGCACCACGGCGACCGGCGCGCAGATCCGCCACCAGTACGGACAGCCCGGCC
The DNA here is from genome assembly GCA_963724195.1 of uncultured Solirubrobacteraceae bacterium. Lineage (GTDB taxonomy): Bacteria > Actinomycetota > Thermoleophilia > Solirubrobacterales > Solirubrobacteraceae > Solirubrobacter. The sequence continues at coordinate 217,149 of CAVRTQ010000013.1, read as the reverse complement.
GATACTTCCCGGCCCTGACGGTGACCGACGACCAGGGCGCCACGGACACGTGCATCGTGGAGGTGACGGTCGACGCCGCCCGCGCTCCGAGCGTCACGACCGGGCCCGCGGGCGCCGTCGAGACCGACTCGGCCGTGCTCAAGGGCACGCTCAACCCGTACAACCAGCGCACCACGTATCGCTTCGAGTACGGCTTGACGACCAGCTACGGCAGCCGCACCGCCGAGGCAGAGATCGCCGATCCCGACGTCGCTGAGCGGCGCGTGCAGGCGCCGCTCACCGGGTTGGCCGCCGGCGCCACCTACCACTACCGCCTCGTCGCCGAGAACGCCACCGGCACCACCGTCGGCGAGGATCGGACGTTCACCGCCTCCGCGCCCTCCGCAAGCGCCTACCGCGCCGCGGCCCTCCAGACGCCTGGGCTGATCGGCTACTGGCGTCTCGGCGAGCACGAGGGCGGCGTGGCGGTCGACCAGACCAGCACGTTCCCCGGCAGCTACACCGCAGCGGGCGTGCGCCTCGGCGAACCCGGAGCGCTCACGGCCGACTCGGACACCTCCGCGTGGTTCGACGGCGTCCGCGGCGAGATGACCGCCACCACCCCACCGCTGTCGAGCTCAGGCACGCTCGAGGGCTGGTTCAACTGGCGCAGCGGCACCGCGATCATGCGCGACCACAACTCGGTGTCCGGCACCGGCTGGATCCTCGCCTACGCGGCGAGCGGCGAGCGCCTCGCCTACCGCGTCGGCGGCGTCCCGTTCGTCGTCCCCGGGACCATCGCCGCCGTGCGCAACGCCTGGCACCACATCGCGGTCACCAAGAGTCCAGGTAGAAGGCGACCGCGCTGCGGCTCACGGAGTACACACAGGGATCATGCCGACGAGGTCGCTGTCTACAGCACCGCGCTCTCCCCGGCCGACATCAGCAGTCACTACCAGGCGGGGCGCGGCCACGTCGGGTGAATCGACCACAAATGCCCATCGTCAGGAGCGAGGGTTGCGTGCACCGCATCGGTGCGAGAGGCTCGGGTCTCCCGATGAGGAGACGAGGCCATGGCCAACACCAACGCCGCGACATTGCAGGCGTTCCTCAACGCGTTCAACGAACACGATGTCGATGCGATCATGTCGTTCTTCACCGACGACTGCGTCCTCGACATGCCGCGCGGGCCCGGTCCTGGGGGCCGGCGTCTGACCGGCAGACAGCAGGTCCGGGAAGGTATCCAGTCGAGATTCGACGGGATCCCCGACATCCAGTACGCCGATGACCGCCATTGGACCTGCGGCGACCGCGGCGTCTCCGAGTGGACCATCCGCGGCACCCAGGCAACGGGCGAACGCATCGAGGTCCGCGGGTGTGACCTGCTCGAGTTCACGGACGGCAAGATCAGCCGCAAGGATTCCTTCTGGAAGATCGTCGACTGACGACGCCGTCCACGACGAGAACCGTCGGTGAATGACCCGAGCCCTCGTCATCACCGACCCCGTCGCTGAGGTGGAGCCCGCGCCGGAAGCCCGGGCCTCGTACGATTGTCTGACAATGCACACGATCGCTGTCATTCCCGGAGATGGGATCGGCCAAGAAGTCGTCCCCGAGGGCCTGCGCGCGCTGCGGGCGGCAGCGGAGGCGTTCGACATCGGCCTCGAGTTCACCGAGTTCGACTTCGCCTGCGCGGACTACTACCAGCGGACGGGGGCGATGCTGCCCGACGACTGGTTCGAGACGCTGCGCGGGTTCGACGCGATCTACTTCGGCGCGGTCGGCTGGCCGGACGTCGTGCCCGACCACGTGTCGCTGTGGGGCAGCCTGCTGCAGTTCCGGCGCGCGTTCGACCAGTACGTGAACCTCCGGCCGACGCGGCTGATGCCGGGCGTGCGCAGTCCGCTCGCGGGCCGTACCGTGGGTGACATCGACTTCTACGTCGTGCGCGAGAACACCGAGGGCGAGTACTCGAGCGTCGGCGGCAGGATGTTCGAGGGCACCGACCGCGAGGTCGTGATCCAGGAGACGGTGATGACCCGCGTGGGCATCGACCGCGTGCTGCGCTTCGCCTTCGAACTCGCACGCCAGCGCCCCCGCAAGCGCCTCACCTCGGCGACCAAGAGCAACGGCATCGCGATCACGATGCCCTACTGGGACGAGCGCGTCGCGGCGATGGCCGCCGAGTACCCGGACGTGACCGTCGACCAGTTCCACATCGACATCCTCACGGCCAACTTCGTGCTGCACCCGGACTGGTTCGACGTCGTCGTCGCGAGCAACCTGTTCGGCGACATCCTCTCCGACCTCGGGCCCGCGTGCACCGGGACGATCGGGATCGCGCCGAGCGCGAACATCAACCCGACCCGCGAGTTCCCGAGCCTCTTCGAGCCGGTCCACGGTTCCGCGCCCGACATCGCCGGGCGTGGCCTCGCGAACCCGATCGGCCAGGTGTGGTGCGGGGCGATGATGCTCGAGCACCTCGGGCACGAGGCGGCCGGCACGGCCGTGCTCCACGCCATCGAACGCGTGCTCGAGCGCGGGACGGAGCTCACCCCGGACCTGGGCGGCAGCGGCACCACGACGTCCCTGGGCGCCGCGATCGCGGAGGAGATCGCTCGGAGGCCCTAGGATGCGAGCCAGTGGCCGGCCGGCTGGTCGAGAAGCTCGACAGGTTCCAGCGGCGGCGGCGCTGGGCCGGGTTTCCGCTCGCTGTCGTGTACAAGTTCGCCGACGACCAGGGCTCGTACCTGGCCGCGTTGATCGCGTACTACGGGTTCCTGTCGCTGTTCCCGCTGCTCCTGCTGCTGGTGACGATCCTCGGCTTCGTGCTGCAGAACGACGCGCAACTGCAGGAGCAGCTGCTGGACTCGGCGCTCGCGCAGTTCCCGGTGATCGGAAGCCAGTTGCGCGACAACGTGCGTTCGCTCACCGGCAGCGGGGCCGGGCTCGCGTTCGGCATCCTGCTCACGCTCTACGGCTGTCTGGGCGTGGCCGGCGCGGCGCAGAACGCGTTCAACCGCGCCTGGGCGGTGCCGCGCAACCGGCGCCCGAACCCGATCAAGGCGCGCCTGCGCAGCCTGTTGCTGCTGCCCGTCCTGGGCGCTGGGGATCGTGGTGACGACAGGACTCGCCGGCCTGACGACCAGCGCGAGCGCCTACGGGGCGGATGTCGGCGCGGCGTTGCGGGTGCTGGCGATCCTGCTGGCCGTGGTGGCCAACATCGGCTTGTTCATGGTCATCTTCCGCGTGCTCACCGCCTCGCAGGTGCCCACGCGTGACTTGCGGATCGGCGCGGTGGCGGCCGGGGTGGGCTGGCAAGCGGTGCAGGTGCTCGGCACGTACTTCGTGACCAACATGCTGCGCGGTCGCAGTGAGGCCTATGGCGTCTTCGGCCTCGTGCTCGGTCTGATCGCGTGGATCTACCTGCTGGCGCTCGTGCTCGTGCTCGCCGCCGAGATCAACGTCGTGGCGCAGCGGCGCCTGTGGCCGCGCGCGCTGCTGACGCCCTTCACCGATGACGTCAGGCTGACGTCGGCCGACGAGCGCGCCTACACGGGCTACGCCGGCAGCGAGCAGCACAAGGGCTTCGAGGTCATCGACGTCGGGTTCGACCCGTCCGTGCCCACGCCCGAGCGTGAGCCCGAGTAGCCGCGGCGCGCGGGATACTGCGGCGATGCACCCGCTCGACCCGCTCAGCGCCGACGAGATCACCGCGGCCGCAGACATCCTGCGCCGCGAGCAGCAGCTCACGGACCGCTGGCGCTTCGCGTCGATCGAGCTGCGCGAGCCGTCCAAGGCGACGGTCAAGGCCTTCACCCCCGGCGACGCGATCGCGCGCGAGGCCGTCGTGATCGGCTGGGACCGGGACGACGGCGCCGTCTACAAGGCGCGCGTCACGCTCGAGCCGCCCGCCGTCACCCGCTGGGAGCGCCAGACCGAGGGCCAGCCGAACATGACGGTGGACGAGTTCAACGAGTGCGACGCGGCGCTGCGCAAGGACCCGCGCGTGATCGAGGCGCTCGCCCAGCGCGGGATCACGGACCTGGACCGCGTCCTGATCGACACGTGGGCGTACGGCGCGCACCTGGTCCCGGAGCAGCACCGCGGCGGCCGGATCGGGTGGGCGGACGTCTGGTACCGCAAGTCACCCGGCGCGAGCCCGTACGCGAACCCCGTCACCGGGCTGCACTTCATCGTCGACCTCAACCGGATGGAGCTGCTCGAGGTCGAGGACACCCATCGCGTCGACGAGCCCGACACGATGGGCGAGTACGTCCCGGACCTCGTGCCCGACCTCGAGCCGCGGACCGACATCAAGCCGCTGCACATCACGCAGCCCGAGGGCCCGTCGTTCACGCTCGACGGCAACGCGCTCAGCTGGCAGAAGTGGTCGCTGCGCGTCGGCTTCAACCACCGCGAGGGCCTGGTGATCCACACCGTCGGGTACGACGGTCGCTCGGTCGCGCACCGCCTCTCGTTCGCGGAGATGGTCGTCCCCTACCGCGACCCGACGACCGATCACTACCGCCGCACGGCGTTCGACATCGGCGAGTGGGGACTGGGGTTTCTCACCACATCGCTGGAGCTGGGCTGCGACTGCCTCGGGGAGATCCGGTACCTCGACGCGGTGATGCACAACACCAAGGGCGAGCCGTACACCATCCGCAACGCGATCTGCATCCACGAGGAGGACGACGCGATCCTCTGGAAGCACGTCGACGCCCGCGCGGGCGCGGAGGTCCGGCGGTCGCGCCGGCTCGTGCTCTCGTTCCACGTGACGGTCGCCAACTACGAGTACCTCGTGTACTGGCGCTTCTACCAGGACGGCAACATCGAGTGCGAGGTGCGGGCGACCGGGATCATGGTCACGACGCATTTCGCGCCCGGTCAGCAGCCGGCGTACGGCACGCTCGTGGATGAGCGCACGTACGCGCCGTTCCACCAGCACTTCCTGGTCGCGCGCCTGGACCTGGACGTGGACGGCGAAGCCAACACGGTCTACGCGACCGAGTCCGAAGCGCTGCCGATGGGCCCGGACAACCCGCACGGGCTCGCGCTCGTCCAGCGCAACACGCCGCTGCGCACCGAGGACGAGGGCAAGCAGGACTACGACTGGCACACGCAGCGCGCGTGGAAGGTGGTCAACGACCACGTGACCAACGGGCTCGGCACGCCGGTCGGCTACAAGCTCGTCCCGGGCGCCGCGATCCCGCCGATGATGGACCCCGCGTCGCCGGTGATGCGGCGGGCGGAGGCGATCGGCCACACGCTGTGGGTGACGCCGTTCGACGCGGACGAGCGCTGGCCGTGCGGCGAGTTCGTCGTCCAGAGCGAGCGTGATCGCGGCCTGCCCGTGTGGACGGCTCAGAACCGCAGCATCGAGGACACCGACGTGGTCCTCTGGTACGTGTTCGGCGTGCACCACATCACCCGGCCGGAGGAGTGGCCGGTGATGTCCGTCGACACGGTGTCCTTCTGGCTCAAGCCGGTCGGCTTCTTCGACCGCAACCCGGGGCTGGACGTGCCGCCGGCGCCCCACCACGGTTGAAGGCCACGACGCATCAGATCGCCGGCGTCGGCCTGGCCGCCGTCACCGCCGCCGCGCTCGACGCGCCGGCCGAGACCGTCGGCCTCCTGCTCGCGGGGGCGTGGCTCGGCTCCCTGCTGCCCGACGCCGACAAGGCCGGGAGCCGGATCTACCACCCGCGCAAGCTCGAGCGCCGCGTGTGGCCGCTGCGGGTGCTCGGCTGGTTCGCGCGCATCCCGCTCCGGCTGCTCATGCTGCTCGGGCACCGTGGGATCACGCACTCGCTCGCCGCGTGCGCGATCGTCGCGTTGGCGGCGTCGCTGCTCTCGCGCGAGTTCGCCGCGGGCCTCGCCATCGGCTACCTCGCGCACGTCGCGGCGGACGCGTGCACGCCGGGCGGCGTGCCGCTGCTCGCACCGCTCACGCGGCGCCGCTGGTGGCTCCTCCCCCGCCGCATCCGGATCCCGACCGGCAGCCTGCGGGAGCTCGCCGTGGCGGCGGCGCTCACCGCTGGGACCGTCGCCGGGCTCGTCGCGCTCTCCTGAGCATCGATGTCGCAGCCGGTGAGGTCGGCGGTCTCGAGCACGGCCATCGCCCGGTCCGAGACGCACAGCTGCAGGTCACCGACGAGGGGTTGCAGCACGTACGGCATCGGTTCAGCCTCCAGCGCGGGCGATGAGGGCGCTCATGATCACCTGCGAGCGGGTGCGGATGACCTGGCCGTCCTGCTGCAGGTCCATGATCAGGCGCTCGAGGTCGGCGTTGTCGGTGGTGCGCACGCGGGCGATGGCGTCGGCGTCGCCGGTGACGCTCCAGGCCTCGACCACCTGCGGGTGCCTGGCGAGCGAGGCGGCGACCACGCTGAGCTGCGTGCCGGGGGCGTAGAAGAGCTCCACCAGCGCTTCGGTGCGCCAGCCGAACGCTTCCGGATCGATGACCGCGGAGAACCCGCGGATGGAGCCGTCGGCGCGCAGGCGGTCGATCCGGCGCTTGACGGCCGGGGCGCTCAACGACACCCGGCGGGCGATGTCGTCATAGGAGCGGCGGCCGTCCTCGACCAGCAGCACAAGAATTTGACGGTTTACGTCATCCACGCGTTGGATTCTTGCGCATGAACGCCAAGAAGTGGCATTGAGGGCTGGACACGGCGTCAATACCTTGTAGGCATGGCTCTCCTGCATCCGAACAAGACCGCGACCCTCCTCTTCGACGAGGCCCACAGCCAGGCCTGGTCGATCCGGCCTGAGGTCGCGCAGCGGATGCAGCCCGCTCATCCCGCGGACGCGTCGTACGTGCAGGCCGCGAAGCTGCTCGAGCAGCGCGATTTCGTCGTCTCCGCGCACACCGAGGGTGAGCTCACGAGCGTCCTCGCCGACGTGCTCGTGATCGCTCATCCGTCGGACCCGCGCTGGGAGGCGACGACCGAGACCGGGAGCCCGCGCTACAGCGCCAGCGAGATCGAGGCCATCCAGCGCCACGTCGCGCAGGGCGGCGGCCTGATCGTCCTCGGCGAGTGCGACCACGACCGCTACGGCAACAACCTCAACGAGCTGCTCGAGGCGTTCGGCATCCAGATCGAGACCGCGACCGTCCAGGACTACGAGCAGTCCGACGCCGCTCCCACCTGGATTCGCCCGCACCTGCAGTCCAACGGCCGCGGCGCCGGCGCCGACGTGCTCGCGCGCGTGAACGAGGTCCGCTTCTACCGCGCCGGGACGCTCGCGCTGTCCAACGGCGCGAAGGTGATCGCGCACGCCTCCCCGTCGGCCACCAAGCCCCACGCGCCGCTCGCCGTCGTCACCCAGTACGGCGAGGGCCGCGTCGTCGTGCTCGCCGACTCCGACCTCTTCAGCGACGACACGATCGGCGAGCACGACCACGCCGACCTGTGGATCAACCTCGTGTACTGGGCGGCCGGCCCGGCGTTCGCGCAGGACGAGACCACCGTCTCCTCGCCCGCCTTCAGCGACCCGGCGTGGCCGACGCTCAAGGCCGAGATCGAGGCCCTGCGCGCGCTCCAGAACGCCGACGGCTCGATCGACCTCGAGGGCCGCGAGGCGCCGGAGATCGACCCGATCCTGCACTCGATCGAGGCGCTGCGCACGTACTTCCCGCACCAGGACGCGTACCTGACGGCGCTCCAGAGCGACCTCAGCGCCTGGGCGATCAACGGCTTCCCCGCGCCGGACTTCTCGCTCTCGCTGGAGCAGTTCCGCCCCGACCAGCACCGCGAGGACGGCATCGAGCACCTCGTCGTGTTCCCGATGTACAAGCAGAACGGGCCGTCCGAGAAGGTCTTCGAGGCGCTGATCATCCGCGTGCCGTGGCCCGAGTGGCTCGCGCAGCTCGAGCGCACCCGCTTCCAGAACCCGAAGTTCGTGCCGGTCACGTTCGTGGACCGCACGTCCGGCTACGAGTCCAACACCGCGGTCCTGTTCCCGGAGACCGTCTCGGTGGGCGCGAACAAGCCCGCGAACCACTTCGGCGCGATCTTCTGCGACCGCGAGGCCGCCCGCCTGCGCGCCGTCGCCACGCACGCCGCCGACGTGCTCTCGCTCAACCTCGCGCCGGACGCCGCCGCGCTGCTCGCCTCGCCCGAGCTCTCCCGCCAGGCGTTCGTGCTGTGGGACCTGATCCACGACCGCGCGCACAGCCGCGGCGACCTCCCGTTCGACCCGTTCATGATCCGCCAGCGCCAGCCGTACTGGATGTACGCGCTGGAGGAGCTGCGCTGCGACCTGACGGCGTTCGTCGAGGCCGTGCAGCTGGAGGCCGAGGGCTTCGCGTTCGCGCGCTACGTCCAGCACGCGATCGTGCTCGACCGCCTGTTCCGCTTCCCGATCACCGGCCCGCGCGTGCGCAACTACGACGGGCTCGGCGGCCAGCTGCTGTTCGCCTACCTGCACAAGCACGAGTACCTGCACTGGACGAACAACGAGCTCACGATCGAGTGGGATCGCCTGGCCGAGGGCGTCGCGAACCTGCGCGCCGAGGTCGAGACGCTCTACCGTGAGGGCATCGACTCCTCCAAGCCGCAGTACTGGGCGAGCGCCCACGACCTCGTCGCCACCTACGTCCGGCCGGCGGCGGACAGCGCGTGGCGCAAGGACGTCCGCGAGCTGAGCGACCAGGGCGACCCGCGCCGCTTCATCGACCAGGTCCAGCCGGACGAGTTCCCGCTCTCGCTGTTCTACGTGTCGCTGCAGGCCAAGCTGGCCGAGACGGTCGAGCTCGCGGGCGCCGCGGCGTGAGCCTGGTCGCGGTCACCGGCGCCGGCGGCGCGCTCGGCCGGCGGTCGTCGAACGGCTGCAAGCCGACGGGCACACGGTCTCGGCGCCCCGCAGCGCCGAGGTCGACCTGCTCGACGCGCAGGCCACGCAGGCCTGGGCCGATTCGCTGGAGGACGTCACCGCGCTCGTCCACCTCGTCGGCGGCTGGCGCGGCGGCGTGGACCCGGAGGACACCGCGTGGCTGCACGCGCAGCTCGTCACGACGCTCCAGAACGCCACGCGCGCCTTCCTGGAGCCGCTCAAGCGCTCCGGCGGGCGCTTCGTGACGGTGTCGTCCAAGCAGGTCGAGCATCCGTCGTGGAGCAACGCCGCCTACGCGGCCGCGAAGGCCGCGGCCGAGGCGTGGACGTTCGCCCTCAGCGACGAGATCACGGCGAACGTCGTCGCGGTCAACGCGATCGTCACGCCGGAGATGCGGGCGGAGAAGCCGGACGCGAAGTTCGCGACGTTCACGGACGTCGCCGACATCGCCGACGCGATCGCGCTGCTGCTGCGCGCGAACGTGAACCGGCAGCGCATCGCCCTTTACCAGGACTAGCGATGAGTTTCGGCGGCTGAGCCCGTCTACGCCAGCATGACCACTCCCGCACACCCCGGCCGCACCCTGTTCGTGAACATGCCCGTGGCGGACGTCGCGCGCAGCACGGCGTTCTTCGCGCAGCTCGGGTTCAGCTTCAACCCGGCGTTCAGTGACGAGACCGCCGCCTGCATGCTGGTCGGCGAGCACGCGTTCGTCATGCTGCTCGGCCGCGAGAAGTTCGCGGAGTTCTCGAAGCTGCCGGTCGGCGATCCCACGACGCACGCGCTGGCGCTGTTCACCTTCAGCGTGGCCTCCCGCGAAGAGGTCGATTCGGTGAGCGCCGCCGCGCTTGCGGCGGGCGCCACCGAGGCCGATGGCGCCGAGGACTTCGGCTTCATGTACTCGCGCAGCTTCTTCGACCTCGACGGCCACGGCTGGCAGGTCATGTGGATGGACCCGGTGGCCGCGGAGCAGGGTCCCGAGGCCGTCGCGCATGCGTGAGCTCGTCTACACCGGCTTCATGTCGCTCGACGGCGTGATGGACTCGCCGGGCGGCGCGGTCGAGGGCCACCGCAGCGGTGGCTGGGTGTTCGACACCGAGTTCGTCCCCGAGGCCTATGCGCTCAAGGGAGAGGAGCTGACCGAGACGACGGCGCTGATGTTCGGCCGTCGCAGCTACGAGGCGTTCGCCGCCGTCTGGCCCGGGTCTGAGGACCACGCCGCGTACAAGGAGCTGCCGAAGTTCGTCGTGTCCAGCCGCCTCACCGAGGACGCGCTGGTCGACGGGTGGGGCCCGACCACCATCCTGCGGTCCACCGAGGACGTCGCCGCGCTCAAGCAGGGCGACGGCGGTGCCATCTTCATCCACGGGAGTCCGGAGCTGGCCCGCAGCCTGTCGGACGCCGACCTCATCGACCGCTACAACCTGCTCGTGTTCCCGGTGCTGCTGGGAGCAGGCAAGAGCGCGTTCAGCCGCGCCGATCGCGACAAGCTCAAGCTGCAGCTCAGGGAGGGCGCGACCTACTCCAACGGGGTGGCGAAGCTCATCTACGACGTCAAGCGCTGACCCGAGCAGGAATGGAGAAGCGCGAACGGTCCGTCGCGCTTAGCCTGCTCGTATGGCCACCACCATCGACTTCAAGCACGTCTCGACCGTCGGCCTCGAGTCCTCGCCGCACGCCGAGGCGCTCGCCGGGCTGCGGGCCAACGAGGCCCGCTACTTCAAGAACAAGTACGACCACGAGTTCACCGTGGAACCCGCCGGCGACGCCGCGGCGACCGTCGAGTGGGTGCACGGGATCCTCAAGGACGAGCGTGACCTCGCCATCGCCTCCACTCCCCTGGAGGCGACGGCCTTCGAGGCCGACGGCATCCGCTTCGCCTACGTGTTCTACGAGAGCGGCTTGGCGATCAACGTGATGTACGGCCCGGAGAAGCGGGCGGTCGGCTTCAAGCTCTCGGACGGGATGGACATCCCGGAGGAGCTGGCGTCGAGCTTCAAGTTCGCGCGGCAGAAGTCGAAGCTGGCCGGGACGATCCGCGGCAGCTACTTCGTGATCAAGCACGAGCACTGACGGCGATTGCGCCGGCGGCGTCAGCCCTCGTCGGGCCAGTGGCCGTGCACGCCGAGGTACTCGCGCGCGGCCTCTTCCTTGTCGCGCTCCTTGTCGCCCTGCACGCCGAGCCGGAACAGCCAGTTCAACAGCAGGACGGAGAGGCCGGAACCGACGAGCATCGCCCAGCCGTCCCAGCGGATCTCGCCCTCGACGGCGAACAGCATCACGAAGCCGCTGACGACGAGGGCGAACGGGATTCCGTAACGCAAGGTGAGGAGCGGCATACCTGCATGATCGTCGCCGCCCGCACCGCTCACCATCGGGTTTTCCCACGGATCTAGCTGACGCGCACCGTCGACTTCATCGAGGAGTGGATGGTGCAGACGTACGTGAACGTGCCGGCCTTGGTGAACTTCTTGGTGAACCGGTAGCCCTTGGTGGAGGTGGTGCGCGAGCCGGCGCCGCCCTTGGCGGGCGTGACGTTGTGGGCGACGCCGCCCTGCGTCCACTTCCAGGCGACCGTGTCGCCCTTCTTGATCGACACGCTGCCCGGCGAGAACGAGTTGTTCTTGACGGCGACGGTCTTGGTCTGGGCGGCCTGCGCGGGCACGGCGGCCACGGCGGCGATGGCGACGGCACCGGCGATCAGCTTGCGGGTCATACAGGACCAGACGCACACTCCGGCGCCCGTATTCCGTGATGATCCGGGCCATGAGCCTCAAGGACAAGACGCTGTTCATCTCCGGCGCGAGCCGCGGGATCGGGCTGCAGATCGCGCTCAGGGCCGCGCAGGACGGCGCGAACGTGGCGCTGATCGCCAAGACCGCGGAGCCGCATCCGAAGCTGCCCGGCACGGTGTTCACGGCGGCGGAGGAGATCGAGGCGGCGGGCGGGAAGGCGCTGCCGATCGTCGGCGACATCCGCGACGAGGCCAGCGTCGAGGCGGCCGTCGCCAAGACGGTGGAGACGTTCGGCGGGATCGACATCACGGTCAACAACGCGTCCGCGATCAACCTCAGCCGGACGACGGATCTCCCGGTCCGCCGCTACGACCTGATGCAGTCGATCAACACGCGCGGGACGTTCGTCGTCTCGCGCGCGTGCATCCCGCACCTGAAAGCGGCCGAGAACCCGCACATCCTCACGCTCTCCCCGCCGATCAGCCTCGAGCCCAAATGGCTCGGCGGCCACATCGGCTACACGCTCTCCAAGTACGGGATGAGCCTGCTCGCGCTGGGCCTGGCCGAGGAGCTCAAGGACGACGGGATCGCCAGCAACGCCCTGTGGCCGCGCACGCTCATCGCGACCGCCGCGGTCCAGAACCTGCTCGGCGGAGACGCCGCCATGGCCGTGTCGCGCAAGCCCGAGCTGTACGCGGACGCCGCCTACGCCGTGCTCACGAAACCGAGCCGCGAATGCACCGGCAACACGTTCCTGTGCGAGGACGTCCTGCAGGCCGAGGGCGTCACCGATTTCGACCAGTACGCCTACGTTTCCGGCTCCACCCCGCAGGTGGACCTGTTTGTCGACCACGTCTGAGTCTGACCTATATCTGGTAGACCTTGAGCAATCGCTTTTCGTGCTCGGCTTCGATCCGCGCGATCAGCTCGACGTGCGGTTCTAGGCCGGATCCGCGCAGTTTCGTGGCCATCAGCTCATCGAGCTGGAAGACGCCGGCGGAGTTGTTCATGGCCACCTCGACGCGCACGGCGCGCTGCTCGCCGGGGACGATCCGGACCTCGTCGATCGCGGCCGCCGACAGCGAGTGGATGTTCGGCAGGCTGGTCTCGAAGGCCACGCGCGAGCGGCCGTGCTCCATGTCCAGCGCGTCCGCGACGCGCACGACGCCGGCCTCCAGCGTCAGCGGCCGCCCGCCCTTGCGGTGGCCGATGATGGCGTGGGTGATCTCCGCCGAGACGACGGTCCGCTCCGGCTCCTCGTAGGCCTCCGCGAGCAGGTCGTCGAGGATGTCGGCGGCCAGGTGGAGGCTGTAGACCTCGTGGTCGACGCGGTGGATCGACATCCCGAGGTCGTGCAACAGGCAGCCGCCCGCGATCACCACCTCGGCGTCCTTGTGGGACATCGAGTAGTCGGACTCCATCGCCGATTCCAGCCCCGCGCGGTGCAGCAGCCGGAACAGGTGCAGCGCGCGGTTGAGCACGATCTGCAGGTGGACCCACGAGTGGTCGTTCATGTCCATGCGCAGCGCCGTGACCTGCTGGACGTGCCAGCGGGCCTTCAGCTTGAGGTTGTTGTTCGCGGCCTCGAGGAAGCGCGAGAGCTTGGGATTGCGCTCGGTGGGCGCATGGATGCGCATCGCCACGATGGCCTCACGCGGCGTCAGGGGAGGATCGGTCATCGCTCCCGCATCATCGCAACGTGCAGAGACGTGCACACCCAACGCCCTATCCAGCCGCATGAGAAGTTGATTAGCTCGCGTTTAGGAGGGGTTGGGTTTCCGTGAGAGGAGCAGGTTGATGGGTAGAGGTCTGAGGGTCGCCTTGGCTGGAGCCGGGTCGATTGCGGCGATGGCGCTGTTCGCGCCTGGCGTCGGCCATCGCACATCCGTGTGCGGGCGCGAACGAGAAGGCAGCGGCTGCGAACAGCTTCCTGTCGATCAACAACGCGCTGTGGGCCGGCGTGCACCGCCCGGAGCTCTCGCACGAGTGCGGCGGCGAGGGCGGCCCGGTCACCTCGACGCTGGCCAAGGCGGCGGCCGCGGGCGTCACCATCGCCGACGACCCGACGTTCGAGCAGGTCGTGAGCGAGTTCGAGTACACGCCGAACATGACGCCGGTCGGCTACTCGGCGAACGTGATCCCGTACCTGCCGAACCCGTACAACTCGGACCTCGCATTCAAGGGCGACTACGCGTTCATGGGCACCAACGACGGCTTCGTCGTGATCGACATCAAGGACCCGGCGAAGCCGAAGCAGGTCCACCTCAACAAGAGCTGCACGACCTCGCAGGGCGACGTCGTCGTCTACGGGAACATCCTCGTGCGCTCCTGGGACTCCGCGACCAGCGCCACCGGCGCGGCGACGCAGTCCTGCGGCGGCACGCTCGTCGGCCAGGGCTTCGAGGGCGTCCACCTCTTCGACATCACCGACCCGACGAACCCGGTGATGATCGACGTGGGCAACGACCCGGCCAACGGCAAGCAGGGTCTGCGCTTCTCGACCCAGGACGTGCCGCGCAAGGGTTGCGGCTCGCACACCGCCACGGCCGTCCCGGCCCCGGCGCACGACGCGCTCTACATCTACAACGGCGGCTCGTGCGGCACGTGCACGTGGATGGACGTCCTGAAGATCAAGATCTCGGACCCGACCCAGGCCGAGTACGTCAAGCAGGCGCCGTCCGGCCGGTCGTGCCACGACAACACGGTCTTCCTCAACGGCGCCGACAGCCGCGCGACGTGCGCCGGCGGCAACGGCGTCACGATGTTCAAGTTCGACGCCACGATCGACCCGACGCTGCCGGGCGGCATCGAGAACCCGGTCCAGATGTGGTCGAAGCAGCTCGGTGACCGGCTCGGGCCACTCGGCCACGTTCAGCTACGACGGCAAGACGGTCGTCTTCGGCCATGAGCCGGGCGGCGGCGTCGGAGCCCAGTGCCAGGCCACCAGCTCGGCCGTCAACAAGTCGCTGTTCATCCTGAACGTGGAGTCCAGCGAGACGATCTCGACGGTCATGATGCCGCGCGCGCAGCTCAGCAGCGAGAACTGCACGTGGCACAACTTCAACACCGTGCCGACCAAGGGCGGCAACTTCCTGGTGTCCGGCAACTACCAGGCCGGCATCAACGTGATCGACTACACGCAGCCGGCCGCGCCGAAGGTCATTGCCTACGCCGACCCGAAGCCGCTGCCGAACGCGTCCACGTACGGCGGCGACGGCTTCCCCGACGGCGGCGACTGGTCCACCTACTGGTACAACGGCAAGATCTACGAGGCCGACATCTACCGCGGCCTCATCGTCTGGGATCTCGACAACGCGTTCACCGACCGCGCGAACACGGTCGCCTACTCGAACCCGCAGACGCAGATCGGCGCGATCGCGGCCGACAACGCCGCCCCGACGGTCACGTCGACCAACGAGGGCGCCGGCTACCTGCAGGGCTCGACCGTCCCGGCCGCGTTCGCGTGCGCCGACCAAGGTCTGGGCGTCGAGTCGTGCACGGCCAGCGTGACCAACGTCGACACGTCGAAGATCGGGTACGCCTCCTACACGGTCACCGCCGTGGACAAGGCCGGCAACACGACGGTCGAGACCGTCGACTACATGGTCAACTCGACCGCCGTCACCGGCAGCGCGAGCGCGACGGTCAGCGCCACGCTGTCGCTGTCGATGGGCGCTCCGGCCACGTTCGGCGCGTTCACGCCGGGCGTCGCGAAGGAGTACACGGCCTCCACGACCGCCAACGTCATCTCCACCGCGGGTGACGCGACGCTGTCCGTGGCCGACGCCGGCACCACCCCGGGCCACCTGGTCAACGGGGCGTTCTTCCTGCCGCAGCCGCTGCAGGGCCTCGGCGTGGTCAAGACGTACACGGGCCCGGTCTCCAACGACCAGCCCACGATCACGTTCAAGCAGCAGGTCAACGCCAACGACGCGTTGCGCACGGGCACGTACAGCAAGACGCTGACGTTCACCCTGGCGACGACGACGCCGTAGCGCGAGTCCTCCGTTCGGCCGAGGTCCGGGGTATTGGCCCCGGACCTCGGTAGGGTCTTCCTCGTGTCCGAGGAGAACGTGGTGCTGATCGACGAGGAAGACCGCGAGCTGGGGGTCGGCGAGAAGCTCGCCGTGCACCAGACCGGTGCGCTGCACCGAGCGTTCTCGGTCTTCGCCTTCAACCCCGCCGGTGAGCTGCTGCTCCAGCGCCGCGCGCTGGGCAAGTACCACTCCCCCGGGCTGTGGACGAACTCCGCCTGCGGGCACCCGCGGCCCGGCGAGACCACGGAGGACGCCGCCGCGCGGCGCTTCGCGGAGGAGCTCGGGATCGAACCGAACGCGCTCGAGGAGGTCGGCATCCTGCGCTACCGCGCGGAGCTCGCCGACCTGGTCGAGAACGAGCTCGACCACCTGCTCGTGACCGAGATCTCGATCGACCCCGCGCCCGACCCGGACGAGGTCATGGAGTGGCGCTTCGTGCCGCTCGACGAGCTCGACGAGTGGATCGCCCGCGCGCGTGACGAAGAGTTCACCGCGTGGTTCCCGCCGGCGTGGGAGATCGTCAGCGCTCGAGTTCGCTCAGCGCGCGCCTGATCGCGAGCGGCGCCCGGCCGCTCACGTTGATCATCGTCTCCTCGCCGTGCTCGTGCAGCTCGAACACGATCTCGTCGCGTTCGGTGTGCAGCAGCGCCAGCAGCCCGACCGGGAACAGCAGCACGGCGAGCACGAACGTCCACGGGGGCCGGCGCTTGCGGACGAAGACCAGGTTGGCCTCGGAGTTGAGCTCGAGCGCGTAGCCGTGCGAGCGCATCGGCGGGGCGACGAACTCGAGCAGCTCCGCCGCGGCTTGACGCCGGCGGGCGGGCGCGAGCCAGCGCGCGGTGAACCCGGCGCGGCCCGGCGCTTTCGGGAGCTCGCGCGGCGGTGGTGGCGGCGCGAGCTCCGCGCGCGGGATGTCGCCGATCAGCTCCAGCAACTCGCCCGCGCGTCTTGGCGAGGTACGCGCGGGTCGTGCGGTCGGTGAACTCCTCCATGTCCAGCCGGCCCTCGCCGACGGCGTGGCGGAGGATGGCCACGGTCTCCTCACGTTCGGTGTCGGATGCGCGCATGCGGTCGGCCATGCGCGCACCAGGTTAGGGCTCGGTCGTCGCCAGCGTGAACGTGAGCGTCTTGGAGTACGTGCCGGTGCGCAGCGGGTCGGTCGCGCCGATCGGCTGCCTGAAGCTGACGGCGACGGTCGCGTTCGACACCGGCGCGTTCCACGCCGCGGGGGTCATCGCCACTTGGAGCGGCTGCGCGAGACTGAAGGCACCGTTGGTCAGGTGACCCGGGTCGGAGACGTTCAGCGTCGCGGACCCGGCCGTCGAGGTGACGGTGGCGGTGGTCGAGGCCGTGTACTCGCGGGCGATGCCCGGGATGAAGGTGCCGAGGCTCACCGCCCCGGCCAGCGACAGCGCCAGCGTCGCCGGCACCGTGCCGCCGACCGTCGCGGGGCCGGGATTGCGGCCCCAGTCGGGTGACTCCTCGGGCTGTGGGCTGGTCGTCAGCCGGCGCTTGTCGGTGCCGTCGACGGCCATCGTCCAGATGTCGTTGTCGGTGTTGGTCGGAGCGCTGCTGAACGCGAGGCGCGTGCCGTCGGGCGACCACGCCGGGCCTTCCTCGTACACGGTGTTGTTCGTGAGCCGGCTGCACGTTCGCGCCGTCGGCGTCCATGAGATAGCAGCGTCGCCGTCGCTCTCGAACGCGATCCGGCGGCCGTCCGGGGACCAGGCCGGCGCGGAGTCGTGTCCCGGGGGTGTCGAACAGCGTCGTCACCACGCCCGTCGCCATGTCCATGACCTGGATGTTGCGGTTGTTGCGCCTGGATGGTCGTGGAGAACAGGAGCTTCGTCTTGTCGGGCGAGAGGCTCGGGTACCACTGGTGGCCCGGGCCGGCGTAGAGCACGCGGCGGTTCGTGCCGTCCGGGTCCATCGCCCAGATGTCCGACCGGCGGTGGTCACCGGCGCGTTCGTGCGCCGGTAGAGCGATCCCGGTCATGTCGGGGAACCACGCGGGCTGGCTGGACTGCGTGCCGTCCGTCGGCGCGCGTGACCTCCGTCGTGACCGGGCGGCCCGCGGCGTCGCGGACGCGGAAGTCGACGATCGAGATCTCGAAGCGACGTGTCGTTCGGACGGCTGCGGAAGACGATCCGCGTGCCGTCCGGTGACCAGTCGGTCTGCGCGTCGTAGTACGGGTCGAACACGGCCTGCTGCTTGTCCGAGCCGTCGGCGTTCATCGTCCAGATGTTCCCGTCGGCCGCGGTCGAGGCTCGACAACGTGGTGTACGCGATGCGCCCGTTGACCGGCGCTTGAGCAGCGGCCGGTGCGGCGCTCGCGAGGCAGACGGCTCCGGTGAGGAGCCACGCCCGGTGCGCGTAGGTCATGTCGCGACCCTACGCCCGGAGTGCGCGGTGCACATCGGGCGTTCGCCTTATCTTGATCTGACGCACCGGGCTTCAACCTCGGTGGACATGACCGATCCCCTGCTGTGGCTCGACGGTGACCCGACTGACGGTCGTCGTGTGCGCCAGTATGAACCGGAGGTGCCGCCGGCTCCGCCGCCGTCGGCCGCACCGCCGCCCCCTGCGCCCAAGCAGCGCGGCCACTTCCGTGCGGCGCTCGCCGGTGGGTTCGTGTCCGCCGCGCTCGTCACGGGCGGGGCGTTCGCGTTCGGCGTCGTCGACACCGACGGCAACCCCGCGGCCGTGAACAGCGGTCCCGCGCTCGTCGGCGCCAAGCAGACCGGCGACGTGGCCGCGATCTACGCCGCCGCGCGCGAGTCCGTCGTCTCGATCCAGACGCGGGGCGGGTCCGGCACCGGCTTCGTCACCGGCGCGGACGGCACGATCGTCACCAACGCGCACGTCGTGGGCAGCGCGACCACCGTCCAGGTGCAGTTCGCCGACGACGAGACCGCGACCGGGCGCGTGACGGGCGTCGATCGCTCCTCCGACCTCGCGGTCGTGAAGGTGGATGTCGGCCGCCGGCTCAAGGCGCTGTCGCTCGCGGACTCCACCGCGGTCCGCACCGGGCAGCTCGCGGTCGCGATCGGCTCGCCGTTCGGGCTCTCGCAGACGACCACGGCGGGCATCGTGTCCGGCACCGGCCGCCACATCCAGGCGCCGGACGGGTTCCAGATCGACTCGGTCATCCAGACCGACGCGCCGATCAACCCCGGCAACTCGGGCGGTCCGCTGCTCGACGCGCAGGGGCGCGTGATCGGCGTCAACTCCCAGATCGCGTCGCAGAGCGGCGGGAGCGTGGGGATCGGGTTCGCGGTGCCGTCCAACACGGTGCGCGACGTGATCCCGCGCCTGGAGCGCGGCGAGTCGATCCGGCGCGCGTACCTCGGCGTCTCCACCTCCGGCGGCACCGGCGGCGTCACCGTCGCAGCGGTCTCCTCCGGCGGCCCCGCCGCGGACGCCGGCCTGCAGGTCGGTGACGTGATCCGCTCCGTGGCCGGCGAGCGCGTGGCCGACTCCGACGACGTCGCGGCCGCGATCCAGGACCGTCGTCCCGGCGAGCAGGTCTCGATCGAGATCCGGCGCGGCGGCTCCGACCAGACGATCCAGGCCACCCTGGGGACGCGGCCGTGAGCTTCCAGTCCCCATGGCTGCTGGTCGGCCTGGCGCTGATCCCGGCGCTGTGCGTGGCCTACGTGTTCACCGAACGTCGCCGCCGTCGCGCGGCGGCGGCGTTCGCGTCCCCTCGTGTGGCGGTCTCGGCCGTCCCGCGCTCGCCCGGCTGGCGCCGTCACCTCCCGCTCGGTCTCGCGGGCCTCGCGACCGCGGCGCTGATCGCCGCGCTGGCTCGTCCGCAGGTGAGCGTGGCGGTGCCGGCCGAGCAGGCGACGATCGTGCTCGCCATGGATCACTCCGGGTCGATGATGGCCACGGACGTGGCGCCTTCGCGGCTCGAGGCCGCGAAGGACGCGGGCGAGGCGTTCCTGGACGAGGTGCCTGACCGGGTGCGGGTCGGCGGCGTGGTGTTCAACCATCGCGCGCAGGCCGTGTCCTCCCCGACCACCGACCGGGGTGAGGTGCGCAGTGCGCTGGAGGCCGCGATGACCCCGAGTGGCGGCACCGCGACCGGTGACGCGCTCGCCACGTCGCTGGCGATGATCCGCTCGCAGAAGGCGCCGGGCGCGATCGTGCTGCTCTCCGACGGCAAGGCGACGCACGGGCAGGACCCGCTGCCGATCGCCGACGAGGCCAAGGAGGCCGGGGTGCCGATCTACACCGTCGCGCTGGGCACGGCGTCGGGGACGCTGCCCAACGGCGACGCGGTCCCGCCGGACGTCGACACGCTGCGCCAGATCGCGGAGCGCTCGGGCGGCGAGGCGTTCACCGCCGACCAGTCCGACGCGTTGTCCGCGGTGTACGAGCAGCTCGGGTCGGAAGTCGCGACCAAGATGGAGAAGCGCGAGGTCACGAGCGCGTTCGCGGGTGGTGCCGCGATCCTGCTGCTGATGGGCGGCGGGCTCTCTCTTAGGTGGTTTCGTCGGTTGCTTTGAGGTTGCGTTCAGCAACCGGGGCTTGAATGTGGGCATGCGCAAGGCCGGATTTGCCGCCACATTGGTGGCGGGCGTGGGACTGCTCGGTGCTTCTCTACACGGGATGACGAGCGTGGACCGTACGCTCGCCATCGCCGCCGCCACCCCGACGCCCGCGGCGCCGTCGCCGGAGCTCGTGCTCGAGAAGCGGCAGCGCGGCGGCTACGACTGCGACAAGTGGGAACGCAAGGAAACGCGGGAGCGCTCTCAGCCGCGCGTGTAGTGTCCGCACATGCGGCCGCGTCCCGCTCCGTCAAGGTCTAGTCCTTCACGACCCTGATGATCGTCTGAATCACGTAGTAGACAGACAGCACGAAGAACGCGCCGCCGATCAGCGCCCGCGCGGTGTCGTCGTTGATCGGCGCGCGCGGCGCGACGACGTCCGCGACCTTCTCCCGCCATCCGATGAGTCCCGCGTGCCCGACAGTCTTGTGCAGCTCCATGTCAGTCTCCCCTACCCAGTGATCGTCGAGGTCGAGCATCAAGAGCGGTACTGGTACCCGGACGACGGTGGCGCGGTCTGGGTCGCCGGCTACCAGCTCGTCGACGCTGCAGGCCGCTTCCTCGGCCGCGGCGAGGTCCCGGCGGGGCTGCTCGTCACGCACGTGGCGGGTGCGTTCCACCGCCCGGACGCGTTGGCTTCGGCGCTGGCCGCGCCCGGTTCGGCGCTGACCCTGCGGCCGGAACCGGACAACCCGCACGACCCGTCCGCCGTGGCCGTGGACCTCAGCGACGGAACGCCGTTGGGCTACGTCCCGCGCGAGTACACGGTGGACGTGGTCGGCTGGAGCGCGCTGGTGCTGCGCGAACAGCGCCGCTCGCCCCGTGACCCGCGCACCGGCGTGACGATGCTGCTGTCCCGCGAGCCCGCGGAGCTGCGCGTCCGATGATCAGCCCCCTGGGTGTCGACGACGCGGGCGAGCTGCTCACGATCCAGCGCGCCGCCTACGTCGGCGAGAGCATGGTCTACGACCAGTTCCTCCCGCCCCTGCGCGAGACGTTGGAGCAGGTCGTCGCGGTGCTGGCGCGCGACGACGTCGTCGTCCTCGGCGCGCGCGAAGGCGCGCGGCTGGTGGGCGCGGTGCGCGTGATGCCGACGGGCGAGGTCGCTCGCCTGTGCGTCGTGCCCGACAAGCAGGGCGCGGGCCTCGGCACCGCGCTGCTCCGCGCCGCCATCTCCGCCGGCGGCACCTGGCTGTTCACGGGCGAGCGCAGCACGGGCAACCTGCGTCTCTACGAGAAGCACGGCTTCGTGGAGACGCGCCGCGAGCCCTCCGTGGGCCACGACCTCGTGTTCCTGGAGCTGGCCCGAGCCGCGTGACACGCGAAGCGTGCGACGTCTGCGCCGCTCGTAGCCACGCGAGCGCGACTGAGGTCGCGGTGATCGACTCGCGTGGCGCGCGAGCGGCAACGCGCCACTCGGGCGCGCGAGGACGTTCGACGTATATCGGCAGTGACTCGCGTGGCATCGCCTCGCGTGAAAGACGTACGCCAGCTCGCGTCGGCGTCAAGAGGCCCGCACGCGAAACCGATCGCGCGAGCTGCGGCGGCCGCGGGTGTGCTCGCCGTTCACGCGGCCGGCAGCGAGACGCGCACGGAGAGACCACCCTCGGCACGCGGCGACAAAGCCAGCCGTCCCCCGTGTGCCTCGGCCACGCTCCGCACGATCGACAGCCCCAGCCCCGCACCGTGCGTGCCGGTGCGGCCGCCACGCTCGAACGGCTCGGTCAACCGCGCCGCCACAGCGGGATCCACCCGCGGCCCGCTGTTGACCACGTCGAGCACCGCCCCGTCCGCAGAAGCACGCGTCGACACCGACACGAACCCACCCGGCGCGTTGTACCGCACCCCGTTCTCGATCAAGTTCGCGGCCAGGCGCTCGAGCAGCCGCCGCTCGCCGCGCACCCCCGCGGGCTCCAGGTCCAACCGCACGTGCACGCCACCCGCACGCACACGCTTCGCCGCGGCTCGAGCGGCTGCGGCCAGGTCCACCGACTCGACGCCCGCCAGCCCGTGGCCCGACCGCGCGAGCACCATCAGGCCGTCGAGCAGCGCGTCCATGTCCTCGACCGCGTTGACGATCTCGTTCCCCATGGCGCGGAACTCGGCGAGATCGGCGTCGGGGTTGGCCATCGTGACGTCGGCTTCGGTGCGGATCACGGTCAGCGGGGAGCGCAGCTCGTGCGAGGCGTTGGCCACGAAGCGCTCGCGGGCGTCGAAGGCGCTCTGCATCGAGCGCAGCTCCCGCCCCGCGAGCCACCAGCCCAACGCGCCGGCGACGAGGGTCGCGCCGGCCAGGAACAGCAGGTACTGCGCGCCGAGCTGGGCCTGCGCGTTGTCCGCGGCGATCTCGCCGAGGGTGCGGTGCAGGTGGCGTCCCATCAGCCAGTAGGAGGCGCCGAGCAGCACCGCCACGAAGACGAAGAAGATGCCGCCGTAGATGACGGTCAGCCGGACACGCAGGTTGGAGATCAAAGGCGGTAGCCGCTCCCGCGGACCGTCTCGATCAGGGCGGGCTCGCCGAGCTTGCGGCGCAGCCCCATCACGGTCATGCGCACCGTGTTGCGAAAGCGGATCGAGCATCTCGTCCCACGCGCGCTCGAGCAGCGTCTCGGGCGTGACGACGGCGCCCTGGGCCTCCATCAGCGCCTCCAGGACCGCGAACTCCTTGGGCGTGAGCTCGAGGTCCTTCCCGCCGCGGCTCGCTTCACGCCGCGAGGGGTCCAGCACGACGTCCCCGGCGCTCAAGACCGGCGGCCGCGCCTCGCCCGTGCGCCGGCCCAGCGCGCGCAGCCGCGCGACCAGCTCGGCGAACCGGAAGGGCTTGGACAAGTAGTCGTCGGCGCCCAGCGCGAGCCCTTCGACCAGATCGTCGGTGGAGCGCGCCGCGGTCAACATCAGCACCTTCGTGCGCGGCTGCTCGGCGGTCAGCGCGCGGCAGACGTCGTCGCCGTGCACCTCGGGCAGGTCACGGTCGAGCACGACGATGTCGTAGGGATTGATGCGCGCCTTGTACAGCGCGGAGGCACCGTCTTCGGCGACATCGACCGCCATGCCCTCGCGACGCAACCCACGCGCGACGGCAGAGGCGATCCGCGGGTGGTCTTCGGCGACGAGGATGCGCATGCGAGTCAAGGTAGGTTCACTGGCTCAACGCCCGATCAACGGCGTGTAACAACCTGCGTGCGGGCGCGCACGCGGAGAGCGCCGAGGTCTCAGGCACCGCTTATGCGGATCTGACGGACCGCCCGCCAGGCTCGACGTCATGCAGATTCACGACGACCACGACGAGTCGACCGCGCGGATCGAGTTCGACGACCCGCGCGCCGGCCTCGAAAGCGCGCTGTATGAGCTCAAGCGCGTGATCGTCGGCCAGGACGCGATGCTCGAGCGCTTGCTCGTCGCGCTGCTCGCCGGCGGCCACGTGCTGCTCGAGGGCGTTCCGGGCCTGGCCAAGACGCTGACCATCAAGACGCTGAGCGACGTGCTCGGCGGCCAGTTCCGCCGCGTGCAGTTCACGCCGGACCTGGTGCCGTCCGACCTCGTCGGCACGCGCATCTACCGTCCCGACACGGGCCGCTTCGACACCGAGCTCGGCCCGGTGTTCGGCAACTTCCTGCTCGCCGACGAGATCAACCGCGCGCCCGCCAAGGTGCAGAGCGCGCTGCTCGAGGTCATGCAGGAGCGCCAGGTGACGATCGCCGGCGAGACGTACCCGCTGCCGAAGCCGTTCCTCGTCATGGCGACGCAGAACCCGATCGAGAACGAGGGCACCTACCCGCTGCCCGAGGCGCAGGTGGACCGCTTCCTGTTCAAGCTGATCGTCGACTACCCGAGCGTCGGCGAGGAAGCCGCCGTCGTCGGCCGCGCGATCTCGCCCCCGGCCCAGGTGCGCGAGAAGCTCAGCACCGAGGACCTGCAGCGCTACCAGGAGCTGAGCCGCCGCGTGTACGTGGACCGCGACGTGATCGGCTACGCCGTCGCGCTCGGCGACGCCACGCGCCACCCCGGCAAGTACGGCCTGCACGAGCTGGAGGGCCTGATCGAGTTCGGCGCCTCCCCGCGCGGCCCGATCGGCGCCGTCCAGGCCGCCCAGGCGCTCGCGCTGCTGCGTGGCCGCAACCACGTCGTGGCCGAGGACGTCGCCGACCTCGCCGCGGACGTCCTGCGTCACCGCCTCGTGCTCACGTACGACGCGCTGGGCGACGGCGTGAAGGCCGACGACCTGCTCGACCGCGTGCTCGAGCGCGTCGGCGGCATGAAGCCGCGCATGCGGCCACGGCAGCGGATCGCCGCGTGAGCAGCGCTGCTCGCTTCCCCGCCTGGGTCGCAAGGCCCGGGCCCGATGCAGGCGGCGCTGGTCGAGGCGCTCGACCTCGTCCTCGCCAACCGCGCGGCCGGCGCCCTTCCGGGTGAGCGGCGCGCGGCGGGCCTGGGCGTGGGGACCGAGCTCGCGCAGATCCGGCCGTACCAGGTCGGCGACGACGTCCGCAAGCTCGACGCCGCCGCCACCGCGCGCACCGGCCATCCGCACGTGCGCGACCACATCCCCGAGCGCACGCTCACGACGTGGGTGCTCGTGGACGTCTCGGCGAGCATGGCGTTCGGCACCGCGGAGCGCCTGAAGTCGGACGTCGCGGAAGGTGTCGCGCTCGTGATCGGCCGCCTCGCGGTGCGCCGCGCCGGCCGCATCGGCCTGCTCACGTGCGGTTCCCCGGACCCGCAGCAGCTGCCGCCGAGCGCCGGTCGCTCCGCGCTGGTGCACCTGCGCCGCGCCCTGGCGAAGGGCGTCGCCGAAGACGGGCACGCGCCCGAGGACGCGCTCGCCCAAGGGATGCGCCGCATCAACCGCCTCGCGCGGGGCCACAGCCTCGTCGTGGTCGTGAGTGACTTTCGCGAGGGAGCCGCCGTGGCCGCCGGCGAGCCGCGCGACGCGGCCGCGCGACGCGCGGCGGCGCCGGAGTGGGCGCGGGCGCTCCGCGCCCTCGGCGCCCGCCACGACGTGCTCGCCGTCGAGGTCTTCGACCCGCGCGAGGGCGAGCTGCCCGACGTCGGCCATCTCACGCTCGTGGACCCCGAGACGGGTCAGCGGGTCGAGGCCGACTCCTCCAGCGCCGAGCTGCGGCGCCGCTTCGCCGCCGCCGAGCTGGGCCGCCGGGACGAGCTGAAGTCCCACCTGCGCTCCGCCCGTGCGCGCCACGTGACGGTGGGCACCGATCAAGACTGGCTACGAGCCCTCGGAAGGAGCCTCAGATGAGTTTCCAGGCACCGCTCTTCCTGGCCGGCCTGGCGGTCATCCCGATCGCGCTCGCGGCGCTGTGGTTCAGCCGCCGCAAGCCGTCCAAGTACGTGATCCGGTTCCCCGCGGCGGCGACGCTCGCCGCGGTCGCGCCCAAGCACGGCCGCGTGCGCAAGCACCTCCCGCCCGCGCTGCTGATGCTGGCGCTGGCCGGGATGGCGATCGCGCTCGCACGTCCCGAGGCCACGGTCGCCGTGCCGGTGGAACGGGCGAGCGTGATGCTCGTGACCGACACCTCCGGCTCGATGAACGCCGTCGACGTGCAGCCCAACCGGCTGGCGGCGGCCAAGCAGGCCGCCGACCGGTTCCTCAAGAACGTGCCCGAGCAGCTGCAGGTCGGCCTCGTGGCCTTCGCCGACGGCCCGCACACCGTGCTGCGCCCGACGCAGGACCGCCTGACGGTCGAGTCGACGCTGACCGCGTTGCAGGCCGAGGGCGGCACCGCGACCGGCGACGCGCTGGACTCCGCGCTGCAGGCGCTGGAGACCGACGATGAGAACCCGCCACCGGCCGCGATCGTGCTGCTGTCGGACGGCGCGAGCCAGAACGGCCAGGACCCGGCCGAGGTCGCGCAGCGCGCCCGCGCGGCCAACGTCCCGATCTACACCGTCGCGCTCGGCACGCCCGAGGGCGTGGTCGAGGGCAACTTCGGCCAGACCATGCCCGTCCCGCCCGACCCCGAGGCGCTGGCGCAGGTCGCGGAGATCTCCGGTGGCCGTGCGTTCACCGCCGAGGACGCCGACGCGCTCGACGAGGTCTACGAGACCCTCGGCTCGCGCATCGGCACCAAGTCCGAGAAGCGGGAAGTCAGCGCCGGCTTCGCCGCGTTCGGCCTGCTCGCCCTCGCGGGCGCGGCGTTCACTTCGTTGCGCTGGCGCGGTCGTCTGCCGTGAGCTCGGCGACGATCTCGTCGATGATGTCCAGCCCTTCCTGAGCCCCGGTCTCCATGCCGGTGCCGATGATCATGTCGCGGATCTCCTTCGAGTCCACGGCCGTGACCATCGTCAGGCGGGTCCGGCCGCCGTCGATCGCCTCGAACGTGTTCGTGTTGAGCGCCGCCCCCGCCTCGGGCGGCGCTCCCTCGAACACCTCGGTGTTGACGAGCCTCTCGGTCGGCTCGATCTCCCGGTACTCGCCGTGGAAGCCGACTTCGAAGCCGCCCTCGCCGGCCTCCATCACGTAGCGCCACTGCCCGCCGACCTGCAGGTCGATCTCGCAGCTCTTCATCGTGCCGCGCTTGCCGGGCCACCAGCGCGAGACCAGCTCAGGCGTCGTCCACGCCTTCCAGACGAGCTCCGGGGGCGCGTCGAACTCCCGCACCATCACGATCTCGGTGTCCGTCGGGGTCGTCAGCACTGCGCTGCCGCTAAGACTGCTCATCGCGAGCCTCCTTCTCGTTGAGTTCTTCCAGGACCACGTCCAGGGCGTCGAAGCGCTCGCGCCAGGTGCGCTCGTAGTTCGAGACCCAGTCGTGGATGGGCTTGAGCCCGCGGCCGTTGAGGCGGTAGACCCGCATCCGGCCTTCATCGCGTGCGTCCACCAGACCCACCTCTCGGAGGACCTTCAGATGCTTTGACACTTGTGGCTGGCCGAGCTCGAGCCGCTCGACGATGTCGTTCACCGGCCGCTCGCCCTCCATCAGGAGGTCGAGGATGTCGCGCCGGCGCGGCTCGGCCACCGCGTTGAACACATCCGCTGTCGTCGCTGCTCGGGCCACGCGACACAACATATACCTATATCGGAATATGTCAAGCGACAGCGCCGAGGATCAGCTCGGCGGTGATCATCGGCACGTCCACCTGTGGGCAGTGGCCGACGCCCTCGAGCTCGATCCACTCGGCGTGCGGGAGCTGTGCTCGGTAGCGCGCGGCGGCCCGCGGCCACGGCAGGAGCTTGTCCTCGGTGCCCCACACGATGCGCGTGGGGCACTGCGGCGTTTCCAGAGGCCAGTCGGACTGGGCCGCGTAGGCGATCATCCGCGGCGCCTCGACGCACAACGCTCCCGCCCGGATGACGTTCACGACGAACTCGGGCGGGACGTGGTCGGTGTTCTCGGCCATCGTCGCCAGGGCCTGGCGGCGGCCCTGCGGGGTCGAGGCGATGAACGCGGCGTTGCGCTCGGCGCCCTGGGTGAAGACGTGGGCTTCCTCGTTCATCGCGAGCGTGTCCTGTTTGTCGTCGCCCGTGCCCCAGCCGCCGGCGGGCGCGAGGGCGGTGACGGTGCGGGCCCGGCCGCGGGCCGCGAGCTGCAGGGCGACGTAGCCGCCGAGCGAGTTGCCGACGACGTGCGCTTCGCCGATGCCCGCCTCGTCCATCGCCTGCTCGACGGCTTCGACGAGCGTGGTCGGGGTGATGGTGGCCGGGAGCCTCGGGCCGCCGAGGTGGCCGGGGAGCGCCGGGGTGAACAGCGTGTGGTGGCGCTCCAGCCGCGGCCGCACCAGCTCCCACACGTGCGGGGAGCCGGTGAAGCCGTGGATCAGGACCAGTGCGGTCAGCGCGGCGTGGTCCGATCGCGCTGGCACTTGAGCGGCCTGCGGCGACGTACAGCTCGGTGCGATAGGCGGCAGTCGCGGTCTTGGCGCGGTACTCGGCCTGGACCTGCTGGATCAGCGGGTGGTCCGGGAAGCGGACCGGGCGCCCGTCGAAGGAGCCGATCGGCACGACCCCCGCACCGGAGCCGCAGACGAACGCGCCGTCGGCGGCGTGGAGCTCCATCGGCCAGATGTCGCGTTCGACGGCGTCGATGCCCTGCTCGGCGGCGATCTCGAGCACCGTGCGGCGCGTGATCCCCGGCAGCGCGGCGCGGGTGGTGGGCGTGATCAGCTGGTCACCGACGACGATGAACAGGTTCGCGCCCGTGCACTCGGCGACCGCGCCGAGGGAGTCGAGCATCACGGCGTCGTGGACGCCGAGCTCGCCGGCCTGCTGCTTGGCGACGATCGCGTCGAGGTAGTTCAGGGACTTCACGTGCGCGCCCAGGGAGCGCGGCGCCTTGCGGACGATCGCGCTGGTGAAGAGCTTGATCGGGTCGGCCCCGAGGAACGGCGGGAACGGGTACGCGGACACGATCAGCGACGGCTCGGGGCACAGCCGCGGGTCGATGCCCGGGCCGCCGAAGCCGCGCGTGATGATCGGGCGCACGTGCGCGTCCTGCAGCTCGGACCGCCGCACGACCTCGCCGATGATCTTCACCAGCTCCTCGCCGTCGACCGGCATGCCGCAGCCCGATCGTGCGCGCGGAGCGGGCGATCCGCTCCATGTGCAGCTCGGCGCGGAACAACCCACCATCGAACACCCGCATGCCCTCGAACACGCCGTCCCCGTACAGGAAGCCGTGGTCGAAGATGGAGACGGACGCCTCGCTCACCGGCTTGTATTCGCCGTTGACGTACGCGACCAGTCCGGTGGTGTCGAAGCTCATGTACCTCTCCTAGGAACGCCAGTATGCGCGGGTCATGATGACCACGACGGGAATGATCTCGACGCGACCCAGCCACATCAACACCGTGCAGACGAGCGTCGACAGGTCGCTGAAGGGCGCGAACGAGCCGTACGGGCCGGCGAAGCCGAACGCGGGACCCACGTTGCCCAGGCACGCGGCGGCCGCCCCGAAGGCCTCGAAGGCCGTCAACCCCTCGCCCGCCCGGCCGGAGTCGATCACCAGCCCAGTGACCCGACGGCGAACACGAGCAGGTAGAGCAGCACGAACACGATCAGCGAGCGCAGGGCCTTCTCGTCCACCACCCGCCCGTTGGCCCGGATCGGCACGATCGCCTCGCGGTGCACGGTCTGCTCGAGCTCGCGCTTGACGAGCTTGAACAGCAACAGGTGCCGGACGATCTTGATGCCGCCGCCCGTCGACCCGGCCGACGCGCCGGAGAACATCAGCAGCAGCAAGGTGACGGTGGCGATCGGGCCCCAGGCGGCGTAATCGGCGGTCGCGAACCCCGTGGTGGTCAGGATCGCCGTCGCCTGGAAGAGCGAGTGGCGCACGCCCGCCTCGCCGGTCTCGTAGCCGCCGCCGATCACCTCGACGCCGACCAGGGTCGAGCCCAACGCGATCAGCACGAGGTACAGCCGGAGCTCCTCGTCCCGGGCCAGCACGTCGAAGCGCCGCTGCACGAGGAAGCGGTACAGGCGCAGGAAGTTGATTCCCGCGACGACCATGAAGAACAGGATCACGTACTGCGTGATGGGCGCGAACGCGGCGATCGAGATCGTGCGCGTGCTGAACCCGCCCAGTGCGACCACGGACAGCGCTTGGCCCACGGCGTCGAAGAACGTCATCTGGTCGTCGAGGCCGGACCAGCCGAGGAACCCGAGCGTGAAGATCGCGATCAGGGTCAGGATCACGTAGAGCCGCCACAGCCGCCGGGCCGTCTCGCGGATCGTCTGCCCGAGCTTCTCGATCTCCGTCGGCCCGGCCAGCTCGGACTGCAGCAGCTGACGCCCGCCGATCCGCAGGCGCGGCAGGATCGCCACCGCGAGCACGATGATCCCCATGCCGCCGAGCCAGTGGCTGAGCTGGCGCCAGAACAGCATCGACCGGGCGAGGTCCTCGATCCGCGGCACGAGCGTGGCGCCGGTGGCGGTGAAGCCGGACACCGCCTCGAAGTACGCGTCGACCGGGCGCGAGAGCTGCGGGCCACCGTCGAGGATGTACGGCAGCGCGCCGAAGATCGGGATCAGCAGCCACAGCAGCGCCACGACCAGGAAGCTCTCGCGCGGCGTCACGGAGGCGCCCGCGTCGTCCTCGGTGATCTGGTCGAGGGCGAGCCCGGCCAGGCCGGTGATCGCGCCGGCGACGACGAACGACCACCAGGCCTCGCCGTAGCCGATCGCCACCACCGCCGGGAGCAGGAACGCGGGCGCGAGCCACTTGAGCACGCCGCCGACCAGGTCCAGCGCGGCGCCGACCTCGATGCCGGTCTTGAGCCTCACAGCACGCGTTCGACGGTGGAGGCGCGGCGCGACTCCACGAACACGATCACACGATCACCGGCCTGCAGGGTGTCCTTGGAGTGCGGGATGATCGCTTCCCCGCCGCGCAGGATCGCCCCGACCACCGAGCCGGTCTCGGGCATCTCGTCGAAGCGCATGCCGGACAGCTCGGACTCGCCCCGCACGGTCAGGTCGAGGATCTCGAAGCGGTCGTCGTCGAGCATCGCGATCTGGCGGATGCGCGGGTCGTGCCCGAAGCGCACCAGTTCCTCCGCGATCACCTGGCGCGGGTTGATCGCGACGTCGACACCGCCGCGCTCGTAGACCTTCAGCGACGTCTGGTCGTGCGCCAGCGCGATCGTCATGTGCACGCCGTGCGCCTTGGCCAGCACGGCGCTGAACAGGTTGCCGGGATCGTCGTTGAGCGCGAACACGGCCGCGGTCGCGCGCCCGATCCGCTCGCGCTCGAAGAACTCGGGGTCGAACGCGCTCGCGTGGAACACGCGCGCCTGCGGGATCTCCTCCGCCACCTCGCGCGCCCGCTCCGCCCGGCCCTCGACGAAGCGCACGCGGATGCCGCGGTCGAGCATCACGTGCGCGATCGTCGTCCCCATCCGGCCGCCGCCGAAGATCACGATGTCGTCGACGCGCTGCTGCTCGTGCGAGATGAGCCGGCTCCACGCCCGCGCCGCGTCCGGCGAGCCGATGACGATGATCCGGTCGCCCGGCAGGATCTTCTCCGAGCCGCGCGGGAACGTCAGCTCGTTGCCGCGGATGATGCTCACGACCTTGGACTCCTGCGGCAACTGGGCGTCGCGCAGCGGCGTGCCGATCACGTCGTCGTTGCTGGCGCCCTTGGGCACGTCGAACTCGACGACCTGGACCTTGCCGTCGGCGAACACGTCGGTCTGGCGCGCCGCGGGGATGCCGATCAGGCCGGAGATCGCGTTCGCGGTCTCGAGCTCGCTCGACACCATGAAGTCCACGTCGATCTCGCGCTCGCGCCAGGCGTCCAGGTACTCGACGCTCGTGGTCCGCACGACGACCCGCGCGCCGCTGAGCTTCTTGACCAGCATCGCCGAGACGAGGTTCGCCTCCTCGCGCGAGGTGGAGGCGATGAACAGGCTGCAGTTCTGGATGCCCGCCTCGCGGATCACCCGCTTGGTGGTGCCGTTGCCCTCCACCGTGCGAACGTCGTAGCGGTCGGCCAGCACCGTCAGACGGTCGGCGTTCGTGTCGATGACCGTGATCTCGTGCTCTTCGTAGAGCGCGTCCACGATCGCCCGACCCACGTGGCCGGCGCCCAGTACGACGATGCGCATCGGTCGGAGAGCGTAGGGGATCCGGTGCCCTGGACGTTCAGGTAGGTCCTGGGCGGGTGCGCCCGGGGACGATGGCGGCATGCTCTCGCGCGCGGCGCTCGTGCTTGCCCTGTGGTTGATGCTGGCCGGCGTCGCCCGCGCCGACATCACCGTCACCCGCAACGACGACCGCGTCGGCGGGACGTGCACGATCAGCGACTGCACGCTGCGCGAGGCGATCGCCGCGGCCACGGCCGGTGAGACCGTGCACCTCGGCGGCACGCCGAGCGCCGCACAGGTCTACACGCTCAGCCAGGGCACGCACCTGCTGGTGGACAAGGCGATCACGATCGCCGGCGGCGGACCGACCGCGACCGCGATCGACGGCGGCTCGAACTCCGACACGTTCGGACAGATGAGCCGGACGATGCGGACCGGCGCGGCCGTCACGATCCGCGACCTCTCGTTCAGCAACGGGCGCGACGGCAAGGACGAAGTCCCGTGCAGCGCGTGTCCGACGCTGAGCCTCAACGGCGGCGGCGCGATCTTCAACACCGGCGCGCTCACGCTCCAGCGCGTGCTCTTCGAGGGCAACCAGAACAGCCCGGTCGGCGGTGCGGTCAGCAACTCCGGCACGCTCGCGCTCACCGACGTCGAGTTCCACAGCAACGGCGCGGCCTACGGCGGGGCGCTGTTCTCGCGCAGCGGCTCGGTGACCGGGAACGGGGTGACGGTGCACGGCAACACCGCCTCGGCGCGCGGGGCCGTGTACCTCGGCGGCGGCACGATGCTGCTCGAGAACACGACCGTGACCGGCAACGGCCAGTCCAACACGATCGCCGGCGGCGTCGCCAACTCGGGTGGGAATCTGACGCTGCGCAACGTCACGATCGCGGACAACGTCCGCGGCGGCCTGCTGCGGGAAAGCGGCGTGACGAGCGTGCGGAACTCGATCCTGGCCTCGGGGTGCGTTCCGGCCGGGCAGTTCGGGGCGGTCGTGGCGGTCAGCGCCGACCTCGGGCACAACCTCGACGAGGACAACACCTGCGGGCTCACCGCCGCCACGAAGGTCGTCGGCCAGCCCGCACGGCTCGCGCCGGTCAATGCCAACGGGGGCGGCACCCAGACGATGGCGCTGCTCAGCGGCAGCCCCGCGATCGACAAGGTGCCGGTCCAGGACTGCACCGCCGCCGATCAGCGCGGCGTGCAGCGCCAGGGCGGGCAGTGCGACATCGGCGCCTTCGAAGCGGTCCTGGCCGGCCAGCCGTCCGCGACCACCGAGAACGCGAACGACATCGGCGCCTACGAGGCGCGCCTCGTCGCCACTCGTCGATCTGGCGGGCGAGGCCGGGAAGCTGTCGTTCGAGTGGGGCGTCCAACCCGACGCACTCACGTTCCGCACGCCGGGTATCGG
The DNA here is from genome assembly GCA_963724195.1 of uncultured Solirubrobacteraceae bacterium. Lineage (GTDB taxonomy): Bacteria > Actinomycetota > Thermoleophilia > Solirubrobacterales > Solirubrobacteraceae > Solirubrobacter. The sequence continues at coordinate 184,051 of CAVRTQ010000013.1, read as the reverse complement.
CATCGGCACGCAGGCGCCCGTCACGCGCAACGAGCTCGTGCACGGCCTGCCGCCGGCCACGGAGGTCTTCTACCGCGCCGTGACCGAGAACGCGTCCGGCACCGCACGCGGCGCCGTGCGGTCCTTCACGACGCAGTCCCCGCCGCCGACGATCAGCGACCTGCGCCTGATCGACGTCGGCGACGACAGCGCGACCTTGCGCTTCACGATCGACCCGGGCGGCGCGAACGCGGCCTACCGGGTGCGCATCAACGGCGACGACCCGCCACTGACGCCGCTCCCGGGTACCGGTCCGCGCGAGATCACGCGGACGCTCACCGGGCTCACGCCCGACGCGGACCACCAGCTGCAGGTCGTCGTGACCGGACCGGGCGGCCAGACCGAGACGACGGGCTCATCAGCGTGCGCACGCTGCGGCGCATCTCCGGCACCGCGGGCGTCGCGCTCACGGTCGGCCAGGAGTGCCCGGCGAACGCCCAGGTCAGCTGGGGCGACGGCAGCTCCACTCCCGCAACGTGCTCCACCGGCTCGATGACGGCGAACCACACCTACGCCGCGGGCGGGCGCTACCGCGTGGAGTTCGCCTACGACGACGGGTCCCGCGACGAGATCGTGGCCGCCGTCGCGCCCACGGCCGGCCGTCGCGTGCTGTCGGTGAACGTCACCGGCCGCGGGCGGGTCACGGGAAACGGGATCGACTGTCCGGGCGTGTGCAGCGTCGAGCTGCCGCTGAACGCCCCGGCGGCCCTCACCGCCGCCCCGCACTCCGGCGCGCAGTTCCACGGCTGGGGCGACGCCTGCACCGGCACGGGCACGTGCCAGCTGGAGCTGTCCGAGAGCCGGAACGTCGCGGCCAACTTCAGCGGCAGCGTGGAGCCGCCGTCGGTCGACGAGCTGTCCGTCGCGACACGCACGGACACGACCGCCCAGCTCCGGTTCACCGTCTCGGCCGGCGGCGCGCCGGCGACGTACACGGTCGTGGTCGACGGCACCGCGCTCGCGCCGGTGTCCATCGGCTCCGGCACGGACCCGCAGGAGCTGACGCACGCGTTGGCGGGCCTCCAGCCCGGGCGGCGGTACAAGGTGCAGATCGTCGTGAACAACTCGGAGGGGACGGCCGCCCACGAGGTGGTGTTCGACACGGCGTCGCGCGTGGCCGGCGTGGTGGGCGAGCCGACGCGGCTGGTGATGACGGGCACGGCCGAGCTGTGCCCCGGCGATGCGCAGGTCACCTGGGGCGACGGCGCGACGACCACGCACTCCGTGAGCTGCATGGGCACCGGCTACCGCCTCGACGCGACGCACACCTACGCCCGCGCCGATCGCTTCCGGATCGACATCGCCTACGACGCGGGGCCGCCTGACGCCGCCTACGCGATCGTCACCGCCCCGCCATCCGACCCGGTCCCCGACCCGACGCCGACCGCGGAACCGTCACCGATCCCGACCACGTCTCCCGCTCCCACCCCCACCCCCACCCCGACACCGTCTCCGGGGCCGACGCCCGGGGTCGACGTGGTCGCGACGACGGCCGGCGGGACCGTGCTCGTCAAGCTCCCGGGGACGTCCAAGTTCGTCGCGCTCAGGCCCGGGCAGGAGCTCCCGTACGGCACCGAGATCGACGCGCGCAAGGGCCGCGTGACGCTCACCTCGATCCCCAAGGCGGGCGCGCCGGCCGAGACCGCCGTGTTCTACGACGGCCTGTTCAAGATCAGCTACGCCAGGGGCGTCACGAACCTCACGCTCACCGAGCCGCTCGCCGCGTGCCCGAGGAAGGGGCGCGCGTCCACCGCCGCCAAGAAGGCGAAGTCGCGCAAGCTGTGGGGCAAGGGCAAGGGCGCCTTCCGGACCACCGGCCGCTACAGCGCCGCCACGGTCCGCGGCACGACCTGGCTCGTCCAGGACACCTGCGCGGGGACGCTCACGCGCGTGACCGAGGGCACCGTCGCGGTGAAGGCCGGCAGGAAGACCGTGGTCGTGCGCGCCGGCAAGCAGTACCTGGCGAAGGCCGCGCTAATCGGCTTTGAAGCCGCCGCCGTCCGGGAGGCGGCGGCGCGCGAACTCCGTCGGCGAGTAGCCCGAGAACTGCTGGAAGTCGCGGACCATGTGCGCCTGGTCGTAGTAGCCGCACGTCTGCGACACCTCGGCCCAGGCGAGCGGGGTCGCGCTGAGCTCGACGGCGCGGTTGAAGCGCAGGATCCGGGCGAGCAGCTTCGGCGAGATGCCGACGTGCTCCTTGAAGCCGTCGTTGAGGTGGCGGCGGCTGCAGCCGAGCTCGTCGGAGAGCGTCTGGATCGCGACCGTGCCGCGCGTGGCGTGCAGGCGCGTGAGTGCGCGGGTGATGCTCGGGACGGGTGAGATGCGCGTCGTCGAGGCGGTCGAGGAAGAACGCGTCGAGCAGGTCGAACCGCTGCTCCCAGCCGGTGGCGTCGGCGAGCTGCTCGTGCAGGGTGCGCCCGGGGCGGTCGAGCAGGTCGTCGAGGCCGACGACGCGGCCCGTCAGGTGGTACATCGGGAGCCGCAGCAGCAGGTACGCGCCGACCGGCGTGAGGTCGATCTGCACGCCGCGCTGGGCGCCGCTCGTCTCGGTGATCGCGTACGTGTCGTGCAGGCCGGCGAAGAAGCCGTCGCGGTGCTCGGCCCATTCGCCCTCGGGCGCGCGGACGCGGATCGGCGCCCCCAGGTTCATGATCGCCACCACGCGGGCGCCGGGCAGCTCGCGGCGGCGGACGAAGCTGCCGGTGCGCTCGTCGTAGTCGCAGTAGTTGAGCACGTACGGGATCAGCCGCGGGTCCGGCGCGCCGTGGGCCATTTCCCACTGGTCCAGTTCGGAGGCGTGCCGGACGACGCGGGTCATGTCATGCGCTCGGCGGCTGGTGCACGCCGAACGGCGAGCCCTGGTCGTCCTTGCAGAACTTGAAGCGGCCGAAGCGCTTGATGTTCTCCGGGTTGTCCTCGGGGAACTCGTCGGAGATCGTCCCGCCCAGCTCGACGACCTTCGCCAGCGTGGCGTCCATGTCGTCCACCGTGAAGAACAGGTACGGCCACGCGCCCTTGTCGCCGGGGTGCATGCCGCCGGGCGTGCCCCCGGGCGTCCGGATCACGAAGCCCTTGCCGGACGGGCCGGTCTCGAACTCCCACCCGAACATGGCGCCGTAGAAGTCGCGCCCCTGCTCGGCGTCCTCGACGCCCAGTTCAAAGAAGCTGATGCTCGTCATGGGCAGGAACCTACGGGGCCTCACGCGTCGTGTCTTGGACGAATGTGATCGGCGGCCCACGCCGTGAGCGTGGTCGGCGTCGTCGTGGTGGCGTCGCGCGGCTGCTCGGGCGTGAAGCCGTCGCGCAGGCCGGTCGACATGCCCATCATCGCGCCGATCTGCTGCTCGTTCATCCCGGCCTGCGTGAGGCCCTCCCGCATCGCCTCGTCCGGGATCCGCTCGGCCTTGACGTCGTGCCCGACGGCGGCGGCGACGATCGCCGCGGCGTCGTCCCAGCTCAGATCCTCCGGGCCGTGGACGGCCTGCACGTGGCGGCCGCTCCAGTCCGGGTTGAGCAGCCGGCCCGTGGCCACCTCGGCGATGTCGCGCGGATCGACCCACGGCATCTTGGCGTCGGTCGGCAGGATCACCGGGAGCGTGCCCCGCTCGATGTCCTCGCCCTGGAAGAGCAGGTTGGCGAAGAAGAAGCCGCAGCGCAGGTGCGTGATGTTCGGCGCCACCGCTTCGAGCGCGACCTCCGTGGCCGCGAGCCCGTCGATCTCCCCCGCGCCCTCGCGCAGCTCCGCCCCGACGCTGCTCTGGAAGACCGTCCGCGCGATGCCGTTGCGCTCGATCGCGTGGGCGGCGACCTCCGCGTAGGCGGCGTAGGCGGCGAGCGGGTCCGGGGACATGAAGCTCGCCGGCGAGACCCAGTACAGCGCGTCGACGCCCTCGGTGGCGCGCGCCACGGCGTCCTTGTCGGTGAGGTCGACCTGGACGGCGTCGACGCGGTCGGGGTGGTCGAGCTTCTCGGGTCGCGGACCAGCACGCGCGGGCGGACTCCCGCCCGGATCAGCATTGCGGTGACGTGGCGTCCGACGTTCCCGGTGGGTGTGGTTACGGCGATCACACCTCCAATGATGCTCAGCCGGGCCCGGTCATGGTCGGCAGGTCCTTCAGACCCATCTTCGCCTCCTCCGGCGGCGTGAACACCGCCACCGGCAACCCGAGCTTGCGCACCTCGGTCAGCAGGTCGGTGCGCAGCCACAGCGAACGCTTCGCCGGCAGTGTCGAGATGAGGATCTCGTCGAACTGCGCCTCGGCCACCGCCTGCTGGATCGACGCGAGCGGGTCGAGCCCGGTGACGCGGCCGTCGACGTGCGTCGCCTTCTTCCCGGTCGCCCCCGCGGCGGCCTTGCGGATCGCCTGGAGCGCCTGCTCGAGCGTCCAGTCGGCGCTCTTGCTCTTCTTGATCTCCGGGATCAGGAGCGTGAACGCCGTGAGCGACGCGGCGGCCCGGCGTTCGATCTCGGTCAGCAGATCCGGCGTCCCGGCCGTGCGGTTGGCGACCACGAGGGTCCGGCGCATGACACGACGCTACGCCCGCCCGTTGACGCGGTCAACCCTGCGCCTCAACGAGGGGCGAGGTTCGCTCCCGCGTCGAGCCGGGCGAGCTTATGGGGGTTGCGCATCGAGTAGATGCGGCTGACGCGGCCGTTGTCCACGACGACGCTGATCACGGTGTCGAGCGCGCCGTGGAGCTCGATCCGCGCCCCGGGCGCGCCGTTCACCCACGTCGACGAGACGTGCGCGTCCGGCACGACCGACCGGAAGTTCGACAGCAACCGCGCCACCGTCTTGGGGCCACGGATCGGGCGCAGCGCCGCGCGGGCCTCGCCGCCGCCGTCGGCGACGAACACGATGTCCGGCGCGAGCACGTCGAGCAGGAGTTGCACCTCGCCCGACTCGATCGCCGCCATGAACCGGTCGACCACGCGCTGCTGCTCGCTGCGGTCCACCTCGATCCGTGGCCGGCGCGCCGCCACGTGCTCCCGCGCACGATGCGCGATCTGCCGCACCGCCGCCGGAGACTTCTCGACGGCCTGCGCGATGTCGTCGTACGGGAAGTCGAAGACCTCCTTGAGCACGAACACCGCGCGCTCGGCGGGCTTGAGCGTCTCCAGCACGGTCAGCATCGCGATCGAGACGCTCTCGGCGAACTCGACGTCCTCGGCCACGTCCGGCGACGTGAGCAGCGGCTCGGGCAGCCACTCCCCCACGTACTCCTCGCGCCGGCGCTTGACGGTGCGCAGGCGGTTGAGGGACTGGCGGGTGACGATCCGCGCCAGGTACGCCCGCGGGTCCTCGATCTCGCTCTGGTCGACCCGGTCCCACCGCAGCCACGTCTCCTGCACGACGTCCTCGGCGTCCGCGGCCGAGCCGAGCAGCTCGTACGCGACCGTGAACAGCAGGCTGCGGTGGGTGACGAACGGATCGTCGGTCATGCCACGGCGGAGGCTACGGCGAGCGGCTTCAGATTGCAGCTGGCGGCCAGGCCCTCGGCCTCGATCCCGACCGCGATGTTCGACCGCGTGTAGAAGTTCGCCAGCGCGATGAACGAGGTCAGCTCGAGCAGACCGGACGGTCCGAGCTGCTCGAGCAGCGACGCGGCGAGCTCGTCGGTGACGGTCAGCGGCGTGTCGCTCATCGCCTCGGCGTACTCCATCACCTCACGCTCGAGCGTCGTGAAGCGGTCCGACGTCCGCCACACCGGGACCTCGCGCGCCTTGGCCAGGTCGAGCCCCTTGTTGTGGGCCTCGAAGTACCCGAGGTCCAGGCAGAACGCGCAGCCGACGTAGCTCGCGACGGCCATGTGCGCGAACGCCTTCAGCTGCTGCGGGCACGCGTCCCACTTCTGCGTCTTGCGGCCCAGCCCGAACCCGAAGTTCAGGACCTTCTGGTTGTGCCACATCACGCCGAGCGACTCGGGGACTTCGCCGAGCATCTTGCGCGCGAACCGCTTGACGATCGCGCCCTTGAGGCCCGTGATCTCGGTTGGGGGAATGCGAAGGGTGCTGGTCATGTGCACCAGACACCGCTCGCGCTTCCCGTGTGACACCTCGCTCGCCGAGCGCGTCCACATACAGTTGCGCGCGTGCAGCTGACGTTCCGCCTTCTGGGTTCCTTCGAGGTCCTCGGCCCCGACGGCCCGCTGGCGCTCGGCGGCCTCAAGCAACGCGCGATCGTCGCGGTTCGAGGCGCCTGGACAAGCACGAGCATCGCGGTGACCGTACGCACCGATCGCCATGTGGCCACTGGACAAAAGGGCAGGTCGGCGTCCGATCATCCGCGATGCAAGAACGTGTAGATGGACCTATCGGGGTTGCTTCACCGATGCGCTAGCCGGACGGTTGCTCTGAGCCGGGCGGCCTAGTCCTGGGGTTTGGCTCGGGCGTTGCCAACGAACGAACGCGTTCCAGAAAGGACTCTCAGCGGCTAGAAGGCGAGGCTTCTTTGCCGAGTTGCAGTACCAGAACCAACTCGCGGCGAGGCAACGGGCTCAGGCCGAGCGCGCGCAGGCGCGCGCGTACGCTGCCGCCGTCCGCGAGGCGGAACGGACACAGCGCCAAGCTGAAAGGGCGGCTACGCAGGCCGCTCGGGCGTCCGCTGCGCAGGCAGAAGGCGGCCGAGCGAGAGGCCAAGCGACTGCACGAGGCAGCGCGCCTCGACAGAAGTGGAGGCGCTGAACTCCCAGCTGGTCGAGATCGCCGACGAACTGGACTCGATCCTGTCCGCGACGCTTGACGTCGATGACTTCGTGGACCTTGAAGCGTTGCGGGCGAAGGCGAACCATCCTCCGTTTCCCGAGACGCGACCTGGAAGTCCCGACTCCTGACGTGAAGCCAGTGTCAGGTGCCGCCGGCGCCCGTGTTTGTCGAGCCAGACGCACCGACAGGCCTGGGTGGGATGTTCGGAGGTAAGAAGAGACACGCGGCGGCTGTCGCGCAGGCCCGGGCGGCGTTCGATGCGGAGCATGGCGGTGGCAGGAAGAGGCGGCTAGCGTGCCTGCGCGGCAGCTTGACCAGATGCAGCAGCGAGATGCGATCGAGCAGCAGCGTCAGCACGCTCTGGGGCAGCGCGCGAGACTACGACCGGGAATGCGAGGCTCGAGAGGCGGAGGCGGCTCGGGCTAACGGGCAACTCGACGCTCTGATCACGGGCCTGCAACGAGGCGAGAACGCGGCTGTTCAGGAGTACGTCGGGATCGTGCTCGGCAACTCGGTGTATCCCGAGATCCTGTCCGTCGAGCACGACTACGAGTTCGACTCCGAGACGCGAGAATTGTCGCTCACCGTGCTGATCTGCCCACCCGATCGCCTACCCGTCGGAGAAGTCCTACCGCTAGGTCAAGGCTAAGGACGAGATCGTCGCCACGGCGTTGGCGAAGAAGGAACTGAAGGAGCGCTACGCGAACGTCGTGCATCAGATCGCGCTGCGCTCGATTGCACGAGATCTTTGAGGCCGACCGAGCCGCGAAGATCCAGACGATCACTCTGGAGGTGGCGACCGAGACCGAGCGACCCGGCCACCGGACTCGCTGCGACGGATCGCCTTCGTCGGTGTTGCCGCGGAGCGGGATTCGTTCATGGCGTTCGATCTGCACAACATCGTCCCGTCCGCGACTCTGCAGCATCTCGGCGCCGCCACCTCGAAGAATCCCTTCGACCTCGTCGCCCATCGACGAGGTACCCGGCGTGCGCGGGCGATGACGCCATCGGGGTACAAGTTCAACTCGCCGCCTGGATGGCAGGTCCCGCCGGCGGCTGGACTCCGCCGGAGGGCTGGACTCCCGATCCTGCTTGGCCCCCGGCACCCCAGGGTGGCAGTTCTGGGTCCGCAGGCGTCCACGCCAGCTGCCGTCAGCGAGCCGCTCGGTTCAACCCGCCCCCTGGTGCTCATGCCGCGGGACTGGGGCCGCCGCAGGGCTGGAGCCGACCCGCGTGGCCTGCTGCTCCTCCGGATGGAAATTCTGGATCCACGGCCAGCACGAGCAGCCGGCTGCAGTCCGCAGCTACGACGCCGTCACGCGGGACTCGACCCGATCCAGAAGCGTCAAGTGACCCCGCGTAGTAACACCCGGGCCCGATGCGCTCCACCGGCGCATCGCAGAGCTGGAGGCCGAGGTGGAGCGTCTCCGGGCCGATGTGGCCGGCGGCGCGACAGTCGAGCTCGACGACGAGCGCGTCCTGCAAGAAGTCGGGATCTACCGCTACCACCACCCGCTCGAGAATGCGGCAGCGTACAAGACCAGCTTGACGAGCTCAACGCAGGAGATCAAGGAGATGGTCCAAGCCGGCGACGCCGTCCTGGCGTCGGACATGTTCACGTTCAACAACTCGCTGGCCAAAGGCCGCAAGATGAGCGCCGAGTTCTCGAAGCTGATGCTCCGCGCGTACAACGCTGAGGCCGATAACTGCGTCGCTCCCTACGAGCGGGCAACGTGCTGACCGCTAAGAACCGCCTTGAAGCCTCGGTCGCCGCAATCGCGAAGCTCGGCGCGATGATGGAGATGCGGATCAACCCGGATTACCACACGCTCCGCTTCCGAGAACTGGAGCTCACCGCGGACTACCTGATGAAGGTCCAGGTTGAGAAGGAAGAGGCGCGCGAAGAACGCGAACGGCTGCGAGAAGAACGCAAGGCCGAACAGGAACTCGCCGCCGAGCGGGCCCGGCTGGACAAGGAGCGCGAGCACTACGCCAACGCGCTCAGGCGCTCGAGGCAGCGGCGACGAAGCCGGGATCGCGACCTCACCGCGCGTCTCACGAGATCGACGAGGCTATCGAGGCAACGACTTCCGCGTGGCCAACATCCGTGCCGGCTACGTCTACGTCATCAGCAACCGAGGGGCTCTGGGACCGAACATCGTCAAGATCGGGCTGACCCGCAGGCTTGAGCCGATGGATCGAGTGCGCGAGCTTGGCGACGCCTCGGTGCCGTTTCCGTTTGACGTCCACGCCATGTTCTTCGCTGAGGACGCAGTCACCGTCGAGGCAGAGCTTCACCGCGCTTTCGCTGAGCGCCGCGTCAACTACGTCAACCTGCGCAGGGAGTTCTTTTTCGCCACTCCGGCCGAGGTCCGAACCGTCCTGTTGGAGAAGGTCGGGAATCTGCTCGAGTTCGTTGAAGAGCCTGATGCCACCCAGTACCTACAGAGCAAGAAGTACTGGCCAACGGAGACCCAGGCGACGGCGGGACCCACCCTCTAGCAAGGCCGACTCTCCCAAGCGGCGCGGAGCATCCCGCAGTGGTACTTCCGTTCAACCCTCTATTGCAGCTCTGCCAACTGGCACCACCCCACACCGACAGCTGCACCGGAGATACGCCGAGCGTTCCGAATGCTGCTCAAGAGGCCATACGCCAGCCCTCGAATCCGCTCTGGTCGGCAGGGCCTTGTGAGGTGGAGGAGGGACCCGAACCCCGACACGCGGATTATGATTCGCGCTGCCATGGACGACTATCTCGCCGGACTCGAGGAGGACCAGCGCGTCGCGCTCCAGCACGTGCGCGAGGTGGTGCGTGAGGCGGTGCCCGACGCGGAGGAAGGGACGAGCTACGGGATGCCCGCGTTCCGGTGGAAGGGGAAGCCGTTGCTTGGGTTCCGGGCGGCGAAGAAGCACCTGAGTTTGTTCCCGTTCAGTCCGGCCGCGGTGGAGGCGGTGGCGGATCGGCTCGAGGGGTTCGACCTGTCGAAGGGGACGATTCGGTTCACGCCGGAGAGGCCCGTGCCGGACGACGTGTTGCTCGCGTTGGTCGAGGCGCGGAAGCGGGAGATCTAGGGCCAGAGGAGGTCGCGGACGAGGGCGTCCGCGAGCTCGTTGGCGGTTCGCGGGTGCCAGGTCCAGCGGACTGCGGTGAAGGACGAGGCGGCGGTACGGACCTCGTCGATCACGCCCGGCGCCGAGGTCGTGCTGCGAAGGGCGGCGATCGCGAGTTGGGAGTCCGAGCGGACCTCAAGCGACTCCACGCCGTGAGAGTGCGCGAGGTGGAGGCCGAGGAGGATCGCGCGGTACTCGGCCTCCCCCGCGCTCGCTTGGCCGATCAGCTCCGCGTGCTGATCGACGATCTCGCCTGAGGCGGAGACGAGGATCGCCGCGGAGGCGGCGGTGCCTGGGTTACCGCGCGAGCCGCCGTCGCACAGCAACACGTGACGGTCGGAGGGGGCGAACGGCGCGGGGGTGTCGGCGGCGTGGCGGGAGGAGCGGGCGAGTTGGCGGCGCTCACCGTCCTTGAGCGTCCCGCCCTTCTTTCGCGGTCGCCGCACGGTCCGAGTGTCTCATGGAGGGCCACCAGACCTTGCCGCCGAGGTCGTAGACGAGGGCGGGGACGAGGACGCTGCGCACCAACAGCGTGTCGAGGAGGACGCCGAAGGCGACGACCGTGCCGAGCTGGGTGAGGACGACCAGCGGGAGCACGGCCAGCGCCGAGAAGGTCCCGGCGAGCACGATGCCGGCGCTCGTGATCACGCCGCCCGTCACCGCCAAGGCGGCGAGGACACCACGCCGCGTGCCCTGAACGGCCGCCTCCTCGCGCGCTCGGGCCATGAGGAAGATCGTGTAGTCGATGCCCAGCGCGACCAGGAACACGAAGGCCAGGAGCGGGAGCGCGGGGTCCACGGCCGGGAGGCCGAGGATCACGTCGAAGATGACCACTCCGGCGCCGAGGGCGGCGGCGGCCGACAAGGCGGTCGCGAGCAGCAACAGCACCGGGGCGACGAGGGCGCGCAGGAGCAGGATCAGGATGACCAGGACAACCGCCAAGGTCAGCGGCGGGATCACGAGGTTGTCGCGTTCGGCGGCTTCGCGGAGGTCGTAGGACTGGGCCGTCTGGCCGCCGACCAGCGCGCGCGGCTCGGCCGCGTGAACCGTGTCTCGCAGCTTGCGGGATGAAGGCCACGGCGTCCTCGGAGAACGGGTCGGATGGGAGGACGACGCTGAGCTGCGTGCCGGGCTGCCCCTCCTCTTCGCGCTGGACCGCGTCGCCGAGGGCGGTGCGCACGGCCTCGACGTCGCCGCCGGGCGGGACGATCACGCTCGCGGGTGCGGAGAGCCCGGCCGGGAAGTGCTTGGCGAGGAGTTCCTGGCCCACGACGGCCTCCGGATCTCCTCGGAGCTGCTGCTCTTGCGTCAAAGACGTGTCAAGCCCCGTCAATCCCAAAGCGAGGACGACGAGCACCAGTGACGAGCCGACCCAGAGCCGACGGGGACGGCGCGCGATCGCGCCGCCGAGGCGGTGCCAGACCTTGTGGGACGCCGCGAGGTCGTCGCCGACCCGGGGAATGTACGGCCAGAACGCTCGCCGCCCGGCGAGGCCGAGCGTCGCCGGCAGGAGCGTGAGGCTCAAGAACAGCGCGACGGCGACGCCGGCGGCTCCCAACGGGCCGATCGAGGCGGAGGAGTCCACGGCCGCGAACACCAGCGTCAGCAGGCCCACGATCACGGTGGCTCCGGAGGCGAGGATCGCGGGTGCGGCGCCGCGCCACGCCACGGCCATCGCCTCCCCCGCGTCTTCGACTCGGGTCAGCTCCTCGCGGTATCTGGCCACCAGCAACAGCGCGTAGTCCGTCGCGGCACCGAAGACGAGCACGCTCAGGATCCCCGCGTTCTGGCCGTTGATGACCAGCCCGGCCTCCCCCAGGAGCGCGGCGAGCCCGCGGGTCGCGCCCTCGGTCAGGATCACCGTGAAGAACGGGATGAGCCAGAAGATCGGCGAGCGGTAGATCGCGATCAGCAGCAGCAACACCAATCCGCCCGTCACCGCGAGCAGCCGCGTGTCGGCGCCCGCGAAGACGTTCTTCAAATCGGTCGAGAAGCCGGCCGGCCCGGTGACCGCGGTCTCGAGACCGGATGGGGCACCCTCCAGCTCCCCGCGCAGTGTCTCGACGGCCTCGGCCACGACGTCGGAGTTCTGGCCCTGCAACGGGAGCGCGAGCAGACCCGCGTCTCCGGCATAGGTCGGTTCTGGCGCCGACGGTGAAGCGAGCGGGAGATCAACGTCTCGCAACCCGTTCAGCACCTCGCGGTCCGCGGCCGTCAGTCCACCGTCCCGCGCGATCACGACCACCGCCGGGCTCACGTCGCCGGAGTCGAACCGGCGAGCGGCCTGCAGCGCCGCGACGGACTCCGCGTCCCCGGGCAGGAACTCGGCGAGATCGCTCTTCTGGACCTCCTCCAGCTTGCCGGCCTGTGAGGACAGGCCACCGGCGATCAGGACGGCCACGAGGGCGACGATGAACATGCGAGGGCGACTCAAACTGACTCCAACTGTCTAAATGGCAGTAACTGCCAGCTTATCCAGTTAGGCTTCCGTTCATGCACGACCCCCGCCCCACGCTGCGCGACCGCAATCGGGCACGCGCGCGGGCGGAGATCGTCACCGCGGCGCACCGGCTGTTCCTCGAGAAGGGGTACGCGGAGACGTCGGTCGAACAGGTCGCGGAGGCGGCGGGGGTGGCTCCGCGGACGGTCTTCCGGCACTTCCCGCGCAAGGAGGACCTGGTCTTCCACCGGCACGCCGAGCAGATCGGACGCTTCGAGCAACTGCTGAGCGACCAGCCACCGGACCGCCCGCCGCTGGACGCGCTCGTCGACGCCCTCCTCCAGATGCTCCGCCTCGACGACGGCCCATCCGACGGCGCCATCCTGCGCCTGCTGGATCGAGAGCCGGAGCTCCAGCGCCGCGACGCGGCCCTGATCGCCGACCATCACGCCGCGGCGGTGACGTTCCTCCAAGCCCGCGGCGCCGACACGCAACAGGCCGAACTGCTCGCGGGAGCGTTCATGGGCGCGATGCAGGCCGCTCGAGGCTTGGTCACGCTTCAGCCCGACACCCCGCCGCAGGCGCATCTCGCCGCGGCCACCACACTCCTACGTAGCCTCGACTGGCCCTAGCACCCCGTGCCGGCGGTGCACCACCGCGAGCAACGCGTCGGCGACCACCGGATCGAAGTGCGATCCCCGCAACCGGACAATCTCCTCGCAGGCGCGCTCGACCGTCCACGCCCGCTTGTACGGACGCTGATTCGTCAGCGCGTCGTAGACGTCGCAGACGGCCGCGATCCGCCCCTCCAGAGGGATCTCCTCGCCGCGCAGCCCGTTCGGATACCCGGTGCCGTCCCACCGCTCGTGGTGGGTGTCGACGATGCTCTGGGCGACCTGCAGCATGGGCGAAGGTGAGCCTTCGAGCAGCAGCGCACCCTCGACGACGTGCTTGCGCATCGTCGTCATCTCGTCCGGGGTGAGCCGGGCGGGCTTGCGCAGGATGCTGTCGGGCACGCCGATCTTCCCGACGTCATGCAGGACGGAGGCGTAGCGGATGGTCTCGGCGCGCGTCGGCGGCAATCCGAGCTCCAGCGCGACGTCACCGCACATGCGGCTCATGCGGTCGATGTGCTCGCCGGTGTCGTCGTCGTGCAGCTCGGCAGCCTGGGCGAGCCGGAGCACGACTTCGAGCTGGGTCGCGGCCAGGTCCTTGGTGCGCGCGTGGACGGCCGCCTCCAGCTCGGCGTTGTAGCGGTCGGACTGCGCGCGGGCGGCACGCTCCGACACGGCGCGCGTGAGCAGCGAGATGCCCAAGGCGAGCGCGAGCGCCACCACCGGCACCGCGACCGTCACGACCGTCCCGCCGTCGAACGCGAGCTGCGCGGCCACCACGTACAGCACGCCCACGATCACCACGAGCACGCTCCCCCGCGCGGGTCCGAAGGCGCGCACGCCCAGCGGCGCCACAGCGCCGAGCGCCACGGCGATCACGAACGCCAGCCAGTCGGGGATCGGCCGCAGCGGACGGTCGAGCACGTCCGCGAACGAGTATGTCGGGGATCGTGCCCGGCGGCCCGCGGAAGTCGATCAGCGCGTCCTGCACACCCATCGGCGGTCCGAACCGCTCGCTGACGACGGCCGGGATCGTCCCCAGACCGGTGTCCTCGCGCGCGAACCGCCGGATCGCGCCGCCCGAGTCGGTCGGGAACGTGCTGGCGGCCGCGCGGGCGCCTGCCTCGGCGAGCGCCTCGTCACCGCCCAGCACGCGCGTTCCGCCCTGGTCGTCGGCCAGGATCACGCCTTCGGCCCGGTCGATCGCGTCGTACAGCGCGAGGTCATCGTCCGGGTTCTCGGACGGCTCGGTGAACGGCACGTCGTAGACGATCTGCCGCACGCCGGCCTCGCGCAGCTTGTCGACCATCTCCGCGTGCAGCGTGCGCGGGAACGGCCACTGCGTGTCGAGCGCGGAGAACGACTCCTCGTCGATGCCGACGGGCTGCGTCCCGCGGACGTCGAAGCGCGCGTCGATCGTCGCCAGTTCCGCGCGCTCCAGAACGGGCGTGAGCGCCGCGACCAAGACGATCAGTGCGACGAGCGCACCGGTGACCTTGGCCGCCCGGATCATCGCGGCCGGGGCGTGAACTGGCGCTGACCCGCGCGCTCAGCCCGGGCGCGTGCCTCGAGCCCGTCGGTCGTGACTGAAACGGTCAGCCAGCCCTCGACGACTGCAGCGTCGTATGACGGGCGGGTCGCTGCCGCGCCACGGCCGTGGCCGGCACTACGAGCAGGCAGAGGAGTGAATGGAGCGAGATGACTCTTCGGTACAACGCGGACCGGCTATTCCCCTGCATTTGAACGAACGCTCACGGTAACCGAACCGGGGACGCCGATTTGCGCTTCTGGCCGAATGTCCGGCCAGTCGCGCCAATCAATCAAGCAGCGTCCAGGGATCGAACTGCTCGATCGGGACGACGCGGATCCGCGGGAGCGAAACGGTGAACGCTCCGACGTCGTCCTCGAGATCGAACAGCTCCACACCCTCGATCTCCGTGAGCAGCCCGCTCGTCATCTCCCGGAAGCCGATCACGCCGATCCGGCGCCCGGGGTTGGAGACCACCAGCGCCGCGACCTGGGGCGCGAAGTCGCCGTCGTGGCTGGCCAGCAGCAGGTCGCCGTGCCCGCGTTCGGTCAGCGCCTCGATCGTGCGCTGGATGGCGACGTCGACGACCTTCACCTCGGGCGGCCCGCTCAGCAGCACGGGCCGGTAATCCAACGCCGTCAGCGCCTGGACGAACGCCATCGGCACGGTGCCGGACGCGTTGAGGAAGAACAGTCCGCGCACCGGCTGATCCCAGACCGCGCGGGCATAGTCGCGCACGCGGTCCCAGCGGGGACGCTCCTCCGGAGCGGGGCGCCGGCCGAGCACGCCGGCGCCGAGCGTCGCGTCGATGTTCTCGCCGTCTACGAGCAGGAACGTCTCGGGCACGCCCCGAGCATATGGGAAGTCAGCGCAGTTGCCGGTCCATCCGTTCTTCCCCCGGGCCGTCCTCAATATACTTGTCGGTTGACAAGCAAGTATCTACAGTGTGCGTCATGACCGACTTCGATCTGGACCGCTTCCTCGCCGAAGACCGCGGCGGGCCGGTGGTCATGCTCAACCTGCTGCGCTTCCGCCCGGGCGGCGCGGAGCGCTACGACGAGTACCGCTGCGCGCTGCTGGCCTCGGGCGTGGCCGCGGACGCCGAGCCGCTGTTCTTCGCCGCGGGGGGCGGCGCGGCGTTGGAGGGCGACGACTGGGACGCGGTGGTGCTCGTCCGCTACCCCAGCCGGGAGGTGTTCGCGGGCATGGTCCGCTCCCCCGAGTACCGAGCGATCGAGCACCTGCGGGTGCAAGCGCTGGAAGACGCCGTGCTCCAACCGACACACTGGCTCATGTGAGACGCACTCAGGCGGAGCGACGAGCGGAGACCGAGCGACGGTTGTTGGACGCGGCGATGGAGATCGTGGCGTCGCGGGGCGTGCGGGCCGTGACGCTGGCCGCCGTCGGGGAGGCGGCCGGCTACAGCCGGGGGATCGTCACGCATCAGTTCGGGAGTCGCTCGGGGTTGCTCGACGCGTTGACCCTGGACCTGCAGAACCGCTTCGTCCCGCCCGAGACCGACGACGTGATCGAGCTCGTCGACGCGTACCTGAGCGCCTTCGAAACGCGCCCGCTCGACACGCGCGTGTACGCGGTGCTGTGGGCGGAAGCGCAGGCGGGCGACCCCGACCTCGGGCCCGCCTTCGCGGAGCGCGATGCGCGCTTCGTCGCGACGTTGACCGGCTACCTGGGTGGGAACTCGGGACTGGCGGCCGTGCTCGTTTCGCTGCTGCGCGGCGTGGCGTTGACGCAGCCCGAGGACATGCGCGCGCAGGTCCGCGCGCTGCTGGAGCGCGGCGTCTCCTAACCTCGGAGGGGTGGAGAACACCTTCGCCGACTCACTCGAAGGCCTGTTTGTCCCGTGGCAGGCGGTGCGGGCGCCGGAGCCGCGGCTGCTCGTCCACAACGAGGCGCTGGCTTTGGAGCTCGGCGTGGAGTTGGGGGTTGACGAGTTCGCGGGGAACGCGGTGCCGGACGGTGCGACGCCCGTCGCGCAGGTCTACGCCGGGCACCAGTTCGGCGGCTACTCGCCGCGGCTCGGTGACGGGCGGGCGCTGCTGTTGGGCGAGGTTGTGGATCGTGAGGGGCGCCGGCGCGACCTGCACCTGAAGGGCTCCGGCCGGACGCCGTTCGCGCGCGGCGGGGACGGCAAGGCGGCCGTCGGCCCGATGCTGCGCGAGGCCGTGATCGGCGAGGCGATGCACGCGTTGGGCATCCCGACGACGCGTGCTCTGGCCGTGGTGGCGACGGGCGAGAACGTGTTCCGCGAGGCGGGGCCGTTGCCGGGCGCGGTGTTGACGCGCGTGGCCGCGTCCCACTTGCGGGTGGGGACGTTCGAGTACGCGGCGCGCAACGGCGACGTGCGGGCGTTGGCGGACTACGCGATCGCGCGCCACTACCCGGGGCTCGGGTACCTGGAGTTCTTCGAGGCGGTCGTCGACGCGCAGGCGCGACTGATCGCTGCGTGGATGCTCGTCGGCTTCATCCACGGCGTGATGAACACGGACAACATGGCGATCTCCGGCGAGACGATCGACTACGGGCCGTGCGCGTTCATGGACCGGTTCGATCCGGGACCGTGTTCAGCTCGATCGACCACATGGGCCGCTACGCGTACGGCAACCAGCCGGCGATCGCCCAGTGGAACCTCGCGCGGCTCGGCGAGACGTTGCTGCCCTTGCTCGGCGACGACGCGATCGAGCGGGCGACGGCCGTGCTGCAGACCTTCGACGATCGGTACGGGCGTGCGTGGCGCGAGGGCATGCGCGCGAAGCTCGGGCTGGCTGAAGCGGACGCGGCGTTCTTCGAGGAGACGCTGGCGCTGTTGCAAGCCCAGCGGGTCGACTACACGAGCTTCTTCCGCGCGTTGCCGGACGCGGCGCTCGGCGACGTGAGTCGTGCGCACGCGTTGTTCGCCGACCCGTCGGAGTTCGACACCTGGGCGGACACGTGGCGGCCGCGGACGACGTCGAGCGCGCTGGCGGCGATGAACTCCGTCAACCCGATCTACATCCCGCGCAACCACCTCGTCGAAGAGGCGCTCACCGCGGCGACCAACGACGACCTGGTGCCGCTCGGGCGGCTGATGGAAGTCCTCGCGCGCCCGTTCGAGGAGCGCGAGGGCCGCGAGCCGTACGCCGAGCCCGCGCCGGACCGCTTCAACGGCGTCTACCAGACGTTCTGCGGCACCTGAGAATCGGCACAAAGTTGGTGCAGTTGCGTCTTGTTCCGTGACAGGGCGCTGGGCGATGCTGCGGCGCATGGTCATCGACAGATCGATTCCCCGGCAAGGAGCCGGGAAAGCGAACACTCGCGTCGCCGATCTCGCCGCCCGGCAGTGGGGCGTGGTCGACCTTGACGATCTCCGCGAGTGCGGCCTGTCCGAAGATGCAGTCGCGACGCGGGTCCAAAACGGCACGCTCCTGCGGCTGTTCCGAGGCGTGTTCGCGGTCGGGTATCTCCCGCTCTCCCTCGAAGGCCGTTTCCTGGCCGCCGTGAAGGCCTGCGGTCCCGGCGCGGTCCTGTCGCATTTCTCGGCCGCGGTGCACTGGCGGCTGCGCCCCTGGATCCAGCACCTCCCGCACGTGACGTCTCCAGGACTTCGCAGGCGCGACGGGATCACGCACCACCGCTCGGAGCGCATCGACGGCACGGTCCATCGGGGCGTTCCCGTCGTCACGCCCGCACGCGCGTTGTTCGACGTCTCCTCGATGCTGCGGTACAAGTCCCTGCGCGCGGCGGTCAATCAGGCGTTCAGCCTCGAGCTCGTGACCTTGACGCAGTTGATCGACTACCGCGGTCGCGGCGCGAAGAAGCTGCGCAAGGTCCTCGCCACGGCGGCGCCGACCAAGTCCGAGAACGAGAACCTCCTGCTGCACCTCATCCACGAGGCCGGGCTCCCCCTCCCGCTCGTGAACCCGAAGCTCCAGGGCACCGAACTACATCCCCGACTTCCTCTGGTCCGACCAGAAGCTGATCCTCGAGGCCGATAGCCGACGCCACCACGGCAACATGATCGCCCGCGCCGATGACGCGACCCGCCAGCTCGTCCTGGAGACCATGGGCATGCGCGTCATCCGCACGACGTGGCGCGAGGCCACGACCCACCCCGCCGTGGTTCAGCGGCGGGTCGCGGAGGCGCTGTCGAGCACGTCCTCGACGTAGCTCTGCCGCACGCGGCGGGACTGTCGCAACAGCCACATCGCCTGACGGTCCGGCGACAGGCTCCTTCGACAGCACCGCTTCGACGTAGGACGTGCAGACGTCGTCGTGCTGGAGCAGCATCCAGCGCTCCTGGTCTCTCCCGTCCTCGATCACTTCGCTCAGAAACGAGCGGCGCACCTCGCGCGGCAAGCCCGAGCATCCACCGGTGCTGCGGGTCCGACTGCGAGCCTGCGAGCCGGTGGGCGATGAAATCCGGGCCGCCCAGGACGGCTCGTGCGTGCGGTGGGAGATCCACCCGCCCAAGGGTAGGCTGAAGGGCATGGAGTTCTTCGGCGCTTGCCCGCTCGACTGCCCGGACGGGTGCAGCTGGGTGGTGACCGTCGAGGACGGCGAGGCGACGCGCCTGCGCGGGAACCGCGACCATCCGTACACGGCGGGCGCGCTGTGCGCGAAGGTCAACGGGTACCTCGACCACGTCCGCGCCGACGACCGGCTGCTCTACCCGATGCGCCGCGTCGGGGCGAAGGGCGAGGGGAAGTTCGAGCGCATCAGCTGGGACGAGGCCACCGCGGAGATCGCCCAGCGCCTCCACCAGGTCAAGGACGAGTTCGGCGGCGAAGCCATCTGGCCGTTCCAGGGCACGGGCTCGCTCGGCTACGTGCAGGGCCTCGAGGGCCGCGCCGGCCAGCCGCTGTGGAACGTGCTCGGCGCCTCCCGCCACGAGATGACCGCGTGCAGCGTCGCGGGGCGCATCGGCGCCAGCTACACCACCGGCACCGCGTCCGGGATGGACCCGGAGGCGTTCGCGCACTCCAAGCTGATCATCCTCTGGGGCACGAACCCGCTCACGAGCGGCCACCACGTGTTCAAGTTCATGCGCGAGGCGCAGAAGAACGGCGCGTACGTGGTCTCGATCGACCCGATCAAGACCCGCACCGCCGAGCGCGCGGACGAGTGGCTCGCGCCGCTCCCCGGCTCCGACGCCGCGCTCGCCCTCGGCCTGCTGCACGTCGTCCTGGAACTGCGGCGCCGAGGACCGCGAGTACATCGCGCAGCACACCATCGGCTTCGACGAGTTCGAGCAGCGCATCCGCCAGTTCCCGCCCGCGAAGGTCGCTGAGCTCACGGGCCTCCCGGAGGAGCGGATCCGGGCGCTCGGCGAGCGGCTCGCCACCACCCGGCCCACCGCCATCCGCTGCACCCAGGGCATGCAGCGCCACGCGGGCGGCGGCGCCGCGCTGCGGATGATGTACGCCATCCCGGGCGTGACCGGCGACTGGCAGTACCTGGGCGGCGGCGCTTCGTACTCGACCAGCGGCCGCTTCACCGCCAACATCGACGGCGTCTGGCGCGACGACCTGCTCGAGCAGCCCGTCCGCACGCTCAACATGACGCGGCTGGCCGACCATCTGCTCAACCTCGACGACCCGCCGGTGAAGGCGCTCATCGTCTACCAGGCCAACCCGATGGGCTCCAACCCGGACCAGAAGCGCGTCCGCGAGGCCCTCATGCGCGAGGACCTGTTCACCGTCGTGATGGAGCAGTTCCCGACCGACACCGTCGACTACGCCGACATCGTCCTGCCCGCGACGATGCAGACCGAGCACCTCGACGTCAACGACGGCTACGGGCACTTCTACATCCACCTCAACCGCCAGGCGATGGAGCCCCGCGGCGAGGCGCTCTCGACGCTCGAGACGTTCCGGCGGATCGCCCGCGCGATGGAGCTCACCGAGCCCGCGCTGTACGCGAGCGACGAGGAGGTCGCGCGCACGCTGCTCGGCGACGCCCTCTTCGACGAGCTCTGGGACAGCGGCTGGAAGCGCTACCTGCCCGAGCAGTTCGTCGCGTTCACCGATGGCTTCCCGACGCCCTCCGGCAAGCTCGAGTTCTACTCCGAGAAGGCGGAGCGGGACGGTCTGGACCCGATCCCCGGCTACACGCCGTCACAGGCGACCGCGCCGGACGAGGACCACCCGCTCGCGCTGATCGCGCCCGCCTCGCACTGGTTCCTGAACACGATCTTCGCCAACAAGCCCGACCTGCTGCAGAAGGCCGGCGGCCCGCGCGTGACGCTGCATCCGGACGACGCGATCGAGCGCGGGCTGGAGACCGGCGACACCGCGCGCGTGTTCAACGCGCGCGGCGAGTTCGAGGCCGAGGTGGTCGTCGCCGACAGCGTGCGCCCGGGCGTCGTCGCGTCCACCAAGGGCCACTGGCTCAAGCACGTGCGCGGCGGCGCGAACGTCAACGCCACCACCGACGAGCGCGACGCCGACATGGGCGGCGGCGCCGTCTACCACGACAATCGCGTCGAGATCGAGCGCGTGGGTAGCGTGATCGACGATGACCAGTCGAGAGATCAGGCTCGCTTCGCGCCCCGAGGGCGAACCGCAGCCGTCGAACTTCGAGCTCGCTGAGACCGACGTCCGCGCGCCCCAGCGGGGCGAGCTCGTCGTGCGCAACACGTTCATGTCCGTCGACCCGTACATGCGGGGGCGGATGAAGGACGTCAAGTCCTACACGCCGCCGTGGCAGATCGGTGCGCCGCTCGACGGTGGGGCGATCGGCGAGGTCGTGGCCTCGAAGGTGGACGGGTTCGCCGAGGGCGATCTCGTCCTGCACGGCCTCGGCTGGCGTGAGGTCGCCGTGGTCAAGGGCGAGCACGCGGTGAAGATCGTGCCGCCCGAGGGCGTGCCGGAGTCCGCGTTCATCGGCGTGCTCGGGATGCCGGGCCTGACCGCGTACGTCGGCCTGCTGGACATCGCGGAGCTGCGCGAAGGCGACGTGGTGTTCGTGAGCGGCGCCGCGGGCGCCGTCGGCTCGCTCGCCGGCCAGATCGCGAAGCTCAAGGGCCACACCGTGATCGGCTCCGCCGGCTCGCCCGAGAAGGTCGCGTGGGTCAAAGACGAGCTCGGCTTCGACGCCGCGTTCGACTACCACGACGGCAAGGTCTCCAAGCTGCTGCGCGAGGCCGCGCCGGACGGCATCGACGTGTACTTCGACAACGTCGGCGGCGAGCACTTCGCCGCGGCGATCCACGCCCTGCGCCCGCGCGGCCGCGCGGCCCTGTGCGGGGCGATCTCGAGCTACAACGACGACTCCCCCGCGCCCTTCCAGCTGATGCAGGCGATCGGCAAGCGCCTCCAGCTCCGCGGCTTCATCATCAGCGACCACGCCGACCGCCGCCAGGCCTTCATCGACGAGGTCGGCCCGTGGGTCGCCGACGGCCGCGTGAAGTTCCGCGAGACGATCGTCGAGGGCGGCGTCGAGGCCGCGCCGCAGGCCTTCATCGACCTGCTCCGCGGCGCCAACACCGGCAAGATGCTGGTGAAGTTCTAGAGCACCCGGCGCTTCGCGGCCCCGAAGTCCGCGAGCGGCTGTGGCGTGTCGTCCTCGTGGATCGAGAGCACGCGCGCCCGGCCGACGATCCGGTCGCGCTCCAGCAGCGCGACCACGGCGTCGTCATCGATCCCGCGCCGCGGCAGCTCGTCGAACATCCACGCCCGCGCCACCGCCGACCCGCCCGGCGCCACCTCGTCGACTCCTCGAACACGAGCACCGCCTCGTGCACGATCGGCTCGACGTCCCGGCGCCGCCGGCCGAACGACAACGACGCGCGGTAGCCATCCCGTGCCGGCCGTCTCCGCCCGTCACGTTCCGTCTCCGCCAAGTCGATCTCCAACCGCAATACGACGCTCACGGACGTAGTCTGGCGCGATGGCTCGAAGGACCATCAGCAGCGACCGCTACGGCATCACGCCGAACCCGCGCTCGAAGGGCGCGTATGTCGAGCTCAAGCTCGTGCGATACGAGTCCGCGTGGAACCTCAACGGCGAGCCGATGACGTCCGCGGGCGAGGTGATCGCGAACGTCGGCGTGATCATCGAGGAGCTCGAACGACAGCTCGCGAAGCAACTCCCGGACAACCGCGAGACTGCCGACCATCACAACGCGCGCGAGCTGCACGCACGGCTCTACCGCCTGCGCGAGGTCGAGTTGCGGACGTGGGGTGACATCGCCTCTGAACTCGAGATCCCGGAGCCGCGCCTGGCGAAGATCCGGTTGGCGGCGATCGAGCTGGGACTCGCCACCAAGGAAGGCGACAACGTGCGCTGGCTCGCGCCGGAGACCGCATAGATGCCGCCGATCGACTTCGCCCGCGCCCGAGCGTTCATCGCCGCCGTGCCCCAAGGGCGCTGGACATCGTACGGCGAGGTGGCCAAGGCGGCGGGGAGCCCGAAGGGCGCGCAGGCGGTGGGTCAGTGGTGCCGGCGTGAGGGCGCCGCGATCCCGTTCGTCTACCGCGTGCTCACCAGCGATGGGTTCGTGGCGGAGGGCTTCGTCGCGGCCGGGCCGACCGTCCCCGACGGCGAGGTCGAAGTACGGCGGACCCTGGCGGACGAGGGCGTGCGAATCGATGCGCAGGGGCGGGCGGCGCCGCGCCAGCGGTTCACAGCCGGCGAGTGGGACTAGATGAGAAGGGTGTCGTCAAAGACGGTCCTTCCGTCTCCTACTGGGACACGAGCCAGAGCAACAACAACGAGTCCCAGCACCCGGGCCAGGGCTTGATCCTGCCGATCGACGCGAACCCGCGGCCGATCTACCGCCTCGACGGCAAGCCGTGGCGCGGCCGGGTCCAGACCTACGACGCGCCGTTCGGGCTGGAGAAGTCGGACTCGTTCACGCTGCACGCGCAGGAGACGGGCGCGGCGTCGTACATCCGCGGCCAGGCTGCCGTGCCGACCTTCGACGACCGCATGGAGTACTGGGACCCGGCGCTCCCGACGGTCGGCGTGAAGGTCCCGCACATCGGCGTCCAGATGCGCGTCACCAAGCAGAGCGGCACGTCGATGACGGTGCGCATCAGCGGCGCAGGCGGTACTTAATGCCGTGTGCTGACTGACAGAGACATGACGTACCTGCGCCGCGCGGTCGACCTCGCGGCGCAGGCCCTCGAGGCGGGCGAGGAGCCGTTCGGCTCCGTGCTCGTCTCCGCGCAGGGCGACGTGCTCTTCGAGGACCACAACCACGCCATCTCCGGCGACGACACGCGCCATCCCGAGTTCGCGATCGCGCGCTGGGCGGCCGAGCACCTGAGCCCCGAGGAACGCGCCGCCGCGACCGTCTACACCTCGGGTGAGCACTGCCCGATGTGCGCGGCCGCGCACGGTTGGGTCGGGCTCGGCCGGATCGTGATCGCCGCGTCCTCCGCGCAGTTCACGGCCTGGCGGGAGGAGCTCGGACGCCCGCCGGCGCCCGTCGCGCCGCTGCCGATCACCACCGTCGTGCCGGGCGCGGTCGTCGACGGCCCGGTGGACGAGCTCGCAGCCGAGGTGCGCGAGCTCTACCGCCGCCTCTAACCCTCTACCTCACCCCAAGGCTTGCGCTCCAGCGCCGCCTCGAAGTCCGCGCGCGTGTGCACGGGCTCGCCGTGGGAGACGAGCACGTGCTCGAACGGCAGTCCGAGCATCGCGCGCAGCGCGGGGAGCACGCGCGTCTCGTGGTACGGCGTGCTCCACACGAGCAGCTCGCCGTGCGGGGCGGTGAGGCCGTCGGCGAAGATCAGCGCCTCCTGCTCGGGGAGATAGAGCGGCGTCTCGAGCATGTTGCGGCCGTCGTCGAGCGCGACCAGGCCGCCGGGCAGCACGTCGCCGGGGCGGAGCGGCGAGAGCGTGCTCCGTGGGATGTCGTCGGGCCAGAACAGCAGCGGGCCGTGCCCGGTCGCGCCGTACCAGCGCACGAACAGGTCCACGTCGCGCACGTGGTCGGGCTTCATCACGACCACATGGTCGACCTCGACCAGGCGCTCCCAGACCGCGTGCTCGCGCGGGTGCGGGGCCAGCGGGTCCAGCAGCAACGACACGCCACCGGACCGCACCGCGAACGACGCGACCTCGGGGACCCAGTCGTTGCCCTTCTCCCAGGCCGGGTGGGGTTGGCGCCACAGCCACAGGCCGTCCGCCACGTCGCGTACCTCGACGCTGCTCATGGGCGAACCATCCGGGCAGCCGCTGACGCGGCGCCATCGGGGGTCGCTTCAAGTATCGCTTCGCGGATACTCATGGCGCGGACTCTACGTGGGCGATGTCGCCGAGGGCGCGCCAGATCAGCGCGAGGATGAGCGCGGAGCCGACGAACGCGAACCAGTACGGCGCGGTGATGCCGCCGAGGCGGGCGAGCACGCCGCCGACCGCCTGCCCGACGAGGATGCCGCCGAACACGGCGACGGCGTACACGCTGCCGATCCGGCCCTGCAGTTCGATCGGCACCGCGCGCATCCGGACGGCGGTCGACAGCGTCCCCCAGACGAAGACCTGCGCGCCGAAGACGACCATGATCGCCATCGCCACCCAGGCCGTCGTCGTCAGCGCCAGCCCGAGGTGGGTGAGCGTCTCGATCGTGAGCGCGACCCGCATCAATGTGGACAGTTGGGCGTGGCGTTCGAGCCAGTCGTAGCCGACCGTCCCGGCCACCCCGCCAAGCGCGACGAACGTGGACAGCAGGCCGAACCCCACGGGCCCGAGCCCGAGCTGCTCTTCCGCGTAGAGCACGAGCACCGACCACGCCGCGCCGTAGGTGACGTTGAAGGTGACGATCGTGAGCGTGAGCGTGCGGACCGGCGGGTGGTGCCACAGCCACGTGAAGCCCTCACGCACGTCGCGCCAGACGTGCGCTTCCCGCTCTGGAGGGTCAAACGGCGGGATCCGCATCCGCGCGATCAGCACGATCGCCAGCCCGATCAGCACGGCCTGGGCGACGAACGGCACCGCCATCCCGATCGTGAACAGCAGCGCGCCGACGGCCGGCCCGAGCAGCTGGTTGGCGGTGAGAAAGCACGCCATCACCCGCGCGGCGCCGATCCCGAGGTCCCCCTTGGCCACCACCATCGGCAGCAGCGTCCCGGAGGCGGTGTCGGTGAACACCTCCGCCACGCCCAACGCCAGCAAGGCGACGAGGGTGACGCCGATGCTGACCGCGTCCGCGAGCAGTGCCCCAGCCAGCACGGCGAGCACGAGCACGCGCAACGCGTTGGCCGTCACGACGATCGCGCGCCGGTCCACGCGGTCCGCGAGCACGCCCGCGTACAGCCCGAACAGCAACCATGGGAGCCGCTGCAGCAGCGCGCCGAACGCCACCAGCAGCGGGTCCTTGGTCTGGGCGGCGATCAGCAGCGGTCCGGCGGCGACCGCGATCCCGTCACCGAGGTTGCTCAACCACGTGGCGCCGATCAGCCACCGGAACGCCGGACCCATGCGGGCCGGGAGGACTGCCTCGACGACCCCCACGCAGACGAATCTACGCCAGCGCGGGCGCTCCGCTCAGCTCGGCCTTCGTGATCGCGGTGTCCTCGTCGGCGATGACCTCGAGCGCGTCGGCCTCGATTCCGTCGAGCGCGGCGCGGACGACCTCGGCGGGATCGTTCTTGGGGATGTCCCAGCCGGCCATCATGTCGGTGTCGGTGGAGCTCAGGTACAGCCCGGTGACGAGCGTGTCGGGGAGCTCGAGCCGGATGCTGTTCGTGAGGCTCCACTGCGCCGCCTTCGACGCCGCGTAGCCGTTGGCGCCCACGTACGAGAGCCATGACAGGCGCGAGTTGACGTTGAGGATCGCGCGCACCGGCGTGAAGGCGCGGACGACGTTGAGCGTGCCGAAGAAGTTCGTCTCCATCTCGAGCCGGATCCGCTCCAGGTCGCCGTTCACGAGGTTCTGGTGGAGCGAGATGCCGGCGTTGTTGATCAGGACGTCGACGTCGGTGGCGATGGCCGCGGCGCGGGCGACCGAGTCCGGGTCGGTGATGTCCAGCGGCAGCGGCACGACCCCGGGGAGGTCGATCGTGCGCGGATCACGGGCGGCGGCGTAGACCGTGGTCGCGCCGCGCTGAAGCAGCTGCTCGGCGAAGTGGCGGCCGAGGCCGCGGTTGGCGCCGGTGACGAGTGCGGTGGTGCCGTTCAAGTTCATGCCGCACACGCTACGCTGCGATGTGAGCCGTTCAATGACTGTTCGAACCCCATCAATATCCGTATGACTCAGGACGTGATGGCCGACGTGCTCGCCGTCACGGGTGTTCGCGGCGTGCTCGGCGCGCGGATCGACGCCGGGAGCGACTGGGCGTGGCACGCGAGCCGGGCCGAGGGCGCGGCCCTCCATGCCGTCACGCACGGCAGCGCGTGGTTCACGGTCGATGGCGGAGCGCCGTTCGAACTCACAGCCGGCGACGTGATCCTGCTCCCGCACGGCACCGAGCACACGCTCGGGAGCGACCGGGACGAGCGCGCGTCGAGCGTGTACGAGGAGGTCGGCGCCGGCGTGATCCGGATCGGCTCCGGCGACACCCGCGCGCACATCCTGTGCGCGCACTACGAGTACGACACGCCGCCGTTCACCGCGCTGCCGGACGTCGTCGTGCTCCGCGGCGCCGACGAGCTCACCACCACGATCGAGCTGATCGCGCGGGAGCTCTCGCGCCCACAGCTCGCGACCGCCGTCATCCTCGACCGCCTCGTGGACGTGCTGCTCGTGCAGATCCTGCGCGCGTGGCTGCCGAACCAGCCCTCGTGGCTCGGCGCGCTGCGCGACCCGGTGGTGGGCGCGGCGGTCGCCAAGCTCCACGCCGATCCGGCGCGCGAGTGGACGACGAGCGCGCTCGCCCGCGAGGCCGCGGTGTCGCGCGCCACGCTCACCCGCCGCTTCGCGTCCGTGCTCGGCGAGGCGCCCGCGGCCTACCTCACGCGCTGGCGCATGGACGTCGCCGCGCGCCGATTGCGCGACGGTGACGAGAGCCTCGAGCAGGTCGCGGCCGCGGTCGGCTACACGTCGGTGTACGCCTTCAGCCGGGCGTTCCGGCGCGCCCGTGGGGTCCCTCCCGGCCGCTTTCGCGCCGCCGCTCGAGCTACGGCGTAGCCACGTCGCGTTCCATCGTGACCTCGATCACGTCGCCGAACGACAGGCTGGCCTGGGCGCGGAACGCGTCCGTGAGGCCGAGCACCGTCTCCCCGTCGTGAACCTCGAGCCGCTGGCGGTACTGCTGGCCGTTGATGAGCGCGACCACGCGCGGGCGCGCCTCGCCCCAGAACCGCACCGTGTTGACGGGCACCACGAGCGAGCGCTCCTCGACGGTGGCGCTGAAGGTCAGAGGTCCTTGCGCCATATGAGCTCGCCCTCCAACGTGCGGCCGGTGTCCTCGAACCCGAGCCGTTCGTAGAAGCCCTGCGGACCGTCCTCGCCGGGCACGAAGCTCAGCTCCAGCTCGGTCTCCCCCTCGGCGCGCAGCTCGTCCTGCAGCAGCGCGACCGCCTCCGCGCCGATGCCTTGCCCCTGGCGCGTGCCTGCGATCGACAGCCGCACCAGGAACGGCGGCTCCACCGGGTCCTCGCGGGCGACCCAGATCACGCCGACGGGCTCGCCATCCGCGTAGATGCCGCGAACGAACGAGCCCGGGTAGTAGTGCGCTTCAGCGAGCGTGATCGCGTTGGGCGCAACGAACCGCTCCTGCCCGGGCTTGCTCTCCAGCCGGCAGAGCACGGTGACGTTGTCCCGGTGGACGGGCTCGAGCGTGATCTCCATCGCCTGCGAGCCTACCGCGCACCAAGCTCCTGCCAATGTCGCGCCAAGGCGGTTGGCGCAGAGTTCCGTCGCGGCGGGCGATTCCCCCCGGATCGCCCGCCGCTGAACAGCTAGGTCGAAGCCAACTTCCAGGTCACGGCGCCGGTCTCGCACGCGGAGCCCGCGACGCCGGCCGCATCGGTTTCGCTGATCTTGAACTGCAGTCGTCCCTTGCCGGCGGCCTTGCTGAGCTTGCCGGTGAACGTGTAGTCGTATGCGCGCTTGCCGCCGTCCTCGAGCGGGAGCTCGTCGGTGAACGGGTTGCCGAACGACCCGTTGGCCTTGACGCTGAAGTTGCCGAGGTGCTCGCGACTCCAGTGGGAGCCGCTGGGGGTGCACGGTCCGGACCAGCTCAGGAAGATGTCGCTGACCCGCTTGCGGTCGGCGACCAGGCGCAGGACGACGGGCGCGCCCTGCGAGGTCGTTCCGCCGTACACGTTGCCGGGCGCGTGCGATGCGGACCACTTCTGGGTGACGCGGCAGTTCGTGACCGTCACGCCAGTGGCCTTGTCGATGATCGCGACCTGGACCTTGACCGTCCCGGTGGCCCGGTCGGGCTTGAGCTTGCCCTGGATCTCGACGGAGATGCCGGCAGCGACGTCGCCGAAGTCGCGGGTCGAGAGCTGGGTGCCCTTGAAGCGGCCCTTGCCGTTCTGACTGACGAGGAGCTCGCTGGGGTCGGGTTCGAAGCCGGGCTCGGGCACGGCCGGCGTCAGGGTCCCGCCACCGGGAATCCAGCTCCCGTCGTCGCAGGTCGCGCGCCAGCCGATGACGATGGAGCGCAGCGTCGTCGACTGGGCGTCGGTCTTGAGGACGATGGCGTCCTTGTCGCGGGAACTTCCGCCGTACACGGCGTCCGCAGCGAGCGCGGTGGTGGGCGCGACCAGCGTCGCCGCCACCGTGAAGCCGGCGGCGACGAAGCGGTGCGGAAGATGGGCGGGGCGCATGGTCGCGACGCTACGAGCGCGCCGAGCGGGGCACATCGGGCGAACGCTCGATCTTTCGCGACGCGCGCACCCTATCTACGCGTGCGTCTGAACCGACGCGTGGGTCTGGGCGTGGGTCTGCGCGGCGGCAGGACCGACGACGGCGGCGATGAGGACGGAGGCGACGAGGACCGTCGCGGCGATGGTGGAATGGGGCATGGGCGGGACGATCCCGCCCGGACGACGCCGTGCCCACGGCCCCTGGGTGGTGGTTCTGACCTACCGAGGGCGGGGGCGACCTCGCCCTTGGTGGTCTATCCGACGAGGGCGAGTGTGCGCGCCCGGGCCGTCGCGCGCTGCGACTTCGCGGCACTTCGCGCCGACCACCGCGCGATTGTCTCTGACCGTGACTCAGCCGCGGCCGACGAACGGCATCTTCGTCGCCATCACGGTCATGGTCTGCACGTTGGCGTCCAGCGGAAGCGAGGCCATGTACGCCACCGCGCGGCCGACGTTGCCGACGTCCATCGTGGGCTCCGGCGCGAGTGAGCCGTCGGCCTGGAGCACGCCGCCGCTCATGCGCTCGGTCATCTCGGTCGCCGCGTTGCCGATGTCGATCTGCCCGCACGCGATGTCGAACGCGCGCCCTTCGAGCGAGAGCGACTTGGTGATGCCGGTGACCGCGTGCTTGGTGGCGTTGTACGCGATGGCCTGGGGCCGCGGGACGTAGGCCGAGATCGAGCCGTTGTTGATGATGCGCCCGCCGCGCGGGTCCTGCTCGGCCATCACGCGGAACGCGGCCTGGGCGCACAGGAACGTGCCGGTGAGATTGACGTTCACGACCGCCTGCCACTCGGGGTAGGCGATCTCGGTCACGGGCTTGGTGAGGCCCGCGCCCGCGTTGTTGAACAGCAGATCCACGCGCCCGTAGGCCTGCTGCGTCTTGCCGAACAGGGAGGCGACGGAGTCGGGGTCGGTGACGTCGGTCGGCACCGCCAGCCCTTCTGCGTCCCCGATCGTCTCGACCAGCGGCGCCTCCCGCCGGCCGGCCGCGACGACGGTCCAGCCCGCCTCGATAAGGGCCTGCGCGGCCGCTCTCCCTATGCCGGACCCGGCTCCGGTGACGACGGCGATCATGGTCGCCGGATCGTAAGGGGTACGGCCCTCAGAGCCGCACCATCCGCCTGATGTAAGGGGTCCGTCTCAGCGCGAACATACGTCTCATGTTCAACCAGCTCACGCGACGCAAGGAGATCCCCGTGACCCACTCCACGCTGCGGATCCGCCAGGCCCGCCACACGGACGCGGCTGCGCTCGAGCAGCTGGCCTCCCTCGACTCCAGCCACGCTCCCTCGGGCGACGTCCTGATCGCCGAGGTCGGCGACGAGCTGTGGGCCGCGCTCTCGCTCGACGACGGGCACGCCGTCGCCGACCCGCTGCGGCCCAGCGCGGACGCCGTGCTGATGCTCGGCGCGCGCGGCCGCCAGCTCCGGCGCGAAGAGCGCCGGCGCGCGCACGGCCGTCCCCGCGTGCGCTTCGCGTAACAGGCGATCGAACGCGGCAGCCGGCTTCGCCGGCGCCATGCGCGATCGCTCGGAGATCGCTTCGCGGATCTCCCCCTCGGGTCCCGGCCGCTGGCGCGGCGGCCGGGACCGAATGTAAGCTCGCGGCCGCATGCTGTCGCCGTGGGGCCGTGTTGTGGCGATCTCGGCCCTCCTCGTGGTGGGCGGCATCGCCGCGCTCGTGATCGCGTCGTTCGCCTCCACGAAGGAGGTGCGCCCCTCGTTCCGAGTCGAAGGCACGCTCGAGGCGCTGACGTTCGACGTCGCGGACGGTGACATCGAGATCGTCGGCGGCGGCCGGCGCGACAGCGTCGAGGTCCAGCGCGAGGAGCGCTATTCGTTCGGGCACCGCCCGCGGATCGAGAAGCAGCCCGGGCCGGGCGTCTTCGGCCTGCGCTCGCGCTGCCCGGTGACGCTGCTCGGCCCGTGCCGCGTCTCCTACCGGATCGTCGTGCCCGACAACGTCGGGCTGGACATCCGCACGACGTACGGCGACGTCAACCTGCGCGGCTACCGCGGCTCGGCCCAGATCACCTCCGGCGCGGGCCGCATCAACATCTCCCGCTACTGCGGCAACTCGCTCGACGCCCGTGCGGGGTCCGGCGCGATCGCCGTCCAGGCCGACTGCGCGCCGCCGCGCATGTCGCTGCGCACGGCCTCCGGGGCGATCCGCGCCGTGATGCCGACCGGCCGCTACGACCTCGACGCCGAGAGCGAGTCCGACGTGCTCGTCCGGGGCGTGATCGCCCGCCCGGACGCGCCGTACAGCGTGCAGGCGCTGAGCGGGTCCGGCGCGGTGACGGTGGAGGGGCGGTCGTGATCGCGACGCTCGAGCTCGATCACCGGCTCCGGCGCGCCGGGCACGCCGTCGCGTACCTGGTCGTGAGCCTGCCGGTGACGCTGCTGGCGTGGCCGGCGGTGGCGCTGCTGGTGATCGGCGCGGCGCTCAGCGTCCTGGGCATCGGGCTGCCGCTCGTGGTCGCCGGGGCGGGCGCGTGCCGGGCGCTCGCGCGGCTGGACCGGCGCGCCGCGAACCGCTGGCTGGACACGCAGGTGCCTGCGTACCCGGGGCGTGTCCGCAGCGGCGAGGGCGCGTTGCGCCGCACATTGGATCTGCTGAACGAGCGCAACCTGTGGCGGATGGCGGCCTTCCTGACGATCCGGCCGCTGCTGGCCGCGGCGCTGATGGCGGTCGCGCTGGTGCCCGTATTCGTGTTCGCGCTGCTGCTGGAGCTCGGGGTCGAGGGCGCGGCGGGCGCGGCGCAGGTGGACTTCGTCGGCCCGTGGACGTTGTCGCCGCTGCTCGGCGTGATCCTGCTCGGCTTCGCGCTGCCCGCGGCGGCGCTCACCATCGCCACGCTGGAGACGCTCTACCGCGTGCTGTGCGTGATCACGCAGGCCGTGCTCGTCCCCCGCACCGCGCGCTCCGGGCCGGTGCGCGAGCTGCTCGCGGAGAGCCTCGGCGACCGTTCGATCACCGTCGCCTACTGGCTGCCCGACCGGGAGAAGTTCGTCGACGAGCAGGGCCGGGACGTGACGTTGCCGGCGCCGGGGTCGGGACGGGCCTGGACGGCGGTGGAGCGCGACGGCCGGCGGCTCGCGGCGATCATCCACGACCCCGCGCTGGACACGAGCCAGGAACTGGTGGAGGCCGCCGCGGCGTCCTCCGCGCTGGCGCTGGACAACGAGCGCCTGCGCGCGGATCTGCAGGCGCGGCTGGAGGAGCTGCGGCTCTCGCGGGCGCGGATCATGGCGGCCGGCGACGCCGCGCGGCGCCGGATCGAGCGCAACCTGCACGACGGCGCGCAGCAGCAGCTCGTCGCGCTCGCGCTGGATCTGCGGATGCTCAAGGCGCGGCTGAAGGACCCGGCGATCGACGAGCTGTCCGAGCGGCTGGCGAGCGCGTTGGCGGAGCTGCGCGAGCTCGCGCGCGGCATCCATCCCGCGATCCTCACCGACCGCGGGCTCGCTCCGGCGATCAACTCGCTGGCCGAGCGGGCGACGGTGCCGGTGGAGGTGCAGGTGGAGCTGCCGGAGGAGCGGCTGCCGGCGCCGGTCGAGGCCGCCGCGTACTTCCTGGTCGCCGAGGCGCTGACGAACGTCGCGCGCTACGCGGAGGCCGAGCAGGCGTGGGTGGAGGTCCGGCTGGAGCCCGAGGCGCTCGTCGTGCGGGTCGCCGACGACGGCGTGGGCGGCGTGGACCCGTCCGTCGGTGGCGGGTTGCGGGGTCTGGACGACCGCGTCGCGACCGTGGGTGGGACGTTGGCGATCGACAGCCCGGTGGGAGAAGGCACGCGGCTGCAGGCGAGGCTCCCCATATGAATTTGCCACGACTCGGCCTGCGGCCTCGCGTTGCCGGGAGATCGCCCAGGGGGCGATCGTCCCGCGCGCTGCTGGTCGGCCTGCTCGTGTTCGTGGCCGGCTGTGGCGAGGCGACGACCGTCCGCGAGCCGAACGTCACCGTCTCCGGCACGCCGAGCTCCTCCCCCGCCCCGGGCGCCCCCGCACCGGACGATGCGGTGCGGATCGCGGTCGTCACGCACGGGCCCGCGTCCTCGAAGTTCTGGGCCATCATCCGCAACGGCGTCGACGCCGCCGCGCGCCGGCTGGACGTGCTCGTCGACTACCAGTCGCCCGACGAGTACTCGCTCGACGACATGAGCCGACTGATCGACGACGCGATCGCGACCAAGCCGGACGGGCTCGTGGTCTCGATCCCCGAGATCGGCCTCCAGCCGGCGATCGAGCGGGCGGTGCGCGCCGGCATCCCGGTCGTGTCGATCAACTCCGGCAGCGGGCAGTTCCGCTCCTTCGGGGTGCTCGCGCACGTCGGCCAGGAGGAGTTCCGGGCCGGGCGGGCGGCGGGTCAGCGCCTCGTCGACGCGGGCGTCAAGCGCGCGATCTGCATCAACCAGCAGGTCGGCAACACCGGCCTGGACCAGCGCTGCGCGGGCATGGCGGAGGCGCTGGAGAAGAGCGGCGGGAGCTCGCGCGTGCTCGCCATCACCGACGATGACCCGGGGACGCCCGAGCGGATTCGCCGCGCCGTCGCCTCGGACAAGGCCCAGGGCGTGCTCACCACGAACTCGATCGGCGGGCTCACGGCCTCGGAAGCGCTCCCGCCGGGGATCAAGATCGGCACGTTCGATCTCGGGCCGGACGTGCTCAAGGCCGTCCAGGCGGGCCGGATCGGCTTCGCCGTGGACCAGCAGCCCTACCTGCAGGGCTACCTGCCGATCGAGATGCTCGCTCTGCGCGCCCGCTACGGGATCTTCCCGTCCCAGGGCGACGTGGTCGCCACCGGGCCGCACTTCGTCACCCGCGGTGACGCCGCGCAGGCGCTCGAGCTGAGCGAGCGTTCGATCCGCTAAGCAGCGGCCTCCTCGGAGGCTTCGGGCGCCGCGGGCTGCTCCGCGGGGGTGTTGGAGTCCGAGTACTTGATCGCGGCCAGGCCGCCGGCGATGCCGCCGGCGAGCGACGCGATCGCCCAGCCCGTACCCCACTCACGCCGGTCCAGCGCGAAGCTGCCCGGGCCGGACGCGGTGACGGCGAACAGCGCCACGGTCATCACCAACGGCAGCTCGTAGCCGCCGTTCTGGCCCCACACGCCGTTCGGGCCGTGGACCTTGAGGGTCGCGACCGTCATCGAGCTGGTGAGCGCGGCCGTCGCGGCCGGGGTGCCGAGCCCGGCGACGAGCATCGCCCCGCCGGCGGTCTCGGCCAGGCCGCCCGCCGTGGCGTGGTGTTTGCCGGGATACAGGCCGACGGATTCCATCCACCCGCCCGTGCCCTCGATGCCGTAGCCGCCGAACCAGCCTTTGAGCTTCTGGAGCCCGTGGCCGATGAAGAGACCGCCGACGACGGCCCTCAGGATCGCGATGCCGAATGTCATGTCGCATAGTGTGAAGGGAAATGGCCAAGCATCGTGTCGTCATCGTGGGCGGAGGCTTCGGAGGCCTGCAGGCCGCCCTGAACCTGAAGGGCGCTGACGTCGACGTGACGATCGTCGACCGCCGCAACTTCCACCTCTTCCAGCCGCTCGCCTACCAGGTCGCCACGGGCGCTCTGGCCACGGGTGAGGTCGCGTATCCGCTGCGCTCGATCTTCCGCGGGCAGGAGAACGTCTCCGTCATGCTGGCCGAGGCGGAGGGCTTCGACCTGGACGCCAAGACGGTCAAATTGCGGACCGCGGCGGGCGAGGAGACGCTCGACTACGACACGCTCATCGTCGGCGGCGGGTCCAAGTACAACTACTTCGGCCACCCGGAATGGCAGGAGCACGCCGCCGAGCTCAAGACGCTCGAGGGTGCGCTGCACATCCGCGCGCAGATCCTGAAGGCGTTCGAGGAGGCGGAGGTGGTCTCCGACCCGACCGAGCGTGAACGGCTGTTGACGTTCGTGATCGTGGGTGCGGGCCCGACCGGTGCCGAGATGGCCGGTCAGATCGCCGAGATCGCCCGCGACACGCGCAACGAGTTCCGCGTGATCGACACCTGGCAGGCGAAGGTGTTGCTCGTCGAAGCCGGCGAGCGTGTGCTGGCCGCGTTCCCGAAGCGGCTGTCGGCCAAGGCGGAGAAGTCGCTGGGCAGCGCTCGGCGTGACGTCGCTGACCGAGCCACATGGTCACCGACATCGACGCCGACGGCGTGACGATCAAGTCCGTCGACCAGCGAGGAGAAGGTGCGCGCCGGCACCGTCATCTGGGCCGCGGGCGTGCTCGCCGCGAGCGTCGCGACCAAGCTGGCCGAGGCGGCCGGCAGCGAGCAGGACAAGGTCGACCGGCTGCTGGTCGAGCCCGACCTCACGCTCCCCGGCTACCCGGACGTGCTCGCGATCGGCGACATGGTGCAGGTCAAGGGCGGGGACCCGTTGCCCGGTGTCGCCCCGGTGGCGATGCAGATGGGGCGCTACGCGGCGCGCTCGGTCAAGTCCAAGCTGCGGGGCGGGACCTCAGGGCCGTTCAAGTACAAGGACAAGGGCAACCTGGCCACGCTGGGCCGCGCGCGGGCGATCGCCGAATTCCCGCCGGGCATCAAGGTGAGCGGCTTCCTCGCCTGGGCGCTGTGGCTCGGCATCCACCTCTGGTACCTCGTCGGCTTCCAGAACCGGGTGCTCGTGTTCACGCGCTGGGGCTTCAGCTTCCTCACCCACGGGCGCGGCACCCGGCTCATCACCGGCGAGCAGAACATGCCGTGAACGTCGCCTCGTCGGCGGGATAGAAGGCCTCGATCGCCAGTTCGGCCACGGTGACGTCCATCGCGGTGCCGAACGTGGTGCGGGTCGAGAGGAACGTGAGGCCGTCGATCTTGAGCGGGACGAACACGTCGTGGGTGGCTCGGGGCTCGGCTTGCGGGCCGGGGTAGCTGGTCAGCTCGTCGTAGAGGGCGTGCAGCTCCTCGTCACCCGTCTGGTCGCGCAGGGCCGCGAGATCGTGCAGGAGGTGGGCCCGCCACTCGCCCAGGTTCTCGATCCGCGGCGCCATGCCCTCGGGGTGCAGTGCGAGCTTGAGGACGTTCACGGGTGGTGCGAGGAGGTGCGGCGCCACACCTTCGAGCAGCATCTGCACCGCGCGGTTGGCGGCGATGAGGGTGCTCGAGCGGTCGATCACGACGGCCGGGAACGGCTCGTGCGCCTTGAGCAGCTGGTCGAGCGCCTGCTTGACCGGGGCGAGCTCCGGCGCGTCGAGCTGCCGCTGCGCGTAGACCGGCGCGTAGCCCGCGGCCAGCAGCATCCGGTTGCGTTCTCTGAGCGGGACCTCCAGGTGCTCGGCGAGGTGCAGGACCATCTGTTCGCTGGGCTTGCTGCGGCCGGTCTCCACGAAGCTCAGATGGCGAGCGGAGACGCCCGCCTCGAGCGCGAGGTCGAGCTGGCTCAGGCGCCTCCGCGTGCGCCAGGTCTTGATGAGTGGTCCGACGGCCATTACCTCTGAGGTAATTGAAGCACTTACCTCGGGGCGCAAGAGTACCGGCCATGACGAACTCCACCATCACTTCCGTCGTGGACACCTACATCGCCGCCTGGAACGAGGGCGACGCCGAGCGCCGGCGCGCGCTGGTGGGCGAGACGTGGACCGACGACGGCACGTACGTCGACCCGCTCATGGCCGGATCGGGCCCGGACGAGATCGCGGCGATGATCGGGGCCGCGCAGGCGCAGTTCCCGGGCCACCGCTTCGAGCTCTCGTTCGGGCCGGACGCGCACAACGATGTCGTGCGCTTCACGTGGGACCTGACGGCCGGCAACGGTCCGGTCGCGCGCGGCGTCGACTTCGCCACCGTCGCCGAGGATGGCCGCCTGCGCGCGGTGACGGGGTTCCTCGAGGCCGTCTAGAAGTTCCAGGGCGCCCAGGCGGGCCCTGCGAACGGCGGCGGGTCGGGCACGGCCCGTCGCTGGAGTGCCACGCCGCCCGCCACTCGGTGGGCGGCGTGTCGCGCAGCACGCACGGCAGATGGGGATCGCGGCATGATGCGCATTCGCGCGTAACGCTGCGCGGATTCGGGAGACTGAAGGCGGCATGGAACGCACAGCCGCAGCGGCAGGTAGCTCGCTCTTCTTCGCGTTGGCGCCGGGCGTCGTCGCCGGAGTGATCCCGTGGTCGATCACCGGCTGGTCGGGTGAGCCCGACTGGTTCGGATGGCGCGTGATCGGCGCGGTCGTGACCGTCTGCGCCGCCGCGGTGCTGATCCACGCGTTCGCGCGCTTCGTGATCGAGGGGATCGGGACGCCGGCTCCGGTCGCTCCGACGCAGCACCTGGTCGTCGGCGGGCTCTACCGGTGGGTGCGCAACCCGATGTACATCGCGGTCGTGTCCGCCGTGCTCGGCCAGGCGGGCCTGTTCGGCGCGCCCTCGTTGCTGGTCTACGCGGGCGGGCTGATGGTGCTGTTCTTCAGCTTCGTGCGGCTCTATGAGGAGCCGACGCTGCGGGCTCAGTTCGGGGCCGAGTACGAGGCCTACCGCCGTGCGGTGCCGGGCTGGTTCCCGCGAGCACGGCCGGCACGAGTCCCGCCAGCGACGAGCTGACGAACAGCCGGTCGCCGGGCTGCAGCTGCAGGTCGGCCTGGATCGCCTCGGGCCGCGAGGTGCCGGGCAGGATCCGGCCGTCCTCGCGCGGCGTGTAGAGCACACCGTCGCGCTCGATCAGCACGCTCGCCCACGCCGCTTCGAGCACCGTGCCGTCGCCGTCGAGCAAGAGCGCGTCGCCCAGCGGGAGCCGATCGCGCCACTTGTGCGCGCCCGAGCCCGCCGGGCAGCGTGAGCGGCGTGAGCACGATCGGCAGCGGCCGCGGCGTGTACTCGCGCGTCGTGACCGTCACCGGCTGCCCGGGCACGTAGTCGATCCGCACCGCCCCGTCGAAGTCCGGCACCTCGATCTCGGGCAGCTCCTCGCCGTACAGCTCACGCACCGAGTGCCGCAGCCGCGCGAGGTGGGCTTGTCCAGGTTCTCCCGCCCCCGGAGCGTCTCGAACACGCCGTGCGCCGGGTCGGGCCGCCCCTTCACCAGCGGCGCGCGGAACCTAAAGGGGTCTGGACCCTTTATCGTTCCGCTGATCGCACGGTTCCACCGATGGCCGAGATGAGCGGGCGGGCCTTGACGAGGCACTCCTCGAGCTCGGCGTGGGGGTCGGAGTCGGCGACGATGCCGCCGCCGGCGCCGAGCCAGAGGCGGCCGGCGCGGGCCTCGAAGGTGCGGATGGCGACGTTGAGCTCCAGGCCGGCGTGGGGGCTGGCGTAGCCGATCGCGCCGGTGTAGACCTCGCGGCCGGTGGACTCCAGCTCGGAGATCACGTGCAGCGCCTGGACCTTGGGCGCGCCGGTGACCGAGCCGGGCGGGAACGTCGCGCGCAGCAGGGCGGCGTCGCCGTGCTCGGGAGCGAGCGTGGCGGTGACGTCGGAGACGAGGTGCCAGACGCCCGAGTGCGGCTGCAGCGACGGCGCGAGCGGTGCGTGCACGCTGCCGTACTCGGCGACCCGGCCCAGGTCGTTGCGCATGAGGTCGACGATCATCACGTGCTCGGCGAGGTCCTTCGCGGAGTCGCGGAGCGCCTCGGGCTCGGGCGCGGTGCCCTTGATCGGGCCGGTCGTGACGTGGCGGCCTGCGCGGCGCAGGAACAGCTCCGGCGAGAGGCTCGCGACGCCGCCCCAGGGCGTGACGAAGCACGCCGCGTAGGCCGGCGTGAGCACCGGAGCGGCGGCGGCGAACAGCTCCGCCACGTCCCCGTCCCACTCCGCCTCGAGCCGCAGGCACAGGTTGGCCTGGAAGATCTCGCCGGCGGCGATCCGCTCGACGCAGTCCGCGACCGCCGCCACGTGCCCGCCCGGCACGGTGAATGTGGCCGGTTCCGGCCCGCGCGGTTCGGGAGCGCCGGCAAGCAGCGTGAGGAGACGGTCGAGCGGCGCCGTGTCGCCGGTGAGCGACTCGAACCACCACTGGCCGTGCTCGTCCAGGCGCAGGACGTGGTCGTAGAAGGCCAGGTGCGCGTCCGGGAGCGGGACGGGGCGCGGCGGGCGCGGCGGGATCCGCTCGACCAGCGCGCCGAGGCCGTAGCCGAGCCAGCCGAACCAGCCGCCGCCGACGACCGCGTCGCCGGTCGGCTCGGGGAGGTCCTCCAGCCGCGTGAACGGGTCCTCCCCGGCGCGAGCAGCGTCGTGGGCGCGCAGCCGACGATCGCGCCGCCGCCGGCCCAGCGGCCGACCAGCGCGAACGGCCACGGCTCGTCGCGCAGCGCGAGCAGCACGCGCTCGGGCGCAAGTGAGAGGTCTAACGGAACCCGCACACGGGGAACGGTACGAGGGATGAGCGACCGGCTGGCCACGGCGTACCGCGAGTTCGCGCACAACTCGCCGCTGTACGCGGAGCTGGGCGCCGGGATCTCGGAGGACCGC
This sequence comes from uncultured Solirubrobacteraceae bacterium, assembly GCA_963724195.1. GTDB lineage: Bacteria > Actinomycetota > Thermoleophilia > Solirubrobacterales > Solirubrobacteraceae > Solirubrobacter. The sequence goes on along the minus strand of CAVRTQ010000013.1, from coordinate 144,471 downwards.
GAGCTGCTCGCGTGGCTCGCCGGACTCCCGCAGGGCAAGCGCCAGCCGAACCTCGTGTTCGCCGCCTACCGGCTCGTCGCGGGCACGCCGTCCGGGTGGGCGGAGTTCGAGACGACGCTCAAGGACCGGCGCGACGAGGTGGAGGCGGTGATGCTCGCGCGGCGCACGCAGACCAACGAGGCGGCCCGCTGCGCGCTGATGCTGCCGCTGCTCGCCGCGCTCCCGCAGCCGCTCGCGCTGCTGGAAGTGGGCGCGAGCGCCGGGCTGTGCCTGCTGCCGGACCGCTACGCGTACGACTACGGCACCCACTCGCTGGGCACCGGCCCACCGGTGCTGCGGTGCCGCGTCGAGGGCGATCCGCCGCTCCCGGCGAAGCTGCCCGAGGTCGTGTGGCGCGCGGGCCTGGACCTCGACCCGATCGACGTGTTCGACGAGGACCGCATCCACTGGCTCGAGCTGCTGATCTGGCCGGGCATGGAGCACCGGGTCGAGACGCTGCATCACGCCGTGGCGGTGGCGAGAAAGGACCCGCCGCGGATCGTCCAGGGCGACCTCACCACCAGCGACCTGGACGAGCTCGCCGCCGAGGCACCCACGGACGCCACGCTCGTGATCTTCCACACCGCGGTGCTGTTCTACGTGCCGCGCGTCGGCCGGGCCATCTTCCGCGCGAAGGTGCGCGAGCTCGGCGCGACGTGGCTCGCGTGCGAGGGCCGGACATCCTCGGCTTCGAGAACGACCGCACGGACGTGATGGCGCTCACCCGCGACGGCGAGCGGGTCGCCTACGCCGACGGGCACGGCGGGTACCTCAGCTGGGGCTGAGCTCCTCCGCGAGCAGGTCCATCAGCAGCCCGTCGTGCCACGTCCCGTCCGGTCCCTGCTCGCAGCGGCGCATCACGCCGACGGGCTTGAAGCCGATTGACGTGTACGTCCGGATCGCCCGGGTGTTGGCGGCGGCCGGGTCGATGATCAGCCGGTGGTGGCCGCGCTCGGCGATCAGCCAGCGCGCGACCACGAGCAGCGCCTCGCGCCCGAGCCCGCGACCGTGGAACGCGGGCGAGAGGAAGATGTCCAGGCCGCCGTGCCGGTAGTCGGGGTCGGTCTCCTCGTACCAGCCGACCCAGCCCGCGATCTCGCCGTCGACCACGATCGTGAACGCGTCCTGGTCGTCGACGGTCGGGTCCGTGCCCCACCACTGGCGCACGTCGGGCTGGGCGATGATCGCGTTCAGGGGTTCGACGTCGGCGGCCCGCAGAGGCCGCAGGGTCAGGCGTTCGCCGACCAGCGTCGGGGGGCTATCGGGACCGGTCACTGCGGTCAACCGTACCCCAGGGTGGGCTGTGCAGGACCCCGCAGACGCCGGGTGCCACGGGCGAGAAACGCGCCCGGAAATTCGATCCTCTCCTCACCAACCGTGATCCCCCTGGAGAGGTAAACCCACCATGTCGCTCCCCAAGCCCAAAGGCATTGCCGCCCGGGCCGGGCACTGGAGTGCCCGGCACCGCAAGACCGCCATCTTCGGGTGGCTCGCGTTCATCCTGATCGCGTTCGTCGTCGGCGGCGCGCTCGGCCAGAAGACCCCGACCGACGCGCAGAAGATGGACGGCGAGACCCGCCGTGCCGAGACGATCCTCGCCGACGCCGGCTTCCCGAAGAAGAGCGGCGAGATGGTGCTCGTCCAGAGCAAGACCAAGACCGCTGATGACGCCGCCTTCAAGGCCACGGTCGACGACGTCGCCGCCAGCGTCAGCAAGCACCGCACGGTCGCCAACGTCTCCACCGACACCGTCGCCAAGGACGGTCACTCGGTCCTCGTCCAGTTCGACCTCAAGGGCGATCCGGACACCGCGGTCGACCGCATCCAGCCGATCCTCGACACCACGAGCCAGGTCGCCGCGCGCCACCAGGGCATCGCCGTCGAGCAGTTCGGCGACGCGAGCATGACGAAGCAGCTCGACGACGCCGCCGCGGCCGAGGAAGGCAACTCGCAGCTCATGTCCTTCGGCGTGACGCTGCTCATCCTCGCCCTCACGTTCGGCGCGCTCGTCGCCGCCGCCGTGCCCGTCGTCCTCGCCCTGACCGCCGTGCTCGGCACGAGCGGTGTGATCGCGCTCGTCAGCCAGGCGTTCCCGATCGACGACATCGCGATGCCGGCGATCATCCTCATCGGCCTCGCGGTCGGCGTCGACTACTCGCTGTTCTACATCCGGCGTGAGCGTGAAGAGCGCGCGAAGGGCGCCGGCAAGCTCGAGGCGATCGACATCGCCGCCGCCACCTCCGGCCGCGCCGTCCTGATCTCCGGCCTGACCGTCATGGCCGCGATGGCCGGCATGCTGCTCACCGGCAACACGCATCTTCATCTCGATGGGCATCGCCACGATCCTCGTGATCGCCGTCGCCGTCATCGGCTCGCTGACCGTGCTCCCCGCCGTGCTCGCCGGCATGGGCGACAAGCTCGAGAAGGGCCGCCTCCCGTTCATCGGCAAGCGCCAGTCGCAGGCCCGCGAGTCCCGCATGTGGGGCTGGCTGACCGACCGCGTCATGCGCCGCCCGAAGCTGGCCATCATCGTCGCCGGTGGCGCGCTCGTCGCCCTGACGATCCCCGCGTTCGGCATGCAGACCAAGCTCCCCGGCATCGAGTCCTACGACAAGTCCCAGCCCGTCATCCAGACGTACCTGAAGGTCCAGGAGGCGTTCCCGTCCGAGGCCGACTACGCCACGGTCGTCGTCAAGGCCGCCGACGTCAACGCGCCGGCCGTCAAGACCGCCATCGCCGACCTCAAGCCGACCAACGTGGAGATCAACCCGGCCGGAACGGTCGCCCGGGCGGACGTCGCCCTCGCCGGCAGCGGCGTGGACGACAAGGCGATGCAGTCCCTCGAGCACCTGCGCGAGGACGTCATCCCCGCCGCCTTCGAAGGCACGCACGCCACGGCGGACGTGACCGGCGCCGCCGCGGGCACGACCGACTTCAACCAGGTCATGCGTGACCGCACCCCGATCGTGTTCGCGTTCGTGCTCGGCCTCTCGTTCCTGCTGCTGCTCGCGACGTTCCGCTCGATCGTGATCCCGATCAAGGCGATCCTGCTCAACCTGCTGTCCGTGGGCGCCTCGTACGGCCTGCTGACCCTGGTCTTCCAGGACAGCGACACCGCGATCGTCTCCTGGCTGCCGCTGTTCCTGTTCGTGATCCTGTTCGGCCTCTCGATGGACTACCACGTCTTCATCCTGAGCCGCGTCCGCGAGGCCTGGAAGGGCGGCATGTCCACGGCCGACGCCGTCTCCCACGGCATCAAGACCACGGCCGGCACGATCACGAGCGCCGCGATCATCATGGTCGCCGTGTTCGCCGAGTTCGCCACCCAGAGCGGGCTCGAGATGCAGCAGATGGGCGTGGGCCTCGCCTTCGCCATCTTCGTCGACGCCACGATCATCCGCGGCGTCCTGCTCCCGGCCAGCATGAAGCTGCTCAACGACTGGAACTGGTACCTGCCGCGCTGGCTGCAGTGGCTGCCCGAGTTCGACATCGAGGGCACGTCCGACAAGAAGCAGCCCAAGGGCCGCTTGGTTCCCCAGCCCGCCTAGATCCTCGACCGCACGTACAACGGCCCGCTACCAGCGGGCCGTTGTGTATTTCCAGCATGGTGGGAACACTCTGTATGAGACATGCCCAACGCTTCCACCATGCTCAGCGCCTACCAGCACCAGGTCCGCGCGGCGGCCGGCGCAGGACTGGCCGGCCTCGAAACGCAGGCCCGTCTGTCCCCCACGATCCGCGCCCTGCTCGACGTGGTCGACGACGACCACGACCCGCGCCGCTGATCAGCGGTAGCGCTCGCGCCGCGCGGCCTCGACGAGCCGCTCGACCTCGCGCCGGCGCCGCTCGACCTCCTCGTCGACCTGGTCCTTGAGCCGCGCCTCGTAGGCGTCGGCCTCACGCTCGGCGGCGGCCAGGAGCGCCTCGCGCTGGGCGGCGACTTCGCGCTCCGCGGCGGTGAGCAGGCGGTCGCGCTCGGCGTCGATGCCCGCGGCGCGCTGCTCGGCGGCGGCGACGGTCGCCCGGCCGCGATCGTCGGCCGCGGCGAGGAGCCGGTCGCGCTCGGCACGGGCCTCCAGGAGCGCGGCGTCGCGCTGGGCCGCGGCATCGTCGCGGGCCGCAGCGAGAACGGCTTCGCGTTCGGCCTCGACGCCCGCGGCGCGCTCGTCGGCGGCGGCGAGGCGGCGCTGCGCCTCGGCGCGCGCGTCCGCGAGCAGCGCGTCGCGGTCCGCGTCGACCGCGGCGGCGCGTTCGCGGGCGCCGGCCAGGATCGCCTCGCGCTCGGCGTCGATGCCATCGGCCCGGGCCTGCGCGGCCGCGACGAGGCGCGCCGCCTCTTCGCGGGCGGCGCTGAGCAGCGCGTCGCGCTCGGCCTCAGCGCCGGCGGCGCGGGCCTCGGCCTCGGCGGCACGCGCCTCCGCCGCCGCGATCGTCGCCGCCGCGCGCGCCTCGGCGTCCGCAACCAGGCGATCCGCCGCCTCCCGCGCCGCAGCCTCGCCCGCCGCAGCCGCCCCCGCGCGGATCGCTTCGGCCTCGGCCTGGGCGGCCGCGATGTCGGCGTCGGCCTTCAGGCGGGCGCCGGCCAGGGTGGCCTCGGCCTCGAGCTGGGCGCCGCGGGCCTCTTCCTCGAGCCGGGACGCCTCGGCGCGCTTCTCGCCCGCCAGGCCGCGGTTGAACCACTCCGACACCAGCTCGAGGTGGCGGTCCACCTCGTCCGGGTCGTAGCCACGCCGCACCGTCCCGAACGTTCTCTGCACCACGAACACCGACCGCGAATCCATCTGCGTCCGAGTGTGGCAGCGTTCCGACGATGCTGCAGGACCCCGAGCACTGGATCTGGGACAGCTGGATCGCCGACGACGGCGAGCGCTACCACCTCTTCTTCCTCAAGGCCCCGGCGGCGCTGAAGGACCCCGCGCTGCGCCACGAGGCGGCGTTCATCGGCCACGCGAGCTCCACGGATCTGACGCACTGGACGCTGCACGCGGATGCGCTCACACCCGGCGACCACGGACGCTGGGACGACCTGGCGCTGTGGACGGGCTCGGTCGCCCGCGGCGAGGACGGCACCTGGCGGATGTACTACACGGCCCTCAACACCAGCCGCGGGCACACCGTGCGCGACCAGCAGCTCGGCCTGGCGGAGTCCAAGGACCTCGAGACCTGGACGCGCGTGGGCGATCTGCCGCTCGTCGCGCCCGATCCCGCCTGGTACCTCACGCACGAGCCGGGCGTGAGCGAGACGTGGCGCGACCCGTTCGTCTTCGGAGCCGAAGGCCGCTGGCACATGCTGATCACCGCCCGCGACCCGGTGGCGCCGCGCCTGAAGGACGGCATCCTCGGCCACGCCACCTCGGACGACATGGTCACGTGGGAGCTGCAGCCGCCGCTGACCACGCCGGCGGGCTTCGGGCAGCTCGAGGTCGCCGCAACTCCGGCACGTCGACGACCAGTGGCTGCTCGTCTTCACCTGCCACCCGGAGGAGCAGAGCGAGGACCAGCGGCTCGCGTTCGGGGACTACTGCACGTGGTTCGTCGCCGCCGACTCGCCGCTCGGCCCGTTCGACCTCGCCCGCGCGCAAGCCGTTCACCACCGACCCGAAGTTGTTCGCCGCCCCGCTCGTCCAGACGCGCGACGGCGCAGTGGGTGTTCGTCGGCTTCCGCAACACCGAGCCCGAGGGCGTCCTGAACTTCCACATCATCGACCCGCTCCCGCTGCACGGTTAAGCCCTGTTCGCAAGTGGCCTCGCGCCAAGGCGTGCGGGGCACACTGCGCCATGGAGTGAACCGTCTCGCCACCCCACGTCCGGCCCTGTGGGTCGGCGCCCTGCTCGCCCTGATGGCCGCCTCGCTGCTGCTGCGGACCGGCGCGCTGGACGCGGGCTACTGGATCGACGAGGGCATCTCGGTCGGGATCGCCTCGCACGACCTGCGCGACATCCCGGGCGCGCTCGGCCAGGACGGCAACCCGCCGCTGTACTACCTGCTCCTGCACGGCTGGATGCAGATCTTCGGCACGAGCGAGGCGGCCACGCGCGCGCTCAGCCTGCTGTTCGCGTTGCTCGCGATCCCGGCCTCGTTCTGGGCCGGGACGCGGCTGTTCAGCCGCCGCGCCGGCGTGATCGCCGCGGCCGGCGCCGCGGGCGCGCCGTTCCTCACCTACTACGCGCAGGAAACGCGCATGTACTCGCTGGTCGTGCTGCTCTCGATCCTCGCGTCGGCGAGCTTCGCGCTCGCGTTCGTGCGCTCCGAGCGCAAGCACGTCGTGTACCTGGGCGTGTGGCTGGCGCTGCTGCTCTACACGCACACGTGGGGCGTCTTCCTCGTCGTGGCGATGAGCGCCGTGTGGCTGCATCTGCGCCGCCGCGGGGAGGTCGACACGCGCGACGGCGTCCGCCTGTTGATCGTGCTCGCGGTCGCCTACCTGCCGTGGCTGCCGGTCATCCTCTTCCAGGCCCAGCACACCGCCGCGCCGTGGGCCGAGCGCCCATCGCCGCTGGTGCTGCTGATCATCCCGGGCGGCCTGTTCGGCCACATCGCGACCCCGCTGCTGGCGATCGCGATCTTCTTCGCCGTGCGCCGCCGCCCGCCCGTGGACCGCGCGGTGCGGATGCTGCTCGGGATCGCGATCGGCACGGCGCTGCTCGCCTGGCTGTCCTCGCAGATCGAGCCCGCCTGGGCCACGCGCTACTCGGCCGTGCTGATGGGCCCGCTGCTGCTCGCGCTGGCCTCGGTGGTGTCCCGCGGGCGGCGCTGGACGGTGCTCGCGCTGGTCGGCGTCGCCGGCGTGTGGGCGCTGAGTGGCCCGCCGGCGATCAAGAGCAACGTGCGCACGGTCTCGACCACCATCGCGCCGTCGATCCGGCCGGGCGATCTCGTCGTCTCCACCCAGCCCGAGACCGTGCCCGCGCTGCACCGCTACCTGCCCGCCGGCGTCGTCTACCTCACGCCGATGGGGCTCGTGAGCGACCCGCGCCAGACCGACTGGCGCGACGGCCTGCAGCGGCTGCGCAGCGGCCAGGCGGAGACGCAGCTGTTGCCGGCGATCGCGCGTCTGCCGCGCGGCCGCCGCGTCCTGATCGTCACCCCCGTGCCCGGCGAGCGGCTCTCGCAGTCGCCGTGGGCGCGCGCGGTCCGCATCCGCACGCGCGAATGGCGCGCCGCGCTGGACGCCAGCCCCCGGCTGCAGCCGATCGGCGGCGTGACGACGCTGGCCGGCAAGAACACCGTGCGCGCCCGGGTCTACGAAGTGCGCTAACGGACTCTCACGTGCAGGTGGTCGTCGTGGTAGATCAGCGGGATCACCACGTTCTTCGGGCCCTTGAGGTTCAGCTTCGGGCCGACGAAGACCTTGATCGCGCCGGCCTGCCACGAACCGATCGACGAGCTCCTGGGCGAGCTCGCGATCCACCTGTGAGGGCTTGGTCGGCCGGGTCTCGGTGCCGTCCTTGCGCGGGTAGAGGATGTCGACGTCCAGCCCGTTCTGGTGCGAGGCGTGGCCGAGGCCACCGTACTGACGCCCGAACTTCCCCCCGTGCGTGCGCGACAGGTCCATGATCCCGATGCGCTGGGCGCTGTCGTGCTCGGTCCGGAACTCGTGGATGACGGTGAGCACGGTGCGGATCAGCCGGTCGGTGCCGTACCGGCGCCACTCGCGGTTCGGGATCTGGTTCTTGATCGGGTCCCAGGTGAAGAAGTCCTCGCCCAGCTCGGGGAGCATCACGCCGCGCACGAGCCGGCCCTTGCGCGCCCAGCTGCCCTTGGACTGCGACGTGCGCCACTGGACCGCGGCGAAGTCGGGCGGGACGCCCGGCTGGTCGACCGGATCGGTGAACGTCGGGGTCGCGGTGACCGCGACGGTGGGGGTCGCTTCCGGCGTGGGCGTCGGTGCGGGCGCGGGCTCGGGCTCCTGTGCGAACGCCATCGCGGCGGCGGCGAGGACGAGCCCGACGATGAGCAGGACGTACCGCATGCCCTTCCAGGTATACCGTTGCGCCGGATGGACCCCACCGAGCTCAACCGCGCGCACTGGGACGCGCTGGCGGCGGTCCATGGCCAGGACGCCTACTACGACGCGGATGCGCTGGTTTCCGGGCGCGACTCGCTGAACGAACACGAGTCCGCGGCGGTCGGGGATGTGACCGGCCTGGACGTGCTGCACCTGCAGTGCCACATCGGGTTCGACTCGATCTCGCTGGCCCGGCGCGGCGCACGCGTGACCGGCGCGGACTTCTCCCCGCGGTCGCTGGCCGCCGCGGCGGAGCTGGCGGAGCGCGCGGGCGTGAGCGTCGAGTGGGTCGAAGCGAACGCGATGGACCTTCCACCGGCGCTCCACGACCGCTTCGACGTCGTCTACTCCACCGCCGGCGTGATCTGCTGGATCGACGACATCGACGCCTGGATGCGCAGCGTGCACGCGGCGCTCAGGCCCGGCGGGCGCCTCGCCCTCGTCGAGATCCATCCGCTGTTCGTGATGGTCGCGTCGCTCGACCCGCTCGTGCTCGACTTCCCGTACGCGTTCGACGGCGGGCGCGTGTTCGACGAGCCCGGCTCCTACGCCGACCCCGACGCGGACGTCGCGTCGACCAAGACGATCGAGTACGCGCACTCGCTCGGGGAGGTCGTGACCGCCGCGATCGACGCCGGCCTGCGCGTGGACGCACTGCACGAGCACATGGACGCCACCCGGGACTGGCGCGGGATGCTCACCCCGGAGGCCGACGGTCGCTCCCGGCTGCGCGTCGGCGGCGAGATCCTGCCGCTCAGCTACACGCTGCGGGCGAGCCGATGAGCTTGCACGTCGAGTTCGAGGGCGCCGGCGCGCCCGTCCTCTTCCTGCACGGCGTGAGCGGGTCCGGCGCGACCTACCGCTGGCTCACGCTGGAGGACCGGCGTGCGGTGCGGCTGACGTTCCGCGGGCACGGAGCGTCGGCGCGGCGGCCCGGCACCTACCGCCTGCCGGACTACGTGCAGGACGCGCTCTCGGTGCTGGAGGAGATCGGGCCGGCCACGATCGTCGGGCACTCGCTCGGCGGCGCCACGGCGTGGACCGTCGCCCAGCAGCGGCCCGACCTCGTCACCAAGCTCTTCCTCGAGGACCCGCCGCTGTTCGGGGGCGAGCCGGAGACCCACGCCGCCAACCCGTCGATCCCGTACTTCGTCGAGCAGCAGGCGGCGGTGCGCGCGTGGCAGGCGCGCGGCGCGACGGAGGCGGAGATCGAGGCCGAGCTGGCGCTCGAAGGCCTGCAGACGCCCGAGGCGATCGCGGCCCGCGCCTACGCGCTCCGGCACCTCGACCCCGAGGTCCTGGACCGCATCATCGACGGCTCGTGCCTGGCACCGATGGACACGGCGTCGCCGGTGACCGTCCCCGTGCTGATCGTCGGCGCAGGCGTTGGCACCGCGTTCCCGGAAGCCCATGCGGCGCGGCTGGCACAGACCCACCCGGACGTGACGGTCGTGCGCATCCCGGGTGCGCCGCACACCATCCACGACACGGCCGCGGTCCGCGACGAGTACGTGGCGCGGCTGCTCGCGTTCCTGTGAGGGTCCGGCACGTCCTCGCCCACGAGGCCGACCGCCTGCGCGAGATCCGCCTGCGGTCCCTGGCCGGCGACGCGGACGCGTTCGGCTCCACCTACGAGCATGCTCTGACCCTCCCGGCCGACTGGTGGGAGCGCGGCGCGCGGCGCAGCGACCAAGGCGTCCAGCGGACCTTCGTCGTCGTCGACGAGGACGATGCGTGGCTCGGGATGGCGCTGGTGCGACCCGACGACGAATCCCCCGACGACGCCGTGATCAACGCGATGTGGGTGGCGCCCGAAGCGCGCCGCATGGGCGCCGGCCGCGCACTGCTGGACGCCTGCGTGGAATGGGCCCGCGAGCAACGGTTCCGGAGCGTGTACCTGCACGTCCGGGTCGCGAATGCCGCCGCCCGGGCCGCGTACGCCGCCGCCGGCTTCGCGTTCGTGCGCGCCAAGCGCGACGAGCACGTGCTCAAGCGGAGCCTTTTGTGACCGAGAACACACGTAACGGCTCCAACAATCGGGCGTACTTCCCCCAATCTTGCACGCACGTCCACCCCTCATCGGCATCGTCACGCACGAGCTCCTCCCGGAGCCAGGCGTCGCCTTGGCGCCGGGGCGCGGCCGTGACGAGCGGACGTGCGCACCGCCCCGGCTGAACCTGCGGCTGACGTACGTGCACGCCGTCCACGAGGCCGGCGGGATCGCCGTCGTGCTGCCTGCGCACGGCTTCGGCGACGACGCGCACTACCTGCTCGAACGCCTCGACGGCCTGCTCTTCAGCGGCGGTCCCGACCTCGATCCGGGCACCTACGGCCAGGTCCCGAGCCCGCGGCTGGGCCCGAACATCGACCGCGCCGCCGACGACTACGAGCTGCGCCTGCACGACGCCGCGCGGGAGCGCGACCTGCCGGTGCTCGCCGTCTGCCGCGGCATGCAGGCGCTGAACGTCGCCCGTGGCGGGACGCTGCACCAGCACATCCCGAACCACCGCCAGACCGACGCGCCGCACGAGCCCACCCACGCCGTCACGCTGACCGCCGGCTCGCCGCTGCACCGCATCGCGCGCCGCCGCCGGCTCGCCGTCAACACCTTCCACCACCAGGCGATCGACCACCTCGGCAGCGGCCTCGAAGTGATCGCGCACGCGCCGGACGGGACGATCGAAGCGGTCTTCGATCCCAGCGCCCGCTTCCTCCTCGGCGTGCAGTGGCACGCCGAGGTCCTCACGCACCGCCCCGAGCACGCGACGGTCATGCGTGCCCTGATCGAGGCCGTCTTCGCGCCCCGGTCTTGCGCTGGTTGCTTAGTCGTAGTGGTTGATCAGCCGCACGTTGGCGGCGAGCATGATCGCTCCGACGACGCCGACGACCGCGAAGCCCGGCAGGATCGTGCCCCAGGCGAGGTCGTCGAGGATCAGCGAGCGCAGTGACTCCATCAGGTAGGTGACGGGGTTGATCGACGCGGCGATCTCCATCGGGCGCGTGAGCAGCTCGCGCGGGACGAAGTTCGGCGTCAGGAACATCAGCGGGAAGAAGATCAGGCCGGCGGAGTTGGTCGCCGCCGCGCTGCGCGTCTTGAGCGCGATCAGCTGCAGCAGGCCGACGAACACGACCGCCCAGGAGGCCGTCAGCAGCACGAGCAGCAGGAAGCCGAGCGGGCCGCTGGCGATCGTCACGCCGAACACCATGCCGAGCGCGATGATCGCGATCGAGATCACGATGCCCTTGGCGAACTCCGCCACCAGGCGGCCGAGCACCAGCGCGGAGCGCGAGACGGGCGCGGCGCGCAGCTTGTCGAAGTAGCCGCCTTCGATGTCCTCCACGAGGTAGAGCGCGGCGGTGCCGAACGACGCGGCCAGCAGCAGCGCTGGCGGGGAGCTGGAACGCGCCGTAGCCCTGGCCCTTGAGGAACTCCGTGGACTCCGACGGGAAGATCTTGCCCGCCTGGCCGATGTTGACCACGAGGAAGAACAGCGGGATGAACAGCGTCGGCAGGATCGCCTCCGGCGTCCGCCACGCCTCGCGCAGCGCGCGCTGGCCGAGCACCCAGGTCTGGCTCATGCGATCACCTCGAGACGGCGCCCTCGGCCTTCGCGCGGGTGCGGCCGGTGGCGTCCAGGAACACGTCGTCGAGCGTCGGGTCGTCGTCGAGCGCCTGGCCGTTCGCGCAGCTCGGCCTTCAGGCTGATCGGCGTGCCCTCGCGCACGATCCGGCCGTCGTCGATGATCGCGAGGCGGCCGCACAGCTGGTCGGCCTCCTCGAGGTACTGCGTGGTGAGGAAGACGGTCGTGCCGAGCTCGTTGATGCGGCGGACCTCCTCCCAGACGGTGATCCGCGAGGCGGGGTCCAGGCCCGTGGTGGGCTCGTCGAGGAACAGCACCTCGGGGCGGTGGACGAGGGCGCTCGCCAGGTCCAGCCGCCGCTTCATGCCGCCCGAGTAGCCCTTGATGAGGCGGTCGGCGGCGTCCTCGAGCTCGACCAGGACGAGCAGCTCGTCGGCGCGAGCGGCGGCCTCGCTCCCGTTCATCCCGAACAGCTTGGACTGCAGGACGAGCAGCTCGCGCCCGGTCTGGCGCGGGTCCAGACCCGCCTCCTGCAGCGCGACGCCCATCTTGTGGCGCGCCTTGTCCGGCTCGCGCGCTACATCGACGCCGGCGACGGTCGCGCTGCCGCCGGTGATCGTCAGCAACGTCGTGAGCATCCGCACCGTCGTGCTCTTGCCGGCCCCGTTCGGGCCCAGGAAGCCGAAGATCTCCCCCGGCTCGATCCGGAGGTCGACGCCCTTGACGGCTTCGACCTCGCCGCCGCGCCCCTTATACGTCTTGACTAACTGCTGTGCCTCGACCGCTGCTCCACTCATAGGACCGAAGACGATCCCACGACCCGAAACTCATCTCTTGGACGTTTCGGCACTCCTTCACAGCGCGAAGGGCGCGGGGCGCGGCAGCAGCTTCGCCGCCTCCACCGTGCGCACCCATTCGTAGCCGAGCGCCTTGCAGTGGGTGAGCGTGACCCCGGCGTCGCGCAGGCGCGTGAGGCCGCGCGCGTGCATCTCGCCCGGCGAGCCGACCGCGTCCTCGGCGACGAGCACGCGCAAGCCGGCGTCGAGCAGGCCGACCGCCGACTGGTAGACACACACGTCGGTCTCGAAGCCGACGAGCACGGCGGTGCTCCGGCCCGTGCCGGTGACGGCCTGCAGGATCTCCGGCGTGCCCGCGAGGCCGAACGTCGGCTTGCGGAACACCGGCGTCCCGTCCTCGACGAAGCCCGGGCGCGTCGGCCCGTGGCGCTCGGGCTCCTCCTCGGTGACCACGACCGGCACCTCGAGCGCGCGGGCCAGCTTCGTCAGCCAGTGCATGCGGGCGAGCACGTCGGCGTCGCCACCGAACCCGGGCTGGACGTCGATCACGACGAGCACGCAGTCGGTGTGGTCGGTCAGGGGCACAGCTCGCTCATCTTCCGCGCTCGGACGTTCTCGTGCGTCGCCAGCAGCGCGAGCAGCTCGCTCGCCCGCGCCATGTCGTCGGGCTCCATCACGCCGTGGTGGAACATCACGCCGACCGGTCCGCCGTCCGCGACGTGCCCCGCGAACCGCTCGTCCAGCTCCTCGGGCGTGAGCCGCGCCACGTCGAGGTGCACCGGCAGCTCCGGCAGCAGCCCGAACGGCTCGGCCTTGTGCTCACGCGAGAGGAGCGTGAAGCCCGAGCTCGACGAGGTTCTCGGCCGTGTCGCGCGTGCAGCGGTTCCAGGGCGGCGTGAAGAACGGGTCCAGCCGGTCGCCGAGAAGCGCTTGCAGCCGTGCCTTGCCCGCGCGCGATGTCCTCGCGCTGCGCCGCCTTGTCGCGCGCCGGCCCGAACTCGCACTTGCGGCCCTCGACCTGGTGGTTCGTGTGCGCGTACCCGTGCTGGTGCAGCCCGGCGTGGCTGTCGCGCAGTCGCGCCGCGAGCGGCTCGTCCAGCTCCGCCGGGATCACCGCCAGGTCCAGCGGCAGCCCGTGCTCGGCGAACCGCGCGATCAGCTCCAGCAGCCGCGCGTCCTCCCACCCGGCGTCGTCGTCGCGGAAGAAGACGTCCACCGGGCGGGGTGCGGCATCCAGGCTCCGTGCAAGCGTGCGCATTGCCCGACCATGGTGCCCTACGCGGGCTTCGGATTGACCGTGAAGGCGACTGCATGAAGTTCGACCGCCCTGGGAGAGGACCGCGAGGCCCGGGTAGTAGGTCCCGGCCGTGGTCGGGCGCCCCGAGATCACACCGGTCGTGGTGTTGAGCGTCAGCCCGGGCGGCAGCCCGCCGGCCGAGAACGTGTAGGTGCCGTCGCCGCCGTTGCCCTTCAAACGGATCGTGACCGGCGTGCCGACCGTGGCCACGAGCGGGTCCAGGACCTCGAGTCGCAGCGGCGTGCAGGTCGCCTCGCCGGTGACCGCCGGGACGCTGACCGCGTCCCAGGCCTGCTTGGTGCGGATGAACAGGTCGCAGACGCCCGGCGTGAGCGCCTTCGCCGCTTGCAACGTCGCCCGGCGCCACTCGCGATAGCTCCCCGCGGCACGCGCCCGCAGCGCCCCGTAGATAGATCTGGCCCGCTGCGCGGATGCCGACGCCCCACGTCTGGCTCCCATTGCAGGTCGGGCTCTGAGGCTGGCCGTTGCGTCGGCTTCGAGCCTTCGGCGAGCAGATAGAACCAGTGGCTCATGGCCGGACATGTCGTTCGCCGGGAGCTGGTCGAATAGCAGTTCGGCCTGGCCGCGTAGCGACGGGTCGTGCATGTACCGGATGCGGCCCTCCTCCGCCGACGGTGATCTCCTCGCCCACGGTGTAGTCCGGCGGGTCGAAGCTCGCGGGCTGGTTGGCGTAGGCCTCGGTCAGCGCGCCGAAGATGTCGCCGGCGGCGATGCCGAAGCCGTTGCGGGCTGTAGGCGCGATCGCGTGGTCGACATAGACGGCGTAGCCGCAGCCCGCTCCCGACGACGTCCATCGACGTGGCCCAGCGACCAGCTTCGTCGCGGCCGATCTCCGGCGGTCGTCGCTCGCCGATGGACGACTCGGTACTGCGTAGCCGGGCATGCCGACGCCGAATCGGCATGCCGAGTTCTGCCCACTGACGCCGGGTACGCGCCGAGCCAGTTCTCGAACATCTCCAGCGCTCTGGCGCGCCGAGTACAGCGCATCGCGCAGCCGTCTCGATGGTCCAGCCGTTGCCGTCTGCCCCAGTGGTTGTCAGGGCCGCTGAGCGTGGTGCCGGTCTGTGAAGTCGGCGCACCGGAGTCCGGGGTAGTCCGGGTCCCGCAGCTCGACACACCGCCGCTGGTCACGGTGTGGAGCGGCAGCGGGTTCGGCCCGTTGATCGCGCCGATGCCAATGCCCGTCTGCGCCGATGCCATCGGCGCGGCCCACCCACACGCGGCGATGACGATCGCCGCCATCCATGTCCGTCGCTTCGTTCCCATGGCGCAAGCGGATCAAGCCGGGCTGACCAAACACTGACCAACCGCTGACGAGCTAAAGATTCCTTAAGCCGCGTGACGTTCGGGCACTGCGGTTGTCACCGGAGTGTGAACGGGTCCGTCGCCTACATCTTGATGGGGTTCCCGCGCGTCTCCGAGACGTTCATCGCGTCCGAGATCCATCGCGTGGAGCAGGCGGGCGTCCCGCTGAAGCTGTTCGTGATCAAGCCCGTCGAGGCGCGCGAGCAGGGGCACGACCATCCGGTGCTGGACGCGATCGTCGCGCAGCCCGAGTACCTGCCGGACCCGGTCGGCCTCACGAAGCCGATGCACCGGTGGCGCTGGGCGCGACGTCGCGCGCGTTCGTGCCCGCGCTGCGGCGCTGCGTGCGGCGGCGCCCGCACGGGGTCGCGCGGGCCGCTCGGACCGCGTTCGCGCAGGCGTTCCGCGACCGCCGCGCGCCGCTCGCCGGTCCGCGGAAGATCTACGTGAAGGAGCTCGATCCAGGCGATCACGCTCGCCGACCGGCTGCTGCAGGAGCCGGACGTCCGCCATCTGCACGCGCACTTCGCGCACGGGACGACGACGATCACCTGGCTCGCGGCGTGCATCTCCGGCCTGCCGTTCTCGCTTCACCGGCCACGCGCGCGACATCTACGCGCCCGAGCTGAACCCCAAGGGCTGGCTGCGGCGCAAGCTCAACGCCGCGCGGTTCGTGGTCACGTGCACGGAGGCGAACGTCGCGCATCTGCAGGCGATCGCGCCGCGCGCTCGGGTCCACCTCGTCTACCACGGCCTGTCCGCGGACTTCACGCGGCCTGCTCGAGCGAGGACCGCGCCGCGGCCGGAGACGAACGGGCACCTGCGCGTGCTGGGCGTCGGCCGGCTCGTGGCCAAGAAGGGGTTCGACACGCTCGTCGACGCGTGCGCGCTGCTGGATGCGCGCGGCGTGCCGTTCGAGGCGCTGATCGTCGGCCAGGACGACAAGGACGGCGAGGCCCTGCGCGCGCACATCGAGCGCAGCCGGCGTGCCGGTCGCGCTGCCCGGCCCGGTCGGCCCGGCGGAGCTGCTCGACGAGTACCGCCGCGCGGGCGCGCTGTGCATGCCCTCGCGGCTGCTCCCCAACGACCGCGACGGCATCCCGAACGTGCTGGTGGAGGCGATGGCCGCGGGCGCGCCCGTGGTGGCGAGCAACGTCTCCGGCATCCCCGAGCTGGTCGAGGACGAGGTCAACGGCCTGCTCGTCGCGCCCGACGACCCGCAGGCGCTCGCCGACGCGCTCGTCCGCGTGCTACGAGGACCGCGCGCTCGCCGAGCGCCTCACCGAGAACGGCCGCGCGACCGTGCGCGAGCGCTTCGACGGCGAGCGCCTCGCGCGCAGGACCTCGCGGCGCTGTTCCGGGAGGCGGTCGCGCGGTGATCGTCATGGTCGCACCGAGCGTCCGCGGCCCGTCTTCTGCGTCAACGAGCACGAGCATCGCGACCGCGCGCTCGCCGACGCGGTGGCCGCCGGGCGCTTCACGTTCGCGGAGCGAGACGCGCGAGCTCGGGCTGGAGCCGGACTGGCTCGCCGCCGACCTGCCCGAGGACGAGGAGTGGCGGATCGACTGGGTCAAGTTCTATTACGGGCTCGACCTCGCGGACGCCTACCGCTCCACCGGGGACGCGCGCTACCTGCGGGCCTGGGAGCGGCTCGTCTCGAGCTTCGTCGCTCCAGGTCCCGCCCGACCACGACGACAGCGAGGTCACCGCGCGCCGGATCCTCAACTGGATCTACGCCTGGCAGCGGCTGCCGGAGGCTGGACGGGCGTCGCGCACGCGCTCGTACGAGAGCCTCGCGAGCAGGTCGCGGCACGTGCGCGCGAACCTCTCGCCCGGAGCGCAACCACCGCACGCTGGAGCTCTACGCGCTGCTGATCGCCTCCCTCGCGCTGCCGGGATCGGCCTGACCCGACTCGCCGTCGAGGAGCTGCACGAGAACCTGCTGGCGGACTTCGGGCCCGGACGGCGTGCACCGCGAGCGCTCCACGCACTACCACTGCATCGCGCTGCGGTCCTTCGTCGGCGCGCGCGAGAACTGCCGCCGCTTCGGGGTGGAGCTCCCGCGCGGCTTCGACGAGCGGCTCGCGCTCGCGTGCGAGTTCGCGCGCGACTGCCGGCGCCCCGACGGCACGATCCCCGCGCTCTCGGACAGCGACACCGGCGACTACACCGAGCTGCTGCGCGCTCGCCGCGCGGCTGCTCGCCCGCGAGGACCTGCTGGAGAGCGCGGCCGGCGACTATCCCGACGGCGGCTACTTCGTCCAGCGCACCCGCGACCGCTACCTGATCTTCGACTGCGGCCCGTTGGGGGACGGCGGCCACGGGCACTACGACGCGCTGAGCCTCGAGGCGTGGGCGGACGCCCGGCCGCTGGTGGTCGACCCGGGCCGCTACTCGTACGCCGAGGGCGACCCGAACTGGCGCCACTGGTTCCGCGGCACCCCGGCCCACAACACCGTGACCGTGGACGGCGCCGACCAGACGCCGTACGCGCGCTCGCGGTCGTCGCTGCCGAGCGCCGTGCGCGACGTTCCTCGGCCGCGACGGCGACACGCGCTCGCCGGCGAGGTGCGCTCTCCCGTGTTACGACGCCGTCCACCGCCGCACGAGTCATCGCTCGTCGACGGCCGCTACTGGGTGATCGAGGACGAGCTGGAGGGCGAGCGCAACCACCGCTACGACCTGCGCTGGCACCTCCCGCCCGGCCCGGCCGAGGAGCGCGCCGACGGCGGTCCTCACGCCGGACGTCGAGATCGTGATCCGCGGCGCCCGCTCGGTCGCGCTCGAAGCGGGCTGGGTCAGCCCCGAGTACGGCGTCAAGCACGCCGCGCCGGTCGTGAGCGCGGTCGCCGTGCGCGTTCTTCACGCTACCGCCGCGCTTCGTCACCTACCTCGTGCCGTCAGCTGCGATGACCGATCTGCTCGCCCGCCGATCCCGCGCGTGCCCGCGCCGCGACGCGCTCCTGCGCCCGGAGACGATGGCGGGCGTGTTCTCGCAGCGGCTGCACGCCGGCGTGCCCGTCGACGCGCTGCGAGCGGACCTACGTCAAGTACCGCGTCGGCGACAGCGTGCGCGTCGTCTACCGCTACCGCGGTCGGCGAGCAGACGACGTTCGCCGCGGCCCGCAGCGGCCGCAGCGACGGCGTCCCCGCCCCCGAGGTCGACGCCGCGCTCTATCCCGTTCCCGCACGACCGCAAGCTCGGAAGCGCCTGCCCCGGCTCCCCTCGCTCCGGTCGCCTGGTCGCCTGGGCCGTCGCCGAGCAGTCCGCGACCGCCGAAGCTCGACGGCGCCGTACGCGAAGGTCCAGCGCGGCGACGGCGAACGCCGCGGCCTGCGCGCCCTCGCTCGACCAGGACGCCGTCCGCGTCCCCCGCATCCTCGCCGACGACGGACGGCGTCCTCATCGATCGAGGCCCTCCCCGGCCGCAGCCTCGACGACCTCCGCGACCGGACGCTCGGCAAGACGCCTGCGGGCCGCTCTCACAACACTATAAGGGGCACAGGTCCCTCTTTATCGTTCTCGCCCGGCTCGATCCGCGCGCGGCTGGCCACGGCGGCGGAGGTCATCGCGCGCGGCGCGGCCGGACGCCGGGGACGCGGCGCGGCGGCTGCGTCGAGCGGCTCGGGGAGCCGCCCGAGACGGAGCCGGTGACGATCCACGGCGACGCGAACCTCGGGAACGCGGTGCTGCTCGACGACGGGCGGGTCGCGCTGCTCGACCTCGAGCACCTCGCGCTCGGGCCGGCGGCCGCGGACGTCGGGCAGGTCGTGGCGAACGCGCTCGTGAGCGCGGAGCGTCGGCGCAAGCCGTTCCTCGAGGGGTACGGCCCGATCGACCGCGAAGCGCTCGCGCTGGTACACGTCGCGCCTTTCGCTGCTCGCATCGCGCTGTCGCGTCGCTGCCCGCCCGTGAGCTCTCGGGTGCGCGAAGACCTGCTCCCCGCGGGCTCGGGCTCGCGACTGCTGCTGAGAGCCCGCGCTGCTCTTCTACTGCCAGCACTCGGTGGGCCTCGGGCACCTGATGCGCTCGTACGCGCTGTGCGACCGGCTCGCGGAGCGCTTCCGCGTCGTGCTGATCGCCGGCGGGGAGCTGCCGAACGGGATCGACCCGCCCGCCGACGTCGAGGTCGTCGCGCTGCCGCCGCTCGGGATGAACGGGCACGGCTTCGGCTCGACCGATCCGCGCTTCACGACCGAGCGCGCGTGGGACATCCGGCTGCACCGCATCCTCACCACGCTGCGCGACGTCAAGCCGCAGGTCGTGCTGGTGGAGCTGTTCCCGTTCGGGCGGGCGAAGTTCGCGCGCGAGATCGTGCCGCTGCTCGGCGCCGCGCACGACGCGTTCAAGGCCTGCAGCCTGCGCGACATCCTCGTCAGCGGCGACCCCGAGCGCGACGACCGCGCGCGCAAGCTCGCCGACGCGCACCTGGACGCCGATCCTCGTGCACGCCGACCCGCGCTTCGCCCGCCTGGAGGAGACGTTCAAGCCGAAGACCGCCGCTCAGCGTCCCCGTCCACTACACCGGGTTCGTGACCGGCCGCGACGACGACGGCACAGCTCGAGCGGGCGACCACGTCGTGATCAGCGCCGGCGGTGGCCGCGTCGGGCGCCCACTGCTCGAAGAGGCGATCGAGCGCCTGAACGGCACGCCGATGCGCGCGATCGCCGGCCCGCTGATGCCGCAGGAGGACTTCGACGCGCTCAAGCGCCGCGTCCCGCGGCAACGTCGAGCTCATCCGCTCCGTCCCGGACCTCGTCGCAGGAGCTGCGCCACGCGGCGGCGAGCATCAGCCAGTGCGGCTACAACACGGCGCTCGACCTCGTCCGCACCCGTGTCCCAGCGCTCGTCGTGCCCTACGCCACGCCCGAAGAGGACGAGCAGGAGTGGCTGCGCGAGCAGATCGCCGTCGTCCTGCAGGACACCGTGCTGTTCACGGGAACCGTGCGGGAGAACATCGGCTACGGGAGCGAGGCGAGCGACGCGCAGATCGTCGACGCCGCCAAGGCCGCCGCCGCCCACGACTTCATCCAGCGCCTGCCCGACGGCTACGACACACGAGCTCGGCCCCCAGGGCACCGGGCTCTCCGGCGGCCAGCGCCAGCGCCTCGGCATCGCCCGCACGCTGCTCCGCAATCCACCGATCATCATCCTCGACGAGCCCACCACGGCGCTCGACGCCGACAGTGAGGCCCAGGTCATGGACGGCCTCGATCGCCTGATGCGCGGCCGCACGTGCATCCTCATCACCCACTCGGCGCGGCTGGCTCAGCACCGCCGACCAGATCCTCGAACTCGATCACGGACGCATCACGGAGGAGGCCTCCCTTGGCTAGAGCGCTCGTCACCGGAGCCGCGGGCTTCATCGGCTCGCACCTCACCGACGCGCTGCTCGCGGACGGGCACGACGTGCTCGGCGTCGACTGCTTCAACGACAACTACGCGAGCGCCGACAAGCGGGCGAACCTCGTCAAGGCGCACCGACTACGACACGTTCGATCTCGTGATCGGCGACCTCGTCGAGCTCGACGCCGCGCGCCTGATCGAGCCGTGCGACGTCGTCTTCCACCTCGCGGGAGAGCCGGGCGTGCGCTCGAGCTGGGGCGCGCGCTTCGACCGCTACACGCACCACAACGTCGCCGCCACGCAGCGCCTGCTCGAAGCGATGGTGCGACTTCCCGGGCAAGCGCTTCGTGTACGCGTCGTCGAGCTCCGTCTACGGCGACGCGCTCACGCTCCCCACGCCCGAGGACGTCACGCCGCGCCCGCTCTCCCCGTACGGCGTGACCAAGCTCGCCGCCGAGCATCTGTGCGTGCTCTACGCCGAGGAGCAGGACGTCGAGCACCGTCGCGCTGCGCTACTTCTCCGTCTACGGCCCGCGCCAGCGCCCCGACATGGCGTTCCGGCGCTTCTGCGAGGCGATCGTGGATGGCGATCCGATCGAGGTCTTCGGCGACGGCTGCCAGTCCCGCGACTTCACGTTCGTGGGCGACATCGTCGCCGCCACCCGCGCCGCCGGGGAGGCGGACACGTCACCCGGGCGCGTGTTCAACATCGGCGGTGGCGGGAGCGTCAGCGTCAACCGCGCGCTGGAGACGCTCGCGGGCATCGCGGGCCGCCCGCTCGATGTGCGCCACTGCGAGCGCCAGGAGGGCGACGTCGCCGACACCGGCGCGGACACGTCCCGCGCCCGGGCGGAGCTGGGGTTCGCGCCACAGACGGCGCTCCAGGACGGTCTGGCGGCCGAGCTCGAATGGGTGCGTGAACGGCCGCTCCCTTTGCCTAGGGTGCGCAGCTTGACCGCTTCTTGACCTTCGCTCCACCCGGCCTTGAGGGGACGTCCCGATACGTCCCCCAATGTCCCGCTTCACGCCCAATCGCCCCGAACACCTCGTGGCCTCCGTCGTCGCCCTCGCCGAGCAGAGCAACCGACTCGCCCTCGACGCCGCCATGGAGTCCGCCCGCGCTGACGTCGACGGCCACAACGGCGCGGTCGTCGACCAGATCTGCCGCCTCGCGGTCGGCTCCGGCGTCGCCGCCGGCGAGGTCGTGTGGCTCGTCACCGAGCTCGAGACGGCCACCGACGACCCGCAGCTCCTGCAGGAGGCCGGCGTCGCCGTCGCCGGCATGGAGAGCTGCCTGGTCGCCGTCGCCCACGCGGTCCAGGAGGTCGCGGACCGCGGCGCGCCGATCGAGGTGACGTCTTCCGCCCAGGCCCTGCAGCGCGTGAGCCTGCAGCTCCACGATCTGCTGCCGCGCCTCCAGCACGCTTGATCAGCTGCTGAGCCGGGCCAGTCGCAGGGCGAGGTGGCACAACAGCCGATCCTCGCCGTCGTGCAGGTTCACGCCGGCCACTTCCTCGATCCGACGCAGGCGGTAGTACAAGCCGCCGCGGTGCAGGGACAACGCCGCGGCGGTGCGTTTGACATCGCCCGCGTGGTCGAGGTAGGCCTCGAGTGTCAGCACGAGCGACTGGTCCCCGGCCAGCAGCCTCCGGAGACCGTCGGGTAGGTCCTCCAACGCCGCGTCCGGCAACGCGGTGACGACGCGCTCGACGCCGAGCGCGTCCCAGCTCGCGGTGCCCGATTCCTCGTGGGCCGCGACCCGCAGCGCCGCCAGCGCGCGCCGGTACGAGCTGCCCGCGTCGATCAGGTGCTCGACCGCGTCGCCCTCGCCGATCAGCGCCCGGGGTGAGCTCAGAGCGCCCAGCGCCTCCTGCACCGCCGCGCCCCCGCGCTCCCCCGCCAGGCACACGAGCCGCTGCTCGAGCTCCGCGCACAGCGCCTGCTTGGCCGCGAGCCGCGCCCGCAGCCGGTCCAGCGCCTCCGCGCTCCACTCCTCCCCCGCCGGGCCCGCCGGGACGGCGACCCACACGCGCAGCGGCCGCAGCGGCAGGTAGTGATCGGCCTCGAGGTCGTGCGCGGCGGAGCCGGCCTCGGCCGGGTCGATGCTCAGCAACGCGGTGACGAGCTGCTGCTCGTGGCGGAGGCGGACGAGCTGGGCGTCGGCGTCAGGGCCGACCAGCGCCGCCGCCTCCGCGGCGGCAGAGCGCGCGAGCCGGAGCTCGTCGGGGCTGACGGCCGGGTCCTCGAACAGCCACAGATAGCCCAGGCGACGGCCGCCGCCGACCAGCGGGACGCACACCCGGGCGCGCATGCCGATCTCCGGCCGGGCGGGGATGTGCACCGGCGCCGTGGCCGTCCGGATGCCTTCGGCGAACAGGGCGACGCGCGCCTCGTCGGGCGCGAGCCGGCCGAGGATGCTGGCGGTGCGGACCGCATCGAGCTCGCCGAACTGGGTGCTGTAGGCCAGCGGCCTGAGCTCGGCGTCGTCGATCAGGACGGGCCGACCCAGGCTCAGGGACAACGAATCGACGATCTCCTGAAGCCCTCGGTCCAAACCGCGACCGAACTTACGCCATCAGCGGGTGCGGTTGGTGCGATCCTCTGTTTCCGGGAGCGCCAGGTGAGGATTGCCCTCGCGGAGCAGGAAGCGGGGATTGGACTGCGTGAGCCGGAAGGCCTGCACGTCGCTGACGCCGAGCCGGCGCAGCGCGTCGGCGCCGAACGGGAGGATCTCCTCGCGGGTCCCGGGGTGCGTGTCGGACGCCAGGCAGTACGCGCGGCCGGTCTGCACCAGGCGCGCGGCGATCCGCCGCGCGTCCGGACCGTGGGCGCCGAGCAGGCTGGAGACGTTGACCTGCAGCAGCGCGCCGGCCTCGGTGTGCGGGGCGAGCCGGCTCAGGTCGCCGTCGTAGATCCGCTCCGGGTGCGCGAGCAGCAGGCCGTAGCCGAGGGCGGTGAGGCGCTCGACGGCGGCGTCGAAGTCGTCGTCGAGGCCGCGGAACGGGCACTCGAGCAGCAGCCACTGCGCGTGCCTGGGGCCCTGGGCGATCAGTTGCAGCTCACGGTCGTGCAGCGCGAGCGCGTCCTCGTGGGCGAGCTCGCCGCCCGGGTGCAGCGTGACCTTCAGGCCCTCGGCGCGGATGGCCTGCTGGAGCTCCTCGCGGCGGCCGTCGAGCTCGAAGATGTCGATGCCCGGGAAGTGCGCGCGCTTGATGTGCGAGGTGGTCGCGACATCGAGCACGTCCTCGCGGTCGAGCAGGCGGGCGAAATGGACGGCGTCAGCGAGAGAGCGGGCGCCGTCGTCGAGGCCGGGCAGGATGTGGCAATGAAGGTCGACGTACGGCATGCCCCATAAGTGGTAACAGGGGTCGCCGCGGTGTCGAGTGACGTTTCACCGCTTCAACACATCCGCTAACGCGCCGTCAACATCGGCATCATTGACGCATATGGCCCGCATCGCTCCGGTCGACGAGACCTCCGCCCCGACGGCTTCGCGCGAGCTCGCCGCCGCGCACGCCGCCACCGGTGGCCGCATGACGAACATGAAATGGACGCTCGCCCACTCGCCGGTGGCGCTGGACGCGCTGCTGCAGTGGTATCCGCTCTACGACCAGCTGACGCCGGTGCTCGGCGAGCGGCGCACGTGGCTGTTCTGCCACGCGATCTCGACCCAGAGCAACTGCCTGATCTGCTCCACGTTCTTCCGCCGCCTGCTGATCGACGGCGGCGAGGACCCGTCCGATCTGCAGCTGGACGAGTTCGACGACCTGATCGTGGACCTCGGCCGCCGCCTGGCCGTGGACCCGCACTCCGTCGACGACGCGCTGCACGCGAAGCTGGCCGAGCGGTTCACGCCGCCGCAGATCGTCACGCTGATCGCGTTCGGGGCGATCATGCTCGCCACCAACGTGTTCAACGACGCCATGGGCGTCGAGCTCGACGACTACCTCGAGGAGTACGCGGCGTGATCGCCTTCATCACCGGCGCGGCCCACGGGCAGGGCCGCGCGACCGCGCTCGCGCTGGCCGAGGACGGCTACGACATCGTCGCGCTCGACGTCGCCGCGCAGCTGACCTATCCCGCCTACCGGATGGGTTCGACGGCGGAGCTGGAGTCGCTGCAGGACGAGATCGAGGGCCTGGGACGCGAGTGCCTGACGGTCGTCGCCGACGTGCGCGACTTCGAGGCCGTCGACGCCGCCGTGACCGCCGCGATCGACCGCTTCAACCAGATCGACGTGCTGTTCAACAACGCCGGCATCTGCGCCTACGGGCTGGCCCACGAGCTGACCGAGCCCGAGTGGGACGCGATGCTCGACATCAACCTCAAGGGCGCGTGGATCGTCGCCCGCCAGGTGATCCCGCACATGATCAGCGCCAAGTCCGGCGTGATCCTCAACAACTCGTCGATCGCCGGCCTGCGCGGGATGGGCCGGCTCTCGCACTACGCCGCGTCCAAGTGGGGCCTGACCGGCCTGACGAAGTCGTGGGCGATCGAGCTCGCCCCGCACGGCATCCGGGTCATCTCGATCCACCCGACCGGCGTCGACGGCGCGCTCAACGACGGGCTGGCGATGATGGAGGGCAAGACGCCGCAGGAGATCGCCGAGGCGTCCGCGGGCAACCTGCAGCCCGTGCCGTGGATCGAGGCGAGCGACGTGGCCGAGGCCGTGCGCTGGCTGGTCAGTGACAAGGCGCGGTTCGTGACGGGCAGCCAGTTCGTCTTGGACGCCGGGTTGCTGTCCCGTTAGCGGTAGGCAGCGACGTCGGCGACGGGACTGCCGTCGTCCATGAAGCGCCAGCAGTCGGGCCGCGAGCCGTCGACGTCGTCGAACGCGTAGACCTGCGCGAGCCCGCCGCTGGACAGCGACTCGCCGTTGAACCGGGCCTTGTCCGGGTCGGCGGCGAGCGCGGCGACCGCGCGGCCGACGAAGCGCGGCGACTCGGAGATCACGAAGCCCGGGACCTTGTCGAGCGCGTCGCGCCAGTTGTCCTCACGCACGCCGAAGTGCTCGAGCATCATCTCCGAGCGCAGCCAGCCGGGCGTGAGGCTGACGCTCGTCGCCGCGTGCTTGGCCAGGTCCTGCGCGTGCGACCAGCCCATGCGGTTCACGGCGACCTTCGCGAGGTCGTAGAACGGGTTGATCCGGTAGGTGCGGGCGTTGTAGTCCGCGGTGCCGTCGGTCATCTCGACCAGCAGCCCGCCCGGGTGCTCGATCAGCAGCGGAAGCGCGTAGTGGGCCGTGATCAGGTGGGTGTCGATGCCGAGCCGGAGCAGCCGCAGGCCGTTGTCGAGGTCGTGGTCCCAGACCGGCTTGTCCCACTCGAACAGCAACTCGCCGCCCCAGATGTCGTTGACCAGGACGTCGAGCCGGCCGTGGTCGGCGCGGATGCGGTCCACGAGCGCCTTCACCTGCGCGTGCTCGAGGTGGTCCGTGGGCACGGCGATGCCCGTCCCGCCCGCCTCGGTGACGAGCTCGGCGGTCTCCTCGATCGTCTCCGGTGCGCTTGTACTCGGACTGCCGGGCGCGGGTGCTGCGGCCGGTCACGTAGACGGTCGCGCCCGCCGCGCCGAGCTCCGTCGCGATCCCCCGCCCCGCCCCGCGGGTCGCCCCGGCGACGAGCGCCACCTTGCCTTCGAGCGGTTTATAAACAAGCATTCGGTTATTATTGCACGAACATGCCCCGACCGAAGACCAGATCCGACGAAGACGTGCTGGACGCCGCCATGGCGTTGCTGCGCGACGGACGGCTCACGTTCGCGGCGCTGGCAGAGACGAGCGGGCTGTCGGGCGCGACCCTGGTGCAGCGCTTCGGGTCCAAGGACGAGTTGCGGCAACGGGCGCTGCTCCGCGCGTGGGATCACCTCGACGCGCGCACGGCGGAGCTCGCCGCGCAGCCGATCGACGCGATCGAGCTCCTCGTCGGGCTGTCGGGTCAGTACGACGAGATCGAGCAGTACGCCGAGAACCTGGCGATCCTGCGCGAGGACCTGCGCGATCCGGTGCTGCGGGCGCGCGGCGCAGCGTGGGAGCTCGAGCTCGTCGCCGCGCTCGACGCGCGCTGCGGCGCCGGGCTCGGGGTCGCTGCTCGCCGCGCACTGGCAAGGCGCGGTCACGTGGTGGGCGTTCCGGCCGGATGAGCGGCTGGACGAGCACCTGCGCGAGAGCCTCGGCCGGCTCGTCAAGCTCCTGCCAACCAGCGGGTGATGTCCGCTGCCGGCCACGCGCGGGCGAGCGGGTAGGCCTCGCCCGCCCACAGGTTGAAGCCGTCCGCGTCGCCGGCCGTGCGCGCCGCGGCGCGCAGCTTCGCCGTGGCGTGGTGGATCTCGGGGTACGCGAGCGGCGCGTCGGGGTGCTCGTGCATGAAGCGGTTCTGGATACCGCGCGCGAGCCGGCCGCTGAACGCGCGGGTGAGGCCGGTCGGCGCGTCCGCCGGCCGCGAGCCGCTCGCGGTAGGCGGGGACGGTTCCGGCCTCCTCCGCGAGCAGGAAGGCGGTGCCGACCTGCACGGCCGCGGCGCCGAGTGCGAGCGCGGCGCGCACGGCCTCCGGGCGTCCCGATCCCGCCGGCGGCCACGACCGGCTGCGTGGTTTCGATCAGCTGCAGCAGCGCCAACAGCCCGACGGGTTGGAGGTCGGGCCTGTCGACCCACGTTCCGCGATGCCCGCCCGCCTCTCCACCCTGGACGACGAGGACATCGACGTGCGCGGCCGCCCGCGCCTCCTCCGGGCTCGTCACGGTCACCCACGCCTCGCCGGGCAGGTCCGGGAGCGGATCCGGGCAGCCGAACGTGTACGACACCGCCGCGACCGGCTCGCGCGCGAGCAGCGCGAGCTTCGCGTCCCAGGCGTCGTCGTCCCAGCGCGGGTCACCCAGATCGGCGACGTAGTCGGCGTAGGTCGCCGGGTCCGCGCGCGGCCCGGGGACGAACAGGTTCACGCCGAACGGCTTGTCCGTCAGCGCGCGGGTCGCCGCGATCCGCTCCGCGAGCGCGTCCGCGCTCAGGTAGCCCGCGGCGAGGAACCCCAGCCCGCCGGCGTTGGAGACGGCCGCGACGAGCTCCGGCGTGGTCGGGCCGCCCGCCATGGGTGCACGCGACGATCGGGATCGGCGAGGTCTCGGATGCCCATTCGCACGGCATACCACCGAACGCGCTATTGACGCCTGTCACTTACATCCAGCCCTACACAAGCTTGTTGATGCTTCGCTGCCACCTCGATGGGTGGGTAGCCTCCTCCCCAACTCCTCGTCACTCCTCCCAAGGACCCTCCCACCATGAGCAAGTTGATTTCCGCGCTGAAGCGCACCGTCGTCGGCGCGCCGGACGGCGAAGCGCCCGTCCACTTCCACCAGGGCATGACCGACGCGTACCCCGAGGTCTGCCACGAGGGCCGCTGCGACCGCCCGCGCCTGCAGATCCGCGGCCTGAACTAGACCGCGGCCTGCTCTGCCGCCACGGCGCGCTCGAGCAGGCCCCGCAACGCATCCCGGTCTTCGGCGCCCAACGCGCCGAAGACCTCTTCCTCGAGCGACTCCATGGCGCGCTCGGCGCGCGCCAGCGCCTCCAACCCCGCGTCGGTCGTCCCCACGATGTGGCGACGCCGGTCCGTGGGGTCGCGCCGGCGCTCGACGAACCCCAGGTCCTCCAGGTAGTTGAGCAGCAGGACCGTGTTGTTGGCGTCCATCTGCATCGACGCGCACAGGTCGGCCTGCGGCAACGCGCCTTCGCGCAGGTTCATCAGAACCATGTACGCCTTGAGCTTCATCCCGAGCACGTCCTCGTTCGCGCGGCGGTAGACGCGGCGCGTGAGCTGGATCAGCAGGGCGATCGAGCCGGGCGAAGGAGTGCTGGTCATGTGTCGATTTAGAGGGTAGCGGTTGCGGGATCATCCGTGATCCCATATAGTCACGTTCATAGTGACTATCCCTCCCCAAGTAGAAGGCGCCTCCCGGCGCACGTGGATGGCGCTGGTGGTCGTGTGTCTGGCGCAGCTGATGATGGTCGTGGACATGACCATCGTGAACGTCGCCCTTCCGGTCATCCAGCGCGACCTGCAGTTCTCCCAGGCCGACCTCACGTGGGTCGTCGGGGCGTACCTCATCGCTTACGGCAGCTTCCTGCTGCTCGCCGGCCGCCTCGGCGACCTCCTCGGTCGCAAGCGCGTGTTCCTCGCCGGCACGGCCATCTTCACCGTGGCCTCGCTCGCCTGCGGGCTGGCGGAATCCCAGCTCGCGCTGATCACCGCGCGCTTCGTCCAGGGCTTCGGCGGCGCGATCGCCACCTCCGTGATCCTCGCCCTCATCGCCACGGACTTCCCGCGCGTCGACGAGCGCGTGAAGGCCATGGGCGCGTACATGTTCGTCGTGACCTCCGGCGGCTCGCTCGGCCTGCTGCTCGGCGGCGCGCTCGTCCAGTCCGTCGACTGGCACTGGATCTTCACCGTCAACGTGCCGATCGGCATCGCCGTGCTCGCGCTCGGCGCGCGGCTGATCGAGAACCGCCCGGGCCTCGGCCTGCGCAGCGGGATCGACGTCGCCGGCTCGGTGCTGATGACCGCCTCGATGATGACGGCGGTCTACGCGATCATCACCGCGGCCGAGCACGGCTGGACGTCGGCGCACACGCTGACCTGGGGCGGCGCGGCCGCGATCATGGGCGCGGCGTTCCTGTACCTGCAGACGCGCGTCGCCAACCCGATCCTCCCCCTGCGCATCCTGCGCGTCCGTTCGCTGATCGGCGCGTCGGTCGTCCGTGGCTTCCTGGTCACCGGCATGTTCGGCACGTGGGTGATGGGCTCGCTCTACGTCGGGAGCGTGCTCGGCTACGGCGCGTGGCTCACCGGCCTCGCGTTCCTGCCGATGACGCTGATCGTCGGCGCGCTCTCGCTCGGCACGACCGCGCGGGTGATGACCCGGCTCGGGCCGGAGCGCACGGTCGTCGTCGGCCTCGTGCTCGTGGTCGGCGCGCTCACGCTGCTCACCACCGTGGACGCCGACACGGGCTACTTCCCGACGCTGTTCGCGGCCTTCGCCGTGATGGGCCTCGGCATGGGCACGGCGATGCTCCCGCTGATGACGATCGCCATGAGCGACGTGCGCCCGGAGGACGCGGGCCTCGGCAGCGGGATCATCAACGTCTCGATGCAGCTCGCCGGCGCGCTCGGGATCGCCATCCTCGGCACGCTCGCGTCGGATCGCACCGCCGAGCTCACCAGTTCCGGCGAGAGCGCCCTGAGCGCGCTCACCGGCGGCTACACCCTGGCGTTCCAGGTCGCCGCCGGAGCCGTCATCGTCGGCATCGCGATCGCCCTCGTGGCGCTCCGGATGCCGCGCGAGCGCGAGCCTGTCCCCGGCTCAGAGGTCGCCGTCGAGGTCTGACAGCCTCGGCGGAGAAGCACCCGCCCGCTCGCAGGTCCGGGCGGCGACGACGCACGCAAAGCGCGTCGCCGCCCGCACCGCCTCTTGGTCCGCCAGCGCTTCACGGCTGAGCCCCGCGCGCGACCAGTAGGTCAAGAAGCCGCCGCCGAACGCGTCGCCGGCGCCGATCGTGTCCACCACCGTGATCTTCGGCGCGTCCACCTGCACCTCACCGTCGGCCGTGACGATGAGCGCGCCGTCGCCCCCGAGCGTGACCAGCGCGACCGGCACGCCCAGCTCCCGCGCGGCCTCGGCCATGCCCACGCCGGGTGACAGATATTCGAGGTCGTCCCCGCTGACCTTCACCACGTGCGCGTGGCGCAGCGTCTTGGCCAAGCTCGCCCGGTACGCGTCGCGGTCCGCGATGAACGTCGGCCGGCAATTCGGGTCGACCATGATCAGTGCCCGGTCGGCGACCGCCTCGACCACGGCCTGCAGCGCGCTCGCGATCGGCTCCATCACGAGCCCGAGCGTCCCGACGTGCAGGAAGTCGACATCCGCCGGCAGCGCCGCGAGCGCCGCCTCGGGCGTGAGCGCAGGCGCGCTCGTCTCGCCCGTGTAGAACCGGTAGGTCGCGGCGCCGTCCGCGTCGAGGTCGACCAGCGCGAGCGTCGTCGG
This sequence comes from uncultured Solirubrobacteraceae bacterium, assembly GCA_963724195.1. Classification (GTDB taxonomy): domain Bacteria; phylum Actinomycetota; class Thermoleophilia; order Solirubrobacterales; family Solirubrobacteraceae; genus Solirubrobacter. Next base: position 114,036 of record CAVRTQ010000013.1, on the reverse strand, counting down.
CTTGCGTCGTCGCCACCGACGTGTCCAGGCGCACGCCGTCCTCCTCGAGCTGCGCCCGCAGCCGGGCGCCGAACCCGTCATCGGACAGACATCCGAGATAGTGGACGTCCTGCTCGAGTCGCCCCAGCGTACGGGCGGTGTTGTACGGCCCCCCACCCGGGTGTGCGCGCAGCTGCCCGGCATCGTGCGGCACCAGGTCGACGAGTGCCTCTCCTCCAACCACAATCGCCATCGCGACGTAGAGTTGCAGGTGATGGACGTACGAGCCTCGGACGCTGAGCGAGACGCAGTCATCGAGCAGCTCCGTGAGGCGGCCGCCGAAGGTCGCCTCACGATGGAGGAGCTGACGGACCGGATCGAGGTGGCGGCGAGCGCGGTGATGCGCGCCGATCTCGAGCCGCTGACCGCGGACCTCCCCGCCCCCGGCGTGACGCTCGCGGCGGCGCCGGAGAACGCGAGAGAGCGCGGGATGGGCGACGTCAAGCGCTCCGGCGCCTGGGTCGTGCCCGCGCACAGCGAGTTCCGGTCGTACGCGGGCTCGATCAAGCTCGACCTGCGGCAGGCGACGATCAGCTCGCGCGAGATCGTGATCGACGCCTTCACGCCGTTCGGGAACATCGATCTGCTCGTCCCTGAGGGCGTCCAGGTGGAGGTCCGCGCCGACAAGCGCATGGGCAGCCTCAAGCACGACACGGGCGCCGCGACGCCCGGGGCGCCCCGGGTGATCCTCACCGGCGGCACCGTGTTCGGGACGATCAAGGTCCGCAACAAGCGCCTGTGGGAGAAGCTGCTCGCCCGCTGATGCGACTAATCGGCTTCGCATTCACGCACCCGGACGGTCCCGCTCAGTGGGGGTATCTGCCGCTCGATGACCTCTCCGTCGTGCTCGGCCCGAATGACAGCGGCAAGAGCCGCGTGCTCAAGTGGCTTGCGGCGTGGTTGCGGATTCGAGCCACCGACGTCTGACGAAGGCGGGCTCGTCAGCGGTGTCCTGTACGCCGAATTGTCCGACGAGGACTTCTACGAGGTGATGGGCGAAGCCGCCAACGGCTTCGAGGTCGCGATAGAGCCTGACTACGACCGCGAACCGCCGATCCTGCGCGACATCGAGGAGGAATACCCGCGTCTGCAGCTCTTCGTACAGCATCGCCTGCGCCGCACACCGGAGCTGGCGACAGCGCTGGAGGCGTCGCGACTGCTGAGCTTCGAGTTCGTCCCGCAGCGGGGCACCTGCGTCGTGCGCTGGTGCTTGTCGGAGGCGAGTACACGTGATCTCCGGCGGCTAGATCTGAACCGCGATGGGTCCGACATGGAATCGCGGCTCCTCGCGTCGTTCGATGAGCCCGCGGCGCTGGCGGTGGCACAGGCGCCCTCGGCGATCATCGCGGTCGGTGAGGTGCCGAGTGCATTGCTTCCAGCGCCGGTCTCGATCCCGCGCGGTTGGGACGACGTGAGCGCCGTCGTCGCCGAAGCGATCACCGCGCTCCTCGACGAACTCGCACGGCATGATCAGCTCCGGCGCGCGCTCGATGCCGCGGTGCTGGCAACGGATCACGAGGCGGCTCTTGAAGCATTGGCGGGCATCCACGGGTTGCTGCTTGAAACAGCGTCACGCGTGCGTTGGGTCGAGCCACGGGGCGAGGACGCGGTGGGCCTGCGCCGAGATGTCGCCCGCGCCGGCGAGCTGCTGCGACAGACGTGCATGGACGCGCTGCCGCCGTTCCTGGCCGAACGCTACTGGGTGGAGTTCACCACCGGGATCGACTCTCGCGCTCTCGGACGGCCCTTCACTCATGCTGGCGTTGCGCCACGCAACGGCGGCGCCGGCCGGCTCGGGCAGCGGCGGCACCGGCGGCCCCAGCGTGGGCATCTTCCGCGCCGGGCCAGGCTCGGCGTTCGCATCTCAGCAGTCCACGACAACGGGCGGCACCGGCGGCCTCGGCGGCCTCACGCCCGGCACCGCGAGCCGCGCGGGCGCCGGTCCGGCCGTCGGGCGGCCTCAGGGGAGCGGGCGCGCCCGGCGCGGCGGTGACAGGCGGCACGTCCGACTTCGACGGCGACGGCATCGTCGACGCCAACGACCCGTGCGCCGGCCTGACGCGGCCGGTGGCACTGGGTGCCCGGTGCGCCCGCAGCCGCTCCCCGACAGCGATGGTGACGGCGTTCCCGACAGCGCGGACGCGTGCCCGGCAGTGGCGGCCGAGGGCGGATGCCCGCCGCCGCCACCGCCGACCCCCGGTCATCGTCAACCCCGGTCCCGGCCCCGCGCCCGGCGGCGGCGTCACGCCGGTGGCCAAGGCCGAGTTCCGGCTGACGTTCGCGTTCAGCTCCGCGACGAGCAAAGCCACGAAGTTCTCGTCGCTCGTGCTGCGCGACCTGTCGGCGGGCACGACCGTCGTCGTCACCTGCAAGGGCAAGCGCTGCCCGAAGGGTCTGAAGGGCAAGGGCTTCACGAAGAAGAACGCGTCGGGCAACGTGAGCCTGAAGACGTTCATCAAGAAGGCGCTCGCCGGTCGGCACCGTGATCAAGGTCGTGGCCACGAAGGCGGGCGCGACGACGGTCACGCAAGACGCTGACGATCCGCAAGAAGAAGGCGCCCGTGGTGAAATCCATCTAGGTGGACGTACGAGCATCAGACGCAGAACGAGACGCAGTCATCGAGCAACTCCGTGAGGCGGCCGCCGAAGGTCGGCCTCACGATGGAGGAGTTGACGGACCGGATCGAGGTGGCGGCGAGCGCGGTGACGCGCGCCGATCTCGAGCCGCTGACCGCGGACCTCCCCTGCCCCCGGCGTGACGCTCGCGGCGGCGCCGGAGAACGCGAGAGAGCGCGGGATGGGCGACGTCAAGCGCTCCGGCGCCTGGGTCGTGCCCGCGCACAGCGAGTTCCGCTCGTGGACGGGCTCGATCAAGCTCGACCTGCGCCAGGCCACGATCAGCTCGCGCGAGATCGTGATCGACGCCTTCACGCCGTTCGGGAACATCGATCTGCTCGTCCCGGAGGGCGTCCAGGTGGAGGTCCGCGCCGACAAGCGCATGGGCAGCCTCAAGCACGACACGGGCGCCGCGACGCCCGGGGCGCCCCGGGTGATCCTCACCGGCGGCACCGTGTTCGGGACGATCAAGGTCCGCAACAAGCGCCTGTGGGAGAAACTGCTCAGGACCTAGCCAAAGGTCCGCTACCTGACAAGCGCTAAAGCGGTTCAATCGTGCGTGTGAAGCGCATCTTCCTCAGCGTGTTGTTCCTGCTGCTCCTCGCACCGGCGGCTCAGGCTGCGTCGGTCGCGTACATCGCGGACGGGGAAGTGTGGCTCGCTTCGCTCGACGGGACCCAGCGCACGCGCCTGGCCGGGCACTACACGAACGTCAACGGCGCGGTCGAGAAGTGGAACGCGGTGGCGCAGGCCGACAATGGCCGGATCGTGGCCAGCCGCAATGAGCCGGGCAAGATCTCCTCGCTCTCCTGGTACCAGGTGTGGGAGCCCAACGGCACGTCCACGATCCAGTCGCCGCTCACCATGAAGGGCAGCTGGCAGCAACCGGTCTATCCGCTCAGCCTGGACCTCAGCGCGGATGGCGGCTTCATGGTCTACGGCTACTCGCACAGCAGCTGCTGCGTCGGCGGGCAGTACACCTTCGCTCGCGGCACATACGCCCGGCCGACGGCCGCCAGCTCCCTGGAGCCGCTCGACATCAGGGGTGTGGAGGCGCCCACGCTGTTCGGGTCGCGCATGATCGCGCGCACGGGCAGCGTCGCCAACGTCCAGGCCTCGGCCGGCAGCGAGGACTTCATGCCGTGGATCGACATCGCCGAGATCACCGATCTCGAGCTGCGTCGGACCGACGTGGCGGCCGACGGGCGCATGGTCGCGCTGGAGGTCGAGGAGTGGACGAACGGCACGCAGACGACCGGCCAGATCGGGCTGATCAGCATCTCCGGGGTCGACCAGCCCCCGACGTTCCCGACTGCCGTCGCCTGCTACCTGCCGGTGACCGGCGTCGCCAAGGACGTGTCGCTCTCCCAGGACGCCACGCGGGTGGCCTGGAGCGACGACGACGGGCTCAAGGTTGCCGGGACGCCGACCACTGCGGCCGACCCGTGCGTGTTGAGCGCCCCCGCCGTGCTGATCGCGCCCAAGGGCGCCACGAGCGCTTCGATCGGGAACGCGTCGGTCTCCGCGTTCCTGCCCGCGCCGCCGCCGCCGAGTGGTGGGACCGGGCCCGTCGCGCAGCCGCCCGCCGCCACGCCCGCGGCGCCGACCGCCACGGTCCCGGCTCGCGTCACCCGCGCCGCGCTCACCAAGGGCCTCGCGATCAAGGTCAAGGCGCCCGCGGCGGGCAAGGTCACGCTGTCCGCGTCCGTGCCCGCCAAGGCGCTCGGCCGCAAGGGCAAGGCGGTCGTGATCGCGACCGGCTCGGCCACCGCGCGCGCCGCCGGGACCGTCACGGTGAAGCTCAAGTTCAACGCCACCGGGCGCAAGCAGAGCAAGCGCCTGAAGGGCAAGAAGGCCACGCTGCGGATCGCTCAGGGGACCCGCAGCACGACCAAGACGATCACCTTGCGTTAGAAGGCGGTCGACAAAGCGAACGGGTAGACCGCCGTCGCGCCCTGGCGGCGGAGCTGGCCCGCGATCATCGCCAGCGTCCAGCCGGAGAAGCGGATGTCGTCGACGAGCAGCGCGCCGGCGGCCGGCGGCGCGGCGACGACCTTGAACGCGCCGCGCACGTTCGCCACCTGCTGGGCGGAGTTCGCCATCTCGCGCTGGGGCGGGTTGTCGCCGACGCGCTCGAGCAGCGGCTCGAACGGGAGGCCGAGCGCCGCCGCCAGCCGCTCCGCGAACTCCGGGACCAACGGGCCGGAGCGCAAGGACGGCACCGCGGTGACGAAGCCGATCGCCGGGCGCCAGGTGCGTACGGCCTCGGCCGCGGCGGCCACGAGCTGATCGGCGAACCGGCCCTCGGCGCGGCCTGACTTCACCAGCGGATCCCAGCCGCCGTCGCCGAGCCGCGCCAGCGCGCGGCCCTCCTCCGCCCGCACGCCGTCGGCCAGCTTCTTCATCTTGCCCTCGGCGTCCGGCGCCATCTTCTTGACGTCCAGGACGAGCGGCTTCGAGCGCAGATGCAGCGCCGCCGCGCGCACCAGCTCCGGGTCCAGCGGCCCGGCGAACTTCGGCTCCGTGCACACCGCGCACACGCCGCAGTCGGTGGGATCGGGGTCGTCGAGCTCCTCCTGCAGCGCGCGCATCAGGCAGCGCCCGTCGGCCCCGAAGGCCGCCATCGCCTCCTGCTCGCGCCGGCGCAGCGCGGTCACGTGGGCGTAGCGGTCGCCGTCGTACTCCCACGTCACGCCGGATTGACGGGTCCAGCGCGTGCCGTTGCGGGCGACCGCGCCCTCCACGTCGAGCACCTTCAGCATCGCCTCGATCCGCCCCTTGCCGAGGTTGACGATGCCCATCAGCTCGTTGGTGGTCGCGCCGCCGTCCTCCAGCGCTTCGAGCACCGCGTCGACGCGCTCCTTCGGCGGGAACGCCTGCTCGATGAAGAAGTCCTGGATCCGGCGGTCCTCGGCGCCGCGCAGCAGCACCACGTCGGCGCGGTCGATCGCGCGCCCCGCGCGGCCGACCTGCTGGTAGTAGGAGATCACCGATCCGGGCGCCTGGTAGTGCACGACGAAGCCGAGGTCGGGCTTGTCGTAGCCCATGCCCAGCGCGCTCGTGGCCACGACGCACTTGAGCTCGTTGCGGAGCAGCTTCTCCTCGGTCGCGATCCGCGTCGTGGTGTCCACCTCGCCGCTGTAGGACTGCGCGGGCACACCGTGGGCGTTCAGGAAATCGGCGACTAGATCGGCGTCACGTTTGGTAAGGGTGTAGACGATTCCCGGAACCCGGGATGGAGGGGAGAAAAGTCGCCAGCCACGCCAGGCGATCTGCCGGCGCGGGCTTTTCCACGACCTCCAATCGCAACGACGCCCTCGACAACGGCCCCCGATACGTCCGCAACGCTCCCGCATGCCCCAACGCCAACTGCTCAGTGATGTCCGCCACCACGCGATCGTTCGCGGTCGCCGTCGTGCACAGCACCGCGACGCCCGCGGGCAGCTGCTCGAGCATGTCCTGGATGCGGCGGTAGTCCGGGCGGAAGTCGTGTCCCCAGTCGCTGATGCAGTGCGCCTCGTCGATCACCAGCAGGCCGACGCGCTCGGCGAACAGCGGCAGCATCGTGTTGCGGAACTGCGGGTTGTTGAGCCGCTCCGGGCTGATCAGGAGCAGGTCCACCGCGTCCTGCTCGAGCAGGTCGCGGACCTCGGCCCAGTCGTCGCGGTTGGTCGAGTTGATCGTGAGCGCCCGGATCCCGAGCTTCTCGGCCGCCGCGATCTGGTTGCGCATCAACGCCAGCAGCGGCGACACGATCAGCGCCGGGCCGGCGCCCTGCTCGCGCAGCAGCGTCGTCGCGAGGAAGTACACGGCCGACTTGCCCCAGCCCGTCCGCTGGACGCACAGCACGCGCGCGCGGTCCTCCACGAGGTCCGTGATCGCCTCGCGCTGGTGCTCACGGAACGTCGCATCAGGGCCCGCAAGTCGGTGCAGCAGTTGATCCACCATGAAGACGGTAGGCAGTGGCACGGATAACTCGCCCCCGCTACGAGGCGTTCGACGGACTGCGCGGGATCGCGTGCGTCCTGATCGTCTGCCTGCACGTCTGGATGTACACGGACGCGAACTATCCGAAGCCCGGCCGCACCGACCTGCTGGACCGGGTCGTGGGCGAGTTCCGCGTGTCGCTGATCTTCTTCTTCGTGCTGTCGGGCTTCCTGCTGGCGCTGCCGTGGGCGGCGGGCCGGACACCCGATCTGCGCCGCTACGCCGCGCGGCGCTTCGCCCGCGTCGCGCCCGGCTACTGGCTCGCGCTCGCCGGCTCGTTCCTGCTGCTCTACGGCACCGAGCACGGCCGCGCGATCGAGCTGCACGACCTGCCGAAGTTCATCGTCTTCATCCCGAACCTGTTCGAGGAGACGCGCAACCAGCTGGACCCGCCGATGTGGTCGCTGCACGTCGAGGTGAGCTTCTACATCGTGCTGCCGCTGATCGGGCTCGCGCTGCTCAAGCGGCCGCTGATCACGTGCGGAGACGCTGATCGCGGCGGGGCTGCTGTGGACCACGGCGGCTGAGCTCAACCAGTGGCCGCCCGAGGCGACGTGGACGCTGCCGACCTACATCGGTGTGCTCACGTGCGGGGTCCTGGCGGCCGTGCTGGCCCAACGCAAACCGCCGCGCCTGGTGGGCGCGGCGGGAGTGGCGATCGTGCTCTTGAACTCGTGGTGGCACAGCGAGGGCACCGGGTCGCTCGGACACATCGTGGGCGACCTGCCCGCGGGCATCGGGTTCGCGCTGATGCTGTGGTCGCTCGCCCACCGCGAGAGCCGGGTGCTGAGCGCGAAGCCCGTCGTGTGGCTCGGCACCGTGTCCTTCGGCGTGTACCTGTGGCACTACCCGGTGATGTACGCGCTGCAGATGCACGAGCGGATGCCGGAGCGCTTCGTGCCGGCGATCGCGCTGGTCATGGGCATCACGTTCGTGCTCGCGTCGCTGAGCTGGTACTTCGTGGAGAAGCCCGCGATGCGGTTGGGCGCTCGCGTTCCTGCGCGCGCCCAGTCGCAGTCCGCTAGGCAGCCGTGTTGACGGTGATCTTGGCGATGCCGATGACCAGGCCGGCCTTCAGCGCGTCGACCGCGAACGTCTGATTGAGCAGGTCCGCGGCCTCCTGCTTGAGCTTGACCGTGGTGCCCTCGAGCTCGGCGGTGCCGTCGTCGTTGGTCTTGAGCGGGTTCAGCGTGCGGCCGTCGAGGAAGAACAGCGGCGCGCTCTCGGCCGCGACCTTGCCGTCGACGGACACCTTGCCCGTGAGGACGGACTTGCCGGGGTCGACCTCGAAGTCGGTCAGCTCGACGGTCTTGCCGCCGCCGGTGAGGCTGAGGCCGGAGCCGTCGTGGTCGATCATGCCCTGCACGTACGGGGAGACGGTGCCGGGCTCGTAGTAGGTGACGTTGCCGCCCGTGATCGGGAACTCGGCGACACCTTCCTTGGTGATCTCGGCGGTGCCGACCGGGGCCGGCGTGAGCTTGAGCGTGCCGAGGGCCTCGACGAAGCCCGGGTCGAGCGCGACGGCCGTGTCCTGGCCGCTCAGCGACGGGATCTCGGCGACGGGGGCCGGCTTGGTCTGCTCGGTGGGAGCGGAACTGGTGCTCGCCGTGGACTCGTCTTCGCCGCCGCAGGCCGTTGCCGCACCGGCAAGGGCGATCGTGGCGGCAACCGCCGCCAGCTTCTTCAGATGCATCTCGTGGTCTCGCTTTCGGAGAGGTTGAGAGGAGGAGTTGCCATCTATTCGCGCTAGCCCCCTGGCGCGGATGCCTCACAGGGTTAGATTTGGCGCGTTGGCTACCTCTGGACTTCTCGGGCGGCGAGCGGAACTGGCCGCGATCGACGAGGCGCTCGCACGCCGGAGCGGCGTGCTCGCGTTCTCGGGCGAGGGCGGGATCGGCAAGACGCGGCTGCTGGATGAGTTGGCCGCGCGGGCCGGCGACGCGTTGGTCCTGACCGGCCGTGCGTCGGAGCTGGAGCGCGAGTTGCCGTTCGGCGTGTGGGAGGACGCGCTGAGCGATCACGCCGCGTTCCTGGGCGTGGATCGGCTCGAGCGGCTGGTCGGCGATCAGCTGCCGGAGCTCGCGGCCGTGCTGCCCCTGGTGGGGCGGGTGCCGGCCGGGCTGCAGGACGAGCGCTACCGCACGCACCGTGCGGTACGGGCGCTGCTGGAAGGGCTGGCGACGACCCGGCCCGTCGTGCTCGCGCTGGACGATCTGCAGTGGGCCGACGACTCGTCGCTGGAGACGATCGCCGCGCTGCTGCGCCGGCCCCCGCGCGGCTTGATCCTGCTCGTGCTGGCGTTCCGGCCCGCACCGGTGCGGCCGCTGCTCGCCACCGCGCTGGCGACGGCGGAGCGCGACGAGCGCGTGATCGAGCATCCGCTGCGGACGCTGTCGTTCGCGGACGCGCAGTCGCTGCTCGGGGACGGCATCCCCGCCCCCGTGCGCGGTGAGATCTTCGAGGCGGGCGGCGGCAACCCCTTCTTCCTGCAGCAGCTCGCGCGCCAGCACGCGGCGGGCCGCAGCGTCGCCGCGGAACCCGGCGAGGCGGGCGTCCCGCGCGCGGTGATGCGCGCGCTGGAGCAGGAGATCGCGGCGCTCAGCGAGGCGGGCCGCGCGCTGGCGCAGGGCGCGGCGGTCGCGGGCGACCCCGTGGACCTGGACCTCGCGATCGCCGCCGCCGACATCCCGGAGGAACTCGCCCTCGATGCCCTCGATGAGTTGTTGGCGGGCGCGCTGCTCGTCCCGACGGACACGCCGCGGCGCTATCGCTTCCGGCACCCGCTCGTGCGGCACGCGATCTACGACTCGGCGGCGGGCGGCTGGCGGATCGGCGCGCACGGGCGCGCGGCGGCGGCGCTCCAGGCGCGCGGCGGCTCGCTCGCCGCGCGGGCGCATCACCTCGAGCGCTGCGCGCGGCCGGGCGACGCGGAGGCGGTGAGCGTGCTGGTCGAGGCCGGGCGCCACGCCGCGGCGCGCGCGCCCGCGACGGCCGCGGACCGGTTCGCGGCGGCGTTGCGGTTGCTGCCGGAGACGCCCGAGACGCTCCCGTCGCGGCTGGAGCTGCTCGTCGGGCTCGCGCAGGCGCGCGCCGCGACCGGCCGGCTCGAAGCCGCGCTCGAGTCGCTCGACGCCGGCCTCTCGCTCGTGGGTCCGGAGCTCGCCCCGGTGCGGGCGCGGCTCGTCGCGGGCTGCGCGATGTGCGAGAACCTGCTCGGCCGCCACGGCGCCGCGCACGCGCGATTGCTCGCCGAGAAGGCGGCGCTGGGCGAAGGCTCGTTCGCGGCCGCCGACCTGGAGGTGGAGCTGGCGGCCGACGCGCTGTACGACAGTGACTTCGACGGCGTCGTCGCCTGGGCCCGGCGTGCCCGGGCGACCGCGTCGGACGTCGGCGTGCCCGGGTTCGCGGCCGTCGCGACCGCGCTTGCAGTGCTTCGGCGCGCTCGGGCTCGGCCGCATCGCCGAGGCGCAGACGCTGCGCGCGGACGCCGCCACCCAGCTCGACACGCTCGACGACGGCGCGTTGAGCGGCCGCCTGGACACCGCCTACTACCTCGGGTTCGCGGAGTTCTTCTGCGAGCACTACGACGACGCGATCCGCCACTTCCGCCGCGGGATCAGCGTCTCGCGCGCGTCCGGGCAGGGGCAGTTCGTGATCCCGATGACGATCGGGCTCGCGCACGCGCTCGAGGTCCGCGGACGGCTGGACGAAGCCGCGGAGGCCGCGGACGCCGCCGTCGAAGGCGCCCGGCTGTGGGGCAACGACCAGATGCTCTGCTTCGCCCTGACCGCCGACGCCTGGGTGAGCGCGCTGCGCGGCGAGCTCGACCGGGCGCGGTCCGCCGGCGCCGAGGCGATGGCGCTGCTCGATGGGCTCGACGAGAGCGTGCTGTCGCGCGCCACGCGCGTGCACGTCGCCGCCGCGCAGCTCGAAGCCGGCGAGCCGGAGGGCTGCCTCGCCGCCATGAGCGCGGGCGGCGCGCCCGAGTTCGCCGGCGTCGAACCCGGCCGCCGCGCCTGGCTCTACGCCATCCTCGCCCGCGCCGAACTGGCGTTGGGCCGCCCCGGCGCGGCCGCGGACTGGGTGCAGCGCGGCGAAGCCGCCGCCGACGGCCTGGGCCTGCCCTACGCCGAAGCGTCCGTGCTCTGCGCCCGCGCGCAGCTGGACGCCACGACGGCAGCCAACGGCGGCGCGCCGGCGGGCGGCGACGAGGCGCGGGCGCGGCGGCAGGGCGGGGCGCGGCGACGACGCGACGACACACCGGCGCGGCGCAGCTGCCGCGGACGGGCCGGCCCTCGCCGCGGCCGACCTCGCCGACTCGGTCGGCGCGGTCATCCAAGCCTCGCGGGCGCGCATCCTCGCCGGGCGGGCCAGCGGTGACGTGGCGTTGCTCGAACGGGCCGCGTCCGACCTCGGCAGCTTCGGCGCGGCCCGGCTGCGCGACGAGGCGGCGCGGGAGCTGCGGCAGCTCGGCGTGAAGACGGGCGCGCGGCGGCGGCGCTCGACCGGCACGGACGGGCTCTCCGCCCTGTCCGGCCGTGAGCGCGAGGTCGCGGACCTGGTGGCGATGGGCCGCACCAACAAGGAGATCGCGGCCGAGCTGTTCCTGTCGGAGAAGACGATCGAGAACCACATGACGCGGCTGTTCGCCAAGCTCGGCGTGTCGCGCCGCGCGGAGGTCGCCAAAGCCGTCGGGCGCGCGGAGTAGCTTGCGCGTCCATGTGGACGCTGCGTCGAGAGGGACAGGTCATCGCGCCGGACGAGCGGCTGCCGTTGCCGGCGATGTTCGGCATCGGGGCCCAGCACGTGCTGGCGATGTTCGGGGCGACGGCGCTCGTGCCGGTCCTGACGGGCTTTCCGGTCAGCACGACGCTGCTGTTCGCGGGCATCGGCACGCTGCTGTTCGTCCTGATCACGGGCAACCGCGTCCCGAGCTTCACGGGCTCGAGCTTCGCCTTCATCGCGCCCGTCACCGCCGCCATCAACGACGGGTCGATGGCCGAGGCGCTGGGCGGGATCGTGGCCGCGGGCATCGTGCTCGCGCTGATCGGCGTGCTGATCGACCGCGCGGGCTACCGGATCGTCGAGTTCCTGCTCCCGCCCGTCGTCACCGGCGCGATCGTCGCGCTGATCGGCCTCAACCTCGCGCCCGTCGCCAAGGACCAGTTCTCCCAGCAGGCGGGGCTCGCGCTGTTCACGCTCGCCGCGATCCTGATCGGCACCGTCGCGCTGCGCGGCCTGCTGCAGAAGCTGAGCGTGTTCATCGGCGTCGCCCTCGGCTACGTGTTCGCCGCCATCCTCGGCAAGGTCAACTGGGACGGCGTCCGCGACGCGGACTGGATCGGCTTCCCGGACTTCACCACGCCGAGCTTCACCTGGCACGCGATCATCCTCGTCGTCCCGGCCGTGATCCTCGTCCTGATCGCCGAGAACGCCGCGCACGTGAAGGCCGTCGCGGCCATGACCGAGCGCGACCTGGACCCGCTGATCGGCCGCTCGATCGCTGCCGACGGCGCCGCCACCACCCTCGCCGGCATGTTCGGCGGCTCCGGCACCACCACCTACGCCGAGAACATCGGCGTCATGGGCCTCACCCGCGTGTACTCCACGCTCGCCTACATCATCGCCGGCGGCATCGCGATCGCCCTCGCCCTGCTGCCCAAGTTCGGCGCGATCATCTCCGCGATCCCGATCGGCGTCCTCGGCGGCGCGGTCACCGTGCTGTTCGGCCTCATCGCCGTCCTCGGCGCCCGCATCTGGATCGAGGCCAAGGTCGACTTCCGCGACCCCGTCAACCTCGCCGTCGCCGGCGTCGCCCTGATCGTCGGCGCCGGCGACTACACGCTCAACTGGGGTGACTACACGTTCGCCGGCATCACGCTCGGCACGATCGCCGCGGTCGTCATCTACCAGGTGCTCAGGCCGCTGAGCGCCGCAACGCCTTCCCCTCCCACGGACCCAACGCCAAGCCCGGCGACCCGATGAGGGCCTGCTCGGACCCGTCCCAGCCCTGAATCTCGACTTCCACCCGGTCGCCGGTGAAGTTGCCGAGCACGAGCAGCTCGTCGCCGTCCAACGAACGCGTGAACGCGTAGACGCGCTCGTCGTCCGGGAGCCGCATCGTGAAGTCCCCCGTCGCGATCACCGGGAGCTCATGCCGGAGCTCGATCAGGCGGCGGTAGTGGTGGAAGACGGAGTCCGGGTCCGCGACGGCGGCCTCCGCGTTGATCGAGACGTGGTTGGGATTGGCGGCGATCCACGGCTCGCCCGACGTGAACCCGGCGTGCCGGCCCGCGTCCCAGTGCATCGGGGTCCGGGCGTTGTCGCGGCTCATGTACCGCAGCACCTGCAGCACCTCGTCGGGTGACGCGCCGCCCGCCACCGCCTCGGCGTAGTGATTCAAGGACTCGATGTCGCGGAAGTCCTCGATGGTGTTGAAGCGCGTGTTCGTCATGCCGAGCTCTTCGCCCTGGTAGACGTACGGCGTGCCGCGGTGCAGGTGCAGGACCGTGGCCAGCATCTTCGCGGCGGCCACCCGGTGCTCACCGTCGTCGCCGAACCGCGACACCGCGCGCGGCTGGTCGTGGTTGTCCCAGTACAGCGAGTTCCAGCCGACGTCGGCCAAGCCCTCCTGCCAGCGGCCGAGCGAGTGCTTGAGGTCGAGCAGGCGCAGCGGGTGCAGGTCCCACTTGGACGTCGGGCTCTGGTCGAGCTGGACGTGCTCGAACTGGAAGACCATGTCGACCTCGCGCCGTTCCGGGTCGGTGTAGAGCCGCGCTTCCTCGACGGACACGTTCGGCATCTCACCGACCGCCAGCAACCCGTCACGCCCCTCGAACACCGAGCGGTGCATCTCCTGCAGGAACTCGTGGATCCGCGGGCCGTTGAAGTACACGCCGCGCTCGAGGTCCTTGGAGATGAGGTTGATGACGTCCATGCGGAAGCCGTCGACCCCCCGGTCCAGCCACCAGCGCATCATCGCGTAGATGGCCTCGCGGACCGCCGGGTTCTCCCAGTTCAGGTCGGGCTGCTTGCGCGAGAACAGGTGCAGGTAGTACTCGCCGCGCTCGGGATCGAGCTCCCACGCCGGCCCGCTGAAGAACGACCGCCACTCGTTCGGCGGCGTCGTGCGCCACCAGTACCAGTCGCGCTTGTCCGGATCGCGGAACCAGGGGTGCTCGTCCGACGTGTGGTTGACCACCAGGTCGATGACGAGCTTCATCCCCCGCGCGTGCAGCCCCTCGAGCAGCTCGTCGAAGTCGGCCAGCGTCCCGAACACGGGATCGACGTCCTGGTAGTCGCTGATGTCGTAGCCGTTGTCGTCCTGCGGCGAGGGATAGAACGGCGACAGCCACACCACGTCGACACCGAGCGCGGCGAGGTAGTCGAGCCGGCCGATGATCCCGCGCAGATCACCGATCCCGTCGCCATCGGCATCCGCGAACGACCGCGGATAGATCTGGTACACGACCGCGCTCTGGAACCACGACATGCCTCGGCAGACTACGGCTCGAAGCGGAACCGGCGCACCGCCACGGCCAGGCCGACGACGGTCCAGATCGCGATCGGGACGAGGTCCCCCGCGTGGAACGAGCGGCCCGGTGTGAAGCAGGACCCGAACGCCGTGACGATGTGCGAGAGCGGGAAGAAGTGCGCGACGTTCACGAGCCAGTCCGGCGCGCCGTCGAGCGGGAACCAGATGCCGGAGATGAACGACACGGGCAGGAACGTGAGCTGCGCGACGGGCATCGCCTGCTCGGCGTCCTTGACCAGCGAGGCGACCGCCACGCCCAACGACGCCAGGCACGCCGAGCCGAGCACCAGGGTCAGCGCCGCGGCGGGCAGGGTCGAGGCGGTGATCTCCACGCCGAACGCCGGCACGGACACGCAGAACAGCAGCACCACAGCGCTGATCCCGGTGAGCATCGCGCCCGTCACCCACGAGCCGAGATAGATCCCCATCGGCAGCGGCGTCGCCCGCACGCGCTTGAGCAGCCCCTGGTCACGCGCGGTGGCGATGCCGAGGATCAGCGACGTGTAACAGGCCGTGACCAGGCTGAAGATCGCGATCGCGGGCGTGTAGAACTGCGCAAAGCGGATCTTCTCGCCGTACGCGTCCACCTCGGCGTTCCCGTTCAGCGCGCTGAACAGCACGATCAGGATCAGCGGGAACGCGAACGTGAAGACCAGGGCGCGCGGGTTGCGCAGGGTGAGGCGCACGCGGGCGAACACCCACTGCTGCGTGAGCGAGATCATGCGGTCAGCTCCAGGTAGACGTCTTCCAGGGTGGGCCGGGCGACGGTCAGGCCGTCGAGCTCCACGTTGTGCGCGGCGGCCCAGCCGAGCAGCGGGGCGAGGTCACGCGTCGGGGTCGAGCTCGTGAAGGACGCGATGCCGCGCTCCACGCGCGCGCCCGCGGGCAACGTGATGCCGGGCACGACCCGGAACGAGACGACGGACTGCTCGGAGTGGCCGAGCTTGTCGGGCGTGTTGTCGGCGATCACCCGACCCTGCGCCAAGACCACGATCCGGTCGGCCAGGTGCTGCGCCTCGTCCATGTAGTGCGTGGTCAGCAGGATCGTCTTGCCGAGGTCGCGCAGACCGTCGATCAGCTCCCACGACTGGCGCCGCGCGGCCGGGTCGAAGCCCGTGGTGGGCTCGTCGAGGAACACGAGCTCCGGGTCGCCCACGATCCCCAGCGCGAGGTCGAGCCGGCGGCGCTGACCGCCGCTCAGCTCGCTCGCCTTCGCCTCCCCGCGGTCGCCCAGCCCGACGAGCTCGAGCACCTCGTCGAGGTCACGCCGGCGCGGATACGCGGCCGAGTAGAGCTCGAGCGCCTCACGCACCCGGATCATGGGGTCGAGACCGGTCTCCTGCAGCACCACGCCGATCCGTTCGCGGAAGGCGCGGTCGCGGCGGGCCGGGTCGAAGCCGAGCACGGACACGCTGCCCGCGTCGGCATGGCGGTGGCCTTCGAGGATCTCGACGAGCGTCGTCTTGCCCGCGCCGTTGGGGCCGAGCAGCGCGAGCACCTCGCCGCGCGCGACCGTCAGGTCCACGCCGTCGAGGGCGACGCGTTCGCCGTAGGCCTTGCGGACGCCGCTGATCTCAATGGCTGTCATGTCGGAAAGCATCGGATTTCAGGGCCTCCTCGTCATCGGCGCGCGGGTCGAACTTGCGTCTCCACCCGGTGCCGTCAGGTAATCCCTGGGTTTACCTTCCATCTCAACCCGTCGGTGGAGACGGCTTCCACCGTGGCGCCGATGAAGGAGCGGACGATGAGCCGTACCGTTGTGCGCCGTGAGGCTCCGCGACCTGTCCCGCCCGGCAAGCACGGCCCGCCGATGGCCATGCGGGTGATCGCCGTCGCGTCCGTCGGCGCGATCCTCGTCTCCGCGCTGTTCACCGACCCGAAGCCCGGGCTGAGTGCGAGGACGGGCCTGCTCGTCACGCTCGCGATCGTGCTGATGGCCGGCGGCCTCGCGCTCGCCATGCCGCCGCCACGAGTGGTGGCCGCGGCGCACGCTTCACGGGCCTGTGCTGATCGGGGTCGCGATGCTGATCTTCGCCGCCGCTCCAGCCCGACAGCGCGGGCTACGTCGGCGTGTACTTCGTCGTCGTGCTCGGCGGGGCTGCGGCTGGACCGCGAGGCCGCCGCGGTCGTCTGCCTGGCACGGTCGGCGGCCTCGTCGCTGATCTTCGCCGTTCGAGGACGAGAACCGCGGCGGCTGATCGTCGGCCTGCTGTTCAGCCTCGCGCCGTGGTTCTTCGTCATGCGCCTCGTGCGCCGGCTCGCCGCCACCGCCGAGGAGCTGCGCCGAGTCCCGCACCGCGCACGCGGAGTCGGCGGCGCTGGCCGAGCGCGGCCGGGTCGCCCGCGAGCTGCACGACGTGCTCGCGCACTCACTGTCCGCGCTGGCGCTGCAGCTCGAAGGGGCACGGCTGCTGGCGCAGAGCCGGGACACGGACCCGGAGGTGGTCGAGAGCCTGCAGCGCGCGCACCACCTGGCCACGAACGGGCTCTCGGAGGCGCGCCAGGCGATCAGCGCCCTGCGCGGCGACGACCTGCCCGCGATCGAGGACCTCGCCGCGAGCTTCCCGGGCGCGACGCTGACCGTCAGCGGCACGCCGCACGAGCCGTCCTCCGAAGCGAAGCTCGCGCTCTACCGCACCGCCCAGGAGGCGCTCACGAACGTCCGCCGCCACAGCACGTCCGAACGGGTGGAGCTCAAGCTGGACTACGCCGCCGACGGCACGACGCTGACCGTCTCCGACCATGGAGACTCCGCCCCGACGATGAACGGCAGCGGCTACGGACTCACCGGCATGCGCGAACGCGCCGAGCTGCTCGGCGGCCGCCTCAACGCCGGCCCCACCGACGACGGATTCCGGGTGGAGCTGTGGCTGCCGGCATAAGGGTGTTGCTCGCCGACGACCAGCGCGTGGTCCGCGAAGGCCTCGGGACGCTGCTCGGGCTGCTCGACGGGATCGAGCTCGTCGGCACCGCCGCCGACGGCGAGGAGGCGCTGCAGCTCGCGGCCGAGCACAACCCCGACGTCGTGCTGATGGACCTGCGGATGCCGCGGATGGACGGCACGGAAGCGATCCGGCGGCTGGCGCAACGGGGGACGGCGTCGATCGCCCTCACCACGTACGCCGACGACGCCTCCGTGCTCGGCGCGCTGCGCGCCGGCGCCCGCGGGTACCTGACCAAGGACGCGGGCGCCGGGCAGATCAAGGCGGCGGTGGAAGCCGTGGCCCGCGGGGAGGCGGCGCTGGACCCCGCGATCCAGCATCACGTCCTCGCGGCCGTCAGCGCTCCCGCGATGGAGCCGCTCCCCGACGAGCTCACACCCCGCGAGGCGGAGGTCCTCGGCCTGATCGCCGAGGGCCTCACCAACGCGGAGATCGCGGAGCGCCTGGTGGTCTCGACCGCGACGGTCAAGAGCCACGTCAACCACCTGTTCGCCAAGATCGGCGCGCGCGACCGCGCGCAGGCCGTCGTGTACGCGTACGCGAACGGCCTGGCGCAGTCCTAAGCGGTGGCCTGAGCCACCGCAGCCACGGCGCCGGGCGTGACCGGGCGCCGGAAGAGGAAGAGCGAGCTGATGGCGCCCACGGCGGCGATCGCCGCGCCCGCGAGCATCACGTCCTGCAGGCTGCCGACGATGTCGGTGACGCTGACGAGCGTGCCGAGCGCCGCGATGCCGATGGCCACGCCGGCCTGACGGGCCGTGTCGTGGATGCCGGTCGCAAGCCCGGCGACGCGCTCGGGCACGTCCAGCGCCACCGCGCTCACGGCCGGGTTGAACAGGCCGGTGCCGGCCATCGCGATGATGAAGCCGACCTGCAGCTCCAGCCACGACATGTCGGCGCTGATCATCACCGCGCTGATGACCATGCCCACCGAGACGAGCCCGAGGCCGCCCGCGATCAGCGCCACCGGCGGCACCCTGGTGCCGATCTTGGCGGTGGACGCCGCGCAGAACAGGTTCACGAGCGTGCCCGGGACGAGCACCAGGCCGGCCTGCATCGGCGAGTAGCCCTTCACGTCCTGCAGGAAGATCATGATGTAGATGAAGGTCGAGAACAGGCCCGCGGAGATGGCCATCGCGGCGATCTGCGCGCCCGCGAAGCGCGGGTTGCGGAACATGCCGAGCGGGACCATCGGGGCGCGCGAGGTGGCCTCGATGGCGATGAACGCGCTGAGCAGGCCGACGGCGGCCGCGAGCGCGGCGACGACGTGGCCCGCACCCCAGCCGTCCTCGGCCGCGTTGAGCAGGCCGTAGACGAGCGCGAACAGGCCGGCCACGAGCGTGATCTGGCCCGGGATGTCGATCTTCGGCGGCCGCGGGTCACGCGACTCGACGAGCTTGGTCACGCAGATCGCGAGCACGGCGATGCCGATCGGCACGTTGACCAGGAACACCCATTCCCAGCCGAACCACTCCGTGAGCGCTCCACCGACGAACGGGCCGAGCGCGAAGGACGCGCCGATCGTGGCGCCGTAGGCGGCGAACGCGCCCGTGCGCTCCTGCGGCGTGCGGAAGGCGTGGCTGAGCAGCGCGAGCGAGACGGCGAACATCAGCGCGGCGCCGAGCCCCTGGACCGCACGCGTGGCGATCAGGAACTCGATCGAGCCCGAAGCCGCCGCGGCGGCCGAGGCGACGGTGAAGACGGTCACGCCGATCCCGAACAGCCGCCGGCGGCCGTAGCGGTCGGCGAGCGAGCCCGCGGTCAGCACCACGCTCGCCAGTGCGAGCGTGTAGGCGTCGAGCACCCACTTGAGCGCGTGCAGGTCCGTGTTCAGGTCGAGCTGCAGGGTCGGCAGCGCGGTGTTCACCACCGCGATGTCGAGCATGAGAATCGCGGTGGCGGCGAGGACCGCGGCGAGCGTCCACCGCTGGACGACGCTCGTCGGAGGGGAATCAGGCGCGGGCATCCCCATACGGTGCGGGGTGGGGATTGACCGCACCTTGCCGCTACCTTGCCAATCGTGGTGCGGTTACCCGACGAACGCCACCTTGCGCGCTAATCTGGATGTACTGCCGCCCGGCTCGTCCCCGCGTGGCTTCCCCACGACGAAGGGACGGACCCGTATGGCGTCCAGCTCCAAGAAGCGAACGACTTTCGCCAAGCTCAACCGTGAGCAGAAGGTGCGCGAGAAGCGCGCCGAGAAGAACGCCCGCCGCGAAGCTCGCAAGATCGAGCCCATCGGCGCGGGCACCATCGAAATCGGTGCCCCCAACGACGTCGGCCTGGATCACGAGGTCGATCTCGACAAGCACCCCGCCGTCACCGGCGAGCAGATCTAGCGTTCAACCACCTCGTGGGCGGCTCAGCCGACGAGTTGCAGCTGCGGGCGGCGGCTCTCGTAACGAGCCGCCACGCCCTGCAGGATCTCCAGCATCGCCTGCGTGGCAGGCGTCCGGTGAGAATCCAGCGCCGTCGCGGCGTACACCTCTCGGATCGGCGTCTCGCGCCCGAGTGAGCGGATCACGATGTCCTCGCGCACGCTCGTGAGGCCGAGTTCCGCGATCAGGCACACGCCGACACCCGCGGCCACGAAGCCCTGCATGGCCGTGTAGTCGTCCGTCTCGAACTCGATCCGCGGCTCGAAGCCGGCGACCGCGCACGCCCGGTTCACGAGCCGGTTGCACTCGCAGTCCATGACGCTGCCGATCCACGGATCGTCGGCCAGGTCCGCCAGCCGCAGGCCGCGCTTGCGCGCCAGCGGATGATCGGCGGGCATGGCGACGAACATCGGGTCCGACAGCAGCTGCGTCCGGGCGATGCCGTCGACCTCGCCGCGCACGCGCGAGTCGTAGCCGAGCGCCAGGTCCAGCTCGCCGGTCTTCAGCAGCGGCGCGGCGTCTTCCGGCTCGGTCACGATCATCGACAGCTCCACGCCCGGGTGCGCGGCCCGGAACGCCGCGATCGCGAGCGGCATGATCGAGGCGGCGGCGGACTCGAACGAGGCGAGCCGCAGGCGGCCGCCGCGGACGCCGTTGATGGCCTCCAGCTCGGCCTCGGCCTCGGAGAGCCGCGCGACGATCGCGTCCGTGTGCCGCACGAGCGCCTCGCCCGCCTCGGTGAGGCGGATGCCGCGCGCGTTGCGCTGCACGAGCGAGCAGCCGGCCTCGCGCTCGAGCGCCGCGATCTGCTGGCTGACGGCGGATTGGGTGAAGCTCAGCGCCTCGGCGGCGGCGCTGAAGGAGCCGCGGAGAGCGACCTCTCGGAGGACCCGCATACGGCGAACGTCAAGCATCAGTTCTTCTTATACCAGGCACTGCGAAAGGTCATTTGAACTGATGCGCAGGAATAGCCACCATAGATCTCACGTCCTACCCACCAGCACCGTTGCAAAGGAACACACCATGGCCGCTCTCGCTTCCCACACCGCCTCTCCTACAGTCGTCATCCGCGCCGCCCGAGGCTCTGACGGGCCCGCCCTGCGCCGCCTCGCCGAGCTCGACTCGCGGGAAGTCCCCACCGGCGACGTCCTGCTCGCCGAGACCGACGACGAGCTCGTCGCGGCGCTGTCCGTCAGCACCGGCGAGCGCGTGGCCGACCCGTTCCGCCACACCGCGGACGTCGTCGACCTCCTCGCCTACCGTGCGCGGGGTCTGCGGACCTGATGGCGGCGATGGAGGCCTCGGCTCGGGCTGTCCCCGCCCGAGCCGAGGCCGAACCCCCTTCCTGGCAGATCTGGACCGCGCTCTGGATCGTCTACATCGTGTGGGGCTCGACCTACCTGGGCATCGCGCTCATGGTCGAGACGATGCCCCCGCTGCTGGCCGCCGGCACGCGATTCATCGCGGTCGGCTTGATCCTGTTGCCGATCCTCGCGTGGCGCAAAGGCCTCAGCGTGCTCAAGCCCACGCGCGCGGAGCTGCTGTCGGCCGCGTTCGTCGGCCTGATGTTGCCCGGCGCCAACGCCGTCATCTCCGTCGCCCAGCAGACCGTCCCGTCCGGCCTCGCCGCGCTGCTCGTCGCCTCGATCCCGCTGTGGGTGATCCTGCTGCGCAAGTCCACGGGCGAGCGGATCTCGTGGCAGTCGCTCGGCGCCGTGCTCGTCGGCTTCGGCGGGCTCGTCCTGCTGCTCAAGCCCGAGGGCGACGCGACACTCCTCGGCCTGCTCGCGTGCGTCTTCGCCGCGGTCATGTGGGCCGTCGGCTCCTTCTCCTCCCCGCGCATCTCGCTCCCGCGCGACCCGTTCGTCTCCACCGCCTGGCAGAGCCTGATCGGCGGCACCGTCATCTTCACCGTCGGCATGATCGGCGGCGAGCTCGGCGACGTGCACCCCGGTGAGTGGTCGGCGCGGTCAGTAGGCGGACTGCTCTACCTGATCACGTTCGGCTCGTTGCTCGCCTATTCGTCGTACGCGTGGCTGCTCCAGAATGCGCCGATTTCCAAGGTTTCCACGTACGCGTACGTGAACCCGGTGGTCGCGATCGCGCTGGGTTGGCTGATTCTCAACGAATCGATAACCCCGTTGACGCTTTTGGGCGCTGGAATCATTGTGGCCTCGGTTGCTCTCGTGATTCGCGTCGAGTCACCGAAGGCCAAGACGTAGGTCCCGACCGGGCCCACGAGGGTGCGGAGTCTTCGTCCCGCTGGCGCAACGAAGACTTCGCACCCCATTTATCGTTCCGCGGCGTGCGCGTAGGCATCCAACTCCCCGAGGTCGAGCGCGAGGTGCGCTGGCCCGAATATCTCGCGATGGCGAAGGCGGCCGACGAGGTCGGGTTCGACTCGATCTGGGTCGGCGACCATCTGCTGTACGACAAGCCGGACCGGGCGCCGTGGGAGGTGTGGACGCTGATGAGCGCGCTCGCGGCGTCGACGTCCAAGGTGACGATCGGGCCGCTCGTGGCGTGCGCGGGCTTTCACCCGCCGGGGCTGATCGCGAAGATGGCGGCCACGATCGACGAGGTGTCGGGCGGGCGCTTCACGCTCGGGCTCGGCTCGGGCTGGAACCGGCGCGAGTTCGACGCGTTCGGCATCCCGTACGACAAGCGCGTGTCGCGCTTCGAGGAGGCGTTCACGATCATCCGCGGACTGCTGGCGGGTGAGCGGGTGACGCTCGACGGGACGTTCCACTCCGCGGACGACGTGGTGCTGCTGCCCAAGCCGGCGCGGCCGGTGCCGCTGATGCTCGGCTCCAATGGCCCGCGCATGCACGCGATCGCCGCCGAGCACTGCACCGCGTGGAACACGTGGTGGGAGGACTACGGCAACACGCCCGAGGGCTTCGCCGAGCTCCAGGCGCAGTTCGCGCCCCACCTCGAACGCAGCGCGTGCATGCTCGTCCAGTTGGACGGGCAGCCGGTGGAGCGCCGCACGGAGGTGCCCGCGGTTCCCGAAGCGCGCTTTGCCGACGCGCTCCGAGAACTGGGTGAGGCCGGCGCCGACGAGATCATCGTCGTCGCCAGCCCGATCACCGAGCGCTCGATCAGAACGCTCGGTGAGGCCTTGCCGGCTAAGCGACCGGCTCGGCGACTCGCTCTTCTTCCTTCTGCTTCTTGACGGGCTTCTCGGCGCCGATCAGCTTCTGCGCCTGACGCTCGGGCGTGATCACGACGACGTCCCACGCGAGGCCGACGCGCTTCATCGCGCCGATGATCATCTGCGAGGGGTCGATCTCGTACCACTTGAGGCCGTGCGCCGCGGAGCGCGGGAAGGCGTGGTGGTTGTGGTGCCAGCTCTCGCCGAAGGACGGGATCGCGAGCCAGAAGACGTTGGTGGAGTGATCCTCGACGTCGAAACGGCGCTTGCCGAAGAAGTGGCAGACCGAGTTGACCGACCAGGTCACGTGGTGCTGGAGGAAGATGCGGACGAAGCCACCCCAGATGAGGCCGGTGACGGCGCCCATCCAGCTCCAGGTCAGCAGGCCGCCGATCACCGCGGGGATGAGCAGCGACGCAAGCGCGATCAGCGGGAACTTGCGGTTGAGGATGCGCATGCCGCGATCCTCGACGAGGTCCTTGGCGTACTTGTGCGCGCGGGCCTGGCCGTGCGTGCGCCAGAGCCAGGCGGTGTGCGCGTGCCAGAGGCCCTTCAGCGCGCCCATGGCGCCGCCGTCCTCGCCGACGTGCGGGGAGTGCGGGTCGCCCTCCTGGTCGGTGTGCGCGTGGTGCTTGCGGTGATCCGCGACCCAGTCGATGACCGGGCCCTGTACGGAGAGCATCCCGAGATACGCGAAGACGTACTGGGTCGCCTTGTGCGTCTTGAAAGATCGATGAGTCAGCATCCGGTGGAAGCCGACCGTGACGCCGATGCCGCTGAGGAGATACATCAGCACGAAGACAGCGACGTCGGACCAGCCGAGCCAGCTACCCCACAGAAGCGGGATCGCAACGGCGGTCACGGCGAAGGGGATGAAGACTGCAGCCATGTTCACACGGCGCTCAAGAGGCGTCATGGCATGGAGGCTACCCACAGTCACCCTCGACCTTCTTAAGGGAAGAGCAAGGATTTTGAGGCGAAATTTTGTGCTCAAGCCTCAAAAGGACGTTCGAACAGGGTGCTTAGCACAATCTGCGTCTGTGTCCTAGTGACACCCGGGTGGTCCCGGATGCGCTCGAGTGTCTCCTCCAGGTGCGCCGTGTCGCGCGCCCGCACGTGCACGACCGCGCTCGCCTCGCCCGCCACCGTGTAGGCCGCCTCGACCTCCGGATGGCGCTCCACGGCCTCGCGCACCTCCTGCGCCGGCATCCGCCCTTCGCAGAACAGCGCGACCAGCGCGTGGGTCGTCCAGCCGAAGCGCCCGGGGTCCACGCGGGTCGTGTAGCCGCGGATCACACCGTCGGCCTCCAGCCGGTCCACGCGCCGCTTGACGGCCGGCGCGGACAGCGACACGCGCATGCCGATGCTCTGAAAGGAGCGGCGCGCGTCCTGTCGGAGCAGCGCAACGATCTGCCGGTCGATGTCGTCCATGAGGCGGCCATGATCCCATACACGCGCAACGGATCGGCATTGAGAACACTCCCGTGGCGGCGGATCATGAAGTACATGTCCACCCAGCCGATCGTCGCCCCGAGCAAGACTGAAGACTTCATGCCGCTCCACGGCATCGACCACGTGGAGTTCTTTGTCGGGAACGCGCTGCAGGCCGCGTCCTTCTGGGTGAAGAACCTCGGCTTCAAGGAGGTCGCGTACGCGGGCCTCGAGACCGGCGTGCGTGATCGGGCCTCGCACGTGGTCCAGCAGGGGCGGATCCGGATCGTGCTCACGGGCGCGCTGGTCCCGGGCCACGCGATCGGCGACCACGTCGCCCGCCACGGCGACGGCGTCAAGGTGATCGCGCTCGGCGTGCCGGACGTGGACCACGCCTACCGCGAGGCCACCGCCCGCGGCGCCCGCGGCGTCGAGGAGCCCTACGACGTCTCCGACGACCACGGCACCGTGCGGCGCGCGAGCATCGCGACGTACGGCGACACGATCCACACGTTCATCGACCGCAAGGGCTACAAAGGCGCCTTCCTGCCCGGCTTCGCCACGCGCGACGCCGACACGGGCGACGCCGGCCTGCTCGCGATCGACCACATCGTCGGCAACGTCGAGCTCGGCCACATGGACGAGTGGGTCAAGTACTACGAGGACGTCTTCGGGATGCGGGAGATGCTCCACTTCTCCGACGACGACATCTCGACGGAGTACTCCGCGCTGATGTCGAAGGTCGTCACCAACGGCAACGGGCGCGTGAAGTTCCCGCTCAACGAGCCGGCCGAGGGCAAGCGCAAGTCGCAGATCGACGAGTACCTGGAGTACTACGGCGGCGCCGGCGCGCAGCACATCGCGGTCGCCACGCGCGACATCGTGAAGACGGTCGAGCAGCTCAAGGAGCGCGGGATCGAGTTCCTCAACACGCCCGAGACCTACTACGACGACGCGCCGGACCGCGTGGGCGAGATCGCCGAGGACTTCGAGGACCTCAAGCGCCTCGGCATCCTCGTCGACCGCGACGACGAGGGCTACCTGCTGCAGATCTTCACCAAGCCGATCGGCGACCGCCCGACCGTCTTCCTCGAGGTGATCGAGCGCCACGGCGCGCGGGGCTTCGGCGACGGCAACTTCAAGGCCCTGTTCGAGGCCATCGAGCGCGAGCAGGCGCTGCGGGGCAACCTGTAGGCATGCTCGACAAGCTCAGCGGTGACGTCGTCTACTCGCCCTACGGCCTGACGCGCGCGCTGAGTGTGATTCGCGAGGGCGCGACGGGTGAGACCCGGCGTGCCCTCGAGCCGTACACGATGCCGCCGGAGGTGCCGGGCGTCATCAGCGCGCAGGCGGCGTGGCTGCACGCCGGACTATTCGCCCGGTCCGAAGCTCACGCTGGACACCGGCCCGCTCGATCTGGCGGCGATCAACGCGTGGTCGAACGAGAAGACGCACGGGATGATCCCGCGCATCCTCGAGGACCTCAGCGACGACGAGATCGCCGTGATCACCGACGCGGAGTACTTCGACGGCCAGTGGCAGCACCCGTTCGAGGACACGCGCAAGGCGCCGTTCGAGGGCGCCGGCGAGGTGGACATGATGTCCGTCGAGGCGCGCTTCGAGCACGCCGAGGACGCGATCCGGCTCCCGTACGCCGAGCACGACCTGCGCTTCGTGGCGATGCTCGGCGAGTGGCACGACGTCGAGTGGGAGCTCGGGCAGGGCACGGTCGAGCTCCCCCGCTTCACCACCGAGAGCTCGCTCGAGCTCGACGAGCTGCTCGGCCTGCGGCTGGAGCCCGGCCGCGACCTCGACGCGCTGATCGAGGGGCCGGGCGACAAGGCGCTCGGCCGCATCCTGCAGCGCGCCCGCGTCGACGTGGACGAGGCCGGCACGCGTGCCGCCGCCACCACCGCCGTGACGATGCGCACCGTCTCGATGCCGATGAACCCGTTCCACCTGACCTTCGACCGGCCCTTCACGTGGGCCATCGAGCACGCGCCGACTCAGCACCCAGCTGTTCGTCGGGCGCGTGGTGAACCCGACCTCCAGGAGAGACTGATGCGCTACGCGTCGATGGGCCGCATCCCCGCCAAGCGGCACGTGCAGTTCCGCGATGAGGAGACCGAGAACCTGCTCGTCGAAGAGGTCATGGGCTTCGAGGGCTTCTCCGGCAACGAGTCGATCCTCTACCACCTGTTCTCGCCCTGCCGCGTCAAGGACGTCGGCGAGTTCAACAAGATCGAGCTCGAGGAGTGGGTGCCGGACACGCACGTGCACCGGCTCACGCACACGATGGACCTGGGCGCCTCCGGTGACTCCGTGCTGGGCCGGCGCGTCCTGCAGTACAACGCGGACGTCGAGATCGGGATGTGCGTGCCCGAGCGCGAGGCCGACTACTTCTACCGCGACGGCGAGGGCGACGAGGTCATCTTCGTCCATGAGGGCTCGGGGGTCGTGGAGACGATCTTCGGGACGCTCTCCTACCGCAAGCACGACTACGTCGTGATCCCGCGCGGGACGACCTACCGCTTCCGCTTCGACGAGCCCCAGCGCTGGCTGACCTTCTACACGCCGGGCGAGATCGAGACCCCGAACCGGTACCGCAACCGCTACGGCCAGCTGCTCGAGCACGCGCCGTTCTCCCAGCGCGACTTCCATCCCCCGGCCGAGCTGGTCACCCACCGCGACCGCGGCGAGCACCACGTGAAGGTGCGCGTGCGCGGCGGCTACCAGGACTACGTGCTCGACTACCACCCGCTGGACGTGACCGGCTGGGACGGCTACGTCTACCCGTACACGTTCAACATCGCCGACTTCGAGCCCAAGGCCGGTCGCCTGCACCAGCCGCCACCCGCCCACCAGACGTTCCAGGGCCCGAACTTCGTGATCTGCTCGTTCTGCCCGCGCATGCTCGACTGGGACCCGATGGCGGTCGCGCTGCCCTACCACCACTCCAACGTGCAGAGCGAAGAGGTCATGTACTACGTCGACGGCGACTACGCCGCGCGCAAGGGCGTGGCGATCGGCTCGTTCACGCTCCATCCGAGCGGGCTGCCGCACGGCCCGCAGCCCGGGACCGTGGAGAAGTCGCTCGGCATCAAGGAGACCTCCGAGCTGGCGGTCATGTGCGATACGTTCCGGCCCTTGAAGCTCACGACGCTCTCGCGCGACCTCGACGACCCGAGCTACGCGTACTCCTGGTACGAGGACCCGGTGGGTGCGTAGCTTCCGCTGGGTCGACGGGGAACGCACGATCGTCTTCGGGCGAGGCGCGCTCGCGGACGCGGTCGAGACGCTCGGCGGGCCCGGCTACACGCTGCTGACGACGACGCGGGCGCAGGAGGCCGCGCCGAACGTGGTCGCGGGCGCGGACGCGGTGCACATCGTCGCGCCGGGACACGTCGACCAGCTGGCCGCGGACATGGCGGCGTCCGTCGCCGGCGATCGCATCGTCGCGCTGGGCGGCGGGCGGGTCGTTGACGTCGCGAAGGCGATCGTGGCGGCCAAGGGTGGGAGGGCGATGGCGGTCCCCACCACCCTGTCGGGCGCCGAAATGACCCGCATCCACCGGCACGCGGCCGGTGTGGACGAGTCCACCCCGCGGGTGCGGCCCGCCGTCGTCATCGTCGACCCCGCGCTCGCCGCGTCCCAGCCGCGCGCGGAGCTCGCCGCGAGCTCGCTCAACGCGCTCGGGCACGCGGTCGAGGCGCCGTGCGTGACCAACGCGAACCCGGTCGCGACGCTCGCCGCGCACGAGGCCGCGCGCCTGCTGTTCGCCGGCTGGGTGGGCGACGAGCCGGACCGCGACCTGCTCGCGCTCGGCTCGCTGCTCGCCGGCTACGCGCTCGACAACAGCGCGCTCGCGCTGCACCACGTGCTGGCCCAGACGCTCGTGCGCGTCGCCGGGGTCGGGCACGGCGCGGCGAACGCGGCGCTGCTCCCGCACACCATCGGGGCGCTCGCGTGGCGCTTCCCGAGCGAGATCGACGCGCTCAACGCGGCCGTCGGCGAGGACGTGGTGGAGGTCGCGCTGCGGATCCGCGCGTACACCAAAGCCGGCCGCCTCGCCGAGCTCGGCGTGGACCCCGCCGTCCTGCCCGACTGCGCCGAAGCGGCCGCCGCCCGGCCCCAGCTGCGGCTCACGCCCCCGGCCGCCGACCGCGACGAAATCCTCGCTCTGTACGAGTCCGCGCTCTAGGGTCCACCGACCCTCTCACTCAGGGCGCGCGGACGCGGTAACTCAGCCGGTGAGGAGGATCGCCATGGTGTTCAACACGAACACGACGGCGAAGATGATCGTCCAGCGATCCAGGTTCTTCTCCATCAGCGAGCCACCGGAGGTGCCGCCCGCGACGCCGACGCCGAAGGCGCCCGACATGCCGGCGTCCTTACCGGAGTGCAGCAGGACGAGGAAGATGACCCCGACGGCAACGGGGACCTGAAGGACGCTGAGAACGGTGTTGACCATGCGGCGGCTTAGGGTAGCGACTCGACCGCGTCAAGTCGCTTCAAAATCTCGACGGCTTCGGCGCGCAGGGTGCGATCGAGCGACTTCCAGTCCGTTTCGCTGAGCTTGCCCGTCCGATAGTCCAGCTCCGCGTCCCGGATCTCCCGGTACTTGGCTTCCTTGCGCGCGTCGAGCTCCGCGCGCTCGGCCTCGAGCCGCTCGTCGATGTGCCGGGCGGAGCCGCGCAGCGGACCGGTGACGGCCAGCACCGCGCCGCCGACGACCGCGAGGATCAGCAGGAACTCCACTAGGCGCGGGACGCTCTCGGTCTCGGTCGTCGGGTCTCATCGCACGTCCTTGCCGACGCGCGCCGCGTACTTGGCGCTCGCGATCTTGTTGAGGCCGCGCTTGGCGGGCCAGCCGGCCAGGAAGCCGCCGAGCACGGCGATCAGCGAGCCGATCCAGATCCAGGTGACGAGCGGGTTGACCTCCAGCCGGAACCGCGCGGGCGGCGGGTCGTCGACGTAGCTGTCGGTCAGCCCGCGCAGCGCGACGGCGAGGAACTCGTTCGCCTGCGTGTCCGTCAGCTCGTCCTCCGCGTTGGCGAAGACCTTGTCGCCTTCTTCGATCCGGGGCCGGAGCTTGGCGATGTCGGGCGCGACCGCGGCCCAGGTGTCCTTGCCGAAGCTCGCGGCCAGCGCGACCTCGGTGGTCGCCTCACCGTCGAAGAAGCGCGAGACGGGCCCGAGCGACGTGTCCTGGGACGGGAAGTAGTCCTTGGACGTGTGCATCGCCTGGCCCTCGACGCGCAGCTCGGCGCCGAACACGATCTTCTCCAGCCGGCCGTTGGGCGCGGCGACGAGCTCGGACGTCGGCTTGACGTAGGTGAACTCCTTGCCGCCGACGACCGCGGTCTCGCCCGGGTCCAGCGACACGTCCTGCACGTCCTTGAACGACGAGGACGCGGCCACGCCCACGAACAGCACGATGATCCCGACGTGCACGATGTAGCCGCCGTAGCGACGCCGGTTGCGCTTGACGAGCTGGACGAACGCGACGGGCACGGGCTCCTTCGCGACCGCGCGCCGGGCGCGCGTGCCGCGCCAGAACTCCTGCACGATCGTCCCGACCACGAACCCGGCGAACGTGAACATGATCAGCGCGGTGACGGAGCTCGTCACGCCGAACGCCAGCAGCGCCACCAGCACGAGCAGGCCCGTCAGCGCGGGCTTGCCGAGGTTGCGCTTGAGGTTCGCGGGGGTGGCGCGCCGCCAGGCGATCACCGGGCCGACGGCCGAGAGCAGCACCAGGATCAGCGCCAGCGGGACGATGAAGCGCTCGTACACGGGCGGGCCGATGTTGCGCTGGCGGCCGGTGAAGGCCTCCGCGATCAGCGGGAAGAACGTGCCCCAGAAGATGACGAAGCACATCGCGACGAGCACGAAGTTGTTGAGCACGAACATCGCTTCGCGCGAGAGCAGCGAATCCAGCCGGTGCTCGGACTTCAGCGAGTCCTGGCGGCTCGCGACCAGGAAGATCGAGCCGGCGATCATCACGGCGAGCAGGATCAGGAACGGCACACCCAGCGTCGATGCGCCGAACGCGTGGATCGAGTTGAGCACGCCCGAGCGCACCAGGAACGTGCCGAGGATCGACAACACGCCGGTCGCGAGCACGAGCGAGACGTTCCAGGTCCGCAGCATCCCGCGCCGCTCCTGGATCATCACGCTGTGCAGGAACGCGGTGGCCGTGAGCCACGGCATCACCGACGCGTTCTCCACCGGATCCCACATCCAGTAGCCGCCCCAGTCGAGCTCGTGGTAGCTCCAGCGGGCGCCGAGCACGATGCCGAACCCGAGCGCGCACCAGGCGGCCAGGGTGAACGGCCGCGTGGAGCGAATCCACTCCGCGTCCAGCCGGCGCGTGATCAGCGCGGCCACCGCGAAGGCGAACGGGACCGCCAGCAGCGTGTAGCCGCTGTAGAGCATCGGCGGGTGGATCATCATCCCCGGGTCGCGCAGCAGCGGATTGAGGCCCGCGCCCTCGGCCACGATGCGCTCCGCGCGCGTGAACGGTGACTCCGCGAACAGCATGATCCCCGCGAAGAACGCGCCGAAGCCGAGCAGCACGGCCGTCGCGTACGGGGCGAGCGCGCGCAGCTTGTGGCGCGTGATGAAGAGGATCAGGCTCGACCACAGGCCCAGCGAGAACAGCCACAGCAGCAGCGAGCCCTCCTGCGAGGACCACATCGCCGTCAGCCGGTAGAAGAGCGGCGTCGTGGTGGAGGAGTGGCTGGCGACGACCGCGTACGTGAAGTCCGAGCGCACGAACGCGGTCTCGAGCAGCACGAACGCCACCGCGGTCGCGCCCGCCATCGCGTACACGGCGCGGCGGCCGGACGCGACGAAGTCACGCCGCTGCGCGCGGGCGCCGTAGATCGACGCCGCGATCCCGTAGAGCGCCGCGACGAACGCGACGATCAGGCAGGCGTGCCCTGCGGCAATCACGTCAGGTGTTGGTCTTGTCCGCCGTGAACTTCGACGGGCACTTCGTGATCAGGGTGCCGACCTGGCCCACGTAGACGTCGCCCTGCTTGACGACGTCGATGACGATCTCGCGGTCGGCGCGGAACGGGTCAGGCAGGCGACCGGCGTAGGTCACCGGGACCGACACGGTGCCTTCACGGTCGCGCACGCGGAAGTAGGTCGTGTCGCCCTTGGTCTCGTAGCCCTTGACGACTTTGCCGACCAACTGGTACTTCGCGCCGGGCGTCGGCGTGGCGTTGATCAGCTCCGAGGGCTGACGCGCCTCGGTCGAGGCGGAGAAGCTCGTGAGGGCCAGTGCACCGGCGAGCAGAACGGCGGCGCTCAGGGCGACGACGAACCGGATCGTGCGCTTCCTTGACGGGTCCACACCAGCAGTATGCCGCGACCGGGACGCGAACGGGGCTAACGACTCTCAACACCGCAAGCTGAAACCTCCGGGAACCCCCGTCGTTAAGAGCACCTGGAGAGATGCAGATCACAAGTTCATTGACCCTTCCCCGGCGCCGCTCCCGCAAGCGGGCCAAAGCCACGGCCAGCCTCGGCCGCGAGCGCCATCAGCGCGCGAACGTCAACCAGGATGCTGCGCTCTACAGCTGCGCTTGCGGCTACATCTTCAAGGCCGCGGTGAGCACCGAGGTCGGCTGCCCGCACTGTGGCAGCGCACAGGCCTGGTAGAGCCGGTACGTTTCGGCGCTCATGAGCGCCCAAATGCCACCTTACTCGCCGCCGCCCCAAACGGGCGCCCGGCCGTTCGCCGGATGGTGGAGCCGCGTCGCGGCCCAGATCCTCGACTGGATCATCGTGTCGATCATCCCGATCGTGCTGTACTTCATCGTCTTCTCCAACAACGATGTCGGCCCGTACCTTCTGAGCGGCTTGATCTTGCTCGTCGGCGCCGTCTACTACGCGCTCACGATCGGGCGTTCCGGTGAGAACAACGGCCAGACGATCGGCATGCAGGTCGTGGGCATCCGCATCGTCCGCGAGACGGGCGAGCCGATGACCGCCGGCACGGCGATCCTCCGCGAGACGCTGATCAAGGGCATCCTGATGGCCATCTGCTTCATCGTCACGATCCTCAACTACCTGGCGCCGCTGTGGGATGACCGCAACCAGGCCTGGCACGACAAGATCGTCAACACCCTGGTCGTCGAGGCCTAGGCAGGTTTGGCGACCGCCGACCTGACCGTGATCTCGCTCGGACGCGCTGAAGTCAGCGCGTCCGGGTACATCGCCGCGATCCAGCGCAAGCTCGCCGAGCAGGACCGCGTCAAGTACGCCATGCACGCCATGGGCACCTCGCTCGAGGGGTCCACCGCGGACATCCTCGCGCTGGTCGGTGAGCTGCACGCGGTGCCGTTCGAACTCGGCATCCCGCGCGTCTACACCGTGCTCAAGCTCGACGAGCGGCGGGATCGCGAGCAGACGCTCGAGGACAAGGTCGCGTCCGTCGAGCGGCTGCTCAGCAGCGGATGAGCTTGCCCGCGGCCGTGATGCAACGGTCGGTGCGGCGCGGGTTCTGGCGCTTGCCCCGGATCTCGAACCGGGTGTAGGTGCCGAGGGTCAGCGGCGCGAGCACGCGCACCTCGATCACCGCTCCGCGCGCGAGCATGCGGTTGCGGGCGACGTACTTGAGCAGGCTCTCGGCCGAGCGCTTCTGCGGGAAGGTCGCGCTGCGGCGTTTGCACCCCTTCCCCTTGCAGCGCCACTGGACCATCGCCCCGCGCGGCGCCTTGACCTGCAGGCGCTCCACGCGCGAGCCGCGCGCGTAGTTCGTCCACAGGTTCGAGAACGTGGCCTTCAGCGGCTGCGGGCAGCCGTCGCGGCCGTTGCCGGCGACGGTCGCGCACACGTCCACGGCGTCCGAGACCCCGTCCCGGTCACCGTCGAGGCAGCCGTCATCGGTGGTGCCCTTGATCGTCGGACAGCGGTCACGGCCGATCAACACGCCGTCTCCGTCCGGGTCCGGGTTCGGGTCGGGGTCGGGGTCGGGGTCGGAGCCGGGTCGACGACGGGACAGCCGCCGACGGCCGGCACGTCCGGGCACGCGTCGGCGCCGTCGGCCACGCCGTCGCCGTCCCGGTCGTCGGCGGTGAACTCGACGGTCAGCGTCGTCGCGCCGCCCGCGGTCGGGGCGTTGCAGGGCGAGCCGCCGCAGGCGCTCGCCGGTCGCGAGCAGGACCACGTCACCGGCGGCCACGCGCATGGGCGCGGTGAACAGCTCGTCAGCGAGGCCGGACCGCTCGTCCTGGCACTCGAGCGAGGTCAGCACGTTCTGCCCGAAGCCCTTGGCGCCGCGCGGCAGCGTCGTCTTGAACGCGAACAGCATCACGTCGTAGCTGCTGGACGCCGAGAGCCGCACGCTGCCGGCGCCGCCCGCCTCGAAGCGATGCCACGCCGTGCGGGAGCCGAAGCGGAAGCCGCCCCCCAC
Organism: uncultured Solirubrobacteraceae bacterium; assembly: GCA_963724195.1. Taxonomy (GTDB): domain Bacteria; phylum Actinomycetota; class Thermoleophilia; order Solirubrobacterales; family Solirubrobacteraceae; genus Solirubrobacter. Next base: position 80,528 of record CAVRTQ010000013.1, on the reverse strand, counting down.
GCCGCAGCCCATGCGGTCGCGCTCCTGCGTCGAGAACTGCGCGTCGAACGTGTACGCGGCGGAGTCGTAGCTGCGGGTGAACGTCTGCGTGACCGTGGCCGGACCGTCGCCCAGCAGTGCCTGGTTGAACTCGTCGGGGCTCTGGGCGCGCGCCGCGGCCGGCAACAGCAACAACAGGACGAGTGCCACGACGCTCTGTTTCATGGCGCGACGCTAACGGACGGGAGGTATCCGTACCTCCGCACATTCGTCCAGCGCGTATCATTCGTGTTCGTGACGCACCGCCTTCACATCTTCGCCACGACCCGCTGAACGGGTTTCAGGCCGACGCGCCTGGAGCCCGCTCCCTCGTCGTGTCCTTTGCTTGCGAATTGATGTGGAGATCCTCCGTTGCTTTCCGAACTCACCCGTGCGCGGGTGCTTGCGCAGTACCGCGGCCATTGGCTGGTCGCCCTCGAAACTGAGAACCGTCTCGTCACCGCCCGCGGGCGGCTGACCGAGACACCCGTCACCGGCGACTGGGTCGGCGTGGACGAGGGCGGCGCGATCGCGCACGTCTTCGAGCGCTCCGGCACGATCGTCCGGCGGGCGCCCGGCGAGCGCGGCGGGCCGGTGTCGGCGCACGTGCTGGCGGCGAACGTCGACCTGGCGCTCGTCACCGAGCCGTTGCCCGACCCCAAGGCGCGCCGGCTCGAGCGCTTCGCGGCGCTGGCCGCGTCCGGCGGCGTGCCGGTCGCCCTCGTGTTGACCAAGGCCGACCTGGACGAGGCCGGCTACGCGACCGCCGCGACATTGGCCCGGCGGATGGGCGTGGCCGACGCCGTCGCGGTGAGCGCCGTGACCGGTGAGGGCATGGGCGTGCTGCGCTCGCTGCTCACCCCGGGCACGACCGCCGTGCTGCTCGGCGCCTCCGGCACCGGCAAGTCGACGCTCGTCAACGCCCTGCTCGGCGAGGAGCGGATGAAGACCGGCGAGGTGCGCGCGTCCGACCTGCGCGGGCGCCACACCACCGTCACCCGCGAACTGCTCGCGCTGCCGTGGGGCGCTTCCCTGATCGACACGCCCGGCATCCGGGTCGCGGGGCTCTGGGACGGCACGGGCGAGTCCTTCAACGACGTCGACTCGCTCGCGGCGGAGTGCCGGTTCGCCGACTGCGGCCACGACACCGAGCCGGGCTGCGCGGTCCGCGAGGCGCTCGACCCGGAGCGGATCGCCGCCTGGCGCAAACTCCAGCGCGAACTGGCCTGGGTGACCGACCGCCGGGCCGCCCAGCGTCAGCGGGACGAGTGGCACAAACAGATCACGCGCCAGATGCGAAAGAGCGGGTGAGGGGAATCGAACCCCCATCTTTGGCTTGGGAAGCCAACGTCTTAGCCATTGGACAACACCCGCGGAGGTCGGAAGTGTAACCCACCGAGGGGGCTGCCGCCCCCTCGAGTCTCCCCGCTCAGACGCGGATACCCTTGCCATGGTGCGGATGCGCGTTTTCTGGCCGGTGACCCTCGCGGCCGCTCTTCTCGTCGGCCTGCTCGCGTACGGCGTGTTCTCCAAGGGTGGGGACACGACGCTCGACGAAGCGGTGGCCAACGGTGAGCGGCCGACGGCGCCCGTGGCGTCGTTGCCGGCGCTCGGGGCCGACGGGAACCTGTCGCTCGCGGACTACAAGGGCAAGGTCGTCGTGCTCAACGTGTGGGCGTCGTGGTGCGATCCGTGCCGCGAGGAGATGCCGCTGCTGCAGGCGACGCACGACCGGATCTCATCTCAGGGTGGGATGGTGCTGGGCGTGGACACGCAGGACGCGACGACCAAGGCGCTGGAGTTCCTCGAGGAGGTCGACGTGACTTTCCCCAGCGTGCGTGACCGCGACCGCGACTACGGGCGCGAGTTCGGCGTCAACGGCTATCCCGAGACGTTCATCATCGACCGGAAAGGCCGGGTTGCGGCGATGCAACGCTTCCCGGTCGACCAGGCTTGGCTGGACAAGCACCTGCCCAAGCTGCTAGCAGAAGAAGCGTGAAAGCCGTACTCGTCACCCTCCTCGCCGCGCTGGCGTTCGCCGCGCCGGCCCTGGCCCAAGAAGCCTCGCTGCCCGACATCGAGGACGAGGTGATGTGCGTGGAGTGCGGCACGGTGCTGAGCGTCTCGAGCTCGCCGGTGGCCCAGCAGGAACGGCAGTTCATCCGCGATCAGATCGCGGCGGGCAAGACCAAGGACCAGATCATGGCCGCGCTCGTGGACGAGTACGGCGAGGAGATCCTCGCCGACCCGGGCACCGGCGGCTTCAACGTCACCCTGTGGGTCGTGCCGATCCTCGCCGCCCTCGCCGCGCTCGCCGGGATCTTCTTCGCCGTCCGCACGTGGCGGGGCCGTGGCCCGACGGCCGAGCCCGAGCTCCCGCCGCCGCTGAGCGCCGAGGACGCGCGCCGCCTGGACGCGGAGCTGAGCCGATGACCGGCGGCGTCGACACCACGATCATCGCGGCGTTCGCGGTCGGCTTCATCTCCTTCATCTCGCCCTGCGTGCTCCCCCTTGTCCCGGGCTACCTGAGCGCCGTCTCCGGCTACTCGCTGGCCGACATGCAGTCCGGCGAGCGTGGCCTGGCGAAGATCCTGCTGCCCGCGATCGTCTTCTGCCTGAGCTTCACGACCGTGTTCGTCGCGCTGGGGATGACCGCGACCGGGCTCGGCAGCACGCTGCAGGACGCGAAGGGCACGCTGGACAAGATCGCCGGCGCAGTGATCATCGCGCTCGGCATCTTCTTCCTGCTCACGCCGTTCATCCCCCGCCTGAACCGGGAATGGCGGCCGGACGCGCTCATCTCGAGGGCCGGCAGCGGTGGCCCGCTGATCGCCGGCGCCGCGTTCGCGGTGGCCTGGACGCCGTGCATCGGCCCCACCCTGGGCTCGATCCTGAGCGCCGCCGCCACCCAGGACACCGTCGGCAAGGGCGGCATCCTGCTCGCGTTCTACTCGCTCGGGCTCGCGGTGCCGTTCCTGCTCACCGCGGTCGCGTTCACGCGCGCCACCGCCGCGTTCCGGGTGCTGCGCGACCACTACCTGCTGATCACCGCGCTCTCAGGCGTGATCCTGATCACGATGGGCCTGATGCTCTTCACCGGCGAGCTCACCAACCTGAACATCAAGGCCCAGGAATGGCTCGACGGCATCGGCCTGAACTTCTTCAAGTCCGTTTAGCCACTTTCACCGTCTGACTCATCGTCGTCGGGTGGATGAGGCACGTGAGCTTGTACGTGCCCGGCACGGTGGGCGTGAAGGAGTACGACCCGCGCGTCACGCCGAGGTAGTTGGACGAGAAGCCGCGCGGCCCGTTGGCCACGCTCACGCTGTGCGGCTCGTCGCCGCGGAACTGCCACGTGATCTTCTGCCCGACCTTGGCGGTCAGCCGCGGCGACTTGAACCACTGGTCGCCGATGGCGATCGGCTGGCCGTCGAACGCGCGCCACTTGCCCCGCGGCTGCAGCAGCTGCGGCACGAGGCGGTCGAAGACGTACGGCGCGCGCTGGTCGTACTTGGCCGGCACGGTGACCTCGCGCAGGTCCGACGGCATCGGCCCGCACTGCGCGACGCTGTCGTCGCGGACGAAGTAGGTCGCCCAGAAGCCCATCGCCGCGATGTGCAGCTCCTCGTTGGAGTGCACGGCCTCGCGCTCGAGCACCTCCCCGGCCGTGACCGGGATGCCCTGCAGCGTGCGGAACGTCCCGTTCGCGATCGGTCCCGGCTCGTGCAGGATCGGGCGGATCGTGTTGTACGGGTGGTCGTCCGCGCCGTAGTAGGCCTTGGCGTCGAACAGCGTGCGGCCGCAGGAGACGCTGCGCAGCGTCTGGTGCAGCGCGCCGCCGTGGTGATGCGACCCGCCGCCGAGGATGCGGCCGCTGAAGGGCACCGTCCACTGCGAGCGGTCCACGTACGTCGACCCGGGCGCGCCGCCGCCCGGCACGTCGTAGCCCATGCCGTTGGCCAGGTGCGCGCAGTTGCCGATCGTCAGCGGATACACCTGCTGGCGCGGCTCGGTCGTGTACCAGACCTTCGTGCGCACGTAGAAGCGCTTCGGCCGCTTGTAGTGGTTCATGACCATGGTCATGAGGCTCCACTCCGGCGCGCCGCCCTCGGGCGTCGCGTTGCGGATGCCGTAGCGCGCCCGCAGCTCGGCCGGCCAGGCGCTGTCGAAGCGCCCGCTCGGGTGCTCCTCCCCGCGCCCGCCGATGAACCCGTCGCCGAGGCAGCCGCCCGGGCCGCGATCGACGCGGCCGCCGGCGTAGTAGAGGAAGTGGTGGACCATCATCTTGTCCACCGGCAGCGGCTTGGCGTCCGGGCGTTTGGAGTCCACGAGCGCCATCTCCTGGAACCCGAGGATGGAGCCGGCCTGCGCGGGCGCCTGCTTGCCGTCCGCCTTCAGGGTCACGAACTCGGAACGGTGGACGTACGGCAGCGACTCGATCGCCGGCGAGTAGAGCGTCAGGAGCTGCTCTCCGGCGCTGGCGGGCGCCGCACACACGAGCAGCGCCAGGATCGCCAGCAGCACGGGTCTCATCGCGGCGTGATCGCCTCTCGGATCGAGCGGAAGTCGGCCTCGCTGACCGTCACCGAGAGCAGCTGGTCCTGCGTGCCGAGGTAGATGACGACGTCACCGCCGGACTTGTAGCCGCCCACGACGTGCTGGGCCTGGCTGCGCGTGGCGCGCCCCTCCTCGGCGATGATCCCGAACGTCTCCGCGCACGAGCGCAGCTGCGAGCCCGGGACGAACACGCACTGGGGCCCGTTGCACAGCACGAGCCCCCGGTTGTCGGCGTGGACGTACGGCTCCGGCAGCTTCGCGCCGACGGTGATCACATCTGCTCCGGGGCGGACACACCCAGGAGCGTAAGGGCTGCGGCCAGTGTGCGTCGCGTTGCCACGCTCAGGGCGATCCGGAAGGACTGCACCGCCTCGTCCGGCTCGTCGCGCACGGGCGAGTCGCGGTAGAAGGCCGCGTAGGACTGGCCGAGCTCCAGCGCGTAGCTCGCGATCCGGTGCGGCGCGCGCCGCGCGACCGCCTCGCGCACCTCGTGCGGGAACGCGAGCACCTTGCGGATGAGCTCGCGCTCGGCGTCGTTGAGCGCCACGCCGCCCGCATCGGCGCTCAGCGCCGCGTCCACGCGTCCCTCGGGGAGCTGACGGAAGATGCCGGCGATCCGCGCGTGCATCATCTGCACGTAGTAGACGGGGTTCTCGGGGTCCTGCTTGGCCGCGAGGTTCAGGTCCAGGTCGATCGTGGAGTCGTGCGAGCGGCTGAGCATGAACCAGCGCGACGCGTCCACGCCGATGCGCTCGATCAGCTCCGAGAGCCGCACGAAGTCGCCCGCGCGCTTGGACATCTTCGCCTTCTCGCCGCCCTCGACGATGTGCACGAACTGCAGGATCGGCACCTCGACGCGGTCCGGGTCCTCACCGAGCGTGCTGGCGATCGCCTTCAGCCGCGCGACGTACCCGTGATGATCGGCGCCGAGGACGTAGATGGCCTTGTCGAACCCGCGGCGGAACTTGTCCTCCTGGTAGGCGACGTCGGCGGCGAAGTACGTCGGCGCGCCGGTCGAGCGGCGCAGCACGCGGTCCTTGTCGTCGCCGAACTCCGTGGTGCGCAGCCACAGCGCGCCCTCGGACTCGTACAGGTGGCCCTGCTCGCGCAGGCGGCCGAAGGCGATGTCGACCGGCGACGGGTCGCCCTCGTGCAGGGAGCCCTCGAGGAAGAACGTGTCGAAGTCCACCCGGAACGCGTGCAGCGTCTCCCGGATGCCCTCCATGATGATCTGGGAGGCCTCGGCGCCCAGGTCGCTCGCGTCCCGCTCGGCGGCGTTCGGGATCTGCTGCGCGAGGTCGGCCACGTAGTCGCCCTTGTAGCCGTCCTCGGGCACCGGCTCGTGGCGGGCCAGGGCGCGCACGGACGCGCCGAGCCGGTCGATCTGGCCGCCCGCGTTGTTGAAGTAGTACTCGCGGGTGACCGAGTGCCCGGCCAGCTCGAGCATGCGTGCGAGCGCATCCCCGAACGCGGCGTGACGGGCGCTGGCGGCGGTCATCGGGCCGGTCGGGTTGGCCGACACGTACTCGACGTTGACGTTGAGCGGCGTCTCGGGCGTGTCGCGGCCCCAGTCGTCGCCGGCCTCGATCACGCCACGCGTGGCGTTCACGTACCAGGCGTCGGCCAGGAAGAGGTTGAGGAAGCCGGGGCCCGCGACCTCGACGCGTTCGACGCTGTCCCCCAGGCGCTCTGAGACCTTCGCGCCGAGCCGCTCGGCGATCTCCCGCGGGGGCGCGCCCAGCGCGGGCGCGAGCAGCATCGCGGCGTTGGTCGAGTAGTCGCCGAGTCCGGCCTTCTTCGGGCGCTCGAAGCTCAGGCGCGCGGCGGGGGCGGGCTTGCCGTTGCGGAGGTCTCCGGCGGCCGCCTCGACGGCCGCCCGCAGCTCGTCGATGGGGTGCACCGGCGTCCACGTTAGACGAGGGCGCCGCGCTAGGAGTCCGTTGATCAACGGGCTCCTAGTGGTGATACGGCTCGTTGCCCAGGATCTTGTGCGCGCGGTAGAGCTGCTCCAGCAGGACGACGCGCGCCAGCATGTGGGGCAGCGTCATCGGTCCGAACGACAGCCTGTGGTTCGCGTCCGGCAGCTCGATCCCGAACGCCCCGCCGATGACGAAGCACACGTCCAGGCCGCCCTGGCGGCGTTCCTCGACCCAGTCGCTGAACGCCACCGACGAGTAGCTCTTGCCCCGGCTGTCGAGCACGCACACGTACGCGCGCTCGGGGATGCGCCGGCGCAGCGCGTCGTCGTCGGCGACCTCGATCACGTCCACGCGGGCGTAGCGGCTGAGCAGCTTCGCGTAGTGGGCGAGATCGTCGGCGTACGGCGTGCCCTTGGCCTTTCCGACCGCCACCACGGTGTACCTCACGGTGTGGGATGCTAGGCGCGATGGCCTCAGACGACCGCGAACGACACTTCAACCTCCACACGACGCCGGAGGTGATGGCCGGGGTGTACGCCAACTTCGCGACCGTCTCGCACTCCGACTACGAGTTCACGCTCACGTTCAGCCGCGTGGACCACGAGGTGGAGGCCGACGAGGTGCCGGGCGTCGTCGTCTCGCGCGTCTCGCTCTCTCAGCGGGCGATGCGCGAGCTGATCGACGCCATGGAGGACAACTGGTCCAAGTGGTCCACCCGGGAGGGCATCAAGCGCCTCCCGGAGACGCGTCCGGACTTCCGGAACGGGGAGTAGCCGCCAGCGCGGCGCCGATCCGCTCCATCGTCGTCGGGTGCGTGGCCATGAAGATCTGCTGCCAGCGCGGCGGGTCGGGGTCGCCGACGTTCTGGAGCGTGATCTTGCGCTCGAAGCCGATCATCGCCTCGGGCTCGCCCGTGAGCTCGAGCGCGAACGCGTCCGCGCGGCGTTCGACGGCCCGTGAGAGCTGGTTGGCGATCATCGTCAGCGCCGGGGCGACGAACGCGAGGCTGAGGACCGCGGCGGGCACCGGGGAGCGGCCGTCGCGCGTGAGCTTCTCCGTGGCGCGGGCGACGACCAGCGTGCCGAAGGGCGCGACCAGCGCGACCCACAGCAGCCCGCCCGGGACGTCCTTGTGGCGCACGTGGCCGAGCTCGTGGGCCACGACGAGCCGCGTCTCGGCGGGCGTGAACTCCTTCAGCAGCGTGTCGTAGAGCACGACGCGCTTCGTGTGGCCGAGACCGGTCACGTAGGCGTTGGCCGCGGTCGTGCGGCGCGAGGCGTCGACCTCGTACACCTCGCCGACCTCGACGCCGGCGCGGCGCGCGAGGTCCATCACGTCCTCGCGCGTCTCCCCCGCCGGGAGCGCCTTGAACCGGTTGAACATCGGGTCCAGCACGACCGGGGCCAGGTAGGAGATGACGACCGCGAAGCCGGCCACCGCCGCCGCGCCCGGCGCCCACCAGTCGCGCCCGAAGCGCCGGATCCCGAGCACCAGCAGCGCGCCGCCGCCGGCCGCGAAGACGCCGCCGATCGCCGTCGACTTGGCGACGTCCACCGCCCAGCCGTCCCAGCCCTGCGTGATCAGGCCGACGTCCTTGGCGCGCTGGCGCGCCGCGGCGCGCAGGGGCAGCGCGGCCGTGGTGGTGACGAGCGTGAGCGCGACGGCGGCGGCCGCGCCGGTCAGGACCGGACGCTTGCCCGCCCGGGGCGCGTAGCGGACGGCGAGCACGAGGATGCCCAGCTCCACCACCGTGCGTGCGCCGAACAGCCACAGCTGGCCCGAGCGAAAACCGGTTGCGCGCTCAAGCTCGGCCGCGCTGAAGTAGGCTCGCGCCTCCGCTTCCACGACCGGGTACCGCTCCTTTGGCCGCAGCAGGAGCACCGCAGCCTCCGCGACGACGATCGCGGCGACCACTGCGGCGGGAAGGCGGAGCCTGTGCGGCACCGAATAGACGCTACGCCATGCTGGTCGCCATCTGCACTGACATCCACGGGAATCGCCACGCCTTCGAGGCAGTGATCGCCGCTGCCGAGACCGCGGGCGCCGAGGAGATGTGGTGCCTCGGCGATCTCGTCGGCTACGGCGCCGAGCCGGACGCCTGCGTCGCGCTGGCCGACGAGCGCTGCTCGATCGTGCTGGCCGGCAACCACGACCTCGCCGTGACCGGCGCGCTGTCGTTGGAGGACTTCTCCCGCGGCGCGGCGCTCGCCGCCCGCTGGACGCAGGACACGATCTCCAAGGACACGATGGCGTGGCTGAGCGAGCTCGAGGCGGCCGGTGAGAGCCAGGGCTACGGGCTCTTTCACGCCTCCCCGCGCGACCCGATCTGGGAGTACGTGCTCTCGGGTCTGACCGCCGAGCTGTGCTTCGACTCGACCGACTTCCGCGTCTCGTTCATCGGGCACTCGCACGTCGCGCTCTCGTTCACGCGGATGGAGGGCGAGCCGGCCACCGGCACGACCCGCCGCGAAGGCACCGAGCTGGACATCTCGGCGAGCGAGTGGCTGATCAACCCGGGCTCGACCGGCCAGCCGCGCGACGGCGACCCGCGCGCCGCGTGGCTGCTGCTCGACACCGAGCAGGCGACGGTGTCCTACCGGCGATCGGAGTACGACATCGCGGGCGCTCAGGCCGCGATCCGCGCCGCGCGTCTCCCCGACTCGTTGGCCGAACGTCTCCAGTACGGGCAGTAACCTCGATACGTCGATGAGACGCGCCCTGCCCTTCGTCGTCGCGGCCGTTGCCTTTCTGGCGGGCTGCGGACAGTCCTCCCCGGAGCTGATCCCCCAGTCCGGCGCCGAGACGATGGTCGCCGCGGCCGACAAGCTCAAGGCGGCCTGCGAGGCCGAGGACCGCAGCGAGGTGCGCCGTCAGATCCGCGTCATCCGGCGCGAGATCGACGGCCTGCCGCGCGCGACCAACCGCGAGCTGCGCCGGAACCTGCGGGAGTGGGCCGACCGGATCGAGGAGCGGACCGGCGACGACTGCCGCGCGGAGGAGACCCCGACGCCGACACCGACCGAGACCGAGACACCGACGGAGACCCCGACCGAGGCGCCGACCGAGACCGCGACGCCGGAGGAGACGCCGACGCCGGCGCCGACGGAGGCCCCGACCGAGGAACCGACGCCCGAGCCGACGGAGACGCCCGCTCCGACCGAGCCGCCCGTGGAGCCGACCGCGACGCCGGAGGTGCCGTAGTGGCCACGGAGCAGCTCTTTGCGGACCGCTACCGGCTGGAGCGCCGGCTCGGCGTGGGTGGCATGGCCACGGTCCAGCTCGCGTTCGACACGCGGCTGGAGCGGCTCGTCGCCGTCAAGCTGCTGGCCGAGCACCTGGCCGAGGACTCCGCGTTCATCTCCCGCTTCCGCCGTGAGGCGCTGAGCGCGGCGAAGCTCGTGCACCCGAACATCGTGCAGGTGTTCGACTTCGGCACCGACAACCACAGCGGGCGCCAGTTCATCGTCATGGAGTTCGTCGACGGGCACTCGTGCGCCGAGTTGCTGCGCGACCGCGGGCCGATGGCGCCGCGCGACGCCGTCGAGATCCTCACCCAGGCCTGCCGCGGGCTCGATTACGCGCATCGCAACGGCGTCATCCACCGTGACGTCAAGCCCGGCAACCTGATGGTGAACACGGAGAGCGTGGTCAAGCTCGCCGACTTCGGCATCGCCAAGGCCGCCGAGCAGTCCGACATCACCAAGGTCGGCTCCGTGCTGGGCACGGCGGCGTACCTGTCGCCCGAACAGGCCCGCGGCGAGCCCGCCGGGCCCGCCTCCGACCTCTACGCGCTCGGCGTGGTCTCGTATCAGCTGATGTCGGGGCGCCTGCCCTACGAAGCGGCGTCGCTGACCGATCTCGCGCGGCTGCAGGAGGCCGGCGCGCCGCCGCGGCTGGACCTCGAAGTGCGTGACGTGCCGCCGACGTTGGCCGCCGCGGTCGCCCGTGCCCTGGCGCGGGACCCGCGGGACCGCTACGAGGACGCGGCCGAGATGGAGGACGCGCTGGCCGACGGGCTCGCCGGCATCGGCGGCACCTCCGCGCTGGAGTCCACCCGCATGCTGCCGCCCACCGAGGACTCGACGCGGATGCTGGACCGCACGCAGGCCGCGCCGCCCACCGGCGCGCGCCGCCGGCTGCAGCCGATCGACGAGCCCGCCGCCCCGCGCCGCGCGCCTGCGCGTCGCGCCCCCGCCGGCCCGCCGCCGCGCAAGGAGAGCGGCGGCGCCGGCAAGTGGATCGCTCTGGTGCTCGTGATCCTGCTGCTGGCCGGCGGCGCCTACGCCTTCACGCAGCTCGGCGGCGAGCGCCAGCCGCAGCTCAACGAGAACGTCGAAGGCACCGTCCCCGAGGCCGTCGACAGCTTCAAGCAGCTCGTCGAGGACAACACGCGTTAGATAAAGGTGCCTGGCACCTTTAGGTTCGGGCGATGAGGATCGTCACCGGCAGCTCGTAGCCGGTGGCGACGCGGTACGGCTCGGCGAGCGTGGTGAGCCGCGCGCGGTGTTCGGGTGTCGCGTGCTCGAGCCGGGCGGCGGTGCGGACCGTGCCGCCGCGGATGCCGTCCCAGAGCGCGTCGAGCGAGTCGACGTGGAGCGTCTCGCGCACGGTGGTGACGCGCGGCGCGTCGTCGCCGGGGCGCTCGTCGGGCGCCCGCAGCAGGGCGGCGAGCCGGTCGGGGTGCGCGTAGAGCTCGGAGTCCGGGCCGTCGGGGACGCCGCCGAGGCCGTGGGCGGCCTGTGCGGGGAGCGTGAGGAACGCGACCTCGTCCTCCGGCCCCCAGGCGGCGAGCACGACGCGGCGCGCCACGCGCTTGAGCTCCGCGACCGCGGCGGGCGCGTCCGGCGTGTGGTTGACCAGGAACGCGCCGAGCGCGACGTCGAACGTGTCGTCGGCGAACGGCAGGTGCTCGGCGTCGGCCTCGATGAACGTCAGGTCCGGGTGGCGCCGGCGCGCCTCGGCCACCATGCCGGCGGCGAGGTCCACGCCGGTGACGTGCGCGCCGCGCTCCGCCGCGGCGGCGGTGAGCGTGCCCGGCCCGCAGCCGACGTCGAGCACGCGCTCGCCGGGGCGCACGTGTTCGAGCAGCGCCGGGATGGCGAACGCGGTCGCGCGGGCCGTGAGCGCGTCGTACGTCGCCGCGCGCGCCGACCAGCCGGCCGCCTCGAACGCCTTGAACGCGCCGCCGCCTCCGGGCGGAGAACCGCGGCGGCGCGCCGCGGCGCCCCGTCGCCGGCCGCGCCTCGCCGCCAGGCCGCGCCACGTCGCCAGGCCGCGCCACGTCGCCAGGCCGCGCGCCGTCGCCGCCCGCGGCGCCCGTCATCGCGCCGCGGCCAGCTCCCACGGCGCGGCGCCGTCGCGCACCGCGGCGGCCGCCGCGGCGAGGCGGTCCTCGTCGATCGCGGCGCGCAGCTCGGCCATCAGGCGCTGCAGGTAGGCCAGGTTGTGGATCGTGAGCAGGCGCATCGCGGTCTGCTCCTGGGCCTTGAACAGGTAGTGGATGTAGGCGCGGGAGTAGCCGGGCTCGCAGGAGGGGCACGGGCAGCCCTCGCACAGCGGCTCGTCGGACTGCTTCCAGCGGGCCTTGGCCAGATCGACACGCCAGCGCTTGGCGGGGTCGGGGACGACGGCCATGCCGTGGCGGCCGATCCGGGTCGGCATCGCGCAGTCGAAGGTGTCGATGCCGAGCTCGACGCCGCGGACCAGGTCGTCGACCTCGCCGATGCCGAGCAGGTGGCGCGGCTTGTCCTCCGGCAGCTCCTCGATCGTCCACTCGACGACCGTGAACATCTGGTCCTTGGTCTCGCCGAGCGTGCCGCCGATGGCGATGCCGCCGAGGTAGTCGCGCGCGGCGACCTCCTGCGCGGACGCGCGGCGCAGGTCCTCCTCCACCCCGCCCTGGACGATCCCGTACACAGTCTGACCCTCAGGTCCATGTTGACGGTGCCAGTCGATGCAGCGGTCCAGCCAGCGGTGCGTGCGCTCGGTCGAGCGCGCGGTGTACTCGCGGCCGCCGTGGAACGGGGTGCACTCGTCGAACACGAGCGCGATGTCCGACCGCAGCGCCGCCTGGACCTCCATCGAGGTCTCCGGGCCCATGAAGTGCGTCGAGCCGTCGAGGTAGGAGCGGAACTTCACGCCCTCCTCCTCGATCTTCAGGATCGCGCCCGAGCGCTCCCCGACGAACTGCGCCTGGCGGCCCTTGATCTCGTCGGCGACGGTGCCGTGCCCCATCGAGAAGACCTGGAAGCCGCCGGAGTCGGTGATGATCGGCTTGTCCCACTTCTGGAACTCGTGCAGCCCGCCGAAGCGCTTGATGAGCTCGTGGCCGGGGGTCAGGAACAGGTGGAACGTGTTCCCGAGCACCATGTCGTAGCCGAGGGCAGCGGCTTCGCGGACCTCGAGCGTCTTGATGACGGCCTTGGTCGCGAGCGGGACGAAGGCGGGGGTCCGGACCTCGCCGTGGGCGAGCTTGAGCGTGCCGGTGCGGGCGTAGGAGCCCGGATCTCTGGTGCGGATGGAAAACACGGGGGCGGCCACGTTAGCCGCCCCCGCGATGCTGGTACTACGCGGCGGCCGGCTCGGAGTCGGTCGACTTGGCCTCGATCGTCTTCGGGGCGATCGAGATCTTGCGCGGCTTCGGCTGCTCGGGCTTCGGGATGCGCACCTCGAGCACGCCACGGTCGAAGTTCGCCTCGACGGCCTCGGGGTTGATGCCCTCGGGGAGGGTCAGCGAACGCGAGAACGTGCCGAACGCGCGCTCGACGCGATGGAACCCGTCCTTCGCCACCTCGTGGGTGGCCTTGCGCTCACCCGAGACGGTGAGGACGCGGTCCTCGACCTCGATGTTCACGTCCTCCTCGGACAAGCCGGGGAGGTCGGCCGTCAGGACGAAGTGCCCCTCGGTCTCGACGAGGTCCATCGCGGGCATCCAGCGGCGCAGCGTGCCGCCGTTGGACTGGGCCGGCGTGTCGAAGACGGTGCCGAACAGACGGTTCATCTCGTTCTGCAGGGTCGTGAGCTCACGAAGCGGCTCCCAACGCACGATGGCCATAGCTCAATCCTCCACGTGAATCGGTGTACAGACCTGACGCACGGGAGTATAGAAATCTCAGTCGCTTCGTATCAAGTCTGCGACCTAATTCTTGGCTAAAAGTGGTCGGATCAGTCGACGGCGGCCGCACCCGGGAGCACGCGCTCCCAGGCACCGGCGAAGCGCTGCAGCTCGTCCTGGGAGAAGTGCGTGAGGAACCGCTGGCGCACGCCCTCGAGGTGTGTCGGCCGGGCACGCTCGAGCAGGGCCGCGCCCTTGTCGGTGAGCACCGCGAAGCAGCCGCGCCCGTCGTCCGTGCACGTGTCCCGCACGAGCAGGCCGTCCCGCTCCAGGCGATCGACGAAGCGGGTCATGCCGGAGCGGGAGAGCAGGACGGAGTCGGCCAGCTCGGCCATCCGGCGCTTGCGGTTCGGCGCCGATTCGAGCGTGATCAGCACTTCATACGAACTCAGCGGCAGGTCGTGGGCCGCGGACAACTCCGCGTCCAGCGCCTTCACCAAGGCCGTGTGCACACGGAGCAGGCCGCGCCAGGCCGCCAGCTCCGTTTCCGTCAATTTCACGCTTGTCTCACTCACGGGCATAACGCGAGCAGTGTAGCGCCGTCTAGTTGCGCGAACAACCGCTAGCCGAGGAGCGAGCGGCCCGTCATCTCCGTCGGTTGCTCGATGCCCAGCAGCGCCAGCGCGGTCGGTGCGACGTCGGCCAGGATGCCCTCGCCGTCCAGCGCGTCAGCGCCGGCCGTGACGATGATCGGCACCGGGTTCAGCGAGTGCGCGGTGTTGACCGACCCGTCGTCGTTGAGCATGTGGTCGCAGTTGCCGTGGTCGGCGGTGACGATGCACGCGCCGCCCGCGGCGTGAACCGCTTCCACGACGCGTCCGAGCTGCGCGTCGACGGTCTCGACCGCCTTCACGGCCGCCTCGATCACGCCCGTGTGCCCGACCATGTCCGGGTTGGCGAAGTTGATGATCGAGAACGCCGGCTTCTCGGCCTCGAAGTGCTCCAGGAAGCCGTCCGCGGCCTCACGGGCGGCCATCTCCGGCTTGAGGTCGTACGTCGCGACGTCGCGCGGGGAGGGCGCGAGCTCGCGCACCTCGCCCTTGTACGGGGTCTCTTCGCCGCCGTTGAAGAAGTACGTCACGTGCGGGTACTTCTCGGTCTCGGCCACGTGCAGCTGGCCGAGCCCTTCGCCCGCGATGACCGAGCCGATCGTCACCGAGGGCCGCTTGGGCGGGAAGACGACGGGATAGTCCCACTCCTCGTCGTACTCGGCGAGCGTGATGTAGCGGTCGATGACCTCCGCCCCATCCCGGTCGATCTCGGTGAACTCCGGATCGCACAGCGCGAGCGTGATCTCGCGCATCCGGTCGGGCCGGAAGTTGAACGCGATCACGGAGTCGCCGGGCCGGATGCGGGCTTCCTCGCCGACGAGCGTGGCCGAGATGAACTCGTCCGTCTCGTCGCGCGCGTAGGCCTGCTCGGCCGCCTCGGCGGCCGTGTCCACGTGATGGTCGGCCTTGCCGTGCACGAGCAGGTCGTAGGCCTTCTGCACGCGGTCCCAGCGCTTGTCGCGGTCCATGGCGAAGTAGCGCCCGATCACGGACCCCACGCGCCCGCCCCACGACTCGACGTCGGCGAGGTACTTCGCGCCGCCCTTGGGCGACGTGTCGCGCCCGTCGGTGAAGGCGTGCACGATCGCGCCTTCGCCGACCAGCTCGATCAGCGCCTTCAAGTGACGGTCGGACGAGTGCACGCCGCCGTCGCTGACGAGGCCGATCAGGTGCACGCGCGGCGCGTCCTGCAAAGCCGCGAGCAACACCTCGTTCTCGGCCAGCGTCCCGTCCTCGACCGCCTTGTCGATCCGGGCGAGGTCCTGGGGCACGATCGCGCCCGCCCCGAGGTTGAGATGTCCCACCTCGGAGTTGCCCATCTGGCCCTCGGGCAGCCCGACGCTCGGGCCCATGGCCGTGAGCGTCGTGTGCGGCTTCGAGTTCCACAGCTCGTCGAACACCGGGGTGTTCGCGAGCGAGATGGCGTTGCCCGGACCGTCAGGGGCGAGCCCCCAGCCGTCCAGGACGATGAGCGCGACGTGCGGGACGCGTCATCCGCGCGCGGCCTCGACGATCGCGGCGAACGACTCCGCGTCCAGGGAGGCACCGCCGACCAACGCGCCGTCGATGTCCGGCTGAGACAGGATCTCGGCCGCGTTGTCGGGCTTCAGGGAGCCGCCGTAGAGCACGCGCACGGCGTTGCCGGCCTCCTTGTCGAAGCCCTGCACGAGCGCGCGGACGAAGCCGCACGTCTCCTGCGCCTGCTCGGTCGTCGCGGCCAGGCCGGTGCCGATCGCCCACACGGGCTCGTAGGCCACGACCACGCGATGGAGCTCGGAGACGGGCACCTTCTCCAGACCTTCCTGGACCTGGTGGCGGAGCTTGCGCTCGGTGTCGCCGCGCTCACGCTCCTCCTCGGTCTCGCCCACGCACAGGATCGGGATGAGCCCGGCCTCGAGCGCCCGCGGGACCTTCAGCTGCAGCGCGCGGTCGGTCTCGCCGAAGTACTGCCGGCGCTCGGAGTGACCGACGATCACGCCCTGCACGTCGATCTCGACGAGCATCGGAGCGCTCACCTCGCCGGTGAACGCGCCGGAGTCCTTGTCGTGCATGGTCTGCGCGTAGACCTGCACCGCGCTGCCGCGCGCGGAGTCCACGACCGCCTGGAGCGCGAGGAACTGCGGGGCGACGACGATCTCGACGTCCTCCACCGCACCCACCCGCGGGAGGAGCCCCTGGATGAGCTCCTCCGACTCGGCGATCGTGTTGTTGAGCTTCCAGTTGCCCGCGATGAACGGTTTGCGACTCATGTGGTCAGCGCCTTCACTCCCGGGAGTTCCTTCCCCTCGATGAGCTCCAACGAAGCACCGCCGCCCGTGGAGAGATGACTCACGCGGTCGGCGAGCCCGAACTGGGCCAGCGCCGCGGCCGAATCGCCGCCACCGACAACGGTGGTGGCGTCCGTCGCGGCCATCGCCTCGGCGACGGCCTTGGTGCCCGCGGCGAACGGCTCGAGCTCGAACGCGCCCATCGGCCCGTTCCAGAACACCGTGCCCGCCGCGGCGATGATCGCGCTGTAGCGCTCGGCCGTGCCGGGCCCGACGTCGAGGCCCATCCAGCCGTCCTCCACGTCGATGCCGTCCAGCGCCCGCACCTCGGTGTCGGCGCTGAACTCGCGGCCGAGGACGAGGTCCGTCGGCAGCTCGAGCTTCTCGTTGCCGAGCAGTGCCTTGGCGGGCTCCAGGCCCTCCTCCTCGCACAGCGAGGACCCGACGTCATGGCCCTGGGCCTTGAAGAACGGGAAGCACATGGCGCCGCCGATGAGGACCGTGTCGGCCTGCTCGAGGAACGCCTCGAGCACGCCGATCTTGTCCGTCACCTTCGCGCCGCCGACGACGGCCACCATCGGCCGCTTCGGGTCTTCGAGGATGCCGTTGAGCGTCTTGACCTCACGCTCGAGCAGACGCCCCGCGGCCGACGGCAGCAGGTGCGCGACCGCCTCCGTGGAGGCGTGCGCGCGGTGCGCCGCGCCGAACGCGTCGTTGACGTAGACGTCGGCGAGCTTGGCGTAGCGCTTCGCCAGGTCCTCGTTGTTCTTCGTCTCGCCCTCGAAGTAGCGGACGTTCTCGACCATCACGACCTCCCCCGCGGGGACGTCGTCGAGGTCGGGGGCCAGCACCACGTCGACCCCGAGCAGCTCGCCCAGCCGGTCAGCCGCCGGCTTGAGCGAGAACTTGGGGTCGACACCCTTGGGCCGGCCGAGGTGCGCGAGCAGGACGAGCCCGGAGGCCCCCTTCTCGCGCAGCTCTTTCAGCGTGGGGAGCGCCGCCTGGATACGGGCGTCGTCGGTGATGTTGCGCGCATCGTCCAGCGGGACGTTGAAGTCCACGCGGACGAGGACGCGTTTCCCGTCGACGTCCAGATCATCAAGCGTGCGCACGCACCAGCACCTTCTGGGCCAGGTCGACCACGCGGTTGGAGTAGCCCCACTCGTTGTCGTACCAGGTGACGACCTTGACGAGGTTGCCCTGCAGGACGGCCGTCAGCTGCGAGTCGAAGATCGAGCTGTGCGGGTCCTTGACGATGTCCGAGGACACGATCGGGTCGTCCGTCCAGCGCAGGATGCCGTTGCCCGAGGCGGCCTTGACGGCCTCGTTGATCTCCTCGACCGACGTGTCACGGCCGGCGACGATCGTGAGGTCCACGACGGAGCCGGTCGGAACGGGGGCGCGCACCGCGAAGCCGTGCAGCTTGCCGTTGAGCTCCGGGATGACGAGGCCGATGGCCTTCGCCGCGCCCGTGGAGGCCGGGACGAGGTTGACCGCGGCGGCGCGAGCGCGGCGCAGGTCCTTGTGGGGCGCGTCCTGAAGGTTCTGATCCGCCGTGTAGGCGTGGATCGTCGTCATCAGGCCCTTCTCGATGCCGACCAGGTCGTGCAGGACCTTGGCCACCGGCGCGAGGCAGTTCGTCGTGCAGGACGCGTTGGAGATGACGTCGTGCTTCTCGGCGTCATACACCTCGTCGAAGTTCACGCCGAGGACCACCGTCGCGTCCGGCTCCGTCGCCGGGGCGGAGATGATGACCTTCTTGGCGCCGGCCGCGAGGTGCTTGGCGGCGTCGGCGCGCTTGGTGAAGAAGCCCGTGGACTCGATGACCACGTCGACGTTCAGGTCGCCCCACGGCAGCGCCGCCGGGTCACGCTCGCTCAGGACCTTGACCTCGTTGCCGTTCACGACGAGGCCGCCGTCGGAGACGGAGACCTCACCCGGGAACGGACCGAAGACCGAGTCGTACTTGAGCAGGTGACCCAGCGTCTTCGCGTCCGTCAGGTCGTTCACTGCGACGATTTCGACGTCAGCGCCGGCCTCGTGGGCCGCGCGGAAGACGTTGCGGCCGATGCGGCCGAAGCCGTTGATGCCGACACGTACAGCCATTCTCAGTCCCTTTCCCGTTGAAAACGGGGGATGAGGCTACCGAAGGTGGCGTTATGACCCCGGAATGATCACCACCTTCCCGTTGAAGCCGCCGGCCTCGGCGAAGCGCAGCGCGTCGGCGGCCTCCTCCAGCGGGAAGCGCGCGGCGATCTGCGGCTCGATCACGCCGTCGCGCACCAGCTCGAAGACCTGGGTGAGATCCGCGCGCAGCTGGGCGCGGAACTTGGCCTTCCGGCGATGGCCCGCCCAGAGGTTGAAGAAGGTCGCGCTGCGGCCGTTTGGCAGCAGGTTCCAGACCTGCAGCTTGGCGATCAGCTTGAGCACCGGCAGTGCTGGGTTGCCGGGCACGTCCCGGGTCGAGGCGGACCCGTAGGAGACGAGCGTCCCGCCCTTCGCCAGCAGGCCCCACGAGGCGTTGATGCCCGGTCCGCCGACGTGGTCGAAGACGGCCGCGACGCCGTCCGGCGCGAGCTCCCGCACGCGGGCGTGCACGTCCTCGTTGCGGTGGTCGATCACCGTCGCCCCCATCGCCCGCACCTGCTCGAGCTGCTTGGGGCCGGACGTGCCGATCACCTCGATGCCGGCGTGCCGCGCGAGTTGGACGAGCACGGAGCCGACGCCGCCGGACGCGCCCAGGACGACGATCGTCTGACCGGGTTGCACCTTCGCCGCGCGGTGCAGCATCCGCCACGCCGTCAGCCCGTTCACCACGACCGTCTCGGCCGCCTCGGCGCTCACGCCGTCCGGCACCGGGACGAGGTCGGCGCGGTCCAGCACGACGTGGTCGGCCCAGCCGCCGACCTTCGTCAGCGCGGCCACGCGCTGCCCTTCCGCCCTGCCGACCAGGTCGTACCCGGGCACGAACGGGAACTTCGGCTGGTCGTAGTACTTGCCGCGCCGCATCTGCTGCTCGGCGAACGAGACACCCGTGGCCTCCACGCGCACGAGCACCTGCCCCGGACCGGGCGCCGGCACCTCACGGGTCCGCACCTGCGGGAACTCACCCTGCGCCGCCATCTCGAGTTGTTTGACCTGCATGTCGTCATCCCCACGTGATAGCTTCTAACTGATGTTAGAGACTCTAACAAGCGAACGCGGCAACCAGGTACGGGCAGCCGTAAAGCGGGTCGCGCTGGCGCAGCTGGAGTCCGGCGGGCCGGCCGCCGTCGCGCTCAACGCGATCGCCCGCGAGCTGGGCGTGAGCGGCCCCGCGCTGTACCGCTACTTCAAGAACCGGGACGCGCTGCTCACCGCGCTCGTCTTCGACGCCTACGAGGACCTGGCCGCGGCGCTGGACCCCTCGACCGACCTGGAGTCCTTCGCGCGTGCATATAGGGAATGGGCCCTCGCCCAGCCCCACCGCTACCGGCTGCTCTACAGCGCGCCGTGGCCGGGCTATGACCCGCACCAGCCGGCGCTGGTCGCGGCCGCCAAGCGCAGCATGGAGATCCTCGTCCGGTTCGTGGACGAGGAGCAGGCCGTGACGCTGTGGTCCCGCGCGCACGGCCACGTGAGCCTGGAGATCGAGGGCAACTTCGCGTCGATGGGCCTCGATCCCGAGGCGCTGTACGCGAGCGTGACCGGCGTGATGCCGGCCGCGCGGCGTCGCGCCGGGCCTCGAGGCGGTCTCGAAACGAACGGCAACTGCGCTGGTAAGGGAGTGGTGAGCCCGCCGCGCGGCGACTGCTGGCTGGGTTGTGCCGCCTGAGGCGGTTTAACCCAGCCAGTACCGCCGGTAGTGGCGGGTTGTGCCGCCTGAGTCGATTAACCCAGCCACGGACTCTGCCGCGCGCGCGGGCTCACCACCCCATCGACCGAGGCGTTTGCCGTTCGTTTCGAGTTCGCCTCGCCGCCGAGCCCAACCAGCGCGGCGCTCCAACCGCCCTACCGCTTGATCGGCAACCGGTCGACGTCGCGATGCGCGACCTCGACGAAGAACTCCGGCCGGTCGCGGAAGTGCGCGGCCAGATGCTCGGTGATGGCCACGGAGCGGTGGCGCCCACCCGTGCACCCGATGGCCACCATCAGGTGCGCCTTGCCCTCGGCCACGTACTGGGGCAGCAGGAAGTCCAGCAGCGGCATGACGTGGCCGTAGAACACCTCGAGGCGGCCGTCGCGGCCCACGTAGTCCACGATCCGCTGGTCGAAGCCGGTGAGCGGACGCAGGTTGGCGTCGTAGTGCGGGTTCGGGAGAAAGCGCACGTCGAACGCGAGGTCCGCGTCGCGCGGCGGGCCGTGCTTGTGCCCGAAGGAGGTGAACGTGACCGCGAGCTTGCCCGGCGTGGACGGCTCCAGCAGCTCGTCGGCGACCTTGCGGCGCAGCGCGGCGGCGCTCAGCCCGCTCGTGTCGATCACGATGTCCGCGCGCTGGCGGACGGGCTCGAGCAGCTCCACCTCGGCCCGGATGCCGTCGACCACGCTGCCGTGCGGCGAGAGCGGGTGCCGGCGACGCGTCTCCTTGTAGCGGGTCACCAACGCGCCCTCGTCGGCCCACAGGAACACGACCCGGTGCGCGACGCCCGCCGAGACGAGCTGGTCGATCACACCCGCGAGCGCCGACAGGTAGTCGCCGCCGCGCGAGTCGCAGACCACCGCGGCGCGCTCCACCTTCGACCCCTGGTGCATGAACAGCTCCGAGAGCGAACGGATCATCTCCGCGGGCAGGTTGTCGACGCAGAAGTAGCCCGCGTCCTCGAACACGTTCATCGCGCTCGACTTCCCGGCCCCCGACAGCCCGGAGATGATCACGAGGTCTTCGAGGTTGGAACCCGGCCGACGGCCGTCCAGCTTCTCGTCGCGCACGGCATTCGCCATGGCTCAGCGCCCTGTCTTGTTGAGGTGGGCATAGAGGTCGCGAGCGACCTTCTGCGGGAATCCCGGCACGTTCTCCAGATCCTCACGCGAGGCTCCCAGTACGGCCTCAGGCGAACCGAAATGTTTCAGAAGCGCGCGCTTGCGCGAAGGGCCGATGCCCGGGAGCTCATCCATGATCGACTCGGTCATCGCCTTGTCGCGCCGGATCCGGTGGTGGGTGATGGCAAACCGGTGCGCCTCGTCCCGGACGCGCTGGAGCAGCTGCAGCTCCGGCGTCTCGTGGGCCATCAGCACGGGGTTCGGCACCCCCGGCAGGAAGACCTCCTCGATCCGCTTGGCGAGCGACACGACCGCCACCCCGCGGTCGATGAACCCCTCCAGCGGCCCGACGCCCGCGCCGAGCTGGCCCTTGCCACCGTCGATCACGATCAGGTTCGGGAGGGCGGCGAACGACGCGTCACGGTTCGCGTCGTAGGGCGACTTCTCGGTCTGCTTCTCCCACTGGGCGAAGCGCCGCCCCAACACCTCGCTCATCGAGGCGAAATCATCGTTGCCGTCGTGCGAGCGAATCGTGAAGCGCCGGTAATCGCTCTTCTTGGGCGCGCCACCCTCGAACACGACCATCGAGGCGACGGTGTGGGTGCCGCCGACGTGCGAGATGTCGAAGCACTCGATCCGCACCGGGAGGGCGTCCAGGTTCAGGGCGGACTGCAGGCCGTTGAGCGAGTCCACGCGCTGCTGGCGCTTGCGCTCGGACTTGAGCTTCTCCTGGTCGAGCGCGAGCTTGGCGTTGCGCTCGGCCAGTTCGAGGATGCGGAACTTGCCGCCGCGCTCGGACGCGCGGATCTCCACCTGGCTGCCGCGCCGCTCCCCCAGCAACTCGCCGAGCACCCCGAGCTCCGAGCCCTCGGCCACGACGCCCTGCACGACGATCAGCGGCGGGATGCTGAGCGCGCCCGCATAGAACTGGAGCATGAACTCCTCGACGACGATCGCCGCATTCTGCTCGGCCTGGTTGTCGAGGTAAAAGGACTGGCGGTCGGAAAGCACGCCGTCGCGCACCTGGAAGACCTGCGCGTTGGCCTCCGTGCCCTCGAGCGCGACCGCGACCGCGTCGTAGGTGCCGGCACCGCCCTCGGCCACGCGCTGGCGTTCGAGCAGCGCCTTCACGGACTGCAGCCGGTTGCGCTCGATCGTGGCCTGCTCGTAGTCCTGCTGGCCCGCCGCGAAGTACATCTTCTTCTCGAGGTCGCGCTCGATCTGCTTGAAGCGGCCCGACAGGAACGCGACGACGCCGTCGATCCCCTCGCGGTACTCCTCCTTGGAGACGTAGCCGACGCAGGGCGCCCCGCAGCGCTTGATGTAGTAGTCCAGGCACGGCGAGCCGGAGTGGCGGCCGGGTTCGGTGCCCTCGCACGAGCGGAACAGGAAGATCTTGCCGAGCAGGTCCAGCGTGTTGCGCACGCGCTTGGCGGACGAGTACGGCCCGAAGTACACGCGCTTGCTCTTGTGGCGCTCACGCGTGAAGTAGACCCGGGGAAAGTCCTCGTCGAGGCTGATCGCGATGTACGGGTACGACTTGTCGTCGCGCAGCCGGATGTTGAACTTCGGCTTGTACTGCTTGATGAAGTTCTGCTCGGTGAGCAGCGCCTCCGCCTCGGTGGTGACGACCAGCGGCTGGATGTCGTCGATCTCCGACGTGAGCGCGGTCGTCCCGTACATCGTCGGGTTCGAGAAATGGCTCGCCACCCGCTTGCGGATCGACTTCGCCTTGCCGACGTAGATGACCTTCCCGCGACGATCGCGGAAAACGTATACCCCCGGCTGGTCCGGCAGCGAAAGACGCTGCTCGCGGAGACGCTCGGATTCGGTCTGAACTGCCATTTGCCTCTGCAACAGATCGTACGAGGCACTCCGGTCCGCAACTCGAGCGGCTGCTATCGGTTCCTCCCCGTATGCACCGAACGAGAACGACAATCGTCGTCGCCATCCTGGCGGCCCTCGCCCTGTGCGCTCCGGCTTCCGCCAACTACCGGGTCGGTCTGAGTGAGCAGAATGCAGCGGTCTTCAGCCAGCCCGCGTGGCAGCAGCTGAAGCTCAAGCGCGTCCGCTACATCCTCGCGTGGGACTACGCCAAGGACCCGGGCCAGAAGGCCGACGCTGACGCCTTCCTCGCCGCCGCGCGCGCCGCGAAGCAGGACGTCCTGCTGATGTTCACGGCTCGCCGCGGCTGCTGGAACGGCTCCAAGTACTCCAAGTCCAAGGCCTGCAAGGCGCCGTCCAAGAGCGCCTACAAGAAGGCCGTGAGCGACTTCCGCAAGTCGCACACGTGGATCAAGACCTACGCGCCCTGGAACGAGGCCAACCACGTCTCGCAGCCGATCGCGAAGAGCCCGAAGAAGGCCGCCGAGTACTACGCGACGCTGCGCAGCGTGTGCGGCTCCAAGTGCAAGGTCATGGCTGCAGACGTGCTCGACCAGAGCACGGTCAAGAAGTGGCTCACCGACTTCATCAGGTACTCCAAGAACAAGGGCCGCATCTGGGGCCTGCACAACTACAAGGACGTCAACCGGCGCCAGTCCAAGGGCCTGACGACCGTCCTGAAGACCGTCCCGGGCGAGGTCTGGCTGACCGAGACCGGCGGCATCACCACGTTCGCCCCGGACTTCCCGACGGACGCCGCGCGCGCCGCGTCCGCCACGAAGTACATGTTCACGCTCGCGGATCGCTACGACTCCAAGAAGAAGGGCTACAAGTCGAAGCTGACGCGCCTGTACGTCTACCGCTGGTTCGGTGAGACGGGCAACTGGGACTCCGGCCTGGTGAACGTCGACGGCTCGCCGCGCCCCGCGCTCGAGCAGTTCCAGAAGTACGCGAAGAGCCGCCTGAAGTAGTCGCATCGCCCAGGGGCGATGCTTCGGCGAGTTCGCCGGCACGTTCGCGGGGCCCGGGTCGGCCCCGCGAACTCGCTAGGTTCGAAGGGCTTTGACCCTGGTCAACCTGTATTCAGACACGCAGACCCGTCCGACCTCCGCCATGCGCAAGGCCATGGCGGAGGCGGAAGTGGGTGACGAGCAGCGCTTCGAGGACCCGCAGGTCACCGAGCTCTGCTCGCGGGTGGCCGCCCTGCTGGGCTTCCCGGCCGCCGTCTTCCTCCCGTCCGGAACGATGTGCAACGAGATCGCGTTCCGGCTCCACATCCGCCCTGGGGGCGACGAGGCGATCCTGCATCGCCGGTCGCACCCGATCATCGCCGAGGCCGGCGGGCCGGCGGCGTTCGCGGGGGCGATGATGTACCCGCTCGACACGCCCTTGGGCATGTTCACGGGCGAGGACGTGCGCGGCGCGCTGCGGCCCGCGGGCGATCGCTATTCGCCGCGGTCGCGGTTGGTGTCGGTCGAGCAGACGACGAACATGGCCGGCGGCCGGGTGTGGCCGCTGTCGCAGCTGCGGGACGTGGTGAGCGTCGCGTCGGAGGCCGGGCTCCGGCTGCACATGGACGGGGCGCGGCTGATGAACGCCGTCGTGGCCTCGGGGGTGGCGGCCTCGGAGATGACGGCCGGGTTCGACACGGCGTGGCTGGACTTCACCAAGGGGTTGGGCGCGCCTTTGGGTGCGGTGCTCGCGGGGTCGGTCGAGCTGATCGACGAGGCCTGGCGCTACAAGCAGATGCTCGGCGGCGCGATGCGCCAGGCGGGGATCGTGGCCGCGGGCGCGCTGTACGCGCTCGACCACCACGTGGACCGGCTGGCGGACGATCACGCGCTGGCCCGCGTGCTGGCGGACGGGCTCGCCGGGTTGCCGGGCGTGACGATCGACCCGGATGACGTCGAGACCAACATCGTCATCTTCGAGCACGACGAGCCGGAGCGGCTGTGTGCCAGCTTGAAGGAACGCGGCGTGATCATGGGCGCGGTCGGTGGTCGGCGGGTACGCGCCGTCACGCACCTGGATGTGGACGCCGACGGGGTCCAAACAGCGCTCGAAGCGCTAGAACGTGTATGCGCTCGATGAAGCTCGAAGGCATCCATCACATCACCGCCATCACGGGCGACGCTCCGCGGAACGTCGACTTCTACGTGCGGCTGCTGGGCCTGCGAATGGTCAAGAAGTCCGTCAACCAGGACGACCCGACCGTCTACCACCTCTTCTACGCGGACGAGCACGGCTCCGCGGGGTCGGACCTCACGTTCTTCGAGTACCCGAACGCGCGGATCGGCCGGGCGGGCGCCGGAATGGTGCACCGGATCGTCCACCGGGTGAAGTCTGCGGAGACGTTGTCGTTCTGGGAGGACCGGTTCGGGGCCGAGAGCGTCGCGGTCGAGCGGGTGGAGAACGGGCTGCGCTTCGCCGACTTCGAGGGCCTGCAGCACGAGCTGCGGGTCGTCGACGTGCCGGACCCACCCTTGGCCGCGCGGTCGACCGAGGTACCCGCCGAGCACGCGCTGCTCGGGTTCCATGAGGTGCACGCGTGCGTCGCCGATCCACGCAAGTCCGAGAAGCACCTGCGCGAGACGCTGGCGTTCGAAGAGACCGGGCGCGCACGCCTTCGAGGCGCGCGGCGCCGCGCGCGGCGGGTCGATCGTCTTCGAGCCGTCACCGGGCCGCGGCTTCGGTGGCGCCGGGACGATCCATCACATCGCGTGGGCTTCGCCGATGGACGACCACGAGGCGTGGCGGGAGCGGCTGGCTGCGGCCGGATCGCAGGTGACGCCCGTGATCGACCGCTTCTACTTCCGCTCGATCTACTCGCGCGAGCCGGGCGGGATCCTGTACGAGATCGCGACGATCGGCCCGGGCTTCGCCACCGACGAGCCCGCCGCTTCGCTGGGCGAATCGCTCGCGCTCCCGCCGGAGTTCGAGCACCTGCGCGAGCAGGTCGAGCCGCTGCTCACACCGCTGCCGGACGTACGGCAGTGGCGACCTTCAGCGGCACAAGCCTCGTGAGCAGCAGGGTCAGCGGGAGCCCGGCGCCGGCGATGAGCAGGGCGCCGCGCACGCCGGTCGTGTGGATGAGCAGCGGGGCGAGCATCGCCCCGGCGCCCGTCGTCAGCCAGTAGGTCGACTCCAGCGCCGCGAACGCCCGCGCGCGGTGCTCGTCGCGGGTCAGGCGCTGCAGGCGCGTGATGCCCGCGGTCTCGACGAGGCTGTAGCCGACACCGAGCGCCGTCAGCGCGAGGAGCGCGGCGACCGGCGACGGCAGCGCGGCGAGCGCGACCAGCGGCACGCCGATCAGCAGGCCGCCGAGCGGCAGCCCGCGGCGGGCCAGCCGGACGGCGAGCACCCCGCCGACCACGCCACCCACACCCCACG
The DNA here is from genome assembly GCA_963724195.1 of uncultured Solirubrobacteraceae bacterium. Lineage (GTDB taxonomy): Bacteria > Actinomycetota > Thermoleophilia > Solirubrobacterales > Solirubrobacteraceae > Solirubrobacter. The sequence continues at coordinate 53,869 of CAVRTQ010000013.1, read as the reverse complement.
CCCCGTTCAGCCAGCCCACACCGGCCTCCCCCACGTGCACGAGCTCCAGCGCGGTCACGACCACGAGCACGTCCACCATGCCCTCGATCAGCGTGCTCACGCTCAGCACGCCCACCAGCGTCTTCGCCCGCCGATCGAGCCCGGCCAACTTAAAGGTGCCAGGCACCTTTAGGTTCGGCGGCGGTTTCTAAAGAGGGACAGTCCCGCTTTATGTTCGCCAGCAGGAAGGTGGCGAGCAGGAAGGTCAGCGCGGCCGCTGCGAAGGCGACGGGCGCGCCGGTGGTGGCGACGAGCGCGCCGCCGGCGAGGGCGCCGAGGATGAACGCGGCGTTGTCGATCGTGGTCCAGAGCGCGTTCGCCGCCTCGGCGTGCGGGCCCAGCCGCGGGATGAGCGCGGCCTGGGCAGGCTTGTGCGCCGCCTGCGCCACCGTGAACAGCGCGGCCAGGACGAGCACCAGCGGGAAGGCGTGCAGCGCCGCGGCCAGCGCCAGGGCGCCGAGGAGCACGGCACGGGCGAGCGTGGAGGCGAGCAGCACGTCCCGGCGCGGGAAGCGGTCGGCCGCCTTGCCGAGCAGCGGGGCGGCGAGCCCGGCGGGCACCATCCGCACCAGCGCGGCGAGCCCGACGGCGGCGGCGCCGCCCTCCCCGTACGCGTACACGGCGAGCGCCACCATGAACGCCCACCCGCCCGTCGCGGCCGCGGCCCACGCCGCCTGCAACCTGCGCAGGTCCGGCGTAGCCAGCGCGTGGCGGAGCGGCACTAGCCGACCCTCCCGCACCGAGGTTGGCGGGTCCTTGGCCCCGCCTTGGCGCCGCTACGAGAAGGTCACGAGTGGGCCCTCCATGCTCTTCACGCCCGCGACGCACGCCTTGCGCGCCTGGGCGTTGGGGAGCTTGGGGCACCCGGTGGTGCGGAACTCGCCGTCGCTGACGACGCCGAGGGTCTTGCCGAGCCAGCGGTCGCAGGCGATGGCGAGCGAGCCGCGGAAGATCTCGTTGCACTTCTGGATCAGCTCGACGGACATCTCGGGCGGATAGTTGATGAGGTTCTGGACCTTCGTGCCGCGGATGCAGGCGACCACGTCGGTGTCCTCCTGCAGCCCGGAGCAGACCGCGAGCTGGTTGACCGGGTCGGGCGGGCCGATCACGCTCGCACCGGTGATGCACGCCTGGCGCTGGAGGCCCTCGAGGCCGGAGCACGCTTCGTCGAGCTGCTCGCCGGACTCCATGCGGGTGCCCTTGGCGGTCTCCACGAACGAGCGGTACCAGCAGACGCGCACGAACTGCTCCGGCTGGGCGCCGCAGAGCTCCCGCGGGTCGGTGACGATGTCCTTCGGCTTGGCGGTGGAGTCGATGCCGTTCACCGCGAACCAGTAGTCGTGGTAGATGCCCTGGGAGCAGTCGGCGGCGGTGTCGGAGCCGAGCTGCTCGCACATCTGCAGCGCGGGCGCGATCTCCTCGTTGCTCAGACGCATGAAGGCGTGCCCGAAGCCGTGCGTGCACGAGTAGCGCTGGTAGCGCGTCTCGGAGTCCTCGCACAGCTTGGCCGCGGCCTTCGGGCCGGCCTTCTCGATCTCGGGCGCGACGGCCGTGACCAGGCCGTGGGCGTAACCGGCCGAGCAGCCCGGGTCGTTCGTGCGCGGCAGGCTGTCCATCAGCTTGGCCAGGCTCAGGCCCGTGCGCAGCGCGTACTCGCGCGCGACGGTGTGCATGATCCCGTGGCAGTTGGCGAGCAGGAACCCGGACTGGTCCGCGTACGCGGCCTTGGTGATGCCCTCCACGGCGGCGAGCGGGTCGCCCGCGCCGTTGACGATCGCCGCCAGCTCGCGGGAGTAGCAGGAGCGGCCCTCGTCCTGGACGAGACCGGCGCACGTGTTGAGGTCGCCGGTGGCGGTGGGCTCGGCGGTCTCCGCCGCCGCCGTGGTCGGCTCGGCGGGCGCGGGCTGGGGATCGTCCCCGCCGCCGCAGCCGGCGAACACCAGCAGCAGGAGCGCGACGAGCAGGACACTGCGGTTCATTGGGCGATCCACGTCGTCCAGGACGCCTGCTCGGCGTCGGTCGCGCCGACGCGCAGGTGCAGCTCGCACAGCAGCGCGGCCGAGGTGGTGTCGGCCCCGTCGAAGGTCACCGTCGTGCTCGTGGTGGCCGCGAGGATGCTTGGCGTGCCGCCGCTCATCGCGACCAGCTCGCGCCCGACCTCGCGGGCATAGCACTCCCGCGCCGGATCGCCCTTGAGCGCGGCGCAGGCGCTCACGTTCCCGCGCGGCGGGGAGCCCGCCGCGGCGGACGAGCCGTCACTGCGCCCGAACGCGAGCACGATGAACGCGCCGAACGCGATCAGCAGGCCGGAAGCGGCCCAACGACGAGACGGTGACGACAAGGTCTGCAGCAAGACGGTTTCCAGCGTAGTCGGGGGTGCTCACGCACCCTCCCCGAAGGTTGGGTGCCTGACCGGCCACCCGCCGGCCCGAGGGTCCAGCGGGTGGCCGGTGCGGACGCTTCGCTCCCTACGGGTTCGTGGTGGAGAGCGTGAACGTCAGCGTCTTGCTGTACGTCCCCGTCCGCAGCGGGTCCCCAGCGCCGATGGCCTGCTTGAAGGCCACCGTCACCGGGTCGTTGCTGACCGGACCGGACCAGGTCAGCAGAGATGTGGGGCTGGCGGAGCCGCCGACCGCCGCGAGCGCGGCGCCGGCGCCGCCGGCCGGGCTCGAAGCGGCCGCGCGCAGCGGCTGGGCGAGCGCGAACGCGCCGTTGACCAGCTTGCCGGTGGCGACCGGGTCCGGGTCAGAGACCGCGAGCGCCGCGTTGCCGGCCGTGCTGATCACGTTGGCGAGCGCGGACGCGTCGTACTCCTTCGCCACACCCGGGGTGAACGCCCCGAAGGTGGCCGCGGAGCCGAGCGTGAGGCCGAGCGTCGCCGGGACCGTGCCACCGACGCTGCCCGGCGTGCAGAGGCTGCGGTTCGCGACCTGGCCGCGCGCGATCTTCAGCGTCGTGCGCTCCAGCACGGTGCCGTCGGCCGCCGCGCAGACGAGGTCATAGGACTCGTCCAGGTGCGTCGCGGTGTACTGGCTCGGGCGGCCCGACGGGTTGATGTGCCACTCGAACGTCCCGCTCGCCGGCACCGTGATGGTCTGCGCGATCGCGTTGGGGAACGCGCGGACCTGCGGCCGGCTGGCCCGTCGTCCACACGACCGACGAGGTGTCGAGCATCGTCGACTTGCTCAGCGTGAGCTTGGCGCCCGCGGGCGCGGTGCCCTTGAGCACCGAGTGCAGGTCGGCCTCCGTGGCGGCCTCGAACGCGTCGTAGTAGAGCCCGCGCATCGTCTGGTTGGCGTAGCGCGTGCCGATGCCCAGGTAGTTGTTGATGACGTTCTCGTACGGCGGGTGGAACGTCTGCGGCGCCGGAGAAGCCGGGCGTCGCCTCGGGCGTGAAGCCGAACGCGCCGTACGCGTAGTAGGCCTGCTGCTCGGCGGTGGAGGACGCCTCGTAGTAGACGTCGGTCCACGGGCCCGCGGCCCAGCCGGGCAGGTTCTTGGCCAGACGCTGCAGCAGCGCCTCGTAGGCGACCTCGTCGGCCACGATCTGCGGCTCGTTGGAGGAGCTCGGCGCGCGCAGCAGGCGCTGGTCGGGCGTGTGGTTGTTGATCGCGACCGTGACGTTGCTCTTGTTGAGCAGGTCGATCATGCCCTGGATCTCCGGCTCGGAGCCCGGGGCCTCACCGCGCGTGTTGGAGGCGGTGGCGCTCGTGCTCGAGCCCGGGCCACCCCAGAACGGGAGGTAGTTGCGGTTGAGGTCGACGCCGCGGTTGACGTTCGCGGCCAGCGTGCACTCGGCGAGCGTCGGGATGACGCCGGCCGTGATGCGGCAGTTCTTGCGCTTCTGCTCGTTCTGCAGGCTGCGGCTGAGGTCGTAGCCGTCCGGGTTGACGACCGGGACCGCGATCAGCTTGCCCTTCTCGAGCAGCGTCGTCGGCGTCATCGCCCGTCTTGTCGTTGAGCAGCAGGTCCCAGACGAACTCGAGCGTGAACTCGGCCGTCGGCCACTCGCGGGCGTGGTGCGCGCCGCTGAGCAGGAACGCCGGCTTGGCGCGCGCCGCGGTCGCGACGTTGTGGCTGACCTCGACGCCGTAGATCGGCTTGCCGAGCAGCGTCGTCTTGCTCAGCGTGAAGAGCTTGACCTTGTCGGGGTAGGTCGTCGCGAGCTGCTGGAGCTCGGCGTTGATGTCGGTCAGCGTGCGGTAGGCGACGCGGCCCGTCGGCAGCGTCGACAGCGGCGCGATCCCGGCTCGGCCCGCGCCTGCGCGGCATCCTCGCGCGCGAGCCGTAGTGCGTCGTTGGCGCCGTCCATGTCCTCGATCAGGACCTTGTACGCGTAGCCCGTGTCCGCGAGGATCTCCTTGTCCTCCGGACCGTGGAGCATCACCTCCGTGCGGTCATCACCCTCGTACGTGACGTCGAGCCCGAGCGACTCCAGGTGATGGAGCACGGCGTGGCTGGTCGCCTCGACCTCCACGAGCGTGGTCTTCCCCTGAGCGACGCCCGGCACGAGCAGCGCGGCGGTCACCGCGAGCCCGGCGACGAGCTTGGTTCGTTGCAGCACGTTTCCCCCTCTGGCCAAGTCCCCTCCAGACCCTTCACTACCGGCGGGACGCACGCTACGGAAGGGCGGCGGCGGATGGAAACGCTTGGGTGTGGACTTCTCTCAGCGCAGGCCGTCGAACAGGGCCGCGAGGTCCAGCGGTTCGACGTCGACGGCGAGGGGCTGGAGCGTGCCGGTGGGGCCGTGGGTGGAGTAGCTCGCGTACCCGTCGGCACTCGGGTCGCGGAATACGCGCACCCGCCGGGCCACGACGTCGACGACCCAGCAGTCGGGGACTCCAGCACCGGCGTAGAGCGGGGGCTTGATCTCGGAGTCGATCTTCAACGACGTCTTCGCGACCTCGATCACCAGCAGCGCGCCGTACGGGATGTTCGTGCAGGTAGTCGGTCCGCTCCACCACCGCGATGTCGGGCTCGGGCAACGAGGTGTCGTCCGCCACCCGCAGCACGCCCTCCACTCGGACGCGATGTTCCTCCGCGTTCCAGAGCCACTCGACGAGCCGGTTCTTCAGCTCGCAGTGCTCCGGGCTCTTCACGGCTTTCTCCGTGAGCACGCCGTGGAGCAACTCGAGCCGATTGTCCTCCGGGATGATCCCGGCCTCGAGCATCTGCATCGCCTGTTCCGCGGTGAGCGGATGAATCGTGCGATCACCGAGCACGAAGGCCATGGGTGCGATCGTAGCCATTTCACGAGACCAGGCGGACGGTCAGGGCGTCGCCGGGCGCAATTGGCTGACCGGCGCCGGACATGAGGCCGAGGATGCGGGCGACGTAGCCCTGGGTCTCGGGGTACGGCGGGACGCAGCCGCAGCTTCTGACCGGGGCCGGGCCGGCGTTGTAGGCCGCCAGCGCCAGCGGCACGGAGCCGAACATGCGGAGCAGGTCGCGCATCAGGTGCGCCTGGGCGTTGATGGCGGAGGTCGGGTTGAAGGGGTCGTTGAGGCCGTAGGCCCGGGCCGTGGCGGGCATGAACTGCGCGAGGCCCTGCGCTCCGGCGTCGGAGCGGGCGAAGGGGTTGAAGTTCGATTCGGCGTAGAGCTGCGCGGCGAGGAGCGTGGCGGAGACGTTCCAGCGCTGGGCGGCTTCTCTGAGCGCGGGGGCGAATCGTTCCGGCACGAAGTTCGGGACTGCGCCGCGACCGATTCCCGCCTTGCCGTCGCCGCCTCCGTGCGAACCCGCGTTCAACGTGTATCCCCAGTGCCAGTCCTCCCACGAGTACCTCTGGACGAAGTGGAAGCGCCCGCCGTTGGCATCAAGCCAGCCGTAGGCGGCCGGTGGGCCGAGGTCGAGCTCGGTGCCGTTGCGGTGCAGCGACTGGCCGGGCGGCGCGACCATCTTCGGGTTCGGGTTGCGGGCGAACAGCACCGCCTGTTCGGCGTCCGAGCGGAAGCCGCTGTTGATGGCGAGCGCGACCCCGTCCTGCCGGGCGGCCTGCTCCATCCGGTCGAAGGCCTGCGCGACGTCGGGACGCATCGGTTTGCCCTGGCGATACGCAAGCGGGCCTTCGTAGCCCCCACCGTGCGCGAACCCGATCTGAGCCGAGGCGCCGAGTTGCGCCTCGGCGTCGACGCGGATGCGGGCCCGTTCGCGGCCCACCTCGACGGTCTCACGCACCGCGACCTTGATCCGGACCGGCGCGATCGTGGACTCGTCCGGGAAGGAGATCACGGTGTGCGGCGCGCCATTCGCCGTGGCCGTCGCACGGGCTGCCGCCCGGCCCAGGTTGAGGTAGTCGGCCTTGGTCAGGTGCCGCGGGTTCGGCACGTCGTCGATGAACGCGGGCTCGAAGAGCCGCTGGTAGTTCGCGTGCATCGCCTTCGCGCCCGCGACCGCGGCCAGGTCCGCGGCGCGCTGGGCCGCCGCCTCCCGGCCGACGGCCATCGCCACCGCGCCGGCGATCACGACGGCGATGAGCACCCCGGCGAGGCCACCGATCAGCAGGATCGACGCCTGACCCTGGGTTCGGCGCCAGGCGTCTCCCCGCCTCATCTCGGACCTCCGGCCTGGAGCAACGTGCGGATGGGCGCGGCGGGACGCACGCCGGCGCGCGAGAGCTCACGCCCGAGGCCGCGTGAGAGCGGCCGGGCAGTGACCACCCGGCCGAGCCCCGCCACCGCGGCGGCCGCCAGCGCCCCGTCCGGTTCGCCGGTCACGAGCACCACGAGGTCCTGCTCGACCAGCGCCGCGTCGATCGCGGGCGTCCGCGGCGCCGTGACCGCGAACACGACCGGCGCCGCGAGCAGCGTGACCTGCCACGCGAGGCTCGCCAGATCGGGCGACGCGGGATCGAGCCGCACCCACGCGAGCCGCCCGCGCACACGCGGCTCGAGTCCGTGCGCCTCGAGCCGCGCCGCGATCCGCCGTCCCGCCCCTCCCCCACCGCTCGCCTCGGGCAACGGCGGCCCGATCACCGCGACGGTCGCCGCCTTCGACCGCGTCTCCCGCCGCAGCACGAGCGCCAACGCCGCCGCGACCGGCTCCGCCTCGCGCGACCGACCCAGCACCGCGGCGCCGGTGATCGCGGTGAAGTCGGCGTGGGACGGCGGCGCAAGGGGCGGCGCCTCCGACCCCCGCCCGCGACGCTTGCGCTGGCGTCGTGCGAGGGTCGTGGGTGACGGCGGCAACGACGACGCCCGCGGGACGAAGGGACCCAGCGGCGCGCCGACCGGCGGCGTGGGCGAGCCGGGCAACGACGGGACGGTCGGCACCAGGATTCCGGCCGGCACGTCCACCGGTCGTGCGTCCGGGCCCGGCCCAGCGATGAGCGAAGTCGCCGACGCGAGCGGCGGCGCGACGGGCGACACCGACGCGGCGAGCGCCGACGGGCGCGGCGACGGCGACCGAGCGGCGCGACGCACGGACGCGACCGAGCGCGACGGCGGGACGCGACGCGGGCGGCGACGGGCGGCGCGAGCGGCGGCGACGGCGAGGCCAACGGGGACGCGCCGGAGGGCGCCGAGGGGGAGACGTGAACGGGCCGGGTGGCGCGGGCGCCGGGTCGGGTGGGGCGAGGAAGAAGTCGAGGACGCGGCTCATGGCGTGGAGGGGCCGGCGTCGGCGTGGGCGGTGCCGGCGAGGCGGGCGGACAGGCCGGGGATCGGGAGGGCGGTGCGGGGGCGGACGCGGACGTGGATGCGGCGGCCGGAGAGCGTGATGGTCGCGCGGGAGCGGACGGACTTGGGGAGGGCTTCGCGGGCCGCGGTGCGGGGGTCGGTGCCGCCCTGCAACAGCGCGAGCGCGCCGGCGCCCGCGGCTTCGCCCGCCTGTTCGTGGGCGGTGAAGGACGCGACGACGGTGAAGCCGACGAGCGCGAGCAGGACGATCAGCGGGAGCAGGCCGATGACCTCGATCGTGGCCTGGCCGCGCTCGCCGGCGCAGCGGCGCGCCCGCGGAGTCCGTGGGGCAGTCGGAGCCGGCGGTGGCCGGGCTCGCCGGCGCAGCCGCGCGCGTCGCTACGTGTCCGCGGGGCCGGCCCGTGCGCCAGCCGGAGGCCGCGCTCGGTGAGAGCGAGTCGTTTGACTATCGAAAAACGAGCGTGAGACGACACGCAGGCGTCACGACTGCGGCCGGAAGTGGGAGGTGGCGCCGACGCGGCCGAGCCGGAGCAACCCGAAGACGGCCGGGATCCGGATCGAGACGCGTACGTCGCCCTCCGCGTGGGTGGTGACCCGGAGCCCGCGTTCGAGGCGGCGCGGGAGATGGGCGCGCGCGGCGTCGGTGGGGTCAGCGCCGAACGAGTGCGCCCGGGCCGCGGCACGCGCGGCGACGCGGACGTTCCAGACGGCCTGGCCTGCGAGCACGGCCTGCCAGGCGAACGCCACGATGAGCAGCACGACCGGCAGCAACGCGACGAGTTCGACCGACGCTTGGCCACGGGTCGAGCGCAAGGACGGGGGTGGGTGCGGCGGCATGCCGCATACCTTCCGTCGACCGGCTCATGCGGGTCTAGACGTAGCTGTTACAGAACTGCGCCGGCTTTGTGCCGAAAGTCAGGTCGGATGATCGGGGTGGGGCGGAGGGGATGTCCGCCGTGCACTTCTAGTAGGTCCTGTAGTTGCGCCAGACGCTGTAGATCGCCCAGCCGGCGGCGCCGAGCATGAGCATCCAGAGCATGCCGCCCAACAGGGCGAGGTCGCGCCACAACCGCGTCGTGGCGACGATCGCGAACAGGGCCAGGGCGACGGCGCCGTACAAGATGGCCCGCTGGCGCTCCTCCAACCCGAGAATCGTGTCGCGGTGCTCCATGTAGAGGCGGTAGCCGAAGAAGAAGGCCCCGCCGAGGAAGAGCACGGAGAAGATGTTCGCGATGATCGCGGCGCCGGTGCCGCCGCCCGGCAGGAGCCAGACGGCGACGGCGAGCGCGAGGACGATCGCGAAGTTGCGGATGTGCGTGTTGCGGTCCGGGCCCACCGGACGTCAACTCTAGCCCGCGGAGACGAGATCCGGCAGCGGCACTGCCACCGGCTCGGCCACCACGATCGGCTCCAGCGGCTCCGGGACGGGCAGCGCCTCACCCACGGGCTCCTGGACGGGTTCGGCGGAGAAGCGGTAGCCGATGCCGAAGTGGGTGTGGATGTAGCGCCAGTCCGACGAGGCCCGCTCGAGCTTCGAACGCAGCTTGCGCACGAAGACGTCGACGCTGCGATCCCCGTGGACCATGGCGTAGCCCCACACGCGCTGGTAGATCTCCTCGCGCTGCAGGACCTGCCCCTCGGCCTCGGCCAACAGCTGGATCAATTCGAACTCGCGGCGCGTCAACTCAACCGAGACGCCGCCGACGAAGGCCTGGAACTGGTCGGCGCGGATCTCGACCTCGCCGATCATCACGGGCCCCTTCTCCACGCGCACATCGGCACGCTTGCGCCGGCGCACGACCGCCTCGACCCGGGCGATGAGCTCCTCGGGATGACAGGGCTTGGTGACCCAGTCGTCGGCGCCGAGCCGCAGGCCGCGCACGCGCTGGGCGACCGAGGACTGCCCGGTGCACACGATCACGCCCAGCCCGGGGAGCCGGGCGCAGAGCTTGTCGAGGTACGTCCAGCCCTGGGGACCCAGGACGGCCAGGTCGACCACCACCGCGTTCAGCCGCATCGCCACCATGGCGTCCAGCGGAACGGGCGAAGCCAACACGCGGTACTGCCAACCCATGCCCTCCAGGCGCTTACCCAGCACCTGCAGGAACCCGGTGTCGGAGTCGATCACCGCGAGCCGGACGGTGGACTGACCGCCCGGTGCGGCGCCGGTGCGCCGCTCTTCGCTCAACGTCGTCATCTCGAAACGGCAGAGTACTCGCGAATGGGTTTGTCTTCGAGCGTCAAACCGTCCAGGTAACGACCTGGTTACAAACCGGAAAACCGGATCCGCCGAGAACGCGGGCACAACGGCGCCCGTGACTCAGTTCACATGCGAGGCGTCCGAGAACTCCCGGAACTCCCCCGTGACCACGAACGCGACCTGCTCGCCGATGTCCACGGCGTTGTCACCGACGCGTTCGAGCGCCCGCGCGACGAGCATCATCGACATCGCCCATTCGCGCCGGTCGGCGTCGGTCCCGATCTCCACGGCGCGCGCGAACACGCACCGGTTCAAACGGTTGATCTCCGCGTCCTGGCGCACCAGGTCCTCGGCGACGGCGACGTCACGCAGCAGGAACGCCTGCTTGCACTGCTCCACCTCGGACCGGGCCAGCCGCCCCATCTTGAAGATGAAGTCGAGCATCTGCTCGTCCTTGGGCGGCTCGTAGCCGACCACGGGCAGCATCTTGGCGATGTTCACGCACTGGTCACCCATGCGCTCCACGTGCTTGATCACGTGCAGCAGGGCGGCCACCAGGCGCAGGTCCGACGCGACGGGCGCCTGCAGCGCCAGCAGGGAGAGAATCCCCTGCTGGACCTCCAGATACCGCCCGTCGATGCGGTCGTCGTCATGGATGACGATCGACGCGAGCTCGATGTCCTGATGCTCGAGCGCTTCGAGCGTGCGGTCGAGGGTCTTGACGACGAGGTCGATCCCCCCGAGCGCCTGGGCCTCGAGCTCCCGCAGTTCCTCTTGAAATTGCTGCCGGCCTCCGACGATCTCTCGTTCGCGGGATTAGCCGAACCGGCCGCTGACGTACTCCTCAGTCTCCTTATTGGAGGGGTTCGTGAAGATCTTCTCCGTGGTGTCGACTTCGACGAGCCGACCCGGCTTACCCGTTGCCCTCGATGTTGAAGAACGCGGTGTTGTCGCGACACGCGCGCGGCCTGCTGCATGTTGTGCGTGACGATCACGATCGTGTACTCCTTCTTGAGCTCCGCGATCAGATCCTCGATCGCGAGCGTGGAGATCGGATCGAGGGCCGAGGCGGGCTCGTCCATCAGGAGGACGTCCGGCTCGACGGCCAGCGCGCGGGCGATGCACAGACGCTGCTGCTGGCCGCCGGACAGGCCCATGCCGGGTCTTGCCGAGGCGATCCTTGACCTCGTCCCAGAGGTTCGCGCCGCGCAGCAGGGCCCGCTCCACGATCTCGTCCATGTTGCCCTTCACGCCGAGCTGACGCCGGCCGCGACGTTGTCGTAGATCGACATCGTCGGGAACGGGTTCGGCTCCTGGAAGACCATGCCGATGCGCTTGCGGACCTGCACCGGGTCGGTGTTGGGCGCGTAGATGTCGGTCGTGTAGAGGACCTGACCCTCGACGCGCGCGGACGATCAGTTCGTGCATGCGGTTCAGAGAGCGCAGGAACGTCGACTTGCCGCAGCCGGACGAGCCGATCAGCGCCGTGACCTTGTCGGTCTCGAGCTTGATGTTGACGTCCCTTGACCGCCTTGTGCGAGCCGTAGATACACGTCCACGTTCTGGACGTCGAAGATGGTCTTGGTCGGACCGGTCGCAGTGGTCTCCGGAGCGCGGTCCGGCAGCGCGCTCGCCGCCGAAGCGTGGACGTGCTCGCTCGACGGCTGGCTGCCGCTCAGTCTTCTCAGGCATGTCGTCGCTCACCACTTCTGCTCGTATCGGTTGCGCAGCCAGATGGCCACGGAGTTCATCAGCAACAGGATCATCATCAGCACGACGATCGCGCCGGCGCGCCCGCGTAAGAAACTCAGCGATTCGGGGTCCTGGGTCCAGGCGAAGATCTGGATCGGCAGCGCCGTGAAGGAGCTGTCGAGTCCGGTCGGATTGAAGCGCGAGGACACGGCGGCCCCGATGACCAACAGCGGCGCGGTCTCGCCGATCGCGCGCGACAACGCGAGGATCACGCCGGTCAGGATGCCGGCGATGGAGCCGGGCAGGACCTGCTTCCAGATGGTCTGCCACTGCGTCGCACCGAGTGCCAGCGATCCTTCACGGATCGACGGCGGAACCGCCCGGATCGCCTCGCGGGCGACGATGATGACGACCGGGAGCACCAGCAGTCCGAGCGTGATGCCGCCCGCCAGCACGATGGGGCCCAGATCCGAGCGGTCCACGCACGATGAAGGCGAGACCGAGGATGCCGTAGACGACCGACGGCACCGCGGAGAGGTTCTGGATGTTGATCTCGATCATCCGGTTCCACCAGCGGTTCGTGTCTGCGTATTCCTCGAGGTAGACCGCGGTCATGACCCCGATCGGCACGACGACGACCGCGCAGATGGCCATCAGCCAGGATCGAGCCGACGATGGCCGACTCGATGCCGGCGCGCCTCCGGAGTGACGCGCGACGGGAAGCTCGTGATGAACTCCCACGAGACGACGTAAGGCCGTCCTACGAGAAGTCCTAGATGATCGCGCCGAGCCCGATGAACGCGAGCGCCAGCGCGCCGTGCATCAGCCCGCCGAAGAAGCGTCGTGCTCGTCTGTTCCCGTCCGCCGGCTCGAGGGATCACCGAGGCGGCGATCTGCGCGGCCGTCATTCGTACACCTGCCGGTACTTGCGGACGAGCCTGATCGAGATCAGATTCAGGACGAAGGTGATGACGAACAGCGTGAAACCGACCGCGAAGATCGTCTTGTACTCGATCGAGCCCGTCGGGATGTCACCGCGGGCGATCGAGGCGATGAACGCCGCCATCGTCTGGTAGCTGTCGCGCGGGTCTACACCGAGGTTCGGTGTCTGGCCGGCGGCGACGAGCACGAGGCGGTCTCGCCGATGGCGCGCGAAGCGCCGAGCACGAGCGCCGCGACGATGCCCGAGAGCGCCGCCGGGAACACGATCCTCAGCGACACCTGCAGCCTTTGGCCCCGAGGCCGAAGGCGCCTTCGCGCAGGGACTGCGGTACCGCCGACATGGCGTCCTCGGCGATCGACGCGATCGTCGGCAGGACCAACAGACCCATGATCATGCCCGCGGAGAGCCCGTTGTAGACGCCGACGCGATCCCGAGGTCCTGGAGATCGACGGCGTGAAGAACGTCAGCGCGAAATAGCCGAACACGATCGTCGGCACGCCGGCCAGCATCTCGAGCACCGGCTTGATCGTCTTGCGCACGCGCGGCTTGGCGTACTCCCTCAGGTAGATCGCGCACAGCAGGCCGAGCGGCACCGCGACGATGAGCGCGATCAGGGACAGGTAGAGCGTGCCCCACAGCAGCGGCAGCACACCGAACGACGCCTGCTCCCCGGCGAACGTCGGCGACCACTTGGTCCCGAACAGGAAGTCGGCTACCGGGACCTCGCCGAAGAACGAGATCGTTTCGAACAGCAGCGATCCGACGATGCAGACCGTGGTCACTACCGACACCAGGGCGGCGCCGATCGAGGGCCGACCCTGATGCCCCCTCGGCGCGCGAGCGCGGCCGAGGGAGTCCGGTGAGTGAGACCTGAGCGAAGCGCTCCACGTGCTACTCACGCCTGCCAGCTTGTCGACCTCGGTCTTGGACTCGGCGGCCTGCTCGTCCGTCATCGCGACGATCCTCGACGCGTCGGCGATCGCCTTCTGGTTGTTGACGACGAACTCCATGAACGCCTTCACCTCAGGCCGCTCCAGCGCCTTGTCCGACGGGTACATGAAGAGCGGGCGAGAGAGCGGCGTGTAGGAGCCGTCCTGGATCGAGGCCGCGTCGGGCTTCTTGCACGTAGCCGCGTCCGCGCCGACGCCGACCAGATTCAGCTTGTCCGTTCTGAGCTCGTAGTAGGAGAAGCCGAAGTAGCCAAGGCCGCCCGGGGTGCCTTCGACGCCCATCACGAGCTGGTTGTCGTCCTCGGAAGCCTCGTAATCCTCGCGCGAAGCGCCCTCTTCACCGTTGATCTGGTCGGTGAAGAAGTCGAACGTGCCCGAGTCCGTGCCCGGGCCGAAGAGGCTTGAGCTCGGCGTGTCGGGCAGGCCGTCGCCGGCCTCGCTGAGGTTCTTGACCTTCGAGCCCGGGCTCCCAGATCGCCTTCAGCTGGTCGACCGTGAGGCAGTCGACCTTCGAGCTCCTTGTTGGTCACCACCGCGATGCCGTCGTTGGCCACCTGTGATCTCTTCGTACTTGATGCCGGCCTTCTCGCAGATCGGCGCCTCTTCGTCGTCCTTGATCGGACGCGAAGCGTTGGAGATGTCCGTCTCGCCGGCGCAGAACTTCTCGAAGCCGCCGCCGGTGCCGGACTCGCCGACCGTGACCTGGACGCCGGGCTGCTCTTCGTTGAAGAGCTCGCCGGCGGCTTCCGCGAACGGGAAGACGGTCGACGACCCGTCGATGCGGATCGTGCCGGTCAGCTCTTCGCTGCTGCTCCTCGCCGCGGCGGCCGATTGCTGCCGGCGGGCTCCTCGTCCTCGCCGCCGCACGCCGCAACGCCGAGCGCCAGTGCCGCGGTGATGACCGCAAGCGCAGACGTGTACCGATTTCTTCTCATGACCGTTCCTTCTCTAAGTGACCAGCCGGGACCCTCGCAGGCCACCGACTGGGAGTCTGTTACTGACCTGTTCCCGCCGTGTGAAAATGCTGTGAAGGCTCGGGCTGGAACCGGTAGCCGAAGCCGAAGTGGGTATGGATGAACGCCCACTCCGGCAGCGCTGTAGCGAGCTTGGTCCGGAGCTTGTGGACGTAGACGTCCACAGACCGGTCCTGACCGCGCCAGGGCGCGCCCCATACCGTCTCGTACAGCTCTTCGCGGCTCACGATCCTCCCCTCCCGCCGCGCCAGTGCTGCGAGCAAGTCGAGCTCACGGACCGACAGCGACAGCGGTCCGACCGCGAGCTCGAGCCAGGTGTTCGGAGGGTCGAATCTCCAGCTCACCCGCCGATCAGGACTTCTATCTGCTCACTTGTTTGCATCGTGGCGTACCTTACGTCGACGCGCCCGCGTCCGGTTACGGGCTCGTGAACAGCCTGTAACCAGGTTGTGAACGCGGCCGGACATCGAAGGCCAGAGCCGACTCGAGTTGAACGACGCGCAGTCAAGCGTCACGCGCCCTAGCGTCCGGCTCGCACGGTAGTACTCGGCGTCGACCTGGACGGGCGGGCGACCGGCCCTGAGCTCGAAGCTCCTCGCGACGCCGCCTCGGCGTGCGCCGTCGCGGTGGAGGCGAGCGGCGGCAACGACGGGCCGCCGGCCAGTCAGGCGAAGCGGGCTCGGTCACGTCGGCGTTCGGCGTTGCCGTGAGCTCGTGCTCGGAGTCGTCAGAACGCGATCTGGCCGCGTCGTCGACTGCGCGCGCGAGCCATATCGAGCCGACCAGCGTCGACGGCGCAGAGACCGAGAGCAAGATCGCGACGGCGATCAGTCGCGTCGACTGCGAGCCCGGAGCCGACTCGGCGGAGACGTCGACGCCGACTTGTCGACCGCGGACGTCGACGGTCATCTCCCAGCGGGTGGCGCCGAGGGCGAGCGCGCCCTCCTGCAACCGGCGCGGCGTCTGCTCGAACACCGAGCGCGTGACGGCCGTGATGATCGGCAGGATCATCACCGCGAGCACGACCGACACGACGAGCATGGTGCGCCCGGTGGCGGACGCGGGACCTTCGAAGAACGGGATCCAGCCGGCGTTGTCCTCGAGCCAGCGCAGGAAGCCGACCGAAGCCGGGCCGAGCACCGCGATGCCCCGGTTACCGGTCCGTGAACCGCCCGTGAACAGGTTGTGAACGGCCCGGGAACCGCGGTTTTGGGGCTGTACGGTCGGTTGGTGCTGTTGCGTCGGACCCGGCCTGACCCGGAGCTGCTGTCGCTGTTCGATGAGTCGGGCCGCAATGTGCAGCGGTCTGCGCTGCTCCTGCGCGATCTGCTGGCGGACTATCCCGAGAAGTCCTCGCTGGCCCGGGACATCCTGCTGTGCGAGCAGGAGGGCGACCGGATCGTCCACGACATCCACCACCGCCTGGCGGTCCGCGGTTCGCGCCGCGCGCACCTGGACTCCGCCGACGTGCACGCGCTCGCGGGCGCGCTCGACGACATCGTCGACTACGCCGAGGAGGTCGCCGACCAGCTCGTGCTGTACGGCGTCGAGGCGCCGATGGAGCAGGCCGAGGAGATGGCCGCCGTGCTCGTGCTGTGCGCCGAGCAGGTGGCCCAGTCACTCCGCGGGCTGCGCAACGGGCTCGACGTCGGCGCGCAGCTCGTCGAGATCCACCGGCTCGAGAACGAGGGCGACACGATCCAGCGCGCCGCCCTCGCCGATCTCTTCGTGGCCGGGATCGACCCGATGATCGTCATCCGCTGGAAGGACATCTTCGACACGCTCGAGTGCGCGGTCGACGCGTGCGAGACGGTCGCGAACGTCCTCGAGGGGATGACGCTCAAGCGGGCCAACGGCCACTAGGGCCTGCGCTAGCGCGGCACGTACCGCCCGTGCAGCATCAGCGGGTTGCCGTCCACGTCGGCGAAGAACGCCATGTGGCAGACACCGGTGTCCACGGTGTCGCCGAAGAACATCACGCCCTTGCCTTCGAGCTGCTCGCGCATGCCCTTGACGTCGTCGGTGTGCAGCGCGACCGCGTTGGTGTTGGCCTGGAAGTCGCGGCCGGCGGTGGACGGGTCCCAGACGCTCAGCGTCGTGCCGCCGAGGTCGAACTCCGAGAACGGCTTGTCGATCGTGTGCTCGTCCTGGGTGAGGCCGAGGACGTCCGTGTAGAACGCGGTGGCTTTCTCGGCGTCCTGGGTCGGGATCGGGACGAAGTCGACGCGGGTGATCGAAGGCATGGGCGAAACCCTACGACCGATTGCGGTCAGCTTCTGACCCCAATAGATCGACGACGAAGACCAACGTCGAGCGTGAAGGCGTCCTCCGGCGGGATCGCGGCAAGCGGCAGCGAGGGTCGCGAGCACTTATTCGACGTCGGTATCGAGCGCGGTCTCGGCGCTGCGGAAGTTCATGACCTGCCAGCGGTCCTGCTCCTCGCGGATCTGCGTCTTGAAGTACACCGATCCGTTGCCCTGGGCGGCCTTGAGCTTGTAGGTGAAGACGGCGATCTTGCCGTTGTCGGTGCTCGTGTTGATCGCCTTGCCGGTGGGTGAGACGGGCTCCTTGCTGACGAGCGCGGAGATGCTCTTGACGAACTCGGCGGTGTCGGCCTCGCTCGTCGCCGCGCGGAAGGACGGGCTCGTGAGCGAGTAGGCCTTCGCGGTGTCGCCGGCCTGCACGGCGGCCACGAACTCGTCGGAGACCTTCTGGGCGTCCTTGGTGGACTCGTTGACCAACAGGAAGCACCCGCCGATCAGGAGCACGAGGGCCACGAACATGGCCGCCAGCACGATCAGGATGATCCGGCCCGTGCGCCGCTTGGGCGGCTGCGGAGGCGGCGGCATCTGCTCGTACGGCGGTGCCGGGGCGGGCTCGGGCGCGGTCATCGCAGGACCGTACCCCAGATACTCAGTTCGGCGAGGAACCCGACCCGCTCGCGGCCACCTCGAGCCAGCGTTCGAGCAGGTCGTTCTGGTACCCGGGCCGCGGCCATGACGGCTGCGGCTCGATCAGCTCGATCACCGCGGGCTGCGCGCCCGTGCGGGGGTCCGCCGTCCACACCCTGGCCACGAACGACGCGACGCCGTGTTCCGGGGCGTGCTCGCGCGCCGTCTGCAACAGCGCTTCGGCGTCGCTGGTCGTGGTGTAGATCAAGCCCTGCGTGCCGGTGTTCGACGCGCTGAGCACGCGATGCGGCGGGGCGGCGGAGAGCGCTTCACGGAGCCGGCCATACGCCAGCGCCTGCTCCGAGCCGACGTCGTTCAGCGCCCACGTGTCGTGCACGACCAGATCCAACACGATCCATTGGTTCACGCCCCCAGTATCGCGGTTCAGCGACGGCTTCAGGGATCTCTTCACCGCGTCGCGAAGATATCGTCCGATTCCGTGCGGATGGCGAGCGCCGACCGAGCCGCGATCCGGCGGCTGCTCGGGGACGTGGAGATCACGCCGCTCGGCGCCGGTCTCGATCACCGCGCGTACGCCGTCGGGGATCGGCTCGTCGCGCGCTGCGGGGAGGGCGTGGAGCGAGAGGCCGCGCTGCTGGACGCGATCGCTCCGCGGCTCCCGCTGCCCGTGCCGGAGCCGGTGATCGTCGGTCACGGGAGCGATCATCCAGCGGCGTATCCCGGGGCGGCCGCTGCTCGAGCTCCCGCGGGCGCAGCGGGCGCGGTTCGTGCCCGAGTTGCTGGCGTTCGTGGAGGCCGTCCACGCGTTGGCGGTCGACGCGGAGGTGGACGACACGCCACCGGCCGCGTGGCTCGACGAGCTCCCGGACCGGCCACGGACTCATCGCCCCCGAGCCGGCGACGACGCTCACGTTCATCCACGGCGACCTCGGCGCCGAGCACGTGTTCGTCGACGGCGACCGGATCACCGGCGTGATCGACTGGGGCGACGCCGCGATCGGCGACCCCGCGATCGACCACGGTCGCCTGCTGCGCGACTTCGGCGCGCCCGACCACCCACGGGCGCGCTTCTACGCGATCGCCACCGCGCTCGAGGACCTCGACTACGGCGTCCCGCTGTATCGCGAGAACGCCCTGGCCGCGCTCGCGGCGTTGGGTCACCCCGTCGCGAACGACCCGTAGGACGAGATCAGCCAGCGCACGCCCTCACTCTGCGCGCGCCGGCTGATCGTCACACCACTTCTACGGCTGCGTGGTGCTCAGCGTGAACGTCAGCGTCTTGCTGTACGTCCCCGTACGCAGCGGATCGTTGGCCTTCACGAGCTGCTTGAACGCGATCGCCACGGCCTCGTTGGAGGTCGGGCCGGTCCACGCGGACTTGCCCAGCTCCACGCGCAGTGGCTCGGGCAGCGTGAACGCGCCGTTGGTCAGGTGACCCGGGTCGCTCACCGACAACGCCGCGTCACCCGCGGTGGAGGTCACGGTCGCGGACGTCGACGCCGTGTACTCCTTCGCCACGCCCGGCGTGAACGGGCCGAACGAGGCGGGCGCGCCGAGCGACAAGGAGAGCGTCGCCGGCACGGTGCCGCCGACGGTCCCGTCCACCGACGTCGCCGCGAACTCACCCGGGCCGACGCGGAACGCGTAGGAGCCGGAGCCGACCTCGTAGACGACGCGGTCGCCGGTCACGCCGACCAACGACACACCCGGTGCGCGCGAAGCGACCAGCGGCGTGCCCGAGCCGACCTCGCCCACCTTGGACGGGTCACTCCCCGGCACGTACACGCGGCCCTTGGACCCGGCCGGCACCGTCACGTCGAGCTGGATGCCGCCCGCCGTCTTGCGCCACGCCGACTTCACGGTGCCGCGCACCGACTTGTAGGACGCGGACGCGTGCTTGATGCCCGCGTCCTCCGCGATCAGCGGCTTGAACGCGATCTCCTCGTACCCGGCCTTGGTCGGCGCGAGGCCGGCGAGCCCTTCGTAGAACCACTGCCCGACGGAGCCGAACATGTGGTGGTTGCGCGTGCGGCTCGAGGCCTCCCAGTACTCGCCCAGCGACGTCCAGTTCAGGCCCACGGCCCAGCGGCCGTAGCTCGGGTAGGTCGTCTGCTGGATGATCGTGTACGCGGCCTTGGCGGCATCCGGCACGCCTTCCTCGGCGGCCTGCTGGAGCACCGGGTAGATCCAGCGCGAGCCGGCGATGCCCGTCATCTGATGGCCCTCGCGGGTCACCAGCACGTCGTAGATGAGCTTCTCCTGCAGCGCGCGCCGGTGCTCCGGCGGGCACGAGCCCGAACGCCAGCGGCAGGATCTGCATCGACTGCACCAGCGGCTGCGTCGCGTTCTCGCGGTAGTAGCCGACGGACGCGTCCCACCACTTGGCGTTGAAGTCGGCCTTCACGCCTTCGTACACCGCCTCGAGCGCGGCCGTGTCCTCAGCCCAGCGCCTTGCCGGAGTCGATCGCGAGCTTGGCCATGTAGGCCACGTACGCGGTCGAGGACGGGGCGATGATGTTCGGCACCGCGAAGCGCGTGGCGCGAGCCGAGCGGCGCGTCGACGCCGGTCGGGACGCACCAGTCGCCCAGGCCGGAGTTGAGCGTGTACGCGTAGCCGTCGCCGTCCGCCGCGAACCAGCGCGGCAGCCAGTTGAGCAGATACGACTTCATGCCCGGGAACGTCTGGCCGAGCGACTCCTTGTCGCCGTGGCGCAGGTACGTCTCCCACGGGATCACGAACCAGTACGCGTCCCAGATCGGCGTCGCCTTCGCGTTGACCGGCTTGAACGCGGGCCCGTTCTCGTAGCCGTAGTTGTCGGTGCCGGGCGAGAGCAACGTGACCTCGCCCGAAGCGCGCTGGTCGTCGACCATGTCCTGCGCGGACTTCTCGTAGTGGCGCTCGGTGTCGAAGTACAGCGAAGCGGCGCCGACCGACAGCTGCGCGTCACCGGCCCAGCCGTTCTTCTCGTACGTCGGCGTGTCGGTGATGACGCCGCTCACGTAGTTCTCGGCGATCGAGGACTCGATGTTGCGCGAGATCAGGTTCACGAGGTCGCTGGAGGTGCTGAACGCGCCGGTCGGTTCCAGCGGCTCGCGGATCTCCTGCACGGAGTCGACGGTCGCGGTGATGCCGTCGGGCAGCGGACCACCGCCGACCGCGCTGAGCTGGACGTACTGGAAGCCCTTGTAGGTGAAGCGCGGCGTGTACGCCTGCGCCTCCGGCCCCTTGGCGATGAAGTAGTCCGTCTGGATCTGGCCGCCCGGCGCGTAGCCGGTGATGCTGACCTTGCCGTCCGTGCCGAGCTTCTCGGCGTAGCGGATCTGGATCGCCGTGCCGGCGGGCGCGCCGCTGACGCTTGACCGTCGCCCAGCCGGAGCGCTGCTGGCCGGTGTCCCACACGAACACGCGCGAGGACGGCTCGGTGCGGGTGCCCGCCGGGAACGTGCCGGTGAGCGACGTGCGCTCGAGGTTCTGCGCGCGCAGCGTGCCGGCCGGGCCGGTGACCGTGCGGGCGTTCGCCCAGTCGGTCGCGCTGAAGCCGGGCGCGTTCCAGGCCGCCGAGCTCCTTGCGGGCGTCGTAGGTCTCGCCCAGGTAGTGGTTGTCGTAGCGGATCGGGCCCGCGTCGCTCGTCTTCCACGTGTCGTCGGACTTGACGACCTGCTCGGTGCCGTCCGCGTAGGTGACGACCAGGTCGGTCCGGAGCGTCGGGTTCGCCCGCCACTCGGCGGTCGACCAGCCCCAGTCGCCGGAAGTCGTCTCGTTGTCGTACTGGCCGGAGCCGAGCTGGAGGCGACCACGTTCTCGGCCGGCGTGGAAGCGTTCTGCTTGATCAGGCCCGTGATGTCGTCCGTCGTGTAGAGGACGGTCTTGTCGTAGCTCGTGAAGCCGGGGTCCAGGAACGTGCGCTCGGACGTCTTGGCGCCGTTGAGCGACAGGTCGTTCCAGGCGAGACCGGCGCTGTACACGCGCGCCTTGACGACGGCGCCGTGCTCGGACACGGGGGCGACGTCGAACGCCTTGCGCAGCAGCGGCGCCGGGCGCACCTCCTTGCAGGTGCCGGAGAGCGCGGCGCCGTTGGACGGGCGGCAGAACTCGGTCGGCGCGGCGGTGGTGATGGCGGCGCCCGCGGCGTGGGCCCGGGTCAGCGCGGTGGCGAGGGTGAGCCCGCTGCCCGGGGTGCTGACGGCGGCGCCGGACGCGGCGACGGCGCTCAGCGCCGGTGCGAAGGTGATGCCGGTGCCGATGCCGCGCGTGGCGGCGCCCTGCGCGTGGGCGGAGCTGAGCGGCGGCGCTGAGCGTGATGCCCGTGCCCTGCAGGCGCACGGCGGCGCCGTTGGCGTAGGCGGCGGTGAGCGGGCCGCTGAGCGTGACGCCGGTGCCCGTCGCGCCGGCGGTGCCGACGGTCGTCGACCGTGTAGGACTCGCTTCCGATCAGGACAGCGTCACCGGCGCTCCAGCCGGTCACGCTCGCGACCTTGATGTTCGTGTCGCCGATGGCGCCGGCCGCCGCGAGCGTCGTCGCGCGCCCCTGCGTGCCGACGGCGGTGACCGTGCGGATCTCGCCGTCGATCAGCGCGGACTGGCCGACGACGTAGCCGTTGACGCTCGCGACCTTGACGTTGGTCGCGCCGGCGGCGGCGGGCGCGAAGAGCGTGGTCGCGGCGCCCGCGGCCGTGCCGACGTCGGTGATGGTCACGGTCTGGGCGCCGATCGTGAGCGGCGCGCCCGCCGCGAAGTTCGTGACCGAGGCGACCTTGATGTTCGTGTCGCCCGCGGCGGCCGGAAGGATCGTGGTGGTGGAGCCGGGCGCGGTGCCGACGGTCTCGACCGCGGCGGTCTCGTCCTCGAGCGTGACGGTCTTGCCGGGCGCGAAGCCGGCGACGGAGTTCACCCGGACGATCCGGTCGCCCGCGGCGGCGGGCTGCGCGAGGGTCGTGTTGCCCTGCAGGCAGCAGGCGTCGTCCAGCGAGGCGGCGGCGTTGCTGAGCGGGCCGAGCGTGCGCGCGGGCCCGGAGATCCACGTGCCCTTCCACTCGGCGGGCGTGAGGTAGGCCGTCTCGAACCAGGTCGCGGGCGCCCACTCCGACGCCGGCCGTCTTGACCGACCAGAAGTAGCGGGTGCGCGAGGCGAGCGCGGGCCCGGCGTAGTCGATCGTCTGGGCGGCGGAGCTCACGGTGCCCGAGTCCCACACGTCGCCGGTGCCGGCGGCGGCCCGGGCGGCCGTGGTCGCGACCACGACCCGGTAGCTGCCCTGCGTCACGCGCGCGGTCGGTGCTGCTCAAGCGCCAGCGCAACTGCGGCGTGGCGTCGTCGATGCCGAGCGGCGTGGCCGCCGCGTTGGTCTCCAGATCGGTGATCTGCACGCCCGCCCCGTACGCGGGCGCTGCGGTCAGCGCGAACGCGGCGCACGCCGCGACGACCAGTCTCCTCGCTCCCATCTCTCTCCTCGCTCGCTTTTGATCGGTTCGTGGCCTGACCCCGGTCCAACCGACCGAACCAGCACGTGTATCTACTGGTAGAGCGACATGCGCGCATCAATGATTCCCCCACACTTTTCGGAGCTCGCATAGGGGTTGCGGCGTGCGGGATAGTTGCGCCGTGCCCTTCGCCGGTCGCACCCTCGAGCTGCAGGCGCTCGACGCTGCCCTGGCGGCCGCGTGCCCGCGCGTCGTGGTGATCGAGGCGCCGGCCGCGGCGGGCAAGACGGCCCTGGTCGAGCAGTGGGTCGCGGGCGTGAGCCGCCGACGCGTGCTGCGCGTGAGCGGCGAGCCGAGCGAGCGCGACGTCCCGCGCGGGGTGATCGACCAGTTGCTGCGCCGCGCGGGCGCGTCGGCGCGCGGCGACGACGCGATCACGGTGCTCGACGTGCTGCGCGCGGAGCCGACCGTGCTCGTGCTCGACGACGCCCAGTGGGTCGACCCGGAGTCCGTCGCCGCCCTCGTGTTCGCGCTGCGCCGCCTGGTCGCGCGAGCCCGTCCTGACGATCGTGTGCACCCGCCCCGGCGCGCCGCTCGCCGGGCTGGAGCGCCTCGCCGACGCGCGCGTGGCCCTGCCGCCCGCTCTCGCAGGCCGACGTGCGCGCCGCTGACCGGCCTCCCCGACGGCCCCGCCCGCCGCCTGTGGGAGCACACGGGCGGCCTGCCCGGCCACGTTCGTCGCGCTCGCGCCGACCGTCCCCGCGGACCCCGAGGAACCGCTCCCCGCCCCACCGGCGCTGATCGCCGAGGTGGGCCGGAGCCTCGCGACGTGCGCGCCCGAGGTCGCGCGCCTGGTGGAAGCCGCGTCGGTGCTGGGCAACGGCTGCCGCCTGGCCGACGCCGCCGCCCTGGCGAGGCCGCGCGAGGACGCGGAGCGGGCCGGCGACGACGACCTCGCCGGGCGGGCGCTGGCGGCGCTCGAAGCGGCCGACCGCGCTGGGCTCGTGCAGGCCGGGCGGGCGCGCGGGTTGCCCGTCATCGACGTTCGACCCGCCGCTGCTCGCCGCGGCCGTGCAGGCGCACATCGGGCCGGCGCGGCTCGCGGCGCTGCACCGGCACGCGGGCGAGCGCGTCGAGGACCAGGCGGCGGCGCTCCGGCATCTCGTCGCCGCCGCGGCCGGGCCCGACGCGCAGCTTGCCGACCGGCTCGACGAGTTCGCGCGCCATCGCCGCGAGCGGCCCGACGCGGCGTCCGCGCTGCGTCGCCGCCTCCCGCCTCTCCACCACGGCCGCGCAGCGCGAGGACCGGCTGCTGCGCGCCGTCGACTGGATGCTGCTCGCGGGCGAGGTGGCGTGGGCGCGGGTGTACGCGCCGGAGGTCGCGCGCTGCGCGGTCACGGCGCGTCGCGAGAGCATCCTCGGCCAGCTCGCCGTCGCCGGGGACCGCGTCAGAGAAGCCGGGGACCGGCTCGCCGTCGCGTGGGAGCGGTGCGACCCGGCCCTCGAGCCCGAGGTCGCGGCGACGATCGCGCACCGCAACGCGTTCCTCGCGCTCGTGCACCTCAAGGACGACGAGGTGGCGGAGTGGGCGCGGCGCGCGCTCGCGCTCGCGCCGCACGACCGGCTGTCGGTGGAGTGGACGGCGACGCTGGCGCTCGCGCTGTGGCGTCAGGGCCGGCGCACAGACGCCTACGCGGCGCTCGACAACGCGATGCTCGGCGACCCCGAGCGCGACGCGCAGCTCACCGGCATGCGCGCGTGGCTGCAGATGGCGGCGCGGCGACGTCGGCCACACCCTGCGCGACGACCTGGCGCGAGCGGCCGACATCGAGCTCCGGCTCGGCGCGCTGGAGATCGGCGTCGTGCACCTGAACGTGCTCGTGCGCGCGCACTTCGCGGCCGGCGCCTGGGACGACAGCCGATCGCCGTCGCGGACCGCGCGATCGCGCTCGGCTCAGAGCTCGAGGACGTGTCCGCGCGCGTGTTCGTGTGGTGGGCGGCGGCGCTCGTCCCGGGCGCGCGCGGCGACTTCACCACGCTCGACGCGCTCGCCGCCCGGGCCGAGCAGGAGCCCACCGACGCGCCCGACCGCGTGCTCGCCGTCGGCGTCGCCCGCGCGCTCAAGCACGCGCCGCGCGGGAACGCCCAGCAGGTCCACGACGCGCTCGCGCCCGTCGCCGCGCTCACGCCCAACGGCGCGATCGACGAGCCCGGCTTCTGGCCGTGGCAGCACCTGTACGCCGACGCGCTGATCGCGCTCGGCCACCGCGAGGACGCCGACCGCTTCCTCGCGCCGCCACGAGCAGCTCGCCGCCGCCCGCGACCACGCGCCCGCGCAGGCCCGGCTCGCGATCGTCCGCGGCCGCCTGGAGTCCGCGAACGGCGACCGCGACGCGCGCCGAGTGCGCGTTCACCACCGCGGTCGAGCTCACGGAACCGCTCAACCGCCCGTACGAGCTCGCGCAGGCGCGGCTTGCGCTCGGCCAGTTCCTGCGCCGCGAGCGCCGCCGCCGCAGCGCGGCCGACCTCATCCTCGCCGCCCGCGCCACGTTCGAGCAGCTCCGGGCCGCGCCCGCCGTCGCGCGCTGCGACCGGGAGCTCGGCGCCTCCGGCCTCGGCCGCTTCAAGCGCGACGACGCGAGCGCGCTCACGCCGCAGGAGATCACGGTCGCGCAGCTCGTCGCCTCCGGGCACTCCAACCGCGAAGTGGCCAGCGACCTGCAGCTCAGCGTCAAGACCGTCGAGGTCCACCTCACGCGCATCTACGCGAAGCTCGGCATCTCCTCGCGCGGACAGCTCGCCGCCCGCCTGTGACGCACCCCTGGCGGACCACGCTGCTCGCCGGTTCCGCGAGTTACCTCGACGCCGGGTCGATCGTCGCCGGCGCCGTCGGGCTGCCGCTGTGGACGGAGCACTTCGGCTTCGGCACGAGCTTCGTCGGCCTGATCGGCGCGTTCAGCTCCAACGCCA
The DNA here is from genome assembly GCA_963724195.1 of uncultured Solirubrobacteraceae bacterium. GTDB lineage: Bacteria > Actinomycetota > Thermoleophilia > Solirubrobacterales > Solirubrobacteraceae > Solirubrobacter. The sequence goes on along the minus strand of CAVRTQ010000013.1, from coordinate 28,132 downwards.
TCAGCGCGGGCGTCGGCGCGCTCGTGGGCGGCTGGCTGTGCGACAAGCTCGGCCGCCGCCGCGTGTACCAGTGGGACCTGCTGCTGTACGCGTTCGGCCTGCTGTGGATCATCTTCGCGACCGAGCCGTGGATGCTCGTCTTCGGCTACGTCTTCACCGGCCTCGCCGTCGGTGTCGACGTCCCCGCGAGCTGGACGCTGATCGCCGAGGCCGCGCCGAAGGGCAAGCACGGCCGGCACGGCGGGCTGGCCCAGGTGCTGTGGCTCACCGGCCCGCTCGTCGTGCTGCTGATGGGCCTCGCGCTGTCCGGCACCGGCCTGCTCGGCGTGCGGCTGATCTTCGCGCACCTGCTGGTGCTCTCCCTGCTGATCTGGTTCCTCAGACGCAGGCTGGTCGAGTCACCGCTGTGGGAGGAGCAGGCGCCGCACGCGCGCGATCACGCTCGCGAGCTTCAAGCAGCTGACGCAGCAAGCCGTACGTCACCCCGCTCGTGATGCTGACCGCGATGTACGGCCTGTGGAACCTGCACGCCGGCACGAGCGGCTTCTACCTCCCGTACATCCTCACGACCATCGGCGCCCAGACCCAGGCGGCGAGCGTCGCCCTCAACGCGTTCCTGTTCGTGCTCGGCGGGCTGAGCGTGCTGCTGGTGTTCATGCCGCGCGCGGACCGCGGCCGCCGCACGCCGCTGTTCGCCACCGCCGCCCTCTCGCAGATCGCGGCCGTCCTGCTGCTCGCGCTCTTCCCGCTCACGACGGCCGTCGCGTTCGCCTACGTGCTGATGAGCGGTCTCTGCAGCGGGTTCGGCCAGCAGCAGTTCTTCCAGCTCTGGAGCGCCGAGGCCTTCCCGACGTTGCTGCGCGCCACCGCGCTCGGCCTGATGTTCGCGATCGTGCGGATCGCGCTCGGCGGCTGGAGCCTCGTCCTCCCGACGTTCCTGGAGGCCGGCTTCCACGGCGTCGCCTGGACGCTGATCGTCTTCCTCAGCCTGAGCGCGGCCGTCGGGCTCGCCTACGCCCGGCGTGTCGGCTCACGCAATATTCGCTAGCCGCCCCGCGAGCGCTTCCGGCGCGCGGGTGAGCTGCACCGCCGCGGCGCCGAGCACCTCGGCGTGTTCCCCGAGCGTGCCGCGCACCACGCGTGCGGCCTTCGCGGCGGGCGGGACGGCCCGGCGCTCGACGGCCTCGCGGATCGGCTCCAGCAGCGTCTCCCCCGCGGCCGCGAGCTCACCGCCGATGATCACGAGCTCCGGGTTGATCAGGTTCACGATCCCCGCGATCGAGCGGCCGACCGCCGCGCCCGTGTCCATCACCGCGCGGCGCGCGCCGCGGTCGCCCTCCTGCAGCAGCTGCAGCACGCGCGCGAACGTCATCGTCTCCCCGCGGCTGCGGCCGAGCAGGTCGCTGACGGCGTGGGAGGTGGCCACGGTCTCGAGGCAGCCGCGGTTGCCGCAGCGGCAGATCAGCCCGTCCTCGATGATCGGCGTGTGCCCCACCTCGCCCGCCACCCCGGTGACGCCGCCGTAGGACTCGCCGTTGAGGATGAGGCCGAGACCGACGCCGCCGGAGAGCTGCAGATAGACCATGTCCGAGACCCCGCGGCCGACGCCGAACAGGTGCTCGCCCATCGCGCCCGCGTTGGCGTCGTTGACGATCTGGACCTCCATCCCGAGCCGCTGCTCGAGCTCCGCGGCCGGATGGATGCCGTCCCAGCCCGGCAGGATGCCCTCGGCGTGGACGAACCCGGTGGCGGCGTCCACGGGCGCGGCCAGGCCGACACCCGCGCCGACGACGTGCGACCGCTGCACCCCGGCGTCGGCGAGCGCCGCGGTGGTGAGCCGCTGCGCCAGCGTCGAACGTGCTGTCGGGGTCCATGTCCGTGTTGTTGGACGCCCACTGGTCGGAGAGGATCCGGCCGCCCAGGTCGCACACCGCGCTGCGTACGTGCCGATGTCCGAAATCCAGCCCCACGGCGTACGCCGCACTCGGCGCGAGCGACACCTGCAGCGGCGGGCGGCCGATCGCCGGCGGGCGCTCGTCGTCGGAGTCGTGCCGCTGCTGCTCGACCATGCCGGCGAGCTCGAGCTCGTTCAGCAGCGCCGTGACCGTCGCCCGGGAGAGCCCGAGCGAGCGCCCGAGATCGGCCCGGCTCCGAGCCGGGTAGCGCAGCAGCGCCTGCAACATGCGCACGCGGTTCGCGTGCCGGACGCTGGGAGTCGGTGACTCGTTTAAGCTCACTTGGAAGCAGAACTTACTGATCCTGGGCGATACGTACCGGTCCGCATGGTCAACGCCGAACGTAAGAGTCAGGTGAGACGCACGAGCACGGCGCGGTGTGCGGTCGTCCGACGAACGGGCATGTACCGGACGCGCAGCCAGCGCTTGTCCGCCGCGTCCTCGAGCACCACTCGGTAGTGCGCGCCCGCGCCGGCCGACCACGCCCTCGATCGCCGGGAAATCGTCGCGCTCGCCGGAACGCGTCCGCGTGGCGATACACGACGAACGACCGCGTTCTCGGCGGAGGTCGTGGTGCGCCAGCGCACCTCGAGCCGGCCGCCGCTGAGCCGGCGCGTCCGCACGTCCACCACGCGCGGGACCGGCGGCGCGGGCAGCCGGCGCAACCGCAGCCGCGCCGTTTTGCTCGCGACCGTGGTGAACCTGGCGCGCTGGAACGGATCAGGACCGCCGTCGTGCCACGCGCCGCGGCGAGCGCCCGGCCGAACGGCCGGATCTCCACGTTGACGCGTCCCGGCGCGCGTGAGCGCGTGCCCCACCACGTACGGCGAGCGACCGGGGATCGTCACGCTCAGGTCGCAGGCCGCGCTGCAGCGGACCGGCAGCACGAGCGGGTCAGCGGGCCGCAGCGCGGTCCGGCGCGGCGTGCCGACGGTGATCCGCGGCGTGACCGGCGCGGGCGCGTCGGCGGCGCCTTCGACCGCGTAGTGCTGACGGGCCGGGCTGTCCTCGGCCGTGTCGTCGTGGTTGGTCCAGGCGAGCGCGCTGCGTCCGTCGGCGAGTGTCAGCAGCGACAGCCCTTCGGCACCGCGCAGGCGGCCACCGAGCATCTGGCGCTCGACGACCGCGGCGCCGGCCAGCGTCGCGGTGGCGACGCCGCCGCCCTTGTGCGGCCAGGCGAGGCGCACGCGGCCGTCGGACGCGATCGCCGCCTGCAGGTTCGGGAGCTCCTCCGGCCCGCCTCGTCGCTGAGCGAGAAGCCGAAGCCGACCGCCGTTCCTCGGCGCCGGGACGACGACGATCGGCGCGCCGAAGCCGGTGGCCCCCGGCTCGCGCACCACGGCGCCGACCGTTCCGTCGTAGGGCTCGTGCCAGGCCACGACCGTGCGCCCATCGGCGCCGAACGCGACCGCCGGGTCGATCGGTCCGCCCGTGTCGTTCAACACCTGCGGCGCGGTGAAGCCGGCGCTGCCCGGCGGGCGTTCGAGCACGCTCACGCCGCCGCCGTTGGCCTTGACCACCAGCGCGCGACCGTCGGGCCCCATGCCGAGCAACCCGCCGAACGCCAGCCGCTGCGGCGCGCCGAGCGGCTTGCCCGGACGCCCGAACCGAGCCGTGACCGCGGTCCTCGCTGCCCTTCGGCTCACGCGCTGACCACCACCGTCTCGCCGTCCGCCGCCATCCCGACCTGGACGTCGCCGTACGCCGCGTACGCGCGCCACGGGACGATGTCCTCCGGCGCAGCCGAACGCCCCGCCGGCCGAGCGGCGCGCCACCCGGATCCGCACGCGCGACGGACTCGCGGTCCGCTCGGCCCAGGCGACGACGGCGTCCCCACGCGCGGACACCGCGACGTCGAGCTCGAACACGGTCCGGGTCGCGGCCAAGCGCACCGGCGCGGCGAAGCTTCCCGCGCCCGGCTCGCGCACCGCCACCCGCAGCTCGCGCGCGGTCGCCCCGGCCGCGACCGCCGCGCCGCTCGGATCCGCCGCGACGCGCGGGCAGCCGCGCAGCTTGCCGAGCGCCACGCCGTCCGTGCCGCGGAGCCCGTCGGCCGTCGCGGTGAGCAGCTCGACGCCGCCCTCGGTCCAGCGCAGGATCTCTCCCGGCGCGCCCGTCGGGCTCACGCACGCGCTCCCGTCCGGGAGGCGGGTGAAGGGCAGCGTGCCGTACGGCGCCGCCTCCGCGGAAGCCGGGAAGGCCAGCATCGCGAGCAAGATGAGTTGACGCCGTGCGCTTGACATACCGATCACGCGGGAATCCTCCTATACAAAGGCTTCTAGGAGGACCACATGGCACGCACCGAGACCTACGACGACACCGTCAAACCCCGCAAGGGGCTGTCCCTCGCCAAGGGACCCGTTCTGCTCATCGGCATCGCCTCGCTCGTCTTCGGCGTGCTGGGCTTCATCTTCGCCAACCAGAGCTTCACGTTCGACATGCCGGACGGCACCGTCAACGGCAGCACGTTCCTCGGCATCGAGGGCAACGGCTGGACGTGGACGCTGTTCGCTGCAGCCGGCCTGTTGCTGATGCTCGGCTCACCGATCCACTGGGGCGCGAAGTCGATGGCGTTCATCGTCGGCGTCGCGATGATCGTCGGCGCGCTGATCTCGCTCTCCGACGGCAGCGACATCCTCGGCCTGATCGCCACCAACGACTGGACGACGCTCGTGATGGGCGCCATGGGCGCCGCTCTCGTGCTGCTGGCGATGATGCCGCGCGTCGGCAAGCGTCGCGGTGGCGCACCGATGGCCACCCGCACCGACCGTGACCGTGACCTGGAGACGCCGTCAGACCGCCGCTTCGGCCGGGACCGCGACCGCGAGCCGGTGGATAACGGCCGGGCGACCACCACTCAGGGCACCCTCGAAGATCGACGGTAACGCGCGCCCGGCGCGGGGAGGAGTACCCGCGCCGGCCGCGTTAGTTGTGATCATCCACGAATTCATCGACGGGGTCAACCCGGCCCCGTCGATGAGTTTCCGGCGCGCACGTCGTCTTAGTGGTTGAGATGAACAAAGACGCCGTGCTGATCGTGAACGCCGACACCGACGAGGTGCTCGGCTACGTCGACGCGTCCAGGCCGGACCTGGCGCTGGTCGAATCGCTCGCGCGCGTGCAGCTCCGCGCCCGCCGGCGCGGCGAGCGGGTGCGGCTGCGCAACGTGTCCGACGACCTACGCGGGCTGCTGGAGCTCGTCGGGCTGACCGACGTGCTCGCCGTCGAGGCGGAGCGGGAGCCCGAACTCCGCGAAGAGGTCCGGGTCGATGAAGTGGTGCAGCCCGGAGACCCGTCCGGCTGACGTCTCCATCACCACGACCGCCCAGCCGGCGTAATCGCCCTCGGCGGTCGGGTTGTAGATGCCGAACGCCGGGCCGCCGTTGGCCTCGGTGACGAGCACCTTCGAGCCCTCGCACTTCGCGCCCGTCGTGGTCATGAACGCACGGATCTGCTCCGGCCCGACTACCCAGAGCGGAAAGGGCGGCATGCTGAACGCCGCGTCGTCCTTGAGCAGCGCGGTCAGCGCCGCCATGTCGTAGGCCTCGAACGCCTTCACGTACTTGGCCAGCAGCGCCTTCTGCTCGGCCTCGTCGACGTCGGCGACGCCGCTCTGGTCGAGGTGCAACTCCTCGATCGTCGCGCGCGCCCGCTGCAGCGCGCTGTTGACGCCCGCGACGCTCGTGTCCAGCAGCTCGGCGACCTCGCTCGCCTGCCAGCGCAGCACCTCGCGCAGGATGAGCACGGCGCGCTGCTTGGCCGGCAGGTGCTGGAGCGCAGCCACGAACGCCAGGCGCAAGGTCTCCTTCTCGGCCGCGAGCTCGGCGGGATCGGCCGTCGGCTCGAGCACTTTGGCGTCGGCGATCGGGCGCACCCACGCGCTGTCGGCGAGCATCGCGCCGAGCGGCGCGTCGGCATCGGAGCTCGGCCCCATGTCCATCGGCGTCGCGCGCCGCTGCGCGCTCCCGAGCATGTCCAGACAGACGTTGTTGGCGATCCGGAACAGCCACGCCTTCAGCGCCGCGCGGTCCTGCAACTTGTCCGCGGACTTCCACGCGCGGACCATCGTCTCCTGAACCGCGTCCTCGGCCTCGGCCCCCGATCCGATCATCCGGTAGCAGTAGCCCGTGAGGGCCTTCCGATATGACTCGAGCTCCTGCTCGATGGGGGCTTGTTCGGTCCGCAGCATCACCTGCGAATCCTAACCGGATGGAGACCGGATGTACCGGCCGGCCCGAGGGCGACGGCGTTCCGCGGCGACGCGACCGCGTCGAGCGCGCGGACGGCGGGGCGCCGTGCGCACCGCGGTCGAGCGTCGCGCTCGCAGACGGCACCGTAGCCGGGCGACGCCTCGCTGGCCGCATGCAGTAGTCCGTAACTGACTAGGATGCAGAGCATGCGCCGCTACCTCGCGCTCGTCCTCGCCCTCGTCTCGTTCTCCGCCTGCGGCGGCGCCGGTGAGGACAAGCCGGTGACCGTCTACGCCGCCGCGTCGCTGCGGGACGTGTTCCCCGCGATCGACACGACGCCTAGGTACAACTTCGCTGGCTCCAACCAGCTGCTGACGCAGATCGAGCGCGGCGCGCCGGCTGATGTGTTCGCGTCGGCCAGCGCGAAGGAGCCCGAGGCGCTGTACGCGGCGGGCCGCTGCTCGCGCCCCGTGGCGTTCGCGAGCAACGCGGTCGTGCTGATCGTGCCCGCGGGCAACCCGGGCAAGGTGACGTCGCTCGAGTCGCTGATGAGCGGTCCGCGCCGGCGGCTCGCCGTCGGCACGCAGGACGTGCCCGTCGGCCAGTACACGCGTGAGCTGCTCGAGACGGCCGGCGCGGACGAGGTCCTCACGCGCAACACCGTCTCCAACGAGGCCAACGTCGCCAGCCTCACGTCAAAGGTCGCGCTCGGGTCCGCCGACGCCGGGTTCGCCTACAACACCGACGCGCGCTCCGCCGGCGACCGCGTCGAGGTGATCCGCCTGCCCGCCGAGCTGCAGCCGAAGATCCAGTACCTCCTGTGCGCGGTCCGCAAGACGGAGTCGGCGCAGGCGTTCATCGACAAGGTCACGTCCGACGCCGGGCGGCGCGCCCTCGAGCGCCAGGGCTTCGGACCGCCGCCGGGCACCTGAGTGCGCTCCGCCTTCACCGCACTGCTGGCGCTGTGCCTGGGCGTCGTCCTGGCCTTCCTGGCGATCCCGATCATCGCCCTGTTCACGGAAGTGCCGCTGGGCGACGTCCCCGGCCTGCTGCGCGATCCCGCCGTGCAGGACACGCTGAAGGTCACCGTGCGCACGAACGCGATCGCCAACGTGCTCATCCTCGGGTTCGGCACGCCCGCCGCGTACCTGCTCGCGACGCGGCACTTCAAGGGCCGCGCGCTCGTGATCACGGTGATCGAACTGCCGCTCGTGCTCCCGCCCGCGGTGGCCGGGATCGGGCTCCTGGCGGCGTTCGGCGCCGGCGGGCTGTTCGGCGGCGCGCTGCAGGACAACGGGATCGTGCTGCCGTTCACCGAGTGGGCGGTGGTGATGGCGGTCGTGTTCGTCGCGTCCCCGTTCTACCTGCGCCAGGCGATCAGCGCGTTCGAGAGCGTGGACCCGACGCTGCACGACGCCGCGCGCACGCTCGGCGCCTCGCCCGGCACGGACGTTCTTCCGCGATCGCGCTCCCGCTCGCCGCGTCCGGCCTCGTCGCCGGCTGGGTGCTCGCGTTCGCGCGCGGGATCGGCGAGTTCGGCGCGACGATCGTGTTCGCCGGCAACGTGCGCGGTGAGACCGGGACGCTCACGCTCACGATCTACGAGCAGCTGGAGGCGAGCTTCGACGTCGCGCTCTCGATCGGCATCCTGCTCGTGGTCATCAGCGCCGTCGTCCTGCTTTCGTACAAGCTCCTCTCGTGGCGCCGCTCGAGCTCGACCTCACCGACCCCCTTCGTACGTTCGAGCTCCGCGCCCGCCTGACGGTCGGCGCCGAGACGTTCGCGCTCGTCGGGCCGAGCGGGGCGGGCAAGTCCACGATCCTGCGCCACGTCGCGGGCTTGAAACAGCCCGCGGACGGCCGGATCGCACTCGGCGACGACGTCTGGTTCGACCGTGCGCGGAAGGTCAACCGCGCACCCGACCGGCGCTCGGTGGGTCTCGTCTTCCAGGAGTACGCGCTGTTCCCGCACATGACGGTGGCGCAGAACGTGGCGTTCGGGGGCGCGTCGCCGGCGCGGGTCGGCGAGTTGCTGGAGCGCTTCGGGATCGGCCACCTCGCGCGTGAGAAGCCGCCGCGGCTGAGCGGCGGCGAACGCCAGCGCGTGGCCGTGGCGCGGGCGCTGGGCCGTGACCCGTCCGTGCTGCTGCTCGACGAGCCGCTGTCGGCGCTGGATGCGCACACCCGGACCGCCGTCCGCGAGGAGCTGGCGGACATCCTCTCCGGGCTGCAGATCCCGACCCTGATCGTCACCCACGACTTCCTCGACGCCAGCACGCTCGCCGACCGGATCGGCGTGATCCGCGACGGTCAGCTGCACCAGATCGGACGGCCCGAGGAGCTCACGGCGCACCCCGCGGACGAGTTCGTGGCCAGCCTCACCGGCGGCAACCTGCTGCACGGCGTCGCGGACGGCACGCGCGTGACGCTCGACGACGGCACCGTGATCGAGGTGGGCGAAGCCGCGCGGGGGCGCGTCGGCGTGGCCGTCTACCCGTGGGAGATCACGGTCACGAGCACCGCTCCGGGCGCCGGGAACGTGATCGCCGGCACCGTCGGCGCACTCACGCCCGACCGCGGCCGCACCCGCGTGCGCGTCGGGCCGTTGGTGGCCGAGGTCGCCAGCGCCGACGGGCTCGAGCGCGGGGCACGCGCGTACGCGTCCTTCGCGCCCCGCAGCGCCCGCGTGATCAGCTGAGCAGCCCGTCCACGAACCGGATCGCGGCGCGGGTGTTCTCGAGTCGCCAGAGCGCCAGCGTGCGCGCGAAGCCCTCCTCCTCGGCCTTCTCCAGCTCGGTCGCGATCAGCGCGAAGCGTTCGCGTTGCGCGCTCAGCAACGGCGCCGGATCACGCCCCGCGCGGTCCAGGAAGAGCAGCTTGAGCATCAGGTCGGCGCGCGCGTCGCGGACGTGCTGGACCGGGGCGAGGAGCCACGCCTCCACCCGCTCACGCCCGTCCGCGGTCACATCGAGCACGGTGCGCGGCGGGCCGCTCTCGCTCGGCTCGGTGCCGGCGGCGCGGACGAGCTCGCGTTCGCCGAGCACGTCGAGCGTGCGGTAGACGAGCGGGCGCCGCATCGCCCACACGCGGCCCACGTCGCCGTCCGGGGCGAGCGCGCGGGCGATCGCGAAGCCGTGGGTCGGGGTCTCGGCGAGCAGCGCGAGGACGGCCCACTCCCCGGTGGCGAGCTGCTCTGGACGACGGCGCATCGGGGCGCGGAAGCTATCGCGCCGCGCCAACGGGGCACCCCCCGGTCGGTGGTGATTGGCCATCGGGCCAATGCCGATGGCCCTTCCCGCGCACGTGCAGGTCGAGCCGGCGCACCACGTGTAGCCGGACCGGCATCATCCGGTTCGTGTGGGCGTACGCGATCACGGCGCCAGGGCAGCTCTCGCGCGTCGAGGCGCCGCGGCCGGAGCCGGGCGAAGGGCAGCAACTGGTGCGCCTGCGCGCGGGCGGGATCTGCGGCTCGGACCTCCCGCTGTTCCGCGGCCGCCGCAGCGAGTACTTCATCGACAACACCGGCGATCCCGGGTTCCCCCTGCATGAGGTGGTCGGGGACGCCGAGGACGGCACGCGGCTCGTCGGGCTGGGCGAGCGGGCACCGCGGCCTGGCGGAGTACTTCCTCGTCGACCGCGGGCACGTCATCGCGGTCGACGCGGACCTGAGCGATGTCGAGGCGACCGTCATCCAGCCGCTGGCCACGGTGCTCTACGCGCTGAATCGGGTCGGCGCCGTGGAGGGCCGGCGCGCCGCGGTGATCGGGCTCGGCTCGATCGGGCTGCTGTTCGCGCACGTGCTCGCGGCGCGGGGCGCGCACGTGACGGGCGTGGACCGCGTCGACCGGCGCGCGGTGGCGGACGCGTTCGGGCTGCGCGAGGTGCTGTGGGCGGACGCCGCTGAGCTCCCGGCGGACACGTTCGACCTGGTGATCGAGGCCGTCGGCCACCAGACGCACACCTTGTCGGCCGGGGCCGAGGCGATCGCGCCGGACGGGACGCTGTACGCGTTCGGCGTGCCCGACGACACGCACCACCCGTTCCCGTTCGCGCAGTTCTTCCGCAAGAACGGGACGCTCGTCACCGGCGTCGCGCGTGAGCGCGCGCCTTCGTTGGCGGCCGCACGGGACTACCTGGTGGGCGCGCGGGAGCTGCTGGACGCCTACATCACCGACGTGCTGCCGGTGGAGCGCGCGCAGGAGGCGTTCACGCGCGCCGTCGCGCCGACGCTCGGGCGCACGAAGATCGTCCTGTCAGTCGCGGACGTCGATTCCTAGCCCGCGCGCGAGCAGCGGCGCGAGCGCGACGAGCTGGACCGGGTCGATGGTGGCGCCGCGCAGCGCGGTGACGTCACCGTCGGGTTCGATGTCGCTGCCGCGCAGGTCGACGGAGCGCAGGCGCACGCCGTCGATCAGGACGCGTTGGAGCGTGCACCCGTCGAAGCGCGTCTCGCGGATCTCCGCCGCCGTGACGTCCGCGTCGTCGAGCACGCAGTCCTCGAACGTCACGTTGCGCAGCTTCGCCCCGCGCAGGCTCGCGAGGTCGAGCTTGCAGCGCACGAACGCGACGTCCTGCAGCTTCGCCTCGACCGCCTTGAAGCCCGTCATCCGGCAGCGTTCGAAGCGCACGCGGTTCAGCTCGCCCCCGCCCAGGTCGGCGTTGGACAGGTCGGCGTCGGTGAACTGGGCGTCGACGAGGCGGATCGACCGCAACCGCGCGGCTGCGAGCCGGGTTTTCGTGAACCGGCTCCTGAGCACGCGCGCGCCCGGCGCCTTGAGGTCGGCGAGGTCCAGTTCGCCCACGAGCGCGTCCTCGACGTCGAAACGCCCGTCCGGCGTCCACGTGCTCAGGTCCTCGTCGTCGAGGACGTCGGGCTTCTCGGTGACTCCCAGCGGCATCTTCTGTGAGGCTACGTGGTCATGGAGCTGATCTCGATCGGGCGTGTGGAGTCGCCGTTGCGGCTGCGCGAAGAGGCGCCCAAGCAAGGCGACGAGGGCGCGCCCCGACGCGTGGCTCGTGTTCGACGAGGCCGTGCGCGACGGCCTGGACGGGATCGCCGCCGGCGACGTCCTGCTCGTGTTGACCTGGCTGGACCGCGCCGAGCGCGACGTCCTGCGCGTGATCCCGCGCGGGGATCGCGCGCGCGGCGTGCAGGGCGTGTTCAACACCCGTTCTCCCGACCGGCCGAACCCGATCGGCCTGCACCGCGTAGAGGTGCTCGACGTCGACGGCACCCGCCTGCACGTACGCGATCTGGAAGCGATCGACGGCACGCCGATCATCGACGTCAAGCCGGTGCTGCGCAGCATCGGGGAGCGATGAGCCGACCGTCCCCGCCCGCGCCCGGCCCCTACCTCCAGACCGTGTCCGGGCGCTTCGTGAACCCGTTCGACCCGGACCCCGAGCAACTCGACCCGGGTGACATCGCCCGCGCGTTGGCCAACATCTGCCGCTTCGGCGGGCACTGCCGGCCGTTCTACTCGGTCGCCCAGCACTCCGTGATCGTGTCCGAGCTGGTCGAGCAACGCGGCGGCGACCTAGAGGACGTGTTCGCCGCCCTGATGCACGACGCCGCCGAGGCCTACCTCGGCGACATGCCGCACCCGATCAAGCACCGCTCGCCGCTCGGCGCCGCCTTCAAGGAGGCCGAGGACCACCTCGAGTCCGTGCTGCGCACGCGCTTCTCGATCAAGGCCGACGTCCCCGAGATCAAGCGCATCGACCGCGCCCTGCTGGCCACCGAGCGCCGCAGCGTGAGCGGCGAGAGCTGGGACTGGCCGGAGCTCGAAGGCGTCGAGGCCCTGGACATCGAGCTGGTCGCCTGGCCGCCCGACGACGCCGAGCGCGCGTTCACCGCGCGCTTCGACGCGTTGCAGTCCCGCCGCGGAGCGGACGCGCACCCGGAGTAGGTTCGGGGGATGGCCGACTTCCACAGCGAGACGATGTCCGTCATCACCAACGAGCTCGCGCCGGGACGAGGGCCGGCGCTGCACCGGCACCCGTACGAGGAGGTGTTCGTGATCATCGAGGGCGAGGCGACGATCACGCTCGGGGACGAGACGGTCGTGGTGCGGGGCGGCGAGCCGCCGGTGGTGGCGCCGCCCAACACGCCGCACGCGTTCACGAACTCCGGGCCCGGGCGGCTGGTGCGCGAGCGACACGCCGAGGTCCGGGCGATCCTGCAGACCCTGATCGACCGCGGGCACCAGACAGGCGAGCTCCGCGCCGATCTCACCCCGGTCGACCTGATCCTCAGCGCCTCGCTGCTGTCCGGTCCGCTCCCGTCGATCGAGGACTGGGACCTGCACGCCGGCCGCCAGATCGAGCTGCTGCTGCACGGCCTGCGGGCCGGCACCTGAGCCGCGTGCAACGGTTTGGACCGCTCGCGGCCTCTACAAGGCATGATCAGCAGCTCGTCCCATCCCGTTGCGCCGGCCCTCGCCGCGGCGCGTGCGGCGCCCGTAGTGGGCGCCGAGAGCGAGCTCGCGGCTCGCGTGCTCACGATCGCGCGGCGGACAGCGCTCGGCGTCCTCGGTGATGCCGAGAGCGCGGCCGACGTCGCGCAGGAGGTGGCGCTGCGCGCGCTGCGTCACCGGCACGCCCTGCGCAATCCCGACGCGCTCGACGCGTGGGTGCATCGCATCGCCGTGCGCGCCGCGCTGCGTGAGGGCGAGCGCGCGCGTCGCCGGCGGGAAGCCGAGCGGGCACGCGCGGCGCTGCACGAGGACGCGTCTTCCGCAGACCCGCTGGCCGAGACGCTCGCGGTGCTCGACGGCCTGCCACCCCGCCAGCGCGCGGCGCTGACGCTGCGCTACGTCCACGACCTGCCCGACGCGGCCATCGCGCGCGCCCTGCGCTGCCGGCCGGCGACGGTGCGCTCCCTGCTCTCCCGCGGCCGCGAAGCGGTCCGCGCCCACCTCGAGGAGGACCAGTCATGACCGTTCGCCACGACGACGACCTGCGCGAGCTGTTCGCGCCGCTCGCGGTCGCCGACCCCGCTCCGGCCGAGCTCCGGTCGCTGCATCGGGGGGCCACGGCGCGCCGGTCCCGCTCGCCCCGCCGGACGCTCGCCGGCGTGGCCGGAGTGACCGCGGTGCTCGCGGCGGGCCTGGCGGTGCTGCCGGGCGCGCCCTCGAGCGACGATCCGCTGGCAGGCGGGAGCGTGCTGCGCGCGGCCGCGGCCGCCGCGGACGACCAGCCGGTCCCGCGTGTGCAGGACGCGCCGCTGCGCTACGCAAAGCTCCGGAGCACGTTCTCCTACACCGCCCGCGACGGCGACCGGATGGCCGAGCACCACGTCGAGCAGCTGCAGGAGTCGTGGGTCGGCGCGAAGTGGGAGGGACGCACGCGGTCGGCGCGCGGCCGGGTGTGGAACACCGGGGACGCCGCGCTCGCGCAGGCGGCGTTCGGGTTCACCGACGCGCTCGCCAAGCCCCGGGACGAACCGTACGCGTACGGGGACGGCCCGCTCGCCGAGCTCGACCCGAGCACGCTGCCCGAAGGGCGCGAGGCGATCGTCGCGACCCTGCGCGAGGGCATCCGGCTGGATCGCTGGGGCCCCTATCCGGAGGCGCGCGGGCAGGAGCACCTGCCGGCCGGCCCCGAGCGCGACGCGTACACCACGTACGCCTTCATCGGCCTGCTCGTGAACGCGCGGCTTACCCCGAACCAGCGCGCCGCCCTGCTCGACGTGCTCGCGACGGACCCGGCCGCCCGCGACCTCGGCGCGGTGACCGACCGCGAAGGGCGCAAGGGCCGCGGCGTCGCGCTCACCTACGGCAACCAGCGCTTCACCATCAACTTCGACCCGCGCACCTTCGAGATCCTCGAATGGACGATGTCGGCCGCGCAGGAGCTCGTCCCGGCGAGGCACGGGCACATGCGGATCAGTGGATCGCCGAGCCGGGTCGAGACCGTCCTGGAGACCGGCTACGCCACGCGCATTCCCTAGCGGTCACCGGTGCGTGCGGAGCACCCGGCCGTCGCGGTCGAGCAGAACTTCGTCGTGGCCGTCGTGAACATGCAGACCCACGACGAAGACGCGCTCGCACGTCAGCTACGCGCGAGCGTGCCTCCCATACTGATGACCACCTTCAAGCGCCAAGCCCTGCTCAGCCCCTAACGGTCGACTCCGCCGACACGACCGTGTGCACGTAGCGCGAGCACCGCTCGGGCCGGTGCTCGCGACGAGGCCACACCCCCGTCGTGCCCGGACGACGCAAATGCGCGCTTTTCGACGGTTCCGCCTATTCGGCGGGGCCGGTCCGCCCCCAGCTCGGTTTACGTGATTGCGAAATCGGAGGGTCGTGCCGGGGGGACGCGGCGCTGCCGGCCAGACGGTCCACGCCGCGCCTACCGGAACGTCGGGCGGATGGACTTGGCGCCACGATCCGGCTGATAGCCGTTTCTTTGGCCCCGGACGGGTGAGATGATCGCGCGAGACATGAACACGCAGAACACGGCGAGCGAGTTCGACTCGGACCGTCAGCGGCACCTGCGGGCGTTCGCTGACCGGCTTCCGGTCGAGGCCGAGCGGCTCACGTGGCCGTTGGAGCGGCTTCACCGTCTTCGCGACGAACGCCTGAGGGCGTTGCTGCGAACGGCGAAGACGCGATCGCCGTGGCACGCAAAGCGGCTCGCCGACGTCGATGTCGACGCTGTCACGGGCGCGGACCTGACGGGCATCCCGAGCATGACGAAGACCGATGTGATGGAACACTGGGACGAGATCGTCATCGACCGCCGGCTGACACTCGAGCTGGCCGAGGTCCATCTTGAGCGCGTGGCGTCTGAAGGCCCCGCCTACCTGCTCGGCGAGTACCAGGTCGTCACGACCGGCGGCTCGAGTGGAAGACGGGGCGTGTTCGTGTGGGACTTCGAGGGCTGGCTTGGCTTCGGGCTCGCGAGGGAACGGCCCACGTTCTGGCTGCGACATCACGCTGGCGGCGATCGTGAGGTCCGGCGGGCGTTCGTCGCCGCCGCGCACTCGACGCATCCCACCGCCATCCTCCCGCGCACCTTTGCGGGCTCACCGCAGCTTGGCGTGGGCCGCTCGTTCCCTGCCACCTTGCCGCTCGCCGAGATCGTGGCGGGGCTGAACGGCTTCCAGCCCACTGATCTCTTCGCCTATCCGTCGATGATGCACCGCTTGGCCGGCGAGATGCGTCGCGGACGGCTCAGCATTTCGCCGTGGGAGCTCAACTGCGGCGCCGAGCCGCTCCTGCCGGACGCAAGAGCGGACATCGAAGCGGCGTTCGGCCGGCCCATCATGAACCTCTATGCGGCCGCCGAGGTCGGCGTGATAGCGCGCTCGTACCCCGGGTCGGTCGGCCTGCATCTCAACGAGGACATCGCGGTCTACGAGCCGGTGGACGCCGACACCCGGCCCGTGGCTGAGGGCATGACCGCGGCGAAGCTCCTGGTCACCAACGTCATCAATCACTCGATTCCGCTGATTCGCTACGAGCTCGCCGATGCATTGACCGTGCTGGCCGAGCCGAACTCCGGCCCGTGGACCGGTCGCCGCATCGCAGATATCGAGGGACGCGTCGAGGGCACGTTCGTCTACGGCGACGAGGTCGAGATCCACTTGCACCTGTTCCGCTCAGCGCTCGGTCGTCGCCGTCAAATGCTCGAGTACCAAGTCCGCCAGACGCCCGCGGGCGCGGACATCGCGGTACGGACATCGGCGCAGCTCGACACGGACGCCCTCTCCCGAGAGCTGGTCCAAGCTCTCACAGCGCTCGGCGTTGCCCGCCCCCAAGTGAACGTCGCCCAGGTGGCGGAGATCGAGCGCACCGAATCGACGGGAAAGCTTCGTCGCTTCATTCCGCTCGCTCCCGAGGCTAACGCGACGCCAACCTAGCGGCTCAGCGACGACGGCCTGGGGGCCTAGCGATCGGCCGACGTTGTCCCGTCCATCACAGGCACAACTTCGGCGCGAGCGTTCTCTGTGATCGGCTAGACGCCCGCGGGGAGGTGGCCGCTGATGCGCGTGCCGTGGCCGTGGACCGTGTCGACCGTGAGCGACCCGCCTACGGCGGCGAGGCGGGCGCTCATGTTGTTCAGGCCGGCCCGCGCGCGACCGTGTCGGGGTCAAACCCCGTTCCGTTGTCCTCGACGCTGAACCGCACCCACCCCTCGCCGTGGCTCAGGATCACGCCGGCCGACGTGCCCGCGCCGGCGTGCTTGGTGGCGTTCTGGAGCGCTTCGGCGCAACTGAAGAACACCGTTGTCTCGACCAACTCGGAACGGCGCCCGAACTCATGGTCCTCGACCGCGACCGGCATGACGCCGGAGCCCGCCAGTGACTTGAGGGCTTCCGCCACGCCGTGACAGGCGAGTTCGGGTGGTGCAACCCCTTTGGCCGCTGTCCGTACCTCCTCGAGGACCTGATCGACCTCGTCACCGAAGCGCTGGAGCTCGCGCTGCTCAGGCCCGTGGAGTCGGTCGCTGGTCAGTGCGAGCCTGATCCCGAGCGCCACCAGCCGCTGCTGTGCGGGTCCTCGGCCTGCGCGCGCGGCGTGCCCGCGAACCAGCTCACCACTGCCGACAAGCAGCCCCAGGTCGACTGGCCCGCGTCGTCGCCCTGGGTCCTCGCCGTTGGCGGCACCAACCTCACCCTCGCCGCCGACAACACGATTGCGTCATCCGGCGCCTGGAACGACACCGCCTTCCCGGCACCCTTCACCACCACCGCCGGCGGCGGCACCAGCGCCTTCGAAGCCCGACCCTGGTGGCAACCGGCCCAATCGTTCGCTACCTCGGGCAAGCGCATGGTGCCCGACATCGCCGCGTTCGCGGACGCCAGCCCCGGCTACCCGATCGTCTGCTCCAGCGGCGTCCAGGGCTGCAAAGGCTCCGGCCAGAGCATCGCCTTCGTCGGCGGCACCAGCGCCGCGGCGCCCCTGGTGGCCGGCATGATCGCGCTCTGGAACCAACAGGCCCCACAACCAGGGCCAACCGCGACCCGGCTTCATCGCATCATCCCTTCATCGGTGACGCCCACCCGGAACCACGCCGACGGCCCGTGCCCGCGGGCGCCTACACGCCGCGTTCGACTGCGATGCGCTGTTCGTCAGCGGCGTCGGTGAATTCGGCGTAGTCGGCGTCGTTCTGGTCGGCGTAGGCGACGGCGAAATGCTCGAGCGCACGGTCGAAGGTGTCGTCGTCGCCGAGGTAGCCGGTGATCTTGGCGGCGTCCCCGCTGCGGGCATGGGCGCGCGCGAGCGTGACGCCGCACACGTGGCCGTAGCGCGCCAGGCGCGCCGGGGGCATCGCCTCGATCACCGCTGAGCCCTTCATGTCGCGCAACTGGCGGACGTAGAACTGCCGCCCGCGCGTCCCGGTCCCGGTCACCCAGCCGAGGAACGGGTCGCTGGCGGCCTGCATGACGCGCTGGCCGTGAACCACCCGCTCGCCCTGCTGCTCGTATTCGCCGGCGCCCGCATACGGGGCGAGCACGGACGTGTCCGCTTCCTTGACCTGCAGGAACAGCGGGTCGTCGTCGCGGTCGCCCATCAGTAGCACCATGAACGCCTCGGTCCCGACCGAGCCGACACCGACGACCTTGCGGGCGAAGTCCACGTAGTGGTAGTGGTCG
Source organism: uncultured Solirubrobacteraceae bacterium (assembly GCA_963724195.1). Lineage (GTDB taxonomy): Bacteria > Actinomycetota > Thermoleophilia > Solirubrobacterales > Solirubrobacteraceae > Solirubrobacter. The sequence goes on along the minus strand of CAVRTQ010000013.1, from coordinate 10,386 downwards.
AGTACGAGACGCCGCTCGGGTGACAGGGAGCGCGCATAGTCGGCGAGCCCCTGGCGGACGATCTGCTCGAGGTCGCCGTACACCGCGTCGGGCGGGCGCACGATCACCGGCGGCTGCTGCTTGATCCGGTAACCACCGTCGACCCGCTCAGCGAACTTCGACAGCGAGCCCAGGCTCGTGCGCGAGCGCGCCTTCGCGAGGCCTTTCTGAGTGGCTTTGATCGTCGCCTTGTCCTCACGGACGGCGAGTTCGGTCAACAGGTCGTCCGCGTCGACCCGCGTGTACCAGACCTCGAGGAAACGCATCGCCGTGGCCCTGGCCATCGTCGTGCGGTATGCCTCGGCGGCGGCGCGCGCGGCCGCGCGCTGTTCCTTGCGGCGGTGACCGTTGTCGCGCGCGGCGACGACGAGGCTCGCGACGAGGCGCTTGACGTCCCACTCGAATGGCGCCGGCAGCGTCTCGTCGAAGTCGTTGAGATCGAACACGAGGCGTCGATCCGGCGCCGCGAACACGCCGAAATTCGACAGGTGCGCGTCACCGCAGCACTGCACCCGCAAGCCCGTGATCGGCGCCTGCGAGAGATCGGACGCCATGATCGCCGCGCTACCGCGGTAGAACGTGAACGGCGAGACGATCATGCGCCCGTGGCGGATCGGCACCAGCTCGGGCACGCGCGTCGCGTTCTGCTCTTCCAGGATCCCGATCGGGTCCCGACGCCCGTCGGAGGCCGCCCACTCGCCGTGTGCCTCCAGCGGCACCGACTCGCGCTCGACGCGACCCTCGGCCATCCGCATCTCGACCGCCTTCGGCAGGTCCAGCACGCCTCGGTCGTGCTTCTTGCCCTTGGCTGGCCTCGCGCGCTTCTTCGACTTGACCGCGGCCTTCGCCATATGCCTACACCTCCCGCCCCACGGGGCGTTCTCCACCACCGTCGTCCGGGGTGGTTGCGGACGGAACGGCCGCTGCGCGTTCGGTCCCGCCGCGATCGCCAGAGCGGTGGACGCAGGGTCGCTTGGCGCCCGCGAGATGCTTCCTCGCCGGGCGAATGCCGGCATCACCCGATACGGGTGACCTTCGGACGCTGGCGCGGTTGGCCCTATCGCTGGCTGACCGTGGGGTTCTCGTGAATCGTTGGTGGGCACCGACCTTGGCCGTGAGGACAAGCGCGCAGGAGGTCGTCGGCACGGTAGACGCCCAGAAGCTCAGGTCGTCGATGACTCTGTTCGCGCGCGCCGCGCCAGATCAGCTGCTGTTTGAGGACGTGCTCATGCAGTACTTCGACGGCGGTGAAGATCCAGCGACGCTGGAGCGGCTGCTCGCCCGGACTGACGAAGCGTCCTCCTCGGACGGTTGCGGGACTTCGCTGTCGACTTTTGCGCGCCCTGCGCGGAATGCGCGTGTGGTTTTCGCAGGACCGGCGGCGAGCGGGGGTGGCGCGCGCGGAAAGCTAGTCGCCCTCGAGCACGTCACGCCGGGGGGACGGCTCACGGCGTGTCCTCGCGACGAGCGCGAGCGCCGCGAGCGCGATCACGAACGGGTCGAGCGGTGCGCGATAGCGGGGCGTCTCGGCGGCGAGAAAGACGACGCTGACGTACATCGCGAGCGGGACCAGCCAGACGAACGCCGGCGCCCGCGCGTGCCGTGCTCCCAGCAGTGCCAGCGTCGCGAAGACCCAGAAGCAGATGACGCCGATGCCCGCCCACCCGGCTGTGACACTGATCGTCGAGGCGGTGTGGATGGACCAGCGCCAAGACGCGAGGTCGAGCAGCCGGCGCGTGTTCCAGTAGGCGACCTCGAGCACGTAGGCCGGGTGTTCGCCGATGAACGCGAGCGCGGCGCGCCGCAGATCACGCTCCATCACTGCCTCGGGCGTGGTGGCGAATTCGTCGGTGAGGTGGTCGTACTCCTCGACGCGCCGCAACGACCGCCACGAAGCCGGGTTCGTCGGGTCCGCGCGCGCTTCGCTGTTGTAGGTCCCGGCCAGCGCCGACCCGAGCTGCGTCGTGACCGGCACGAAGGCGCCGAGCTGCGTGGCGTTACGGAGCGTCCACGGCGCGATCGTGAGCAAAGCGACAGCCACCAGCAGCACGGGCGGCCACGGCGACCGCCTCCAGACGGCGAGCGCAAGCGGTAGTAACAGGATCAGCCCGTTCGCCCGAGCGAGCACCGCAAGGCCGGCCAAGCCGCCGGCGAGCAGCACGAGCCACCAGCGCGGTGTACGCCGCCAGGCAAGGACCGCGATCAGCGTCGCGAGCATCAGCACCACGAACAGTTGCTCGGACATCAGTGACGTCGCGACGAGAATCGACGGCACGTAGACGGCCGCGAGCGCCGTTGCCACGATCCCGGCGGCGCTGCCCCATACCTGCCAGACCAGCACACCGATGAGCGCGACCCCCAGCGCGCCGAGAATCGCGCCCAAGCTGCGGCCGACGGGGATCCGATCTTCGACCGGCGATCGTTCGACGCCCGCGAGCCGGTAGGCGCCGGCGAGCAGGTAGACGTACCCCGGCGGCCGGAACGCCGTCGGCTTGCCGGTGATCCGCTCCGAGAACCCTTCGCCGACGGCCACCGATCGCGCGTGCTCGTCGTACTCGCGCGCGTCATGCACGAGCGCGTGCTCCGGGGTGATCGCGACGTAACCGAGCCGCACGCCGAGCGCCGCCGCGACTACCAACGCGAGTATCCAGACCGGCCGGCCCACTTGCCGCAGGCTAGGCCACACGCTCCTCCAGCACGAGGTTCAGCGGCGTCCGTGCCGCGCGCCTACGCCTCGCAAACGCAGCTAGCCGCGTCGCGGTGTGCGCGGCTCTGCGCCGTGACGGTTCAAAGGTCCGCGCACGCCAGCGCGACTGTGTTCCTCTTCGAGGCTTCCGCTACTTCCCGCCCGCACCTTCGCCCTCCGGTAGCGCGCCCCGCTCGCGGGCACCGGAGCCCCGGTGGGCCGACTCGCCGGAGGCGGCCACTACAAGGGCTTCAGCCCCGTCTCGGACCGCCGAGCGTTCATGAGCTTCGGCTACGGGTTCTCCGTCACGCGCGACCGCGGCCGCCACCACGCGGCTCGCCGGGCTGAGGCGGATCCGAGTTGTCCGGAAGAAGCGCGGCAAGGGTTGGGTGGCCAAGCGCGGGTCGAAGGTCGTGGCCAGCGCCACCAAGAAGTCGACGACGGTCAAGAAGGCCGCGCAGGTCGCTCGCGAGGCCCGTAAGCCGACCTCGCTGGTGATTCACAAGCGCAATGGGCAGTTCCAGGAGGAGCGAACGTATCCGCGATCCGCGGACCCGCGGGGGTCCAAGGGCTGAGTAGAGGCGCGCCGGCACTCGCCAGCACGCACCGCCACGGTCTCAGCGACCGCGATCGACCAGTCACTCGTGAACAGATGCACCGCCAGGATCGCCGGCCGCGCCAAAGGAGCGCCGTTTCGGGGGATGAAACTGCATACCGAGGGGCCCCAGAGCCCGACCTTTTCGGTGGCCGCCCCTGCGACTGACCCGGTTGCGCTTCGAGCGCGGATGCGTCGGTGTCGTTGGCCCACGGTTTTCTCGTGTCGTCGGTGTTGTCGGCGAACGGAGCGAGGGTGAGAGCGATCGGGTTGGACGTGCATCGCGATTTCTGTGAGATCGCGATTGCCGAAGCCGGCAACGCGCGATCCGCGGGCCGGATCGCAACGCGGCCGGACGTGCTGGAGGTGTTCGCGCAAAGCCTGACCACGACCGATCAGGTGGTGTTGGAGGTCACGGGCAACGCGTGGGAGATCGCCAGGATCATCGAACCGCACGTGGCGCGCGTGGTCGTGGTCTCACGAGCGATACCGGCATCCGGCAGGCGCGCGCGAACGGCAAGCTCGCGTGTCTGTTCTGGGTGCTGCTCTGGCGAGGGTAGGACTTGCGAAGACGGGCGCGAGCGCGACAACCGGGGCGCGCATCACAACAGCCCACAAAGGGCAAAGCCGCGCGGCAGACCACAAGCCCCTGACGTCTGCACTTCGCTACGTCAGTCACTCGCGCCCACCCGCACGATCGCACAGGAGGCCACCACCAGCAAGCCGCCCTTGACTTCCATGCGTCGCCAGCGCGTGAATCGACCGTGTAGAACTCGTTCGCGGCGCACCCGCGCCGCACCAAGCGCCGGGAGAAGGCGGGATATGACGAACGCGACTCGAACGCCGACCATGCGAGCCGTGGTCTATGACCGGTACGGCTCGCCTGAGGTCCTGCGGTCGGTGGAAGTCGATGTGCCGAGGCCGCGCGAGGACGAGGTGCTCGTTCGCGTCCGCGCGACGACCGTGAATCGGACGGACTGCGGTTTTCGTGATCCCAGGCCGGTGTTCGTTCGCCTCTTCAGCGGCCTGCGGCGTCCGCGCCGGCCGATTCTCGGTAGCGAGTTCGCCGGCGAGGTCGAAGCGGTGGGCGCGGCGGTCATGCAGCTCGCACCTGGCGACCGTGTGTTTGGCGTCAACGCCGATCGTTTCGGCGCGCACGCGGAGTTCGTCTGCGTGCGCGAGCGAGCGCCGATCGCGAAGTTGCCGAGCCGCAACACCTTCGACGAGGGGGCGGCAGTCTGCGACGGCGCGATCCTGGCCCTCACGTGCCTGCGGTGGGCTCGGCTCAGGCGCGGTCAAACGATCCTCGTGCACGGCGCCTCCGGGTCGATCGGCACGGCGGCGGTGCAGCTCGCCCGGCACATGGGCGCCCATGTCACGGCCGTGTGCGGCACCGGCGGCCTCGAAACGGTCAGCTCGCTCGGGGCTGAGCGGGTGATCGACTACACGCGCGAGGACTTCACCGCGATCGCTGAGACGTTTGATGTGGTCTTCGACGCGGTCGGCAAGACCTCGTTCCGGCGCTGCCGCCGACTGGTTAAGCGCGGCGGGGTGTTCGTGGAGACCGACCTTGGCGTCATGTGGCAGAACCCGATCCTGAGCCTGCTCACCTGGCGGATTGCACCCAAGCGCGTCCTCATGCCGCTCCCCCGCTACCGCAAGCAGGAGGTGCTCTTACTCAAAGAGCTCCTCGAGGCCGGGCACTACCGCGCGGTGATCGACCGGCGGTATCCGTTGGAGCAGGTCGTGGAGGCCACGCGCTACGTCGAGACCGAGCAGAAGATCGGCAACGTCGTCCTCACGCTCGGCGAGTGACCGTGACCGCTCGTCGATGACGACCAGATCCTGCCTCGGCGGCGCAGCGGCTCCTTTAGGGAGCATGCCGCCGGTCGAGCAGAATGAACGCCAGCATCACCGGCACGAAGCTCACGATCCAGACCTCTCCAGAGTCTCGCCATGGCCTCGACTCGGCGCCTGCCGGCTGAGCAGGAGGGCGCAGAGAGTGCTCGCGGCGTAGTAGAGGTCCGGCCGTCTTCGAGAATGACACGCGGCCGATGCGCGCCGGGCCACTCAGATCCTCGGCCTTGCTCTCGATGTGACATGACCCGTGTCCGCAAGCCGGCGAGTACCGCGGTGATCGGGAACGTCGCGTTCGCCGCTGGGTCCGGTCTGTCAGGCCGAGGGTCGGGCCCGGGGGTTTCACCCATGGTTACCGGCCGTCGGCGCTGGGACTCTGCATAGCGGGAACCGAGACCCGCTCGACGCGGGAGCCACCGGTCCTGACCACAGCGCCCGCACGGGCGCGCCGGCGACCTCGACAGCATCGCCCACCTGTCGCGCGACCCGACCCCTCAGCCGCAGGAGACATCATGCTCAAGATCATTCAGGGCTCAACCATCGTCCGGTCGCTCGCGACCGCGGCGGCGGCGCTGGCCCTCACCACCGTGGCCGCCGCACCCGCGTCGGCCTGGCCGGTGGACCACCCGAAGGTCGTCGGCCCCCACCTCGACTTTGGAAGCAACTGGAACGGCGCCCTCGGGGAGCCGACCGACGGGGGGAACCTCTACTGGGATACCACGGGCGGAGTCGTGACGCCCACCCTCAGCGGCAGGCTCTTCATGAACAACGTCGACGGCGTGCGTGGCCGGCTGCGCATCGACTACTACGACGCCGCACACAACCGCATCACCCTCCGGCACAGCACGTGGCGCACCGCGGCCCCGGGCTTCAACGCGTTCGACTTCGTCGACTTCGCACCCTACGGCGGCAGCAACGTGTATGGCGTCGAGGTGTCGACCCAGTACGAGGACGCGGCGGGGGACATCCACACGGTCGGGTCCGTCGAGGAGACCATCTAGCCGGGAGCGGACCCCACCAAACGGGGTCCGCAATCCGCTCCGCTGCAGGTCGGCGCAACAGGCCGCGGACGAGTACGCGCGCCGGAATACGGGGTCGCGGGGGCGGGCGGCGATTTGGATGCCCGCGGCGGACGTCACCGCGCTGCCCGAAGGCGCCGTCCGGCGCCTAGCCGCGCGAGAGGCGGATCGCCACCACCACCGGCACCAGCCCAGCGAGGATGATCAGCAACGCGGGCAGCGCGGCGACGTCGAAGCGCGACTCCTTCGTCGCCTCCCAGACCGCGATCGACAGGGTGTCCCCGCCGAGTGGCCGCAGCAGCGCGGTGGCGGGGAGTTCTTTGAGCACCTCGACGAACACGAGCAGACCGGCGGTGGCTACGCCCGGCACCAGCAGCGGGACGTGCACGTCAGTCAACAGCCGTGCTCGGCTCGCGCCGAGGCCGCGCGCCGCTTCGTCGAGCGACGCGTCGATCCTGCCCATGCGCGCCTCCACCGACAACACCGCCAACGCGTGGAAGCGCACGACGTACGCGAGGACCAGGCCGACCGCCGTGCCGGTGAGCAGGAGCCCTGGCAGCTGTCGGTCCACCCAGGCCAGCGGCACGTAGACCGCCACGGCCGCCACCGTCCCGGGGATGGCGTATCCGAGCGAGCTCACGCGCACGGCGATGCCGGTACCGCGCCCGGGATGCGCTCGTGCGCCATAGGCCACGACGGTCGCCGCGATCACCGCAATCACGGCGGCCACCGAGGCGAGCAGCAGACTGTTGATGGCGGCGCGCGCGAGTGCCGTCCCCGACGCCCCGTCGGCGAACGCCTCCGCGGCCCACACGACCAACTGCACCACCGGAAGCACGAACACGACCGCCAGCAGCGCCGTCGGGAGGACGGCAGCCGCCCATCGAGCCGGCCCGTGCAACGGACGCGGGATCACGGCGTCGCCGCGACCGAGCGCCTGGTTGTAGCGGGCACGCCCACGCAGCAGCCGCTCGAGCGAGACGAGCGTCAGCGCCAGGCCGACCAATACGGTCGCCAGCTGCAGGGCCGCGGCTTGGTCGAAGGTGCCGTACCAGACACGGTAGATCGCGTCTGTCAGCGCGCGATACCCGAGCAGGTTGACGGCACCGAAGTCCGCCAACGCCTCCATCACGGCCAAGGCGACGCCGGCGCCGAGCGCCGGACGAGCCAGCGGCAGGGCCACGCGCAACACCGCCCGCCCGTAGGTCAGGCCGAGCGTTCGGGCGGCCTCGAGCGACTGGCGTGACTGGCCCAGGAACGCGCTGCGCCCCAACATGTAGACGTACGGATACAGGACCAATGTCAGCACCGTGATCGCGCCCGTCGTGGTGCGGACGTCGGGGAGGCTGAAGCCGAAGAGCGACCGAACGGCGCGCTGGAGCGGGCTGGCCTCGTCGTACTGCCCGAGCAAGACGAACACGAGGACATACGCGGGCACCGCGAGCGGGAGGACGAGCGCCCAGTCCAGCCAGCGGCGACCGGGGAAGTCGTAGAAGGACACCAGCAGCGCCAGCCCGCCACCGACCACCAGCGTGCCGGCCGCCACACCCACGCCCAACACGATGCTCGCGAGCAGCGCTTCCGGCAGGAGGCTGGTGGCGATCTCGCCGAACGCGTCGCCTTCGCCGATGAACGAGGCGGGCAGCGCCAGCAGCGGGCCCGCCACCAGCAGCGCGACGAGCGTGCTCGCGATCAGCCAGCCGTGGCGGTACGCGGCTACTGCCACCCGACGCGTTGCATGAGGGCCACGGCCTGCCGCAGCGCCGGGCCGGCGCGTTCCACGTCGATCGGGTCCAGCTTGACGTCGGCCCACTCGCGGATGTGGGCGGGCGGCGGAACGTCGGGGTTGGCCGCGAACTCGCTGTTCTCGACGATCGCGGCCTGCGCCTCACGAGCGGTCAAGAACTCCATCAACCGGACCGCGGCTGCGCGGTGCTCGCTGCCTTTGACCAAGCCGACGCCGGACAGGTTGGTGTGCGCGCCGGCTCCTGCCTGATCGGGCCACGCGGGGGCGACGGGGAAATCCGGGTCCTCCGCCAGCTTGCGCCCCAGGTAGTAGTGGTTCGTCAGGCCGACGTCGCAGCGGCCCGCGGCGATCGCGTCGAGCACGTCCACGTCGGAACCGAGGACCTGCGGCTGGTTCGCCATCCACGAACGCAGCAGCTGCTCCGTCTCCGCTTCGCCGTGCTTGGCGATGCGGTCCGCGACGAGCGACTGGTTGTACTCGTTGTTGCTCGTGCGCAGGCACAGCTTGCCGCGAAAGCGCGGATCGCCGAGGTCCTCGTAGCTCGTGACGGCGTCGGCGGGCACCCGCTCGGCCGAGCGCATCGGCGTGCGGATGCGGGTGCTGATTCCCCACCACGCGCCGTCCGGGTCGCGCAGGCGCTCGTCGACGTTGGCGGCAAGCGCCGTGGTCTCGACCGGTTCGAGCAGCCCGGCCTCCTCCGCACGCCAGAGGTTCGCGAGATCGGTCGTGACGAGCAGGTCGGCGGGCGTCTCGTCGCCCTCACGGCGAAGGCGCTCGAAGAGCTCGGGCGCGGTGCCGCCGCGCAGCTCGACGTCCAGGCCGGTCTGCTCCTCGAACGCCTTGAAGGCCTGCTCGTCGCCGTACTGGGAGCGGCCGTTGTAGACCACGACGTCAGCGGAACCGCCGAGCGCGAACGCCGCGACGGCGAGCAGGGCGATCACGAGCGCGACGGCACCGGCGACGAGCCCGAGCCGCTTCATGGACCAGCGAGAAGCCATTAGGGCTACCTTATATCGCCTCGTGCGCCGCCCGGATCTGGCCATCGACGCCGTCGCCGTCGCCAAGTCGTTCGGCGCCACCCGAGCCGTCGCCGACGCGTCCATCGCCGTTGACGACGGACATCTCGTCGCCCTGCTCGGCCCGAGCGGCTCGGGAAAGACGACGCTGTTGCGGATGATCGCCGGCTTCGAGGTGCCGGACGCCGGCCGGATCGCGATCGGCGATCGCCTCGTCGCCGGCGAGGGCACGTGGGTCGAGCCCGAGCAGCGCCGCGTCGGGATGGTCTTCCAGGACGGTGCGCTCTTCCCTCACCTCACGGTGGAGGCCAACGTCGCCTTCGGTGCCACGCGCCGCGAGCGCGTAGCGGAATGCCTCGAGCTCGTCGGCCTGCCGCAGCGCGCGCGCTCGTTTCCGCATGAGCTGTCGGGCGGCGAGCGCCAGCGGATCGCGCTCGCCCGCGCCCTCGCCAGCGACCCGGAGGTCGTGCTGCTCGACGAGCCGTTCGCGGCGCTCGACGCCAGCCTGCGCGAGTCGCTGCGCCAAGAGGTACGGCGCATCCTCAAAGACGCCGGTAAGAGCGCCCTGCTGGTGACGCACGACCAGGCCGAGGCGCTCTCGCTCGCCGACACCGTCGCGGTGATGCGCGACGGCCGCGTGCTGCAGGTCGGCACGCCGGAAGAGATCTACGAGCGCCCGCGCTCGCGCTGGCTCGCCGAGTTCCTCGGCGAGGCCGACATCCTGCCCGGCAACGCGTCCGCCGGGGTCGTCGAGTGCGAGCTGGGCCGCTTCAACGCCGGCCGCGACCTCGAGGGCGCCGTCGACGTCGTGCTCCGCCCGGAGTCGGTGGCGATCGGCCTCGAGACGACCCACGCCCACTTCGCGCACGCGCGCGTCGTCGAGCGGGCCTTCTACGGTCACGACCAGCTGGTCGGGCTCGAGCTCGCGAGCGGAGCCCGCGTGCGCAGCCGCCGGCTCGGCTTCCCGGCCTGGCATCCCGGCGACCGCGTCCGGGTCTGGGTCGATGGCCCGGTCAACGTGCTCGCGCCCGAGGCGGACTGAGGCTGTACCGAACGGCTCCTTGTCGCTTCGCTTCGTAGCGGAGTCACTGGTCGACGCGCTCGACAAGGTCAGAGACGTCGTCAAGCTGGCCGGGACCGCGGGCTGCCTCACGCCGGCGGCGCAGGGCCGCCGACGATCAACAGGCAGCGCGAGTGCAAAGCGAAGCCGCCAGCGAGGCCCGGTGTGACGGCCGTCGGGCTATCTGCCGGTCAGGACTCGCTGTGGGAGTCGCCGCGGCATCGCTCCCACACACCGCTCGATGCGCGCTCGGCGGCGTCGGCGGCGTCCTGGTAGCGGTCCCAGCGCGCGAACGGCTGCTCGAAGACGTAGACGCTCGCCCATCCCGCGCGCAGCATCAACCGGCCAAGGTCGCCCTTGCCGCGAG
>CAVRTQ010000012.1:0-207458 GCA_963724195.1 uncultured Solirubrobacteraceae bacterium | reverse complement strand
TGCACGTGGGTGGGCGCGCGGTCGGTGATCCTGCCGCGCTTCGAGCCGTGGCGTGCTGGAGGCGATCGAGACCATGGCATCATGCACGGCGTCTTGTCCCGACGATGCTCGCGATGCTGCTCGAACACGCCACCGGCACCCCGGTCTGCGCCACCTGCAGTACGCGGCGTCGCCGATCTCGCCCGAGCTGCAGCGGCACGTGCTCGAGTGGCTGCCGGACTGCGACGTCGTCCAGTTCTACGGGATGACCGAGGCCGCGCCGACGGTCACGCGCCTCTCCCGCGCGGACCACGACTCCCGGCCGTCCTCCATGGGCGTGCCGTCCCGGGCGTGCAGGCCGAGGTGCGCGCGCCGCGCGGCGAAGTGGGCGAGCTGTGGGTGCGCGGCCCGAACGTGATGCTCGGCTACTGGAACCGGCCCGAGGCCACCGCAGCAGGCGCTCGTCGACGGCTGGTACCGCACCGGCGACCTCGCGCGCGAGGACGAGGACGGCTACTTCTTCATGGTCGACCGCGCCAAGGACATGATCATCACGGGCGGCGAGAACGTGTACTCGGTGGAGGTCGAGGCGGTGCTGTCCAAGCATCCGGGCGTGGACGAGGTCGCGGTTTCGGCGTCCCGGACGAGCGCTGGGGCGAGGCCGTGCACGCCGTCGTCGTCGGGCGCGCGGACCCAGAAGCGCTGCGCGAGCATTGCCGCACCGCCCTGGCCGGCTTCAAGGTCCCGCGCGTGATCGAGGTGCGCGCCGAGCCGCTCCCCAAATCCGGCGCCGGGAAGCTGTTGAAGAACCGACTGCGCGAGCCGTACTGGGCGGGGCGCAACCGCATGGTGAGCTGACGGAACGTCCGGGCGCGGCCTCAGTGGAGGGTCGGGCGGTAGACGAGCTCCTGGATGCGCCCGTCGAGCGTCCGCTGCTCGAGTAGCTCCAGGTCGAAGTCGACCGCGCCCCCGAAGATCGGCTCGGTGCCGGTGCGGCCGGAGATGACCGGGAAGACCGCCACCTGCACGCGGTCGACGAGGCCGGCGGCCATGAGCGCCCAGTTCAGCGACAGGCTGCCGTGTGAGCGCAGCGGGACTGCGGACGCCTGCTTGAGCCGGGCGACCTCGGCGATGGCGTCGGGCATGACGGTCGCGTTCTCCCACTCGAGCGGGGCCTTCAGCGTGGTCGAGGCCACGAACGTCGGCGAGTTCCGCATCCGCGTGATCCACCCCGCATCGAGCAGGGGGTCTGGGGTGCTCTCGCCCAGCATCTCCACGTACTGCCGGTAGGTCTTCGCGCCGAAGACCATCCGCTGCTCCGCGTCGTACATCGTCTCCCGGTGGTCGAGGAACTCGGGGCCCTGCTTGCCCCAGTAGCCGCCCCAGTCACCGTCGCGGTTGTATGAGCCGAAGCCGTCGAGGGTGCAGAAGATGTCCCAGGTGTAGGTCGCGGTCATGCCGTTCTCCTCGGGTCGAGTAGCTCGTCCATCTGGCCGATGGCGGCCGTCATGCCGGCGTCCGTGCCCGTGTCGAAGATCCGCTGCATCGCTTCCGCGCTGTCCCACGACGCGGTGAGGACCATCTCGGTGCCGCCACCCGCCAGCGCGGCCAGGGCGACGCGGATCGCCCCGGTGGGGAGCTCGGCGGCGCCGTCTTCGAACTCCAGCGCGTATGGCGCGTCAACTGCGCGCACGCGCCACCAGCCGGTGTGCTGGTCGCCGTTCGGGCCGGTCATGGCGTAGGCCACGGTGCCGCCGGGCACCAGGTCGTGCTCCGTCACCGTCGCGGGGTAGCCCGGCGGTCCCCACCAGCGCTCCAGCTGGCGTGGGTCGCTCCACAGGCGCCACACACGCTCGATCGGCGCGTCGAAGCGCGCGGTGATTGTCATCGTCCGGGCGTCCGCGTCCTTGACCACGCTCGTCACGGGCATTCGAGAGCCTGCTCCATGCGATCGATGCGCCCGCGCCACAGCGTCTCGAGCTCGTCGAGCAGGCGGTGCGCGCTTCGGAGCCGGGCCACATCACCGCGTACACGCTGCTCTCGCCCGTGGCGCGTCTTGGTGACGAGGCCCGCGCGCTCGAGTGCTCCGACGTGCTTGTGCACCGCCGCGAAGCTGATCGGATAGCGGCGAGCCAGGTCGGAGACCGAGTGCTGCTCGTGCAGCACCACGGCGAGGATGTCGCGGCGGGTCGGGTCGGCCAAAGCGTGGAAGATGGCGTCGGGATCTACAACCATTCGGTTATAGGTTACCACCGCCCGTATCGTGAGGGCATGACGCAGGTGGCGATCGTCGGGGGAGGGCCCGCCGGGCTGATGCTCGGGCGGCTGCTGGAGCTACGCGGGATCGAGTCGGTGATCCTCGAGGTGCGCGACCGGGATTACGTGCAGCAGCGCGTACGTGCCGGAGTGCTCGAACAGGCGACGATGGACCTGATGGACGAGGTCGGGCTCGGCGCGCGGATGCACGCCGAAGGCCTCGTCCACGAGGGCGTCGAGCTGCGCTTCGACGGCGAGGGGCACCGGATCGCGCTACAGGAGCTGACGGGCCGGGCGATCACGATCTACGGCCAGCAGGAGGTCGTCAAGGACCTGATCGAGGCGCGCGAGGCGTCCGGGCTCCCGCTGCACTTCGAGGTCAGCGACGTGGCCGTCGACCCCGCCGGAACGGTCCGGTACACGCACGAGGGCGAGCAGCACGTGCTGGAAGCCGACCTGATCGCCGGCTGCGACGGGTTCCACGGGGTCTGCCGGCCCACGATCGCCGACGTGCTCACCGTCTACGAGCGCGAGTACCCGTTCGGGTGGATGGGGATCCTGGCCGAGTGCGCGCCGAGCTCGGAGGAGCTCATCTACGCGCACCACGAGCGCGGGTTCGCGCTCGCCTCGATGCGCTCACACGAGATCACGCGCATGTACCTGCAGTGCGCGCCGGACGCGGAGCCGTGGGAGGACGACGCGATCTGGGACGAGCTGGACCGGCGCTTCGGCATGTCCGTCAACCGCGGGCGCGTGTTCGAGAAGGGCGTCACGCCGATGCGCTCGTTCGTGGTCGAGCCGATGCAGCACGAGCGGCTGTTCCTGGCCGGCGACGCCGCGCACATCGTCCCGCCCACCGGCGCCAAGGGCCTGAACACGGCGATGGCCGACGTCGCGCTGCTCGCGTCCTCGATCGGTGACGAGGCGGCCTTGAACGCGTACACGCAGCGCGCGTTGGAGCGCGTCTGGCGCGTGCAGCACTTCTCGTGGTGGATGACGTCGATGCTCCACCGCATGAGCGACGACCCGTTCGAGACGCAGATCCAGCGCTCCCAGCTGCGCTACACGGTCAGCAGCGAAGCGCAGGCCACGGCGCTCGCCGAGAACTACGTGGGCCTGCCCTTCATCACCGCGTGAAGCGCGGCGGGCAGCTGCGCGACCGTCATCACCAGCAGCACCGTGAGCGGCCAGTTCCATTCGCCTGACACGTCGTGGACGGCGCCGACGAGCGCCGGTCCGCACGCCGCGATCAAGTAGCCGACGCCCATCGCCATCGCGGTCATGCCCGCCACCTGGCCGGGGTCGCGGCCGCGCAGGACGGGGAGCATCAGCGCCAGCCCGAGCGCGCCGCCCTGGCCGATGCCGAGCGGGACCATCCACAGCAGCGAGAGGTCCGGCAGCAGCATCACGCCGAGCAGGCCGACGAGCGCCGTGCCGACGATCACCAGCAGCAGGTCGAGCTGGGTGTTCCGGCGCGCGGCCAAGCAGCGGGATCGCGAACGCCGGCACCATCTGCACGAGCTGCGTCACCCCGGACAGGAAGCCCGCGTAGCCCTCGCTCATCCCGTCGTCGACGAGGATCTCCGGCAGCCACGAGATGGTGCTGAAGAACGCCATCGACTGCAGGCCCATCAGCAGCGCGATCGACCACGCGACGCGGTTGCGCCACAGCGGGTGACCGACGGTCGCCTCCACGGGTTCGCGCGCACGCAGCGCGAGCGGCACCCACACGGCGAACCCGATCAGCGCCGGCAGCGCCCAGATCGCCAGCGCCGGTTCCCACCCGCCGAGCGCCTCCTCGAACGGGATCGCGGTGAACGTCGCGATCGTCGCCCCGGCCACGAGCGCGGTGCTGAACAGCCCGGTGAGGATGCCCGCGCCCTGGTCGGTCTTCGCGCGCACCCACGCGGGCGTGACCACCTGCGTGAGCGCGATCGCCGCGCCCGCCAGCAGCGTGCCGAGGTACAGCGGCGCGATCCCGCCCAGGCCGCGCGCCGCGGTCCCGAGCGCCGTGCACAGCAGCGCGAGCGCGATGATCCGCTCCACGGGGAACCGGCGGGCGATCCGCGGGCCGAGCGGCGCGAGGATGCCCAGGCACAGCAACGGCCCCGTCGTCAGCAGCCCCGCCGCCGCGGCCGACAGCCCGAGCTCAGCCCGGATGTCGGCCAACAGCGGCGGCAGGCTCCCGAAGAGCGGCCGCAAGTTCAACCCCGTCAGTAAGACGGGGAGAACTAACGCCCTAACCGAAGAAGACTTCAGCGGTCTCGTACAGCTCCGAGTCCACGAGCTTGGGCTCGGCGAGGGCCTCGGCGAGCGGCACGAGCTCGATGCTGGTCCCGCGCAGCGCGGTCATCTTGCCGTAGTCGCCCGCGGTGATCGCGTCCACGGCCTTCACGCCGAAGCGGCTGCCGAGCACGCGGTCGAACGCGAGCGGGGTGCCGCCGCGCTGGATGTGCCCGAGGATCGTGGTGCGGGACTCGAAGCCCGTCTTCTCCTCGATCTGCCGCTCGAGCATCATGCCGATGCCGCCGAGGCGCACGTGGCCGAACGCGTCCTTGGTCTCGTACGCGGTCAGCAGCCCGCCGTCCTTGGGCGTGGCGCCCTCGGCGACGACGACGATCGAGAACGTCGCCCCGCGGCCGTGGCGGCGCTTGAGGTGGTCGACGACCTCCTCGATGTCGAACGGGCGCTCCGGGATGAGGATCACGTCCGCGCCGCCGGCCAGGCCGGAGTACACGGCGAGCCAGCCGGCGTGACGGCCCATGACCTCGCACACCAGGACGCGGTTGTGGGACTCCGCGGTGGTGTGGAGGCGGTCGATCGCGTCCGTGGCGATCTGCACGGCGGTCTGGAAGCCGAACGTGAAGTCCGTCGCCGCCAGGTCGTTGTCGATCGTCTTCGGGACGCCGACGACGGGGATGCCGTCCTCGTGCAGCCTGCCCGCGACGCCGAGGGTGTCCTCGCCGCCGATCGGGATCAGCGCGTCGAGACCCTGGGCCTTCATCGACGCCTTGACCTTGTTCAGGCCGTCCTCGACCTTGTACACGTTGGTGCGGGACGACCCGAGGATCGTCCCGCCGCGGTGCAGGATGCCGCGCGTGCTGTCGAGGTTGAGCTCGACGCCGTCGTTGTTGATGACGCCGGCCCAGCCGTGTCGGAAGCCGAAGAACTCGTGCCCGTGGGCTTCGATTCCCTTCCGCACGACGGCCCGGATGACCGCATTCAGGCCGGGGCAGTCGCCGCCCCCGGTGAGCACTCCAATTCGCATGGCCCCCAGGTTAGGCGTGCACCGGCTCCGGGGTCGGCTCGTGGTCCCACTTCGGCAACCAGCCCAGGCGCTTCGGGAGGTACCAGTTGCGCTCGCCGAGCAGTTTCATGGCCGCCGGGAGCAGCACCGCGCGCACCAGCGTGGCGTCGAGCAAGATGGCCACGGCCAGGCCGACGCCCATCTGCTTGAACTCGATCATGCAGAGCGTGGCGAAGATCGCGAACACGGCGACCATCACCATCGCCGCGCTGGTGACGACGCCGGCCGTGGCCTTGATGCCGTGCGAGATGGCGTCCTCGGTGGACTCGCCGCGGTCGAACGCCTCGCGGATGCGGCTGAGGATGAACACGTGGTAGTCCATCGAGAGGCCGAACAGGATCACGAACATGAACAGCGGCAGCCACGACGTGATGCCGCCGACCGACTCGAAGTTCAGGAGCCCTTCGAGGTGACCGTCCTGGAAGATCCACGTCACGACGCCGTACGCGGCTCCCACGCTGACAGCAGGTTCAGCACGATCGCCTTGAGCGGGATCACGATGCTGCGGAACGTGACGAGCAGCAGCAGGAACGCCAGGCCGAGCACGAACGCGAACACGAACGGCAGGCGCGAGTTCATGCGGTCGTTGAAGTCCTTCGAGCCGGCGGTCATGCCGGTCACGTTGGCCGTGGTGCCGGGGACCCGGTCGATCGTCGCCGGGATGGTCTTGTCGCGCAGGGTGGCGAGCGCGGCCTCGGACGCGTCGTCGGTGCCGTTGCCCGGGAGCGGGAGGCAGACGATCGCCACCTGCTTGTTGGGCGAGACGATCGTGTTGACCGGGCCGGAGGCGCTGGCGGTCAGCTCCTCGATGCCCTTTGTCACTTCGGGCGTGGTCACGTCGTCGGCCTCGACCACGATCACCGCGGGCAGCGGGCCGCCGGGGAACTCGTCCTGGATGCGCTCGTAGGTCTGCATGACCGGCAGGTCGTGCGGAAGGCCCGCGACGCCCGGGTTGATCAGACGCATGTGCAGCGCCGGGTAGGCGAGCACGAGCAGCAGGCCGGTCGACAGCGACGACGGCCAGGACGGGGCGCTTGAGCGCCTTGTCGATCACGAAGCCCCACGCGCGGGACTCGCCGTGGTTGCGGTGGCGCATACGGCTGATGAACGGCACGCGGCCCTTCTCGATGTTGTCGCCGAGCTTGGACAGGACGGCGGGCAGGACGGTGACGCTGCCGATCATCGCGACGGCCACCACGAGCATCGTGCCGATGGCGAACGAGTGAACACGGCGTTGCCGGCGATGAACATGCCGGCCATGGCGATCAGCACCGTCAGGCCGGAGACCAGCACGGCCTTGCCGGACGTGGCGGCGGCGAACTCGAGCGCGGCCTCGGACGACCGTCCCGCGTCGCGCTCCTCCATTTTCCGCCGCATGTAGAACATCGAGTAGTCGACGCCGACCGCCAGGCCGATCAGCAGGATCACGGATGCCGCCGACTCCTCCATCGGCACGATCTGGCTGATCGGCGCGACGAGACCGAGCGTGCCGATCACGGCCGTGATGCCCAGCAGCAGCGGCACGCCCGCGGCGACGAGCGCGCCGAAGGCGAAGATCAGGATGAGCAGCGTGATCGGGAGGGACAGGAACTCCGCGCGCTTGAAGTCGTCGTCCAGACTGGCGCTCGAGCGCCTTGTCGGCGGACGCGTCACCGAACTGCTCGATCCGCAGGTCGGGGTTCGCCTTCTGGACCGCGGCGGTTGCGGCCAGCGTCGCGTCGACGCGTTCGTCGGTGAGCTCGCCGTCGCCCGGGATGCTGAACGTGACGAGCGCCGCGTCCTGATCCTTGGAGACCTGGCCCTCGTTGCCGTCGGCGAACGGGAGAGGATCTCCGCCGTGTGCGGCGTCTCCTTCAGACGCGCGACGACAGCGTCGACGCCCGCTCTGAACTGCGGATCGGCCGCGGTGAGCGTCACCACCGCGGGCGGTGATCAGGACCTGCTCGTCGGCCTTGTCCGGAAAGTCGGCCCTGCGATCGCCTTGTCGGCGACCGCGGATGACCCGTTCCCGGTGTCCTCGTCTTCGAGCGTGTTGGTGCCGATGGCCCCGCCGAGCACGAACGCGATGGCGACGAAGGCGAGCCATCCGAAGATGGCGATCTTGCGGTGCCGCGCGCTCCAGTGTCCGGCGCGCGCGGCCAGGTTCCTCTTAGGCATGCGCGGAGCGTCCCGTGGATGGGGCCGGACTTCACTCGCGCATACCGGCCTATCGAGCTACAGCACCCCACCGACTGTCAGGTGGGGAAAGCCATAGTTCCCCTGCTCAGAGAACGAAAATGAGCAGCAGGATGATGATGACGACGAGAAGTGTGCCTATGCCGATGTACATGGAATAGGCCATACCCCCGGTTCTCGCGGATTACGCCGCAGGGGCCACATCCTCGCGCGGATTCACGCTTTCACGCTCATTTTCGCCCTTCTTCGCACGTCGTGCACGGTTGACGACCTCGCACTCGGCGGGGCTGGAGAGCACGTCCTTGAAGTCGACGTAGGCCGTGTCGATCCCCGGCCCGCAGTCGATCACGTCGGCCTCGCCGTCCCGCGTGCGGAACGTGTCGTTGCCCTCGCCGCCGTGCAGCACGTCGCCCCGCGTGTCCTTGCGTCCGTGCACGTCCGCGCGCGCGAGCGCCCACAACTGGTCGTCGCCGGCCTCGCCCCACGTCTCGTCCTGCCCGCGGCCCGCGTAGATCGTGTCGTTGCCCGCACCGCCCCACTGCTTGTCGTGGCCGTGGCCGCCGCCCATCAGGTCGTTGCCGTCCTCGCCCCAGTTCTGATCGGCGCCGTCGCCGCCCCAGACCCGGTCGTCGCCGAGCCCGCCGAACAGCCGGTCAGCACCCTTCCCGCCCCAGATCCGGTCGAACCCGTCGCCGCCCGTGACCGTGTCCGGCCCGCTGCGCGCGCCGATCCGGTCATCCCCGGCCGCACCGTCGATCACGTCGGCCTGCCCGGTCCCGCGGATGCGGTCGTTCCCCGGTGTTCCGGGGATCTGCGCCGCCTGCGCCGTCCCGCTGAACGCAAGCGCCACCAACGCCGTTGGAACGACGCTCCCCGCCATTACCCTGAACATTGCCCTACCTCCGGGCTCCATCGGTTGACACCCCGTGGAACACCCGCCGGGACCGCCAAGTTGCGCCCCGACGGAATTCCACGGACGCGAGCCCGGCGGTGGGGCGCTACTATCACCTCCGCGCCAAGGGGGCGTAGCTCAGTTGGTTAGAGCGCCGGCCTGTCACGCCGGAGGTCGCGGGTTCGAGTCCCGTCGCTCCCGTCGCAACGAAAAGCCTCGGATTTCCGGGGCTTTTTTCGTTCCTGTGTTCGTGGTCAGGCCACATCTCGCTCGCCCTCCACGTCCAAATAGCGTCCAAGCCGCTCAGGAGCCTTGTCGAACGCGTCCAGCAGCTCGCGCTCGTAAGCGCCCGCGCCGGCTGGGAACAGCACTCTCAACGGCCCTGGACCTACCTTCGCCGCTTCGCGGCTCAGGGTCCGGCAACCTCAACTCATCTACAGATACCCCCGAAAGCCCAACCCTGTCCGGCGAACCGGGGGAGTTCCAGGGCACCGCCGCGCCTATGTCACGCGGAATCGGTGGGTGACCTTGCGCGTGTGGCTTGCGGAGTCGCGCAGTAGCAGCGACACCGTGTATTTCCCTACGCGCAGCTTGCGCTTGAGGCTCAGCGACAGGACGCCGTGCTTCGGGCGGGCGCTGCCCTTGGCGAGAGTCCTGCGGCCCCTCTTCACCACCAGGCTCGCCGACGTGAGCGCGTCCGCACTCGACACCGAGCAGCGCAGAACGGAGCGGGATCCGCGTTTGGACTGTCTGCAGCGGCCGACCTTGACGCTGGCCAGAGTCTCGACGACCGGCGACTGCTCGACGGGACGCGGCGGCACGACTGGCGGAGCCGGCGGCACGTTCGCCGTGCCACCGCCACCGCCACCGCCACCACCTCCGCCCGTCGGAGGGGGCGGGGGCGGGGGAGAAATGGCGTTCAACAGTGCGGCAACGTTCAGGCGCCGCCCGGTCACGGTCAGACCCTCGAGTGCGGGCAGCCGATCGCCGGTGGTGAGCAGCGCGTTCTTTAGTTCGGCGACTGTCGCGCTGGGCTTGAGCGCAAGGGCCAGCGCGGCCGCGCCGACCACCTGGGGCGTCGCCATGGAGGTGCCTTCAAGGAACCCGTACTCCGTCCCGTCGTAGGTCGCGTCGACGCAGCCGATCTTGAGGTTGTCGAGATAGGCGCCGTCTCCGACGAGGTCGCCGTCCGAGGTGAAGCGGAACCGCACGAACTGCGGGGTGCTGGTGGTGGGCAGGTTCGTCGTCAAGGCGTAAAACTCACGGTCGGTGCTCCCTGACCAGCGATCTCGCTCCGTCCAGGTCAGTCCGTTCGGCGAAGTCTCGATGTGCAGATGGTCGAAGTCGCGCTCGCTGTCCAGGCGCAGTTCGTAGGCCACCCGGCACCCCTGGCCGGTCATCGGCACGGCGGCAGCCGTCCTCAGGCTGGTGTCTGCGTTGTTGGCATAGCTCCCGTTGGGCGAGTCGGTGACTGAAAACGCACCGTCAGCCGACGTGCTGCCTGTACGCGCCCACGGAGCCTGCGCGATCCACCTCGTCAAGTTGACCTCGAGGTCGTCTTGCACATTGAAGCTCGTCAGCGTTGAGTAGACGTTCGTGCCCGGCGCGCCGAGATCCACGGAGATCGCTCCGACGTTGGAGAAGTCCGCGAGCCCATCGGACTGCGTGGTGGCAGCGACGCAGATGAGGTTCGGGGCGGGCAGGTTGCACGGCACGTGCGGGAATTCGCCGTCGTTGTTCTGGCCGTCGTTGCCGGCCGCGACGACAAACAGCGTGTCTGGGTGCGCGGCGATGGCGGCGCTCATTGCGGGGTCGGTGTCGGCGGACACGCCGAGCGAGGCGTTGACGACCCGGGCGCCTTCAGCCGCCGCGTAGTTGAAGCCGTTGGCGATGGATTCGCTTGTGCCCGAGCTCTGCGCGTCGAGCACCCTCACCGGCAACAGTGAAACCGCCCAGTTGACCCCGGCGACGCCGATCCGGTTGCTGCCGACGGCGCCGATCGTGCCAGCGACGTGCGTTCCGTGCGCGTTTAGATCACGAGGATCGTTGTCATTGTCGACGAAGTCCCGTCCGCGAACGTCGTCCACGAAACCGTTGTGGTCGTCGTCAACGCCGTTGACGGGATCGTCGTTGGTCCAGATGTTCGCTGCCAGATCGGGATGGTCATACGCGATGCCCGTATCGGCAACCGCCACGACGATGCTCCGGCTGCCAACGGTGCGGTCCCAGGCCGCGGTCGCGCCGATGTCAGCCCCCGGCGTGCCGGGCGTCCCCGGGATCCCTTTCAGCGTCTGCCCGAGATTACGCAGGCCCCACAGGTGCCCAAACGCGGCGTCGTCGGGGACCGCGGCGGCCTGGTAGATGCGGTTCGGCTGGGCGTAGATCACCTGCGGATCGCGCTCGAGCTCTTGAATTGCGTCAGAGACGGTCTGGCCCGGCTGCACCTTGAGAAGCTGTTGGCCCGGGCGATACATCGCCTCGACGGCGCCGACGTCGGCGTCACGTCGAACCTTGCTGCGCGAGTTCGCCGACACACCCGCGGCGAACTGGACGATGACCTCGTTTGTAACCGTCTCGGGCGGCGGATCGGCGGCGCGCTGCAGGGACCCAAGCGGTTGCTGTGCGGTCGCCGCACCAGGGAGAGCCAGGACGAAGACTGCGACGATGATGGGGAGGCAACGAAACATGGCGGGCGTCACAGTTCGAGATTCGGCGGGGGCAAGCGATTCTTGATTCGGGCGAGGCCGGCGACGATCGGTCACCGCGGCGTCCGTCGCCGTCACACCGTCGACCCGGCGGTTCCGACCGTCACGACGCCCGCCACAGACGGGAGGTACGTCCGACGCACTTCACCATCGCGGGACCGCCGAGCACGGGGCCCAAGTGGTGATCAGCGACCACGGGACCGCGATCCGGACGGCGACCGTCTCGAGCGGCGGCGCCTGGAGCACGACCGCGCCTGCATCCTGCATGCGTCGGCTCGCCTACGCGCACGCGATCTCGATCGATCACCGGACACAGCACCGGCTGCGACTGAAAGGGCAAGGCGTAAACGCCAAGGGACGCCTCGCCGCCGCGGGCACCGCCCGGCTCCGCTTCAGGTTCCGTGGCGCCATGCGCATACGCGGCACACTACTTGCTCGCGAGCGGATCAAAGTTCACCGTGGAACTGACCGTGTCGGACGCAGACAGGCGGCCGATGCGGTCCTGGGCCGCCAGATCGCGATCAGGCATCCGCGCCACGTGGAATCTCGGCACGGACGGACGTCGGCAAGCTGATCTCCCGCCTCTCGCGCGAACGGTCACATCGGAGCGTTCCCCGTGTGGTCTGTTGAGCCCGCTCGGCCACTACGTGTTCGAGTCGACCCTCGTACGGATGCCGCTCGACGACGAACGCGACGAGTTGGTCGGTTCGGCCGTAAGTGGCGCGAAGGCCATCGGAGTGCGGCGTTCTGACGGATGCTCCGGTTGCGCGGAATGCCTGATCATCGCCCGTGCCCGTAGGATGCGCGGGCGCCGGGGTCCTGCTCGGCCACTTCTGATGGGGTTCGATCTTCATCGCCGCGATTGGCACTGTCCTCGCCTGGCGCTGCGTCCGGCCCGCTCCGACGCCACCGGGGTAACGTCGCGACATGGAGCCCGGCGCGAAGGCCGAGAAACTGCCGCGGAAGTGGGTCAGCGGGCCGGATCTGGACAAGGTCGCGGAGACGCCGGCGCCGGCGACACTGGCTGGGGACCTCGAGCAATTCCCAGGCGAGCTCGCCGACCCCTTCAGTTCGGTACCGCCGCAGACGTGACGAAGGACGACGTCCTGAGCGCGCTCGACGCGCCGATCCGCGCCGCGTTCGAGGCGACCAACCGCGGTGACAGCGAGGCGTTCGTGGCCGCGTTCGCCGAGGACGCGGTGCTCAATGACTGGGGCCGTACGTTCACTGGCCGCGGCGAGATCGCGCGCTGGAACGCCAATGAGAACATCGGTGTGCAGAGCCACTTCGAGGCCCTGGCGGCGATGATCGAGGGCGACACGACCACGGTCAAGATCCGCGTGAGCGGCAACGGCTACAACGGCGGCGGCGCGTTCGTGATCGCCTCGAACGGCGAGCACATCACGCGCTGGGAAATCTCGGGCTGAAGCCCAAGGGCCACGGATCGAGGGCACTATACTTTCTGAAGTATGAGTGACGTGATCAAGGTCGACGTGTGGTCTGACATCGCCTGCCCGTGGTGCTATATCGGCAAGCGCAAGTTCGAGGCGGGCGCGGAGGGCTTCGACGTCGAGGTCGAGTACCACTCGTTCGAGTTGGCCCCGGACACGCCGGTGGACTTCGCGGGCTCGGAGCTCGACTTTCTAGTCGCGCACAAGGGCATGGCGGCCGAGCAGGTGCGGCCGATGCTCGAGCAGGTGACGGCGATCGCGGCCGAGGTGGGCTTGGACTACGACTTCGGCGCGCTCCAGCACACGAACACGGTCAAGGCGCATCAGCTCCTGCACGTCGCCAAGGCGCAGGGCAAGCAGATCGAGATGAAGGAGCGGCTGCTGCGCGCGTACTTCGTCGAGGGCAAGCACGTGGGTCGCGCGGAGGATCTCGCCGACCTCGCCGCCGAGATCGGGCTCGACCGCGACGCCGCGGTGAGCGCGCTCGAAGCGGACGAGTACCTCGCGGCCGTGCACGACGACCAGCAGCAGGCCATGCGCTACGGCATCCGCGGCGTCCCGTTCTTCGTGATCGACGGCAAGTACGGGGTGTCGGGCGCCCAGGCCCCGGAGACCTTTGCGCAGGCGCTCAAGCAGGTGCAGGACGAGCACGCCGGGGTGGCGTCGTGAGCGCGTTCGAGATGCTCGGCGACCCGTCCGCGGCCGCGTGCGACGGCGACGACGTCTGCGCCGTCCCGCAGCCTGCTTCGGAGAGCTCGAGCAGCACAGACTCAACCGAACCGAGCGAAACGCCGGAGTAGGAAGACGTGGCGGGCCGCCCCCTCCGCGGACACGGCCCACCACATCGACGTGTTGTCATCCCGCCGCAGGAGGAGAGAGATTGCGACGAGCGACGCAGCGCATGATGGGAGGCGGAAGGCCTGCTCCCAACCGACCGCCGGTTGGGAGACGTTCGACCACGGGTCGATTCAGGCGTCCAGGAAGGGGAGCACGGTCGCGAGCACGAGGTCCGTGCGCGCGAGGCCGAAGAAGTGCGTGGTCCCCGGGAACACGGCGAGCTGCGAGGCCGGCACGCCCTCGAAGTCGCCGTTGACGTCGCCCCCACGCAGCCGCAGGAACGTCGTGGCATCCTCGAACGTGACCATGTCGCAGTCGCCGATCGTGATCAGCGTCGGAGCGGCGATCCCGCGCAGCTGCTCCTCGCTGTAGGGCTCGAAGCCGCCCTTGTAGGTGGCGCCCAGCTTGTCCAGCAGCCCCTGCAGATGCTCGTGGTCGGGGTGCGGGGACTTGGCCATGTAGGCCGCCTCCATGGGCGTGCCGGCGAGCATCTCCACCTTCATCTCCCCGACGGCCTCAGCGTTGCCGCCGCGCATCCCGCCCGGGGTGACGGCCGTCGAGGAGACGACGATCTTGCGCACGCGCGCGGGATGATTGACGGCGAGCTCGAGCGTCACGCCGCCGCCGACGCTGAACCCGAACACGTCGACCTGCTCGAGGCCGAGATGGTCGAGCACGGTGAGGACGTCCGCGGCGAGCCCGGCCGCCGACAGCGGACGGTTGATGTCGTTCGTGCGCCCGTGGCCCTGGAAGTCGAGCGCGATCACGCGTCGGTCGGCCGACAGGCCCGGCAGGAGTGCCGCCCACTGCTGCTCGATGTCGAACAGCCCGCCGTGGAGGAGCAGCAGCGGGAAGCCGCCCTCGCCGTGGGACTCGTAGTAGACGTTCAGGTCGCCCGTGGCGACATAGCCGGTCTCGTTGCTCATGCCCTCAAGACCTAGCGGATCTTTGAAACTCATCGCAGGGGTCAGGAGGGCGAGTCGGCGGCCGCCCCTGGTCAGGGCGGCCGCCGCTCCGCTAGATCGCCGGCGCTGGATCGACGAGCGGGCGCGCCGCCAGCGGCGGGTTGCGCGCCGGTCGCTCGAGCCGCCAACGCAGTGGTGCGACGCGCTCTCGTCGCACCACCGCGTCGACGGTGAACGTGATCGTGCGGGCCGCGTCGAACTCGGCGTGGCCGCTGACGTGCAGCGTCGTGCCGTCCGCCGGGTCGACGACGGTGAGCCCCGCCGCGCCGTCGGCGGCGATGTTGCCCAGCGTCTTGAACATGTTGTTGCCGGAGTAGTCGGGCCACACGATCGTGCGCGCGTCGGGCGTGTGCAGGAAGCCGGGGCGGCCGCCGCGGTGGGAGACGTCCAGACCGTCCAGGCCGCGGGTGGCGACGAACGCCGTGTCCGCGGCCGCGAGCAACGCACGCGCCCGCGCGTCCAGCGCGCTGGTGCGCACCGGCTCCGACGCGGGCGTCGGCGCGACCGCCTCGACATCGCGCGTGGCGATGTACTTCGGGCAGTTCGAGAACACCTGCTCGAGCGCGATCGTGACGCCGGCGTCGCTCGTGAACGCCTCGCCGTTGAGGCGCATCCGCCGGCGCGTGCTCGGCTCGATGGCGAGTCCGCCGACCGGGCTGTTCAGCGCGCCGGCGAGCGGGTCGCCCGGCAAGGGTCGGGCGGCGATGGTGACGCTGTCGGGCGTCGGGACGGTGACGAAACCGGGCGGGCCGTAGAGCACGGTCGCCCAGACGCGGCCATCGGCGTCCTCGGCGCCGAGGACGATCCAGGGCTGCGCGGCGAGGAACTCGCGCGCCACGTCAGGGACCATGGCCTAGAAGAAGCCGCAGGTCGGGGCCGCGCCGGACGGCGCGCTGCCATGGATGTCGGCGCCGGTGAACACCTCGAGCCGGATGCCGTCGGGATCCTCGAAGAAGAGCCCGCCGCTCGACGCGCTCTCGCTGTGGGGGACGATGCCGTCGTGGTAGAGGCGCAGGCCCGTCTCGCGCACCCGCTCCTCCACCGCGCGCACGTCTGCGACCGAGTCGACTTCGAACGAGAGGTGGTGCAGGCCCGGTGTCTGCGTGGAGAACGCACCGTCGCTCTGCGCCCACAGCGTGAGGATCAGGCGCGTGTCGTCGCCGAGGAACGCGTACCCGTCGCCTTGGCCCTTGAGGGTCCAGCCGAACACCCGCGTGTAGAAGGCGGTGCTGCGCTCGAGGTCAGCGACGTTGAGGCCGACGTGGCCGGTGGCGAACGTGGTGGCGAGAGCGGTCATGCTCACCACCATACACGAGTTAACCGGTATATACGAGTTTAACGGTGACGAACGCGGCCATGACGGACCGCCTTGTCGCGATTCCCGCAGGCGGCCATCGAGCACCAGCGGCGCGTTCCGGGGCGTGACGTGTCGAGGAACCAGAGGACGCAGTCGTGGTTCGCGCAGGCGCGGACCCGGCGGCCGTGGGTTTCGAGCAGTGCCACGAGTTGCGCCGCGCAGGTCCACGGCACCCGCCACTCCGGTTCGGCGTCGACCCGGCGCTCGTAGGCCCCGCCGGCGTGCAGCACGGGCCGCTCTCCGCCGCGGGCGAGCACGGCGTTGACGCCCGCCACCGCGTCGCGGTCGAGCAGCAGCGCGCGCAGCGCCTCGCGCGTCTCACGCAAGGGGCCGGGGGTGGCCGGCGCGTCGGTGAACCCGTGCTGATCCAGCCACGCGCGAGCGCCGCGCGCTTCCGCCAGCCAGTCCTGTAGGCCGTCCCCGCTGACCCAGGTGGTGTTGAGCAGGTCGAGCGGCAGCGGTTCGCCGGTCAGTGGGCGGGGGTCGACAACAGGCACGCTCACCAGCTTAGCCTCGAACACCGGTGAGCAGGACATAGTCCGGGACGCGGCGGGCGCCGCGGAGTCGGTCGAGGACGGCTGGCCAGGTCCGCACCACACCGGCGAGCGCGGCTGGGTCGAGATCGCCGCGCTGTGCGCGGACGCGCTCGTCCGCCGGCCGTGAGCCCGGCTGTGGCCGCCAGCGTGTCTGGCGGCCGGGGGGCTGGGCTACGGACGTCCCCGCAGGGTCTTCATCTCGCGCTGGGCGCGCTTGGCGTCCTCGTTGATCGAGGCGGCGTCCTTGGCGGCGCGCTTGCGCCTGGCGACGGAGCTCGCGGCTTCGTTGCTCTTGGCGATCTCGAGCTTCTGCGCGCGGTAGGCGGCTTCGCCGCGCAGCGGGGGCTTGGGAGGCTTGGCGGTCATGACGTCACGCTAAGGGCCGAGGCGGACAGGACGTAGCGCCGGGGTTGGCGCTGGCCACCGAACGTGGGCCGGTCCGGACGCAGACCGTAGAGCCCGGGGGCGGCGGCCGCGATGAGCGGAGCCTCGGGCTGGCCGCCGTGGTCGATGATCCAGGCCTCGATCGCGGCTGCGGGCGTGCCTTCGGCGAGGATCGCTGCACGCTCGATGACGGCGCCACCGTCACCATCGGGGCGGGACAGGCGGATCACGGCCGCGCGAACCTCGGCGTCAGCCTCGCGCGTGTCGGACGAACTGCTGGCGGGCATATGCCCTCCCTTGTGGGGGACCGCGCGGGATTCCGCGCGGCTGCCACCGACATTACTGCACGTAGGTAAGTGCGAGGGGCGGCTGCGCCCACTTCAGGCCCACCGGCAACGGCCGATCACCGTGGTGATGGAGGTCCGCCTCTCCGAGATCATCTCGGCCCTGTCGTTCGCGCTCGACGTGACCGAGGGCCAGCCCGCCGGCCACGCCGCCCGTTCGTGCGCGATCGGCATGCGGATCGCCGCGGTGGCGGGCGTGCCGGACACGGAGCGGTCCGCGCTCTACTACGGGCTGCTGCTCAAGGACGCGGGCTGCTCGGCCAACGCGGCCGCCGTGTGCTCGCTGTTCGGCTCCGACGACCTCGCCTACAAGGAGAGCTGGAAGGGCGCCGACCGCGACACGCTGCGCGCAAAGGCCACCGCGACGTTCCGCGGCACGCTCCCCGACGCGCCGCTGCTGACGCGCGTGCGCCGCTTCACCGAGATCGCGCGCACCAAGGACCTCAAGGACCAGCTCTACACCACGCGCTGTGAGCGCGGCGCCGAGATCGCCCGCATGATCGACCTGCCGCGCAGCACCGCGGACGCCATCCGCGCGCTCGACGAGCGCTGGGATGGCAACGGCGTGCCGTACGGCCTCAGCGGCACCGAGATCCCGCTCGCGGCGCGGATCATGGGCCTGGCGCAGGTCGCCGAGATCGCCTTCGCCCAGGGCGGCGCGACCGCGGCGCTCGACGTCGCGGCCGAGCGCTCAGGCACCTGGTTCGACCCGGAGCTCGTGGCCGCGCTGCTGACGACTCGCAGCGACAGCGCCTTCTGGTCCACGCTCGCCGGCGACGCCGTGGACGTGGCGAGCATCTTCGAGCCCGCCGACCGCACGCTGATGGCCGACGACACCGGCCTCGACAACGTCGCTGAGGCCTTCGCCGCGGTGGTGGACGCCAAGTCGCCGTTCACCGGCCGCCACTCGGCCGGCGTCGCGCGGATCGCGCTCGGCGTCGCCGACACGCTCGGCTTCGACGCCGACCGGGTGCGCGACCTACGCCGCTCCGCGCTCCTGCACGACCTCGGCAAGCTCGGCGTCTCCAACCTCGTGCTCGACAAGCCCGGCAAGCTCGACGCCGCCGAGTGGGCCCAGATCCGCGGCCACGCCGAGCTGACCGTGCGCATCCTCGAGCGCGTCCCGCCGTTCCGCGCACTTCGCCCATGACTCGGGCGCCCACCACGAGCGCCTGGACGGCAAGGGCTACCACCTCGGCCTCACCGCGGAGGACCTCGGCTGGATGCCGCGCATCCTCGCCGTCGCCGACGTGTTCGAGGCGCTCACCGCCGACCGCCCGTACCGTGGCCCGCTGGACTCGGACACGGCGCTCGAGATCATGCGCCGCGACGTCGGCGCGGCGTTCTGCCCCGAGTACTTCGAGGCGCTCGAGTCCTGGGTGGACGCGGGTCAGCGCTCGCCCGGAATCACCAGCCCGGTCTCGTAGGCCAGGACGACGAGCTGCGCGCGGTCGCGCGCGTCGAGCTTCTGGAACAGTCGCGCGACGTGCGTCTTGGCGGTCAGCGGGGACAGCACGAGCTCGTCCGCGATCTCGGTGTTGGAGAGCCCGCGGCCGACCAGCATCAGCACTTCGCGTTCGCGCGGGGTGAGCTCCGCGATCGCGTCGTCGGGTCGCGGCCCGGGTGCCGCGCGCTCCTGCGCGACGAAGGCTTCGATCAGCCGCCGGGTGAGGCGCGGGGCGAGCAGCGCCTCGCCGGCGGCGACCACGCGCACCGCGCTGAGCAGGTCGGGCGGGTCGATGTCCTTGAGCAGGAACCCGGACGCGCCCGCGCGCAGCGCGCCGAAGACGTACTCGTCGAGTTCGAACGTCGTCAACACCACGACGCGCGTGGCGGACGTCTGCGTGATCCTGCGCGTCGCCTCCAGGCCGTCCATGCGCGGCATCCGCACGTCCATCAGCACGACGTCGGGCTTCTCCGCCGCGGCCAGGTCCACCGCTTCCGCGCCGTCGGAGGCCTCGCCGACGACGTCGATGTCCGGTTGCGCGGACAGCAACGCCTTGAACCCGGCGCGGACGAGACCCTGGTCGTCGGCCAGCAGGACGCGGGTCACGCCGGCACCGCGCGAGAGCGGGAGCCACGCTTCGACGCACCAGCCGCCGTCCTCGCCCGGGCCGGCGTCGAGCGTCCCGCCCAGCGCCGTCGCCCGCTCGCGCATCCCGCGCACGCCCGCTCCGGCGCCGCCGCTCCCGCCGTTGCCGGTCCCGTCGTCGGCGACGACGATCGACACGGCGTCCACGTCCACCCGCACGACGACCGACGCGCGCGTGGCGCGGGCGTGCCGAAGCACGTTCGTCAGGGACTCCTGCACGATCCGGTAGCTCGCGGCGCCCACCGGGGTGGGCACGGCGATCGTGGGCACGTCGACCGTCACCTCGATCCCCGCGGCCCGCAGCTGGGACGCGACGTCGTCGAGGTCGTCGAGCCCGGCGGCGGGACCGATCGGTGCGGCCTGCTCCGGGTCACGCAGCACCCCGAGCGTGGCCCGCAGGTCGTTGAGCGCGTCCCCGCTCGTGCGCTTGATCTGCAGCAGGGCCTCACGCGCCTGCTCGGTGTCCTGGTCGAGCAGGTGCGCCGCGACCCCGGCCTGCACGTTGATCGCGACCATCGCGTGCGCGACCACGTCGTGCACCTCCCGGGCGATCCGCAGCCGCTCCTCGTTGAGCCGCTGCTCGCTCTCGGCCGTGATCGCCTCGCGGTTGTGCCACATCACGTAGCCCAAGGCCAGCGCCAACTCGCACAGCGCGGTGTTGCGCAACGTGAGCGACACCATCTCCGCGCCGTCGTGGGAGAAGGGCACGATGCTCAACAGCACGCAGGCCGGCAGCGCGACGGCGGCGATGATCGCGTCGCGGCGACCGTTGCGGCGAGCGAGCTCGTACAACGCCCAGGCCGGGAGGGCGACCACCGTGGTGCCCGGGCCGTAGGCGGCCAGGACGAGCACGACCCCGCCGACGAGCAGCGGGGCCAGTGCGAAGAACCCGAGCCGCGCCCGCCACACCAGTGGCAGCACCGCGACGTACGTGAGCAGGACGTCCAGCGCGTCGACGTCCTTGCCGTCGTCGGTGAGCAGCCCGTCCAACAGCAGGATGGGCGGCAGGACGAGGACGGGGAGCCAGCGCTGCAGCGTCGGGTTCACGGCCATGGATGGTGTCAGGCGGGGACGGCCGTGCGGCCACCTTCGCTGATGCCGACGCGCGCGTGCAGGCGGCGCAGCGGCTTCGGTGACCACCAGTTCCACTTGCCCAGCAGCGCCATCAGCGAGGGGACGAGCAGCGAGCGCACGATGAACGCGTCGATCAGGACGCCGAAGGCGACCGCGATGCCGATCTGCTGGATGAACGGGATCGCGCTGGTCGAGAAGGCGCCGATCGCGACCGCGAGCAGGATCGCCGCGGCGGTGACGACGCGCCCGGTGCGGGCGATGCCGATCGCGACGGCCTCGCGCTCGCTCTCGCCACTGTCACGCGCTTCCTTGATGCGGCCGAGCAGGAACACGCCGTAGTCGGTGGAGAGCGCGAAGATCAGCGCGGCGGCGACCAGGAAGTTGGTCGGCTCGACGCCGTCGTAGAGGAACACCAGCGGTGCGAGCGCGGCGCCCACGGTCAGCGCGTTCATCACGATGGCCTTCAGCGGCAGCACGATCGAGCCGGTCATCAGCCACAGCAGGACGAAGGTCAGCCCGGCGAGTGCGGTCAGGGCGAGCGGCAGCCGGCCGGCGATCGTGGCCTGCTGGTCGATGAATTCGGCCGCGGGGCCGGTCACCTGCACCTCCAGCGGTGCGCCGGCGGCGCGGACCTCATCCACCAGCGTGCGCGCCTGCGCGCCGACGGCGCCGCCCGGAGCTTCGACGTTCACGGCCCACGTGTTCGAGCCGAGGTACTGCGCCTGCGCGTCGTAGCGGGCGGCGTACGCCTCCACCTCGGCCGCGGCGGACTCGGGCGCGGTCACGGCCATCGTCACGGGCGTGGTGCCGGCGCCGCCGAACTCGGCCTGCGTGGCGTCGGAGAGCACCCGCGCGCTGTTGCCCGCGGGCACGGCGGAGGCGTCGACCGGCGTCCAGTTCACGGTCAGCGCGGGCAGGGCGACGGCGAGCATCACGGCGGCGGTCACGGCGGCGATCACGCCCGGCCGGCGCATCACGGCGTGCGCGATGCGGTGCCAGCGGTCGTCGGCGACGGCGGACTCCTTGCGGGCCAGCTTGTGGCCCCAGAGCGCGAGCAGGGCGGGAGAGACGAGCAGCGAAGCGACGCCGGCGACGACCGCGACGCACGCGCCGGCGATGCCCATCGACTGGGCGAAGCCGAGCGGGAACAGCGTCAGGGTGCCGAGCGCGGCGGCGACGGTCGCGGCCGAGAAGACGATCGTGCGGCCCGCGGTGCTCATCGTGGTGCGCACGGCGGCCTGCGGCTCGGCGCCGTTCGCCAGCTCCTCACGGAAGCGCGTGACCAGGAACAGCGTGTAGTCGATCGCGAGGCCGAGCCCGAGCCCGATCACGAGGTTCAGGGCGAAGACGTTCAGGCCGTAGACGAGGTTCACCACGGACAGCACGAGGAACGTGCCGAGCACGGTCGTGATGCCCACGACCAGGGGCAAGACCGCCGCCCGCCCGCGGAAGAACAGCAGTGAAAGCAGGATCAGCAGCGGGAACGCGAACAGCTCCGCGCGGGCGAGGTCCTCCGAGATCGTCTCGCCGAGCTGCGCGCCGGCGACGGCGCCGCCACCCACCACGATGTCCTCGCGCCCTTCGAAGGCCGCGATCGCGTCGGTCGCGACGAGCTCGTCGTCGACGCCCGCGCGCAGCGTGCCCATCACGAGGTGGCTGTCGCCGTTCGTCGAGGTCGGACCGGGTTCGGCTCGTGCGACGCCTGGCACCGCCGCGAGCTCCGTCGCGGCCGCCTGCGTCGCCGCGTCGTCGCCGCGGACGAGCAGGATGACGCCGGGCGAGGTCTCCTCGCCGGTGGCGCGCTCGAGCTGCGTCGTCGCCTCCGAGGATTCCGCGTCCGCCGGGGTGAACCCGTCGCCGCCGTCGAGGCGGCCGGCGACCGGGCCGCCGATCACCCCCGCGAGGACGACGAAGACGAGCAGGACGAGCAGGGAGCGCCAGGGGCGCGTGGCGGAGAGCTGACCGAGTCGCTGAAGCATGTCCCGCATCCTCGTTTCGCGCGGCCGATTCCACATCGGCCCGGGGGAGTCACTTCACGCGCCCGCGTCTGC
This sequence comes from uncultured Solirubrobacteraceae bacterium, assembly GCA_963724195.1. Taxonomy (GTDB): domain Bacteria; phylum Actinomycetota; class Thermoleophilia; order Solirubrobacterales; family Solirubrobacteraceae; genus Solirubrobacter. Next base: position 185,053 of record CAVRTQ010000012.1, on the reverse strand, counting down.
TCCCCCGGGAGTACGGCGATCGAACGCGGCAGCCGGCTTCGCCGGCGCCATGCGCGATCGCTGAGACAGCGCTGCGCGGATCTCTCGCGCGTCTAGGATCGACGCCGTGCTCGAACGGCTGGGGAGGGCTGCCGCCCGCTGGCGTTTCGCGATCCTCGCCGCGTGGGCGGCGCTCGCGCTGATCGGCGGCGTCTTCGGCGCCGGGGTGTACGACCGCACGGAGACCGTCGACGACGCGCGCGGCCAGTCCGCCCGCGCGCAGGAACGCCTGGACGAGCTCGACCCCGAGGGCGAGCTGGTCGTCGCGATCATCTCCGGCAAGGACTACTTCGCGCGCGACCTGGTCGACGCCGTGCCGCCGATCATGTACGCGCTGCGCGAGCTGCCCGGGGTGAAGGAGGTCCGCGACGCGTACACCGCGGGCGGGCTGCAGGGCGACGACGGGAAGAGCTCGCTGGCGGTCGTCGAGCTCGACCCGGCGCTCGAAGGCGACGCCGCGCTGGCAGTGGCCGACCAGGTGGCCGAGCGGCTGCGCGCGATCCCCGCGCCCGAGGTCCTCGTCGGCGGCAAGCTGCTGGCCGAGCGCACGTTCGCCGAGCAGGCCACCGACGACGCGGTGCGCGGCGAGACGATCGCGCTGATCGTCCTGACGATCGTGCTGATCGCCTTCCTGGGCGGGTTCGTCGCGGGCTTGCTCCCACTGGCCGCCGCGCTGGCGACGATCGCGGGATCGCTGCTGGCGCTCAACGCGCTCGCCGGCGCCGTGGCCGTGAGCGAGTTCGCGGTGAACGTGGTCACGCTGCTCGGCCTCGGTCTCGCGGTGGACTACAGCCTGCTCGTCATCGCCCGCTTCCGGGAGGAGCGCGTGGCGAAGCCGGACGCGCCGGTCGAGGAGCTGCTCGCCCGGACGATCGCCGCCGCGGGGCGCGCCGTGCTCGTCTCGGGCCTGGCCGTCGGCATCGCGCTCGTCGCCCTGTACGTGTTCGCCGACCCGGTGCTGTCGGCGATGGCGCTCGGCGGCGTGCTCGCCGTCGCCACGGCCACGCTCGTCGGCCTCACGCTCGTCCCGGCGCTCGTCGCCGTCGGCCACCGGCGGATTCCCGCGCGCGGCCGGATCCCCAGCTTCGGCCTGCTGGCGCGGCTCGCGACGTTCGCGCAGCGCCGTCCAGCGGCCGTCGCCGTCACCGTCGCGGCAGGCCTGATCGCGCTCAGCGTCCCGGCCTTCGGGATCGAGGTCGCCAACGCCGACGCGACGTCGCTCCCCGAGACCGCGCAGGAGCGGCGGGTGCAGGAGCTGCTCGAACGCAACTTCAGCACGGGCGCCGTCGAGCCGATCACCGTGCTCTCCGAGCGCCCGCCGACCGACGCATTGCCTCAGCGCATGATCAAGCTGCGCAACGTGGAGGAGATTCTCCCGCTCGACGAGCTGCCGCCGACCGTCGCGGGCTACACGGTCGACCCGCTGGGCGGTGACGACGGCGACCGCGCGCAGCAGCTCGTGCGGGACATCCGCGCCCTCGACCCGTCATTGCTCGTCGGCGGGCCGGCGGCGGAGCTGATCGACGCCAAGGACTCCACCCGTCAGCGGCTCCCGCTCGCGCTGGCCGTCGTGTTCCTGCCCACGGCGTTGCTGCTGTTCGCGCTCACGCGCTCCGTGCTCGTCCCGCTGAAGGCGATCGTCATGAACGTCCTGACGCTGCTGGCGACGCTCGGCCTGCTCGTGCTGCTGTTCCCCGGCCCGCTCGACCTCACGACGCCGCTGCTGCTGTTCATGTTCATCTTCGGGCTCTCGATGGACTACGAGGTGTTCCTGCTCGCGCGCATCAAGGAGGAGTGGGACCGCAGCGGCGACAACGACCAAGCGGTGCTGACGGGCATCACCGCGACCGGCCCGGTGGTGACGCTGGCGGCGCTCTCGATCGGCATCGTGTTCGCGGGCTTCGCGCTCGGCGAGCTGACGGAAGTGCGGGAGATCGGCGTCGGCATGACGCTGGCCGTGCTGCTCGACGTCACGGTGGTGCGTGGCCTGCTGCTGCCCGCCACGATGTCCCTGCTGGGCCGCCTGAACTGGTGGCCTGGAACGGTTACACGTGAAACTGGACAGATGGTTTAGTCGTCCAGATGGCAAAAGGTCTTTAGAAGCGGACAGAACCTCGGTAACTTCCCTCGTCGGATTTGCAGTTGGTTTCGAGGAGGAGAACGTTTGTCCCATAGTTGGAGGAGCCGCGCGGGCCTCATCGCCGTCGCGGTGACGGGAGCTTTCGGGGCATTCGCCGGTCCGGCGGCCGCCCAGACCACGTACGAGCCCGGCGTGACGCTGCGTACGTACTTCCTGGCGCAGGGACCGACGACGACCTGCACGCTCAAGTCCGGCCAGACGCCGAACGTCGACAAGCTGATGAGCACCGTCGACTGGTCGACCGCGGCCCAGTTCGCCGACGGCCGTGAGGACAACTACCAGTCCACGGTCCTGGCGCGCCTGAACATCGCGACGGCCGGTGAGCACACCTTCCGCCTGACGAGCGACGACGGCTCGGTCCTGCGCATCGACGGCAACGTCGTCGTCGACCACGACGGCCTGCACGGCGACACGTCCAAGGACGGCGCCGTCACCCTCACCGCCGGCAACCATGACCTCCGCATCGACTACATCGAGGCCAGCTTCGGCCAGGTCCTCAAGCTCGAGTGGCGCGCCCCGGGCTCCAGCAGCTTCGTGGTCGTCCCGAGCAGCGTCCTCTCCACCGAGGCCGGCGTCGTCCGCGTCACCGCCCCGGGCAACAAGTACTGCGAAGGCGCCACCGACACGGCCGGCGACGGCCTGCGCCTGGACACGGTCAACCCGAACTACACGCTGACCGACATCCGCCCGACGGCCTTCCAGCCGAAGGTCTCCGGCATGGACTTCCTGCCGGACGGCCGCATGGTCCTGACCACGACGGGCGACGTCTCCGCCGGTGGCTGGGTCCCGAACCCGGAGTCGGGCGAGGTCTACGTCCTCGACAAGGTCACGGGCACGACGACCAAGGAGCAGGTCACCTACACCAAGGTCGCCGGCTCGCTGAAGAACCCGATGGGCATCCAGGTCATCGACGGCCGCTGGTACGTCTCCGAGCGCGAGGGCCTCACCGAGCTGCTGCCGGACGGCGACGACGCCGACACCCTGATGGATCACAAGCGGCTCGCTTCGTGGCCCAACGGCGGCAACTTCCACGAGTTCGCCTTCGGCCTCATCCACGACGCCGACTACTTCTACGTCGCCCGCTCCGTCGCCATCAACAACGGCGGCGCGACGACGAGCCCGCAGCCGGGCCAGACGCCGGGCACCGCGATCAAGATCAGCCGCAGCGACTGGCAGGTCTCGACGGTCGCCGGCGGCCTGCGCACGCCGAACGGCATCGGCTTCGGCCCCGAGGGCGGCATCTTCGTCAACGACAACCAGGGTGCCTGGCTGCCGGCGAACAAGATGGTCCAGATCAAGCAGGACCGCTTCTTCAACCACTTCACCAACCCGGCCGGCCCGTTCGACGCCAAGCCGGTCACGCAGCCCGTGCTGTGGATGCCGCACAACGAGATCGCCAACTCCCCGACGAACCCGGTGCTGCTCACCGACGGTCCGTTCAAGGGCCAGATGCTCTGGGGCGACCTGACCTACGGCGGCCTGCAGCGCGGCTTCCTCGAGAAGGTCGACGGCGAGTTCCAGGGCGCGGTCTTCCGCCACTCGGCGGGCCTCGAGGTCGGCGTCAACCGCACGGTGATCGGGCCCGACGGCGCGATCTACGTCGGCGGCACCGGCGAGGGCGGCAACTGGGGCGAGGACAACAAGCTCCGCTACGGCCTCCAGAAGCTCACCCCGAACGGCAAGAACGTCTTCGACATGGAGAAGATGGAAGTCATCGAGGGCGGCTTCAAGATCAGCTACACGCAGCCCGTCGGCGACGCGGCGATCGCCCGCTCAAGGACGCGTACAAGTTCAAGCAGTGGCGCTACGTCCCGACGTCGCAGTACGGCGGGCCGAAGGTCGACGAGGAGTCCTTGCTGGTGAAGGACGCCGCGATCTCCAGCGACAAGAAGACCGTCACGATCCACGTCGACGGCCTCAAGCCGGGCCGCGTCGTGCACGTGCGCTCGCAGCGTCCCTTCGCCTCCAACACCGGCGAGGAGCTGTGGAACACCGAGGCCTGGTACACGCTCAACTCGCTGCCGGGCTACCAGGCCCCGGCCGCGACGGGCTACTACGAGGCCGAGGAAGGCCAGCTCGCCGGCGGCGCCGCCATCCGACCGAGCACTGCGGCTACTCCGGCTCCGGCTTCGTCGGCGGCTTCTTCAACGCCGGCGCGAACCTGACCTTCACGGTCAACGTCGACGCGGACGGCACCTACCCGGTGAACCTCCGCTACGCCAACGGCCCGAACCCGTCCACCAAGAACAAGACGATCGCGCTCTACCTCAACGGCGTCAAGCAGACCGAACTGGGCGCTGCCGACCACGAGCCCGACCGACTGGAAGGCGTGGGCGTTCAACACGCGCGACCTCGCGCTGAAGGCGGGCGCGAACCTGATCCAGTTCGCGTTCGAGACCGGCACCGACGGCAACGTCAACTTCGACGCGCTGAAGGTCGGCACGGAGAAGGACATCTGCACCCCGGCGACCGTCGAGGCCGGCTACACCGGCCTGTTCGACGGCACGCTCGAGAGCCTCACCAAGTGGCGCATGGCCGGCGCCGGGCTCGTTCGGCCGCCAGGAGGACTGCTCGATCCGCAGCGAGGGCGGCCTGGGCCTGAACTGGTTCACCGCCCAGAGCTTCACGAACTACAGCCTCAAGCTGGACTGGAAGCTCGTCAAGGACGACAACGGCGGCGTGTTCGTCGGCTTCCCGAACCCGGGCAACGATCCGTACGTCGCGGTCAACAACGGCTACGAGATCCAGATCGACGAGTCCGATCTTCCCGACCGCGTGACCGGCTCGATCTACACGTTCAAGGGCGCCGACCGCGACAAGGTCGTCGCCGCGCTCAAGCCGCTCGGCCAGTGGAACGCGTACGAGATCCAGGTCCAGGGCCAGAACATCAAGGTGCTGCTGAACGGCGTGCTGGTGAACGACTTCACCAGCACCACGCGGGACATCTCGCAGGGCTTCATCGGCGTCCAGAACCACGGCGGCGGCGAGTCCATCTGGTACCGCAACATCCGCATCAAGGGTGGCGCGATCCAGCCGCCGGCCGGCCCGCCCGTGTCCCTGCCCGGCTCGTTCAACAAGCTGCTGGGCTGCACGGACGACTGGCAGCCGGAGTGCGCCGCGGTCGAGATGAAGGACCCGGACGGCGACGGCGTCTACGAGTTCTCGACGGACAAGATCCCGGCGGGCAACTACGCGTTCAAGGTCGCCCACAACCGCAGCTGGGCCGAGAACTACGGGGCCAACGGCGTCCGTGACGGGGCGGACATCCCGCTCACGGTCGCGGCCGGCAAGATCGCCCGCTTCAAGTACACGCTGGCGACGCACCTCGTGGACGTCACGTTCACGAACAGCGACGTGACGCCGCCGGCCACCACGGTCGCGCTCAATCCGGCCCAGCCGGACTGGACGGGCGGGTTCTCCGCCCCGGTCACCGTGACGCTGACCGGCACGGACGAGTCGCCGGGCACGGTCGCGGTGGAGTATCGCCTGGACGGTGGCGAGTGGACCGCGTACACGGCGCCGCTGGTCGTCTCGACCCCGGGCGACCACCGGGTCGAGGTCCGCGCGACCGACGCCACGGGCAACGTCTCGCCCGTGTCGTCCCGCACGTTCACGATCGCGACCCGCTCGAACACCGACCACGACGTGGTCGGCGCTGTCCCCGCGACGCTCGCGGTCCAGCTCTCCGCTGCGGGCTCGCTCGGCACGTTCGTCCCGGGCGTCGCCCGTGACTACACGGCCGGCCTGAACGCGGTCGTCACCAGCACCGGTGGCGACTCCAAGCTCACGGTCTCGGACGCGAGCACCACCAACACGGGCAAGCTCGTCAACGGCACCCACGCCCTGGCGCAGCCGCTCCAGGTCCGCACGGGCGCCGCCGCGTTCGCCCCGATCGGTGGCAGCGCAAGCCCGACCCGCCTGCTCGACTTCGTCGAGCCGGTCAGTGGGGTCAACGTCCCGGTCGAGTTCAAGCAGTCCATCGGCGCGAATGAGGGTCTCCTGACCGGTCAGTACAGCAAGACGCTGACCTTCACGCTGTCGACCACGACGCCGTAGATCAGTGCTGTGCGCGGGCGCCTCCGGGCGCCCGCGCGCAACGCTCCGGCGTGTGCCGGACATCTCGGGGTTGGCTACCGCTTGAGCTTGTAGGTCACCGACGCGCCCGCGCCGGTGACCTTCAGCGTCACCGTCTTCTTGCGCTTGAGCGCCTTCTTGGCCGCCTTCGTGAACTTCAGCTTGACCGTCGCCTTGCCGTTCTTTGCGGTGGCGGAGCCGGAGGCGACGGTCTTCTTGCCCTGCTTGGCGGTGAGCTTGACCTTGCCGGTGACGCCGCTGACGGTCACGGTAAGGCCGGACTTGAGCGCCTTCGCGAGCTTGGCCCTCTTGACCGTCAGGCTCGTCTGCGGTGCGTCGCCGGTGTTCGACGGGGGTCCGCCGGTGCCGGCGGCGCGCTCGACGGATTCGCAGTCGGCGGCGACGACGTCATCGGCGTCCGCGATCACGCGGTCGGTGCCGACGCCGCAGGTGACGGAGTCGATCGCGCCGTCACGGACGTCGATCGTGTCGTTGCCGAGGCCGAGGTAGTCGCAGTGGTACTCGTTGCAGCGTGACTTGCGGTCGCCGTTGACGGTGTCGCGGCCCGGGCCGCCGACGAGCGTGTCATCGCCGAAGCCGCCCTCGATCAGATCGTCGCCGGCGCCACCGTCGACCTTGTCGCCGTGGGCGTCGCCCGCGATCAGCGTGTCGTTGCCGCCGAGGCCGACGAGCACGCCGGCCGCTCCCACCTCGGGCGCCACGAACTCGTTGGCGGCGTCGTCGCCCGTGAACGAGCCGGCGGAGCTGGAGACGATCCGCTCGACCGTCACCACGTTGTCGTTCTCGCCCGCGCGGCCGTCGTTGGCCTGGCCGTCGAGCGTGACCGAGATCGGCGGCGCGGAGCCCGGGTCGCCGGAGTACACGTAGTCCGTGAGCGTGTCGACGCCGGCGCCGCCGTCGAGCACGTCGGCGAAGATCCCGTGATCGGAAGGGTGGTCGCCCTTGAGGGTGTCGTTGCCGCCCTCGCCGTGGAGGTCGTCCCCGCCCTTGGGGCCGCCGTCGAGCTTGTCGTCGCCTTCGCCGCCGAAGAAGTGGTCGACGTTGATGCCGCCCTCGAACGTGTCGTTGCCGGGGCCGCCGTGCGCCACCACGGTGGCGTTCGTGTCGCGGGAGAGGAACGTGTCGTTGCCATCGCCCAGGTCGGCGACCATCGAGCCGTCGCCGAACGTGATGTCGGTGAAGCTCTCGCTCAGCTGCAAGCGGTCGTCGCCACCGCCGAGCGAGACGCGGACCTGCAGCTCCGGGTCGCTGCACTTGGTCGTGCCCGCATAGTCGTCGCGTGTGCAGCCGGTGCCGGCCGTGACGTCGCCGAACAGTTGGATGACCTGACGACCGCCCTCGCGGTGCAGGCTGGCGACGATGTTGTCGACCGCGCCGGGCGAGGACTCGGTGACGTCGAGGTAGCGGCCGTCGGGCGAGAGCTCGGCCTTGCTCGCGTAGGCGGGCGCGGCCAGCAGCGCGAGCGCGGCCACCGCAGTGGGGAGGATCTTGAAAAGCATCAGCGCACAACCATCGCGGCGGGCGCGCGCCGTCGCGTCGTCCATAGGAGGTTTCCCGGTCCATCAAACGGATGGTCTTCAGACAGACCTTGACCTCACTCCATCGGCCGGCTGCATCGCGAGCGAACAGCGCGTCCACGTCCGCGAGGAACTGCGGCCAGTCGCCGGCGGTCTCGTCGACGCGCCGGTAGCCGTCGCCGTCGCGTTCCCACACACCCTCGCCGGCCCGCACCGGGCCTTCCAGAGCCGGGAAGGCATCCGTGACCCGGATGATCCGTTCCGGCTCGGCGAACCCGCGGTCGCCCAGCAGCATGAACCACAGCCCGTGGGCGAACGCGAGTCGCTCCGGCGGGAGATCCTCCTCGAACACGCGCGAGTCGATCACCACCCACTGGTCCTGCTCGTATCCGAGCTCCTCGTCGGTGTAGTCGATCGTGATGACGTGCTGGGGCTCGAAGTCGACGCGGTCGCCGAGCTCGAGCTCCGCGAGGCGGATCGGCTGGTTGCGCAGCGCGGGGTGCTCGGCCCCGCAGATGGCGCACGTCGGCCACTAGAGGAACCAGTCGCGCGGCGCGTTCGGGGCCTCCGGCACCGGGCCCCGGAGCGCGGCGTGGCCCACTGGACCGCGTTCGCGAGCACGCGCTTGATCTCGGGCTGGTGGTAGACGGGGTAGTCCTGGTCGCCGGGGCTGAAGTAGAAGATCCGGCCCGCGCCGCGCTGGAAGCAGCAGCCGCTGCGGAACACCTCGCCGCCGGCGAACGAGGAGATGAACACGAGCTCGTCGGGCTCCGGGATGTCGAAGTGCTCGCCGTACATCTCCTGCGCGGGGATGACGATCGGGTGTGGGACGCCGGCCGCGATCGGATGCGCAGGGTTGACGGTCCAGACGAGCTCGCGCTCGCCCTCGTTGCGCCACTTGAGGCTGCACGAGGTGCCGAGCACGCGCTGGAGGATCTTCGAGTAGTGGCCCGAGTGCAGGACGAGCAGGCCCATGCCGCCGAGCACGGCCTCGTGGACGCGGGTGACGACCGCGTCGTCGACGTCGTCGTGGGCGATGTGGCCCCACCAGGTCAGGACGTCGGTCGCGTCGATCACCGCCTGCGGGAGGCCGTGATCGGGCTGGTCGAGCGTCGCGGTCCGAGTTCGGACTTGGTCGCCCAGCAGTTCGGAGAGCCCGGCGGCGATCGCGCCGTGCATGCCTTCGGGATAGCGCTCGCGAACCTCGGGCTCGCGCTGCTCGTGGACGTTCTCGCCCCACACGGTGACGCGTACCATCCGCCGAATCTCTACCACGAACACACTGCGGGCGGGGGTGGTGGGCGTCGGCTGGGCCGGCGAACAGCACGCCGAGGCCTACGCCAAGCTACCCGGCGTCGAGCTGGCCGGGATCGCCGGGCTGGAAGCGCCGGTGCGGACGGAGCTCGCCACGCGCCTGGGCGTCGAGCGCCACGTGGCGACCTGGGAGGAGCTCTTCGAGGACGACTCGCTCGACGTGGTGAGCGTCGCGGTGCCGACGTTCCTGCACGCCCCGATCGCGATCGCGGCACTCGAACGCGGGCTGCACGTGCTGTGCGAGAAGCCGATCGCGCGCACGTCGGAGGAGGCGGACGCGATGCTGGCGGCGGCGCGAGCGGCGGGACGCGTGCTCGACGTCGCGTTCAATCGCCGTCAGCGCAAGGACATCCAAGCGCTGCGCCGCTTCATCGAGGCCGGTCGGCTCGGCAAGCCCTACTACACGAAGGCGTGGTGGTTGCGGCGCACCGGCATCCCGACGCTCGGCTCGTGGTTCACCAACCGCGAGACGGCGGGCGGCGGACCGCTGGTGGACCTCGGAGTCCACGTGCTCGACTACGCGTTGTTCCTGCTCGGGCAGCCGAACGTCACCACGGTCAGCGCCTCCACGTACGACCTGCTCGGCACGGCCGGCTACGGCGGCGCGTCGATCTCGGGCAAGACGGGCGGCAGCGGTGAGTTCAACGTCGAGGACCTGGCGAGCGCGTTCCTGCGCCTGGACGACGGCGGCACGCTGCTCGTCGAGACGAGCTGGGCCACGCACCGCGTGTCCGGCATGGAGTTCGGGATCACCATCTACGGCACCGAGGGCGGCGCGGAGCTGCGCGTGGACGAGCAGCTCGGCACCGGGACGCTGAAGCTGTACACCGACGTCGACGGCGTGCCCGCCGTGACGGAGGTCGAGGTCGCACCCGGGGGCGGTCACGACGAGGTGGTCGTGCAGTTCCTGGACGCCGTGCGCGCCGGCGAGGGCGGGGCCGGAGCGGCGGCCACCCAGCTCGCGCACGTGGTCGACGCCTGTTACCGCTCGGCCGAGGCGCGGCGGGAGATCGGGCTGTCGTAGGCGATGTGGAGCGTGCCGCCGGGCGCCAGCCAGCGCTCGGCGAGCTCACGGGCGCGGTCCGGCTCGCGGTGGAACAGGCCGACACGGCAGGCGAAGATCGTGTCGAAGCGGCGGTCGCCGAGGTCGGCGTCCTCCAGCGTCGTGTGAATGAATTCCCCGTCCGGGTTGCGCTTGCGCGCTGCCGCGATCATCTTCGCGCTGCGGTCGATCGCGGTCAGGTGCGCGCCGTTCGCGATCACGTACGTGGCCGCGACGCCGTGCCCGCAGCCGATCTCGAGGACGCGTTGGCCGGGTTGCACGTCGAGCGCGTCGACCACCCGCTTGCAGCCGCTCGCTCACTTGCGCTTGATCTGCTTGAGGCCGCCGTCGGCGGTCCAGACGTCGATGATCAGGTGCGTCTGCTCCTCGTTGACCCGCACGACGGACGCCTCGCGGATGTCGAGCCGGAAGCGGTGGTGCTCCGGGTGCGGGACCGCTTCCGCACGGCCCGCGAGCTTCGCGTCCTCCATGCCCTCGGGCGTGGTGTCCGAGTACCCGTTGTGGATCGCGAACCGCGGGTCGCGCAGGAGGTCCTTGGCCTTCAGCGCGTTCGGCATCGAGCCGAGCCACAGCTCGCCGTCCGAGAACTCCACCTCGGTGCCGGAGATGCGCGGCGAGCCGTCCTTGCGCAGCGTCGCCATCGTCTTGTGCTTGTGCGCGTCGAAGCTCTTCTTCACGCGCTCGGCGAGCTCGGGCGCCGCTGCGGAGAACTCGGTCCAGGAAGCCATGGACGCCACGGTGGCGTCACGTGCGGGCGCAGTCCAGTAAGACGTCGAAAGCGATCAACATGGAAGACCGGCTTCGCGACCTGATCGATCTCGTGCTGTCGTCCCTCGACGACCCCGTCGACGGCACCGCGTTGGCCGAGCGCGCCCACTTCTCGCGCGACCACCTGGATCGGCTGCTCGCGGCGGCGACGGGGGAGTCGCCGGTGGCGCTGCGGCGGCGGCTGCTGCTGGAGCGGGCGGCGTGGCAGCTCCGGGCGGGTGTGCCGCCGGCGGAGGCCGCGGAGGTCGCCGGGTACGGCTCGGTCGCGGCCTTCTCGCGCGCGTTCTCCCGCGCCTACGGGGCGCCGCCGAGCGCGTACGACGGCGAAGTGCAGCTCCCCGCCCCGAACGGCATCCACTTCCATCCGCCCGCCGGCCTGCTGATCCCGTCCACGCCCCGCAGCGACCTCACCGACCGCATGGTCTCCCACCACCTGGACCGGGTGCGCGAGCTGCTGCGGGCGGCGGCTTCGCTGTCGGACGAGGAGCTGGAGCGGGAGGTCCGGCCCGGTCTGGTCGTGGTGTGGTTCGAGGGTGAGGAGCCGAGCGCGGCGCTGATGTGCGAGCGGCTCGTGTACACGCTCGAGGTGTGGGTGGCGGCGATCGACGGGCGCGAGGTGCCGGCGTCCGGCGCCGGCGACTGGCTCCCGCGCTTTGAGCGCGCGGCGAAGGACTTCGCCCGGATCGCCAAGCGCATCCGCGATCGCGGCGCCTACGACGACGCGTTCGTGGATGCGCTGTGTGAGCCGCCGCAGTCGTTCACCTACGGCGGCGTGCTGTCACACGTGCTGGCGTTCGGCGCGGTGCGCCGCGAGACGCTGGCCGGCGTGCTGGCTCAGCTCGGCGCCGACGTCTCCGAAGGTGACCCGATCGTGTGGGAGATGCAGCGGATGAAGATCGTGCTCGCCGGTGGAACCGGGCAGGTCGGGCAGGTGCTGCGGCGCGAGTTCGCGGACGCCGAAGTGGTCGTGATCGCGCGCTCGGAAGGAGTGCGCTGGGACGGGCGGACCGTCGGTGACTGGGTGAGCGCCCTGGAGGGCGCGGACGCGCTGATCAACCTGGCGGGGCGGACCGTCGACTGCCGCTACACCCCCGCGAACCGGCGGGCGATCATGCGCTCACGACTGGAATCCACGTGGGCGCTGGTCGAGGCGCTCAAGCGCTGCGCGGTGCCGCCGCGCGTGTTCCTGCAGTCCTCGACCGCGACGATCTACGCCGACAACTACGGTCCCGCGTGGGACGAGGGCGGCGTGGTGGGCGGTGACGAGGTCGGCGTGCCGGACACCTGGCGGTTCTCGATCGACGTCGCCCGGCGCTGGGAGGAGGCCGCCGCGGAATCGCCCGTCCGGACCGTGCTGATGCGTACGGCGATGGTCATGTCGCCGGACCGAGGTGGCGTCTTCGACACGCTTGTACGGCCTGGCGCGGCGCGGGCTGGGCGGCCCCGCCGCCGGCGGGGCGCAGTACGTGTCCTGGATTCACGACGAGGACTTCGCGCGGGCGATCCGGTTGCTGATCACCGACGAGTCCTTCTCCGGCCCGGTGAATCTGGCCTCGCCGAACCCGCTGCCGTACGCGGAGTTCATGCGCGTGCTGCGCGACGGGCGGGTCGGGCTTGCCCGCCACGCGCTGGATGCTCGAAGTGGGCGCGTTCTTCATGCGCACCGAGACGGAGCTGGTGCTCAAGAGCCGCCGCGTCGTGCCGGGGCGGCTGCTCGACGCGGGCTTCGAGTTCGCGTTCCCGGAGTGGCCGGACGCCGCGCGGGATCTCGTCAGTCGACGCGCCTGAGCGCGGCCACCGTCGCGTCTTTGGAGACTGCGCGGACCTCGTCCGGCACGGCCTCCAGGTTGACCTTGCGGATGAGCTTGAACGGCTTGCCGAGCGGCGCGAAGAAGTCGTCGTAGTGCGTCGGGACGAGCACGCGCGGGTCCAGCTTGGGCAGGATCCGCTCCCAGTAGTGCGGCGTGACCTGCCGCCCGGTCACGCCCGCGAGGAACACGTCGACGGGCTCGTGGCCGAGCGCGCCGTCGTCGAGGTCCGCGCTGCCCTGGTGATAGAGCGCGATCCCCGCGACCTCGATCCGGATCCCGTACACCGCGCCGCACTTGTACGCCCCGGGGCTCAGTGCATGGACGTCCTCGCACGTGAGCGGCCCGTCGAACGGCACCTTGCGCCCGAAGAGCAACTTGGAGTGACGGCTCGGCGTGAAACTGACCACGAACGGGCCGAGCTCGTAGCGCTTGCGTGGCTCCACGACGACGCTGGGTTGGCCGTGGAGTCGCATGAGCCGGGCGAGTGAGTCGCTGCCGTAGGTCGGCGCGTCGTAGCGCCGGGCGAGGGCGGGCGCGTCAACCGCGTGGTCCCAGTGGGTGTGGCCGATCAGGATGCCCGCGACCGGGCCGGGCGGACGGATGTAGCGGGCGATCGCGGTGTCGTCCGGAAGGGCGGGGCGGCGCAGGAGGAGCGATGCGGAGCGGGACGCGCGAGACGTACGGGTCGACGAGGATCGAGACGTTCTCGTACGTGAGCCGGTAGCCCGCGACGCCGAGCCATTCGAGGTCGAGGCCGCTTGGGAGGCCGAGGGGCGTGGCTTCCAGCTCGGCGAGCACTTGCGGCGACGATACGTCGGGCGTCGCGGAGCGAGCAACACTCGCGTTGGCGCTTGACCCGCGCGGCCGGCGCGCTCTTGTGCGGGTGAGCCGGTTGCACCGGGTGCGCCCGGGCGCGGGCGTGTGCGTTCAAGTCACCCGCGTGCCACGCGAGCGTTCGTTTGGTCAACCACTGGTTGACCAAGTCATCGCTCGCGTGGCGAGCGAGCGGCAACGCGCCACCCGGGCACGCGAGCGGTGTCTAACTCGCGGTTTCCGCGGGTTAGTGAACGCCGGCGTGGCGTTGACCGTCCCTCGGCGCCGTTGACGCCGGTTCAGCCGTAGTGCGGGCGCTGCCAGCCGGGCCCGGGCGGGCGGCGGCGACGCAGCGCGGCGATGAGGATCAGGGCCACGATCACGAACGGGCCGATCACGACGCCCAGCGCGAAGACCGCGGCGATCGCCACGATGACGCCGGCCATGATCGCCATCGGGATCGCGAGGGCGGCGAGGCCCACGAGGACCATGACGCCGCTGGGTTCGCGCTTCTTCGCGACGGGCGCGACGCGCCGCGGGCGGGGCGCGGGGTGGCGCGCGTCGCCGCGGGGCAGGTCGACGAGGAGGCGTTCGAGGTCGCCGCGGGTGACCGCGGCGTAGGCGAGCCCGATGCGCTCATCGAGCTCGTCGTGGGTGAGCCGGCCGACGAGGGAGCTCTCGCGGAGGAAGTCCACGACGCGCTCGCGTTCGGCGTCCGAGGCTCGGAGTTCCGACGAAGAGGAGCGCTGCCACGACGACATGAAACCCAGTGTGGGGGCTCCTGCACTCGATTGCAAGGCTCACTGGACACGTCTCGGGGTAACCCCACCTCGTGTCCGTGGACCCGTCAGTGACTGCCGCTCTGGAAGCGGCGATCGTCGCCGACCCGCACAACCCGGCGTTGCGGGTGCATCTGGCGTCGCTGCTGGTCATGGGCGGGGACGCGGGGCGGGCGCTCGAGCACGCGCAGGCGGCGCTGCAGACCACGCCGGATGACGCGGAGGCGCTCGTCGCGGCCCGCGATGCCGCGCGGGCGCTCGGCGACACGGCGCGCGCCGACTCGTACGCCCGCATCCTGCGCAGCTTCGAGGGCGCCACGCCGCCTCCGTTCGAGTCGGACGAGCCCGTGCCCGGATTCGGTCCGCGCTGGGCGGAGACCGACGACCCGGACGACCCGATCGCGATCCCCGAGGGCTTCACGGAGCTGGACCCCGAGGGCCTGATCGAGGCGGAACGCCCGCGGGTCACGCTCGACGACGTCGGCGGCCTCGAAGAGGTCAAAGCGCGCTTGGACGCCGCGTTCCTGGCGCCGCTGCGCAACCCGGAGCTGCGGGCGTACTACGGCAAATCGCTCCGCGGCGGCCTGCTCATGTACGGCCCGCCCGGCTGCGGGAAGACGTTCCTGGCGCGCGCCGTCGCGGGCGAGCTCGGCGCGAGCTTCTTCTCGCTCGGCCTCAACGACGTGCTCGACATGTGGCTCGGCGAGTCCGAGCGCCGCCTGCACGACGCGTTCGCGGCCGCCCGCCGCGCCGCGCCGTGCGTGCTGTTCCTGGACGAGCTCGACGCGCTCGGCCAGAAGCGCAGCAACCTGCGCCACTCGGCGGGCCGCAACGTGGTCAACCAGCTGCTGGCGGAGCTCGACGGCGCGCAGGCCGACAACGACGGCGTGTTCGTGCTCGGCGCGACGAACCACCCGTGGGACATCGACACCGCGCTGCGCCGCCCGGGCCGGCTGGACCGCACGCTGCTCGTCCTCCCGCCCGACCTTCCCGCCCGCGAGGCGATCCTCAGAAAGGCGCTCGAAGCGCGCCCGATCGAGGGGGTGGACGCGGGCAAGCTCGCCCGCCGCACCGACGGCTGCTCGGGCGCCGATCTCGTCCACGTCGTGGAGACCGCCTCCGAGCAGGCGCTGCAGGAATCGGTCCGCACGGGGACCATGCGCCCGATCACCATGCGCCAGCTCGAGCAGGCCGCGCAGGAGACCGCGCCGTCGACCAAGGCGTGGTTCGCGGTGGCCCACAACTACGCGCTGTACGCCAACGAAGCCGGTCAGTACGACGACCTGCTGGCCTACATCAGGACCCACAAACTCCTGTGACCCCCGAAGTGGCGCTCGAGCGCGCGGCCGCGCTCCTGGACCTGCGCCGCCCGCAGGAGGCGATCGAGCACCTGCGCCGCGCGCAGGCCGTCGCGCCGGACCTCCCCGAGCTGCACGCCATGACCGGGCTCGCCTACCTGCAGCTCGGCGACTTCGCGCAGGCGCTCACCGCCGCTCAGGCCGCCGTCACGCACGGCCCCGAGCAGGAGTGGGGCCACCGCATCTGCTCCGTCGCGCTGGTCCGGCTCGGGCACCCGCTCCAGGCCAAGCAGGCGGCGCTCGAGGCCGCCCGGCTCGCCCCCGAGGCGGCCGCCGCCCACATCGTGCTGGCGAGCGCGCTGCAGGCCACCGGCGATCACCGGGGCGCGGTCGCCGCCGCCCGGCGCGCCATCGAGCTCGACCCGCACGACACCGACGCCCACTCCACGCTCGGCGAGATCATGTTCGAGCAGGACCGCCCGGACGACGCGATCCCGGCCTACGAGCGCGCGCTCGCGCTGGACCCGGAGGACGCAGACGCGCTCAACAACCTCGCCGTCGCCCGCCTGCGCGCGCACCAGCGGACCGGAATCGGCGAGCAGTTCGAGGCGGCGGCGCGGCTGGACCCGCGCCTGGACGTCGCTCGCCACAACCTCCTCCACACCGGCCCGGCGGGCCGCAGCTTCGTGTACCGGCGCGTGAGCACGGCCGCGCTCGCGTACGCCGTCATCACCGCGTTCACCGAGCCGGCGTCGGTCCTCTTCTTCCTGCTGGTGGCCGTCGTGTTCGAGACCATCCGCGCGTTCGAGGTCAGAAGGCTGAGCGCACCGACGCGCCAACTCCTGGCCGACGACAGACGCGCCCGGCGCCTGAAGCCGCGGCGCTGGGACTGGCTGTGGCCCTTCCGTCTGCGCCCCTGGTGGTGGCTGCTGTTCGCAGGGCTGTTCCGCGACGCGCGCCGGGCGCGCCGCCGGAGACGCGACCCCGTGTAGATCCCTCACGATCGGGCTATTGACACCGCCCCCGCGCGCCGGGTTGAGTTCACCTCGGCGAGTCCAGAACCGGGGGAGAGAGCTCATGAAGTCGCTGTCATTGGCGGTCGCAGTCGCGGGACTGTTGCTGTTGGCCTCGCCAGCAGTGGCGGCCGACCCGGTCCTGGACCTCGAACGCCTCACCGCCGGAGAGCTGCAGACGAAGATGGCGGCCGGGCAGCTGACCTCCGTCCAGGCCACGCGCGCCTACATCGACCGGATCGCGGCGGTCAACGCGCGCGGACCCGGGCTCAACGCCGTCCGGGTGGTCAACCCGCGCGCGCTGCAGGACGCCAGCCTCCTCGATCTCGAGCGCGCCACCGGCAAGGTCCGCGGCCCGCTGCACGGCATCCCGGTGCTGGTCAAGGACAACCTCGACGTCGCCGGCCTCCCGACCACCGCGGGCAGCGTCGCGCTGCAGAACTCCGTCCCGGACCGGGACTCCGCCGTGGTGGCCAAGCTGCGCGCCGCCGGGGCCGTGATCCTCGGCAAGACGAACCTCTCCGAGTTCGCGTTCTTCATGTCGACCAGCGCGCCGAGCGGCTACAGCTCGCTCGGCGGCCAGGTGCTCAACCCGTACGACATCGACCTCGACCCGAGCGGCTCGAGCTCCGGCTCGGGCTCCGCGGCGGCCGCCGGGCTCGCCGCGATCACGATCGGCACGGAGACCAGCGGCTCGATCGTCAGCCCGTCCGCGGCCGCAGGGCATCGTCGGCCTGCGCCCGACGATCGGCCTCGTCTGCCGCGCCGGCATCCTGCCGATCTCCACCACGCAGGACACCGCCGGCCCGATGACGCGCACGGTCGCCGACGCCGCGGCCGAGCTGCAGGCCATCGCCGGCCCCGATCCCGAGGATCCCGTCACCGCGGACGCGCCCACGCGCGGACTACCTGGCGGCCTGAAGACGGACGCGCTGGCCGGCAAGCGGATCGGCGTCATCGCCAACACGAACGCGCAGTACCTCGCCGCGGTCGCCGCCGTCCAGGCGCTCGGCGCCACCACGGTGCAGGTCACGTGCGCCGACGCCCGCCGCGCCGTACGACGTCCTCACCGCCGAGTTCAAGCGCGACCTGAACGCGTACCTCGGCCGCCTCCCGCGAGCGCGCCGATGAAGTCGCTCGCCGACATCATCGCCTTCAACACCGCCCACGCAGACGAGGCGCTCAAGTTCGGCCAGGGCTGCTGACCGCGAGCCAGGCCGTCGACCTCAGCGACCCCGCGCAGAACGCCGCCTACGTCGCGCCCGCGACAGCCAGCGCGCCGCCGCCCGCGCCGCGATCGACACCGCGCTGACCACGAACAACGTCGAAGCGATCCTCACGCCCTCGGGCACGATGACCGGGCCTCGGCGCCCGCGCGGGTACCCGCAGATCGTCGTTCCCGCGGGCTACAACGCCGCCAACCGCCGGCCCGGTCGGCATCGCGTTCAACGGCGCCGCGTTCAGCGAGGCGAAGCTGCTCGCGTTCGCGTACGCCTACGAGCAGGCGACCAAGCTGCGCAAGACGCCGAGCGAGATCAACCCCGCCGCCTGGCGCTGCTACTCCGGCAACCCGCGCTCGTGCCCGCCCGGCCGCGAGGTCGCGACCGGCGTCACGCTCGACTTCCCGCTGGAGACGGCCACGGTCGCCGACCTGCAGGCCCGGATGACCGCCGGCACGCTCAGCGCGACGCAGCTCACCAAGGCCTACCTGCAGCGGATCGCGCTCACGAACACCGAAGGGCCGTCGATCAACGCGGTCCGGCTGCTCAACCCGAAGGCGCTGGAGGAGGCCGCCAAGGCCGACGCCGACCGCGCCGCCGGGACCGTCCGCGGCCCGCTCCACGGCATCCCGGTGCTGGTCAAGGACAACCTCGACGTCGCCGGCCTGCCCACCACCGCGGGCTCGGTCGCGCTCGAGCACAGCGTCCCGGCCAAGGACTCGCCCGTCGTCGCCAAGCTGCGCGCCGCGGGCGCGATCCTGCTCGGCAAGCTCAACCTGTCCGAGTTCGCGAACTTCCTCACCAACGGCATGCCGAGCGGCTACAGCTCGCTCGGCGGGCAGGTGCTGAACCCGTACAACGCGGACATCACGCCCAGCGGCTCCTCCAGCGGCTCCGGCGCGGCGGCCGCCGCCGGCCTCGCCGCGATCACGATCGGCACCGAGACCAGCGGCTCGATCGTGAGCCCGTCCGCGCGCAGGGCGATCGTCGGGCTGCGGCCGACGATCGGGCTCGTTCGCGCACCGGCATCCTGCCGATCAGCGCCACGCAGGACACGGCCGGCCCGATGACGCGGACCGTCGCCGACGCGGCGGCGGAGCTGCACGCGATCGCCGGCCCGGACCCGGAGGACCCCGCCACCGACGGCGCGCCGCCGGTCCCGGACTACCTCGCGGGCCTGAAGCCGGACGCGCTCGCGGGCAAGCGGATCGGCGTCATCAACAACACCGAACGCGCAGTACGTCGCGGCGGTGGCGGCGGTCCAGGCGCTCGGCGCGACCACGGTGCAGATCAACGCGCCGACCGCGGCCAACACTCGGGGACATCCTCACGCCGGAGTTCAAGCGCGACCTGAACGCGTACCTCGGCCGCCTCCCGGCGACCGCGCCGATGAAGTCGCTCGCCGACATCATCGCCTACAACGCCGCGCACCCCGGCGACGCGCTCAAGTACGGGCAGGACCGCGCTCACCGCAGCCAGGCGACGGATCTCACCGATCCCGCCCAGTACGCCGCCTACGTGCACGACGCGCGACAACGGCCGCGCCGCGGCGCGCGCCGCGATCGACACCGCGCTCACCACCAACAACCTGGAGGCGATCATCACACCCCGGGCACGCTCGATCATCGGCCTCGGCGCCCGCGCCGGCTACCCGCAGATCGTCGTCCCCGCCGGCTACAACGCCGCCAACCGCGACCCGGTCGGGATCGCGTTCAACGGCACGGCCTTCAGCGAGGCCAAGCTGCTCGCGTTCGCCTACGCCTACGAGCAGGCGACGAAGCTGCGCAAGCCCCCGAGCGAGATCAACCCGAGCCTGTGGCGCTGCGTGCCCGGCAACGCCTACACGGTCACGACGCGCGCGTGCGCGCCGAACACGCCGGCCAACGCGGATGTCATCTCGACGACCATCTCCGGCACGGTCCCGGCGACGCTCTCGCTCACGCTCGGCCCGGCGGCGACGTTCCCGGCGTTCCTCCCGGGTGTGGCTCAGACCTACACCGCGTCGACCACCGCCAACGTCATCTCCACCGCGGGCGAGGCGACGTTGACCACGAGCGAACCCGGCTACCTGACCAACGGCGCGTTCCGCCTGGCCCAGCCGTTGCAGGTCCAACTCGCTCCGGGCGCCTGGAACGGACCGGTCTCCAACGCGCCGGTCGCGATCACGTTCCGGCAGCCGATCGGCGCGACGGACCCGCTGCGGACGGGCACCTACTCGAGGACGCTGACCTTCACGCTCTCGACCACCACGCCGTAACCCCGTTGACCAATCTCCACGCCCGTGCGGATCGCGGGCGTGGAGAGAGGAGTAGCGTCCGCCGCACTTCGAGACCCGGGGGGGTTCATGAGGAGTAGGGGATTGATCGCGGCTTAGGAGCCGCGATGCTGCTGTTGCCGGCGGCGGCGTCCGCGCAGGACCCGGAGCAGGTGACGGGCCTGACGGTGACGCAGGACGTCGGGTTCACGCACGCTCAAGTGGAATCCGGTCGCCGGGGCGACCGACTACCAGATCGAACGCGCGCCGGCCGGCACGCCCGAGACGACGGCCGGCACCGTCGTCGGCGTCTGGCAGCCGCAGCGCACGGTCACGCCCGACAAGCCGGCGTTCGCCGACTCGGGCTTCAAGCTGGGCGACAGCTTCCGCTGGCGCGTGCGCGCCCGCTTCGGCACCGGCACGGGCGCCGTGCTCAAGCCGTACTCGGCGCCGGTGAGCGGCGCGACGCTCGGCCATCCCGGCCCGGCGGAGCTGCTCACGGCGTGGGAGAAGCGCGACACCGCCGCCGACCGAGGTCGCTCCAGCGGCCGTACACGACCACCGCCGAGGAAGAGACGTTCACCGCCGCGCTGGACGCCGCGAGCGACCGCTTCCGCGCGGGTCGAGCTGACGCGGACGATTCAGAACCGGCCGCTCGACCTGTACATCATCGGCTACCCGAAGCCGCCCGACACCGCGGCGGAGATCTCGGCGAAGCCGACGTACTGGGTCAACTGCAACGTGCACGGCAACGAGGCCTCCGGCCGCGAGACGTGCTTCACGATGGCGCGCCAGCTCGCCACCACGACGGATCCGGCGATCCTCGACATGCTGAGCAAGATCACGGTGCTGATCATGCCGTCGAGCAACCCGGACGGCCGCGCGCTCAACCAGCGCGGCAACTCGACCGGGCAGGACCTCAACCGCGACCACGCGCTGATCGAGCAGGCCGAGACCAAGGCCCAGGCGCAGCTGATCCGCGACTACTCGCCGGACGTCTCGATCGACAACCACGAGGGCGACAGCGAAGACCTGCCGATCCTCTCCGCGCGCCACCTGAACGTGCACGAGCCGCTCTTCCAAGAGGGCAAGTCGATGGTGATCGACTGGATGTACGGCGCCGCCGCGACGTCGGGCTGGTGGATGGGCCCGTACAGCACCGGCGGCGACAGCCACGAGGGCATCCTGCGCAACACCGGCTCGCTGAAGAACGGCATCAGCATGCTCGGTGAGGCGCGCGCCGCTCCCGGGCACGACCCGCCCGGCCGAGGGCGGCACGAACACCCGCCCGAACGAGCAGCGCAAGGCCTACGGCCACCTGTGGGAGAACTGGGAGGGCCTGCGGTACTTCAACGCCCGCCTGGACCAGATCGTGGCCATCAACAAGGCGTCCGCGGCCTTCCAGACCGCCGGCGGGACCGGCAAGACGGTGCTGCGCGGCTCGTACCCGTGGCCGCTCACGCCGAGCGTCGGCGAGAACCCGAACGACCAGCCGGACGTGGACACGCCGCTCGCGGCACGCATCCTGGACCCGGGCCCGTGCGGCTACTTCATCACGCAGGCCGACTACGACGCGCCACGCACGAGCATCAGCCCGACGCCGATCCAGTCCGGCTCGATCGCTTCGCGCCTCGCGATCCACGGCATCACCGTCAAGCCGTGGGGCAGCGGCGTGCTCGTGCCGCTCAAGCAGCCGATGGGCGGCCTGGTCGCCCCGATGCTGGACGCGGCGGGCGTGCTGCCGATGCTCCGCACGGCGGTCCGCTACTACGGCAACTGCGACGGCGGAACCGTCGGCGGCACGGTGCCGGCGACGCTCTCGCTGACGCTGGGCGCGCCGGCCACGCTCGGCGCGTTCACGCCGGGTGTCGCGAGGGAGTACGTCGGCGCCACGAACGCGACGGTCGTCTCCACCGCGGGTGACGCGACGCTCGCCGTCGCGGACACGGGCGCCAACCCGGGCCACCTGGTCAACGGGGCGTTCTCGCTCCCGCAGCCGCTCCAGGCCCAGGGCGGCACCAGCGCGTTCGCCGCGATCAGCGCCTCGCCGCTGACGCTGAAGACGTACGCGGCGCCGGTGTCCAACGACGTGGTCCCGATCGGCTTCAAGCAGGCCATCGGGGCCAACGACGCGCTGCGCACCGGCAGCTACAGCAAGACGCTCACGTTCACGCTGAGCACGACTAACCCGTAGGCGCGTCCCAGGGCCCGCTTGCGCCTTGCCGAACGGTGGCAAGGCGTAGGCGGGCCCTTCCGCGCAGGGTGATCTCGGCGCGGACCATCCCGTGCCGGTTGGCGGTGAGGTGCCTGATGGTCACCCACCGCCCGCCGCGCCGGCGCTGCACGGCCACGCGGGTGCGCTCGGCGTGCGGCGTGAGCGCCCACAGCCGCACGTGGGCGCGGTCGGTGCGGGTGCCGGTGAACGGGAAGCGGAAGGCCCGGATGGCGGCGCGCTTGGGCGCGGTCGCGGAGCGGGTCCAGCGGGGCCGCGCGATCGATCGCGTACAGGCCCGCCGGGTGTTCCGGCCGGCTCGGCGGGTCGCGCACGAACTGCCACGTGACCATGTCCACGCCTTCGCTCCACAGGCGATACAGCGCGTGCGGCACCCAGCGCTGCAGCTGCTCGGCGGTCGCGCCCTTGGTGCCCGAATCCCAATTGATCTCGGTGACCCACAGGCGCTTGCCCGCGGGGCAGGAGGGCCTTGAGCGCGTGGAAGTCGGCGACGCCCACGTTGCCGGGGTCGCGCGCCGGGATGTCCGGGTTGGTGACCGTCAGCGGATGGTGGGCGAGCACGTCGAAGCGCGGCGGGTCCGCGCACGGCGCGTCCAGGCACAGGAACGCAGCGCCAGAAGCGCAGCGGCTTCATCCGGCCGCGCCCGTCGGGGTCGCCGTTGGGCGCGGTGCCCGCGGTGGCGACGACGTTCGCGGCGGTCGACGCCCTTGACGCCGTCGTAGAACGCGTTGAGCAGGCGCCGGTAGTGCGGGGCGCTGTAGGCCACCCACTCGCCGTCGATGCCGATCCACTGCGGCTGCAGGAAGCGAGCGAGGTTCGGCTCGTTCCACGCCTGGTAGAGCCGGACGCGCGGGAGGCCGTCGAAGTGGCCGGAGTAGCGGCGCGCGACCGCGACGGCGAAGCGCCCGTAGGCGGCGGGATCGGGCGCCCAGGTGCCGAACGCCGCGAAGCGCCAGCGGGGCTGGGCCTCGTGCGCGGCGGGCGCCCCGCCGACGCGCAGCAGCGGCGTCGAGGCCGCGGCGCACCGCGGCGCGGACGAGCGCGTCGGTCTCGGCGAAGTCGTAGGCCGGGTCCGCGGGGTTCGTGGGATCGACGGGCGTGCGCCGGGCCTGGACGAGCGCCCAGTTCAGGGGCAGCCGCGCGACCTGCGCGCCCGCCCGGGCGCCGCGCTGGAGCGAGACGTCCATCAGCCGGGCGCTCCCCGCGGTGGAGAACGCCCCGCCGTCGGAGATCGCCCGCGTCAAGTACGGGGCGCGGGCGGCATGGGCCGGCGCCGCGAACAGCATCGCGGCGCCGACGCAGGCTGACGATCGTGCGGAAGATCCGCGCGACGCTACTTCTTGAGCGTGACCGACGTGGTGCGCTCGATCGGCTTCGCGCCCGCGCCGACCGGGGTGAACGAGCCGGCGACCGTGACCTTCAGGCGCTTGGAGCGCTTGAGCAGCGTCCGGCCGGCCTTGGTGAGCTTGACCGTGACCTTGGTCGTGCCGGCGGTCGCGACCGAACGCGAGCCGCTGCCGAGCACGACCGTCTTCTGCTTGGCCTTGGCCGTCAGGCGCAGCTTGACCGTGCCCTTGGCGGGCGCGTTGAAGCTGAGCGTGAAGCGGCTCTTGCGGGCGAGCGTGGACAGCTTGAGCTTGCCGAACGCCTTGCTCGTGGTGGTGAACGCGGCGGCGAAGAGCGCGGGCGTCTTGTCGACGACCGCGGGCGGGCCGGGGTTCACGACGGGCGGCTCCGCGCACCGGCGGCGCCGCCGGGCACGCGGGCACGGTCGCCTCACGCCGCGAGTTGATCTCCAGGCGCTTGTTGCCGCGCCACGTGATCCGGCGCCACGTCGAGATGTCGACGACACCGCCCTGCACCATCGGGCGATCGATCGTCACCGTCGCCGGGTTGGTCCGCGTCCAGATCGAGCGGGACCAGTTGTTGTATCCGCCGCCGCCCGGGACGTAGTACGAGGCGTCCTCGATCGCGCGTCCTCGTCGCGGGTGACCGTGAACGAGCTGCGCCCGGCGCACGCGTCGGTGCCGACCGTCGGCAGGCCCGTGTACGGGACCGCTCCGAGCAGCGTGCTGCCGCGGTAGACGTTGAGGACGTCGCCGGCCTGCAACGTGCCCGACCGGATGTAGGCGAACGGCAGGCCGGGGGTGTCCGCGGATGCGGTGGCGACCACGGCCCCGCCGCGGACCAGCTCCACGCGGGTGACGCTCGGCTCCCAGTCGTCGAGGGACACGCCGGCCGTGGCGCGCCCGTCGATCCCGACGGAGAAGTAGACGTTCTCGGCCAGCGCCGCCGGAGCGCTCAGCGCGAGCCCCGCCACCGCCAAGCATCGTTGCCTTGTGAAGCACTGCGGAATTCCCTCTCATCTCGTGACCGCGGCTACCGTACTTCGCTGCGAGATGAGATGCACCTGAACATGCGTCGAGTTCTCCCGGTGCTGCTGGCCACCGCGGCGCTGGCCGGCGATCCGCCGTGGCCGCCACCGTTCGTGCTGCCGTTGCCACCGATCGGCGGTCCCGAAGGCCCGCCGCGCGGCACCGGACCGTCGCCGACGCCCGGCCCCGACGCGACGCGCGGGCCGAGCGTGATCACCGGCACGCCCGGCGACGATGTCCTGATCGGGACCGCGGGTGACGACACGATCGACGGCCGCGGCGGCAACGACCTGATCGACGGCCGCGGCGGTGACGACGTGCTCCGCGGCGGCCCGGGCGACGACCGGATCCTCGGCGGATCGGGCGAGGACCGCCTGGACGCGGGCACGGGGCGCGACCACCTCTACGGCGGGCCGGGCCGGGACCGCCTGCGCAGGTGCGGCCGGGGCGATCGCTGCGTGACCGACCTCGGTTTGACACGATGCCCGGTGATGAGGATCACCGGGGTGCACACCGCCGTCGTCGAGGCGAACTACGACTGGACCTACGTGCGCGTCGATGCCGAGGGGGAGGGGCTGAGCGGCCTGGGGGAGTGCTTCTGCGCGCCCGGGCTGACCGCGATCATCCGCGATCTCGCGCCACTGCTGATCGGCGAGGACGCGCGTGATGTCGACCGGCTCTGGGCCAAGCTGCGCTGGGGATGTTCCGGCGCGGGGTCGTCCGCGGGCATCGTCTACAACGCCATCTCCGGCATCGAGGCGGCGTTGTGGGACCTGGTCGGCCAGCACTTGGGCGTGCCGATCTACCGCCTGCTGGGCGGCAAGTTCCGTGACTCCGTCCGGATGTACGCCGACTGCCACGCGGGTGAGGCGCTGCACTCGATGGACGCGTTGATGATCGAGCGGCCCGCGCGCTGGGGGCAGGAAGGCCCGGACGCGACCGCCGTGGGCGCGATCCGCAACCCCGAGCACGGCCGCGCGTACGCCAAGGCGGCGCCCGACGAGGTGTTCACGCCCGAGCTGTACGCGGCGCGGGCCAAGCAGGTGGTCGCCGACCTCGGGTTCAGCGCCCTGAAGTTCGATCTCGACGTGCCGACGCCGTACATGCAGGACACCGCCTCGGGCACGCTGTCGCGGGCCGAGATCAAGTACATGGTCGAGCTGGCGGCGGCCGTCATCGACGCCGTCGGCGACGAGGTGGACGTGGCCTTCGACTGCCACTGGCGCTACCAGGTGGCGGACGCGCAGCGCCTCGCGCACGAGCTCGAGCCGCTGGGCCTGATGTGGCTGGAGGACCCGGTGCCGCCGGAGAACGTCGCCGCGCTCGCGCGCGTGACGAAGTCGACCACGACGACGATCGCCACCGGCGAGAACGGCTACATGCGCCACGGCTTCCGGGAAGCGTTCGAATCGGGGGCGATCGACGTCGCCGCGCCCGACCCGCAGAAGACGGGCGGCCTGCTCGAGACCCGCCGGATCGCGGACTACGCCGACACGCACTACATCTCGATGGCGCCGCACTGCATCGCGTCGCCGATCGGGACGATCGCCAACGTCCACGTGTGCGCGGCGATCCCGAACTTCCTGGCCCTGGAATGGCACGGGATGAGCGTGCCGTTCTGGAACGACCTGGCCGCGGGCTGGGAAGGCGAGTCGGTGATCGAGCGGGGGAGGATCAAGGTGCCCGAGGCGCCGGGCCTGGGCGTGACGCTGAACCTGGACATCGCCCGCGAGTACGCGCGGCCCGACGAACCCTTCTTCGACGAATGATCGCCGCGCGCTATTCAGAGACCGGCGGCTCCGGAGTGCTGGAGGTCGGCGAGGTCGAGACGCCGCAGCCGGGGCCGGGCGAGGTGCTCGTGCGGCTCGCGGTGGCGGGCGTGAACCCGACCGACTGGAAGGCCCGGGCCGGCGCGACGGGGCCGCTCAACTTCGACTTCCAAGTGCCCGGGCAGGACGGCGCGGGCGTGATCGAGGCCGTCGGCGAGGGCGTCGCGAAGGCCTGGAAGGGCGAGCGGGTGTGGGTGTACCTGGCCGGCTGGCAGAGCCCGTGGGGCACGGCGGCCGAGTACACGGTCGTGCCGGTGGAGAAGGCGGTGCCGCTCGGCGACGCGTCCTTCGAGCTCGGGGCGTCCCTGGGCGTGCCCGCGCTCACGGCCTACCACTGCCTGTTCTCCGACGGCCCGATCGAGGGCAAGCGCGTGCTCGTCGCGGGCGGCGCCGGGGCCGTGGGCCACAGCGCGATCGAGCTGGCCAAGTGGGGCGGCGCGGAGGTCATCACCACCGTGTCGAGCGCCGAGAAGGCCGAGCTCGCGAGCGCCGCGGACGTGATCGTCAACTACCGCGAGCCCGGCGCCGCCGAGAAGATCGGCAAGGTCGACCGGATCGTCGAGGTCGCGCTCGGCCCGAACCTGGAGCTGGACCTCGCGGTGGCCAACCCGCACGCCACGATCGTCACCTACGCCGCCGACCAGCCGACGGCGGAGCTCCCGATCCGCGCGGCGATGACGGCCAACCTGACCTTCAAGTTCATGCTGCTCTACACGATCCCGGAACCGTCGAAGCACGACGCGATCGGCGGCGTGTCCAAGGCGGTCGAGGCGGGCGCGCTGACCGTGCTCCCGCTGCACCGCTTCCCCCTGGCGGAGACCGCCGCCGCCCACGACGCGGTCGAGAACGGAGCGGTGGGCAAGGTCGTGATCGACACCGAGTAGGTCACTCTGTACGCGTGATCACGCTCAAGTCACTTCCGCATCGTCGCGCTGGCCGAGGCCACGAGCTTCCTGCTGCTGCTCGTGGCCTCCATCCTCAAGCGCACCACCGACACTGACCTCGTCCCCATCCTCGGCCCGGTGCACGGCGCGTTGTTCGTCGCCTACGTCGTGATGGCCGTCTACCTGCGCCCCGACCAGGGCTGGGACACGAAGACCACCGCGCTGATCCTGCTGGGCGCCGTGGTCCCGTTCGGCGGCTACGTCGTGGACCGCTGGCTCACGTCGTCTTCCCGATCGCCTGCAGCTTCGTAGGCAGGATCGTCAACTCGGGGACGAACGCGCGCGGCGGCAGGTTGACCGCGAACACGCACGCCGCCGCGACGTCCTCGGGCATCAGCATCTGGTCGCGCAGCTCGCGTGACGGCGGCTCGGGCCGGTTGTCGAGGATCTCGGTGTCCACGACGCCGGGAAGGATCACCGTGCTGCGGATCTCGCCCTCGACCTCGAAGCCGACGCCGCGCGTCAGCGCCAGCAGCGCGGCCTTCGACGCCTGGTAGGCGGGGCCGGAGCGGTCCGTCCAGGCGCCGGACACACTGCCGATGAACACGACCGTGCCCCTCGCCGCGCGCAGCGCCGGCAGGAACGCCCGCAGCGCGTTGAACGGCCCGTTCAGGTTGGCGTCGATCACCGCGTCCCAGCCCTCGTGGGTGAGCTGGTGCAGCCGGCGCTCCGGGATGTTCGTGCCGGCGGCGACGATCAGCGCGTCCACGTGGTCGAACTCCGCCGCGAACGCGTCGACCGCGGCCCGGTCGGTGAAGTCGAGCCGGTGCGGGACCACGCCTTCGAGCCGGATCTCGCGCCGCGCGGCGGCGTGCACCCGGTCGCCCTGGCCGAGGAACGCGCGCGCGGTCTCCAGCCCGATCCCGCTCGACGCCCCGATCACGACGACCGTGCGGCTCATGCGCGCTCACG
Organism: uncultured Solirubrobacteraceae bacterium; assembly: GCA_963724195.1. Classification (GTDB taxonomy): domain Bacteria; phylum Actinomycetota; class Thermoleophilia; order Solirubrobacterales; family Solirubrobacteraceae; genus Solirubrobacter. Next base: position 156,635 of record CAVRTQ010000012.1, on the reverse strand, counting down.
CCACGGGGTCCGAGGGATTCCCTGACGGCACACTCACGACGCGGTGCCCGCCAGGAAGATCTTGAACTCGGGCGGCGGTGGGCCTCCGGCCAGGCGCGCGAACTGCTCCGGCCCGTCCTCCAGCGGCCGCACCGGCTCGAGGTCGTCGCCGAGGCTCGCCGCGCCGCTCACGAGCCACTCGTGGGCCTGCTCGAAGTCGGGCATCGTGTACGCGTAGGAGCCCTGGATGCGGTGCTGGCTGCGGACCACGCCGTGGAACTCGAGCGTGGTCTCGTCGCTCGCGAGCCCGATGCAGACCAGCGTGCCGCCGGGGCGCAGCAGCTCCAGCCCGAGCCGGCGCGTGGCTTCGGCGCCGACCGCGTCGATCACGAGGTCGGCCTCGCCCGGCTCGGCCCCGTCGATCGCGCCCAGCGCCACCGCCCGCGCGCGCCGCGCCTCGTCGCGCTCCATCACCGCCACGTTCGGCAGCCCGTCCAGTACCGCGGCCTGCAGCGTCACCAGGCCGATCGTGCCCGCGCCGATCACGACGGTGCGCTCGGCGCCGGGCGGCGCGAGCCGGACCGCGTGGACGCCGTTGGCCAGCGGCTCCATCAGCGCGCCGACGCGCATCGACACCTCGTCGGGCAGCCGGCGCGCGTCGGCCGCGCGCACCTTCACGAAGTCCGCGAACGCGCCCGGGACGTGCACGCCCACCAGCACGCGGTCGGGGCACAGGTTCGTGTCGCCGGCGCGGCACAGGCGGCACTCGCCGCAGCCGGACAACGGATTCACCGCCACCCGCGCGCCCTGCAGGTCCTGCGCGCCTTCGCCGGTCGCGATCACCGTCCCCGCGAACTCGTGCCCCATCACCAGCGGCGGCACCCGGTTCTTCATGTGGCCGACGTAGCCCTCGACCTCCGAGCCGCAGATGCCGACGGCCTCGGGCTGCAGGATCAGCTCGCCCGGCCCGGGATCAGGCGGGTTCGGCTGCTCCTCGATGGTCATCTCGTTCGGCCCGCGTCGCCTGACCCAGAGCGATCGCGCGGCAGCTGCGATCTCGAAGGGCACCACCTCCACCGTGTTGACCAGCTCACCCAGCCCCGTGATCGCGATCCGCACCTCGTCGCCGCCCTGAAGCGTGAATTCGATCGCCGGAATGACCGACGTACCCGTCAACAGCACTGCGCCCACCGGGAAGTCCTGGGCGCGGAAGAGCCATGACACGAGCTCCTCGAGCCCGCGCTTCAAGGACGCGGTCGACGTCGAGCCGGTGAAGACGGCCTCGCCGTCGCGGGAGATCGTGAGCGTGATCTCCAGCGCGTCGGCGGTCGGCGCCTCGGCGACGGGCACGATGCACGGGCCGAGCGCGCAGCTGCCCTTGTAGACCTTCGCCTGCGGAAGGTAGAGCGGGTTCTCGCCCTCGATCGAGCGCGAGGAGACGTCATTGCCGATCGTGTAGCCGAGGATCTGCGCGTCGGCGCCGATCACCAGCGCGAGCTCCGGCTCCGGGACGTCCCAGCCCGAGTCCTCGCGCACGCCGATGGTCCCGCCCGGGCCGCGGACCCGCCCGGGCGCGGCCTTGAAGAAGAGCTCTGGGCGCTCGGCGTCGTAGACCTTGTCGTAGAAGTCGTGCGCGCCCTTGGACTCGTCGTTGCGCGCGGTTCTCGACGCCGCATAGGTCACGCCCGCGGCCCACACCTCCTGGCCGGCGACCGGCGCGAGCACGACGCTGCCCGCCGGGACCGGCCCGTCAGCCTCCGCTTCGAGCGTTCCCGCCGCGAGCAGCGCGTCGAGGTCGCCTCTGAGCAGTTCGACCGGTCCGCCTTCGACCGGCCCGCGGGCGAGGCGCACCCCACCCGCGGTCTGGACGCGCCAGATGGCCATCAGCCCGCGGGACCGATGGTGATGGTGTGCGTCGTCGTGTAGAGCTCGCGCGCGGCCTTGCCCTGCTCGCGCGGCCCGAACGACGACTGCTTCTCGCCCCCGAACGGAGCGTGGAAGTCGACACCTGAGGTCGGCATGTTGATCCGGATCATGCCCGTCTCGAGGCCATCCACAACCGTCAGCGCGTTATCGAGGTCCTTGGTGAACACGGAGGTGACGAGGCCGAACGCCACGGAGTTGGAGATCTCCACCGCCTGCTCGGCCGAGGACGCCTTCAGCACCGTGACGATCGGGCCGAAGACCTCCTCCTGCGCGAGCTGCGCGGTCGGGTCCTGGCCGTCGACGACGGTCGGCGAGAAGAACAGGCCCGGGCCGTCGAGCGCCTTGCCGCCGGTCACGACGCGGCCGCCGTCGGACGGGGCGCCGTTGGCGGCGTTGACGAGGTCCTCACGCGCCGGTGGGTTGATCACCGGGCCGACGACGGTGCTCGAGTCGGCGGGGTCGCCGACCGGCAGCGCCTCCACGGCGGCGGCCAGCGCGTCCGTGAACGGCGACGGGTCGCCGAGCACGATCACCCGGCCGGTCGCGGTGCACTTCTGGCCCGCGTAGCCCATCGCCGCGCCCGCGATCACCTTCGCCGCCGCCTCGACGTCGGCGTCCGGGAGCACGATCGACGCGTTCAGCCCGCCCATCTCGGCCTGAGCCTGGATGCCGCGCGCGGTCGCGGCCTGCGCCACCTGCACGCCGACACCGGTGGAGCCGGTGAAGGAGATCACGTCGGCCTGCTCGATCACGGCCCCGGCCGTCTCGCGCCCACCCGCGACGACGGTGAAGATCCCCTCGGGCAGGTGCTTGCCCAGGATCTCCTCGATCAGCAGCGCGGAGGCGATCGCGTCGCTCGAAGGCTTGAGCACGACCGCGTTGCCGTAGGCGAGCGCCGGCGCCGCCTTCCACAGCGGGATCGCGAACGGGAAGTTCCACGGCGTGATCAGGCCCGCGACGCCGCGCGGGCGGCGGCGAGCGAGCAGGAGCGTGCGCAGATCGGCGGGCGGGGCGGCGGGCAACGTGTCGCCGTCCGGATCCAGCGCCGACTGCGCCTGGTAGCGCAGGATGCGCACCGCGCGGCCGTGCTCCATGACGGACTCGGTCAGCGGCTTGCCGACCTCGCGCACCATCAGGTCCACCACCTGGTCCTTCGCGGCGTCCAGGGCGGCGGCCGCCGCGGACAGTGCGTCGGCGCGGGCGACGGCGTTGCGCTTCCACTCCTTCTGCGCCTCGCGGGCGCGCTTGAACGCGGCCGCCACCGCCTCGCGATCCGCGGCCGGCGCGGACACCACCACATCGGTCTGATCCTGCGGTGACCGGCTCTCGATCGTCTGCGTGCTCATGTCCCGCACGCTACCCATCCGGTCAGCCTGCGGGTGGCCACGCTCGCTAACCTGCCGCCGCCGTGGACGCGTTTCAAGCCATCGTCCTCGGCATCGTCCAGGGGCTCACGGAGTTCCTGCCGATCTCGAGCTCCGGACATCTGCTGATCGTGCCGGCCCTCCTCGGGTGGGAAGATCCCGGCTCGGCCTTCACCGCCGTCACCCAACTCGGAACGATGGCCGCGGTCCTGCTCTATTTCCGCAAGGACCTGTGGAACATCGCCAGGGCCTGGTTCCTCAGCCTGTGGCTCAAGCCCGAGCTGCGCGGGACCCTGGACGCGCGGATGGGCTGGTACATCGGCCTGGGCACGCTCCCCGTCGCCGTGTTCGGCCTGGTGTTCAACGACCAGATCGAGGACGGCGCGCGCTCGCTCTACCTGGTGGGCACGACGCTGATCGTGCTCGGCCTCGTCCTGCTGCTGGCGGAGAAGGTGGCCAAGCACGAGCGCCAGCTCGAGGACATCAAGGCCCGCGACGCCGTCGTCATCGGCTTCGCGCAGGCCATGGCGCTCATCCCGGGCGTCTCGCGCTCGGGCGCGACGATCACCGCCGGCCTGTTCTTCGGCTTCGACCGTGCCGCCGCCGCCCGCTACTCCTTCCTGCTGTCGGTGCCCGCCGTCGTGCTCTCCGGCCTGTTCGAGATGCGCAAGATCGGCGATCCGGGCGGTGCGGGAGCGGTCGAGACGGCGCTGGCGACGCTCGCGGCGTTCATCGTCGGCTACGCGGCGATCGCGTGGCTGCTCAAGTGGCTCGACGAACCACTCCACGATGATCTTCGTGGTCTATCGCGTGGCGCTCGGCGCGCTCGTGATCGCGCTGACGGCGACGGGCGTCATCGAAGCCACGTAGGCGATCCTTGCGAGCCGACTGCGTCGGCTGCTTCGGTCGCTTGAATCATCGCTTCGCGGATGCTTCTAGGCTATTTGGGTCATGGCGACCCGTGAGCGTGTCCGTCTTCCCCCGTCGGTCTTCCGGCTGCCGGTCGAGAAGATCCGCGAGGGCTACTACTCCGACACCTACTTCAACCTGACGAAGCAGCTGTTGGAGGCGGACGACCACCACCCGCGGGTGCTGATGCAGGTCTTCCAGCGCAAGGAGTCGATCCTGGGCGGGGTCGACGAGGCGGTCGCGGTGCTCAAGCAGGGCGCGGGGCACTACGAGGGCGACGTCTGGATCAACGGCTGGGACAAGCTCGAGGTCAAGGCGCTGCACGAGGGCGACGAGATCGAGCCCTGGGAGACCGTGATGACGATCGAGGGCGACTACTCGGAGTTCGCCCACCTCGAGACGGTCTACCTGGGCGTGATGGCGCGCCGCACGCTGATCATGCGCAACGTGCGCGAGGTGGTCGAGGCCGCCCACGGCAAGCCGATCCTGTACTTCCCCGCGCGTCACGACCACTGGCTCGTGCAGACGGGCGACGGCTGGTCGGCGCACATCGGCGGCTCGATCGGCGTGTCCACCGACGCGCAGGCCTCGTGGTGGGGCGGGCGCGGCGTCGGCACCGTCCCGCACGCGCTGATCGCGGCCTACGGCGGTGACACCGCGCTCGCCGCGCGCAAGTTCGCCGACCGCTTCGGCCGCGACATGAACGTCACCGTGCTGGTGGACTTCAAGAACGACAGCGTCAAGACCGCGCTGGAGGTCGCCGACGCGCTCGGCGAGGACCTCTGGGGCGTGCGCCTGGACACCTCGAACACGCTGGCCGACGAGTCCCTGCGCCGCCTCCACGGCGACCAGGCGCCGAAGGGCGTGGCCGCGGAGCTGGTCGAGCTCACGCGCTCCGAGCTGGACGCCCACGGCTACAAGGACGTCCACATCGTCGTCTCCGGCGGCTTCAACGCGGACCGGATCCGCGCGTTCGAGGCGGCCGGCGTCCCGGTGGACTCCTACGGCGTCGGCTCCTCGCTGATCCGCGGCTCGAACGACTTCACGGCCGACGTCGTGCTCAACAACGGGCAGCCGGCGGCGAAGGTCGGCCGCGAGCACCGACCGAATCCGCGCCTCGAAGTCGTCTGACGACTCGACGGGCGCGACGAGGAGGACTTCCTGCCTAAGGCGAACATCATCTGCGCGGACAACGCGCGGCCGTTCCGCTAGGAGACCAACGGGACGAAGCGCACCCGCTCGAGCGCCCGGCGCTCGAGCCCGCGCTGCGTCCGCTCGACCACGTAGAGCCGGTCGTTGACCGGCACGACCAACTTCCCGCCCGCGACGAGCTGTTCCTCGAGCGCGGGCGGGACCGCGGTCGCGGCGGCCGCGACGTTGATCGCGTCGAACGGCGCCTCCTCCGGCAGCCCGCGCGCGCCGTCGCCGACGAGCAGCGTCACGTTGCCGATGCCGGCCGCGGCGAGGTTCTCGCGCCGCCTGGGCGGACAACGCGGCGTGGCGCTCGATGCTCCAGACGTGCGCGCCCAGGTGCGCCAGCACGGCGGCGTGGTAGCCCGAGCCGGTGCCGATGTCGAGGATGCGCTCGGCGCCGCGCAGCTCGAGCAGCTCGCACATGCGCGCGACCACCAACGGCTGGGAGATCGTCTGCTCGGAGCCGATCGGCAGCGGCACGTTCTCCCAGGCGTCCCGCCGCAGCGCGGCCGGGACGAAGCGGTCACGCGGCACGGCGGCGATGGCCCGCAACACACGCTCGTCGTCGATCTGCGGGCGCAGCTGGGTGAGCAGCCGGTCCCGCCCGCGTTTCACGCCATCACGCCGCCGGCGGCGCGGACCTCGGCCAGCGCGCGCTCGGAATCACCCGCCTCGACCTCGACGCCGCGGACGGCGGTGTGGTCGACGGTGACCTGGAAGCCGGCGCGCAACGCGTCCAGCGCCGTGTTCTTGACGCAGTAGTCCGTCGCCAAGCCCACGACCGTGATCTGCGTGATCCCGCGCTCGCGCAGGAGCTCCTCGAGGTCGGTGCCCTCGAAGCCGCTGTAGCCGTCGGTGCCGGACGCCTGGCCCTTGTCGACGATGACGTCGATCGGCAGCTGCACGAGGGCGGGATGCAGCTGCGCGCCGTGCGTGCCCGCGACGCAGTGCACGGGCCACGGCCCGCCCTGCTCGGCGAAGGAGTTGTGGTCGGCGGGATGCCAGTCGCGCGTGGCCACGACGAGCTCGAAGTCGCCGGACGCCGCCAGCGCGTTGATCCGGTCGGCGATCTCGTCGCCGTGCGGGACGGCCAAGGCGCCGCCCGGCGTGAAGTCGTTCTGGAAGTCGACGATTACGAGGGCGCTTGCCATAGGGCCCTGATTGTGGCCGACATGTCGTCGTCACCGTGCCCGGCGTCCACGACCTTGAGCATCTGGTCGCGGACGAGCTTCGGCCAGTGGGAGGTTCGGCGCGGCCTCGGCGATCAGGCCGGCGTCCTTCGCCGCCAAGGCGAGCGGGAAGCTCGGCGGGAACTCGCGCGCGATCATCGCCTCGCCCTTGATCTTGGCGTAGGGCGTGTACATCAGGCCGCCCTCGATCATCGCCAGGAAGTCCTTCGGGTCCACCCCGAGCTGCTCGGCGAGCGCGATCGTCTCCGCCAGCGCCTCGACCAGCCCGAGCACCCACGAGTTGCCGACGAGCTTCATCCGCTGGCCGGCGCCGATCTCCTCGCCCAGGTCGATGACCTTCGCGGACACCGGCGCGAAGATCTCGCCCAGCCGCTCGCGCCCGGGCCCGGACGCCAGCACGGTGAGCTTGCCCTCCTCGGCGGGCTGGCGCGTGCCCATCACGGGCCCGTCCACGTGCGGCGCGAACTTCGTCACCCACTCGACGCCGACGGTGCTCGCCTGCCACCAGATGACGTCGTCGGCCAGCGTGACGTCGTCCATCACGGCGGCGACGGTCGGCCCGTCGGCGAGCATCGTGATGATCACCTCGGCGCCTTCGACCGCCTCGACCGGGCTGGCCGCCACCGTGGCGCCCAGCCCCTCGGCCTTGGCAGCGGTCCGGTTCCAGGCACGGACCTCATGCCCCGCGGACGCGAGGTTGCGCGCCATCGGCGCGCCCATGATGCCCGTGCCTAGAACGGCAACCTCCATCAAAAGCGCAGTACCGCCCCGATGCCGCCGATCTCGTCCAGGTCGGTGTGGTGGCGGACGACCATGGCGGTGGCGGACTGCTCGATCGCCTTCTCGATCGCCGGCTCGACGATGTTGTCCACCGGCTCGCCCTCGTCGCGGCCCTCGGGCAGCAGCAGCCCGGCCTGGAAGTCGATGCGGCCGGGGATCTGGAAGTTCTCCGCGATCAGCAGCGTCTCCACGCGCGCCTGGTTCAGGGCGTCCAGCACCTCGGCGATGCCCGCCGCGCCGCGGCCGCCGCTGCCGACGCCGGCCTGCAGGCGGTCCAGCGCCTCGCGCTCGGAGCGCATGACGTGGGCCGTGATCTCCGGCCGCGCGGCCGCGCGCACGTCATCGAGCGACGCGTTCTCCACGTCGACCGAGATCTTGCCGGCGGCACGCTCGATCAGGTACGGGTGCAGCTTGCCCTTGAACTCCGCGTGCAGCTCGGCCGGCACGCTCACGAGCACCCGGTCCGCGCCACGCTCCTTGTAGAGCTTGAACGCGAGGTCGGCGGCGTTCTGGAGGTGGTCGGAGACCTCCTTGTCCACCGAGCGCTGGTAGTTGGACTGCGACCAGCCGCCCTTGCCGTGCTGCTGGTGCACATCGTCGACGAGCCGGTCGGTCTCCTCGAGCGCGTCGCCCGGGCCGAAGAACAGCCGCGCGGCGCGGCGGTTCGTGAGCAGCACCATCCAGTTCTCGTCGGTGCCCTGCATCACGAGCGGCTCGACGAACGCGGTGCGGTCGAGCACCACCTTGTTGGTGACGGGCCGGCGGAGCTTGACGACCTCGAGCAGACCCTCGGTTCCGCACGCGTAGACCGCGACGGCACGCGTGCCGTTCTGCGCGATGTCCGAGCCCTCCAGGACGCCGCGCACGCGCTCGACGTCGTTCCGCAACCCGATGCGTTCGTCGTGCGAGAGCCCTTCGCTCTCGTCGACCTTGTGTGCCGCGGCGGTCATCACCGAGGTGATGGCGGAAGATCGTGCCGCGGGCGTGGCGAACGAGGTCGGGTCCAGATTCAGGAACACGGACAGCACGCGACCCTGGTCAGGGTGCACGGCGGAGAGTGCCCGGAGGCGGGCCTGCGTGATCGGTTCGGCCATATGTTGCGCGCCTACCCTACGTTTGCGGCGGCGGAACCGCGAGGCGTCAACACGCGCACGCGGGTCTCGTGACCACCGGTTGACGGACTCGCCTCGGCCAGGATGCCGAGGCCTTCCAACATGACGAAGTATGCCCGGGCCCAGGTGGACTCCTGGGTGCGGGAGCGGACGTCGTCCCAATCGATGCGCTCGCGCAGTGCACGCGAGATGGCCAGCAACGACTCGTAACGCAGCGCATGCTCATCCAACGCCATGAGTTTCGTCACGAGCACGTCCTCGAGCGCCATCACGCGCATTTCCATGCCAAGTACGGACATTACCTCTCCGCGCTCGATCAGGGCGTCATCGACCCGCGTGCCCTTCGGATGGTGGATCAGATCGACGAGGATGTCGCCGTCCCACACCTTCACCAGCCACTCCTCGGGCGGGTCCTCGAAGCGCATGCCGGCCGCTTCCAGCGCCGCGACCGCGCGCTCGACGTCCTCGGGCCTGATCATCAGGTCGAGGTCGTGGCGCGTCTCCGGGCCGCCGCGCGCCCAGCTCGCGAGGCTCCCCCCGAGCAGGAACGGCACGTCGGCCCCGCGCAGGGCAGCGGCGGACTTCTTCAGCGAGTCCTCGAGCTCCGAGAACGGGCTCTGCTCATCCGTGGCCATGTGAACGGGCTACCCGGCGCGCCGGATCGGGTAGCCGTTTTGCATATGAGCTCGACGATCACGACGGACGGACGGCCGGCCGAGCGGCGGGACGAATGCCGGATCCGGATCGCCGCCGCCGGTGACATGCACTACGGCGAGCGCTCCGACGACCAGGAGCGGGCGAACGCGACCTTCGCCGCGCTGGAGGACAGGGTGGACGTGATCCTGCTCGCCGGCGACCTCACCACGCACGGTGAGCCCGAGCAGGCGCAGATCGTCGCCGACGCCGTGCGCGACGTCGGCGTGCCCGTCCTGACCGTGCTCGGCAACCACGACTGGCACGTCAACCGCGCCGACGAGCTCAAGGCGGTGCTGCAGGCCGCCGGCGTCGTCGTCCTCGACAAGGATCACTCGCACGAGGTGATCGACCTCTGCGGCACGCAGCTCGGGATCGCGGGCGTGAAGGGGTTCATGGGTGGGTTCCCGGGCACGCACCTCCCGGATTTCGGCGAGCCGTCGCTGCGCGGCGTGTACCGCGAGAGCGTGATCGAGGCCGAGGCGCTCGACGAGGGGCTGCGCGCGATCCAGATGTGTCCCTTCCGGATCGTGCTCATGCACTACGCGCCGACCACCGAGACGCTCGTGGGCGAGCGCGAGACGATCTGGACGTTCCTCGGCACCGACCGGCTCGCGCCGCCGCTGCTCGAGCACAACCCGGACATGGTCCTGCACGGGCACGCCCACGCGGGCACGTTCGAGGGCCGGCTGGGCGAGGTGCCGGTCTACAACGTCAGCGTGCCCGTCATGGGCGAGGACTTCTGGGTGTTCGAGATGTCCGGCGATCGCCGGCGCGTCCCGTCAGAAGTCCACTAGGGCTTACGTTACGTCTCTGAGGTCGGGCTCTTCGCCTTCCGGCGTCGGGTCCGCGTTGCCGATCGTGGTCGCGTCGGCCTCGTCCCCGGCTTCGAGGTCGATGCCCTCGGCCGTCGCCGGGGAGTCGTCGCCGGTGGTGCGGCCGGTCGTGCCGTCGTCATCGTCGGTCGGCGCGATGCCCTCTTCGGCCACCTCGGCCCATTCGCCCTTGTGCTCATCCATGGTGCGTTGACTACCCGCGCCCGGGCCAGGACAGGCCGCGGCCCTTGAGGTTCGCGGTCACGTACGGCGGGTCGCTGCCCTCGGGCAGGTACAGGAGCCACTGCGGCGCGTCCTCGAACACGCCCTGGGGCCGCAGGATCGCGTACTTCGCGTTCTTGAGGCCCTTCACGTACTTGCTCTTGGCCATGCGTTCCAACGCCTTGGCGTCGATGCGCTTGAGGGGGATCGTGTCGCTGGGCCCGCTGAGTGAGCTCACGTCCCGGCTCGTCAACTCGGCGTCGTAGCCGAAGTTGAGGCTGACGGCCCGGCCGTCCTTCTCGACCTTGACCGAGGCGCGCTCCGGCCACACCGTGAGGTCGAGCACGCGGGTGCCCTCCTTCGCGACCGCGTCCAGTACGAGCTGGAGGTTCTTCGCCCGGAACAGCGAGTCCGATTCGGCGCCGGCCGGCTCGGGGTTCTCCTCGCCCGACAGGCGCAGGCCCTTGCCGTTGAGGTTCGCGATGAAGCTGTCGGGTTCGCCGCGCAGCATGTTGGCCGTCCACTGGCGGTTGCCGCCGTAGAGCGCGAGGCTCTCCACGGGGGAGCCGGTCTCCTGCATCGCGGCCTTGGTGATCCGGTCCACCGCGCGGGGGTCGAGCTTGGACACCGGCAGCGTGCCGGCGGGTGTCGCGTCGCCGATGTCGCGCTGCTGCGAGCGGCCGCCCGCGTCGATCTCCACGCGGACCATGCGGTCGCCCACGGTGGCCGTCGCGTCGGCCTCCAGCAGCTCGACGTTCAGGCTCTGGAGGCGGCCGTCGGACCCGAGCTCGCGCTCGAGCGCCTCGACGACGCGGACGAAGTTCTCGCTCTGCATCAGGTTGCCCTCGATCACGGCGTCGCCGCGGCCGTACTGGCCGGTGAGGTCGTCAGGGCCGAGCTCGCGCATGACGTAGAAGCCGGCGTAGGCGCCGGCGAGCGTCGCCAGCAGGGCGAAGAAGACGGTGAGCGCGCGCATCAGAGCTCCGCCAGGATGCGCTTGCGCTGCTCGGCGTAGGCGGCGTCGTCGAGCAGCCCGGCCTCCTTGAGCTGGTCGAGCTGGCGCAGGCGGGCCGCGATCGCCTCCGGGTCGCCGGGCGTGTGCTTGTGCTGCCACTGCGGCGCCGGGGCGGTGAACGTCGGCTCCGCGGCGACGGGCTCCGGTGGTGGCGGTCCGCCGAAGGTGGCGGTGTGCACCTGGGGCTGCACCAGGAACCCGCGCTCGCGGCGCTTGCCGACGAACGGGACGGTGAACAGCACCATCGGGGCGGCGACGACCGCGATGATCTCGAGCCCCGGCCGTGTATCCGTCTCGTGGACGTCGAGGAAGCCGAGCACGACACCCGCGCAGACGGCGACGATGATCGGCAAGATGAAGCGCACGAGCGAGCTGGCGAGTGCGGCGCCGGCGAGCGCCACGAACGTGCCGAGGACCATCAGCGCGATCATCGGGCCGAAGCCATCCGGACACGGCGCGCCGAGCACGTTCCCGTACTCGTCCACCCCGCAGCTGCCGTTCTCGATCGCCTGGGCGATCCCGTAGGTCAGGGCCGTGAGGCCCGCGGCGGCGGCACCGAGGCCGATCGTCGTCCGTATGAGCACGCCGCGATCGTATGGGCCGTCCGGAGTGCCGCGCCAGTCGGAGAGCCGCACCTTTGGCGGGGGCATACCGCCGCGCGGTGGGCGTTACCCGTATGGGGGTAGGCTCACTGGCACGAAAATCCCCTCCTACGGGAGTAGAAAACTGTGTCTGACAATTCGTTCAACGCCAAGGCCGACCTCGAGGTCGGCGGGCGTTCCTATGAGATTTACCGCCTGGACGCGCTGCAGGAGAAGTTCGACGTCGCGCGCCTGCCGTTCTCGCTGAAGGTCCTCCTGGAGAACCTCCTGCGCACCGAGGACGGCGTCTCGGTCCGCAAGGAGGACATCGAGGCGCTCGCGAGCTGGGACCACAACGCGGAACCCTCCAAGGAGATCGCGTTCACGCCGGCCCGCGTGGTGATGCAGGACTTCACCGGCGTGCCGGCGATCGTGGACCTCGCGGCGCTGCGCGACGCGATGTCCGACCTGGGCGGCGATCCGGAGAAGATCAACCCGCTGGTCCCGGCCGAGCTGGTCATCGACCACTCGGTCCAGGTCGACGCCTTCGGCACGCGCGAGGCGCTGCGCTTCAACACCGACCGCGAGTACGAGCGCAACCAGGAGCGCTACGAGTTCCTGCGCTGGGGCCAGACGGCCTTCGAGGGCTTCGTGGTCGTCCCGCCGGAGACCGGCATCGTCCACCAGGTCAACCTCGAGTACCTCGCGCGCACGGTCTTCGAGAAGGACGGGGTGCTGTACCCCGACACGCTCGTGGGCACCGACTCGCACACGACGATGATCAACGGCCTGGGCGTGCTCGGCTGGGGCGTCGGCGGCATCGAGGCCGAGGCCGCGATGCTCGGCCAGGCGATCCCGATGCTGATCCCGCGCGTCGTCGGCTTCAAGCTCAACGGCGAGCTGCCGGAGGGCGCGACCGCGACCGACCTCGTGCTGACGATCACGCAGATGCTGCGCGAGCACAAGGTCGTCGGCAAGTTCGTCGAGTTCTACGGCGCGGGCGTGGCCAACACGCCGCTCGCCGACCGCGCGACGATCGGCAACATGAGCCCGGAGTTCGGCTCCACGTGCGCGATCTTCCCGATCGACGACGAGACGATCCGCTACATGCGCTTCACGGGCCGCTCCGAGGAGCAGTGCGAGATCGTCGAGGCCTACGCCCGCGCGCAGGGCCTCTGGCACGACGAGAACTCCGAGGAGCCGACCTACAGCGAGACGCTGGAGCTGGACCTGAGCGACGGTCGTCCCGTCGCTCGCGGGCCCGAAGCGCCCGCAGGACCGCGTGGTCGCTGACCGAGTCCAAGTCCGCCTTCCGCGGCGCGCTCGAGGACATCCTCCCCGACCCGGAGCCCACCGCGCACACCGCCGGCGGCACCGACGTCGACGAGGAGGTCGAGGAGTCCTTCCCGGCGTCCGACCCGCCCGCGCACAACGGCAACGGCTCCGGCCACGACGACTCGGCCGAGCCGCAGGACGGCACCCGCGTCCAGGTCGCCGAGCGCGTCACGCACGCCGTCCCGTTCACGATGGAGGACGGCACGGAGACCGAGCTCGACCACGGCCACGTCGTGATCGCGGCCATCACCTCCTGCACGAACACGTCGAACCCGTCGGTGATGCTCGCCGCGGGGCTCGTGGCCCGCAAGGCGCGCGAGCGCGGCCTGAAGTCCAAGCCGTGGGTGAAGACGTCGCTCGCGCCGGGCTCGAAGGTCGTCATGGAGTACTACGAGCAGGCCGGCCTGATCGACGACCTCGAGTCGCTCGGCTTCCACCTCGTCGGCTTCGGCTGCACGACGTGCATCGGCAACTCCGGCCCGCTGCCGCAGGAGGTCTCCGACGTCGTCAACGCCGAGGACCTCGCGGTCGTGTCCGTGCTGTCGGGCAACCGCAACTTCGAGGGCCGGATCAACCCGGACGTGAAGATGAACTACCTGGCCTCGCCGCCGCTGGTGGTCGCCTACGCGCTCGCGGGCACGATGGACATCGACCTGCTCGACCAGCCGCTCGGCGAGGGCTCGGACGGCGAGGACGTGTACCTCAAGGACATCTGGCCCACGACCGAGGAGGTCGCCGACCTCGTCGAGTCCTCCGTGCACGAGGAGATGTTCAAGAAGTCCTACGGCTCGGCCTTCGAGGGCGACGAGCGCTGGCGCAGCCTCCAGATCCCGGAGGGCGACCGCTTCGCCTGGGCCGACGACTCCACGTACGTGCGGCGGCCCTCGTTCCTGGAGGACATCCCGAAGGAGCCGTCCACGCCGGCGCGACATCGAGGGCGCGCGCGTGCTCGCCAAGCTCGGCGACTCGGTCACGACGGACCACATCTCCCCGGCCGGCTCGATCAAGGCCGACTCGCCGGCGGGCAAGTACCTGCAGGAGCACGGCGTCGAGAAGAAGGACTTCAACTCCTACGGCTCCCGCCGCGGCAACCACGAGGTGATGGTGCGCGGCACGTTCGCCAACATCCGCCTGCGCAACCAGCTCGCGCCCGGCACCGAGGGCGGCGTCACGCGCCACATGCCGGACGGCGAGGAGATGTCGATCTACGACGCGTCGCTCGAAGTACGCCGAGGAGGGGACGCCGCTGATCGTGCTCGCGGGCAAGGAGTACGGCTCCGGCTCCTCGCGCGACTGGGCGGCCAAGGGCACGAACCTGCTCGGGGTGCGCGCCGTGATCGCCGAGTCCTACGAGCGCATCCACCGCTCCAACCTGGTGGGCATGGGCGTGCTGCCGCTGCAGTTCGCGGACGGCGAGAGCGCCGAGTCGCTCGGGCTCACCGGCGAGGAGGAGTTCTCCATCACCGGCGTCGAGGGCGGCGAGGCGAAGGAGGTGACGGTGCGCGCCGACGACAAGGAGTTCAAGGTCCGCGTGCGCATCGACACGCCCAAGGAAGTGCACTACTACCAGCACGGCGGCATCCTGCCGTTCGTGCTGCGACAGCTGTTGGCGGCCTAGGTGCCGCTCCCGGAGACCCTGCGCCGGCTGCTCACCGCGGCCGGTCCGTCCGGGTACGAGCAGGCGCCGGCCGCGGTGTTCCGCGAGGCGGCGTCGGCGTTCGCCGAGGTCACGCACGACACCGTGGGTTCCACGGTGGCGCGGATCCCCGGTGTGGGCGGCGGCCGTTCCGTGGCCGTGGTCGGGCACATCGACGAGATCGGGCTGATCGTCCACCACATCGACGACGACGGGTTCCTGTGGTTCACCGGCGTCGGTGGGTGGGACCCGATCGTGCTCGTCGGCCAGCGGGTGGAGATCTCCACCCGCGGCGGGGTCGTCCCGGGCGTGGTGGGCAAGAAGCCGATCCACCTGATGAAGGACGAGGACCGCAAGAAGGGTCCCGAGCTCAAGCACCTGCACATCGACATCGGCGCGGCCTCGGGCGACGAGGCCCGTGCGCTGGTCCGGATCGGCGACGTGGCCGTGATCGCGGGCGAGCCGGTCGAGTTCCCGGGCGGGCGCTTCGTCTCGCGCTCGATGGACAACCGGCTCGGCTGTTACGTGGCCCTGGAGGCCGCGCGGCTGGTCGCGGAGGCCGGCGGCGCGCCGGGCGACGTGTACGCCGTGGCCGTCGCGCAGGAGGAGATCAGCTTCGGCGGCTCGCGCACCACGGCGTACTCGCTGCGGCCGGACGTGGCCATCGCGGTCGACGTGACCTTCGCCACCGACCAACCGGGGATCTCCGAGCAGGAGCTGGGCAAGCACCGCTTCGGCTCCGGGGCGGTGCTGACGCGCGGCTCGACGCTGGATCCGCTGCTGTTCGAGCTGCTGTACGAGACGGCCGAGGCCGAGGGCATCCCGTTCACCGTCGACGCCTCCGCGCGCGCCACGGGCACCGACGCCGACGCGATCCACATCTCGCGTCAGGGCATCCCGACCTCGGTGGTCTCCGTGCCGCTGCGGTACATGCACTCGCCGGTCGAGATGGTGCAGATGAGCGACGTCGTGGCGGCCGCGCGGCTGATCGCGGCGTTCGCGCTGCGGCTGCCGGCGGACGCGGACTTCCGCCGCTAGCTTGCTCCTGCTGCTGTTCGACATCGACGGCACGCTGCTCCAGCGGGCCTCCGTGGAACACGCGCTCGCCCTGCGTACAGCGGCGGGCGCGGTGCACGGCGTGGACCTGCTCGGGGTCGACGGCGTGGACTACGCGGGGCGAACGGATCGCGCGATCACGCGCGACCTGCTCGCCGCGGTGGGCGTGTCTGCAGTCGACGACGCCTGGGTGGACGCGTGCGTCACCGAGTACGAGCGGCTCTGCCCGGCCGACCTGAGCGCCAAGGTGGCGCCCGGGATGGTGGAGCTCCTCGAGGAGCTGGCGGCGCGGCCGGACGAGTTCCGGCTCGCGCTGGTCACCGGCAACCTCGAGCCCGTCGCGCGGATCAAGCTCGCCGCGGCCGGCATCGGCCACTACTTCGAACCCGGCCAGGGCGGCTTCGGCTCCGACGACGAGGACCGCGGCCGGTTGCCGGCGATCGCGCGGAGCCGGGCCTCGTCGCCGCCGTGGTCGCGGGAGCGCACGGTGGTGATCGGCGACACGCCGCGGGACATCCACTGCGCGCGGGTGGACGAGGTGCGCGTGGCCGCGGTGGCCACGGGGCCGTATGCGGTCTCGGACCTGGCCGAGGCGGACGCCGTCGTCGATGACGCCGGTTCGCTCCTGCCCGTGCTCGAAGACTGGCTCGGGTAAGCACCCCCCGGTAGCGTGGAGTGTGCTCGCCGTTGACGTTGCCGGACCTACCGCGCGAGCTGGAGGACCGTCGCCACCGGCGGCATGCCCTTGCGCTTGCGCACCCGCGTGACGAACACGGCGTCGGCGCGCACGGCGGTCGTCGTCAGCGTGTCCTGGATGCCCGCGGGCGGGGACTCCCAGAGCGGCTTGTTGATGTGACCCTTGGCCGGGAAGCGGCCCGGCTCGTGGCCCGCGTCGCGGCGGGCCGTCGGGTACGTCCCGTAGATCGCCAGGTCGCTGGACACGCGCTGCGCGCGCAGAGGGCCGACCCGGACCTGCTGGCGGATGTAGCTCGCGCGCACGTAGGCGAGCTCGCCGCCGATCACGGACGGGCCGCGCAGCTGCACGTGGGCCTCGCGGCGCAGCATCGTGCGCACGCCGCTGACGAGGTCGAAGGACTCGATCCGGCCGTCGACGTCGTAGACGAGCAGGTTCCCGCTCAGCGCGGGGCGACCGACGGCGCCGATCATGACCTGGCGCGGAGCGAGGTCGGTGAGCGACGCGGCGACAAGCTCCTGCCCCTGCCGCCAGACGACGAACGTGCCTGAGACGGCGACGCTGTCGGCCGTGGGCGCGGCGATCGCGCCCAGCCCGGCGACGACCACCTGACCGTTGGCGATCCAGGCCTGCCGGCCCCCGCCGATCGCCGGGTGGCTGCCGGGGAGCCCCTGCACGCCGGCCGGGCCGCGCTGCTCGCCCAGGCCACCGGGACGGTGGAACGCGACCGCCGCCCCGTCGACCGTCGGGTCGGAGAAGCCGGCGGCGGCGCCGACCACCTGCGCCTGGGCGGGCGCGGCGAACAGCGTCACGGCCACCACGGCCAGCGCGGCGGCGTCGGCGAGTCGCAACCCGCGCAGGATGCGCGGCTGCTCGGCCATGGCCGCGTGCGCGGCCCCGCCGCCGAACGGGGCGAGGATCACGACCGGGAGCGTCCGGCCGACGCCGAACGCGAGGCCGACCAGCAGGCCCAGCATCGGGTCGCCGAGCGCGACGGACACGCCCGCGAGCGCCCACACCGCGAACGTGAGGATGAAGGTGGTGAACCCGAGGCCGAGCAGCACGCCGTACAGGCCGGCCGCGAGCGGGACGGGCAGCACGCGCCGCCAGGACTCCGGCACCTGCCGCCGGACCTGCGGCATGATCCGCGCGCCGCGGGCCTCCAGCGCCGCGGCCGCGATCGCGATCACCGCGGCCACCGCGGGCGCGGCGGCGCCGAGCGCGTCGCCGAGGGAGGCGAGTCCGCCGAAGGTGATCGCACCGCCGACGAGCGCGCCGGCCGCGAACGTCGCGCAGGCGACGACCGTGACCCGCATCCGCCCCGCGTAGCCCGAGGGTGCGAGCGTCTCCACCATCGAGAACCCGCACGGGGACCACGCGCCGGTCACGCCGGCGACCAGCGCCAGCGTGATGAGGACGGCCTCAATCACACTTCACCTTCGTGTCGTAGTACATGACGCAGAAGACCTTGCGGCCCTTGTAGCAGTAGCCCGTGAGCGCCTTGTCGCCGTTGATGCGGTGGCGCATGGTCCCGCAGCAGTCGACGAGCTTGCGGACCCGGCCGCCGCAGCAGCGGTACCAGGCGCCGTCCACATAGGGCTTGAAGCCGTAGGTCTCGGCCGTCGCGGTGCACACGGCGGTGCGCGTCGCCCTCGGTAGGCGCGCGCCGTCGGCGTCCGTGAGCGGGGCGCCGTCATCGTCGACCGGGAAGCCCTGGACGTCGATGTAGCGCCCGAGATCGTCGACGGGCCGCGCGTTCTTGGCGCGGATCGGGAAGCCCCTGCTGTCGATCCGTGGCAGGCCGGTCGGATGCGGGCACGAGTCCGTCGTGTAGATGTGCCCGCAGAAGTGGTAGGCCTCCGCCTCGCCCGGCGCGACGAGCGAGCTGACCGTCTTGGCGCCGGTGATGCCCATCACGGCCGCGCCGACCTTCGCGAGGAACCCGCGCCGCGAGCTGCCCGCCGCGACGTTGTCGGCCAGGTTGCCGCCGTTCACGCGCGCACCGCGCCTCGCCGCCGTTCCGCGGCATGGAGCACGCTCTCCAGCTGGGCGCCGGTGTTGAACGTGCCCTTCGACAGCACGGTGCCGTCCGTGTCGAGGGTGACCGCGAACGGGCTCCCGGGCACGTCCGCCGCCGCCCACGCGTGCGCGTGCTCGACTTCGTCGAAGGTGCGCAGCGTGATCGCGTGGTGCGTGCCGAAGGCGTCGATCTGCGGCTTGAGCACCCGGCACAGCCCGCAGCCCTCGGACGTGAACACGGCCAGCGCGATCTGGCCCGGCGCCGCGGCGAACTCGTCGGCGAGCGCGCTGTAGGCGCCGACCTCGGGGCCTTCGTGCGCGACCTCGAGGGCGCCCTGCGGGGCGATCGAGAGTCGCAGCATGCCGACCTCGCGCGCGAGGGCGAGCACGACGACCGAGAGCGCGGCGAGGCCGAGCAACGCGGCCGCAAGGCCGATCGTCAGCCATTCCTCGGTGGTCGGTGTCGTGCGCGGGAGCAGCGGCGCGAGCGCGAGCGCGGCGGCGAGGACGGCCGTCCGGCCCGCTGAGCGCGTGGAAAGGCGCCCCTTGGCGCCGAAGCACGCGCACGGCGCTCCCGCCCGGCCGGCGGCGAGCGCCGCGACCTGCGCCGCCGTCGCGGCGGAGAGGAACAGCGCGGCCGCGCGTGCCGCGGCGGTGCTCCCGGTGGCGACGAGCACGCCCAGCGTGAGCTCAGCGGCGATCACGCCGGCCCACGCGGCCTTCATCGCCCGCGGCGACTTGAGGCCGTACGTGGCGAACGCGGCCTGAGCGGACGGACCTCCCGCCGCTTTCAATCCCGCGGCAACGACCAGCACGAGCCCCAGGCAGAGACAGACCACAACCGAGACCATTGACGGCCGCGAAGGTACCAGCATTGTCTGAGCCGGCGGCGCAGATCGGCGCGCCGCCAGCCTCAGAAACGGTTCACGAGCAGGTCTTTTGGACCTTCGACGTACCCGGAAGGGCACAGAAGGGCTGACTGACAGGGATCTTGTTCTTTTTGAGGACGAGCCGGCTGATCCGCGAGTTGAAGTTGGGCGCCGACACCCAGACCTCGAGCGTTTGTCCGGCTCGGAACACTCGCTGCTTCTTCGACAGCGACGAGAGCGCGCTCGCCGCGTTCCGTCGCACCTTGCCGACCTTGAGCGTCTTGGACTTGAACGGGCACCGCTTGCCCTTGCACGTGATCTTCGCCTTCAGGCCCTTCGGGAACTGCTGCGTGATCTGCAGGTTCACCAGCCGGACCCTCGACCCCTTGATGTCCCAGGTCGGCAAGATGCCCGAGGTCAGGTTCGGGAAGCTCGCGTCGCCGCCCGCACAGTCCTCGTCGACGCCTGTTGCGCGGAATGTCCTTCGCGCCTGGCCGGATCGCGGAGTTCGCGTCGTTGCAGTCGACCCGGCCGCGCGAGCGCCGTCGCCGTCGCGGTCGAAGTTGAGCGCGTCCGCGCCATTGCAGTCCTCGTCCACGCCATTGTCCGCCACGTCCGCCGCGCCGGGCCGCACGCTCGCGTTCGCGTCATTGCAGTCGGCGGGCCGCGTTGACCCGTCCCCATCCCGATCCAAGTTCTCCGCGAACGTGCCGGTGCAGTCCTCGTCGACGCCGTTGTCGAGCACGTCGACCGCGCCAGGATGGATCGCTGCGTCGGCGTCGTTGCAGTCGTCGGGCACGACGAACCCGTCGAGGTCTCCGTCGTCACCGACGAACCGCCCATAGATCTCGTACTCGCCATCGGCGAGCGGCGAGCGGTTGTCGTCCGCGTCCCAGACCGTGAACCACGCTCGCTTGCCCGGCACCGGAATCGTGGCGGCAGTCTCGGGGGCCACGTCGTTGTTGGCGTCCGGGCCAGTGACCGTCAGGCGGAAGTCATCGCCGCCGACCTCGGCGCCGGCGCCGTCGAGTGCCTGGCCGTAGCGCTCGAACTCGTTGTCCACGAGCCCCGGGAAGTCGTTGTCGGCTACCCAGGTCACGAGGTACCGATCAAGGCCGGGGTGATAACTCGCGGTGGTGTTGCGCCCGGTGCTGACCCCGAACGCAAGGTTGCCGGCCGGACCCATCGTGGAGATGCGCCGGTCGGTCGCGTTCGGAACCTCCGCGCCGTTGGCGCTGATGCGCTGGACGAACACCTCCGGCCCTTCGCCCGCAACATCGTTGCGGATGAAGGAGACCAACGCCTCGTCGCGGCTGGGATTGACCGCGACAGCAGGCTTGAGAGAGCTCGCGGTGCCCGAGGAGCTCGAGATGGTCAGGTCACTTCCCAGCTGCGAGCTGGTGAGACCGAGCCGCCGAGTCACGATCTCCGTCCCCGCGGCCGGAATCGGCTCTTCCCAGGCCACCATCCAACGGTCCTGCGTCGGCATGTACGCGACGGCAGGCTCGTTGGCGTCTCCCGTGGAGGTGGTGGCCGAGACCGGGACCTCGCCGAAGAGCTGGGTCAGACTCGACGAAACCCGCTGGCTGCGAACTTCGTTCTGGCCCTCGATCTCTGCGTCGGCGACCCAGACGAAGCGGTACTGATCGTGTTCTGGGTCATAGGCGAGCGCAGGGTCCGCGGCGCTGTCGGCGTCGGCGTTCGCCGAGTCCGTGCTCGACATACGGAACGGGTTGAGCAGCGCGACTCCGGTTGCGGTCACGGCTTGCGCCATGACCTCGCGTTGGCCGGCGGGGAAGTTGTCGTCGCCGCTCGGCGGCGGCCCGATGTAGCCGAGAACGTACTGATTGGTGGTCGGGCTGTAACTCAGCACCGGCTGCGTCGGTGATCCGGCAGTGACGTTGGTCAGTCGATTCACGGTGCCCTTCGGGACGCTGTTGCCGTCGAGCACTTGGCCCAAGATCTCGATATCTCCGCCTTGCGTCGTGCTGCCGACCCAGGCGATCAAGAACTCGTTCTCGACACTGTTGTACGCGACGGCAGGATCGTTCGCGTCGACGGCATTGTTGCCGTCCGGACCCACACGCGTCAGGCGCGATTGTGAGCCGACGGCGAAGATGTCCGCCGCCTGCGCCGCTGGCGCTGCGGCAAGGAACAGGGCGAGAACGAGGAACGAGCGGACGACGGCGGACATTGACCGACGCTATCCGCGCCCGCGAGGGGCAGTCAACAGGGCGAAGGGCATGTACTTGCCCGGACGCCTCGGTCCATCTTGCTATTCCGCCGCGCCGGGAGGAGACTCTTTGCCCGCACAGGGGGGAGAGGTCTTGCAACGCACGCCTAAGACAGTCATGAGGGCACTGAGAGTCGTCGTCGTGGCGGCGATCTTCGCGACTGGAGCGGTCGCCGACGCCGACGCTGGGACGTACACCGTGTATGCCTGCCGAACGTCGTTCGGTGCCGTTCCGGCGAGTGCGTGGGTCGCGTCCCCGTTGCCGGAAGGCGCTCCTGCCCCCGGCGACCTGGTCGGTGAGGATCGCTGCGCATTCCTGGCACCGTTGGACTTCGAGATGGACGCGCTCCTGGGCGGCGATATGCGCGGGATCCGCTGGTCCTTCATAGCGCCGAAGGGAACGAGCGTGGAGACTGTGAGCCTCTGGCGCCACGCGAAGCTCGCGGACGACATGTTCGGGCGCTATCGCGTAATGGCTGGTGACCGTACGCTTGAAGAGAGTCCCGCGCAGGGGCCGTGGCAGTTCGGGCACAACTGGGCCTCGACGGTTGAGGCCACCGACATGCGTGCCCCCCGCGTGGACGTCGAGTTCACCTGCCTCGAAGGGCGGGGATTCTGTGCGGGGGCGGCGTTCGTTCGCATCACACGGGCTGACGTCACTGTTCGCGATGAGATTGCCCCGGCGCTGGCGGCGATCCCGTCGGGGCGTCTGGTTTCGGGCCAACCGCTCCACGGCGTCGCCGACCTGAAATTGGCGTTTCGCGACCAAGGCGCCGGCGTCGACACGATCGAGCTCAAAGTGGACGGGAGCACACAGTCGGTCACGCGGGTTGGCGGGCCCTCCTGTGCGGAGCCGTTCGCGGCGGCTGTGCCGTGTGCAGCCAACGGCGAGCTGACCATGTTTCTCGACACGGACGCGCTAGCTGACGGACCGCACACGGTCGAAGCCGGGCTCACCGACGCCGCCGGGAATCGCACGGTCGTCGGACCGTTCAATGTCACGGTGCGGGCACCATTGACCGCGGCGGGAACCGTTTCGCCAAGCTCCGGCGCGGACGCGCCTTCGTCACCGCATCTGGCGCCGTCGACAACCGTGTCGGTGGTGGGCTCGCGCGTACGACGCGTCCGGTACGCGCCGGCGACGATCAAGGGCGTGCTGAACGCAGTCGGCGGTGGCGCGGTCGCCGGCGGTCGCATCGAGGTGGCCACACGCCCGTTGCGCGGCGGCTCGTGGAGTCCTAAGTCCGTCGCTACGGCCGATCGGAACGGCCGATTCAGCTTCGCACTCCCGGCCGGACCATCGCGCGAGGTTCGTGTGTCGTCCGGTGGCTCCAGCACGACGATTCGGCTTGTCGTGCGGGCCCCGATCCGTCTCAAGCGCGATCCCACACGTGTGCGTAACGGCCGGACCGTGACCTTCTCCGGTTCCGTGCCCGGCGCAGAAAGCGCTAGTACGCGAGTCGAGTTGCAAGCCCGAGCGGGCCGTCGATGGGTGCCGTTCAAGACCACCCCCCTCCGGAACGGCAGGTTCAATGCCTCCTACCGCTTCACGAGCACCTATCAGCGCACCCGCTACCGGTTCCGGGCGGTCGTGCACGAGAGTGGCGACTTCCCGTACGCGAGCGGGAAGTCGCCGACCGTGAGCGTCGTGGTCGCCCCCTAGGCGCGGGTGAGCTTCTTGTACGAGATCCGGTGCGGGCGGTCGGCCTCGGCACCGAGCTTCGCGCGGCGGTACTCCTCGTAGGCCTCGAAGTTGCCCTCGAACCAGGTGACCTGGGAGTCGCCCTCGAAGGCGAGGACGTGCGTGGCGACGCGGTCCAGGAACCAGCGATCGTGGGAGATGATCACCGCGCAGCCCGGGAAGTGGAGGATCGCCTCTTCCAGGGCACGGAGGGTGTCCACGTCGAGGTCGTTGGTGGGCTCATCGAGCAGCAGCAGGTTGCCGCCGCGGCGGAGCAGCTTGGCCAGGTGGACGCGGTTGCGCTCACCGCCCGAGAGCACGCCGACCTTGCGCTGCTGGTCGGCCTTCTTGAAGTTGAAGCCCGAGACGTAGGCGCGCGAGTTGATCTCGCGGTTGCCGACCTTGATGTGCTCGTAGCCCTCGGAGATCTCTTCCCAGACCGTCTTGTTCGGGTCCAGCGCGTCACGGGACTGGTCGACGTAGGACAGGTCCACGGTCTCGCCGAGCTTCAAAGTGCCCGAGTCCGGCTGCTCCTGGCCGGCGAGCATCTTGAACAGCGTCGTCTTGCCGGCGCCGTTGGGGCCGATCACGCCGACGATGCCCGCGGGCGGCAGGTTGAACGAGAGGTCCTCGATCAGGAGCCGGTCGCCGAAGCCCTTGCGCAGGTTCTTGGCCTCGATGACGGTCCCGCCCAGGCGGTCGCCGCCCGGGATGTGGATCTGGACGTCCTCGATCTTCGCGTTGCGCTCCTCGGACACCAGGGCCTCGTAGCGCTTCAGGCGGGCCTGGGACTTGGTGCGGCGGCCCTTGGGGTTCTGGCGCACCCACTCGAGCTCTTCCTTGATCGTCCGCTGGCGCGAGCTCTCGGTCTTCTCCTCCATCTCGAGGCGCTTCTGCTTGGCGACGAGCCACGCGGAGTAGTTGCCCTCGTACGGGATGCCGTAGCCGCGATCGAGCTCCAGGATCCAGCCCGCGACGTTGTCGAGGAAGTAGCGATCGTGGGTGACCGCGACGATCGTGCCCTTGTAGTCCGCGAGGTGGTTCTCGAGCCACGCGACGCTCTCGGCGTCCAAGTGGTTCGTGGGCTCGTCGAGGAGCAGCAGGTCGGGCTGGGAGAGCAGCAGGCGGGCGAGGGCCACGCGGCGGCGCTCACCACCGGACAGCGACGTGACGGGCGAGTCGCCGGGCGGGCAACGCAGCGCGTCCATCGCCTGGTCGAGCATGTGATCGAGCTCCCAGGCGCCGGCGGCGTCGATCTCGTCCTGCAGCCGCGCGAACTCCTTCGCGGTCTCGTCCGAGTAGTTCATGGACAGCTCGTTGAAGCGATCCAGAAGGTCCTTCATGTGGCGGACGCCGTCCTCGACGTTCTCGCGGACCGTCTTGTTCTCGTCCAGGTGGGGTTCCTGCTCGAGGAATCCGACGGTGGCGCCGGGCGCGAGCTGAGCCTCCCCGCGGAAGTCCTTGTCCTGGCCGGCCATGATGCGCAGCAGGGTGGACTTACCTGTCCCGTTCAAACCGAGGACGCCGATCTTGGCGCCGGGGTAGAAGCTGAGCGTGACTTCCTTCAACACCGTTTTATCCGGTGGATGGGTCCGGCTCAGCTTGTACATCGTGTAGATGTAGGAGCTCGACATCGCGCTAACTCGACTTTAGAAGCCGACCGTCGGGCGAATTCACAGGCTGAAAACTTGGACCAACGGCGGGTGCGCTACCGCGGCCGCGCGAACGATGATTCCTCAATGCGGCCGCTCATCGGCGTCACCACCTCGGAAATGCGTCCCAGCAGCCTGGCGACGACTCGTCGCCACGGCGAGCCGCCGCACCCGGAGATGGCGCTGGGCATGACCTATCTGCGCACGCTGGATGCGGTGGGCGCGATCCCCGTCGTGCTGCCTCCGGTCGGCACGGATCATCTTTCGCCGCTCCTGGATCGGCTCGACGGCATCTGTCTCTCCGGCGGCCCGGACCTGGACCCGGCCGCCTACGGCGCGACGGACCGTCACGACCAGCTCGGCCCGACGGAGCCCAGCCTCGACGCGTTCGAGCTGTCCCTCTCGCGTGAGGCGCTCACGCGCAACATCCCGATCCTGGCCATCTGCCGCGGCTCGCAGGCGCTCAACGTCGCCTGCGGCGGCACGCTGCACCAGCACGTCGACGGCCACCGCCAGACCGCCGCGGCGACGGAGCCCACGCACGAGGTCGAGGTCGAGGCCGGCTCGCGCCTGCACCGCATCACGCGCTCACGCCGGCTTGCCGTCAACTCCTTCCACCACCAGGCCGTGGACAAGCTCGGCGAAGGCCTGAAGGTCGTTGCCCGCGCGGACGACGGCACGGTCGAAGGCATCGAGGGCCCGGGCTCGTTCACGGTCGGCGTGCAGTGGCACGCGGAGACGCTGTACGCCCACCTGGCGCTGTTCGAGGCGCTGGTTAGGGCGGCTGCCCGTACCGAACTGCGGATCGCCGCATGACACCCTGGGGCGGGTGCCCGCCCTGCGCCTCCGTGGCGTCGTCAAGCGTTTCGGCAACCTGACGGCTGTAGACCACCTCGACTTAGAGGTCCCAGAAGGAACCTGCGTCGGCCTGCTCGGCCCCAACGGCGCCGGCAAATCGACCACGATGCGCCTGCTCACGGCGCAGGCCATCCCGGACGAGGGCGCGATCGAGGTCCTCGGCCTCCCGGTGCCCGCGCGCAGCAAGGAGGCGCGCGCGATGTGCGGCGTCGTCCCGCAGCTCGACAACCTCGACGTGACGCTCACGGTCGAGGAGAACCTGCGCGTGTTCGCCTACCTGTACCGCGTGCCGCGCGCCGATCGCAAAGCCGCGGTCGAGCGCGCGCTCGGCATCGCCAACCTCACCGATCGGCGCAACACGAAGGTCGACCACCTCTCCGGCGGGATGCGACGCAGGCTCCTGATCGCCCGCGGCCTGGTCCACCAGCCCCGGCTCATCCTGCTCGACGAGCCGACCGTCGGCCTGGACCCGCAGGTCCGCCAGGAGCTGTGGGCGCTCGTCGATCGCCTCCGCAGCGAGGGCGTCTCGATCCTGATGTCGACGCACTACATCGAGGAGGCCGAGCGCCTCGCCGACACGGTGACGATCATGTCGCACGGCAAGGCGGTCGCCACCGGCACGCCGCGCGACCTGATCGCCGAGCACGCCGGCCCCGAGGCCGTCGAGGTCTACGGGCCACCGGCCAAGCTGCAGGAGGTCGAGCGCGACGCCAAGGCCAAGGGCCTCAGCACCCGCCGGACGGGCACGAGCATCTCGATCCTGCACGCCAACGGCGACAGCCCCGAGGGTGAGCGCCGCCCGACGAACCTCGAGGACGTCTTCGTCCTGCTGACGGGAGAGGAAATTGCCTGAGAAGCTCGGTCGGCTCGAGCGTCCGGCCCTCCTGGGCGTGCTCGTCCGCGAGATCATCAACTTCGCGAGCTTCTGGCGCTCCTCCACCTTCAGCGCCACCGTCGAGCCGACGGTCTACCTGCTGGCGTTCGGGTTCGGCTTCGGCTCGCTCGTGTCCAGCGTCGGCGGCTACGACTACGTCGAGTACGTCGGCACGGGCACGGTCGCCACCGCGGTGCTGTTCAGCAGCGCGTTCCCGGCCATGTTCGGGACGTTCGTCAAGTACAAGTTCCAACGCACCTACGACGCGATCCTCGCCGCACCGGTGGACACGGAGGAGCTCGTCACCGCCGAGGCGCTGTGGCTGAGTCTGCGCGCGGGCACCTACGGCTGCGCGCCGATGCTCGTGGCGATGCTGTTCGGCCTGGACCCGAGCTGGGGGATGTTGCTCGTCCCGCCGATCGCCATGATCGCCGGCTTCGGCTGGGCGAACTTCGGCATCTGCGTCTCGGCCCGCGTGAACTCGATCGACAACTTCAACTACATCACCAGCGCCGTGCTCACGCCGCTGTTCCTGGTGGCGGGCACGTTCTTCCCGATCGACGGCCTACCGGAGTGGGCGCAGGTGATCGCGCAGCTCAACCCGCTCTACCACCTGGTCGAGCTGGTCCGCGACGCCGTGTTCGGCTTCGAAGGCTGGGTGGATCTCGGCCACCTCGCGTTCCTGATCGGCTTCGGGCTCCTGACGTGGCGGCTGGCCGTGCGCTGGATGGAGCGCCGGCTCATCGCATAGGGGGCCCGAGCACGAACGGGCCGTCGAGCGCGCCACGGACGGCGCGCTGGACCTGCAGCTCGGCCTCGAGGTCGGCGATGTGCTCGAGGTGGTCGCTGTGGCGGCCGCGCAGGACCTGGGTGGCGAACAGCCACACGAGCCGGCCGTCGAGCTGCGAGCCGGCGACGTTGCGCAGCTCGTCCTCGGCCTCGTGGGCCGGCATCTGGAGCCGGTAGGAGTCGGGCGACGTGAGCACGTCGTAGACCTCGGCCACGGCGAGGATGCGCGCCGTCATCGGGATCGAGTCGCCCGCGAGCCCGTCCGGGTAGCCCTGGCCGTCGATCCGCTCGTGGTGGGCGAGCACGGCCGCGGCCACCTCGCCCATCCCCTCGACGCGCAGCAGCAGGCGCGCGCCGTCGGCGGGATGGCGCCTGATCAGCCGCAGCTCGGCCGGGTGGAGCTCGCTGCGGCCGATCAGGATGTGATCGGGGAGCGCTTCCTTGCCCAGGTCGTGGAGCAGGCCGGCGGTGTGGGCGATCGCCTGCTCGCGCTCGGACAGCCCGGCCGCGCGGGCGAGCTGGTGCGCGTAGTGGGCGACCGCGGCGGCGTGGCGGGCGTGGCTGGGATCCCGCAGCGCGAGTGTCTCCAGCAGCAGGCCGAGCATGCCCTCGTGGCGCACGTCGAGCTGGTTCGTGCGGCGTTCGATCTCCTCCGAGTGCGCCTGGCCCTCCAGCAGCGCGCGCAGCAGCAACTGGTAGACGCCGAGCGCGATCGCGAACAGGCCGATGATCCCGGCGCCGAACGCTTCGAAGCCGTAGACGGCCATCGCGGTCATCACGGCGGAGGCGATCTCCCACGGCAGCACGGGCACGAAGACCCCGCGGAACATGCCCGGCAGCGAGCCGCCGCGCAGGATCCGCGTGTGACCGGCGATCATCAGGAAGTTCAGGAAATTGGTGGCCAAGAACACGCCGAACACCGCGACGGCGTAGGCGCCCTCGTCGATGCTGTCCTGGTGCAGCGCGCCCAGCGCGAGCCCGCCGAGCAGCGGGAACGTCGTGTAGGTGAGGAGGTTGTTGAGCAGGTAGGTGCCGCGGACCTTGCGGCGCAGCGCGTCGACCAGCGCGGAGGCGAGGCCGAGCAGCGCGGCCGGCGCCGGTCCGAGCAGCGCCATCGCGAGCACGAGACCGGTGAATGACCCGCCGATGCGGAAGCGCTTCGCGTCCAGCACGAGGATGTCGGACCCGAGCACGAGCAGCGCGACCAGGCCGACGAGCGGGAGCGGCTCCCACTGGCTCTCGGTCGAGAGGTAGCCCGCGAGTCCCAGCACGGCGACCAGCAGCACCCCCTGGGTGATCGCCATGGCCCGTCGCCGACCCGCGTAGGGCACGCGTCCAGCGGCCAACCGTTCAGGGGAAGGCGAGGGGGCATCGGCCACTGCGGCGGCCCTCACGACGGAGAGCGCCCAGACGACGAGGCCAAGCCAGACGATCAGTGCAAGCCAGACGACCACGGAGAGCAACTTAATGCGTACCCCCGTTCATGCGCAATCAGGCTCGGACCTGAGGTTTGCGGCCGCAGTCGACCGGTATGTCCAAACACCACTAAAAAGTCCGTTGATAAACACGTTTTCAGATTCGGTGTAAACCGTGGACGCGAGGGTATCTTGTGCCGCGGCGGGGGTCAGCCCGTCGCGGGTTCCGATCCAACGACCAGTCAGGGGGGTCACCATGGGTTGGCGGAACTAGTTCCGGTACGGATGCCGGCCCGGCGAGGTTGCAGGGGTCGCCGGGCCGGCAACTCCGGCTCGGAGCGCGGTACCGTATTTGGGTCTATGCCGCAGGTGCTCGACATCGAACAGGCCGTGCTGCTGCTCGAGATCGAGCCGCCGTTCGACAAGCGCGACATCCAGGTCGCGCGCCGCAAGCTCGCGAAGGTCTGGCACCCGGACATCGCGCCGCCCGGCCGTCAGCTCGAGCACGAGCGCCACCTGAAGGCGATCAACGAGGCGGCCGACCAGCTCGAGCAGCTCGCCGAGACCTCGCGCGGCGGCAAGGTCTCCAAGAACGCCGTGAAGGTCTCCGCCGCGGCCGCGCGCAAGCGCCGCGCGGAGGAAGGCGCCCGCAACTACGCCGAGGAGCAGCGCCGGCGGGCGGAGGACACCGAGCGCCAGAAGCACGACCCGTTCGCGTCGCGCGTCCCCGATCACTCGGTCGTGCACCGCTACGCGCGCTGCCTCTCCTACCCCGAGTGGGGCGTGGGGAGCGTCAACGGCATCTACTTCACCGGCGACGGCGACGACGTCCAGCAGTGGGCGCGCGTCTCCTTCCAGCCCGGCATCCGCACGGTCCCGGCGGGCTCGCTGCAGTTCGTGGACTTCTCCAGGCCCGACCCCGGCGCCGAGCGCGTCATGCGCTTCATGACCGCGGCCAAGCACGCGCTGGCCGAGGGTGACTTCAAGCTCGCCGCACGCCGGCTCGTGTTCGCGCGCGACGCGGAGCCCGACAACACGCAGGTCCTGCGGCTGATGACCTTGGCGTTCTGGCAGGCCGGTGACTACAGCGCGGCCGCGCGTTCGGTGCGCGACTGGATCCGCAATGAGCGGGACCGTCCGGCGCCGTATCGCTACGCCGCGCGCATCTACGAGAGCATGGGCGCGTTGTCGCAGGCGGTGGACGCGGCGCAGCGCGAAGTGGCCGCCGACCCGAGCGACGCCTCCGCGTGGGAGCGCCTCGGTCGCCTCCGGATGCGCACGTTCGACCGCGAGGGCGCGCGTGAGGCGCTGGAGCACGCCCGCGCCGTCGGGCCGTCGGAAGAGGGCCTGATGGATCTCGCGCTCGTGGCGAACCTGATGGGCGACGTCGGGGCCGAGGTGAGCGCCTGCGAGCAGGCGACCAAGCTCTTCCCGGAGAGCGCGACCGCGTGGGCGCGCTACGCGCACGCCCTCGCCCGCACCGATCGGGTCTCCGAGACCCTCGAGGCCTGCGAGCGGGCCCTGAAGCTCGCGAACGACCCGGAAGTGCGGGACCTGCGTGACCAGGTGGCCCGCATGGTCCCGCGGGAGCTCAAGGCCGCTTGAGCGCGCAGTCACCACCGTCGCGCCCACGAGCAGCGTGTGGTCCACCGCGATGTCCGAAGCCTTGCGTACTCTGGTCCGCCCATGCGTTTGATCGTCGCCCGCTGCTCCGTCGCGTACACCGGCCGTCTCACCGCGCACCTGCCCGAGGCGCTGCGGCTGATCATGCTCAAGGCCGACGGCAGCGTCCTCGTCCACGCCGACGCGGGTGGCTACAAGCCGCTGAACTGGATGACGCCGCCGACGGCGGTGATCGAGGACGAGCAGACGATCGTGGTGCGCAAGGTCAAGGGCGAGGACCAGCTGGAGATCACGCTCCACGAGGTCCTCAGCGACGTCACGCATGCGATGGACTTCGACGCCGCCCGGCTGAGCAAGGACGGCGTGGAGGCTGACCTGCAGGTCGCGCTGGCGGAAGCGCCCCACTGGTGTGGTGAGGGCTTCCGCCTGGTCCGGCGCGAGTGGCCGACGGACATCGGCCCGGTGGACCTGATGTGTCGCGACGAGGCCGATGGCTGGATCGCCGTGGAGATCAAGCGCATCGGCACGATCGAGGCCGTGGAGCAGCTCTCGCGGTACCTGGAGCGGATCCGGCAGGACCCGGCCAAGGCCGACTGCCGCGGCGTGCTCGCGGCCACCATCGTCAAGCCGCAAGCCCGTGTCCTGGCGGAATCACGCGGGCTCACGCTGGGTCGAGGTGGACCTCGCGGTGCTCCGCGGTGAGCGCGAACCCGCGCTCACGCTGTTCGTCTAGCCCTTGCCCGAGATGAGCTCCCACGCGCGGTGGAGCTTCTTGCTCAGCCCGCTCGACTCCCCCTCGGCGGGATCGGCGCTCATCACGGCGGGGTTCTTCGAAGGCTTGGGCAGCTCCTCGACGGCACCCGCGTCGAGCGTGAGCGTCACGCCGCCGTCCTCATCCATGTGCGCCACCTGAGGCGCGTCGACGAAGCGATGTCCACCCGGACCGGTGCGCAGGTCGATCACGAGGCCGTCGAAGATGTCGCTCGCGGCGTCGGCCAGCACGTGCTGGACCTTCCCGATCTCCGTCCCGTCGCTGGCGCGCACCGCCGCGCCCGGCTCCAGCGTGTAGTACGAGGTCATTTCACTCTCCGTTCAAGGTGAGGATCAACGAGCGCGACCCACCGTGATCGCGGTGCTCGCACAGGTAAATACCCTGCCAGGTTCCGACGGCCAGACGTCCGCCGGACACCGGCAGCGTCAGGGACGGGCCGAGCAGCGAGGCCTTGATGTGCGCCGGCATGTCGTCCGGGCCCTCGATCGTGTGCGTCCAGTAGCGGGCGTCCTCGGGCACGGCCTCGTCGAACCAGGCCTCGAAGTCGTCGCGTACGTCGGGCGAGGCGTTCTCGTTGAGCGTCAGTGACGCGCTCGTGTGGCGGATGAAGACGTGCAGCAGTCCGGCCCGCAGGCCCTGGAGCTCGGGTACGCCTTCGAGCACGTCACGCGTGATCAGGTGAAAGCCGCGCGGCCGCGGCCGCAGGGTCACCTCCCGCTGGATCCACATCAGGGAATCCTCGCAGCCCGCATGTCGACCCGCTCCCCGCGGAACGGGACGCCCTCTGCCTCGAGCAGCGCCCGCTGCCGCGCGCCCTTGGCCAGGGACCCGTCGGCGCGCACGATGCGCCACCACGGGACGTCCTCCTCGGTATGCGCGAGGACGGTGCCGGCGAAGCGTGGTGCGCCCGGGGAGACGTCGCCGTAGGAACGGACGAAGCCCTCCGGGACCGCGCGGACCCGCCGCAACACGTCGGCCGTCCTATCTTCGGAGGCATGCGCCATGGGACGTATTCAATCGTGGCCCGCGACGGCACCACCGGCGAGCTGGGAGTGGCGGTGCAGTCGCACTGGTTCTCCGTCGGCCCGCTGTGCGCGTGGGCGCGGGCGGGAGTCGGGGCCGTGGCCACGCAGTCGGTGGTCGAGCCCGCGTACGGGCCGAACGCGCTCGACCGGCTCGCCGACGGCATTCCGGCGCCCGCAAGCGCTGGGGGAGCTGCTCGCGGCCGATCCGCTGGCGGCCGTCCGCCAGGTGGCGGTGATCGACAACGCCGGTCACCTCTCCGCCCACACGGGCGCCGACTGCATCGCGCACGCCGGGCACGTCAAGGGCGGCGATCACAGCTGCCAGGCCAACATGATGGCCCGCGACACGGTGCCGGCCGCGATGTCGGCGGCGTTCAAGCAGGCGACGGGCCGACTGCCGGATCGGCTCCTCGCCGCGCTCGAGGCGGCGGAAGCCGAGGGCGGCGACATCCGCGGCCGGCAGTCGGCCGCGATGCTCGTGGCGCCGCGGGAGGGCGAACCGTGGCGGCGGACGGTGGACCTCCGCGTGGAGGACTCGCCCGACCCGCTGAAGGAGCTCAAACGGCTCCTCACCCTGCAGCGCGCCTACGATCTCGCGGGCGCGGGGGACGAGCTGCTCGCCGCGGGCCGCACCGACGAGGCCGGCGAGCTCTACACCCGAGCGGCGGCGCTCGCCCCGGACTCGGACGAGCTGCTGTTCTGGGCCGGCCTCGCCCGCGCCCAGGCCGGAGACCTGGACGCCGGCGTGGCGGCGGTGAAGAGAGCCGCGGAGGTCAACCCGGACTGGTTGACCCTGCTCGCGCGGCTCTCACCCGAGTTCGCTCCGGCCGGGGAGGCCGTGCGTCAGCAGATCACCTGAACGTGGAACGAGCCACGCGTCGGCGCCGGGCGTCGGCGTGGCGCCGTCGTTGCCCCAGTTGATCGTCGACCGGTTGACCTGGCCGGGCGTCGGGCTCGACGCCGGGCGTGACGTCGCTGGCCGAGCCGACCGGGGCGGCCGTGAACGAGCACTTGCTGACGTCGCGCTTGAAGTCGACCGTGTAGACGGAGTTGTCGGAGACCGTGGCGCGCGTGACCGTCGGGGTCGTCGGGCCGGCGGCCGTCGGGACGGCGGCGCCGCCCGTGTCGGAGACGGCGGCGAACGTGAGGCTGGTGGCGGGCGCGAAGTCCGCCGCTTCCTTGCCGTCGACCTTGTCGGCGTTGAAGCCGGTGGCGACGCCCGTGGCGTTGGTCGTCAGCGGCGCGCCGGTCTTGTCGCCGCCGACCTCGATGCGGCCGCCTTCCTTGCCGATCGTGACGAACTCGAAGGAACGGCCGCCCTTGAGGTTGTTGGCGCGGATGCAGGGCTCGTTGCCCGGGTTCGAGCGGCAGCCGTAGATCGCGCCGCCGCCGTCGCCGTCCTTCTTGTTGGACTGACGCGTGCCGTACGTCGTGGTGTCGGCGATGATCTCCGTCTCGGTGTTCAGCGCAAGCGCCGGATTGCTGGACGGGTTGCGCTTGCCGAGCAGGAGGTTGCGACCTTCGCCGAAGCCCATGGCCACCGTCGGAAGGCCAAGAGCGAGGATGAGAGAGCAGATGACCGCGGCGCGGCCGGAGAACCGGAATCGCTTCATGCCTACCTCGACACCGAGCTTCCGATCAAGTTGCGGGCTGCAACGTTTCGCCCGCCGCTTCGTCCGCCCGGTTACGAAACAAAAACGGCCCGCGCAACAAACGCGGGCCGCTCTCGTTCAGCTGACTTATCTGTCGAGGCGCAGGCTCAGCGTTCGCCCGGCAACTTCTCCGGGTTGACCGACACCGACACGCTGGTGTCCAGCGCGTTGCGGATGATCCGCGTCTGCTCGACGGTGTGCGCGGCCGGGTAGCCCTCGCCCGGCGAGGCGCGCTCCGGCCGGCCGACGTACCCGAAGTCGATGTCCTCGGGGAGGATCTGCAGCAGGCGCGGCGACATGTGCGCACGGGCGCCCATGTTGCGCGGCTCCTCCTGGACCCACAGCACCTCGCGCAGGTTCGGGTAGCGCTTGACCTCCTCGAGGATCTGCCCCTGCGGGAACGGATACAGCAGCTCGACGCGGGTGATCGCGACGGACTCGTTGTTCTCGCGCGTGGCGTGACCCTTGAGGTCGTAGTAGATCTTGCCCGAGCACAGCACCAGCCGCGTGACCTTCGCCTCGTCGATCCGCGGTTCGGCCAGGACCGGGAAGAAGCGGCCCTCGGCGAGGTGCTCGATCCGCGACGTCGCCTGCGGCAGGCGCAGGAGCGACTTCGGGGTCATGATCACCAGCGGGCGCTGCTTGGCGACCCGCGCCTGGCGACGCAGCATGTGGAAGTACTGCGACGGCGTCGTGAGGTTCGCGACGCGGATGTTGCCCTCCGCCGCCAGCGTGAGGAACCGCTCCAGGCGCCCGGAGGAGTGTTCCGGACCCGAGCCCTCGTAGCCGTGCGGCAGCAGCAGCGTCAGGCGGGTCGTCTGGCCCCACTTGGACAACGCCGACACGATGAACTGGTCGATGATGACCTGCGCCGAGTTGACGAAGTCGCCGAACTGGGCCTCCCAGAGCACGAGCGTCTCCGGCGCCTCCATCGAGTAGCCGTACTCGAAGCCGAGGCAGGCGACCTCGCTCAGCGGAGAGTTGTGCAGCTCCATCGGCGCCAGTGCGCCCGGCAGGTTCTGGATCGGCGAGATCCGCTGGCCGGTCTTCGGGTCGTGCAGGACGAGGTGACGCTGCGAGAACGTGCCGCGCTCCGCGTCCTGGCCGGTCAGACGCACCGGCGTGCCCTCGGTCAGCAGCGACGCGTAGGCCAGCGACTCGGCCTGCGCCCAGTCGATGCCGCCGTCCGGGCCGATCGCCGTGCGCCGGCGTTCGAGCTGCTTGACCAGCTTCGGATGGACGGTGAAGCCCTCGGGAATCCGCAGCAGCTCTTCGTTGAGCGTTTCCAGGTGCTCCTTGGAGACCGCGGTCTTGACGTCCGGCGAGGCCGAGCGGTCCAGCTCGTAGCCGCCCGTCGGCTGCTCGTCGCCCGCGGACGCCAGCTGCTCCTTGAGCTCGCGGTGACGCTTGGCGAGGTCGTCCCAGATCTCGGCGGCGACGCCGTCGGCCTCTTCCTGCGTGATCGTGCCCTCAGCCACCAGCGTGCCCGCGAACAGCTCACGCACCGGCTTCTTGGCCTTGATCTTGGACGTCATCTCCGGCTGCGTGTACGCGGGCTCGTCGGCCTCGTTGTGGCCGTAGCGGCGGTAGCCGATCAGGTCCACGACGACGTCGTGACCGAACTCCTGGCGGAACGCGAACGCCAGCCGCACGGCGCTGACGCACGCGGCGACGTCGTCGGCGTTGACGTGGAAGATCGGCACGTCGAAGCCCTTCGCGAGGTCCGAGGCCCAGCGCGTGGAGCGCGAGTCGTCGGGGTCCGTCGTGAAGCCGACCTGGTTGTTCTGGATCAGGTGCAGCGTGCCGCCGACCGTGTAGCCGTCGAGCGCCTGCAGGTTGAACGTCTCCGCGACGACGCCCTGGCCCGGGAAGGCCGCGTCGCCGTGCAGGACGATCGGCACGGCGGCGGTGGTGTCCAGCGTCGCGTGCGTGCCCTGGCGGGACGTCTGCACCGCGCGCGTGGCGCCGGTGACGACGGGCGCCACGTACTCGAGGTGCGACGGGTTGGACTCCAGCCGCACGAGCACGCTGTCCACGTCGCCGCACTGGTAGGTGCCCTGGGCGCCGTGGTGGTACTTGACGTCGCCGGTGCCGCCCTGCGGAATGGTGGTGACGGCCTCGATCGAGGACGCGCCCTCGAACTCGCGGAAGATCGTCTCGTACGCGCGGCCCAGGTTGTGGGCGAGCACGTTCAGCCGGCCGCGATGGGCCATGCCGATGACCACTTCGCGCGCGCCCTCGGCGGCGGCCAGCTGGATCATCTCGTCGATCATCGGGACGGTCATGTCCAGACCCTCGACCGAGAACTGCTTCTGGCCCAGGTAGGCCTTGTGCATGAAGCGCTCGAGCGAGTCCACCTGCGTCAGGCGGCGCAGCAGGGCCTGCTTCTCGTCGGCCGAGAGCGGCTTGCGGAACGCGCCGGTCTCGATCTTCTCGCGCAGCCACACGCGCTGACGGTGCGAGGCGATGTGCTCGATCTCGTACGCGATCTGGCCGCAGTAGGTCTCGCGCAGGCGCGGGATGACGTCCGCGAGCGTCTCGCCCGGGACGCCGACGCGCAGGATCGAGGCCGGGATCTTGGCCATCAGGTCGGCCGTGAGGCCGAGCGGCTCGGGATCGAGCGCGGGGTCGCCCTCGGGCTCGGAGCCGAGCGGGTCCAGCCGCGCGGCCAGGTGGCCGTGCGTGCGATGCGCCTTGATCAGCGACATCGCGGCCTGGACGGCCTGGAGCAGCTCGAGGTTCGGCTCGGCCGAGGTGGCCGGTGCCGGCTCGGTCTTCGTGGTCGGCGTCGCCGCCGCGATGGCCTGCGGTGTCGGGGCGGTCGGCGCCGCGCCGATCTCCGCGCCCAGGTCGGAGAAGACCTGCTCGTAGAAGCCGTGCTCGCCCTGGAGGTACTGCTCGACGACCTGCAGGAACTGGCCGGACTCGGCGCCCTGGATGATGCGATGGTCGTACGTCGACGTCATCGTCATCACCTTCTCGGCGCCGATCGTGGCGCCGATGGCCCCGAGGCCGGGCGGGTAGCCGATCGCGCCCGTGGCGACGATCGTGCCCTGCCCGTTCATCAGGCGCGGCACGGACGCGATGGTCCCGATGCCGCCGGGGTTGGTGAGCGAGACGTTGGCGCCCTGGAGGTCGTCCGCGGTCAGCTTGTTCTCGCGCGCCTTGGTGATCAGCACGCCGAACGCATCCAGGAACTGCGGGAACGTGAGGCGGCCGGCGTCCTTGATCACCGGCACCATCAGCGTGCGTCCGCCGCCCTTCTTCTCCACGTCGACGGCGATGCCGAGGTTCACCGCGCCGTCGTCGATCACGTGCGGCTTGCCGTCGATCTCGGCGAAGTGCGTCGCCATCACCGGCATCTGCTCCGTCGCCGCGCGCGCGATCGCGTACGCGATGAGGTGCGTGAAGGAGACCTTCTGGCCGGCGCCCTTGAGCTGCTTGCGGTAGCCGTCGAGCGTGGTGACGGTGAAGGTGCGGAAGGAGGTCGCGGTCGGGATCTGCCGCGACTCGTCCATGTAGCGGGCGAGCATCGCGCTCGCGCCCTTGAGCAGCGTCTGCTTGCCGGACGTCGTCGCCGGGGCGCTCTTCGTCGCGGTGGCGCCGTTCTGCTCGAAGTTCAGGACGTCGGCCTTGCCGATGCGGCCGTTGGGGCCGGTGCCCTGGACCTTGCTCAGGTCGATGCCCTGCGCGGCGGCGACGCGCTGCGCGACCGGCGTGACCTTCAGGCCGTCGGGCGTCTCGATCGTCTGCGTATCCGCGTCAGTTCCAGGACGCGTCTCGGTGGCCTCGGGCTTCGGCGCCACCTTGGACGGCGCGGCACCGTTGCCGCTCTGCATGCGAGCGATGACCTGGCCGACGGTCACGGTGTCGCCGGCCTCGGCGAGCAGCTCCGTGATCGTGCCCGCCGCGGGGGCGGGGACCTCGGCGTCCACCTTGTCGGTGGAGATCTCGACGAGCGTCTCGTCCTCGGCGACGCTGTCGCCGACGGCCTTCGCCCACTCGAGAATCGTGCCCTCGGAGACCGACTCGCCCATCTGGGGCATCTCGATCTCGATGACCGCGCCTTCACCACCGCCGCCACCGTCATCGCCGGGCGGGCTGTCGCCTTCGTCCTCGTCGGCATCGCCTTCGAGCGCCGGCGCTGCGCCGTCACCCGGGGCGATCTCGGCGAGCACGCTGCCGAC
The DNA here is from genome assembly GCA_963724195.1 of uncultured Solirubrobacteraceae bacterium. Taxonomy (GTDB): domain Bacteria; phylum Actinomycetota; class Thermoleophilia; order Solirubrobacterales; family Solirubrobacteraceae; genus Solirubrobacter. The sequence goes on along the minus strand of CAVRTQ010000012.1, from coordinate 118,485 downwards.
ATTGACGGTGTCGCCCTCGGCCGCGTGGATCTTGACCACGGTGCCGGAGACGGGCGCGGGGACTTCCGCATCCACCTTGTCGGTGGAGATCTCGACGAGTGTCTCGTCCTCGGAGACCGAGTCGCCTTCCTGCTTATGCCACTCCAGAATTGAGCCCTCGGAAACCGAGTCGCCCATGGGGGGCATGACCACTTCGACCGTGGTGTTTACCGCCATATCAAGGTCCTAGACCATATCGCGTTGAGGGATTGTCGGCGCTGCTTTTGGACGCCGCTCTGCATACACAAATCCGATGGTGCCCGCAAAGGGTCCTACCCCACCGACGACTGCAACCATCACCCCGAGCCAGAGCGGGATCACGCGGCGTCGGACTGCGTCCACGCATAGCAGCGACATGACGATCCAGCCGATGCCGTGCGCCCAGCCCAACACGTACTTCACATCGTCTAACACTCCTGCCACAGCGACCACGAGCAGGGCCGTGTAAATCGCCGAATGGGCGAAGGAGAGGTACTTCAGGGTGCGGAAGCTCATGCGTGTCTGTCTGTAACTAGCAACGTGGCCATGCGCTGAAGTTGCGGATGTGCCTCTTCAGGCCAGCTTCCCGGGTCCGAAGGCCACCATGCATGGGCGTCGTGCTCGGGGTCGCGCGTGACCTCCGCGCCCGGCGCGAGCCACGCCTGGCCGATCAGCATCGTCATGTCGCCGGGCGTCGCCAGCAGCGCCTCCACCTGGAGCCGCACCGGCTCCACGGACCACTCCTCCTGCAACTCTCGTCCCAGCGCGAGCGCGGGGTCCTCGCCCGCGTCCACCGCGCCGCCGGCGCCGAGCGCCCACACGCCCGCCCAGCTCGCCACCCACTGGGCGCGGCGGCCGGCGAGCCAGCGGCCCTCGTGGTCGCGCACGACGCACAGCACGCTCAGCGCGCCCGAGGCGTCGCCGATCAGCCGCAGCGCCCAGCGCATCTCCTCGAGGTCCAGGTGCAGCCCGTCCTCGCCGGCGGGAAGCTCGTGAGCCGGCCCGCGACGCCGTCGTGCGCGGGCGAACCGCGCCCGCGCAGCTCCTCGATCACGCGGTCGGCCTCGGCGGTCTTCTCCGGCGACGGCTCGTAGGTGGTGCCGCTCCAGCGCGAGGACACCCGGTCCAGCGGCCACGGACCGCGCGCGAGGATTCCGGGCCGGTAAGACAACTCGAGATTGAGGGTAGTCTTTTCGGGGTGAGCGTCGAAGCGTCGGGCAAGAACATGAAGGTCGTGTGCGATGCCAAGGAGCACCACAACAAGACGTGCCCCTATGGCGGCAACGCCACCGCGGTGCACATGTCCTTCTTCGACGTCGACCGCCTCGGCTGGGAAGAGGGCGACGTCATCTGCGGGCTCACGCTGGTCGTGGACGGCAACGTCCAGTCCGGTCGTCTGCGCGTGACGTGTGACGCCGAGCCCGACGGCGGCCGCAAGGAAGAGGAAGAAGTCGAGGAGGTCGTCGACGCGGTCTCCACGCGCGAGCGCGAGCTCCAGCCGGTCGGACCGTCGTCGAACTGACGCCTTGGCCGCGCGGGCCATAAAGCACACCTGAACGCTGTACCGCCGGGCCGTAGCCGTAGTGCGGCTCGGCACGATGTGCTGCCGGGCATGTCAGTTGCCACAGAAGCGGCCGCGCCAGTCGCCGCTCCTCGCCCGCATGAGTTGGCCCGCGATGCGCTGGGCCTGCCCGCTGTCCTGTTCTGCATCGTCACCGGAGCCGCCCCGCTCGCGGCGATGATGTTCAACGTGCCGGTCGCCGTATCGGGCGGCGGGTACGCGGTACCGGCGGCGTTCCTGGTCGCGACGATCGCGCTGACGATCTTCTCCACGGGCTACATCGAGATGGCCCGCCGGGTGACGTCCACCGGCGGCTTCTACACGTTCATCTCCCGCGGGCTGGGCAACGTGCTGGGGCTCGGCGCCGGCATCCTGATCGCGCTCTGTTACGTGATCTTCGCCGCCGCGGTGACCGGCGTGCTCGGCTACTTCGCGGCCACGAGCGTCGACGCCTGGTTCGGGATCAACCTGCCCGCCTACGTGTACATGTTCGGCGCGCTCGCGCTGATGACGGCGTTCGCGTGGTTCCACATCGAGCTCACGGCCAAGGTGCTGGGCGTGGCGCTGATCGCCGAGGTGCTCGCGCTGCTGGCGCTGTGCATCGGCATCATCGTCACCGGCCCGCCCGAGGGCTACAGCGCGGCGCCGCTGAACCCGGCCAACCTCTTCAACAACGATGCCGCGATCCAGGTCTTCGGGGCGGCCGCCGCGGGCGTCGCGATCTTCGGGGCGTTCTGGTCGTGGGTGGGCTTCGAGATGGCGCCCAACTACGCCGAGGAGTCGCGCGAGCCGCGCAAGATCGCCAAGACCGCGACCTACGCCAGCGTGATCGGGCTCGGCGTCTTCTACATCTTCGTCTCGTACATGTTCGTCACCGGCTGGGGCCTGACCGGCTCCGTCCAAGCCGTCGCCGACCAGTTCGAGGGCGTGTACGCGTCCGCGTTCTATCCGCTGACCGACAAGTACGTGGGCGGCGGGCTGACGACGATCGTCGAGCTGCTGATCGTCACGAGCTCGTTCGCGTGCGCGATGGCCTTCTACAACACCGGCGCCCGCTACCTGTTCGCGCTGGCCCGCGAGGGCGTGCTGCCGAAGGCGCTCGGGACCACGCACCCGACGCGCAAGGGCCCGGTGGTCGCGTCGATCGTCGTGACCACCATCGTCGGCCTGTACATGCTCGGCTTCGTGATCATGGACTCGAGCACCGAGGCCGCGCTGCTCAAGCTCGGCACCTGGACGCCGCTGCTGGGCGTGCTCGGCATCCTCGCCGTCCAGGGTCTGTGCTCGGTGGCGATCATCCGCTTCTTCTTGACCGAGGCGCGTGACGGCTTCCATCCCGTCAAGACCCTGATCGCCCCGATCCTGGGCGCGCTGGCGATGGCCGGTGCCTGTTACCTGCTGATCTCCAACCGCGCCGTGCTGTCGGGCGCCGGCGACTCGCTCTTCATCAAGGCGATCCCGTTCGTCGTGCTCGCGGTCTTCGTCGCCGGCATGCTCCTCGCGCTGTACCTTCGGTCCAAGGACAAGGAGACGTACGCCAAGGTCGGCCGGTTCAGCCGAGAGGAAATCCCGTCATGAGCACCCTTGACGCACCGCCCGGTGCTGCACCCGCTGGAGCCGCTGAGCGCGGCCGAGATCAGCGCCGCGAGCGCGATCCTGAAGGCCGAGAAAGGGCTGGCGCCGACGGCGCGCTTCGTCTTCGTCAGCCTGCACGAGCCGCCCAAGGCGGCGATCCAGGCCGGAGAGGACACCGCGCGCGAGGCGTTCGTCGTCTTCTACGAGAAGGCCGAGCGCAAGACCTACGAGGCCGTCGTCTCGCTCACCGACGAGGCCGTCGTCTCCTGCGAGCACATCGAGGGCGTGCAGGCGCCGGTGATGGCCGAGGAGTTCATGGCCTGCGAGGCGGTCGTGCAGAGCGATCCCGCCTGGCAGGCGGCGATGCGCCGGCGCGGGATCGAGGACTTCTCGCTGGCGATGGTCGACCCGTGGGCCGCGGGCTACACCGGGCCTGAGGACGATCCGTCCGAGCGCCGGATCGTGCGTCCGCTCACGTGGGTGCGCTCGGAGCCGGGCGAGCACGGCTACGCGCGGCCGATCGAAGGCCTCGTGGTGACCGTGGACCTCGACGCGATGGAGGTCATCGGCGTCGACGACCACGGCGTCGTGCCGCTGCCGCCCCAGCCCGGCAACTACGACGTCGAGCGGATGGCGGCGCCGGACAACGTGCCGTCGTTTGCCGCTCCCCGGCCCGATCTGAAGCCGATCTCGATCACCCAGCCCGAAGGGGCCAGCTTCACGGTCAAGGGCCACCACGTCGAATGGCAGAAGTGGTCGGTGCGCGTGGGCTTCACGCCGCGCGAAGGGCTCGTCCTGCACGAGCTGGGCTACGACGGGCGGCCGATCATCTACCGCGCTTCGCTCGCGGAGATGTTCGTCCCGTACGGCGACCCGGCGCCCACCCACCGCTTCAAGAACGTGTTCGACCAGGGCGAGTACGGCGTCGGCTGGCTGGCGAACTCACTCACGCTGGGCTGCGACTGCGTCGGCGAGATCTTCTACTTCGACGGCGTGGTCAACGACCAGGACGGCGAGCCGGCGACGATCGAGAACGCCATCTGCATGCACGAGGAGGACTACGGCATCGGCTGGAAGCACACGGACTTCCGGACCGAGGACGTCGAGGTCCGGCGGCTGCGGCGCCTGGTGATCTCTTCGATCGCCACCGTCGGCAACTACGAGTACGGCTACTTCTGGTACCTCTACACCGACGGCACGATCGAGTACGAGGTCAAGCTCACGGGCGTGATCTCCACCGGCGCGCTGGAGCCGGGCGCGCGGCCTGCGCACGGCACGATGGTCGCGCCCGGGCTGTACGGGCCGCACCATCAGCACTTCTTCTGCGTGCGGCTGGACATGGCCGTCGACGGCAACGCGAACACCGTCGTGCAGGTGGATTCCGAGCCGCTGCCGTACGGGCCGGAGAACCCGACCGGCACGGCCTGGGTGACGAAGCGGACGGTGTACGGGGACGAGTCGGCGCGCGGGCAGGTGGACCCGTTGCGCGGGCGGTTCTGGCGGATCGAGAACCCGGAGAAGCTGAGCGCGGTCGGCGATCCCGTCGCCTACAAGCTCGTCCCGGGGGAGAACGTGGCGCCGATGTTCCAGCCGGAGTCGCGCTTCGCCCAGCGGGCCGGGTTCACCGCCGAGCACGTCTGGGTCACGGCGTACGACCCCAGCGAGCGCTTCGCCGCGGGCGACTACCCGAACCAGCACCCCGGCGGGGACGGCGTCCCGCGCTACGCCGCCGCGGGTCGCGACACCGAGGGCACGGACGTGGTGCTCTGGTACACGTTCGGCGCCCACCACGTGGTCCGGCCCGAGGACTGGCCGGTGATGCCGGTCACGCACGTCGGCTTCAAGCTCAAGCCGTCCGGCTTCTTCGCCGGCAACCCCGCGCTCGACATGCCGCCGTCAAAGGCGGCGGGGTGCTGTCACCCGTAGAACTCGGCCTCTTGGCGACCCAGCTCGGTCACGGGCGGGTCGCCATACATCCACTCGCGGGCGATCCGGTGCCAGTTCGCCTGCGCACGCAGCTGGCCGAGCACGGCGAGGGTGAGCGTCTCCACGCGGCGGCCGAAGATGTGGTCGGCCGGCAGCGTCTCGTGGCGCATCTGGCCGAAGTGCTCCGAGCGCGGGTCGGCCATGTCGATCATGACCTGGGTGGCGATCTCGGGCGTGAGCTCGATCTCCTCGTCGGTCAGGTACCACCAGGTGGCGTCCAGGAACTGGGAGAGCAGCTTGTCCGGGCGGAACTTCTCAGGCCGCTTGAGCAGGCCGCCCTCGGCCCAGATGTCCCACACGCGCTGGGCGTCGCCCTCGTGGCCGGCGCGCTGGGTCTCCAGCTCCAGCTCGATCAGGTGCTTGGGCATCACCTTGAACAGGCCGAAGTCCAGGAACGCCACGCGGCCGTCGGGCATCTGCAGGAAGTTGCCGGGGTGCGGGTCGCCGGAGAACTGGCGGTGGCGGTACATGCAGCCGAAGTAGAAGCGGAAGATGATCTCGCCGAGGCGGTCGCGGGTGGCCTGGTCGGCCTCCTTGAGCGAGTCGAAGCCGGCGCCTTCCACGAACTCGCTCACGAGCACCTTCTCGGCGGACAGCTCGGTGACGACGCCCGGCACGACGATGAACGGGTGACCTCTGAAGATGCGGTTGAGCGCCCGCTGGTTCTGGGCCTCGAGCTCGTAGTCGAGCTCGTCGTAGATCCGCAGGCGGATCTCCTCGGCCGTGTTCTTGACGTCCAGCCCGGGCGCGATCCGCTTCATCAGCCGCAGGATCAGGCCGAGGTTCTGCATGTCCGCCCGGACCGCGGCGGCGACGCCGGGGTACTGGACCTTGACCGCCACGTCGCGGCCGTCGTGCAGCCGGGCGCGGTAGACCTGGCCGATCGAGGCGGCGGCGATCGCGTCGGCGTCGAACTCGGCGAAGTGATCGGAGAGCTTGCCGCCGAGCTCCTGCTCGATCACCTTGCGCATGCCGGCGAAGCTCACGTTGGGCGCGGAGTCGCGGAGCTGCGCGAGCTTGCGCTGGAACTCCTCGCGATGCTCCTCGGGGACGAGCCCGACGTCCAGGAAGCTCATCACCTGCCCGAGCTTCATCGCCGCGCCCTTCATCGTCCCGAGCGCGGTGACGATCTGCTCGGCGGCCTCGACGTGGCGGCGCTCGAGCGCCGCCGACTTGCCCTCTTCCGAGCGCCCGACGTTCGTCGCCCGGGTGCCCAGGTGGCGGGCCGCCTGGCCCGCCGCGAGGCTGGACACCTTCGCCGTGCGCGCGATGCGCGAGGTCGGGATCTTGTCCTTGGCCACTGGGGCTCCTAGGGAGTGGGCGCGATCGTGGGCGTGGTGGTCGGGGCGGTCTGCGGGGCCGGCGTGGCTTCGAGCGGCGGCGTGGCCGTGGGCGTGGCCGAGGCGGACGGGGTCGCCGTCATCCTGGGCATCGGCGTCTCGGTCGCCTCCGGCGTGGCGGTCTCCGTCGCCTCCTCGTTCGCGGCGGGCGTCGGCGTCGGGGTCTCCTCCTCGTCGGTGGAGTTGGAGCTGCTGCCGCCGAATACGCTGGTGGAGCGCTCCTTGCCGCCGCCGACGGAGTGGCCGAAGATCGCGAGCTCGGACGCGGTCACGACGGCCGCGCCGATGACCGCCGCCACGAGGCCGGTGATGATGCCGAGCTTCCACGGGAAGCCGCGGCGCGGCTTGCGCTGCGGGGTCCGCAGGCCGAACGGGTCGTCCACGTCGTCACCCCACCGGGGTACCCGTTGCGGGCCTCCGCCGCGCGCGCCGACGCCCGTGGGCTGCCGGGCGCGCACCGCGGCGGCCGTGCCGGTCCGGCTCCTGACGCGCGGCGCGGCCTGGGTGATGACCTTGGTCGGACGGTTCAGGGCCTCGGTGACGAGGGCCACGATGATCGGGGTGATGGCGGTCGCCAGCAACGAGCCGCGCTCCCAGAACATGGGCACCACGATCGCGGCGGCCACGGCGGAGAGGCTCGAGATGATGAGCGTGGAGAGCTGGAGGCCGCCCTTGTCTTGCTTCGGTTCAGGGCTGGTACTCACCCCTTCGACACTAGCGACCCGGTTAACGCTCCACTTTGGAGCCGGGCACGATGTCGTCGCGACCGTCGGGCCAGCGCACCCAGGCCTTGTGGCCGCCGTCGTAGTCGGGCCCCCAGAGCACCAGCGTGGCGGGGTCCCCGAGCGCCGTGCACTGCTCGCTGCCCTCCTCGTCCGCCCCGCGCCAGATGCGCACGAACGGGTTGTGCTCCAGCTCGTCGCCGACCGTGCTCGGGTCGGTGTGGCCGGGGCGCACGACGGTCTCCGGCGGGAGCGTGAGGAGCACTTCCATGATCGAGTGCTTGATGTCCTCGAACGAGGTGCTGCCGGGCGCGCGGACACCGCCGACGGAGCCCTTGAACAGCGTGTCGCCGGTGAACAGCTCCTTGTCGTCGACGAGCAGGTTGAGCATGCCGGCGGTGTGGCCGGGCGTGTGCAGCACCTTGATCGTGAGGCCGCCGATCTCCAGCTCGTCACCCGGGTGCATGTCGCCGGTCGTGCCCGGGACGCGCTCGTCCGGATGCGCGAGGACGGTGGCGTCGGGGTAGCGCTCGAGCGTGTCACCCAGCGCGGAGACGTGGTCGCCGTGGTGGTGGGTGAGCAGGACGTGGGTCACGTTGAGGCCGAGCTCCTCGGCCTTGGCGAACAGCGGCTCCATCGGGCCGCCCGCGTCCACCAGGAACGCGTCCGAGTTCTCCCCCGCGGCGACGAGGTACGTGTTGGTCAGCCAGCCATCGCTCATGGAACGCTCGACGATCATGGCCATGACGGTACTCTCGCCGCGTCATGGAACTCATCCATACCTGTTACCGGATCGGCGACATCGACCGCTCAGTGGCCTTCTACGAAGCCCTGGGATTCGAGGAGCGGCGGCGCATGCCGATCCGCGAAGAGGCCATCAACGTCTTCATGGGTCTGCCCGGTGACGGTGACCGGCTCGAGCTGACCTACAACCACGGCGTCGACTCCTACGAGCTCGGCACCGGCTACAACCACATCGCCCTCACCGTGGACGACATCAACGGGACCCTGGAGCGGTTGGCGGGGCAGGGCATCGAGCCCGAGAAGCCGCCGTACCAGGTGCGTGAGGGCGGTTCGTTCATCGCCTTCGTGCGCGATCCCGACGGTTACCGGATCGAGCTGATCGAGAAGAACAAGGGCTAGATGCCCTCCGAGTCTCGACTCGCTGTCATCGACTGCGGGTCGAACTCGTTCCGCCTCGTCGTCTTCACCTACACGGACACGTGGTGGAAGCGCACGGACGAGATCCACGAGGCCGTGCGCGTGGGCGAAGGTCTGGAGGGCTCCGGCGCGCTGCAGCCGGAGCCGATGGAGCGGGCGCTGGAGACGCTCGAGCTCTACGCCCACTTCTGCGCGGCGACGGGGATCGACGAGATCCGGCCCGTCGCCACCTCGGCGATCCGGGATGCGTCGCAACCAGGCCGAGTTCCTGGCCGCGGCGCGTGAGCGGTCCGGGCTGGAGATCGAGGTCCTGCCCGGGCCCGCCGAGGCGCGTTACGGCTACCTGGCGGCGGTGAACTCGACGACGCTGTCCGACGGCGTCGTGCTCGACCTGGGCGGCGGCTCGATGCAGCTCACGCGCGTGGGCGAGCGGCTGGCGGTGGACGCGCGTTCGTGGCCGCTCGGTGCCGTGCGCATGACCGAGCGCTTCGCGCCCGGGAAGAAGAAGCGGACCGAGGCGCTGCGCGAGCACGTCGCGAAGGAGCTCGAGAGCGCTGCCTGGCTCGGCTCCGAGGATCGGCTCGTGGCGGTCGGCGGCACGGTCCGCAACCTGGCCGCGGCGGCGCAACTGGCCGCGGGCATGCCCTCCTACGGCATCCAGGGCTACCGGGTCACGCGTGACGCGCTCGGCGCCCTGATCGAGGCGTTCTCGGCGGGTCCCGCCCGCCGAGGTGCCCGGCATCAAGGCCGCACGCGCCGACCTCATCCTCGCCGGCGCCTTGGTGATCGACGGCGTGATGGAGGCCGGCGGCTTCAAGGACTTCGAGGCCACCGAGGCCGGCCTGCGCGAGGGCGTCTTCTTCGAGCGCCTGTACCCGGAAGGGTTGTCGAGTGACGTGCGCCGCGACGCCGTGCGCAACCTCGCCTCCCAGTACGACACCGACTTCGCCCACTCCGAGCACGTCGCCCGGCTCGCCCTGGAGATCTGGGACGCCCTCGGCGCCCACGGCCTGCACCGCGGCGACGCCGAGGAGCGCGAGCTCGTCTGGGCCACCGCGATGCTCCACGACATCGGCGTCGCCGTGGACTACGACGACCACCACAAGCACTCCCGCTACCTCATCCTCAACGCGGGACTCCCCGGTTTCTCACCGCGAGAGACGGCGTTGATCGGCCAAGCCGCGCGCTACCACCGCAAGGGCACGCCGTCCTTGGGCGAGTTCGCGCCGGAGATGCACGATGGCGACCGCGGCGAGCTCGACCGCATCGCGGCCTGCGTGCGGTTGGCCGAGCAGCTCGAACGCTCCCGCGACCAGTCGGTCCACGCGTGTGAGGTGGCGGTGCACGACGGCACGGCCGAGCTGCGTTTGCGTGCCTCGGGTGACGCGCGGATCGCGCGCTGGGCGGCGGAGCGGCAGGGCGACCTGTTCAAGCGCGCCTTCGACCGCGACCTCAGCGTGACCTGAACGTCAACTGCTCATCGAGGGGGAAGGGAGCGGCGTTTGGGCTCGCGCGGCGCGAACATCGGGGTCCGAGCTCCGCGTGGCACGGTCGAGATTGGCGTGCCGCTCTCAGTCGAGTTACGGGCCACTGACATTTCGTGGGGCGCCACGCTCGTCCGTCGACCTCCTGCGGATCTCGCGGAAACGAACACGCGCTGGAGGGGGTGATGAACAAACGTTCGCTCCTGGAGTGACGTTTGTGCATCACCCCCTTTGTTCGAAGCGCGGTCGTGATCGAGCCCGATCGATCGGACGTGGACGCGGCTCGAAGCAACCACAACCGCTCCTCGCGATTTCCGGTGCCCGTAACTTGACTGAGAGCGGCACGCCAACCCGGCCGTGCCACGCGGAGCCCGGAGCCCACGATGTTCGCGCCGCGGGGCCGAAACGCCGCTCCCCCTCCCTCGGTGCTGCCTGTAACCGCTACGAGCCCGTAGCCAACGCACGCAAGACCAACTCCCCCCGCGGCGACAACCGGTAGCCCACGTCCAGCGACTCGGTCAGTCCGAGCTCCTTGAGCTTGCGGATATCGCGCTTGAACGCCGCGGTCTCGCGCCCGAAGGACTCGGCCAGGTCGGGCGCCCGCACCGCGGGCCGATCCGCGATCGCCTGCAGATAGTCACGCGCCCACGGGTACCGCTCCAACGCCGCGAAGACCGCCTCGTCCGGCGGCGCGCGGCGCAGCGCCACGCGCGGGTCCGGGCCCGCCACGCGCAGCCCGACCCGATACACGCGCCCGGTCTTGCGCATCCGCGCCTCGACTTCGTCCGGCGACGCGAACCCCGCCGCGCGCGCGTCTTCGTCCGTGATCACGTCGACCAGCTCGCACGACGTGAACTCCACGACCCCCACCGGAGTCTTCTGCGTCGAGCCCACCTTCACGCGCGGCTTGTCCCACCGCCGGAACGCCAGCGTGACCGTTCCGGCCGCGATCCCCTCGAGATCCGCCGGCCGGAACAGCACGCGCTAGACCTCTTGGATCTGCAGCAGCGACGTCGTGCCCGGCTTGCCCGACGGCAACCCGGCGGTGATGCCGACGCGGTCGCCGGGCTTGCACCAGCCGAGCTCCACGACGCGCTTGGCGGACGCGGCGATCAGCTCCTCGGTGACCTCGTAGCGGCGCATCGACGCGGCCTGGACGCCCCACATCAGCCCGCAGCGGCGCACGGTCTCGCGACCCGGCGACAACGCGTAGATCGGCACGGTCGGGCGGTGCGCGGAGATCAGGCGGGCGCTGCGTCCGGACAGGGTCGGGCACACGAGCGCCGCCAGCCCCAGCTCCTGCGCCGCCCGGGTGGCGGTGTAGGCGAGCGTGTACGCGGGGTCGCGGCGGTCGCGGCGGACGCGCCGCTCGTTCCACTCCCGGTACGGCGCGGTGGATTCGGTCCGCCGCGCGACCGAGGCGAGCATCGCCACCGACTCGACCGGATACTGGCCGACGGCGCTCTCCTGGGAGAGCATCACGGCGTCGGTGCCGTCGAGGATGGCGTTGGCGACGTCGGTGACCTCGGCGCGGGTCGGGCGTGAGGACGCGACCATCGAGTCGAGCATCTGCGTCGCGGTGATCACCGGCCGGGCGAGCGCGCCCGAGAGCGCGATGATCTGCTTCTGGACGATCGGGACGTCCTGGATGTCCATCTCGATGCCGAGGTCGCCGCGCGCGACCATCACGCAGTCGGTGGCGCGGACGATCTCCTCCAGGCGCGTCACGGCCTGCGGCTTCTCGATCTTGGCCACCAGCGGGAGACGCGTGTGCTTGCGCAGCTCCGTGACGTCCTCGGCGCGGCGGACGAACGACAGCGCGACGATGTCCACGCCGATCCGCTCGCCCGTACGCACGTGCTCGAGGTCCTCGTCGGGCACGGACGGCAGCGCCGCCGTCTCGCCGGGGATGTTCAGGCCCTGGCGGGACGCGACCGCGCCGCCGATCTCGACCATGGCGTCGATCTCGCCCGAGTCGGCGCGGACCTCGGTCACGCGCAGGCGGACGGAGCCGTCGGCGAGGTACATGATCTCGTCGCGGTCGACCGTGGAGGCCAGGCCTGCGTACGTGATGAACAGCTTCGACGCGTCGCCCTCACCCCCGTCGGGCCCGCAGACGAACGTCGTGGTGTCGCCGGGCTTGAACTCGACGACGCCGTCGCGCAGCTTGCCGATGCGCAGCTTCGGCCCGGGCAGGTCCTGCAGGATCGCGACCTGGCGGCCGACGCGTCCGGCGGCTTCGCGGACGAGGCGCGCGGTTTCCGCGTGCTCGTCGGCGCTGCCGTGAGAGAAGTTCAGGCGGGCCACATCCATCCCGGCCTCGACCATCCTGGCGAGGACCTCGGGATCACGGGATGCGGGCCCGATCGTGGCGACGATCTTCGTGCGGCGCTCCATGGGTGTCCGGAACTTAGCGGGCAGACGATCAGACGGCGTCTCCGGTGGGTAACCCGAGAGACATGGCCCGAGCAGCAAGCGAGTCGAAGCCCCAGTCCTCGGACAAGCGCTTCGATCGCGACGACGACAACGACAAGGACAAGCCGACCGACCTCCCGAAGGAGGCCTGGCCGGCGATCCTCAAGCGCACCTTCAAGCAGTTCAGCGATGACCAGCTGACCACCTGGGCGGCGGCGCTCACCTACTTCGGTGTGCTGTCGCTGTTCCCGATGATCCTCGCGCTGGTGTCCGTCCTGGGCGTGATCGGCCCGTCGGCCACCCAGCCGCTGCTCGACCAGCTCGGCACCGTCGCCCCCGGCCCGGCCAAGGACATCCTCACCAACGTCCTGACCAGCCTCGAGCAGAACCAGGGCGGCTCGACGGTCGCGCTGATCATCGGCCTCGTCCTCGCCATCTGGTCCGCCTCGGGCTACATCAGCGCGTTCATGGACGCGTCCAACAACGTCTGGGACGTCCCCGAGGGCCGGCCGATCTGGAAGAAGATCCCGGTCCGCCTCGGCGTGACGATCGTCATGCTCGTCCTGCTGACGATCACCTCGCTGGCGATCGTCTTCACCGGTCCCGTGGCGCAGGAGATCGGCAACCTCATCGGCCTCGGCGACCAATTCGTCGACGTCTGGAACATCGCCAAGTGGCCCGTGCTGCTCCTCATCGTGAGCTTCATGCTCTCGCTGCTGTACTGGGCATGCCCGAACGTCAAGCAGCCCGGCTTCCCGTGGGTCACGCCCGGCGGCCTGCTCGCCGTGATCCTGTGGATCGCCGCCTCCGCCCTGTTCGCGCTCTACGTCGCGAACTTCAGCTCCTACAACAAGACCTACGGCTCCCTCGGCGGCGTGATCGTGTTCCTCACGTGGCTCTGGATCACGAACATCATCGTGCTGCTCGGCGCCGAGTTCAATTCCGAGATGGAGCGCAGCAAGGCGATCCAGGAAGGGCACCCCCCGGACAAGGAGCCCTACCTGCCGCTGCGCGACGAGCCCAAGGACAAGGACTAGGTGAACGCGCCGTCGGCGAGGATGACCTCGCCGTCGGCGCTGAGCTTCCCGCCCTGGCGCAGGTCGCAGATCAGGTCCCAGTGCACGACCGACTCGTTCGTGCCGCCGGTCTCCGGATAGGAGCGGCCGAGGGCGAGGTGGACCGTCCCGCCGATCTTCTCGTCGAACAGGATCGCGCCGATCGGGCGGTCGATGCCGAAGTTGGTGCCGATGCCGAGCTCGCCGAGGAAGCGGGCGCCGGGGTCCGTCTCCAGCGTGGCCTGCAGGTAGCTGTCGCCGCGCTCGGCCTTCGCGCTCACGACGCGGCCTTCGCGGAACTCCAGCGTCACGTCCTCGACGACCACGCCGCGCGGCGAGGTCGGGATGGTGAAGCGGATCACACCTTCGGCCGACGCTTCGTGTGCCCCGGTGAAGACCTCGCCGCTCGGCATGTTGCGTTTGCCGTCGGAGTTGACCCAGGTGCGGCCTTCGACGTTCAGCGTCAGGTCCGTGCCGGGCGCCTCGATGTGGATCTCGCGCGCCGGGGCGAGGCGCTCGATCAGCGCCGCCTGAAACGCCCGTAGCTCGCCCCAGGCGGCGGCGGGGTCCTCACGGTCGAGGAACAGCGCACGGGTGACGAAGTCCTCGAACTCGCGCGTGCCCATGCCGGCCTGCTGGGCCGCGGCGGCGGTGGGGAACAACGTGATCGCCCAGCGGCGCGACAGGGCCACCTCGCGCAGCGGCGCGCGGGAGATCGCCGCGCGGGACAGCCGCGCCGGGTCCACGCCGGCCAGGGCGTTGGCGTTCTCCGTGGCCTGGATGCGCAGCGAGGCGTCGATCTGCTCGGCCTCGGCCAGCTCGGCGGTCGCGTAGCCCTCCAGGTGCACGTCGCGCGCGGCGCTCCAGAAGCCCTCGTCCTGCCCGGGCAGCGAGGCGCGGATCAGCGGCCAGGCGTCGCGCTCCAGGATCTCCCGCTGCAGCGCGAGCAGCAGCGGCGCGGCCAGGCTCGAGGACTGGATCAAGCACCTGCTGGCCGGGCGTGACCTCCAGGCAGTAGTCCGTGAGCAGCCGAGCAAATCCATCCACATTCATGGCGCCTGCATCTCCGGGAAGTGTTCGGCCAGGTGCTCGCGCAGCACGCCGCGAATCCAGACGCGCTCGTCCTGGGAGGCGAAGCGGTAGCGGGCGAGCAGCTCCTTCTGCTTGGCGATCGGCGGCGTCCCCGCGATCTCCCAGCGCACGACGAGCCGCTCGAACAGGAACTCGACGGCCCGGTGCCAGGCGTCCTCGCGCGAGAGGATGTTCCCGCTCACGACCTCGGCGTACTGGAGCCGCGTCGCGGGCGTCATCGAGCCGCGCAGCACGAGCACCGAATCGGCCGGGTCGCCGTACGAGAACTCGGGCGCCTTCAGGCGGGACTTCTTCGCCATCGGCCTCGACGGTAGCGTCTTGGCCGTGCGTAAGCCGACCCGACCGCGCGAGCAGGGCCGGGGCGAGCGCGTGCTGCCCGGCGTGTGGCGGCTCCGCCTCCCCCTCGACCTGCCCGGCGTCCCCCACGCCAACGCCTGGGCCCTCCAGTCCGGCGACGGCATCGTGCTCGTGGACACGGGCATGCACGACCGCGGCACGATGGGCCACCTCGAGCAGGCCCTGGAGCGCACGGGCCACCGCGTCGACGACATCCAGCTGATCGTCATCACCCACGCCCACATCGATCACTGCGGCCAGGCGCCGCCGCTGGCCGAGCGCGCGGGCTGTGAGGTGTGGATGCACCCGAACTGGAAGCGGCACGCACACGACGACCTGGACAAGACGATCGAGATCGCGCTGCTCAGCGGCGTGCCCGCGCAGCCGCTGGAGCGCTGGGCGCAGGCGCGGCGCGGGATGGGCAGCGGTCAGGCCGGCACGCTCTACGCCGACCAGGACCTGCTCCCCGGGGTGACGTTCGAGACCGACGCGGGCACCTGGAACGTGATCGAGACACCCGGTCACGCGCCCTCGCACGTGTGCCTGCACCAGCCCGAGCAGCGCGTGCTGCTCAGCGGCGACCATCTGATGGGCCGCGTCTCGCAGTACTTCGACGTCGGCTACACGCCGGACCCGGTCGGCGAGTTCCTGGACTCGCTGACCGTGATCGAACGGCTCGACGCGCGGCTCGCGCTCGCCGGCCACGCCCGCCCGTTCACGGACATCCAGGCGCACATCGACGCCAATCGCCGCGAGGTCGAGGCGCGCGTGAACGCCACCCGCACGGCGCTCGCCGACGGTCCGAAGTCGGCCTACGACACCGCGCGCGCCGTCTACGGCGAGGCCTTCACCGCGGCGATGGCGAGCTGGCTGATCACGCTGACGCGCGCCTGGCTCGTGCACCTGCAGCGGTTGGGCGAGGTCCTCAACGATGGTGGAGATCCCGTGGAGCACTGGGAGCTCGCCTCGTAGACTCGGCGCGATGCGTATCGACGAACGGATCGCGAGCGGGACCGAGCCGGCCTTCTCGTTCGAGTTCTTCCCGCCCAAGACCGAGGAGGGCGAAGCGAACCTGTTCGCCGCGCTGGCGGAGCTCGCCCGCCTCGATCCGACGTTCGTCTCCGTGACCTACGGCGCAGGCGGCACGCCCGCCCAGCGCGGCCAGACGATCGACATCGTCAGCCGCATCAAGGCCGACCACGGCCTGGAGGCGATGGCGCACTTCACGTGCGTCGGCGCGACCGTCGACGAGCTGCGCGCCGTGCTGGACCGCATGCGCGACGCCGGGATCGAGAACGTGCTCGCGCTGCGCGGGGACCCGCCCGCGGGCGTGGACGCGAAGGAGTGGCAGGCGGCCGACGGCGGCCTGCGCTACTCACGCGAGCTGATCGAGCTGATCCGCTCCGACTACGACTTCGCGATCGGCGCGGCCTGCTTCCCCGAGGTGCATCTCGCGGCCGATTCCGCCGAGTCCGACCTGCGCTACACCCGCGAGAAGGTCGACGCCGGCGCGCGCTTCTTGGTCACGCAGCTGTTCTTCGACAACCAGCTCTACTACGACTTCGTGGCCCGCGCGCGGGAAGCCGGGATCGACGTCCCGATCATCCCGGGCATCATGCCGATCACGAACGTCAACCAGGTCAAGCGCTTCACGGAGATGTGCGGCGCGTCGATCCCGCCCGGCCTGCTGCGCGAGCTCGAGCTGCGCAGCGATCAGCCGGACGCGGTCGCGGACTTCGGCGTCGCCTACGCGACGATGCAGTGCGCCGACCTGCTCGCCAACGGCGCGCCCGGCATCCACTTCTACACGCTCAACCGCTCGCCCTCGACGCGCGCGATCCTGAGCGCGCTCCGGTGCCTCGCGCCGTGGCGCCGCGCGGTCACCGCGTAGAGCGACGCCCGCCGGGCTTGCTCGCGTAGAGCTCGCGGTCCGCGGCCTCCAGCAGCTCCATCACCTCGGCGCCGCCCGGCGGCGTCGAGGCGAGCCCGACCGTGATCCCGAGCGGGCTGGGGCCCGTGACGAGCTCGACCGGGAGGCTCTCGGCGACGTCGTGCATGATCGCGTCGGCCGCGCGGCGGCCCGCGTCCTGGCCTTCACGAACCCAGACGCCGAACTCGTCGCCGCCGAGCCGGCCCGCGACTCCGTGGCGGGCGAGCACGCGCGCGACCTCGGTCAGGACGAGGTC
The DNA here is from genome assembly GCA_963724195.1 of uncultured Solirubrobacteraceae bacterium. Classification (GTDB taxonomy): domain Bacteria; phylum Actinomycetota; class Thermoleophilia; order Solirubrobacterales; family Solirubrobacteraceae; genus Solirubrobacter. Next base: position 101,554 of record CAVRTQ010000012.1, on the reverse strand, counting down.
GCCGGCGCGGTGGCCGTGGGCCTCGTTGACGCTCTTGAAGCCGTCGACGTCGCAGACGAGCAGCGCGCCCTCCGTCCCGCTCGCGAGCTCGCGGCGGACGGTCTCGATCCAGGAGCGGCGGTTGTGCAGGCCGGTGAGGTCGTCGGTGTGGGCGACGGCCTCGAGGCGGCCGACGGCCTCCGCGAGATCGCCGACGGCGCCGGTGGGCGCGATACCGGCCTTCTCGGCCACCTCGTCGAGCAGGTCGGGGGAGGCGCCGAGGCGGTCGAGCGCGATCGCCAGCAGCGCGCGGTCCGGGTCGGCGCCGGCGATCATGTGCGCGAGCACGTCGCCGACGATCACGCAGGCGGTCTCGTCGGACGGGACGGCCAGCCCGGTCGGCCCGCCGTGGTGGTACGCGATCGCGCGGGTGACCTCGTCGGCGGGCTCGCTCAGGCCGACGAGCAGTGATCCCGCCTGCGCGTGGTCGAGGCCGAGCCGCTTGCGCTCGAGCTCGGCGCGGGCGGAGCCGAACGGCGCCTGGGCGGCGATCTCCTCGAGTGCGGCGACGCCGAACGCCGCGGGCATGAGCAGCTTGCCGACGTCATGCAGCAGGCCGGCGAGGTGCGCGCTGTCGGTCTGGGCGCCGCGCAGGTCCGCGGTGGTCGCGGCGTACGCGGCGACGGTGACGGCGTGGATGTGGAGCTGACCGCGGCTGAGGTGCGCGCCGCCGGGGAAGCGCTCCAGGAAGCGGTAGGTCTCAGCCTCGAGCGCGATCCGCACGAGCGCGCGGCGGCCGAGCAGCGTCACGGCCTGGCGGATCGTGCGCGCGCGGATCGGACGGGCGTGGGCCGCCGAGTTCGCGTAGCGCAGCAGGTTCGCGGAGAAGGCCTCGTCGGACTCGATCACCTGCACGAGGTCGGTCGTCGTGCCGTTCGGATCGTTGGCCAACGTGCGGATGCGCGAGACGGTCCCACCCAGGACCGGCAGCGGCCCGATGCGCTTCAGCGCGTCGTGTACGCGGGTATCGGGCTTGTCGTAGTGGGAGGCCATCGGGAACAGTCATCGGCGCGGGTGGCGGGCAGCATGAGATGCCCCGTCAGGAGCCGGATCTCGGTGTGCCGGGTTCGATGTCCAGGGCGTGAGCGACGCGGGGCTGACCGTTCACGTCCCACGCCACATCCACCTGGTCGTTGCGCTTGTAGGTACCGATACCCCATGCGCCCAAGAACCAGCGCCAGAAGCCGAGGTTGCCTTCCTTGACCAGCTCCTTCTCGAAGACCAGCCTGCGGTCCGAGATGCGGTAATCCCGCCCCAGTTCCTGCCGCACCCCGTTGAGGTAGACCGTGAAGGGTTCGCGCACGCCGTCGGGCAGGGGGACTTGCGATTTCTCCATACGCGCCTGGAGGGTACGCCGCCGCCGTCTCTAGGCTCTTCCCGCCGTGTCCGTGCCGTACCGCATCCGCCGCAGTGACCGGGCCCGTCGCATTCGCGTGAGCGTCGATGGCAACGGTGAGATCGAGGTCGTGTTGCCGGCGCGTTCGCCCGAGCGCCACGCCGAGCAGGCCGTGCGGGAGCTCGCGCCGTGGATCGCGCGGCGCCGCCAAGCGGTCGCCGCGGCAGCGCGCGAGGTCGGGCGCGCGCCCGGCACGGTGCCGTACCTGGGGGAGCGGCTGACGCTGGTGCCCGAGCGCGGGCGCGCGCGCGTGCAGCGGGTCGGCGACCGGCTGCTGATCCCGGAGGGCGAGGGCGCCCGCGCGGCGATCGAGCGCTGGTACCGGCGCCGGGCGCGCGTGGAGGTGGCGCCGCGGCTGGACGCGGCGTGCCGGCGGGCCGGGTCCACCTACACGGGCCTGACGATCCGCGGGCAGAAGACGCGCTGGGCGTCGTGCTCGTCCACGGGCGCGATGTCCTTCAACTGGCGGCTGCTCCTCGCCCCGCCGGAGATCCTCGACTACGTGGTCGAGCACGAGGTCGCGCACCTCGAGGTGATGGACCACTCGCCGCGCTTCTGGCGGCTGCTCGCCTCGCGCGCACCGCGCTGGCGGGAGCACTCCGAGTGGCTCCGGCGCTACGGCTCCACGCTCACGCTCTGACGCAGCGCCTCGAGCGCGTCTCGGCCCTCGAGCGGCGTGCGGCGCACGCGACCCGTCCAGGCGACGAGCGATCCGTCGCCACGGACGTCGATCCCGGCCGGCTTGCTCGCGCCCTTGAGCTCGATCCGCGCCGCCACCAGATCCTCCGGCGCGTACGTGCGGCCGAAGGCGTTCTCGGTGGAGCGGTGCCCGCGGGCCTCGCGCTCGATCGCGGCCAGCGCCTGGTTCAGCGTCTCGTACTTCTCGCGCGAGGTCTTCGGCCCGCGCCGGACCGTGACGCGATACCTCACTGCACCTGGTCGAGCAGCGGCTTGACCTTGTCCCAGCGTGCGATCTCGCAGCCGTCGGAGCGGGAGAAGCTCGCGTCGACCTCCTGGCCGCGGATCGTGCCCTTGATCGTGGCCGTCTCCGGGCCGCCGAACTGCATCGTGCAGGCGACGTCGTCCGGCGTGGGGGCGAGGTCTGCCGCGGAGATGCCGGCGGCGGCGCCACACGCGTCGCTGTCCGTCGGCGCCTCGCAGCTCACTTCGAGCTCCTTGGCGGGCTGCCCGCCGCTTCCGTCCGCGTCGACGGTCACGACGAGGTCGGCGAGCTGGTCACTGCCGCCCCCGGTGGCCGGAGTGGTGGGTTCGTCGGAGCCGCAGGCGGCCAGGCAAAGCGCGGCAGCGGCGAGCAGGGCCGGCGCGAGGCGGTGCATGTCCTTAGCGTAGTGAGGCAGCGACCACGCGGACCGGCTCGCCCTCACCCGGTCAAGATCGGCTCCCGCATCGGGACGCTTGAGCGCACGACGATCTCGCGGACACCACCGTCGATCACGTCACGGTCCACGTGGGAGCCGAAGCCGCGCATGAGCTTCACCGCGCCGCGGTTCGTCGCGAGCATGGTGCCGCTGAAGCGCGAGACGTTCGCGCGCTCGGCCACCAGGTCGAGCAGCTGTCGCCCGAGGCCCAGCCGCTGCCACGGATCACCGACGACGATGGCGAGCTCGGCCAGGTCGGGTCCCGTCCGCACGCTGCGGGCGACGGCGATCAGCCCGCCCCACTGCGCGTGGACGGCCACGAGCGCGACGTGGTCGATCTGGTCGACCTCGGTGAGGTAGCGCAGCTCGGCGGCGCTGAAGGAGGTCTTCGGGGAGAGGAAGCGCCGGAAGGCGGTTTCGGGCGAGAGCAGCTTCAGCCCGGACGCCAGGAGCAGCTTGTCCTCGGGGGAGATCGGCCGGACGCGGACGTCCGTGCCGTCGAGGAGGGTGAGGAGCATGGGTTGCATGAAACAACCCAGCTCCTCGTCTGTCTAGTGCGGCTAGCCGCCGAATATTCGCTTTCGGTACCTATCGCTTGTCGAGCGGGACGTAATCCCGGTTGCGCTCGCCCGTGTAGATCTGGCGCGGGCGGGCGATCTTCTGCTCCTTGTCGTCGATCATCTCGAGCCACTGGGCGATCCAGCCGCTGGTGCGCGGGATCGCGAACAGCACGGTGAACATGCCGACGGGCATGTGCAGCGCCTCGTAGATCAGGCCCGAGTAGAAGTCGACGTTCGGGTACAGCTTGCGCTTGACGAAGTAGTCGTCCTCGAGCGCGATCTTCTCGAGCTCGATCGCGATCTCGAGCAGCGGGTTGGTGCCCGTGACCTCGAAGACGTCCTCGCAGGCCTTCTTGATGATCGTCGCGCGCGGGTCGTAGTTCTTGTAGACCCGGTGCCCGAAGCCCATCAGGCGCTCCTTGCCGTCCTTCACGCCCTGCATGAAGTCGGCGATGTTCTCCTTCTTCTCGATCCGGCGCAGCATCCGCAGGACCTGCTCGTTGGCGCCGCCGTGCAGCGGGCCGTAGAGCGCGGCGACACCGGCGGCGACGGCGGAGTACGGATCGACCTGCGAGGAGCCGACGGCGCGGACGGCGCTCGTCGAGCAGTTCTGCTCGTGGTCGGCGTGCAGGATGAAGAGGATGTCCAGCGCCCGCTCGAGCCGAGGATCGGGCTCGTACTTGAGCTCGGTCATCTTGAACAGCATCCCGAGGAAGTTGCCGGGGTAGCGCAGCTCGTTGTCCGGATAGACGTACGGCTGCCCCATGTTGTGGCGGTAGGCGAACGCCGCCAGCGTCGGCATCTTCGCGATCAACCGGATGATCTGCAGGTACCGGGTCTCCGGGTCCTTGATCTGGTTCGCGTCCGGATAGAACGTCGAGAGGGCGCCGACCGACGCGAGCAGCATCCCCATCGGGTGCGCGTCGTAGCGGAAGCCCTGCATGAAGCTGCGCACGTTCTCGTGGACGAACGTGTGCGTCGTGATCTTGTGCGTCCAGTCGTCGAGCTGCTTCTGGTTCGGCAGCTCACCGTGTACGAGCAGATACGCCACTTCCAGGTACGTGGAGTGCTCGGCGAGCTGCTCGATCGGATAACCGCGGTACTCCAGGACGCCGGCCTCGCCGTCCAGGTACGTGATCGCCGAGCGACACGACGCGGTGTTCATGAAGGCGGGGTCATACGACATGACCCCGAAGTCGCTCTCGTTGACCTTGATGTCCCGGAGCGCGGTCGCGCGGATGGTTCCATCCTCGACCGGGACCTCGTAGGTCTTGCCCGTGCGGTTGTCCGTGATCGTCAGCGTGTCGTTCGCCGTCGCCACGCCGCCACCGTTCTCAGTCTGCTCCTCGGTTCCCATGAGGCTCCTCTTCGAGGGGGAGGGTTAAGTCTCTGACCCCCATTGTGGCGGGCGCCGACTTACGAGGTCACTTACCCGGTGATGACGGCTGTGTAAGCCGTCGCTGCCACGAGAATCATGCACACGAGGATGAGCCCGTTGGCCACGCCGCGGGACGGCGGGAACGTCGCGTGCCGGCGGATGCCGACCGCCGCCAGCAGCAGCGCGAACGCGCACCAGTGCGCCCGCGGCGATGTAGAACGGCGTCTTGGAGACCTCCTCCTCGACGACGTGCTCCTGCGGCGAACAGCAGCAGGGTGGCGAACATCGCGCGGAAGCTACCGCATGTAGCGGCTCTCGGTGGCCGCGACCTGACCCTGGTAGTGCGAGCCCAGTTCGGCCGACCCGTACGGGCGCTCGGCGGGCTTGTCCAGCGTCATGAACGAGAGCTGCGCGATCAGCAGCCCGGGGTAGAGCTTGATCGGCACGCGCGTGAGGTTGTTGAGCTCGAGCGTGAGCGTGCCCTTCCAGCCCGGGTCGATGAACCCGGCCGTGGCGTGGACGATCAGGCCCAGGCGCCCGAGGCTCGACTTGCCCTCGATCCGCGCGACCACGTCGTCCGGCAGCTCCACCCATTCCGCCGTGCGGCCCAGGCAGAACTCGCCCGGATGGATCACGAAGCCCTCTTCCTCGGTGACCACGACCTCTTCGGTCAGGTTCTGGGCCGGGCCCTCACGCAGGTCGATCTTCGTGACCTTGTGGTTGCTGAACACGCGGAAGCTGTCGCCGAGGCGCAGGTCGACGGACGCCGGCTGCACCAGCGCCGGTTCCCAAGGTTTGATGACGATCCGACCCTCGTCGACAAGACGACGGATCGTGCCGTCGGAAAGCACCGAGGCGGTCAAGGTCGAAACCCTAGCGCTGTCGGGAGTCGGAGTTCTGGCCCCCTGGGCCATAACTCCAACCGAAGCGAGCCCGTAGGGCGAGTCTTCGGCGGCTACTGATGCAGGCTGCGCGCGCGGCCCGCGGCGGTCACCGACCGCGTCCGCGGAGGCGGCGCGAGGCGCGCGCCACAGGCCGGACCACCGCGCCGCGGCGGCCTGGGCTTGCGCGGCCGGCGCGGGTGCGGACGACGCGGAATCGGCGTCCCGCCGTCGTTGGTCACGTCGTCCGTGTCCGTCGTCTGCTTGACCGCCCACCAGACGATGTAGCAAGCGGCCGCGATCGGCAGCTTCAGGAACACGAAGAGGTACAGCATCGCCCAACCCATCGCTTGCTGGAGAGTACGCCTCTGAGACCAGTTCGGGATGTGGTCGGGTCAGAAATGGCGCCGGGGGAGCCGGTTGCACCGGGTGCGCCCGGGCGCGGACGGGTGCGGTCGAACCACTCGCGTGCCACGCGAACGCTGACTTGGTCAACCAGCGGTTGACCAACTCGCATCTCGCGTGGCGCGCGAGCGGCAACGCGCCACCCAGGCGCGCGAGCGATGCCTAACTCGCGTATATCGCGGGTTCGTGAACGCTCGCGGCGTGGACGTCCCTCGGCGTGGAAGACGTGAACGCCTCGGCGTTCACGCAGTGCGGGGCACCCGCCTCACCCGTCGCACGCCGCGCGGTCGCGCTGCTCCGCAGTTGACGTTGTCCCTAGCCGCGCAGCGGGACGGGCGACGCGTCGAACACCGTGACGCGCTGGAGCTCGGCGACGCGCTCGTTGACCTCGTCGGCCGTCAGCGTCTGCATGCGCTCGGTGCCGAAGGCCTCGACGTTGAAGGAGGCGAGGGCCGTGCCGTAGGCCATCGCGCGGCGCAGGAGCTCGTCGGTGATCTCCTCGTCGGCGTGCGCGGCGACGTAGCCGACGAAGCCGCCCGCGAACGTGTCGCCGGCGCCCGTGGGGTCGACGACGTCGGCGGTCGGGTAGGCGGGGATGCCGAAGACGCCGTCGGCCGTGTACATGTTCGCGCCGTACTCGCCGAACTTGACGACGACCACGCGCGGGCCCATCTCCATGATCTTCTGGGCGGCGCGGACCAGGTTCGGCTCGTCGGTGAGCTGCTTGGCCTCGCCGTCGTTGACGATCAGGCAGTCGACGCCGGCGATCGTCTTCACGAGAGAGTCGCGCGCGATGTCGATCCAGAGGTTCATCGTGTCCAGGGCGACGAAGCGCGCGCTCGTGCACTGCTCGCGCACCGCGCGCTGGAGGTCGGGCTGGATGTTCGCGAGGAACAGGACGTCCGCGTTGCGCGAGGCGTCGCTCAGCTTCGGCTCGAACGTCTCGAAGACGTTGAGGTCCGTCTGCAGGGTGTGGCGGATGTTGACGTCGCGCTCGTAGCGGCCGGCCCAGAAGAACGTCTTGCCGCCGGGGACGTGCTCGACGTCGTCGGTCACCACGCCGCGGTTGTGGAGGACGGCGTACTCCTCCTCGGTGAAGTCGTCCCCGACGGGGCCGACCACGCGGGTCTCGGCGAGGAACGAAGAAGCGAGTGAGAAGTGCACGGCCGCGCCGCCCAGTAGGCGGTCGCGCTTGCCCGACTCGGTCTCGACGGCGTCAAAGGCGATGGATCCGACTACGGTGAGCGACATAAGGCGCAAGAGGGTAGTGACGTCTCACCGCGGCCAAACGGCCGCGTGTTCTAGCCTGACCGGTCGGAATGACGACTTTTGCCGACCTTGGCCTGTCCGAGCCGATCCTCCAGGCCCTCCGCGACGTCGGCTACGAATCTCCTAGCCCGATTCAAGAGCAGGCGATCCCGTCGCTGCTCCAGGGCCGGGACGTGATCGGCCAAGCGCAGACCGGAACGGGCAAGACCGCCGCGTTCGGTCTCCCCCTGATGGAAGCCGTGGACCCGGACGACTCCGAGGTCCAGGCGCTCGTGCTCACGCCGACGCGCGAGCTGTGCATCCAGGTCACGCAGGCGCTCCGCGCCTACGGCAAGACCAAGGGCATCGACCCGGTGGCCGTGTTCGGCGGCGCGCCGATCCGCACCCAGCAGGCGCAGTTGCGCGCCGGCGGGCAGGTGGTGGTCGGCACCGTCGGCCGCGTGCTGGACCTGATCAGCCGCCACTCGCTCGTGCTGCACTCCGCGCGCTACCTCGTGCTCGACGAGGCTGACGAGATGCTGGACCTCGGCTTCCTCGAGGACGTCGAGAAGATCCTGAGCCTCGCGCCCGGCAGTCGCCAGACCTGTCTCTTCAGCGCGACGATGCCGAACGAGATCAAGAAGCTGGCCGAGCGCCACCTGTACGACCCGGTGCTGGTCAAGGTCAAGGCCGCGACGCTGACGATCGACACGGTCGAGCAGTTCTACCTGGAGACCAAGCCCCAGGACAAGAACGACGCGCTGGCGCGCGTGCTCGAGTCCGAGAAGCCGGACCAGGCGATCGTCTTCGCGCGCACGAAGATCCGTACCGAGTCGCTTTTCCAGACGCTCAAGAACCGCGGGATGAACGTCCGCGCCTTGCACGGCGACATGAGCCAGGGCTCGCGCGACGGCGTGATGATCGCGTTCAAGAGCGGCCGCGTGCCGATCCTCGTCGCCACCGACGTCGCCGCCCGCGGCCTGGACATCTCGACCGTCACCCACGTCGTGAACTTCGACGTGCCGACGTCGCCCGACGTCTACGTGCACCGCATCGGCCGCACGGGCCGCGTCGGCCGCTCCGGCCGCGCGATCACGTTCATCGAGCCGCGCCAGAAGCGCGACCTCGAGGCGATCGAGCGCCACGCGTCGACGTCGATCGCCCCGTGGGTGGAGGGCGCGCGCGTCGGGCCGACCCCGGTCGCCGAGCCGCGCCCGCGCCGCCACACCAAGCCGCGCGACGTCGAGGCCGTGAGCAACGGCGCCGTCTACGTGAAGCTGATCGCGAACGCCGGGCGCCACGAGGGCATCGAGGCTGCCGACCTGATCGCCGGCCTCACCGCGTCGGGCCTGGACGGCGAAGCGATCCGCAACGTCCGCATCCTCGAGCGCTTCGCGCTCGTCGAGGTGCCCGCCGGCTCCGCGCCGGAGGTCGTCTCCGTTCGCGGCCGCGAGGTCGCGCTCGAGCCAATCCGAACCTGAGAGGAGGCCAGCCATGTCCGTGGCGACGATGTCCACCAATCACGGCGACATCACGATCGAGCTGTTCGACGAGGACAGCCCCAAGACGGTCCAGAACTTCAAGGACCTGGCCGCGAAGGGCTTCTACGACGGCCTTTCGTTCCACCGGATCATCAAGGACTTCATGATCCAGGGCGGCTGCCCGCTCGGCACCGGCACGGGTGATCCGGGCTACAAGTTCGACGACGAGATCAACTCGCACAAGCTCGTGCGCGGCTCGCTGGCGATGGCCAACGCCGGTCCGAACACGAACGGCTCGCAGTTCTTCATCGTGACGCTCGACGCCACCCCGTGGCTCGACGGCAAGCACACGAACTTCGGCCAGGTCACGGGCGGCATGGACGTCGTCGACAAGCTCGAGAACCTGCCGACGGGCCCCGGCGATCGCCCGCGCGAAGAAGCCAAGATCGAGAAGCTCACGATCGAAGGCTGAGCACCGTCCCGAGCGTGGCGGCGATCGCTCCCGCCACGCACACGGCAGCCCAGCCGCCTCGCTCCCACGCGAGCGAGGCGCCCGCCGACCCGGTCACCGCGCCGGCGAAGTAGGCGGTCATGTAGGCCGTGTTGAGCCGGCTGCGCGCCTCGGGGCGCAGCCGGTAGATCACGCTCTGATTGAGGATCTGCGTCGCCTGGATGCCCAGATCGAGCACGATCAGCCCGGCGAGCAGCGCCACGAGCGACGTCTCGCCCAGCGCGATCAGCCCCCAGCCGCCGAGCACCGCCAGCGCTCCCGCGCGGGTCCCGGCGGCCACATGGCCGCGGTCGGCCAACCGCCCCGCGAAGCTCGCCATCGCCGCGCCCGCCAGCCCCGCGAGCGCGAACAGGCCGATGACGCCTTCCCCGTAGCCGTACTGCGGCCCGGAGAGCAGGAACGCGATCACGGTCCACAGTCCGCTGAAGCTCGCCATCGACAGGAAGCCGATCGCCATCCGGTGGCGCAGCCGCGGCTCCTCACGGATCAGCGTCCCGACGGACGCCAGGAGGCGACCGTAGGGCAGTTGCTCGGGCGGCGCGACCAGCGGCAACGCGCGGCGCAGCACCAGCGCCAGGGTCAGCATCGCCGCGGCCGCGAGCCCGTAGATCAGCCGCCAGCCGCCGATCTCGGCCGCCAACCCGGCGACCGTGCGGGCGAGCAGGATGCCGAGCAGCAACCCGCTCATCACCCGCCCGACGACGCGCCCGCGCTCCTCCTCCCGCGCCAGCGAGGACGCGAACGGGACGAGCACCTGCGCGGCGACGCTCGTCACGCCGACGCACGCGAGCGCCGCCGCGAGGACGCCCACCGAGGGCGCGGCGCACGCGACGACCAGTGCGACGGCGTCGATCAGCAGCAGCCGCGAGACGAGTTTGCGGCGCTCCAGCAGGTCCCCGAGCGGGACGACGAACAGCAGCCCGGCGACGTAGCCCGCCTGGGTTGCGGTGACCAGCAGGCCCGCGGTGCCGGAGGACACGCCGAGCGCCTGCGCGATCGTGTCGAGCAGCGGCTGGGCGTAGTAGATGTTCGCGACGGTCGCGCCGCAGGCGACGGCGAGCAGCACGACCAAGCGAGTAGGCAAGCCCTAGAGCCTAGGCGCGGCTGGCGACGGGCCGGGTGGTTTCTGGATCCAGCGTCGACTTCAACTGCAGGCGACGCTCAGCGGGCGGCCCCGTCTCACCAGACCACGCAGAGCCTCGAACATCCGCGGCTGAGCTAGGCTCAGCCCATGGCGACCATCTCCGTCGAGAACCCGGCCACCGGCGAGACGATCCGCGAGGTCGCGGCCGTGGCGCCCGAGGACGTCGCGGCGGTCGTCGAGCGCGCCCGCGCGGCCCAGCCGGCCTGGGAAGCGCTCGGCTATGCCGGCCGCGGCCGGATCCTAAAGCGGGCGCAGCAGTGGCTGCTCGAGCACGCGGAGGAGGTGGCGGACACGATCGTGGCCGAGACGGGCAAGGCGCGCGAGGACGCCATGCTCGTGGAGGTCGCCTACGGCATCAACGCGCTCGGTTTTTGGCCGCGCAAGGCGCCGAAATGGCTTGCGGATGAACGAGTCCGCACGACGAACCCGCTCGTCCTCGGCCGCCGCATGGTGGTCCGCTACCGGCCCGTCGGCGTCGTCGGCGTGATCGGGCCCTGGAACTATCCCCTCGTCAACTCGGTCGGTGACGCCATCCCAGCGCTCGCCGCGGGGAACACCGTCGTCGTCAAGCCATCCGAGGTGACGCCGCTCACGTCCCTGTTGTTCGAACGTGGTCTGCATGAAGCTGGCCTCCCTGAGGGGGTCTTCCAGGTCGCGGTGGGCACCGGCGAGACCGGCGCTGTCCTGATCGACCATGTGGACATGGTGATGTTCACGGGGTCCACGCGCACTGGACGAAAGGTCATGGAGCGCGCTGCCCAGACCCTCACTCCCGTCTCGCTCGAGCTCGGTGGCAAGGACCCGATGATCGTCCTGGCCGACGCGGACATCGAACGGGCCGCCAACACGGCGGTCTACTACTCGATGCAGAACGGCGGCCAGACGTGCATCTCGATCGAGCGCGTCTACGTGGAGGCTCCGGTCTACGACGAGTTCGTGGCCAAGGTGACGGAGAAGACCAAGGCCCTCCGTCAGGGCCCACCCAACGGTGCGGGCTCGATCGACGTGGGGGCGATGACGTTCCCACCGCAGCTGGAGATCGTCGAGCAGCACGTCCAGCAGGCCCGGGACGCGGGCGCGCGCGTGGTCGCCGGCGGGCATCGCCGCGAAGGGGCGGGCCGCTTCTTCGAACCGACGATCATCGCTGACGCCGACCACTCGATGACGGCGATGCGCGAAGAGACGTTCGGCCCGACCCTGCCGATCATGCGCGTCCAGGACGCGGACGAGGCGGTGCGCCAGGCCAACGACTCCGCCTACGGGCTGGGCGCTTCGGTCTTCACCCGCGACATCGCCAAAGGCGAGCGGATCGCCCGCCGGATCGAAGCGGGTGCCATCTGCATCAACGACGCCGCGGTCAACTACCTCGCCCTCGAACTGCCGATGGGCGGCTGGAAAGCGTCGGGCCTGGGCGTGCGTCACGGCCCGGCGGGCCTGAAGAAGTACACGCGCCAGCAGGCCATCACCACGACGCGTCTGGCGCTCAAACGCGAAGTCCACTTCTTCCCCTACAACGCACGGGTGACTCGAGCCTGATCACGCGCGGGATCAAGCTCTTCTACCGCCGCTCACGCCGCGTTTGACGTCGGAGGGGCCCAGCCGGACTGCGTGAGCTCCTCACGCAGGCGCCGGCGGGCGCGGTGCTGGAGGGCGTGCACGGCGTCCACGGAGCGACCGAGCCGCTCGGCCACCTCGCCGGGCGTGAGGCCGGCGACGAGCCGCAGCAGCATCACCTGCCGCTGATCCTCCGGGAGCGCGGCCAGGGCCGCCTTGAGCGCGTCCAGCCGCTCGCCGGCCTGGAGCTCCGCGGTCGCGCCGGTGGCGTGGACCTCGGCGAGGGGCACCGAACGCTGCGCTCGAAGGTGATCGAGCGCAGCGTTGCGGGCGACCCGCAGCAGCCAGGCCGCGAAGGGGGTGGCGCCGGGCTTGTAGTGCCCCAGCGCCCGCGGGAGGCGTGCGAAGACCTCACTGGTGAGGTCCTCGGCGTCGTGTTCATCGCGAACGATGGCCAGCACGAAGCCGAAGACGTTGTCGGCGTACAGCAGGTACAGGAGGCGCAACGCGTCGTCCTCGCCGGCGCGGGCACGCTCGGCCGCGGCGGCGACCAGCGCCTCCGCGTCCTGCGGCGTGTCGAGGTGACGGCGGCGCCGGTACCCGGACCGCGCCGCCGTCGCCTCCAAGCGATCCGCCGCACGGCGCACCGCTTCCTGTCCCGTTCCTTGGAGAATGAGCAACCTTGCCCTCGTCCGAAATGAATCCCCCGGCTTCCTTGACGGGGAGACGGCAGCGTCTCACTGCGGACGCTGCAGCGAAAGACGAACATGCGTCCACTCGACCCCTGGAGGGGTTCAGCCGAGCGCGGTTTGCCTCGCTCGCTCGGCGATCTCCGGCACCCCTTCTCTGAGGCGGTCGAAGAAGGCGTCCTCGGTGGTCCCCGCGAGGCGCCGTTTATAGCTCCCTTCCAGGAAGATCGCGGACTTCCACAGGGCCAGCGTGGTGTACCAGCGCAGGTCGCGCATGGACCGTCCGGAGCGGTCCTCGTAGCGGGCCACGAGGTCGTCGCGGGTGGGGAAGCCGGGCTGTCGTGTGACAGTCGTCAAAGAGGCGATCGTGCTCTCCGGATCCCCCTCTTGTGCCCAGGTCGCGAGCAGGTAGCCCACGTCGGCCAGGGGATCCCCGATCGTCGCGAGCTCCCAGTCGAAGATCGCGCTCAGCCGGCCTGAGGTGAACATCACGTTCCCGAGGCGGTAGTCGCCGTGGACGATCGTGGCCGGGCCCGACTCCGGGATGTGCTCGCCGAGCCAGGCGGTGACCGCGTCGAGCGCGGCGATCTCGCGCGTGGCGTTGTGCTCCCACAAGCCGGTGAAGCGGCGGACCTGGCGTGCGAGGTAGCCCGTCGGCTTGCCGAAGCCCTCCAGCCCGCACGCCTGCCAGTCGGTGGCGTGCACCTCGACGAGCGCGTCGATCAGCTCCTCGCCGATCCGCGCGGGCGTGACGCCGTCCGGCAGTTCGTCGTTGACGACCGTGCCCTCCACGCGCTCCATCACGTAGAACGGCGCACCGATCACGCTGTCGTCGTCGCACGTGGCCAACACCGTGGGCACGCGCACCGTGGTCGGCTGCAACGCGCGGAGCAGCAACGCCTCGCGCAGGACATCATGCGCGGAGGGCGGAAGCGGCGGGCGTGGCGGGCGTCGCAGCACCCAAGCTCCGCCACGTCGGGTGATCAGGTACGTCACATTGGAGTGGCCGTCTCCGACTGGTTGAGCCGTGATGTCACCCTGTCCTAGCCCGTGCTCGTCGAGAAACGCCTCGAGCGGCCGCAGGACCAGGAGCGGCGGTTGTTCGAGTGATTTCGCTTCTTCCGGGGTATGGACGATGGCGGTCACGCTTATGCAGCGTAAACCGCAACCCGCTGTTGTGAGGCGGGTTGATGACTGAGCCGGCCCTCCCCCATTTGCGCCGGCGCTCCCCTTCTTGATGCGACGACTTTCCCTCCTGACTCTCCCGCTCGTGGCGCTCTGCGCCTGGGCCCCCACCGCCGGCGCGTCCGCGCGCCAGACCGTCACCTTCGAGGCGCCGCGCGAGCTGCTCTCAGGTTCGACGCGCGCCGCCACGCTCGATCAGATCGGAGGGTTCGGCGTCACCCGCGTGCGCCAGCTCGTCTATTGGCGTGACTTCGCGCCCGATCCGGACAGCAAGACCAAGCCCGCCGGCTTCGACGCGAGCGACCCCGCCGCCTATCCCGCCGACAAGTGGGACAACCTCGACGGGCTGATCGCCGCCGCGCGCGAGCGCGACATCGACGTGACGCTCACGCTCACCGGTCCCGTGCCCAAGTGGGCGACCAAGGGCAAGCGCGACAACTACACCGAGCCGGACGCGAAGGAGTTCCAGGCCTTCGCGACCGCCATGGGCAAGCGCTACGGCGACGCCGTGAACATGTGGTCGGTCTGGAACGAGCCGAACCAGCCGCAGTTCCTGCGCCCGCAGTACAAGGGCGGCAAGCCGGCCTCGCCGAAGATCTACCGCAAGCTCTACCAGGCGGCCGAGAAGGGCGTGCGGGCCACGTCGTCGAACGCGCAGGACACGATCCTGATCGCCGAGACCTCGCCGCGCGGGAACTCCAATGTCGTCGCACCGCTGGCCTTCCTGCGCGGCATGCTGTGCCTGGACTCCAAGTACCGCATGGCCAAGTCCTGCGCCAAGCTCACGCCGGGCGGCTACGCGCACCACGCGTACACCACCTCCGCCGGCCCGCGCTGGGTGCCGCCGAAGGCCGACGACGTGACCATCGGCGTGCTGCCGCGGCTCACGACGGCGATCGACAAGGCCGCCAAGGCCGGCGCGCTGCCGAAGAACCTTCCGGTGCACCTGACGGAGTTCGGCATCCAGACCGAGCCGGACAAGATCAGCGGCGTCTCGCTCGAGCGCCAGGCCGCGTACCTGTCGGTCTCCGAGCACATCGCGTACGTCAACCCGCGCGTCGCGGCGTTCTCCCAGTACCTGATGAGCGACGACCCGCCGCGCGCGAGCGGCTACAAGTACGGCGGCTTCGAGAGTGGGCTCCGGGACGCCGACGGCAAGGAGAAGCCGGCCTACAACGGCTTCCGGCTCCCGCTGGCGGTCGAGGGCTACGGCAACGAGGACGTCCTGTGGGGCCTCGTGCGCCCGCAGCGCGCCGTGACCAAGGTGACGATCGAGCGCCGGATCACGGGCTACAAGACCTGGCGCGTGCTCAAGACGATCGACACCACCACCTCCGGCGTGTACGCGCTCAAGACGCCCCGTAAGAAGGGCCAGCACTACCGCGTGAAGTGGACCGCGCCCGACGGCACCACCTACACCGGTCCGTCGGTCAAGAGTTATTAGGGTCAAGGCCCGCAGCCACTGGCGCTTCGAGGAGCCGGCGTCGCTCTTCGCCGCCGCCTGAGTACCCTTCGCGGCCCATGGCGTCGCAGCTCTGGATGCTGCGGCACGGCGAGGCCGTGCCGCACGACTCGAAGCCCGATCACGACCGTGAGCTCACGCCGCGCGGGCGTGGCCAGTCCGAAACCGCCGGGCGCGCGCTCGCGGCACTCGGCGTGGAGTTCTCTGCCTGTTACGCGAGCCCCAAGGTGCGCGCGTGGGAGACCGCGACGCTGGCCTGCCAGGCGCTGAACGTTGACCCGGTGCGCGAGGACGCGCTGGCCAACGGCTTCAGCCGCGTCGACGCGCTCACGCTGCTGGACGCGCACGACGGAAACATCCTCGTCGTCGGCCACGAGCCGTCGTTCTCGCAGGTCGTCTACGACTTCACCGGCGGTCGCGTGGACTTCAAGAAGGGCGGCGTCTTCGCCCTCGAGGCCACGCGCACCGCCGGCGAGCTGCTCGTCGCGCTGCGCCCGCGCGAGCTCGAGGCGATCGCGGCCGCGGGAAGATAAAGGGGCCAGGCCCCTTTAGGTTTCGAGCGCCGCGAGGATGACGGCCAGCGCCACCTCGGCGCGGGTCTGCAGCGACGCTTCCAGCACGAACTCCTCGGGGTTGTGCGCCTTGCCGCCGCGCGGGCCGAGGCCGTCGACCGTGAGCGGGATGGTGGAGGCGAAGTGGCTGGCGTCCGACGCGCCGCCGCGCGCCGCGGGCACGATCCGCCGGCCGAGCAGCGCGCTCGCGCGCTCCAGCAGCGGGGCGGTGGCCACCTCGGCCTGCATGCCGGGCCAGCGGCGGATCAGCTCCGCCTCCAGGCGCACGCCGTTGTGCTCGGCGGGGATGTGGGCCAGCACGTCCTCGATCGCGTCGAGGTCGTCCGCGCGCACGTCGCAGTAGAGCTCGCCGTGGCCGGGGACGACGTTGAACGCTTCGCCGGAGCGCAGGATCGTGGGCACCGCGGTGAGGTGGGCGGGGCCGTCGGGCGCGTGGCGGGCGGCGACGGCCTGGGCGGCCGCGGCCAGCGCCAGCAGCGCGTTGGCGCCACGGTCGGGCGCGGAGCCCGAGTGGGCGGTGCGGCCGTACGCGATCACGTGGATCGTGCCCGCGGCCTTGCGGCGCACGACGACGCCCTCGTCACCGCCCCGCAGCTCGCCGGCCTCGAAGCACAGGCACGCGTCGAAGCCCGCGAAGCGCTGCACGTGACCGAAGTCGTCCGTCCGCCACTCCTCGTCGCACACGAGCAGCAGCGCGAGCTCGGCGAACAGCTCCGGGCGCTTGGCGAACGCGCGCAGCGCGCCGAGCGCGAGCACGTTGCCGCCCTTCATGTCGACGGCGCCGGAGCCGACGAGCTGCTCACCCACGCGCGCGAGCGGCTTGTGCTCGGTGTGGGCGACGACGGTGTCGTTGTGGCCGACGAGCAGCACCTTGCGCGTGCCGGTGCCCTTCAGGCGGATGACGAGATCCTCGGCGTGGCCGGGGCTCGAGCACGGCACGCGCTCGAGCGACGCATCGTCGGGCGCGAGCGCGGCGCACAGCGACGCGCACTCGTTCGCACCGTGCACGTCACCGGACGGCGACGAGACGGCCACGAGCGCTTCGAGCTCGCGCGGCGCGCGGCGCGCGATCTCGGCCGCTCCCTGCTCGATCCACGGTTCCACGCCGTTCACGTTAACGTGGACGCCGTGCCTGAGCTGCCCGAGATGGAGATCACCGCTCGTCGCCTGGCCGAAGCGCTGCCGGGGGAGACGATCGAGTCGATCCTCACGCCCGGGCTGAACGTCCTCAAGACGTTCGACCCGCCGCTGAGCGCGCTGGACGGCGCGCGTTTCACCGGCGTGCGCCGGCGCGGGAAGCTGCTGCTGCTCGAGGCCGACACCGAGTCCCACGGCCCGCTCACGCTGCTCGTGCACCTGATGAGCGCCGGGCGGCTGATGCTCTACGACAAGCGCGGCTCGATGCGCGACAAGACGTCGCGCGTGCTCGTATCCGCCTCCGCCGACGACCGCGAGCTGCGGCTGCGCGAGTTCGGCACCAAGCAGGCAGCGTGGGTGAAGGTGCTCACGCTGGACGGGCTGGAGGCCGAGCCTGCGCTGAAGACGCTCGGCCCGGAGGCGTGGCCGGACCCGCCCGCGGACCTGACCAAGATCCTCGCCGGCAAACGCCCGCTGCACTCGCTCCTGCGCGACCAGCAGGTGATCGCGGGGATCGGGCGCACCTGGGTCGACGAGATCCTGCACCAGGCGAAGCTGTCGCCGTTCAAGCGCGGCGACGACCTCTCAGCGGGCGAGGCCAAGGCGCTGCGCAAGGCCATGGTCGGCGAGCTGCAGCGCGTCCTCGACGTCTACGAGGAGCAGGTCAAGCCCACGCTGCCGGAGAAGTTCCCGAAGCCGACGAAGGTCCACGCCCACCAGGGCGAACCGTGTCCGCGCTGCGAGACGGTGCTCGAGGCCGTCTTCTACGAGGACTACGTGATGAGCTACTGCCCGCACTGCCAGACCGAGGGCCGGATCCTCAAGGACCGGCGCCTGTCCCGGCTGCTCAAGTAGCGCAGCGCTGCGGCGACTTCGCGCCCGGCGGCAGGCAGCGCGAGGTCAGCAGGGGCGCCTTCTTGCGGCGCATCTTGAGCGTCTTGACGCTCGCGATCGTGCCCGGCTTGGACACCTCGACCCGGATGATCCGGCCGACCTTGATCGAGCGGCGGATGAAGCGCTTGAGCGACAGCGTCGACTTCTTGGGGCTCGTCGTCCAGCGCTTGGCCGAGCACCCCTTCGTGCACGTGACCTTGACGGTCGCGCCGCGGCGATCCGGCTCAGCGTGAGCGAGCCGAGCTTCGTCGACGTGCGCGAAGCCTTGTAGGTCCAGGTCGAGCGGGGGTTGAGCGCCGTCAGCGGCGTGACCGACGGGCGCGGGCGGCGGGGCCTGCGGCGCCGGCAGGGCGACGGGGCCGAGGTCGCTCCACGCGCCCCAGTTCTGCGCCATCGAGTTGGCGGCCGTCACCGAGCGCATGTGCAGGTTCGCGCCGATGCGCGCGAACAGGAACAGATGGTCGTTCTCGTCGGACGTCCCGGCCGGTGAGGAGCTCAGCTTGCGTCGGGTCGACCAGCCGCCACGCACCGTCGGGGTCGACCTCGTGGCGATGGTGGTAGAGCCCGTCGTTGGCGGACGAGCGCATGAACAGGTCGAGGATGTCGGTGGCCGGGGACGCGAACGCCGGGGCCCCGGTGACGCCGCCGCCCTTGTTCCGCCAGTTCGGGGAGAGCCACGCGCCGTTGTACCAGTAGGTCTGCGTGACGCCGCCGGACGCGTTGCGCATGGCGACGTCCACCGAGCCCAGGCTCGAGAACCCGTACGCCGCCGGCCCCGAGCTGAGGTTCCCGCCCACCTGCGACCAGGCCCCCCAGCCCGGAGCCGGGGGTGAGCGTCCGCCACCACAGCGCGTTGTCCACGCCGCGGTGGAAGAGGTCGATCACGCCGTTGCCCTTGCGCGTCGCGGCGGCGGGGCTGGAGGTGGCGACCCCGCCGAGCGAGACCCAGCCCGACCATGCGCCGTCTGGAGGACGTTCTGGTAGATCGCGCCGTCTCGTCGCGCTGCGCGCGAACAGATAGACGCTGTCCCCGAAGACGACCGCCGCGGGACCGGAGCCCGCGTCGAGGCCTTCGACCGGCGCCCAGTTGCTCCAGGTGCCGGCGCTCAGGGTGCGGTGCAGGATGCGACCGTCCGGGCCGCGCGCGAACAGCTGCACGTTGCCAGGTCCGAGCGACACCGCCGCCGGGTTGTCGTCGAATACGTCGGCGGACGCCGTCCCGCCCAGCGCGGCGAACATCACCAGCGCCACCAGCCACATCCTGTACACGCGGCGAGGGTACTTCAGACTGGCGCGGGAACGCGCCGGGTAGCCTGAGTGAGCGAATGATGACGGTACTCGCGGCGCCCGGGGACTGGGCGCGAAACGCGGTCGACACCGGCGGCTACCCCGCGCTGGCCGGCCTGATCCTGGCGGAGAACCTGTTCCCGCCCATCCCTTCGGAGGTCATCCTCCCCGTCGCCGGCTACTTCGTCGGCGAGGGCACGATGAACTTCGTCCTCGCCGTGATCGCGGCGACGATCGGCTCGGTCGTGGGGGCGCTGATCCTGTACACGATCGCCCGCTTCGGCGGTCGCGCCGTGGTGCTCAAGCTCGGGAAGTTCGCGCGCATCCGCGAGGACGACCTGGACAAGGCCGACGAGTGGTTCGACAAGCGCGGATCGTGGTTCGTGTTCTTCGGCCGGCTCGTGCCGGGCGTGCGGAGCATCATCTCGATCCCCGCGGGCCTGTCCGAGATGCCGGTGTGGCGGTTCACGCTGCTCACGGCGGCGGGGTCGGCGCTGTGGAACTCGGCGCTGATCGGCGCGGGCTGGGGTCTCGGCAGCCAGTACGAGAAGGTGGCGGACTACGTCGGCCCGGTGGCGACGATCGTGATCGTGGTCTGCGGCGTGCTGGTGCTCGCGCTGATCGCCTGGGCGCTCAAGCGCCGGCGTGTAGCGCAGATGTAACGCGTTTTCTGGAATCACTCCAGAAAAGCTCTAGACTGCCGGGCAATGCCGGCCGTCCCCGAGTTGGAGCAGTTGCTGCGTGGCGCGTCGCTGCGGGTCACGCGTCCGCGCGTGGCCGTGCTCAGCGCGGTCTACGCGCACCCGCACGCCGACACGAACTCGATTCTCGGCGTGGTCCGCGAAGAGCTTGGCGACGTGTCCCAGCAGGCCGTCTATGACGTCCTGAACGCGCTGACCGACGCGCGCCTCGTGCGTCGCATCACGCCGCCCGGCTCGGTCGCCCGCTACGAGTCACGGGTCGGTGACAACCATCACCACGTCGTCTGCCGATCCTGTGGCGTCATCGCCGACGTCGACTGCGCGGTCGGCGCCGCGCCGTGCCTTGAGCCGTCCGACGTCCACGGCTTCGTGATCGACGAAGCCGAAGTCGTCTACTGGGGCGTCTGCCCCACCTGCACCACCGAAGTTCCGTCCTAGAGGAAGAGGTCCCCTTGGCTGATCAAGAGCATCCCAACGCCGTCGTCGGCGACATGAACGATCCGATCGACGCAAAGGGCGGCTGCCCGGTCGCGCACGATCGTCTCCCGCACCCGACCCAGCGCGATGCGAACGCCGAGTGGTGGCCCGAGCGCCTGAACCTGAAGGTCCTGGCCAAGAACCCGGCCGTGGCGAACCCGCTCGGTGAGGAGTTCGACTACGCCGAGGCGTTCAAGGCGCTGGACCTCGCCGCGGTGAAGGCGGACATCGCCGACACCCTCACGACCTCGCAGGACTGGTGGCCCGCCGACTTCGGTCATTACGGCCCGCTGATGATCCGCATGGCGTGGCACAGCGCCGGCACCTACCGGATCCAGGACGGCCGCGGTGGCGGCGGCGCGGGCCAGCAGCGCTTCGCCCCGCTGAACTCGTGGCCGGACAACGGCAACCTGGACAAGGCCCGCCGCCTGCTCTGGCCGGTCAAGAAGAAGTACGGCCAGGCGCTCTCGTGGGCCGACCTGATGATCCTCACCGGCAACGTCGCGCTCGAGACGATGGGCTTCAAGACGTTCGGCTTCGCCGGCGGCCGCCCCGACGTGTGGGAGCCGGACGCCGACGTGTACTGGGGTCCGGAGACCGAGTGGCTCGGCGACGAGCGCTACACGGGCGACCGCGAGCTCGAGAAGCCGCTCGGCGCCGTGCAGATGGGCCTGATCTACGTCAACCCGGAGGGCCCGAACGGCAACCCGGACCCGCTCGCCGCCGCCCGCGACATCCGCGAGACGTTCGGCCGCATGGCCATGAACGACGAGGAGACCGTGGCGCTGATCGCCGGCGGTCACACGTTCGGCAAGACGCACGGCGCCGCCGACCCGGACCAGTACGTCGGCCCGGAGCCCGAGGGTGCCTCGATCGAGCAGATGGGCCTCGGCTGGAAGCAGACCTACAACTCGGGCAAGCTCGAGGACGCGATCACGTCCGGCCTGGAGGTCACCTGGACCGCCACGCCGACCCAGTGGGGCAACGGCTTCTTCGACAACCTCTTCGGCCACGAGTGGGAGCTGACCAAGAGCCCCGCCGGCGCGCACCAGTGGCAGCCGGTCGGCGCCACCAGCGAGGTGTCGGTCCCGGCGCCGAACGAGGGTGGCGAGAAGCGCCTCCCGACGATGCTCACGACCGACCTCGCCCTGCGCGAGGACCCGGCGTACGAGAAGATCTCGCGTCGCTTCCACGAGGACCCCGAGGCGTTCCAGGACGCGTTCGCCCGCGCCTGGTTCAAGCTCACCCACCGCGACATGGGGCCGATCCAGCGCTACCTCGGCCCCGAGGTCCCGTCCGAGACGCTGATCTGGCAGGACCCGGTGCCCGCCGGCCCGTCGATCGACGACGCGGACATCGCGGCGCTCAAGGAGCAGATCCTCGCGTCCGGCCTGAGCGTGAGCGAGCTCGTCTCGGTCGCCTGGGCCTCGGCCTCGACGTTCCGCGGCTCGGACAAGCGCGGCGGCGCCAACGGCGCCCGCATCCGCCTGGAGCCGCAGCGCTCGTGGGAGGTCAACAACCCCACGCAGCTCGCGAAGGTGCTCGGCGTGCTCGAGGGCATCCAGTCCGGCTTCGGCAAGGACGTCTCCCTCGCCGACCTGATCGTCCTCGGCGGCACCGCCGCGGTCGAGAAGGCCGCCGCCGACGCCGGCGTCACGGTGACCGTGCCGTTCGTCGGCGGCCGCGGCGACGCGACCGAGGAGTGGACCGACGCGGACTCGTTCGCCCCGCTCGAGCCGACCGCCGACGGCTTCCGCAACTACCTGCGCGCCGACACGCACCGCCTCCCGGCCGAGCACCTGCTCGTCGACCGCGCGAACCTGCTCACGCTGAGCGCCCCGGAGCTGACCGTCCTGATCGGCGGCCTCCGCGTCCTCGGCGCGAACTGGGACGGCTCCTCGGTGGGCGTGCTCACCGACAAGCCGGGCGTGCTGACGAACGACTTCTACGCCAACCTGCTCGACCTCGGCACCGAGTGGCACGCGTCCGGCGACGAGTTCGAGGCGCGCGACGCCGACGGCTCACTGCGCTGGACCGGCACCCGCGCCGACCTCGTGTTCGGCTCGAACTCCGAGCTGCGCGCCGTGGCCGAGGTGTACGCCAGCGACGACGCGCGCGAGAAGTTCGTGCACGACTTCGTCGCCGCCTGGTCCAAGGTCATGCACCTGGACCGCTTCGACCTGAGCTAGTCCCGGAGACATCCCATGATCGAATGATGGAATCTATCTATCATTCGATCATGGTCTTCCAAGCTCCTGAACCGGGTGAGCTGGAGCGCGAGGTCATTCGGATGATCGATGCGCTCCGCGACGAGTTGCGGCATCGCGTCGCGGAGCCTCGTCGCTGGGTTGGCAGTCTCAGACGTCTCACGTTCGCTCGTGCCGTTCAGGGGTCGAACAGCATCGAGGGCTTCAACGCCACGCTCGACGACGTCGTCGCCGCGGTCGATGGGGAAGAGACGGTCGACGCTTCGACTGAGACCTCACTCGCTGTGTCGGGTTACCGGGATGCGATGACCTATGTCCTGCAGCTGTCGGACGACCCGGCCGCGAGGGTCGACGAAGGGCTGCTGAAGGCTCTTCATTTCATGATGATCAAGCACGACCTGCGCAAGAATCCAGGTCGTTGGCGCCCCGGACCGATCTGGGTGCGGCGCGATCCTGACGGCGAGATCGTTTTTTTTTTTTTTTTTTTTTTTTTTTATGTATGAAGGTCCGCCCAGCGACGAGATCCCGTCACTCATCGCGGCAATGATCGATGAGCTCGAACGAGGCGACGAGCCGGTGCTCGTGCGCGCTGCGATGGCGCACCTCAACCTCGTGATGATCCACCCGTTCAGTGACGGAAACGGCCGTATGGCACGCGCGCTGCAGACGCTCGTGCTCGCACGTGAACAGATCGTCGCGCCCGTCTTTTCGAGCATCGAGGAGTATCTCGGCCGTAATACGCAGGCGTACTACGACGTGCTGGCCAAGGTCGGCCGGGGGGCCTGGAACCCGGAGCACGACGCGCGTCCGTGGCTGCGCTTCTGCCTCACCGCGCACTACCGACAAGCACGCACGCATCTTCGCCGCGTGCAAGAGGTCGAGGAGCTCTGGGTCGCGTGCGTCGAACTCGCCGAGCGGAACCGGCTGCCCGAGCGCGCCGCGGCCGGACTGATGGATGCCGCCTACGGGCTGCGGGTCCGGAACTCCAGGTACCGCGCCTCGATCGAATTCTTCTTGGCCGAGGAGATCTCCGAACTGACGGCCTCGCGCGATCTCAAGGCCATGGTCGACGCCGGTCTGCTCGCCCCGGTCGGTGAACGTCGCGGGCGTACTACGTCGCGAACGACGTTCTGCTCGGGACTCGCGAGCGCATTCGTGGGGGGCGTCCGAACAAAGCCCTTGAAGACCCGTTCGCGCGGGCGTCCGAGCAGGCTTTCGCTCGAGTTCTGACAGCCGGCGGTGACGGGCACCTTTGTCCGCATCAGTTCGCGGACATGCTCTTCCAGCGAGGCGGCGACGTCCGGATCTCGAAGCAGCACGACCGCTTCGAGGTTCGCTCGTCGAGTGCACGGTGCGTGAGGTTGGCGGAGCCGATCAGGGCCTCGACGCCCGTCGATGATGGGCAGCTTCGCGTGCAGCGATGCGCCTGAGTCACGCTTGTCGGCGGGCCAGCGCCAACGCTTGGTGCCAGTGACGTGCGCGAACGCGGCGGACCGGTCCGTCGTACTTACCGGCGCCGTCCTCGGTCGTCCTCGAACACAACGTCCAGTCGCGCAGACCGCGCTGTACGGCCGCCGCCAGGTCGTCGCGACCGCTTGCAGGTCGGCGTAGCTGACAAGCAGCGCGCCGGTGGCGTCCCGATCAGTTGTGAGGACGGAGGCCGTGAGGCGCTGCTCGCCGACGGCCACGGCCCGGTCGTGGGCAGCTCAACTAGCGCAGGGCGGTCAGCAGGGCGTAGAGCGTTTCCGCGCGGGGTGTCGGCAGATCGTGCCGGCGCCCCGCGCGTATGACGGCGCCGACGAGCGGGTCGATCTCCAGCGGGCGGCCGTTCAGGCGGTCGTAGAGCATCGAGGAGCCGACGTCGGGCGGGAGCGCGCTGAGGAAGTCCACGGTGCGTTGCGGGTCGTCGTCGGTCAGGCGCGCGCCTTCGGCCCGGCCGACCGGCAGGGCTTCTTCCAGCACCCGGCGGGCGAGTTCGAGCGCCTCGGGCACCTGGAAGACCTCGCTGCGCCGTTGCGTGATGGTCGTGAGCGGGCTCCCGGCGAGGTTGGCGAACAGCTTGCGCCACGCGGCGGTGGTGAAGTCGGCCTCGAGCGCGGTGGTGATGATGCTGCCTTCGAGCAAGGCGGCGAACTCGCGGGCGCCAGGGCGGTCGGCCAGCGTCAGCGTGTCTCCGGAGCCGTGCTTGAGCCGGCCGGGGGCGAGGCGCTCGACGGCGGTGTTGATGATCGCGGGGACGACGGCGTGCGGGGCCAGCCGCGCCTCGTGCTCGACCCCGTTCTGGATCACCACGATGGTCGTGTCCGGCCCCGCGAGCCGGGCGAGCCACGGCGCGGCGTGTGCGCTGTCCTGGGCCTTGAGGGCGACGACGACGAACCGCACCGGGTCGGCGTCCGCGGGGTCCGTGACCGCCTGCACCGCGAAGTCGCGCGGGTGCTCGTCGCGCTCCACCACGATTCGGTCGAGCGGCGAACGGGCGCACAGCGTCACCTCCGCGCCGCGCGGCGAGCAACTCGGCGGCGACCAGCCCGCCGATCGCTCCCACCCCCACCACCGCCACGCGCTCACTCATGTCATAGCCTGCATTTCATGCTCGAGACTGGCGAAACGGCTCCCGACTTCACCCTGCCCGACGAGAACGGCGAAGACGTCACGTTGTCCGCTCTGGCCGGCACCACGGTCGTCCTCTACTTCTATCCGAAGGCCGACACGCCCGGCTGCACGACCCAGGCGTGCGGGATTCGCGACCACCTGCCGGACTACACCTCGGCCGGCGTGCGTGTGCTCGGCGTCTCGCCCGACCCGGTCAAGGCGGTCAAGAAGTTCCACGACAAGCAGGCGCTGAACTTCACGCTGCTCGCCGACGAGGACCACGCGGTGTGCGAGGCGTACGGCGTCTGGGGCGAGAAGTCGATGTACGGCAAGACGTACATGGGCGCCGCGCGCGCCACGTTCATCATCGACGGCGAGGGCAAGATCGTCCACGTGATCCCGAAGGCGTCGCCGAAGACGCACGACGACGAGGTCTTGAAGGCGCTCGCCGGCCTTCAGCCGGCGTAGAGGTCGTCCATCGCGGCGAGGTCGGCCCCGAGTTGCTCGCGCTCCTCGGAGCTGAGCGGCAACTCGCGGGCCGCGGCCACCGCCGCCCGCGTGCCCTCGGCGTCGCCGAGTCGGTTCGCCAGTTCCGCCCGGTACACCAGCGCGGGCAGCCGTTCGACGGCGGGCGCTCCGGCGTGGCGCGCCAAGGCGTCGTCGAGCATGCGCGCGGCCCCGGCATCGTCGCCCTTGGCGTCGCCGATGCGCGCGGCGCTCGCGACCGCCAGCGGGAGCCCCCGAAGGACGGGTTGCGCGTCCTCGGTGTCGCCTTGGCGGCTCACACGCAGCCAGTTCCCGCCGGGATCGACAACGCTGAACCCGCTGACCGTCCCGCGCTTGCGGCGCGGGCGCAGCAGCCGCGGGATCTTGGTCGTCGGGACCCGTCCGTACGCCGCGCGCAGGCCGGCCGCGAAGGCCTGGTAGAGCGCCTCGGCGTCCGGGACGACGACGATCACGCTGGCGTACGACTGCTCGGGATCGAACCCGTCGATGGCGGCGAAATGCAGGTGCAGGTCCTCGCGCCGGACCACCAGGTACGGATTGGGCCGCTCCTGCCGGAAGGTGACGACGAACCCGAGTGCCTCGTAGAACGGCAGCACGTCGTCCAAAGTCCGGCACGGGAGGATCGCGTACGTGCGCTCACCGGCCACGAGCGGACCCTACTCTCAGGCGGTGACCGAAGGGCTGAGCTGTGAACGGCGTGCGCGTGGGCCAGGTCCTGCGGGACGTCGCGCTCACCGTCGCGCCCGGCGAGGTGGTCGCGCTCACCGCGCCCAGCGGGGCGGGCAAGTCGACGCTCCTGCGCGCGATCGTGCGGCTCGTGGCGCTGGACGGCGGCGTCGTGACGCTCGACGGCGTGGACGTCGCGACGCTCGACCCGCGCGTGCTGCGGCGGCGCGTCGGGTTCGTGGCCCAGCGGCCCGTGATGCTGCCCGGGACCGTGGCCGACAACCTCGCGTACGGGCTGGACGAGCCGCCGGACATGGCCGCCGCGCTCGACGCCGCCGGCCTCGACGACGACTTCGCCGCCCGCGACGCGTCCAAGCTCTCCGGCGGCGAGCAGGCCCGCGTGGCGATCGCCCGCGCGTTGACCCGCAAGCCCGAGGTGCTCCTGCTCGACGAGCCGACGTCGGGGTTGGACGCGCCGCTGGCCGAGGCGATCGGCCGCCACGTGCGCGAGCTCGCCGCGAGCGGCCTGGCCATCTGCCTGACCTCGCACGATCGTGCGGTGGTCACGGGCTGGGCCGACCGGGAGGTGCGACTCGCCGCGACGAGCCGCGGCGAGCGCGATGGCGAGGCGCGGTGAGCGACGTCCTCGTCCAAGGGCTCGCCGGCATCGCCCTCGCGGTGGTTGCGGTCGGGCTGGCGTGGCGGCTCGGGCTCGGCCTCTCGAAAGAGCTCGCGGTCGCGGCGGCGCGCGCCGTGGTCCAGCTCACGGCCGTCGGCGCGGTGATCGTCGTGATCTTCGAGGTCCCCGCGCTGGCGTTCGCGTTCGTCGCCGTGATGCTCACGACCGCCGCGTTCACGGCCGGCCGGCGGATCGGCGGGATACCCAACGCGCGGCGGTGGGCGTTCGCCGCGATCGCCGTTCCCGCACTCACCGCGACGGGCTTCCTGCTCGCGGTGGGCGCGTTCGACTTCACGCCCCGGGCCGCGGTGCCGACCGCCGGCATCCTGATCGGCGGCGCGATGGCCGCGACCAGCCTCACCGGCCGCCGCCTGCTGGAGGAGCTCGACAGCGCTCACGCCGAGATCGAGGCGCGCCTGTGTCTCGGCGACAGCGCCCGCGACGCGCTGCGCCCCACGATCCGCCGCGCGATCCACACCGGCCTCACGCCCGCGATCGACCAGACCCGCAGCGTCGGCCTGGTCACGCTCCCGGGCGCGTTCGTCGGCCTCCTGCTCGGCGGCGCCACGCCGGCGGAGGCCGCGAGCACCCAGCTCGTCGTCCTCCTCAGCCTGCTGGCCGTCGAGCTCGCCGCCGCCGCGCTGCTCAGCGAATTCGTCCAGCGCGCCGTGATCGCGCCGGGCGAACGGGTTCACCAGGGCAACTCGCCGTGGCGGTCGAAGTAGCCGCCGGTCGGGCCGTCGGGGCCGATCTGCGCGTACTCGACGATCGCGTCCGTGCCCTCCGTCACGGTCTGCGGACCGCTGTGGTGGTTGAAGTCGGTGGCGGTGTAGCCCGGGTCGACCACGTTGATGCGGAAGTTCGGGTACGCCTTCGCCCACTGGGTCGTGAGCATGTTCAGCGCCGTCTTGGACGGCCCGTAGGTGAGGTTGTGGAGGGTGGACTCGATGCGGTCCGGGTCGCTCGTCACCCCGATCGAGCCCATGCCGCTGGACACGTTCACCACGACCGGGTTCGAGGACTGCTCGAGCAGCGGCCGGAACGCCTGCAGCACCCGCACGGGTCCGTAGACGTTGACCTCGAAGACGGGCCGCAGGTGCTCGACCGTCACCTCGGGCAGCGGGACGAACTCGCCGGGGATGCCCGCGTTGTTGACCAGGACGTCGAGCGAGCCGACCGTCTCGACGGCGGCCGCGACCGAGGCATCGTCGGTCACGTCGAGCTGCACGAAGCGCGCGCCCAGCTCCTCGGCGGCGGCGCGGCCGCGCGCCTCGTCACGGGCGCCGAGCCACACGTCATGGCCGGCCTCGATCAGGCGGCGGGCGGCTTCAAAGCCGAGGCTGCGATTGGCCCCGGTGATCAAGATCGTTGACATGCGAACCAGCTTGGCGCGCGCACGCACAAAGACCATGCCTCTGAGAGGGATACCTTGGAGGTCGTGAATGACCTCGCCGCCAACCTGCGCACCTGGCGCGACCGCCTCACGCCCGACGAGCCCGGCCGCCGCCGCGCACCCGGCCTGCGCCGCGACGAGATCGCGGCGCGCGCCGACGTGTCCGTCGGCTACCTCACCCGGCTCGAGCAGGGCCACGCCACCCACCCGTCGCCGCTCGTGTGCGCGGCGCTGGCGCGCGCCCTCGAGCTGGGCGCGGAGGAAACCGACGTGCTGTACCTGCTCGCCGGCCACGCCCCGCCGTGCGGGGAGAACTACAGCAGCGAGATCACGCCCGCCGTCCAGCGCCTGCTCGAACGCTTCGAAGACCTGCCGGTGCTCGTCTACGACCTGGCCTGGGAGCTCGTGGCCAAGAATCGGCTCGGTGAGGCGCTGACCGGTCTGGCCTCCGGGAACATCGCCCGCAACCACTTCGTCGGCGAGTCGCTCTACATCGAGCGCACGCCCGAGCAGGACGACGCGATGAGCGCGTCGATCGTCGCCGACCTGCACTCCGCGCTGATCCGCCACCCGGCCGACCAACGCCTCCACGCCATCGTCGACGAGCTGCGGGCGACGAGCCCGCGCTTCGAGGCGCTGTGGAAGCAGAGCCCCGTCGCGGTCCACACCTCGGCGACGAAGACGATCAACCACCCGGAGGCCGGCCGGCTCACCCTGGACTGCGACGTCCTCCAGGTGCACGGCTCCGACCTCCGGGTCGTGGTCTACAGCGCTCCGCCCGGCACGCCCGACGCGGATGCGCTCAAGCTGCTCGGGCTGGCCGCGCTCAGCCGTTGAACGTGTCGGGGTCCGGGCCGGTGCGCATGCCCCGGTCCAGGGCCTCGATCCGCTCCACTTCCTCGGCGGAGAGCTCGAAGTCGAAGATGTCGATGTTCTCCTCGATCCGCGAGGGCGTCATCGACTTCGGGAACACGACGTTGCCGAGCTCGACGTGCCAGCGCAGGACGATCTGGCCCGCGGTGCGGTTGTGCGCGGACGGCGATCTCCGTGATCACCGGGTCGTCGAGCACCGCGCCCTGGGCGAGCGGGCTCCAGGCCTCGGTGACGATGCCGCGGTCGGCGTGCTCGCGCCGCAGGCCGTGCTGCGTCAGGTACGGGTGCAGCTCGATCTGGTTGACGGCGGGCGTGACGCCGGTCGCGTCGATGATCTTGCGCAGGTGCTCGGCCTGGAAGTTCGAGACGCCGATCGCCCGCGCCAGGCCCTGCTTCTGGGCCTCGACGAGCCCTTCCCAGGCCTGCACGTAGTGGTCGTGGCCGGGCGCCGGCCAGTGGATCAGGTACAGGTCGACGTACTCGGTCTCGAGCAGCTTGAGGCTCTGCTTGAGCGTGTCGATGGGCTTGACCTGGTCCGAGTTCCAGAGCTTCGTCGTGAGGAAGAGCTCTTCGCGGCTGAGGTCCGAGGACTTCACGGCCTGCCCGACCTGCGCCTCGTTGCTGGTAGGCGCGGGCCGTGTCGATGTGGCGGTAGCCGACGTTCAGCGCGTGCGTGACGTTCTCGAACGTCTTGCTCCGGCGGCACCTGGAACACGCCGAGGCCGAACTGCGGGATCGAGACGTCGCCTGCGAGATCAATGTGCGGGATATCCAAGGTCTTAGCCATATCAACTGGCCTACCCAACCGCAGCACGCGGATGTTCTTCAATGCCTCGCGCCGGCTCAAGGGGGAGAGCTCGTGCGTGTCGCAGTACGCGACGACGGCGTCCGGGTCGACCCAGGCGTAGGAGCGCAGCGCCCAGCCGATCGCCTTGCGGATGAAGAACTCGGGGTCGGCGCGGTTGGGTTCGATGCAGTCCGTCATCAGCGCGAAGTCGGTCTCCGCCTTGCGCCGGACCTGGGCGATGATCGACGCGCGCCGCTTCCACATGTCGCTGTCGACCGACCACTCCCGCAGCACGGGCGCGACCTCCGGGAGCAGCGCGCCGAGCGGCCCGCACGCGACCTCGTCGACGTAGTCCCACCACGCGCCGGTCACGATCAGCTCCTCGTACAGCGCCAGCGCGTCCAGGTCTCGATACGCGCGGTAGCGACGATCCTGCAGCACCGCGAGCGCCATGTAGCGCTCCTCGCGGAACGACGCCTCGTGCCACAGCGTGCGCACGACCCGCTCCCACTCCGACCGCGACAACTCCCCGAACACCGCGCGCGCCAACTTCACCCGCTCCGGCTTCTGGACGCCGCGGAACGGCAGCTCGGACTTCATGTAGCGCTGCATCTCCGGCGCCTTCACCGGATCGGCGCGCTCGGCCAGCCCTGCGCGGATCGCCTCGATCATCATCCACATCGTGACGTTCACATCGCCTTTGGCCGAGAAGCTCGCCCCTGACCTGCTCGAGCGCTTCCAGCGCTACGTCCGCATCGACACCCAGTCCACGCGTGAGCGCACGCGGTCGCCGAGCACGCCGGGACAACTCGACCTCGCCCGGCTGCTCGTCGAAGAGCTCACCGCGATCGGCCTCACGGATGCCGCGCTGGACGAGAACGGGTACGTCACCGCCACCCTGCCCGGCACCGGCCCGACGATCGGCCTGATCGCCCACGTGGACACGAGCCCCGACGCGCCCGGCGCGAACGTCCAGCCGCTCGTGCACCGCGATCACCCCGGCGGTCCGATCGAGCTGCCGCACAACGGCACGATCGTCGACGCGCCCGCGGGCCACGACATCGTGACCTCCTCCGGCGACACGCTGCTCGGCGCCGACGACAAGGCGGGCGTGGCCGAGATCATGACCGCGGTCGCGCACCTGGCCGCCAACCCCGACCTCCCGCGCCCGACGCTGCGCATCTGCTTCACCCCCGACGAGGAGATCGGCGAGGGTGCGACGCTGTTCGACGTCGAGCGCTTCGGCGCCGTCTGCGCCTACACGCTGGACGGCTCGGACCTGGGTGAGCTGCAGGACGAGACGTTCAGCGCCGAGGAGGTCATCCTCACCATCCACGGCGTGGACGCGCACCCCGGTTGGGCGAAGGACGTGCTCGTCAACGCCACCCGGATCGCGGCCGAGATCGTCGCCGCGCTCCCGCCGGAGCTCACCCCCGAACGCACCGAGGGCCTGGACGGCTTCATCCACGTCTACGAGCTCAGCGGCGGCTCCGGCCTCACCGAGGTCCGCGCGATCGTCCGCGACTTCGACGACGACAAGCTCCACGCCCACACCGCGCTGCTGCGCAAGACCGCCGAGGAGACCGTCGCCCGCCACCCCGGCGCGCGGCTCGAGGTCGAGGTCACGCCGCAGTACCCGAACATGCGCCGCTACATCGACGCGTTCCCGCGGGCCGTGACCGCGGCCGAGGAGGCGATCCGCGCCGAGGGCATCAAGCTCATCCGCACCCCGATCCGCGGCGGCACGGACGGCTCACGCCTGAGCGCGATGGGCCTCCCGACCCCGAACCTGTTCACGGGTGGCCACGACTACCACTCGCGGCGGGAATGGGCCTCAGTGCAGGAGATGGCTGCGGCTGCGGCGGTGGTGATCCGGCTGGCGGAGGCGTGGGCTCGCGATGGAGCGCCACCCCCGCGATGACCAGCGCGATCCCGAGCGCGTCGCGCACCGACGGCACCTGGGAGAGCACGATCAGGCCGATCACCGTGGCCGTCGCCGGGAGCAGCGACACCATCAGCGCGTAGCCGGCGCGCGTGAGCCGCTTCATCGCCACCTGGTCGGCGACGTACGGGATCACCGAGGAGGAGATCCCGACGCCGATCCCGGCCAGGATCGCGACCGGGTCCCCGAACGCGGGCACCGCGGCCCAGCCCGCCATCGGCGTGACGAACACGAACGCGACGAGCATCGACGCCGCCAGCCCGTCGACGCCCACGCCGCGGGAAGCGACCCGGTGCGCCAGCACGATGTAGGCGGCGAACAGCCCGGCGTTCGCCAGCGCCAGGATCACGCCGAGCGGCTCGACCTCGAGCTGGAGGCCCGTGAGCAGGTACACGCCCGGCACGGCCAGCAGCAAGCGCCGCGACGTTGCGCTTCGAACGCGCGCCCAGCGCCGCCAGCGCGATCACGGGCAGGAACTCGATCGCGGCCACGGTCGCCAGCGGCAACCGGTCGATCGCGAGGTAGAAGCAGCAGTTCATCGCCGCCAGCACCGCGCCCCACGCGATCACGTCGCGGTCGCGCAGCAACGCCCATGGCCGGCGCCAGAGCGCGAAGACGAGCGCCGCCGCGGCGATCCGCAGCCACGCCACGCCCAGCACGTCCACGCGCACGAACAGCAGCACGGCAAAGGCCGGACCCAGGTAGTGGAACACGGCGCTGACGACGAACGGAAGGCGAGCGGCCATCAGTGGAACAGGATCGTCGGGAATCCGTCGCTACGGAAGGGCTGATCGAAGCTATTCTTTGCGCTATGCCTTCGGAAAATGGGGCGCTCGACGTCACGAACCTTCGATTGCTGTCGGAGCTGCAGCAGGACGCCCGGATCAGCCAGGCCGAGCTCGGTCGCCGCGTCGGCCTCTCCGCGCCCGCCGTCGCCGAGCGCCTGGCCCGGCTCGAGCGCGACGGCACGATCGCCGGCTACCGCGCCGACGTGAACCCCCGCGCGCTCGGCTTCACGCTCGCCGCGATCATCCGCATGCGCCCGGCGCCGCGCCAGATCCCCAAGGTCGCGGAGGTCGCGCGAGCCACGCCCGAGGTCGCCGAGTGCCACCGCGTGACCGGCGAGGACTGCTTCTACATGCGCGTCCACGTGCGCGACGTCGAGCACCTCGAGGAGGTCATCGACTGCTTCACGCCCTACGGGCAGACGACGACGTCAATCATCCAGTCGTCGCCGGTGGTGCAGCGCGAGCTGAAGCCGGCCTGACTCGATCTCGCCCGCCAGCTCGTCGATCGCGCGCCGGCTCGCGCGCCAGCCGACGATGTGGCGCTCCTCGACGGTGGGACCGGAGATCGCGAACACCGTCCACGGCTTGCGCAGCACGACGCGCGAGAAGAGCCCGATGAGCAGCCCGAGGATGAGGATCGTGAGCTCGATCGCCAGCACGACCACGTTGAACAGCAGCAGCGCGAGGAAGACGACGGCGATCACGGCGAAGACGGCGAGCAGGATCGCGCCGAGGATGTCGTCGGCGTCGCCGAGGTCCGGGAAGGGGAGGTCGCCCGTGTCCACGCCGTCCCAGCCGTCGCGCCGGGGGAACCAGCGGCGGCCGAGCTTCCACTTCGAACCGTCGGGTGCGATCGCCTTGCGCCGGAACATCAGCGTGCCAGGGTAAGTCCTCAGCCGTGCGCGCGCTCCCGTTCTACATCGGCGGCTTCCTGGGCCCGTTCGGCGGAGGCGTGGTGGCCGTGCTCGTCCCGCAGTTGCGCGACGCGTTCGACGCCACCACGGCCGGCGTCGCGGCGACGCTCCCGGCCTACCTGATCCCCTTCGCCGTCTTCCAGCTCGTGTCGGGGACGATCGGCGAGCGGATCGGGCGCCGGAAGGTGGTGCGCACCGCGTTCCTCGCCTACGCGCTGCTCTCGTTCGCCGCGGCCTTCTCGCCGAGCCTGGAGACCTTCATCGTCATCCGGGCCCTGCAGGGCACCGCGAACGCGTTCCTCACGCCGCTCCTGCTCGCCGGGCTGGCCGACCTCGTCCCACCGGGCCAGCTCGGACGCGCCGTCGGCACGTTCGCCGCCGTGCAGACCGCGGCGATCGCGCTCGCCCCGCTCGGGGGCGGGCTCTTCGGCGCGGTGGACTGGCGCTTCGCGTTCTTGAGCCAGGTGGTCGTCGCGCTCGGCCTCGCGCTGTTCCCGCCGCACGACGCCGAACGGCGCGACACGCCCCCGCGGCTGCGCGCCGCGTTCACCCGCCGCGTCGGTCTGCTCAGCGGCGCGGCGTTCACCGGCTACGCGGGCGTGACCGGCATCGGGTTCCTCGTCGCCGTCGAGGCGGCCGACGAGTTCGGGCTCGGCTCGATCCTGCGCGGCGTCCTGCTCGCCGGGTTCGGCGTGGCCGGGATGCTGCTGGGCCGGGCGGCGGGCGACGCCGTGGACCGCTTCGGCCGCACGCCGGTCATCTTCGTCGGCATCGCGATCTGCTCCGTGCTGGTCGTCGCGCTCGGCTTCGCGCCCTCCGCGCTCGCGCTGGGCGCGCTGTGGTTCGCGATCGGGCTCGGCTCCGCGCTGATGTGGGCGGGCATCAACGTGCTCACGGTCGAGGCCGTGCCGGGCAACCGGGCGGGCGGGACGTCGGTCGTCAGCGCCTTCAAATTCGCGGGCAACGCGGTCGCTCCGCGTGATGTGGCTCCCGCTCTACCACGTCGATCCGCGGCTCGGATTCCTGGGCGCGGGGATCCTGGCCGCGGTCGCCGGCGTCTTCATCGCACCGCTGCGCATGGCACGCTAGTAGCAGTGACCTTCGCAAGCATCGGCGATTCGTTCTCGTCCTTCTTCGACGCGGTCGGGTCGTTCTTCTCGAACCTGGCCGGCGTGCAGTGGATCCCGCTGTTCCTGGCGCTGGTGTTCTTCACGACCTACCTCACGCTGCGGGCGCGCGCCTCGTTCCACATCCTGCGTGCCGCCTATCCCGACTCCAAGATCGAGTTCAAGCGCATCTGGGGCGCGTACTTCGCGGGCTACGGCTTCAACGCCGTCATCCCCGCCCGCGGCGGTGACGTGATCCGCCTCTTCCTGACCAAGACGTCGGTGCCGAACTCGAGCTATCCGGCCATCGCCGCCGCGTTCAGCATCGAGTTCATCTTCGACCTCACGATCGCCGTGCCCGTGCTGGCGTACGCGTTCAGCCAGGGCGTCTTCCCGAAGCCGCCGGACTTCTCGTCGCTGCCGGCCTTCGACCTCGCGTTCTTCGCCTCCAACCCGCGCTTCACGCTGTTCCTGCTGACGGTGCTGGGGATCGCCGTGCTCGTGGGCTTCGCGCTGCTGTCGGCGCGCGTGACCCGGTTCTGGGCGCGCGTGCGCCAGGGCCTGACGATCATGAGCGACCGCCGGCGCTACTTCCGCGAGGTGTGGCTCGTGCAGTTCGCGGGCTGGCTGTTCCGCTTCGCCGCGTTCTGGTGCCTGCTGGAGGCGTTCAATGTCGGCGGTTCGGTGAGCAACGTGCTGCTCGTGCTGGGCGTGAACGCGGTCGCGGCGCTCGTCCCGTTCACGCCCGGCGGCGCGGGCGTGCAGCAGGCGCTGCTGGTGAAGGTCTTCGGCAGCGGCGCGACGGTCGCGGCGTACTCCGTCGGCCAGCAGATCGCGATCGCGGCGCTCACGTTCGTGATCGGCCTCGTCGCGCTCACGCGGATCTTCCGCTTCCGCTCGTTCAAGGAGGTCATCGCGGCCGGCAAGGCGCAGCGGGAGGCGGAGAAGGCCGCGGAAGCGTCCGCGTGATCCTGCGCGCCGCGGAGCAGCCGTACGACGGCGCGGCGCTGCTCGACTTCCTGGTCCGGCGGATGGTGCCGGGCGTGGAGGAGTACGTCGATGGCGTCTATCGCCGCAGCCTGCCCGACGGCGACGTCGTCGAACTCCGGCCGCATCCCGAGGGCTTCGACGCCAGCCACGACGTGTCGGGGCTGCTCGACCTCGACGCGCCCGCGGCCGAGATCGCGGCGCGGATCGACCTGCCGGGCTACGACGCGGGCACGCGGGTGCCGGGCTGCGTGGACGGCGAGGAGATCGCGGTGCGGGCCGTGCTCGGCCAGCAGATCTCGATCCAGGCCGCCGCCACGCACGCGGGGCGGCTCGTGGCCGCGGTGGGGGAGCCGCTGGAGCGCCCGGTCGGCGCGGTCACGCACCGCTTCCCGACGCTGGAAGCCATCGCGGGCGCGCCCGACAGCGCGTTCGCGATGCCGGCGACGCGCCGGGACACGCTGCGCTCACTCGCCGGGCAGCCGCTCGACCGCCTGATCGATCTGCGCGGGATCGGGCCGTGGACGCAGACCTACGTGAACATGCGGGCGCTCGGCGACCGCGACGCGTGGCTGCCGACCGACCTCGGCGTGCG
This sequence comes from uncultured Solirubrobacteraceae bacterium, assembly GCA_963724195.1. Taxonomy (GTDB): domain Bacteria; phylum Actinomycetota; class Thermoleophilia; order Solirubrobacterales; family Solirubrobacteraceae; genus Solirubrobacter. Next base: position 65,138 of record CAVRTQ010000012.1, on the reverse strand, counting down.
CCACGCGCTGCACGACGGCGCGGTTGACGCGGAACGCTGGCGACCGTTCCGCGCGTACGCCGTCGTGCACCTCTGGCGAAGCCTTAGCTCGCCGCCGTAGGGGCCGGAACGATCCGGATGTACGGCTTCGGCTCCTTCCAGCCCTCCGGGTACTTCTCCTTGGCGGCGTCGTTGGACACCGAGCCGGCGATGATGACGTCCTCGCCCGGCTGCCACTGGGCGGGCGTGGCGACGGCGTGGTTCGCGGTCAGCTGCAGCGAGTCGATCACGCGCAGGACCTCGTCGAAGTTGCGGCCGGTCGTCATCGGATAGATGAGCACCAGCTTGATCTTCTTGTCCGGGCCGATCACGTACACGTTGCGGACGGTCGCGTTCTGCGCCGGGGTGCGCTCGGTGGCCTCACCCTCGACCTCGGCCGGCAGCATCCCGTAGGCCTTGGCGACCTTGAAGTCGCTGTCGCCGATGATCGGGTAGTTCGGGGCCGTGCCCTGCGTCTCCTCGATGTCCTTCGACCAGCCGATGTTGTTCTCGGCGGGGTCGACGGAGATGCCGATGATCTTCACGCCGCGCGCGTCGAATTCACCCTTGATCGAGGCCAGGTAACCGAGCTCGGTCGTGCACACCGGCGTGAACGCGCGCGGGTGCGAGAACAGCACGCCCCACGAGTCGCCGAGCCACTCGTGGAAGTTGATCGTGCCCTCTGTAGTCTCCGCCTCAAAATCCGGCGCGGTATCACCGATCGTCACGGCCATCTTGTCGCTCCTCCTAAAAGGGGGTCTGGTTTTAGGGAGTTTACAGCGCGCGTGCGCACCGCCGAGGGAGACGCGTGGCAGGTCCACGGCGAGCTCCGCGCGGGTGCGGCCTCGCTGCGCGGCATCCGACTGATGGCGAGTGGGCTCGACCATCCGCAGTACAACAACGCCGACGTGTTCGCGGCGGACGCGGATGTCGATGGCGCGCGCTCGTGGTACGCCGCGTTGGGCGTGCCGTGGGGGATGCGCGTGCCGGTCGAGTTGCCGTGGACGCACGGCCGGTTCATCTTCGAGAAACGGCTGATGGGGCTCGAGCGGCTGCGCCCCGCGCCGCCCGCGGACGTCCGCGTCGCCGACGACCTTGACGCCGTCGTCGCGATCGACGCGGCGGCGTTCGAGGTGTCCGCGCGGGAATGGCTCGCGCCGCAGTTCGGGGCTCCGGGCTACGAGACCGCGCTCGCGTACCTCGACGACCGACCCGTCGCGACGGGCTACTCGATCCTCAGCCACGGGCAGGCGGGACCGGCGCTGTACGTCGCGGGCGTCGCCGTGCTCCCGGAGGCGCGCGGGCGCGGGATCGGGGCCGCGGTCACCTCGTGGCTGATCGCGCGTGGGTTCGAGCGCGGCGCCACGCTCGCCCATCTGCACCCCGACGACGACGCCGCCGCGCGGCTCTACGCCCGGCTCGGGTTCGTCGAGGTGCCCGGCTTCAACGTCTTCGTGAACCAGTAGTGCGCGTAGGGCTCGTCGTTGAACGGCTCGACCTCGACGTAGCCGGAGGAGCGGTAGAGCTGCTGCGCCTCGCCGAGCACGCGGTTGGTCTCCAGCCGGATCGCTGCGGCGCCCTGCTCCACCGCGTGCCGCTCGAGCTCGGCGAGGATGCGGCGGCCGACGCCCAGCCCCCGCGCCTCCGGGGCGACCCACATGCGTTTGATCTCGGGCGGCGTGGCGGTCTTGAGCGCGCCGCACCCGATCGGCTCGCCGCGCAGGCGCGCGACGATGAACACGCCTGAGTCGAACGGCAGCGCGACGTTCTCGCTGAATCCCGCCTCGAAGCGCTCGTCGATCTCGGCGAAGTAGCGCGTGAGGCACACGCGTGCCGCTTCGCTCGTCGGGTCTTCGGCCGCCAGCTCCACGATCCCGGCCGTGAGCAGGCGCTCGACGGTGGCCATCGCGTCGACGAGCTGTGCCGCTTGGCGCTCGCTGAGCGGGGCCAGGAAGGAGCGGGCGAGATCGTCGCTGCGCTCCCCGAGCCGGACGCGCTCGCTGCGGCCGGCGGCGGTGAGGTGCACGCTGCGCCGGCGCCGGTCGACGCCGTCGGCCGCCACGCGCACCAGGCCCTCCGCCTCCAGCGTCCGCAGCAGCCGGCTGAGGTAGCCGGAGTCCAGGTTCAGGCGCGCCCGGAGCTCGCGGACGTCGACCGGAGTGCCCACCTCCCACAGCACGCGATTGGCTCCCAGCGGCCGCCCGAGGTCCAGATACGAGTCCATGAGCGCCCCCACGCGCTCGGTCACCGTGCGGTTGAAGGAGCGAACCCGTTGCACCTCGTCCATATCTCTGACTCTAGTCAGAGATCGCGCCGCTGCCAACCTAACGGGCGAATGGCCGGCGCCCACGAAGCAGGGATCGACTTCCGCGGGGTGGCGAAGCGCGGCCTGTTCTTCGCCGTCGTGGCCGTGCTGGCCGTCGCCGCGCTCGCGGCCTTGCCCGGCATCGACGAGGTGCGGAGCGAGTTCTCGAACGCCGATCCCGGCTGGATCGTGGCCGCCGCCGGCTTCCGTCTGCTCTCGATGCTCGGCTTCGTGCGCGCGCTGTGGTCGGCCTTCGATCGCGTGATGCCGTGGCGGCGCGCGCTCGTGCTCGGGCTGGCCGAGCAGGGCGCGAACGTCCTCCTCCCAGCGGGCGGCGCCGGCGGCCCGGCCTACGGCGCCTACGTGCTGACGCGCCTCGGCGTGCCGGCCGACCTCGCGTCCCAGCGCCACGCCGCGCTCTTCCTCGTCACCAGCGCCGTGAGCTTCGGCGCGATCATTTTCGCGGGCGGGCTGACCGCGGTCGGCATCCTGCCCGGGGACGCGGCGCTGATCATGACGCTGCTGCCCGCGGCGGCGATCGCGGTCGTGTTCGTGCTCGTGGTGCTCTTCGGGCGCAGCAGTCCGCCGCAGGAGCCGTCGGGAGGACGCGTCCGCAGGCTCGTGTGGCGCGTCTGGCGCTTCACCCATGACGGCGTGCGCACGTCGCTCACGCTGGTGCTCCACGGCGACCCGCTGCTGATCTTCGGCTCGGTCACCTACTTCGCGTTCGACGTCGCCAGCCTGGCGTGCATGTTCCAGGCGTTCGGCGGCGGCGCCCCGGACATCGGCCTCTTCATCCTGGCCTACGCGCTCGGCCACGCCGGCGCGCTGCTCCCCACGCCGGGCGGCGTCGGCGGCACCGAGGGCGGCCTGATCGGCATGTTCGTCGCCTACGGCACCTCGCTCCCGCTGGCCGCGGCGGCGGTCGTCGGCTACCGCGTCTTCCAGCTCGGCCTCCCGGCGCTGTTCGGCGCGGTCGCGCTCATCCGCGTCCAGCAGGTGCTCGCGCACCCGCCGCCGCGGGAGGAGATCGCGGCGCGCTACGAAGCGCACCGCTGGTGAGCTAGTTCGGGGACCGGAGCAGGCCGGCGCGGCGCTGGCGCTCGACCCACGCCTTCAGCGAGGTGAACGAGTCGTCGGGCCGGCCGTCCGGGCGCAGCAGGCCGGTGTTCCACTGCCGGTCCGGGGTCTGCAGCAGGCCGAAGTACAGGAGCTCGGAGATCTTCGGGTTCTTGCGCGCGATCTCGAACGCCTGGGTGATGTACTTGGCGCGGGTGGAGCGCGGGAAGGCGAGTGAGCCGCTGGCGAAGTAGGCGAACTCCGTCAGGTGCACGGCCGGCTCCTTGCCCTTGGCCGTGGTCAGCACCTTCGCGCGGCGGAAGCGGGTGAGCGCGTTGGTGAGGCGATTGACGGTGCCGATCGTGACGTCGTCGGCGGGCACGTTCTTCGAGGTGGGCGCGCGGCGGTAGTCGTACGGGTGCAGCGAGACGGCGTCCGCGCGGACACGAGCCGCACTTGGAGCCCTTGAGCTTCTTGTACTTCGCGTCCACGCACAGCACGTCGCGCATGAAGCGCAGCGGCGAGAACGAGGCGCCGGGCCGGGCCTGCGGCGCGAGTTCGCCGAACACGACCTGGGACCGGGAGTCCACGCGCTTGATCGACGAGTAGGCGCCGGTGAAGAGTGCGCGGTACTGCTGGGCGGCGGTCCGGGCCGGGCTCAGCCACGTGTGCCAGTTCGGCTCGTTCCAGATGCTGTAGCGCTGGACACGGCCCTTGAAGTGCTTGGCCACATCGGTCGCGAAGCGCGCGAACTCCTTCGCCGACGGGTTCCGGTTGGCCGACTTGACCTTCTCCGCGGTGGCCCAGCGCGGCGCCGGGCCGGTGAGCGTGAGCTCGACCTTCATCCCGCGTTCGCGCGCGTCATCGACGAGCCCGTCGAACAGGGTGAAGTCGTAGCGCGGCTTGGCGGGTCGCGTGCGCCGGTTCGCCTGGCTGCCCGTGAGCACGCGCGACCACAGCACGTTCGCGCGGATGGTCGTGACCCCGATCTCCTGCGCCCGGTCCAGCGCGGCGGGGCGCGGGTAGCCCCATTGATTCAGGAACACGCTGTCGTCCTGGATGCCGATCTCCATCGTGCGCGAAGCCTGAGCGGGCGCGCACAGCACGAAGAACGCGAAGAGCGTGAGCGCGAGGCGGCGGATCGATCCGATGCTAGCCAAGCCGGCGGAGTTCATCGGCCAGGTACGGGCCGAGCGTGAAGGCGAACTGGGGAGTGACATGGGTGAGGTCCTGGTAGGCGCGGACGCCGCCGATGACGGGGAAGCAGCGGCGTTCATCGCAGAAGTAACGCGACAGGTCGATCAAAGGTGCGCCGCGCTGCTGCGCGGCGACCACCGCCGGGTCGGGAGCGAGGGCCGTCGCACGGTCCACGGCGCAACTCGAGCCCGGTTGTTCCGCGGCAGCATCGACGCAGGCCAGGGTAGCCGCGCGCAGCTCCGGCGTGTCGCGGAGGACCACGAGCCGTTTGACGGAGGCCGGGAAGGCCTGCCAGGCCGCCAGCCAGTTCGCGGGGTCCTGCGAGGCGGCGTTGCGCGGCAGTCCGATCACGAACACGGTCGTGACCTCGGGATGCTGCGCGAGCCACTGCGGGACCTGCTGCTTGAAGGTCGCGCACTGCGAGAACGCCGGCTCGGGGAGCGCACGGCCGTCGCGCACGTACGGGCAGCCGTTGCGGGTGAGCGCGTAGCCGCGCCAGCCCACGTCCTCCGCCGCGACGGCGAACGCCGAGCGCAGCGCGTTGGCGTGGCTGTCGCCGATGAGCGCGAACGTCTCGCCGCCGGCCGGACCGAACGCGCACGGCTCGACGAGGCCCAGCGGCTCGGTGCGCTCACACGGGGCGCTGCGCGCGTCGACGGCCACCGTGGGCGGCTCCTCGCAGCCGTTGGCCAGCGCCGCCGCGCCGAGGCAGTCCTGCTCCGCGGTCGCGGTCGCCGTGGGCGTCGGCGCGGGCGTCGGCACTGCGGCTCGTTCGCCGCAGCCCGCCAGGGCCAGCGCCAGTGCCAGCGCCGCGCAGCTAGCTGCCCACGACGGCGCGCAGCAGGTACGGGCCAAGCGTCTCCGCGAAGTGCCGCGTGAGGTGGTTGATGTCCTTGTGGACCAGCACGCCACCCACGACCGGATAGCAGCTGCGCTCGTCGCAGAAGAACGGCGTCAGGTCGACGAACTTGAAGCGGGCCGGGTCGACCTGCGCGATCGCGGCCTCCTGCGGGTCGGGCGGGAGCGCGTTCGCCCGCGGGACCGCGCACGCCGGGCCGGGCGGGCGGCGACGCTTGACGGCCCGCCGGACGCAGTCCATCGTCGAGACGCGCGCCGACGGGTTGTCGCGGATGACGAACACGCGCGTGACGGACGCGGGCAGCCAGCGACCAGCCGGCGAGGTGGCCCTGGACCTGCGTCTCGAACGCCGGCTCCGGGTTCGGCGCGAAGTCGCGCGGGCCCGGCGTCTTCGTCGTCAGGAACACCGTCGTCACCTCGGGATGGCGGCCGAGCCATTCGGCCGCCTGGGTCTTCCAGGCGCCGCACTGCGAGAAGTACGGCTCGGGCTGCGCCAACGGGACCGTGGTGAGCGAGCACGAGTTGCGGGAGAGCTGGTAGCCGTGCCACTGCAGGCCACGCGCCATCTCCGCGAGCGTCGGCCGCCAGTGCGCCGCGTGGCTGTCGCCGACCAGCGCGAAGTGCGCGCGCGCGTTGGCCGCCAGCACGCCGAACTCGCACGGCACCACGACCCCTTCGGGCGGGAGCTTCGTGCACGGCGCGCCTTTGACCAGCGGCGCGTTGCGCGGCTGCGGCGTGACCTTCAGCCGCAGGCTCGGGTTCACGCACGGCAGCGCCACATCACGCGCCGCCGCGCCGAAGCAGCTCGGCGCAGCGACCGCGGAGCCGCTCGTGCCCGCCAGGAGCATGAGCACGGCCACGCCCGCGAGCCAGAGCTTGAGCATGCTGGCTACAACGCGCGGAGGCCCGAGTAGCGCTCGATCGGCCACGCCCGAAGGCCGGATGATCGGGGTGGGGCGGAGGGGCTGCCTTGACTTCGTTACTGAAGCCCTTGGCGGGCTTCGCGCACGAGCGTGACCGCTTCAGGGAAGACGGTCGCCATCACCGAGCGGATCTGCTGAGCCTGCTGCTCAGTGGTGCCCTGGATGTTGACGCGGTTGATCGCCGCGACCGTCATGTCGACGGCGAGCTTGATCGCGTTGTCCGCCCACTGCAGCGTCTGGGCCGACTGCATCTGCTCGGCCATCTCCTGCATGCGACGCTGGAAATCGGGGTCGTTGAAGAAACCGCCAAAGCCTTCCATGGGCTCAACTGTACTGGTGGCACAGGCCGTGCTGCCCGGCGGGCGCACGCTTGCGGCGGACGGGGCGCGCGACCTCGCCCGCATCCTCGGCCTCCCAGCCCGCGACCGTCCGGCGCAGCGTGGCGAAGGCCACGGCGCCCGGCGCGATCGGCAGCCAGAAGGCGAAGAAGCGGTACGCGAGCACGGCGACGATGGCGCCGGCGGGGTCCACGCCGAAGGCGATGAACGCGCCGATCATGCCGCCGTCGACGCCGCCCACACCACCGGGGAGCGGGAGCGTGTTGGCGAGCATGCCGATGAAGTAGCCGAGCACGAGCACGCCGACGGCCGGGGAGTGGCCGAAGGCCTCGAAGCACGCCCACAGGCAGGCGATGTCGAACGCCCACCACATCAGCGCGCCGACGAGGCCGGCGTTGCCGCGGCGCAGCAGGCGGCGCGCATCGCGCACGCCGGCGCCGACGGGCGCCAGCCAGCGGCGCAGCCGCGACTCGCCGGGCTTGACGAGCTGCGCGCTCGCGACCAGCGCGATCACGGCGCCGCCGAAGATCGCGGGGACGATCGTCAGCGCGAACGAGCCGCCGCCGGGGATGACGCCGGTGTAGAGGCCGAGCCCGCCGAACAGCAGCGCGCCCATGTAGACGCTGTAGAGCAGCACCATGAACGTGGTCATGCGCGCCGCGACGTCGCGGGCTTCCATGCCCGACTTCTTGAGCGCCCAGGCCGTGAGCGCGATGCCGCCGGCGCCCGCGGACGCGAACAGGCGCGTCGCGGCGTGGCCGGCGAGGGTGATCTCGGTGCTCGCGCGGAACCCGATCCGGGAGGAGTCGCCGTCAGCGTCGATCGAGACGGCACGGAACAGGATCGCGTGCCCCACGAAGGAGGCGACCTGCAGCACGAGCGCGAACAGCAGCCAGCCGACATGCCCGGTCATCAGCTTCGACCAGACATCGGGGAGATCGGCCAGCGCGGGAGCGATCACGACCAGGCCGGCGACCATCACCGCGCTCGCGACGACGAGCACGACGATCTGCCGAGGGGAGATCCGCCCGAGCGGGCGGTCGGCGGTATCGACGGTCGCGGCCATGTCAGACATAGTCGCTTCGAAGGGGCCGAGAACCCACGGGGCAGGCTCCCGTCTTTACCGTCGGGTTATCCGTAGTCGTCGCGCAGCCATTCGGTGCGATGGACCAGCGCGGGCGCCGCGACCGGGAGCGCGGCGACCCCGTGCAGGGCGCGGACGGGAAGGAGGGCGAGGCCGTGCCCGGCCGCGACGAGCGCGAGCAACCCGGCGACGTCCGATCCCTCGTAGACGAGGGCCGCGCGGAACCCGTCGGCGCGGGTGAGTGAGGAGAGTTCGGGAAGCGGGACACAGATGCCGGGAGCGTCGATCCAGCGTGCATCGACCAATACTTCCATTTGTATAGCATGGCCCGCGAGCGGGTGATCGAGGGGCGCGGCGACGGCCAGCGGCTCCTCGACGACGCGGGCGACGCGCGCGCCCGTCTCCGGCAGCCGCAGCGGGTCGTTCGGCGCCGCGACGCCGTCCACGACGCCCGCGTCGAGCTCCCCGATCGCCACCGCGCGGGCGATCTCGTCCCGCGCGCCCACGCGCACGGTCACGGCCAGCGCGGGCGCGACGAGCTCGGCGGCGAACCCACACGCCAGTGGCGTCGCGCCGATCCGCAGCCGCGATGGCGGACCGCTCGCCACCCGCGCCACGTCCGCGCGCGCCGCGTCGAGCCGCAGCAGGATCGGCTCGGCGTGCTCGAGCAACCGCGCGCCGGCCTCGGTCACGCCCACCGGCCGCCGCGTCAGCAGCGGCACGCCGACATCGGCCTCCAGCACCGCGATGTGCTGGGACACGGCGGACTGCGTGTACCCCAGCTCGCGCGCCGCGGCCGAGAACGAGCCGAGCCGCACGACGCGGACGAAAGTGCGCAGGAATCGAGGGTCCATCAGCAACGGTGATGCTAACCCCACGGATCATCGTTGGACGTGAACTGCGCCGCGCGACACGATGGTCGCCCATGACCACTTCAGCCAAGCTCGCGCTGGTCGGTGACCGGTCGCCCACCGTTCGCGCCCACGGGCGCATCCCGCTGCTCATCGACGCGCTGCGCCGGCGCGACGGGCTCGTGCTCGACCCGTACTGGATCCACTCGACCGAGGCCGACGACCTGACGGGCTTCGACGGGATCTGGGTGGTGCCCGGCAGCCCGTACACCGACCGCGAGAAGGTGATCGACGCCGTCGGCACGGCACGCGCGAACGGCATCCCGTTCCTGGGCACGTGCGGCGGCTTCCAGCACGCGATCCTCCACCTCGCCCGCGAGCTGGCGAACATCCCGGACGCCGACCACGCCGAGTACGCGCCCGAATCCGGCACCGAGGTCGTCGTCGCCGCTGGAGTGCAGCCTCGTCGGCCACGAGGGCGTGATCCGCTACACCCCCGGCACGCTGATCGCCGAGATCGCCGGCGTCGACCAGCGCCTGGAGCGCTACCACTGCTCCTACGGGATCGCGCCGCGGTTCGTCGAAGAGCTGGAAGCCGCCGGCGTGATCTTCGGCGCCCACGACGAGGACGGCGCACCGCGCGCGCTCGAGCTCCCGACGACCGCGACGCGCTTCTTTTTGGGCACGCTCTTCCAGCCCGAGCTGGCGGGCGACGGGACCCGCGCGCACCCGGTGATCCGCGCGTTCGCGGAAGCGGTCGTCAGCCGCCGCGAGCGTGGAAGAAGTACTCGGGCAGCGCAGCTCGCGTAACGCGGGACGCGAGCTCGGGCTCCAGCCCGCGGGAGGAGAGGTCGTCGAGCGTCACGACGCCGGCGACCGAACCGCCGCTGACGACGACGAGCCGCCGCACGCCGTGGCGGACCATCCGCTGCGTCGCCTCCTCGACCTCCATGTCCGGCTCCGCCCGGATCACCGGCGAGGACGCGTGCTCGGCCGCCCGCTCGGTGTGCGGGCGCGCCTGGGCGACGACCGACAGCACGATGTCCCGGTCGGTGATGAAGCCGACCGGGCGCCCGTCGCCGGCGACGAGCACGACGGAGCCCACGTTGTGCTCGCGCATCAGCTCCGCGACCGCGTGCACCGACGCGTCCGGGCTGGCGGTGACCACCGCTGCCGTCATCACCTCTCCGATCAACATCGCGGGCGAGTGTACCCTTGCCGACCGTGGCCCATCGGAGCACAACACAGGTCCGCAACAAGCGCCGCGTGGAGTCGCTGATCCGGCTCGCCGCGCCCGCGCTGGACCTCGTCCTGTACGCCGGCGAGCAGGCGTCCAAGGTCGTCGGCCGCAACCAGATCGGACCGGAGCCGGCACGCCGCCCGGGTCTTCCGCCGGGCACGCGCCACTAGAGTGTCAGCCGACGTGGCTGCCGCGACGCTGGATCCTGAAAAGACGCTCTCCTGGGAGAAGCGCCACCGCCCCCGCGCCGCGATCGCGTCGCTCGTCGGTGCCCTTGGCCTGCTCGTGTACTACATCGCCATGGAGCGCCTGCGCTCCGGTGGCCCGACCATCAGCGGGCTCGAAGCGCTCCAGCGCGGCACGGCACCCGGGCCGGTCGCCGACCTTCCGTCGCTGCGCCTGGCCGAGTTCCAGTACCTGCACGATCAGCAGTGGCTCGTGCTCGCGATCGGCATCGGGGCCTTCATCGGCTTCCTCGGCATGGCGTGGGCCGCCGGGTTCATCGGCGTCGCCACCCGCGCCCGCTCGGCCGAGTTCAGGCGCTTTCTGATCTACGTCCCGATCATCGGCGGTGTGGTCCTCGGGCTCGGCACGTTGCTCATCCAGGTCTCCGTGGCCGCGCTCACCAGTGACTTCCTCGACGGCCCGCGGACCGTGGAGTCCGCGACGCGCACGTCGACCGGGCTGCAGCAGTTCGGCCAGGTGATGTTCAGCGTCGGCTCGCTCCTGCTCGCCGTCGGCCTCGTGATCATCTCGCTCAACGCGATGCGCGTCGGTCTGCTCACGAAGCTGCTCGGCTACATCGGGATCGTCGCCGGCGCGCTGCTGGTGCTCGTCCCGCTGCCGGTCGTGCAGGTCTTCTGGGTCGGCGCGCTCGGCTTCCTGTTCCTGGGCCGTTGGCCCGGCGGGGATCTACCGGCGTGGAGAACGGGTAAGGCTGAGCCGTGGCCGTCACCGACCGCGGCCGCGCAGGCCCGCGCGGAACGCGGCGCGGCGACGCAGCCCGCAGGGCCGCAGCAGCCCAAGCCGAGCTCGGGCCGCTCCAAGCGGAAGAAGCGTTCGTAAGACACTGAGGGAGGAGATCGCATGGCGACGCTCGAGGACCAACTCGAGGAGCTGCTGGACCAGGAGACGTTCTCGCCGCCCGACGGCTTCAAGGAGCAGGCGGTCGTCTCGGACGATGCGATCTACGAGCAGGCCGAGGACTACGAGGCCTTCTGGGCCGAGCGCGCCGAGGCGCTGCACTGGGACACCAAGTGGGACCAGGTGCTGGACTGGTCGAACCCGCCGTTCGCGAAGTGGTTCGTCGGCGGCAAGCTCAACGTCGCCTACAACTGCGTCGACCGGCACGTCGAGGCCGGCAACGGCGACCGCGTCGCCTACCACTGGCGCGGTGAGGAGGGCGAAGAGCTCGACATCACCTACGCCGACCTCCATCGCGACGTCCAGAAGTTCGCCAACGCGCTGAAGGACGCTCGGCGTCGCCAAGGGCGACGTCGTCGCGATCTACCTGCCGATGATCCCCGAGGTCGCGGTGGCGATGCTCGCCTGCGCGCGCATCGGCGCGATCCACAACGTCGTGTTCGGCGGCTTCAGCGCCGAGTCGGTCAAGGAGCGGATCGAGTTCTCCGAGGCCAAGACGCTGATCACGGTCGACGGCGCGCGCCGCAAGGGCAAGACCGCTCCGATCAAGGAGACGGTGGACGAGGTCATCGGCGACCTCGTGGACACGATCGTCGTCGTCGAGCGGACCGGCAACGGCGCGCCGATGAAGGACGGGCGCGACCACTCCTACGCGAAGCTGCTCGAGGAAGCCGACGCCGAGCACACGCCCGAGCCGATGGACGCCGAGGACCCGCTCTACATCCTCTACACGTCCGGCTCCACGGCGAAGCCGAAGGGCATCCTGCACACGACGGGCGGCTACCTCACCGGCGTGTCGTACACGCACGCCGCCGTCTTCGACCTCAAGCCGGAAGAGGACGTCTACTGGTGCGCGGCCGACGTCGGCTGGGTCACCGGCCACAGCTACATCATCTACGGGCCGCTCGCGAACGGCACGACCTCGGTGATGTGGGAGGGCGCGCCCGACTACCCCGCCAAGGACATCTGGTGGGAGATCGTCGAGCGCTACAAGGTGACGATCATGTACTGCGCGCCGACCGCGATCCGCGCGTGCATGAAGTGGGGCGCCGAGCACCCGGAGAAGCACGACCTGTCCTCGCTGCGCCTGCTCGGCACCGTCGGTGAGCCGATCAACCCGAAGGCCTGGCTCTGGTACCACCTCGTGGTCGGCGGCGGGAAGGCCCCGATCGTCGACACGTGGTGGCAGACCGAGACCGGCTCGATCATGATCACGACGCTCCCGGGCCTGCTGGACACCAAGCCCGGTTCCGCGGGCAAGCCGCTCCCGGGCATCGAGGCGGCGGTGGTGGACGAGGAAGGCAAGGACGTCGACGAAGGCCAGGGCTACCTGATCCTCAAGCGCCCGTGGCCGGCGATGCTGCGCACCCTCTACAAGGAGGACGACCGCTTCATCGAGACGTACTTCGCCAAGTACGGCAAGGACACGTACCTCGTCGGCGACGCCGCCCGCAAGGACGAGGACGGCTACTTCTGGATCATCGGGCGCATCGACGACGTCGTGAACGTGTCCGGCCACCGGCTGTCCACCGCCGAGGTCGAGTCCGCGATCGTCTCGCACCCGAAGGTCGCCGAGGCCGCCGTCATCGGCCAGGCCGACGAGGACACGGGCCAGGCCATCACCGCGTTCGTGACGCTCGAGGGCGTCGAGGACGAGGGCACCGACGCGCTGATCGACGAGATCCGCGAGCGCGTCGCCTCCCGCATCGGCAAGTTCGCCCGCCCGAAGCGCATCATCTGGGCCGGCGACCTGCCCAAGACGCGCTCGGGCAAGATCATGCGCCGCCTGCTGCGCGACATCGCCGAGGGCCGCGAGCTCGGCGACGTCACCACGCTGCGCGACCCGGACGTGATGGCCAAGCTCGAAGGCAAGATCAAGGAGCGGGACGCGGCCGGAGAGGGATAACCGCCTGTCGTGGTGGCGCGACCGTTCGTCGCGCCACAACCGCCGTCCGTCGATTGAGCGTTTGCGCACAAGGATCCGTGCGCAAGGGTCCTCTCAAAACCGGTGCGAGGGGGAGAGAGACGCGATGACGGACTGGCAACGGATCGAGCGATCGGACGAGTTCCAGGAACTCGTGAAGCGCCGGAGGAGCTTCGTCGTACCCGCGACGATCTTCTTCCTCGTCTACTACATGGCCTTCATCATCGTGGCCGGGTACGCGCCCGACTTCATGGGTGAGTCGGTCTACGAGGGGCTGACCGTGGGCTACTGCTACGCGCTCACGCAGTTCCTGATGGTGTTCGTGCTGGGCATCTGGTACCTGCGCAAGTCCGAGAAGCGAGTTCGACCCGCTCGCCGACAAGGTCGTCGAAGCGGCCGCCGAGTTCGAAGAGCGGCGACGTCCGCTTCGTCCGCAAGGACGACACGGAGGTCAAGGCCTGATGGTCCTCTTCGCGGAAATCAACGTCGAAGCGCTGGTGATGGCGGCGATCATCCTCGCCATCACCCTGGGCATCACGTTCTGGGCGTCCAAGAAGGCCTCGAGCGCCGTCGGCTTCTACGCGGCAGGTCGCCAGATCACGGGCCGCCAGAACGGCCTCGCCATCTCCGGCGACTACCTGTCCGCCGCGTCCTTCCTCGGCATCGCCGGCCTGATCTTCCTCTACGGCTTCGACGGGTTCCTGTACTCGATCGGCTTCCTCGTCGCCTTCCTCACGGTCATGTTCCTGCTGGCCGAGCGGATGCGCAACGCGGGCAAGTACACGATCGCCGACGTGCTGTCGTTCCGCCTGAACGAGACTCCCGCGCGCGCTGCGGCCGCGCTCGGCACGTTCGCCGTCGTGACCTTCTACCTGATCGCGCAGATGGTCGGCGCGGGCGTGCTGATCGAGAAGCTGGTCGGCATCGACTTCTCGATCGCGGTGGTCGTCACCGGCGTGTTCATGCTCTGTTACGTGATCTTCGGCGGCATGGTCGCCACCACGTGGGTGCAGATCGTCAAGGCCGTGTTGCTGATGGCGGGCATCTTCACGATGTCGGTGTTCGTGCTGGCCAAGGTCGGGTTCAACCCGATCGAGCTCTTCAACCGCGCGGATGCGAACAAGGGGCCCGGAGTCCACGTTCTCGCTGGCGCCGGGCACCTATCTGCCCAAGCCACTGGACACCGTCTCGCTGGGCCTGGCGCTCGTGCTCGGCACCGCCGGCCTGCCGCACATCCTGATGCGCTTCTTCACCGTGCCCAACGCCAAGGCCGCGCGCTCGTCCGTGGTGTGGGCGATGTTCATCATCGGCTTCTTCTACCTGCTGACGACGTTCATCGGCTTCGGCGCGCGCGCCTTCCTGGGTGAGGGTGGCGTCGAGGCGGCAGGCACCGGTGGCAACCTCGCGGCACCGACGCTGGCCGCGTTCCTCGGCGGCGGCGAAGGCACGTTCGGCGGCGACCTGTTCCTGGCGTTCATCGCGGGCGTCGCGTTCGCGACGATCCTCGCCGTGGTCGCGGGCCTCGTGCTCAGCGCGTCGGCGGCCTTCAGCCACGACATCTGGTCCTCGATCGTCCGCAAGGGCAAGGACTCCGAGCACGAAGAGGTGCTCGTGGCGCGGATCGCGGCGTTCGCCATCGGCGTGATCGCGATCATCATCGCCATCATCGGCGGCTCCGGCCTGAACGTGTCGTTCATGGTCGGCCTCGCGTTCGCCGTGGCCGCGAGCGCGAACTTCCCGGCGCTGCTGCTCGCGCTGAGCTGGCGGCGCTTCAACACGACAGGCGCGATCACCGGCGTCGTCACCGGTGTCGTCAGCGCCATCTTCCTCGTGATCGTGAGCCCGAAGGTGTGGCCCGGCGCCGACACCGTCACCGGCTCGCCGATCGGCTGGACGCTCAACAACCCGGGCATCGTCTCGATCCCGCTCGGGTTCCTCGGCTGCATCGTCGGCACGCTGCTCAGCAGCAGCACGCCGTCCGAGCACAGCAGCTACGACGAGCTGTTCGTGCGGGCCGAGACCGGCCTGGGCTCCGAGCGAGCCCTGGAGAAGGTCGCCTAGACCAGGCGTAGGGTCAGGGGGACACCGGCTCCGGGACGTGCAGCGCGGCCATCACCGCGCTCACGTTCCGGGGAGCCTGGCGCAACGAGATCACGACCATCGTTGCGAACGCGATCGGCACGGAGACGGCCGCGGGTTGGGTGAGGATCGCGCCCGCGGCCGTATCCTCCGACACGCTCCCGAGCAGCCCGGCGGTGATCATGCCGGTGGCCACGGTCGCGCCCGCGAGCATGCCGGCCGCGGCCGCCGGGGCGGTGAGGCGCGGCCACCAGACGCCGAGCAGCAGCAGCGGGCAGAAGGTGGAGGCGGCGAGCGCGAACGCCCAGCCGACGAGCACGCTGATGTCCACGTTCGGTGTGGCGAGGGCGAGCAGCGCGGGCGGGATCATGCCGACGACGCTGACGATCCGGAACCGCGTACGGCGCGTACGCGCGCGTCCGGGCAGGACGTCGTGCGAGACCGTGCCGGCGATGCTCACGAGCAGGCCGGAGGCGGTGCTCATGAAGGCGGCGAACGCGCCCGCGGCGACGATCGCGGCGAGGATGTCGCCCATCGGGCCGGGCCACGCGGCGGCTGGGACTCTGAGCACGACGCTGTCCGTGTCGCCGGTGACGTAGAGCTCGGGCGTGAAGGCCCGGCCGAGCAGGCCGTAGACGGCCGGGAACAGGTAGAAGACGCCGAGCAGGCCGAGCACGCGGACCGTGGTTCTGCGCGCGGCGGAGCCGTCCGGGTTGGTGTAGAAGCGGACGAGGATGTGCGGCAGGCCCATCGTCCCGAGGAACGTGGCCAGCAGCAGGCTGTAGATCAGGATCGGCGAGCCGCGGCCGGACTCCGAGACGGGCCGCGACCACTCGTCGCCGGTCTGCGCGCTGATGCCGTCGGCGACGGGGATCGACGTGTTCGGTGGGATGTACAAGTCGCCCGCCGGGACGGTTTTCGTCTCGCCCGTGTCCGGGAACGTGAGCGTGGTCGGCTTGTCGAGCTCGACGACCATGCCGTTCGGGCCCGTGGTCGGCAACTCGGAACCGAACAAGGCGGCCCGGGCCGGCAGCCCGCCCAGGTAGATGAGCAGCAAGCAGCGCCGGGACCGCGATCGCGAACACCTTCACCCAGTACTGGAAGGCCTGCACGTACGTCACGCCGCGCATCCCGCCGAGGCCGACGTTCAGCGCGACGATGAGGCTCACGATGACGACGCCGACCCAGTACGGCGCGTCGGTGATCGCGCGCAGCGTCACGCCCGCGCCTTTCAATTGCGGCACGAGGTAACAGCCGCTGATCAGCAGCACGATCCCCGCCGCGAGCAGCCGCATGTACGGCGCGGGCAGCCGGGCCTCGGCGAAGTCGGGGATCGTGTAGGAGCCGAAGCGCCGCAGCGGGGCGGCGACGAACAGCAGCAGCGTGAGGTAGCCCGCGGTGAAGCCGACCGGGAGCCAGAGGGCGGAGGCGCCGAACTTCAGCATCAGCCCGGAGACGCCCAGGAAGCTCGCGGCGCTCAGGTACTCGCCGGAGATCGCCGCCGCGTTCCACCACGGCGAGACGGCCCGGGAGGCCACGAACAGGTCGGACGTGGTGCGCGCGAACTTGACGCCGTAGGTGCCGATCCCGAGCGCGGCGCTCGTCACCGCGACCACGGCGATGATGCTCAGCGTCAAGGGTCTTCGACGAGGTCGCGGAAGGCTTCGTCGAGGCCGTCGGCGCGGCGCTGCTCGAGCAGGCCGATGCAGAAGAAGAGCGGGAAGGGCGGCACGACGACGAGCCAGATCGGGAGCGGGACCCCGAGGAACTGCGCGTCGTGCAGGCCCGGCAGCAGGTAGAGGATCAGCGGGAGCGCGCCGATCGCACCGCCGAACGCGACGAGGCTGAGCAGGGCGAGCCGGAGCTGCTCTCGTCTCAGGCGCCGGAGGTAGACCGCCGCGTGGGCGGTCGCCTCGGAGAGGTCCTCGGACGGCAGGCGGCTCATTGCGCAACCCTCTCCGAGGGATTCCCTGACGGCACGCTCATGAGCGCAGCCGCCGCCGCAGCTCGGCCACCTCGCGGCGGGCGATCGGGAGCTCCGCGCCGTCGGCCAGGATCAGGACCGCGGTGCCGTTGAGCTGCGGCCGGACCTCGGAGGCCCGCTTCAGGTTCACGAGGTAGCGGCGGTGCACGCGGTGAAAGCCGTGCGGCGCCCAGCGGCGCTCGATCTCGTTCAGGGTGCCGCGGACCAGGTGACGGGCGTCGGCGGTGACGACGCGCACGTAGTCGCCGTGGGCCTGCAGGTAGAGGATGTCGGCGCGCTGGATCAGGCGCGTGCCGCCGCCGGGCGCGTCGACGGCGAGCGTCGCGGTCGTGTCGTCGGCGGGCTTGTCCTCGATCCGGCCCAGGGCCTCCGCGACCCGTGCTCGCGACACGGGCTTCATCAGGTAGTCGAGCGCGCGCAGCTCGAACGCCTCCACCGCCGCCGACTCGTAGGCGGAGACGAAGATGAGCGCGGGCGGGACGGCGAAGCGCCGCAGCACGCGGGCCAGCTCGATGCCGTCGAGGCCGGGCATGCGCACGTCGAGGAAGACGGCGTCGTAGTGCTCGCCGCCGGCCAGCGCGTGCAGCGCCTCCTCGCCGGACTCGGCCGTGTCCACCTGCGTCACCGTGGGTTGCGCGCGCAGCACGCGGGCGAGGTCGTCCAGCGCGGGGCGCTCGTCGTCGACGGCGAGGATCTTCACGAGCCGCGCGTCCCCGGCGGGGCTTCGCCGCGCGCGTTCATGCGGCGCGCACTCCGGCGCGGAACTTCGGCACGAGCATCTTCACCACGGTCCCCTCTCCGGGCGTGGACTCCACCTCCAGACCGTACTCGGCGCCGAACGTGGACTGCAGCCGCGCGTGCACGTTCGCGAGCCCGATGCCGGTCCCGCGCCCGTGCAGGGCGGCGTCGGCCTCCTCGGCGCTCATGCCCGCGCCGCCGTCGCGCACCGTCAGCTCGACGTCGGCGTCCAGGTCCACGCCCAGGATCTCCACGCGGCACGGGCCGACGGCCTTCTCGACGCCGTGCCGGACCGCGTTCTCCACGAGCGGCTGCATCGACAGCACGGGCACGACCGCGGTCAGCACCTCGGGCGCCACGTTCACCCGCACCTGCAGCCGGTCGCCGAACCGGGCCTGCTCGAGCCGCAGGTACTTCTCGACGTAGTGCAGCTCGTCCGCGAGCGTCACGTAGGACCGGTTGCCGCGGAACGCGTAGCGGGTGAACTCGGCGAACTCGGTCAGCAGCTCGCGGGCCTCCTCCGGCTTGGTGTGGATGCTGTTGGCCACGGCGGCGAGCGCGTTGTAGATGAAGTGGGGGGAGATCTGGGCCCGCAGCGCGCGCAGCTCGGCCTGCGCCAGGCGCTCCTCCTGCTCGGCCAGCGCGGACAGCTCCACCTGCGCGGACACGAGCGCCGCGACCTCGCTCACCACCCGCGTGTCCTCCGGCCGCAGCCGTCGCTCCGGCCCGTAGAACGCGGCGAGCCGGCCGATCCGCTCGCCGCCGACGATCAGCGGCGCGATCACCGTGTTCCCGAACGGGTCGGGCCCGCGCTGGACCTCCACCCGCTCGGAGTCCGGCAGCCAGTCGAGGTCCTTCGCCGGCAGCCCGTCCGCCGCGAGCACCGTCTCCCCGTCGTCGATCAGCACGCCCGCGGCCTGCGTGAGTGCGTGCAGGTGGCCGATCGCCTTGCCGGCCGACTCGCGCGTGAGCCCCTTGCGCAGGTGCGGGAGCGTCGCCGCCGCGGCGTGCAGCGCCTCGCGCACGCCCTCCTCGCCCGGCGCGAGCACCCGCCGCGGCGCCGCGAGCCGGCTGACCGCGAACACCGAGGCGCTGAGCACCACGCCCAGCAGCACGCCGAGGAGTACGTCCACGCCGCAAACCTAAAGGTGCCAGGCACCTTTATGTTGTGCGTGTGCTCGCGGCCCTCGCTCTCAGCGCTGTCTATGGACGAGCACGCGCTGCCTCGTCCGCGGAGGCGTACGGACGCGCGAGGTGCAGCTTGTACGGAGGGCGCGCGTACTGGCGTGCCTGGCGGCGCGGCGCAGAACGCGGACTCGGCCGATCGGCACCGGCGTCACTCGCTCTAGACCTAGACTTCTCCCACCGGTCGCGAGACGAGGGGAGAGCCGTGTCGATTACGTCCTACGAAGAGGCCGTCGCCAACCACGAGTGGCGTGTGCCCGAGCGGTACAACATCGCCCAGGACGTGTGCGACAAGCACCCGGCCGACAAGCTGGCGATGATCCACGAGCACTTCGACGGCACGGTCCGCGAAGTGCACTGGGGCGAGCTGCAGGAGCTCTCGAACCGCTTCGCCAACGTGCTGCGGGCGCACGGGGTGCAGAAGGGTGACCGCGTGGCGATGCTGCTGCCGCCGACCCCCGAGACCGCGGCGGCGTTCTTCGGCACGTGGAAGTGCGGCGCGATCCTGCTCTCGATGTCGGTGCTCTACGGCGATGACGGCATCCGCCACCGGGTGAGCGATTCGCAGGCGAAGGTGCTCGTGACCAACGCCGCCAACCAGGGCCGGGTGGATGCGGGGCTGGTCGAGCAGGTGCTGTTGCTCGACGACGAGTTGCTGGCGAGCGGGGACGCCGCGTTCGAGCCCGAGGACACGCTCGCCGACGACCCCGCGCAGCTCTACTACACGAGCGGCACGACCGGGCTCGCGAAGGGCATCGTCCACGCGCACCGGTACCTGCTCGCGCACGAGGAGTTCATCTACTGCCACGACGTGCAGGAGGGCGAGCGCTTCCACGGCATGGGCGAGTGGGCGTGGGCGGCGGGCATCGCGCCGCTGCTCGGGCCGTGGCGCTTCGGCGCCGTGCAGCTCGTCTACCAGCGCGAGGGCGGGTTCGACCCGCACAAGCAGCTCGACTTCCTGTCACGCCATCAGGCCTCGAACGTCTTCACGACGCCGACCGCGATGCGCTCGATGATGTCGATCAGCGACGCGGGCACGCGCTACCCGCAGCAGTTCCGGATCGTGTGCAGCGCCGGCGAGCCGCTGAACCCGGAGGCGATCCGCTGGTTCCGCGACCAGTACGGGCTGACCGTGCTCGACTACTACGGGCTGACCGAGTCCTATCCGCTGTGCGCCAACTTCCCGTTCATGGAGGTGCGCGAGGGCTCGATGGGCAAGCCGATGCCCGGGTGGGACGTGCAGATCCTCGACCAGGACGAGCAGCCGGTGCCGCAGGGCGAGCGCGGCGAGATCTGCCTGCGCGCCCGCTCGAATCCGCACTATCCGCTCGGCTACTGGCGCAACGACGAGGCGGCGCGGGAGACGTTCGGCGGCGACTGGTTCCACACCAAGGACGCCGCCAAGTTCGATGAGGACGGCTACGTCTGGTACGAGGGCCGGGCGGACGACGTGATCATCGCCGCGGGGTACCGGATCGGCCCGTTCGAGGTCGAGAGCGCCTGCTTGGAGCACGCCGCGGTGAAGGAGGCGGCGGCGGTCGCTTCCCCCGACGAACGGCGGGGCAGCGTGGTCAAGGCGTTCATCGTGCTGGCCGAGGGGCACTCCGGATCGGACGAGCTGGTGGCTGAGATCCAGGCGCACGTGCGTAACCGACTGTCCGCGTACGCCTACCCTCGGAGGATCGAGTTCGTCGAGGACCTCCCGAAGACCCTGACCGGCAAGATCCGGCGCATCGAGCTGCGCCAGCGCGAGCTGGAGGGAAACCGGTAGCCCGTGATCACCGCGGTCGTCGCAGGGAGGCGTGACCGCTCACGCCCGGCCAGCCGTGCGTTGCTGCCGCAGTGGGGCGCGCGCCTGTTCGGGCTGGCCGCGCTGAGCACGGTCGGCGCGCTGCAGTGGCAGCGGCTGGTGGAGGGCCTGTCGACGACGCGCGTGCTGCTGTGGGTGCTGGCGGCGGTCGGCTCGGCGCTCGCCGTGCTGGCCGTCACGGCGCCGCCGCGCCCGGGGTGGCGGCTCGGCGTGCGCCTGCGTGCGTTCTCGCTGGTGGTCGTGGTCGGCGCCGCGCTCCTCGCCGGGCTATCTGCTCGCGGGGCTCGAGCTGTGGTACCTGCGGCCGCGGCACTGGGACGAGCTGCTGGCCGGGCTCGGCGGTGGGCTCCAGGCGCTCGGCACCGTCCGGCTGCCGTACGCGAGCGCCGATCCGTGGCCTCGGATCGTCCTCGAGCTGCTCGGCGTGCAACTGCTCATCCTCGCGGGGCTGCTGACGTTCTGGCCGCGCGTGGCCATGCGGGCGGACGAGCGGGTACCGCTGAAGGTGCCCGAGCGGGGCTACCCGTTCGTGGCGCTCGCGGTGCTGATCGTGGTGGTGGCCTCGCCGATCGTGTCGATCGGCGGCACGCGGCCCGTGCTGCTCGGGCTGACGATCGCGGCGCTCGCCGTCTGCTTCCTGTGGCTGGAGCGGTTGCCGCTCAAGCCTGGGCTCGGCGTGCTCGGGTTGCTGGTCGTGGCGCTCGTGGGCGCGCTGCCGGTGGCGGCGACCGCCGACCGCGGTGAGCCCTGGTTCGACTATCGCTCCTTCGCCGAGAGCCTCGGCCCGGAGGACCCGGTGCGGTTCTCGTGGACGCAGAGCTACGGGCCGATCAACTGGCCGCGCGACGGCAACGAGGTCATGCGCGTCGTGTCCGACGAGCCGCTGTACTGGAAAGCGCGCAACCTGGACACGTTCAACGGCAACGCATGGCAGATCCGCGAGGACATCCAGGACACGCGCCTCACGGAAGAGCCCTGGGAGTCCGACGTCCCCGAGGACTGGGCCGACCGGCCCGCGTGGACGAGCGAGATCGAGGTCTTCGTCAAGCGCGTCCAGACCACGGACGTGATCGGCGCGGGCACGATCATCGAGATCGGCGCGAATTCTTCGCCCGTGCGTCCCGGCTTCTCCCCCGGCACGTGGGACGCGCCGGGCGGGCTGCGCCGCAACGACTCCTACTACGCGCGCGTGCACTATCCGAATCCGCCGGGCGAGGGCATCGAGGAAGCGACGCTGGACGAGGGCGAGCGCCAGGACGGGATGCGCACGTTGATGGTCCCGTTCCAGCAGGGGCAGGGCATCCTGCGTCCCCAGGGCGCGTTCGGCAGCACGCGGCCCGTGGGGGAGGCGCGCGTGTACTTCGCGCCGTTCGGCAGCATGGAGCCGTCGAGCGCGACCTACCCGCGGCGCGGCGGTCAGATCGAGCGGTCGATCGACGACATCATGGAGCGGTCGAAGTACGAGCGCACGTGGGAGCTCGTGAAGCGGATGCAGGAGGAGTCCGACACGCCCCTGGACTACATCCGCGCGGTCGACGCCTACCTGCACCAGCCCGAGTTCCGCTACGAGGAGCGCCCGCCGGCCACGCCCGCCGGCGAGGAGCCGCTGGACTACTTCATCAACGTGTCCCACCTCGGCTACTGCCAGCACTACGCGGGCGCGATGGCCCTGATGCTGCGGATGGGCGGCATCCCGGCGCGCGTCGCGACCGGCTTCTCGCCCGGCGGCTACTCAGAGAGCAAGAACGCCTGGATCGTCCGCGACACCGACGCCCATGCCTGGGTCGAGGTGTGGTTCGACCAGTACGGCTGGGTCACGGTGGACCCCACGCCGTCCGCCACTCCCGCCCGCTCCCGCGTCGCCTCGTCGATCACCGCCGCGCCGGCCTCCTCGCCCTCCGCGTCCGACAGCGGTGACGACAGCGCCCCCGCGCCCAACGACGGGACGAACCCGCAGGCCGTCCGCCCGGACCTGCAGGTCGGCACCGACGGCTCCGTGGCGGGCACCGGCGACGACAGCGGGTGGCGCTGGCTGCTCTGGTTCGCCGTGGTCGTCCTGGCCTTGGCGCTGGTGCTCGCGGTCGTGCTCTTCATCCGCCGCCCGCGCGGCGCCACCCCGATGGACCGGGCGATCGCGGAGGTCGAGGACGCGCTGCGGCGCGTCGGGCGCCCCGTGTCGACCGGCACGACCCTGCGCGAGCTGGAGCGCCGGCTGGGGTCGCACTCGCCCGAGGTGGCGGCCTACCTGCGTTCGTTGTCGTCGGGGCGGTACGCGGCGGACTTCGAGCCGCCCTCGCGCGGCGGGCGGCGCGCGCTGCGGCGGGCGTTGGCGCAAGGGCTCGGGTTCGGCGGACGGCTACGCGCGCTGTGGGCGATGCCGCCACGCGTGGAGCGTGGGTGGCCGCGCGACACGGCGCGGACGTTGGAAGTCGACACGTCGGTGCGGGCGTAGCGGAGCTCAGCGCGTCCGGCGCGGTTCATCGGCCGCGCCCGGGGAGCACACCGTCGGGCCGCGCGTCAAGAAACTCGTGCCCGCGGCCGCGGGGTGGGGCATGCGGTCGTCACGAGTTTCTTGACCCGCGGCGGCCGGCGCGCTCTTGTGCGGGTGAGCCGGTTGCACCGGGTGCGCCCGGGCGCGGGCGGGGCGTTCGATAATCCGCGTGCCACGCGAGCGTCGGGTTGGTCAACCAGCGGTTGACCAACTCAGCGCTCGCGTGGCGAGCGAGCGGCAACGCGCCACCCGGGCACGCGAGCGATGCCTAACTCGCGGTTTCCGCGAGTTGGTGAACGCTCGCGTGGCATCGACCGTCCGCTCGCCGTTCACGCGGCCCGGTGAAAATCCCCGGCGCACGCCCCGTGCACGCCGGCGCGCGGTGCGCGGCTCCCCGCTGAGCCGCGCGGTACGCCCGCACCCGCTCGAACTCCACGCCGCGGTACACGTACGGCTTCGCCCAACCCGACGCGACCATCGCCTCCCCGGCGTCACGCCCGTCCACTTCGACGTAGGCCAAGACACGGCCGTACTGGTCCACCGCGTCCTGGGTGGGGTCGCGCAGGACCGCGACGTCGCGGTTCAGGAGGAGGCGGCGCAGCGCGGTCCCGGCCTGCTTGGAGCCGCACTCGACCGGGGTCTGGGGGCGGCCGCTCTCGGGGGTGTCGATGCCGACGAGGCGGACGGTCTGGAGGCGACCGTCGAGCTCGACCTTGATCGTGTCGCCGTCGATGACGCGCACGACCGGACCGCTGCGCTCCGCGGCCGGGTCGCGATCGGCGACCGGTTCCTCCGTGGCGCAGCCCGCGACGGCGAGCGCCGCTAGCGCGGCGGCCCAGCGTGCGCGGCGAGCACGCGCCACGAGCCCTCCTCGCGGGTCCACGTGAGGGTGAGCGGCATGTCGAACGAGCCCGGCTCGCCCGCGCGCTCGAACTCGTCGTGCACGACACCGACGAGCACCGCGGTGTCGCCGGCCGCGACGACCTCGGCCTCGATGAGGTCCTGCGAGCGCCACACGAGGTCGCCCTCGGTGTTGCCCGCGATGTAGGCGTCGCGGTCGCGCACCTCGCCCCGATGGGTCGTCCAGCGCAGGTCGGGGTGGTGCAGCTCGCGCAGCACCACGGGGTCGCGCGCGACGAGCGCGGCGGAGCGACGCGCCGCGGCCGCGAGGACCTCTTCGGCCGTGCTCACGCGGTGAGCTGGGCGCGGGACTCGCCGCGGATCTCCGCCAGGATGCGCTCGAGGCGGGGCTCGGTGGAGTGGTCCACGTGCCTGAAGGTCGCGGCGATCGAGGGGTGGATGTCCGCGATCGCGTCGTGCATGGCCTGGGCGACGGCGCGGTAGCTCGCGTGGCCCTCGCGGGCGCTCCGCAATTCCGTGAGGTGCATCGCCTCGCGTGCGTTCATGTCCAGCACGTAGCGGATGCGGTACCCGAGGCACAGCGCGTAGGGGGCGGCTTCGACCAGGCCGGCATCGCGGAGGCGCTCGTACTCCACACGGGAGCGGTCCAGCGCGCGCTCGTACAGCGCACCGCAGCCGGCGGCGACGACCTCCTCGGGCACCTCGGCGCCGAGGTCGGGCGTGAGGCCCTGCCACTGGACGGTGAGCATCCGGTGGCGCTGGAGGTCGCGGAAGGCACCGTAGTCGGAGACGATCTCGAAGCGGTAGCGCACCGCCTCGAAGCCGCGCCCCGGGCGGTGACGGCGATTCGCGCGCTCACCGACGAGGTCGGCGAGCATCGCCGCGCGGTCCTCGTCCGACAACGCGTACACGGTGGCCAGCGTCCGGTCCTCCGGCACGCCGGTGGCCTCGAACAGCAGCGCGGCGAGCAACTGGTTCTCGTCGCCGTCCACGTGGACGAGCCGGACCGAGGAGTGCGCCTCGGGCTGCTCGTCACGGTCCAGGCCGAGCCGCTCGACCCACCGCTGCTCGGCGGCGCGCCGCTCGCTCAGATAGTCGATCCAGACGTCGCCGCGGCCCTCGCGCTCCACGCGCGAGACGAACGACGGCATGACGGACTTGACGGCCTCCAGCAGCTGCCGGCCGCAGGCGCGCGCCTCGGGCAGCGGATGGGCGAGCAGGTGCATGATCAGCTGCTCGTAGGCCTGGCCGCTCGCGTAGATGCCCATGTGCGACAGCGACGCGGCGGGAAGCAGCCCGCGCAGCAGATCGAGCGCCTTCGCCTTCACGGCCCGCCGCCGCGCCGCCTCGGGCTCACCGTCCGTGACCGGATAGGACGCGTCCACCCACGCGCTCACCCGCGGCAGCGCCTCCGAGTAGGCGTCGAACAGGAAGTCCATCGCCGCCGCGTACTCGGCGCCCAGCGACGCGTCGCGGTAGTAGCGGTAGCCGCCACCGGGCATCGGCGCGTCGTACGCGATGTAGCGCGTGGACTGCTCCAGATAACCGGCGAGCCGCGGCCGCTGCAGGATCTTCGTCAACACGTTCGAGCACCACTCGACCGCCACGTGCATCCCGCCGAGCTGCGCGACCGAGTCGTCCCCGTAGCCGACGAAGATGCGCTCGAAGAGCTCCGCCGCCCGCGCGCCCTCGACGTCGTCATCCGCGGCCCCGCGCGCCGGGAGCGACGCCGCGAACTCGTCCAGGAACAACCGCCGCAGCGTCCCGGGATAGCGCGAGTAGCGCGCGAACATCGCGGCCTTGACCGTCTCCGGGAGATCCACGAGCGCGAACACCGGCCCGTCCACGTTCGAGAAGTGGGGGGCGAGCAGGGCGCGTTCGTCTGACGTGAAGGTCTCCACGACTTCGACACTAGCGGCGAACCCGGCAGAATCGAGCCGATGGGCATCCCAGTCACCGGAGTTAGCGAACTCGTCCTCGAGGTGGTCGACCTCGAGGCCGCCGAGGCGTTCTACAGCGGCGTCCTCGGCCTGCCCGTCGTGGAACGCTGGCCCGACCGGGAAGCGATCTGGCTGATGGCCGGGGACCGCACCCGGATCGGCCTCTGGCGCCCGCAGGTCGGCCTCGAGAACGGCCGCGGCGGCATCCACGTCCACTACGCCATGCACATCGCACCCGACGACTATGAGGACGCCGTAGCGCACCTGCGCCAACACGGCCTCGACGTCCGCGAGCACGAGTTCGGCACCCTGCCCGCACTCGCGCGCCGCCTACGTCGACGACCCCGACGGCAACCTCGTCGAGCTCTGGACCTGGGACGTCGCCCATCACCTGGACGCCTGACAGTCCTGGCGCGCGCGCTCGAAGCCGCCGACCCGCGCGCTCGCCGAGACGAGCTCGCGGTGCACCTTGATGCGCTTGACGCCGCCACCGAACTTCCAGCCGCCACGGACCGACCCGGAGATGCCGCGCGTGTCGTCCGAGACCGACGAGACCGTGCGCTCGATCGTGCCGTGGCCGGCGATGCGCTTGCCGACGGCGGCGATCGCCGCGCGCTCGCGGGCACCCCACGGCCACTTCGCCGCGAGCAGCGGCGCCGCCACCGCGCGATTCTCCGGATCGCGCAGGTCCAGCCGGTAGACCGTCTCCGTCAGCGTGCTGTCCATGTCGCCGGCGGACGCTCGCCGGAACGCGAGCTCGCGCGGCCCGTCCGGGCTGAGCGTGACCTCCGCGAGCCACTCCTGCTTGCCCACGCCCTTCGAGGGCGTGAGCGGCAGTGACAGCTCGGGCCCGTCGGTGGAGACGCGACCGTAGACGGTGATGATCCGGCCCGGGGCGATCCGGGCGCCGACCGCGCCCTGCCCGGACGCGCTGACGCCGACGAGGTCGGTGCGCTCCTTCTGGTCGGTGCCGCCGAACGCGACGCCGAGCGTGGCGGCGACCTCCTCCGACCCTTCGACCGAGTGCCAGGCGGGTGGGAACGCCTCCCATCGGAAGCTGTTCGTCACGGCGCGTTCCAGGAACTGGTCAGCGGCGGCCTTGTCCGGGAACACCCAGGCGCGCACGCCCTGGATCCGGGCGGTGAGGCTGCCCGAGCCGCCGGCCTCGAACGTGATCGGCCCGAGTGACAGGTCGGCCCCGAAACCCGCCGATCCGCCGGCGATCCCGGTCGCGGACCGCAGCACGGTGACCGTCCCGTCGGAGTTCGGCGTGACCGTCAAGGTGAGCCGATGCCCGAGCTCGATGCTGAACGCGGTCGCGGTGGCCTCGTGCCCGGTGATGTCCGTCTTCATCGGGCACGGCGCCAACCCCGCCTCGGCGGCCATCCGCGCGTCGCAGATGTCGAGCCCCGCGATGCACAAGGCGCGCCGCATCTGCTGGACGACCGCCGAAGCGATCGAAGGCGCGCCCACCGCCGGCGCCGCGAGGACGAGGATCACCGCGATGAGGGCGATCGCGGCGATGTACTCGGTCGTGGCCTGGCCGGCGGTGGGTTCGCGTTGCACGACCTACAGAGGGCGGCCCAGAAAAAGTTCGCCCCCGGGGATCAGCCGGGGGCGAGAGATTTCACGAAGCGAGGGTGTTTTGACTCAAAGGAGCGAGGTGAACGCCTCGCCCGCGTCGCGGGCGACGTTGAACAGCGGCTCCGGGAAGACGCCGAACGCGATCGTCACCAGCGCGCACACGACGGCGACGAACACGACCTCGGGCTGCGCGAGCGGCGGGCGGCCGGCGACGACGACCGAAGGCTCGCCGAAGTCGTCGGAGAGGACGCGGCCGACGTCGGCGCCGGGCTCGACGCCGCGAGCACGGTCCGCCTCGTCGTTCTCGGGCGACCCGCCGGCCATGATCGGCACCGCCGACAGGGACGTGGAGGTGGCCGGTGCATCGCGCATCCAGACCGCCGCGACCACCCGCAGGTAGTAGGCCAGCGACACCGCCGAGCCGAGCACGATGACCACGCCGAGCCAGCCGTAGCCGTTGCCCACGGCCGCATTGATCAGGTAGATCTTGCCGAAGAAGCCCGCGGTGACCGGGAAGCCCGCCAGCGCGAGCATCGAGATCGTCATCGGCCAGGCCAGCAGCGGCCGGTCGCGGCCGAGCCCGTAGAGCGACGAGATGTCGTCGCCCAGGCCGGTCTCCCGCTCGCGCGCGGTGATCACCGCGAACGCGCCCAGGTTCATCACCACGTAGATCGCCAGGTAGAAGACGGTGGCGGCGACGCCGAGCTGCGTGGTGACGACCACGCCGGCGATCATGTAGCCCGCCTGCGCGACCGACGAGTAGGCGAGCATGCGCTTCAGCGACGACTGCCCGATCGCGCCGACGTTGCCGACGACGATCGTGATCACGGCCAAAGTGGCGAACGCCGGGGCCCAGGTCGTGGTCGCGTCGATCAGCGGCCCGACGAACAGGCGCAGGATCACGCCGAAGGCCGCGGCCTTGGTGGCGACCGCCATGAAGCCGGTGACCGGCGTCGGCGCGCCCTCGTAGACGTCCGGCGTCCACTGGTGGAACGGCGCGATCGAGGCCTTGAACGCCAGGCCGGCCAGCACCAGGGCGATGCCCGCGAGGAACAGCACGTCGTCGGCCATCGCGCCCGCGGCCGCGGCGATGTCCGCGTAGTTCGTGCCACCGGCGGCGCCGTACAGGAGCGCCAGGCCGTACAGCAGCGTGGCGGAGCCGACCGAGCCGATGATCAGGTACTTCAGGCCCGACTCCAGCGACTGCTCGCGGCGCATGTGCGTCGCGCACAGCACGTACAGCGGGATGCTCAACAGCTCGAAGCCGATGAACAGCACGACGAGGTCGGTGGCCGCGACGAGCACGAGCATGCCGAGGATCGACGTGAGCATGAGCGCGTAGTACTCGCCCTCACCCGCCTCGGCGGTCGCGATCGAGCGCCACGACAGGAACGTCGCCGCGATGCCGCCGGCGAGGAAGATCATCATCAGCGCGAGCGTCAGGTTGTCGACCACCATCGCGTCGGCGATGATCGACTCGTTGACGTCCCACTGCCAGACGCCGAGTCCGGCCGTGACGCCCAACGTCACCAGCGTCAACACCGGCACGACCTGACGGCGGATGAACGCGCCGCGCGCGAGGCCGACGAGCAGCACCACGCAGGCGCCCACCACCAGCGAGATGAACGGGGAGAGCGCCTCCCAGTCGATCGGCGGACCCTTCGTGGTCGCCTGGGCCAGCAGCCCGGTCATCGCAACACCGCTTCCACCGTGGACCGAACCGTCGCCTCACCCGCGTCGAGCGCGAGTTGGGGGTACAGCGCGAACGCGAGGATCGCGATCACGAGAGGCACGAGCACCAAACCGTCGCGCGCCGTCATCTCGAACGACGTCACCTTCGGGCCGACCCGGTTGTGCATCGCGCGGATGTACATGCGCAGCGCGTAGACCGACGCGAGGATCACGCCCAGCGAGGCGACGAAGGCCAGGAACTGCACGGACGTGAACGTGCCCAGCAGGATCAGGAACTCGCCCGCGAAGTTCGCGCTGCCCGGCATGGCCAGCGTGGCCAGCGCGACGATCAGGAACAGCACCGCCAGCACGGGCGCGCGGAACGCGATCCCGCCGTAGTCGCGGATGTCCTCCGAGCCTTCCGCGCGCTCGGCGAGCAGCGCGACGACGAAGAACAGCGGCGCGACCACCAGGCCGTGGTTGACCGACTGCAGCAGCGCGCCCTGCGCGCCCTGGCCCGCGGCGTCGATGGCGAAGATGCCGAGCGTGATGAACCCGAGCTGCGCGATCGACGAGTAGCCGAGGATGAGCCGCGCGTTCGTCTGCGTGAAGGCCTGGATCGAGCCGTACAGGATCGAGATCACGGCCAGCACGAGCAGGGCCACGTTCCAGTCGTTCGTCGCCGCCGGGAACAACGGCAGGACGAGCTTCAGGAAGCCGTAGGCCGCGACCTTCGAGACCACGCCGGAGAAGAACGCCAGCGCCGGCAGCGGCATCGACCGGTACGCGTCCGGCATCCAGCCGTGGAACGGGAACGCCGGCATCTTGATCAGGAACGCGAGCGCGAACGCGATGAAGAGCCACTTCTGCGTGGACTCCGGCAGCGGGTTGGCCTGCAGGTCGGTGAGCACGAACGACAGCTGGCCGCCCGGGTTCGACAGCACCGCCGTGGCCACGGCCGCGGCGAGCATCAGCAGCGAGCCGACGAGCGTGTAGATGACCATCTTCATCGCCGCGGCGGCGCGGTCGCCCGTGCCCCACTGGCCGACGATGAAGTAGAAGGGCACCAGCATCAGGTCGAAGAACAGCACGAACAGCGCCAGGTCCTGGGCCACGAAGGCGCCGAGGACGGCGGTCTGGCCGATCCCGAAGTGGAAGCAGAAGAGCCCGGCGCGGTCCACCGGCGGCCGGACGCACAGCCACAGCGCCGAGGCGAACGCGATCACGCACGCCAGCAGGATCAGCCACAGGTTCAGGCCGTCGATGCCGAGCTTGTAGCGGATGCCGAGGTCGGGGATCCACGCGTCGTCGGTGACGTACTGCAGCCCGGCGGCGGGGTCGAAGTCCGTGATCATGAAGATCGTGTAGGCCAGCGGGATCAGCGTCCCGATCAGCAGGATCTTCGGCGCGAGGGTGCGCGGCGAGAACGCCGACACGAGCCCCATGAGCGCGGGGAAGAAGACGAGGATGCTCAGATGGATGGTCATGCGGAGATCAGGAAGTAGGCGCCCAGACCGCTGAACCCGATCAAGAGCAGCGCGGCGTAGTAGCGGAGGTAGCCGGACTGGATGCCGCGCACCGCGGCCGACAGCGCGCGAACCGCGCCCGTCGAGCCGCCGACCAGCGCACCGTTGACGAAGAGCCGTTCGATCGTGCTGTTGGCAAAGCGGCCGAGCCAGGCGGCCGGACGCACGATCAAGAAGTCGATCACCTCGTCGAAGTACCACTTGTTGACGAACACCCTGTGGACCGCCCCGAAGCGGGCCTGGAACGCGGAGGCGTTGCCGCCGCGGCCGTAGATCTTCCAGGCGGCGAAGATGCCCGTCGCGCCGATCACCGCGCCGACCGCCAGGCCGATCCACTCAGCCGTGACCGACGGGTGGATCTCCTCGAACAGCGCGGAGTCCGCGAACGTCGGCTCCAGGAAGCTATCCAGCGCGTGGGTCACGCCCGGGATCTGGACGAAGCCGCCGATGATCGCGAGCACGGCGAGGCCGGCCATCGCGATCTTCATGCCGCCCGCGCGCTCGGCGATGTGGTGCTCGGGGCCGGGGAAGCCGATGTCGGTGTCCTCGACCTCGCCGGAAGCCGGGTTGGTCGGCTCCGGGGCGTGGTAGAGGTGGCCGTGCGAGAGCTCCTCCGCCTCCGGCGACATCGGGCCGTAGAAGGCGCGGAAGATCATCCGGAACGTGTAGAAGGCCGTTATCAGCGCGCCGACGTACCCGAGGATCGCCATGGCGAGGTAGACCCCGCCGCGATCGATCATGTAGGAGAGGATCTCGTCCTTGGAGAAGAAGCCGGAGAAGGGCGGGATGCCCGAGAGCGCGAGACCGCCGATGACCATGCAGCCGAACGTGAACGGCATCACTTTGCGGAAGCCGCCCATCTTGTCCAGGTCCTGGTTGCCGCCCATCGCGGAGATGACCGAGCCGGCCGCCATGAAGAGCAGGGCCTTGAAGAAGGCGTGCGTCATCAGGTGGAACATGCCCGCCACGTAGACCGCGGAGGACACGGCCATGATCATGTAGCCGATCTGCGACATCGTCGAGTACGCGATGACGCGCTTGAGATCGGTGACGACCAGGCCGATCGTGGCCGCGATCAGCAGCGTCGCGCAGCCGACGACCGAGCCGACCATGGCCGCGTGGGGCGCCTGCTCGAACAGCGGGTGCAGGCGGGCGATCAGGTAGACGCCCGCGGTGACCATCGTCGCTGCGTGGATCAGGGAGGAGACCGGCGTCGGGCCCTCCATGGCGTCCGGGAGCCAGGTGTGGAACGGGACCTGCGCGGACTTGGCGAAGGCGCCGATCGAGCAGCAGGATGCAGCCCGCCACCAGCTCCGTCTGATTCTCGGTGAAGGCCTGGTCGACGAGCTCGAAGTTCTTGAGGAAGTCGAGCGTGCCGGTGCCCTTGAAGATGAAGTAGGTGCCGAGCACGAGGCCGACGTCGCCGACCACGTTGATGACGAACGCCTTGATGCCGGCCTTGGTGGCCGTGTTCCGGCGGTACCAGAACGAGATCAGCATGTAGGACGCGGCACCGACGAACGCCCAGCCGACGATCAGCAGGAAGAAGTTCGCCGCCAGGACCAGCAGCAGCATGCTGAACACGAAGAAGTTCAGGTAGGCGAAGAAGCGCGTGTAGCCGCGGTCGCCACCCATGTACGAGAACGAGTAGATGTGGATCAGCGTCGAGACGCCGGTCACCACGAGGCACATCAGCACCGACAGCGGGTCGATCAGGATCGCGATCTGGGCGTCGACGCCCACCGTGTTCGCGTAGTCCCAGGCGACGGAGACGAGCTGGCGCTCCTCCTCGCCGCGGTCCTCGAGCCCGAAGAACATCACCACGGCGGCGACGAAGGCGAGGCCGATGGCGGCCACGCCGATGATGCCGTGGGCGCGCTGGGGCAGCGCCTTGAAGGTGAGGCCGATCAGCACCGCGCCCGCGATGGGCAGCAGCAGCACCAGCCAGCCGGCAGTTTGCACGCTCATCCTTGAAGCTCCCGCAGCTCATCCACGTCGATCGGCAGGCGGCGCCGGTAGATCGCGACGACCAGGCCGAGGCCGACCGCGACCTCGCAGGCCGCGACGACCATGACCATCAGCGCGAAGATCTGCCCGCCCATGTCCCCGTGTGCGCGCGCGAAGGCGACCAGCGCCAGGTTCGCCGCGTTCAGCATCAGCTCGAGGCACAGCAGCACCACGAGCGGGTTGCGGCGGGTGAGGACGCCTGCGGCGCCGATGCAGAAGATCAGCGCGGAGACGATCAGGTACCAGATGATGTCCATCAGATGTCCCGCGGCCCGCCGGCTTCGACCATGGTGCCCGTCTCGCCCTTGCCCTTGGTCAGCTCGTCGCGGCCGAGGAACTCCGTGACGGAGACCTCGCGCGGGTCACCGAGGCCGCTGCGCCGGCGCGCGAGGATGACGGCGCCGACCGCCGCGACCAGCAGCAGCAGCGACGCGACCTCGAAGGCCACCAGGTAGTCGGTCAGGAACAGGCGGCCGATCTCGGCCGGCTCGCCGAAGCCCGCGACGTACGGCGCGCCCTCGGTGTTCAGGGCCTCGAGCCCGGTACCGATCAGCGCGATCGACAGCTCGATGAAGAGCACGAACGCGAACAGCACCGAGATGACGCGCAGCGCGGGGCCCGAGCGTCCGGCAAGACCCGCCTCCAGGCCGCCGACATACCCGACGACGAAGACATAGAGCACCATCACGGCACCCGCGTAGACGATGACCTGCGCCGCCGCGACGAACTCCGCGCGCAGCAGCAGGAACAGCATCGCCAGGAAGATCAGATGGGTGACGAGCGCGAGGACGCTGTAGAACGCGTCGCGCAGCATCACCGTGCCGGCGGCGCCACCGACGGCGCCGATCGCGGCGAAGAAGAAGAAGAACTCGGCCATTACTCGTCCGCGTGGCGTAGAGGAGTGCGCTCGAGCGGCTCCGCGAGCAGCATCTCCTTGGTGAAGATCAGGTCGGACCGGTTGTAGTCCGCCATCTCGTAGTCGTGGCCGAGCGTGATCGCGTCGAACGGACAGGCGATCTCGCAGTAGCCGCAGAAGATGCAGCGCGACAGGTTGATCTCGTACACGGCCGCGTAGCGCTCACCGGCGCTGACGCGGTTGTCCGGCGTGTTCTCGTTGGCCACCACGCGGATGCAGTCCGCGGGGCAGGCCGCGGCGCACAGTGAGCAGCCGACGCACTTCTCCAGGCCCGTGTCCTCGAACCGATGGAGCTTGTGCCGCCCGCGGAAGCGCGGGTAGACCGGCGTCTTCTCCTCGGGGTAGTTGATCGTGATCGTTCCCTCGGGCACGCGGGCGAAGGTCGTCTTCAGGCCCTTGAGGGTCGCGGCGAACGCGCGGAACGTCCCGGATGCGGCGCCCTCACGCGGCTGGTGGATGACGATGACGTCGTCACCGGGGTCATAAGGCATCAGTCGAGCACCACCACGAGGACTGCAGTGACAAGGGCATTGAGCGTCGCGAGCGGCAGCAGGATCTTCCAGCCGAACGACATCAGCTGGTCGTAGCGCAGGCGCGGGAGCGTCGCGCGGACCCAGATGAAGAAGAAGACGAAGACCCACATCTTCAGCAGCACGACGATCGGCTCGATCCAGTTGGGCTGGTCCCAGAACGGGACGTCCCAGCCGCCGAAGAAGAGCGTCGTGAACAGCAGCGAGACGACGACCATGTTCAGGTACTCGGCCGCGAAGAACGCCGCGAAGCGTCCGCCACCGTACTCGGTGAAGTAGCCACCGACGAGCTCGGCCTCGGCCTCGGGCAGGTCGAACGGCGGGCGGTTGGTCTCGGCGAAGCCGGCGACGAGGAAGATCAGCCAGCCCACGAACTGCGGCCCGAAGAGCCAGAAGTTCGTCTCCTGCCACTGGACGATGTCCACGAGCGACAGGGAGCCGACCATCATGATCACGCCGAGGATCGAGAGGCCCTGGGCGATCTCGTAGGAGATCAGCTGGGCGGCGGCGCGCATCGAGCCGAGGAACGAGTACTTCGAGTTCGACGACCAGCCGCCGAGCATCAGGCCGTAGAAGGCGATGCCGCCGAAGGCGAAGGCGAAGAGGATGCCGATCGCGGGATCGACGCCGTACAGGCCCGTCTTGACGCCGAAGATGTCGACGGTGTCCGAGAACGGGATGATCGCCAGCGTGGCGGTCGCGGTGATCATCGAGATCACCGGCGCGACGATGAACAGCCACTTGCGCGAGTCCGCCGGGACGAACTGCTGCTTGAACAGCAGCTTGCCGATGTCGGCGACGGCTTGCAGCGCGCCGAAGGGCCCGACGCGCGTCGGGCCGTAGCGATTCTGGAAGCGGCCGAGCAGCTTGCGGTCCGCCAGCAGCGCCAGCGGCACCATGTTGAACACCACGGCGAAGATCGCGATCGCCTTCAGGATCTGCATCCACCACGGCTCGTAGTAGCCGACTTCCGCGTACAGCGGCATCAAGTGACCTCACGCGGGGGGATCGGCAGACCGGCGGAGGGCGGCATCTCGGCCAGGCCTTCGACGGCGGGCTGCGACTGGATCGGGATCGACGACGGGTCGACGGAGCCCGGGCCGACCCGGTGCACGTCGACGACGCCGTGCGTCAAGACGTTCGCATTGTGCTCGGCGATGCCGTCGGCGACGAACACGCTGCCGGCGGGAATCGCGGCGCGGATGTTCGCGGTGGCCGGGATGCGGGTGCCGTTGCCGACCTCGACGCGGTCGCCCTGGTTGATGCCGCGCGCGGCGGCGTCGGACGGCGAGAGCTCCACGACCTGCTTGGCGCGGATGAACTGCAGCGCGGGCGAGAGGTCGACGTCCTTGTGCGCCCACAGCGAGCGGTAGGTGCCGAGCCGCAGCCCGCCTTCGCCCGCGCGCCGGCAGGCCCTGCGGGACGTCCAGCGCGGCGGCTCGCGAAGCCGGGCGCCTCGTAGGTCGCCTCGTCCTGCCAGCGCAGGCCGCGCCCGCCGATGGCGTCGAGCGTCAGGCCGTTGTAGAACGGCACCGCGGCGAACACGCGCTGGGACACCTGGGCGCCCGTGAACGCGGTGCCCTCGTCGTAGCCGAGCTCGCGCGCGACCTCCGAGATGACCTGCCACAGCGGCGCGGACGCCCGAGCCGGGCGTGCCGCCGGCGTTGCGCGGGTGGCCGATGGCCTGGCGCAGCCGCTGCACGCGCCCGTCCGGGTGCGTGATCGTGCCTTCCTTCTCGGGATAGCCCTCGGCGGGGAAGACGACGTCGGCGAACTCGCGCACGGTGTCGGTCAGCTGCGACTCGACGGCGATCACCGTCTGCGCGGTGCCCAGCGCCTGCTCCCACGCGGGGCGGTTCGGGAAGGTGCGCAGCACGTCCACGTGATGGAGCCAGACCGTGTGCAGGTCGCCGCTCGCGAGGCCGGAGGCGATGGCCTCGCCGCCGTGGCCGGGAGTGGCGAGCGACGCGAACCCGGCGCCGTGGCCGGCCGCGAAGCCGACCTCGCGCAGGCCGCGGCCGTTCGGCGTGGACGGCAGCTCGAGCAGGCCCGCGTTGGCGATGCCGGCCAGGTTCAGGCGCGACGCGATGTTCAGCAGTGCCCGCCCGGCGGAGCCGCTCAGCGCGCGGTCGCCGTAGACGATCACGACTTCCTCGCCGGCGGCGCGCAGCGCGTCGGCGAACTCCTGGATCGCGGTGGCGTTCGAGCCCGCCGCGGAGGCCGCGCCGCCGAGGTTGCCGGCGTCGCCGCTCAGCGCCGCGTCGAGCGCGACGAGGAAGCCCTCGGCGCCGCCCGGGGCGAAGCGCAGCGTGGCCGTGGCGTTGGGATCGAGCGCGGTCGGGCGCGCGGACGCGACGACGAGCTTGGTGCCGTGGCGGCGGACGCCCTTGCGGATCCGCAGGTCCCAGACCGGCGCCTCGTCGATCGGGTCGCAGTCCACGAGCAGCACGGTGTGCGCGAACTCGAGGTCGGGGACCGTCGCCTGCAGCTTCGGGTCGGCGAGCGCGCGCACGACGTCCAGCGGCAGGTCCTCGCCGGGACGCGTCGCGAGATGACTCGAGCCGAGCTTGTCGCGCAACAGGCCGGCGAGCAGGAACGCCTCTTCGTTGGTGGTCGTGCCGCCGGCCAGCGCACAGGCGCGGTCGCCCGCCTTCTTGAGGGCGGAGGCGGCGGCCGCGATGGCCTTCTCCCAGCTCGCGGGCAGCAGCTCCTCGCCGTCACGCACGAGCGGCGTCGTGATGCGCTCGTCCGAGTGCACGGCCTGGTAGCTGAAGCGGCCCTTGTCGCACAGCCAGCCGTCGTCGACCTCGCTGTTGTCGCGGGCGAGCACGCGCAGGACGCGCTCGTCGCGGACGGTCAGCTCGACGTTGCACTGCGCGGTGCAGCCCGCGCACACGGTGCCGGCCCCCTCGATGTCCCACGGGCGCGCGCGGAAGCGGTACGCGCGGGACGTCAAGGCGCCCACCGGGCACAGCTCGATGATGTTGCCGCTGAACGGCGCGACGTACGGGTGCCCGTCGAACGTGGAGACGTAGGACGCGGCGCCGCGCTGCTGGAGCACGAGCTGGTAGTCCTCGGCGACCTCCTGCGAGTAGCGCACGCAGCGGTAGCAGAGGATGCAGCGCTCGCGGTCGATCGCGATCAGCGGCGAGAGCTCCAGCGGCTTCTTGAAGTGGCGCTTGGGCTCGATGAACCGGCTCGTCCCGGGACCCCACCCGTAGGTGATGTCCTGCAGCGGGCACTCGCCGCCCTTGTCGCACACCGGGCAGTCCAGCGGGTGGTTGATCAGCAGGAACTCGACCACCGCGCGCTGGGCGTCGTGCACGCGCTGCGTCTGCGTGTGGACGACCATGCCGTCGCGGATCGGCGTGGAGCAGCCGGTCTGCAGCTTCGGGATGCCCTCGATCTCCACCAGGCACATGCGGCACGCGCCGACGGGCTGGCCGAGCTTGGGCTCGTAACAGAAGACGGGGATCTCGGTGTCGCCGTACGCGTTCGCGGCGTCGACCAGGATCATCCCCTCGGGCGCGTTGATCTCGCGACCGTCGAGGGTGAAGGTGATCTCTCTGACTACGGGGCGCGGCATCTATCTAGGCAGCCTGGGCGGGGGAGAGGAGCGGGCCGGGACCGGCGTGCGCGCCGCGGTTGACCTGCGGGATGGCGATGCCGAAGCCCGCCTCTTCACGCTTGGCCTCGATGTAGGCCTCGAACTCGGGCCGGAAGTGCTTGATCATCGAGGAGACCGGCATCGCCATCGCGTCGCCGAGCACGCACAGGCAGTTGCCCATGATCTGCTGGCAGACGGACTCGATGATGTCCAGGTCCATCGGGGTGGCGTCGCCGTTCTTGATCCGGACGAGCATCTTCTCCGTCCAGTTGCAGCCTTCGCGGCAGGGCGAGCACTTGCCGCACGACTCGTGGCGGTAGAAGTGCGCCGTCTTGTAACAGACGTCGACGATCGAGGTGGAGTCGTCGAAGACGATGATCGCGCCCGAGCCGAGCATCGAGCCGGCCTTCGCGATCGAGTCGAAGTCGTACGGCATCTCGAGCACTTCTTCGGTCAGCGGCATCACCGGGGAGGAGGACCCGCCCGGGAACCACGCCTTGAACGTGCGGCCGTCCAGCGGGCCGCCCGCGAGGTCGAAGAGGATGTCGCGCGTCTTGGTGCCGAGGACGATCTCGTAGTTGCCCGGGTACTTGATCTGCCCGGAGATCGAGATCATCTTCGTGCCCGTCGACGTCTCGGTGCCGATCTTGGCGTACTCGGCGCCGCCCATCTCGAGGATGACCGGGACGTTCATCAGCGTCTCGACGTTGTTGATCAGCGTCGGGCCCTGGTAGAGGCCCTGCACGGCGGGGAACGGCGGCTTCAGGCGCGGGTTGCCGCGCTTGCCCTCGAGCGAGTCCAGCAGCGCGGTCTCCTCGCCGCAGATGTACGCGCCGGCGCCACGGTGCACGACCAGGTCGATCGTGTGGTCGGACCCGAGGATGTTCTCGCCCAGGTAGCCCGCCGCACGGGCCTCGGCCAGCGCGGCGTCGAGGATGTCGGCGACGTAGTCGTACTCGCCGCGGATGAAGATGAACGACTTGGAGGCGCCGATGCAGTAGGCGCCGATGATGATCCCCTCGATGAGCAGATGCGGGTTCTTCTGCATCAGCTCGCGGTCCTTGAAGGTGCCGGGCTCGGACTCGTCCGCGTTGCACACGAGGTACTTGTCCATCGTCCCCTTGGGGATGAAGGACATCTTCCGGCCCATCGCGAAGCCGGCGCCGCCGCGGCCGCGCACGCCCGACGCGAGCATCTCGTCGAGGACCTCGCTCGGCTCCATCTTCAGCGCCTTGCGGAGCATCTCGTAGCCACCGCGACGCTCGTAGACCTCACGGGTGTTGAGGCCGGGCTCGTCGATGTCCTTGAAGAGAATCGTGTCGATGTTCGCGAGCATCAGCGGTTCCAGTGCTTGGAGGCGGCCTTGCGCTTGGCCAGTTGCTTGTCCGGGAGGACCTCGCGGCCCTCCTTGAGGTCTGCCTTGATCTGCGCGCAGTCGTCCTCGGTCAGCGGGCCCACGTAGACCCCGTTGACGGACGCCATCGGCGCGATCTCACACGCGCCGAGGCACTCGAACGCGCGCACGTTGAAGTCCGGGTCGCCCTCCATCTCGTCCTTCATCCGCGCGTAGACGCCGTCGGCGCCCAGGATCGAGCAGGAGATGTTGGTGCACACGTACACGTCGTTCTTGCCCTTGGGGGCGAGCTCGAACATGTCGTAGAAGCTCGCGACCGACACGAGGTAGGCGGGCGTCAGGCGCAGCACGCACGCGGCCTGCTCCATCGCCGTCGGCGAGAGCCAGCCGTGCTCGCGCTGGACGATCTTCATCGCCGGGATGGCGGCGGAGCGCACGTCCGGGTACTTGCCCATCAGCGTCTCGATCGCCTCGCGCACGTGGTCGGCCACGTAGGTCGTCGCGGGGTCGGGGACGACCGCCGGGTCCTTCGTGAGGTCCACGGACGAGTCCCAGCCCGGGACGCGTGAACCGTGGGCGTAGCGCTTGATCCTGCTGACGGGTCGATCGCCATTAGCGATCGATCCCTCCGAGGATCGGGTCGAGCATGGCGAGCGCGATGATCATGTCCGCGACGTACTCGCCTTCGGTCATGGCCTTCAGCGACTGCAGGTTCACGAACGAGGGGTCGCGCATGTGCACGCGCGCGGGCTTGGACGAGCCGTCCGAGCGCACGAAGCAGGCGAGCTCGCCGCGCGGGGACTCGATCGGGTAGTACGCCTCGCCCGGCGGCACGCGGAAGCCCTCGGTCACCAGCTTGAAGTGGTGGATGAGCGCCTCCATCGACGTCGCGAGCTCGTGCCGCGGCGGCAGCGCGTACTTGCGGTCGCTCGTGATGTAGTCGCCCTCGGGCAGCCCGTCGAGCGCCTGGTCGATGATCTTCAGCGACTCGCGCATCTCGGCCATGCGGATGCGGTAGCGGTCGTAGTTGTCGCCGACGGTCCCGATCGGGATCTTGAAGTCGAAGTGGTCGTAGCTCGAGTAGGGCGCGGCCTTGCGCAGGTCCCACGGGTTGCCGGCGGCGCGCAGCAGCGGGCCGGTGACGCCGAGCTGCAGCAGCGTCTCCTTGTCCACGATGTTGGTGCCGCGCAGACGCGAGAGCAGGAGCTGGTTGTTGTCGATCAGGTCCGCGTACTGGTCCAGGCGCGCCGGGAAGCCGGCCGTGAACTTCTTGACCTGCTTGACCCAGCCGGCCGGGACGTCCTCGGCCACGCCGCCGACCTGGAAGTAGCGCGGGTGCATGCGCTGGCCGGACGACATCTCGAACAGGTCCAGGATCGCGTCACGGTCGCGCCAGCCGTAGAAGAACACGGACATCGCGCCGAGGTCCAGGCCGCCGGTGGCGAGCCACAGCAGGTGCGACGCGATCCGGTTGAGCTCCATGTGCGCGACGCGCAGGTACTGGGCGCGCGGCGGGACGTCGATGCCGATCAGCGTCTCGACCGAGCCGCAGTAGGCCATCGCGTTGAAGTAGTACGAGAGAT
The DNA here is from genome assembly GCA_963724195.1 of uncultured Solirubrobacteraceae bacterium. Classification (GTDB taxonomy): domain Bacteria; phylum Actinomycetota; class Thermoleophilia; order Solirubrobacterales; family Solirubrobacteraceae; genus Solirubrobacter. The sequence goes on along the minus strand of CAVRTQ010000012.1, from coordinate 24,332 downwards.
AGTCCATCCGCTCGACGAGCGGGATGACCTTCCAGTACGCCTTGTCTTCGCAGTTCTTCTCGATGCCCGTGTGGACGTAGCCGATGACCGGCTTGATCTCCTTGACGACCTCGCCCTCGAGCGTGGTGATCAGCCGCAGCACACCGTGGGTGGCCGGGTGGTGGGGACCGAAGTTGAGGGTCAGCAGCTCCTCGTGCTCGGGGTGCTCGAGGTACGCGGCGTCGTAGGAGGACTCCTCCAGCTCGCGGTAGCTGAGGCCCGGGGCCGCGGACGTCTGGCCGGGGCGCTGCGTGACGTCGCTCACTGCTTCCACCAGCCCGGGTTGTTCGGCTCGTTGTGCGTGAAGAGGATCGCCTCGCCGCCCATCGGGAAGTCGCGGCGCTGCGGGTGGCCCTCGTAGTCCTCGGGCATGAGGATGCGGCGCAGGTCCGGGTGATCGTCGAAGATCACGCCGAACATGTCGTAGACCTCGCGTTCCTGATGGTTCGCGGTGGGCCACGCGTCCGTCACGGACGGGACGTGCGGCTCGTCGAGCGTGACGCGCACCTTGACGGTGAGGCGGTCCACCTCGGTCATGTCCAGCATCTCGTACTGGACGCCGAGCCGGGGCTCCTCGGGGAAGTAGTCCACGCCGTGCACGGACGCGAGGAAGTTGAAGCCCTTCGTGCGCAGCCATTCGAGCGTCTCGCGGATCGAGCCCGCGGTGACGGTGATGGCGGCCTTCTCGCGGAAGAACTCCGTGTCGAGGACCGAATCGGCGTCCCGCTCACGCAGCTCCTGGGCGATCAGCTCCAGGCCGGTGGCGTCAGGCACTGGTGCCCGCCCTGCCCAAGGTCTGGGAGGCGACGTTGACCGCAGTCGCGGCCTCCTCCGGGTCGACCTCGATCTCCTTCGGGTCGAACTCCTCGGTGCCGCCGCCGCCGTAACGGGAGCGCCAACCCTGGTCGGGCTTGGCCATGACCATGTTGCGCAGCTTGAGGATGCCGTACATGAGCGCCTCCGGCCGGGGCGGGCAGCCCGGGATGTGGAGGTCGACCGGCAGGAACTTGTCGGCCGGCACGATCGCGTAGTTGTTGAAGACGCCCATCGAGCTCGAGCAGGCGCCCATCGCGATCGCCCACTTGGGCTCGAGCATCTGGTCGTACACGCGGCGGACGACCGGGGCCATCTTGATCGAGACGCGACCCGAGATGATCATCAGGTCGGCCTGGCGCGGGGACGCGCGGAACGCCTCAAACCCGAAGCGGGCGACGTCGTAGCGCGGGCTGACCATGGCCATCATCTCGATCGCGCAGCACGCGAGGCCGAACGTGGCGGGCATGAACGCGTTGCCGCGAGCCCAGTTGCCGGCCTTCTCGAGCGTGGTCGTGAGCAGGCGCTGCTCGACGAACTCCTCGAGCTCCGGGCCGTCGAGCTCGTTGTGCAGCATGCGGCGCGCGGTGAGCTGCCGCGACCGGAACTCGCCCTTGTCGCCGCTTCCGAGTTGCTGGCGGACTATTTCCATTCCAGGGCCCCTCTGCGCCAGACGTACACGAACGCGACGAACAACAGGACGATGAAGACCGAGATCTCCGCCAACGCGAACGTCCCGAAGGTCTTGAGCTGCATCGCCACCGGGAACAGGAAGATCGTCTCGATGTCGAACAAGATGAACAACATCGCCACGAGGTAGAAGGAGATGCCGAAGCGCATCGTCTTCTTGACCTCGGAGGGCAGACCGCTCTCGTACGGCTCGGCTGTGGCACGGCGGGCGTGCTTCGGCTTCGGTCCCAGCAGGCTGTTCGCGGACGCGAAGAGGGCGCCCAGGCCAACGCCAAGGACCACGAAGACGATCGCCGGCAGGTACGCGCGGATCACGTCTGGGATTTGTAGCACCTTGTGCGCTGCTGTTACTTAGTTACAAAGCGCACCTAAAAGACCTACCGAAATGGTCGGAATAGAGCCAAAAAATCCATACCTCAGTGGTCGGCTTTGAGGCTCCGGGGGTCTGGTCGGCGCCAGTTCAGAGCCAGAGCTGTGCGCGCGCAACCAACGTGGCCACGACGCCTGCGGACGTCGCCATGACCGCCAGCTCGCGCCGCAGGATCGCGGCGACCAGCGCCTCCTGTTCGATCAGCGGGAGCTTCGCGACGTCCTTGCCGCCCTCCAGTCCGCGTTGTTCCAGAAAGGTGGGCGTCGTCACGATCCGGAGTTGCTCGGCAAGGAAGCTGACCGCGACGGGCGTGAGCGCATAGACGAGATGCAGGCGCGGGAGGTCGCGGCCTTCGAGCAACAGGATCGATCCGATGACCGCGGAGACGATCACCAGGACCTGGCCGGCACGGAGCGTGAGCCAGAAGATCTTCGGGTTCGCCCACAGCAGCCACGCCACGGCGCCGATGGCGGCCGCCAGCGCGTTGGCGCCAACTGTGATCGCGCCGATCCAGACGTGGACGTCCCTCATCGGTATTCGCCGCGGTACCAGATCAGCGGGTCGCGCTCGGTCGCGCGCTCGGCGGCGATCACGGCGCCGATGCCGATCGTGTGATCACCGCCGGGGATCAGCTGCTCGAGCGTGCAGCCCACCCAGGCGATGGACCCCTCGATGACCGGAATGCCCTCGTGCACGGTGTGTTGCACGCCGGCGAACTTCTCGGCCTCCGGGGTCTTGGACGCGAACAGGCGCGCCAGGTCCTCCTGGCCGGCGGCGAGCACGTTGATGCCGAAGCGCCGCTGTTCGCGGACCACCCGCAGCGTGCGCGCGGCGTTGTCGAAGCACACGAGCGCGAGCAGTGGATCGAGCGAGAGCGAAGCCACGGCGTTCGCCGTCATCCCGACCGGCCCGTCGGGGCCGCTCGCCGTCACCACGGTGACGCCGGTGGCGAAATGGCCCATCACGGCGCGGAAGCGCTGGGGCTCGACGACCTTCATCCGACGGTCAGCTTCCCGTGCAACCCGAGCTCCTCGTGGTTCGCCAGCACGCAATACATGGTGTAGGTGCCCTTGCCGGGGCTGAACTGCCGCGCTCGTGTCTCACCGGGCCGGACCGCGGTGAAGGCGAGGATGTTCTTGGTGGCGCCCCGAATCCGGAGCGTATGCGCTTGCCGGCCGCGGTTGGTGACCCGGATGGTGAGCCGCTTGCCCGCCGGGACGCGCAGCGCTTGCGGCCGGATCAGGTAGTCGTCGAGCGTGACGGTGAAGGTGGTCCCGCGCTCACGGACGGGTTCGCCCGCGCTGCCGCACCCGGCGAGGGCCACGGCGATCACGACCGGCAGGAGGGAGGTAGGAGTCCGCAGACGCATCAGTCCCCTATGCTGTCGCACCCGATGAAGAGGTTCCGCCGCGCCCTGCTGATCGCCAGTCTTTTCGCCGCGACCACCGGCAGCCTCGCCGCGTGCGGCCAGGAGGGAATCTCCGTCGCGTCGGATGAGTCGTCCGCCGCGGCGATCTTCAAGGAGAACTGCTCTGGCTGCCACACGCTCAGCGTGGCGGGTACGCAGGGCTCCACGACGAACATCCGGACGCGCGAGTACAAGGACGGGCCGAACTTCGACCAGCGCCACGTCTCGGTGAACTGCGCGCTGTACGCCATCCGCAACGGCGGGTTCTCGTCCGGGCCGATGCCGCAGAACATCATCACCGGCGAGGAAGCGAAGCAGGTCGCCGAGTTCCTCGCGAAGTACTCCAAGCCGCAAGAGGGGGACATCCCCGACTGCCCGGCCACGCAGTAGGCCGTCGCGATGCTTGACCTACGCGCGATCAGCCGCGACCCGGATCCGGTGCTCGCTGCGCTTGCACGGCGCGGAGACGGCAGCGACGAACGCCTGCGCGCCGCGTTGGCCGCGCGTGAGCGTCTGAACGCCATCCGTCCCGAGTTGCAGGCCGCGCAGGCCGAGCGCAACGCCGGCGCGAAGGCGATCGGCGAGGCCAAGCGCACCGGCGCCGACGCGTCGGAGGCGATCGCCGCCATGCAGGCGGTGAGCGCGCGGGTGAAGGAGCTCGAGCCCGAGGAGACGCGCCTCGCGGAGGAGCTCCACCAGCTCGAGACCACGCTGCCGAACCCGCCCGACCCGTCCGCCGCCGACGAGGACAACGTCCTCAGCGAGTGGGGCTCATTCGCTCCCGCCGGCAAGGACCACCTCGAGCTGGCCGGCGCGATGATCGACATGGAGGCGGGCTCCAGGACGTCGGGCTCGCGCTTCGCCTACCTCAAGGGCGACCTCGTGTTCCTGGAGCTGGCGCTCGTGCGCTGGACGATGGAGAAGCTGCGCGGGCACGGGTTCGAGCCCGTCATCCCGCCGGTGCTGGTCAAGGAGGAAGCGCTGTTCGGCACCGGTTTCCTGCCGGACACCGAGCAGCAGATCTACCGCCTGGCCGACGATCCGCTGTACCTCACGGGCACGTCCGAGGTGCCGCTCGCGTCGCTGCACGCGGGCCAGATCATGGACGAGGTGCCGCTCCGCTACGCCGGCTTCTCGCCCTGCTTCCGGCGTGAAGCGGGCGCCGCGGGCAAGGACACGCGCGGCATCTTCCGCGTCCACCAGTTCGACAAGGTCGAGATGTTCGCGTTCGTGGAGCCGCAGGACTCCCAGGCCGAGCACGAGCGGCTGCTCGCGATCGAGGAAGAGATCTGGCAAGGGCTGGAGATCCCCTATCGCGTCGTCAACATCGCCGTCAACGACCTCGGCAACTCGGCCGTCAAGAAGTACGACATCGAGGCCTGGCTGCCGTCGCAGCAGCGGTTCCGCGAGGTCACCTCCACCTCCAACACGACCGATTTCCAGGCCCGCCGCCTGGACATCCGGTATCGGCCGGAGGGTGGCAAGCCCACGCACGTGCACACGCTCAACGGCACCGCCGTGGCCGTCAGCCGCGCGCTGATCGCGCTGATGGAGAACCATCAGACCGACGACGGTGGGGTCGAGATCCCGCAGGTCCTGCAGGAGTGGGGCGCCCCTGCGCGCCTGGGTTGACCTCGAAGGCGCGGTCAACGTCCGCGACGTCGGCGGGCTGCCCGTCGAGGGTGGAGGCTTCACCGCACCGGGCGTGCTCGTCCGGTCCGACAACCTGCAGGGACTGACCGGGCGCGACGTCGCCCGGCTCGTCGACGAGCTCGGCGTCCGCGTCGTCGTGGACCTGCGCACGCACGCCGAGCTCGACCTCGAAGGGCCGGGGCCGCTCGTGGCCGACGACCGCGTCGAGATCCGCCATCGCTCGCTGTATCCCGAGAAGGGGCAGCTGACCGACGTCATGATCTCCCGCGCCGACGGCGAGAACCCCGCGGTCCAGTACTACCTCGCCTACCTGCGCGACCGTCCGGACTCGATCGTCGGTGCGCTCGAGGACATCGCGACCGCCGACGGGTCGGTGCTCGTGCACTGCGCGGCCGGCAAGGACCGCACGGGCGTGGTCGTCGCCATGGCGCTCGCCGCGGTGGGCGTGGAGCGCGACGCGATCGTCGCCGACTACGAGGCCACCGGCGAGCGGATCACCGCGATCATGGATCGCCTGCGCGCCTCGGAGACCTACCGGCGCGACCTCGAAGGCATTCCCGACGACCAGCGCATGCCGCGCCCCGAGTACCTCGAGCGCGTGCTCGAGGTCCTCGACGAACGCCACGGCGGCGCGGCGGGCTGGCTCGCGGAGCACGGGTTCGACCCGGCTCCGCTGCGCGAGCGCCTGCTCAGATAAGCGCGAACACCCGGCTCGGGGAGCCCGTGCCGTCGACGAGCTTGAGCGGCGCGACGATCGCGATCGCGCCCTGCGGCGGGAGCTCCGCGAGGTTCGCGAGCTGCGTGAGGCCGTACTTGCCGGCGCCGAGCAGCAGGTGGTGGACCGGGAAGGCCGGGTCGAACGCGTGCGCGAGGCCCGCGTCGGTGCCCACGGTCTCGCAGCCGAAGCCGACGATGGGCGCGCGTTCGGCGAGGTAGCGGGCGGCGCCGACGTCCGGGCCGGGCGTCTCGCCGCCGTTGAGGAACGCGGCCTGGTCGTGGGCACGGGCGTCCCAGCCCGTGCGCAGGAACAGCCAGCCGCCCTGGGGCAGCGCGCCGTGCTCGTTCTCCCACGCCTGGATGTCCTCGACCGTCAGCAGGTAGTTCGGGTCGCCGGCCGCCTCGGCGGACTTGTCGATCACCGCGCAGGGCGCGACGAGCTTGGATGCCGGCGCGCTGGCGACGTCCTCGCCGCCGCGGCCGGTGATCCAGTGGATCGGCGCGTCGAAGTGCGTGCCGACGTGCTCGCCGACGGTGAGCGTCTGCCACGCCCACGCGGGCCCGGCGTCGTCGTACTCGCTGATCGCCACCCGGGACAGGCCGGGCGTGTTGGCGAACGGCGGTGGGAGCTGCAGCACCGGCGTGGTCTCGCTCAGCGGCTGCGTGAGATCGACGACACGGGTCGTTCCGTCCGCAAGCGCGGCGGCGAGTTGATCAGTGGCCACGAAATGCCTCCTCAAGCCATTCGGCACAGATGTCAGGGTCCACTTTGGCGTCCACGACCAGCGGGCGGTCGCGGTCGGTCAGGCCTTCGAGATCGTCCGGCGCCCGCACGGTCAGGCCTTGGCAACCCGCCGCTTCGGCGAGCGCGGCGAAGTCCGTGGGTGGGAACTGCGCGAGCTCGACGGGGATGCCCATCGGCCGGAAGTGATGCACCTCCGCGCCATAGGCGGCGTCGTTGTAGACCACCACGATCAGGTTGAGCTGGAGCCGGCCGAGCGTCTCCAGGTCGGGCAGCGACATCAACAGGCCGCCGTCGCCGACCGCGCAGACCGTGAGGCGGTCGGGGTTCGCCACCGCCGCGCCGATCGCGTTGCCGAGCGCGAGCCCCACGCACTGGAAGGCCTGCGGGAAGACGAAGCCCTGCGCGTCGGGGACCTGCAGGTACATCGCCGGGTAGCCCATGAACGCGCCGGAGTCCACGACGACGGTGCGCTCGCGCGGCAGCAGGTCGTCGAGGGCGATGCTCAGCGTGCGCGGGTCGAGCCCGGTGCGGCTCTCCTCGTAGGGGTCGTCGCGCCAGCGCCCGGCCGCGATCTCGGCGGCCAGCGAGATGCTGCGCCGTGAAGCCTCGTAGGCGCTGCCGCGGGCGTCCCCGAGCGTCTCGAGGAGCGCTTCGGCGGTGGCCCGGGCGTCGCCGACGACGCCGACGTCGACGGGCCGGTGCGCGCCGATCGCTTCCAGGTCGCGGTCGACTTGGATGAGCGTCGTGTCCGGTGCCGATCAGCGCGCCGTGCCGGGTCGTCCACTGGTTCAGCGCGGCGCCGAACGCGATGATCAGGTCGGACTCCTTCAGCAGCCGCTGGGCGGTCGGGGTGGAGAAGCCGCCGGAGATGCCGAGGTCGAACGGGTCGCCGACGAAGAGCCCGTTGGCCACGGCGGTGGTCGCCAGCACGGCGCCGAGTCGCTCGCCGAGCGCGCGCAGGGTCGGGCCGGCGCCGGACAGGACGGCGCCGCGGCCGGCGATGATCGCGGGACGCTCGGCGCGTGCGAGGGCGGCGACCACGGCGGTCAGGTCGCTCGGCGTGGTCGCGGGGAGGTCGGGGACGGTCGGCGGCGGCGTGAGCTGGATGTCCGCGGCCTGCACGTCGAGCGGCAGGTTGAGGACGACGGTCCGGCGCTCCCGCTGCGCGCGGCGCACCGCGCGCGCGGTGTCGGCGACCGCGGTCGCGGGGGAGTGCACCCGCTCGGACACGGCGCCGACCGATCGGACGAGCGCGTCCTGGTCGATCTTGAAGTTCGAGCGCAGCTGCACCGCGGGCGTGTCCGCCGCGAGCAGCAGCACCGGGGTACGGCTCTTCGCGGCCTCGGTCAGGCCCGTGATGGCGTTCGTCAGGCCCGGACCCTGGTGCACGGACGCGACGCCGAGCCGCCCGCTCACCCGCGAGTAGCCGTCGGCCATGCACACCGCCCCGGTCTCGTGGCGGGCGGAGAAGAAGCGGCCACCGGCGGCGACGATCGCGTTCGTCACGGCCAGGTTCCCGCTCCCCATCAGGCCGAACACGACGTCTCCACCCAGGGCGTGGACGGTGCGGCCGACGGCCTCGGAGACGAGCATCGGGCGAACGCTAGCGTTTGCGCGCGATGCGGACAGCGGCGTCGTTGCTGGTGCTCGGCGCCCTCACGGCGGTGGTCGCGTTCGCGCTCGACCTCGTCGGGCTCTCGTCCGCGACGCTGTTCGCCGCGCTGCTGGTCGGGTTGACCGCGGCGCTGTGGCGGCCGACCGGCGAGATCAGGTTCCCGCGCTGGACGTTCGTGGCCGCGCAGGCCGTGCTCGGCGTCACGCTCGGCGCCTACCTGGAGCCGGATGCCCTGGAGGCCGTCGGCGGCGCCTGGTTGCCGGTCGCGCTCGTGAGCGCCGGGACGCTCTTCGTGAGCATGGGCGCCGGGCTCATCCTCGCGCGCCGGACCGAGCTCAACCGCGCGACGGCGACGCTCGGGCATGATCGCCGGCGGCGCGTCCGGCATCGTCGGGATGGCCGGCGAGCTCGGCGGCGACGACCGGCTCGTGGCCTTCATGCAGTACATGCGGGTGCTCGTCGTCGTGCTGCTCACGCCGCTGCTCGTGCTCGCCTGGGGTGGCGGCGGAGGCGGGGAAGCGCCGAGCGAAGCCGTGCTGGCCACCGGGCACGACTGGCTGCTCACGGCGCTGATCGCGCCCGGCGGCGCGCTCGTCGCGCGGCGGTTGAACGTCCCCGCGGGGACGCTCATGGGGCCGATGGTCCTCGCGGGCGGCCTCACCCTCGCCGGCGTCGACTTCGTCGTGCCGCCCGTCGTGCGCGAGCTCGCGTTCGCGCTGATCGGATTGCAGGTGGGCCTGCGCTTCACGATCGACACCGTGCGGCAGATGGGCCGGCTGCTCGTCCCGGTGCTGCTCGGCGTCGTCGGCCTGCTGGTGGCCTGCTTCGGGCTCGCCGTGGTCCTGCACCTGCTGACGGACCTCTCGCTGCGCGACGCCTACCTCGCCACCACCCCCGGCGGGATCTACGCCGTGCTGGCGATCGCGTTCGGCACGGGCGGGAACATGACGTTCATCGTCGCGGTGCAGAGCGTGCGCGTCCTCGTCGCCGTGCTGCTCGCCCCGCTCGCGGTGCGCCGCCTCGCGCGGATGGGTAGGGACGAGGCATGAGCACGACCGACCCCGAGATCCCCGAGGACCCGCCGCCCGCCGAGGACGGCTCGCCCGAAGTGGACGACGACCAGCCGCTGGGCCCGCCCGCCGAGATGGACGAGGACGACGCGCCGCTCCCGGGGTTGCCGGACAAGGAACCGCCTGCCGCGGATTAGCCGGCGGTTGGAACGGCAACGGCTCATCGAGGGGGAAGGGAGCGGCGTTTCGCTCGCGCGGCGCGAACATCGCCTCCGGGCTCCGCGTGGCACGGCGGAATGCCTTGCCGCTCTCCGTCGAGTTACGGGCCACTGACATTTCGTGGGACGCCACGCTCGTCCGTCGGCCTCCTGCGGATCTCGCGGAAACGAACACGCGCTGGCAGTAGACGTTGTTCCTGGAAGCGCGGTCATGCTCGGCACTGATCGATTGGACGTGGAGCGCATGAAGCGACCACAACCGCTCCTCGCGATTTCCGGTGCCCGTAACTTGACTGAGAGCGGCACGCCAATCCGGCCGTGCCACGCGGAGCTCGGAGGCGCCGTTCGCGCCGCGCGGCGCAAACGCCGCTCCCTTCCCCTCGGTGCTGGTGTAACCGCACCGCAGCCCAGGACCCCGAACGGGGTAGGCCACACCCATGGCCCCAGACTCCCTCCCCGAGCAACTCGTCAAGTACCTCACCGACGTCCACGCGATGGAGGTCCAGGCGCTCGCGCAGATGCGCAAGGCCCCGGAGCTCGCCGGGGACCCCCAGCTGGCGTCGGCGTTCGAGACGCACTGCACCGAGACCGAGCGCCACGAGGCGCTGATTCGCGAGCGCCTCCAAGCCCACGACGCCGCGCCGTCGAGGATCGAGGACCTGCTCGGCAAGCTCAGCGGCAAGGGGTTCACGCTGTTCGCGCAGGCCAACCCGGACACGCCGGGCAAGCTCGCCACGCACGCCTTCTCGTACGAGCACATGGAGCTCGCCGCGTACGACCTGCTCGAGAAGGTGGCCAAGCGGGCGGGGGACGAGGAGACCGCGGCCGTCGCGCGGGAGATCCGCGCCGAGGAGGAGGCGATGGCGGTGCGGATCGGAAGCAGTGGGACCGGACCGTCGAGGCCTCGCTCAAAGGCCGGGACGCCGCGGAGACGCTCGACGGGTACCTGGCCGACGCGCACGCGCTGGAGACGCAGTCCGCGACGCTGCTCGACAAGGGTCCGAAGCTCGTGGGCACGCCCGGGCTCGCGCAGATCCTCGAGAACCACCACGCCGAGACGAACCGCCACCTCGAGCACCTCGAGCGCCGCCTCGCGGACCGGGGCGGCTCCCCCAGCCGCGTCAAGGACGCCGCGCTGAAGCTGGGTGCGCTGAACTGGGGCGGCTTCTGGGCCGCGCAGCCCGACACGCCGGCCAAGCTGGCGATGTTCGCCTACGCCGTCGAGCACCTCGAGATCGGCGCGTACGAGCAGCTCACCCGCGTGGCGCGGCTGGCCGGTGACGGCGAGACCGCGATGGTGGTCGACCAGATCCTCCCGGAGGAACGGGCGGCCGCGGAGTTCGTCTTCGGCGCGTTCGACGAGGCGCTCGACGCCTCACTGCCTCAGCGGGGGTAGATGCAGAAGGCGCTGATGGCTCTTGTTCACGCACACGAGCCCTTCGAGCCGGTCGCCGTCGGTGACGACGGGGATGCGGCTCAGCTCGTGCTCGCCGAAGAGCGCCAGCGCCTTGTCGACCGGGTCGTCCGGCTTCAGTGAAGGCGTGTCGGTGCGCACGTGCGGCTCGATCGGGCCGTCGCCGCTCTCCGGCAGGTCGTCGCGGGTGACCGTGCCGAGGAAACGCTCGCCGTCGGTGACGAGCATCAGCTTCACCGACGGGCTCGAGAACGTCTCGCGGATCTCGGCGATCGGCGTGTCCGGGCCGACGGAGCGCGGCTCGAGCATCATCACGTCCTTGACCGCCGGGCCGGCGTCGTCGAAGGGGATGTGCACGGTGCGGCTCATTGCGCAACCCGCTCTGAGGGATTACCTGTCGGCACGCTCACGGCTCCAGCACCACCTTACCGGTCGCTCCGCGGCCGTCGATCAGCTCCAGCGCGCGCGACGCCTCCTCGAACGGGAAGCGCGCGCCGATGATCGGGCGGATGTGCCCGGACTCGATCAGGGCGTCCAGCGCCTGCGCCGTCTTGCGCGATCACCTCGGGCCGCTTGGTGATGTAGGCGCCCCAGCCGGCTCCGACGACGTCGAGGTTGTTCAGCAGCAGCCGGTTGACCTTCACCTCGGGGATCGCGCCTGCGGTGAACCCGACGACCACCAGCCGGCCGTCCATGTTCAAGGACCGCAGGCTGTCGGTGAAGCGGTCGCCGCCGACCGGGTCGATCACGACATCGGCACCGCCGAGCGCTTTCGCCGCGTCCTTCCACGCACCGTCCGAGCGCAGCACCTCGTCCGCGCCCGCCGCGCGCGCCACGGCCTCCTTCTCCTCGCTCGACACCACGGCGAGCACCCGCGCGCCCAACCCCTTGGCCACCTGGATCGACGCGGTGCCGACGCCGCCGGCCGCGCCGTGCACGAGCACGGTCTCGCCGGCCTGCAGCCGCCCGCGGTCCACCAACGAGAAGTAGGCGGTGTGGTAGTTCAGCACCAGCCCGGCGCCCTGGGCGAAGTCCAGCGCGTCCGGCAACCGGAACGTGAAGTGCGCGGGCGCGACCACCGTCTCGGCGAACCCGCCGAGCATGCAGAACGCCGCCACCCGGTCACCGGCCTTGAACCCGTGCGCATCCGCGCGCACGACGCCCGCCACCTCGCTGCCGGGCACGAACGGCAGCTCCGGCTTGATCTGGTAGAGGCCGCGCGTCTGCAGCACCTCGGGGAAGGACACCCCGGCGGCGCGGACGTCGACCACGACGCCCTCGCCCGTCGGCTCATCGATGTCAGCGAGCTGCAGCGACTCGGGGCCGTTGAGCTCGACGATCTGGATCGCCCGCATGAACGGCACCTTACGTGCCATCGTTACCGGTATGAGCGCAACCGCAGTGAACGAGCGTCTCGCCGCCCTGACGGCGGCCGGGACGTCGATCTGGCTCGACCAGCTCTCGCGCGGGCTGATCGAGACCGGCGAGCTGGCGCGGATGGTCGAGCAGGACTCGCTGCAGGGCGTGACCTCCAACCCCGCGATCTTCGAGAAGTCCATCCTGGGCTCCGCCGACTACGACGAAGACCTCAAGCGCCTTGCCGACGAGGGCAAGAGTGCACGTGAGATCTACCGCGCGATGGCGCTGCACGACGTGCGCGCCGCCGCCGACGTGCTTCGCCCCGTCTTCGACCGCACGAACGGTTATGACGGCTACGTCTCCTGGGAGGTCGCGCCGCGTCTCGCGCACGACACCGAGGGGACGCTCGAGCAGGCCCGCATGTACTGGGACCTGGTCGACCGCCCGAACCTGATGATCAAGATCCCGGCCACCGAGGAAGGGCTGCCCGCGATCGAGCAGGCCATCTACGACGGGATGAACGTCAACGTGACGCTGCTGTTCAGCGTCGCGCAGTACGAGCGCGTGATGGAGGCCTACATCCGCGGCCTCGAGCGCCGCCAGGAGGAGGGCAAGTCGCTCGACCGCCACTCCGTCGCGTCCTTCTTCGTCTCCCGCGTGGACAGCGAAGTCGACAAGCGGCTGGACGCGATCGAGAACACCGAGCTCAAGGGCCGCGCCGGCCTGGCCAACGCGCGGGCCGCGTACGCCGCCTACCAGCGCGTCTTCGAGGGCGAGCGCTTCGCCGCGCTGCGTGAGGCGGGCGCGCCCGTCCAGCGTCCGCTGTGGGCCTCGACCGGCGTGAAGAACCCGGCCTACCCGACCACGCTGTACGTGTGGGGCCTCGTCGCGCCGAACACGGTCAACACGATGCCGGCGCCGACGCTCGACGCCGCGCGCAACGAGGGTGGCGTGAGCGGCGCGACCGCCGCCGAGGATGCCACCGCTGACCTGCAGGCCCTGGCCGACGCCGGGATCGACCTCGACGACGTCACCGCGCAGCTCCTGCGCGAGGGCATCGACGCCTTCAAGGTGCCCATGCAGAAGCTGCTGGACGGGATCGAGACCAAGCGCGCGGAGATCGCCGCGTAAGGAGGTAGCCCTCGGGCAGCTCCAGGTCGTGCGCGGCCAGGAGCTGCTCGTCGGCGAGCAGGTCGAGCGCGGGTCGTCGGCGACGACGCGGCCCGCGCTCAGCAGCACCGCCCGCTCGCACAGTCGCGCCGCCAGCGGCAGGTCGTGGGTGACGATCAGCAGCGTGCGGTCCAGACGCTCGAGCAGCTCCATCAGCTCGCGTCGCGTCCGCGGGTCGAGGTTCGCGCTCGGCTCGTCGAGCACGAGCACGCTCGGTTCCATCGCCAGCACCGTGGCGATCGCCACGCGGCGCTTCTGGCCCAGGCTGAGCTGATGCGGAGCGCGGTCGGCGTGCTCGCGCATCCGGACCGCTTCCAACGCGGCCTCGACGCGATCGGGCACGTCCGCCAGCCCCAGGTTGAGCGGCCCGAACGCGACGTCCTCGCGCACGGTCGGCATGAACAACTGGTCGTCCGGGTCCTGGAAGACGAGGCCGATCCCGCCGGTGACGGTCAGCTCGCCGCTCCCCCGCAGCAACCCGTTGAGCTGGAGCATGAGCGTCGTCTTGCCGGCGCCGTTCGGGCCGACGATGGCGACGCGCTCGCCGGGCGCGACGGACAGGTCGACACCGTCGAGCGCGGCGACGCCGTTCGGGTAGGCGTAGCGCAGCTCGCGCGCGTGGATCATGCGACGAGCCGGACGGCGAGGACGGGTGCGAGCGCGGCGACGAACAGCGCGTCGGCGCGGGTGAACGCGAGCGCGTGCAGGCGCGGCATGCGCTCGTTGAACCCGCGCGCGAGCATCGCCAGGTGCACGCGCTCGCCGCGCTCGTAGGTGCGCAGGAAGAGGGCCGTGGCGACGCGGCCGAGCGCGGCGATCTGCAGCGCGTGGCGGGGCCGGTAGCCGCGGGCGGCGAGCGCGGCCCGCATGCGCTGGACCTCGTCGACGATCGTGAACAGGTAGCGGTACATGAAGGCCGCGATCAGCACGAGCAGGCGGGGCGCCTTCAACCGTTCGAGCGCGTGCAGCACGTCCGGGAAGCTCGTCGTCGCGCCGAGCAGGACGGCGGAGAAGGTGCCGATCAGCGCCTTCGGCGCGATCTCGGGCGAGAACGCGGCGACGAGCAGCACCGGGAACGCGACGATCCGCGCACGGCGCAGGATCGTGCGCGGGCCGATGTGCGCGAGCGCGGCGACGAGCGCCAGCGCGAGCGCGCACGCCGCGTGGACGGGCCACGCCGTGGTCGACACCGCGATCACCGTGACCGCGCTCAGCCCGAGCAGTTTCGCGCGCGGATCGCGGCGGTGGATCGCGCTGTCCCCGACCACGCCCGCGTCGTTGGAGGGCGCTCATCGCGCGCCGCAGTGCGAGTCCGGCGCCGATCACGAACACGAGCAGCGTGCCGGTCAGGCCCGCGTACGTCCCGTAGGTGCTGGCTGACGTGGCCGCGTCCACGAAGCCCTGATCGGCGGCGACGCGCTCGAGGCCGTCGGGCTTGGAGGAGGCGTACGGCGAGACGAACACGCCGAGGACCAGGGCGAAGGCGAGGGCGAGGATCGTGAAGCGCTTCATGCGTACACCGGGCGGCGGAGGAGGTCGGGACGGGTGCTGAGGACGGCGCTCACGGCGGCGACGGTGATGACCGCCTCGCCGGCCGCGATCAGCAGGTGGGTGCCGAGCATCGCGGGCAGGACCGTGCCCAGCGGGACGGTGCCGGAGATCGCCAGCTCGAGCGCGGTCAGCGCCGCGCCGGTCATCACCGCGAGCCAGGCGCCGACGGCGGCGATCGGCAGGATCCGCTTCGGCGCGAGCTTGGTCGCGACGTGCATCAGCCCGCCGACGACGAGCGCGCCCGCGACGCCCATGTTGAACACGTTCGCGCCCAGCGCGGTGAGCCCGCCGTCCGCGAACACGAACGCCTGCACGCCGAGCACGACGGCCAGGGCGAGGCAGGCGAGCCAGGGGCCGAGCAGGATCGCGGCCAGCGCCGCGCCGAGGAAGTGCCCGCTCGTGCCTCCCGCCACCGGGAAGTTGAGCATCTGCGCGGCGAAGACGAACGCGGCGGTGACGCCGAGCAGGGGCACGCGGCGCTCGTCCAGCGTGCGGTTGGCCTGGCGCAGGCCGATGCCGACCGCCGCGACGGCGGGCACGGCGCACGCCAGCGCGACCTCGGTCGAGAGGAAACCGTCAGGGATGTGCATGGGGGCCTTGGGGTCCTAGAGGGTCGGGATGGCGTGGGCGGTCAGGACGCCGCCGACGGCGACGATCGCGATCGCGGACGCCATCGGCAGGGCGTGGATGACGGGGTGGGGCAGGGGCAGGCGCCGGGCCTGGACGACAGCCAGGCCGAGCGCGGTCAGCGTCCCGGCGAGGCCGAGGCTGAAGACGACGATGAGCAGCATCCCGAGCGCGATCTGGTCCTGGGAGATCGCGCCGAGCAGGACGACGAGCGCGGACGGGCAGGGGATCAGCCCCGCCGCGGTGCCCATGGCCAGCAGGCTCTTGCGGCTGACCTCGTCGTGGTGGTGATGGTGGTGGTGCTTCCGGCGCCGCAGGACGGTGAGGCCGACGGCGATCACGATCAGCCCCGAGGCGAGGTTCAGGTAGGGGAAGAGGTCCTCGGGCAGGACGAAGTTCGAGAGCGCGAGCGTGATGAAGCCGAGCGCGAACACGCCCGCGGTGTGCGTGACGGTGACGATCCCGCCCAGCGCCACGGCGTCGCGCGGGCGCCCGCGCGTGCCGACCAGGTACGCGGCGACCATCGCCTTGCCGTGGCCGGGCGAGAGCGCGTGGATCGCGCCCCAGGCGAAGGCGGTGAGCAGGAGGACGATCAGCAGGCGGTCGCCGTCGAGGATGCCGGCGAAGCCCGCGTCCGCCTTGACGGTGGCGACGCGGGTGTCGGACGGGCTCTGCAGCGCGTCGCTGGGGTAGGTCGTGAGGCCCTTCGTCGGGTCCTGGCCGGGGTCGGTGACGACCGCCTTCCAGCCGACGCGGCCGGGGAACGTGTTGTCGGTGAGCGTGACCCGCTCGCCGGTGACGTCGGCGCGGAGCTCGATCACCGTGCGCGTCGTCTTCAGGCCGCCTTGGCCGGGCGGGTGGGTGACCGTCGTGCCTCGCGGCTCGAGCGGGGTGCGCTTGCCGTCGACGGTGAGGATCAGGCGGTCGAGCTCGCCGCGCGGGTCCGCGTTCCCCTGCAGCGTGGGGATCTCGGCCGCGTCGACGATGTAGCGCACGTCGACGTGCCCGCGCTGCACGTCCACCTCGGCGAGGTGGTTGACGCTGAAGTTGCCGAGCGGGTGCGCGCTGGCCGCGGCAGGAAGCAGGAGGAGGGCGGCGAAGGCGACGGCGAGGAGGCGCATGACCACCCTTGCGCTTTTGAAACCCCGATGGTTCTAAGACTTGCTGCGGGTAGGTTGCAACAAGATGTCTGACTACACGATTCTCAACGCCGACGACGCCAAGGACTACTACGCCGACAGCGACGTTCCGGGCGAGTTTCGCCGCCTCACCGACGCGCTCGGCGCCGAGCAGGTCGCGGTGACGTTGATCCGCGTCCCGCCCCATTCGGACTTCGAGCAGGGCACCGGGCACTACCACGATGAGATCGAGGAGCTCTACATCGTCGCCCGCGGGACGCTGACGTTCCGGGCGGGCGACGACGTGCAGCGCGTGACCGCTCCGTCCGTGGTCCGCGTGGCGCCCAAGACCCCGCGCTCACACCGCAACGAGGGCGACGAGCCGGTTGAGATCTGGGCCGTCTCCAAGCAGCTCGGCCGCCAGGACGCGACGAAGATCGACGAGTTCTGGGACGCGTCACCGGAGGCTGCGCAGCACCGCTGATGGACCACTACGAGGCCCTCGGCATCGACCCGTCGTTCGACGGCGACCTGCGGGTGGTGCGCAACCGCCTCGTCAAGCAGTACTCCGAGGCGGGCGCGACGCCCGACGAGGAGCGCATGAAGGCGATCAACCTCGCCTACGAGACCTTGCGGGACCGGCCCGCGCCGCTCGCGCGCGTCGTGTTCCGCGGCGGCGCCGGCTCCGTCGTTCGTGCTCGACGGGCGGCGGTTCGTGCATCGCCCGCCCGCCCCGCCAGCCCGCGGCGATCGCCGCCCCGGTGCTCGGCGCCGGCGCGCTGGTCCTCGTCTTCGGGTGGCCCGGGCTCGTGGTGGTGCTCGTGCTGGCGCTAGTGCGCCAGTACCAGCGCGTGTACCGCCATCGCCGCGGCCATCGAGCCTGAAGCGACGGCGCTCGCCACCGACGGTGGCGTGCCGGTGAGGTCTCCGGCCGCGAACACGCCGGGGACGTTCGTGCCGAAGCGCTCGTCGATCGGCGAGGCCGTCCTCGAACATCGGGTTCGGCTCGCGCGCCTCGACGCCGAGTTGGGCGGCGAGGCCGGAGCGCTGCGAGAGCCGGACGCCGATCAGCAGCCCGCCGCACGGATGCGTCGTGCCGTCGGCGAGGACGATCTCGTCGTCGCGCAGCTGCAGCGGGTTCTCGGTGAGGAGCGTGACGTCGTCGCTCCAGGCGCGGAGCAGCTTGGCGCGGTCCGGCCCGAAGTCGGTCGGGTCGAGCACGAACAGCGGGCGGTCCTGCACTTCCCAGCCGTGGCAGAACGGGCAGTGGAACGCGGTCGTGCCCCAGCGCTCCGCGACGCCCGGCACGTCCGGGTAGACGTAGTCCATGCCCGTGGCGAGGACGATCGCCTGCGCGGTCTCGGTGGTCCCGTCGGCGAGGGTGAGCGTGAAGCTGGCGACACTCGCCTGACGGCTCGCGTCGCTGGGAACGCTCGCCTCGCGGCTCGCCTTCCCGCCGGCTGGTGACATCGGGCGGCGCGGCGCGCCGCCGGTGACCTCGCCGCGGCGGTACTCGACGGTCGGGTACCGCTCCAGCTCCTTGCGGCCGTCGGCGTAGAAGTCCTCCGGGGCGCGGCCGTCCTGGCCGAGCAGGCCGCCGATGCCGTGGGCGAACCGGTTGCTCGGCTCGCCCTTGTCGATGATCAGTGTGCGCCGGCGGGCGCGGCCGAGCACGAGCCCCGCGCTCAGGCCCGCGGCCCCGCCACCGACGACGATGCAATCCCAAGTCATGACGATCCAGGGTGGTCGGGGTTGCGCGATGCGTCAAGATGGTTTGCCATGCAGGCAAACGAGGGCGTGGACGCACGGGTCCGGCGGCGGTTGCGCGAGCTCCGGGCGGAGCAGGGACTGACGCTGCAGCAGGTCGCCGAGCGGGCCAACCTGGACATCTCGACCCTGAGCCGGCTCGAGTCCGGCAAGCGGCGGCTCGCGCTGGATCACCTCCCCGGCCTCGCCGCCGCGCTCGGCGTGAAGGCCGATGACCTGCTCGGCACCGCTCCGGCGCCCGACCCGCGCGTCCGCGCCAAGCCGGTGAAGATGGGCGCGATGACCGCGTGGCCGCTCACCAACCGCGGGGCGGCCGGCGGGCTACAGGCGTTCAAGCTGCTCGTCCCGTTCAAAGCGGACGCCGAGCCGCCGGACGAGTTGCCCGTGCACGAGGGCCACGACTGGATCTACGTGCTGAGCGGGCGGCTGCGGCTCAGGCTCGGCGACGAGGACTTCGTCATCGAACCGGGCGAGGCGGTCGAGTTCTCCACCTGGACGCCGCACTGGTTCGGCGCCGTGGAGGGACCC
The DNA here is from genome assembly GCA_963724195.1 of uncultured Solirubrobacteraceae bacterium. Lineage (GTDB taxonomy): Bacteria > Actinomycetota > Thermoleophilia > Solirubrobacterales > Solirubrobacteraceae > Solirubrobacter. The sequence goes on along the minus strand of CAVRTQ010000012.1, from coordinate 5,520 downwards.
GTCGAGCTCATCGGCATCTTCGGGCCCCAGGGCCAGCGCCTCCACGTCCACGGCTGAGGTTCAGCAGGCGAGCACCGCCCGGATCCGGTTGGCGTCGGCGATCCACGCCGCGGCGCGCGTCGGAGCGAGCAGGCGCGCGAGTGTCGCGAACGTGCGCAGCGAGACGCACGCGGCGGTGTGGTGCAGCGGCCGGTGCAGATCGAGACCGGAGAGGAGCGCGCGCAGTGCCGGGTTCTCGCCGACGACCGCCGTGACGAGGTTCGCGAGCTGCGGTCCGGCGCCGAGCACGGTGACGGTGAACGTCTTCTCCGCCGCGTTCCCGCGGTCGTCGGTGGCCGTGCACCGCACCGGCGTGCGTCGCGATCGCGAACACGCTCCCCGACGCCGGCGTGCAGGTGACGGTGGGGCTGTCGTCGGTGTTGTCGGTCGCGGTCGCGGTGAAGTTCACGGTCGCGCCCGCGGGGCTCGTCGCGTTGACCGTCAGGTTCGCGGGCACGGTCAGCTCCGGCGCTCGGACGTCGAGCCGCGGGCCGAAGAAGTCCACGGCGTAGTCGACGATGTCGGGCTTGAGCTGGTCGGTGCTGAGGCCGGTGCACGGCGGGGCGGCGAGCGGCACCGTGCACACGCCCACTTGGTTCGCCGGGAGCGCGACGGTGTGCGGCGCCCAGCCGCAGCCGGCGTCCGTGCAGGTGTACTCGGCGTTGTTGGTGGCCGCAACGAGCCGCTGGATGTTCACCGGGGTCGTGAACGTCTGCGGGGAGCAGTAGTGCACCGCCTTGCCCGAGAGGTAACCGGGATAGGAGGCGGCGATCAGCGGGACGTTCCACTTGTCGAGCGGCCGGTTGGTGGCGGCGGCCTCGGCCGCGCTCACGACGTGGTCGCCGTCGGTGTCGAACAGGGCGCCCGCGGACTGCAGCTGCGCGCAGTACGTCGAGTCGAACGACCGGTGCGTCCCGTCCTCGATCAGCACGTTCTGCTTGTCCGTGCCGCCGGGATCTGGGCGAACGCCGCGTCGGTGTTGGCCGGCAACGTGTTGCGGTCGAACTCGGCCTTCAGGAGCAGGGTCGGCGTGTGTGATGGCGGCGAGGTTGACGTCGTTGTTGATCGCCACCGCGCCGATCGCCATGCCCATGATGGCCTTCACGCGCGAGTCGGGCAGCGTGCCCCACACAGTGCTGCCGCCGGCGACGGCGAGCGCCGTGACCGTGCCGCGCGAGTGACCCATCACGCCCGCCTGATCGGCGGCCACGGCCTTCCCGAACCAGCCGGGGAGCGCATCGAGCACGGCGTCGACGTCGCGGACGCGATCGGACATGCTGTTCGGAACGTTGCCCTTCGCGCAGTCCGGGGACGGGAACCCGTTCGCGCCGAGCGTCGGCAGCGGCCGGGACGGCAGCAACCGTCCTCGCAGTCGAACACGCGCGTGCCGGCGAGCGCGTTGAGGTAGTCGCGCCGCACGTCGTCCTGGGTGTTGTTCGTGTGCGTCGGGCGCGATCACGACGAAGCCGGCGGCCGCGATCTCCTCCAGCGTGTGCGCGTAGTCGATCGGGTCGTTGGTCGCGCCGTGGGAGAACACGATCGGCGCGTACGGCCCACCCGCGAGTCGAAGGTGCGCCCTCGCGGGCGAGCTCGGCCTCGACCGACCACGACAGCGGCGCCCAGCCGTTCGGGAGCGCCTTGCCGAACAGCGCGGACGTGTAGACCGTCTTGGGCTGCGCCCGCCGATCTCGCCGGGTACCACAGGTGCACGTCGACCTTGCGCAGCTCTTTCAGCGCCGCTCCGGGCACTTTTATGTGCTCGACACGGTGCCCGACCCCGGGCGCAGCCACCGCCGAGGCGGGCATCACCAAGCCCATGGCGAGCGTGACCAGCAGCAAGCGACGGCGCGACATCCCGACCCTCCTTGAGCGACTGCCAGCGGCAGACCGACCCTAAGCGCTCAAGGATTACGATGTCAAGAGACGGAGGGGGTGGGATTCGAACCCACGGTCCGCTTTCACGGACTCTGGTTTTCAAGACCAGCGCGATCGACCACTCTGCCACCCCTCCGGGACCCCAGAAAGATAGCCCCGAGGCTCAGGCCCCGCGTTGCCAGACCGCCGTGACCTCGTTGAAGCCCAGGCTCGGGAACAGCCTTCCGGGGCCGCGGCCGAACGCTTGGTCGAGCGCGTTGAACGTGATCGTCAGGGCCGGCGAGGACTCGAGCAGCTCGTGGCGTCCGGGGCGGGTGACGAGGTAGCGCACCATCCCGAAGCGCAGCGGCGACTCCTCGCCGTGCCAATGCAGGATCTCGCCGGAGCGTTCGAGTTCCGCGCGCAGCGCCGTCGCGGGGACGTCGCCCTCGTGCGGGCTGACCCAGCCGTCGTCCATCCCGCCGGCGCGCCAGCGGGCGAGCACGCGCGGCTTGGTCACCGCCTCGTGCAGCAGCAGGAAGCCGCCCGGCCGCACGGTCCGGCAGGCGCGCTCGAGCGCAGCGCGCCAGTCGGACAGGTGGTGCAGGACGCCGAGAATCAGCACGACGTCGGCGCTGCTCTCGCGAAACGGCCAGGTGACCGCGTCGCACTGCACGGAGGCGGTCCGCGGATCGAGCATCCGCCGGCCGGCCTGCAGCGCGGGCAGCGAGATGTCCGTGGCGACGTACCGCGGACCGGTCGGCCAGAGCCCGGCGACGGTGCGGCTGACGCCCGCGCCCATCTCGATCACGGTCGGGTGGTCGCCCACCCGGTCGCGCACGCGGCCGAGCAGATGCTTCTCGCGCGAGCGCCCGCGCAGGCCCGAGCGCGGGCGGAACGGCTGCAGCGTCTCGGCGTCGTGCCAGGGGTTCCACCACTCCAGCTCGTCCTCGATCCAGCGGACGTCATCCTCGCCGGAACGGGCCTCCGGCGCCGGCGTCGGCTGCCGGACGTGGGCCAGCCGGTCCGGCAGCAGCGTGAGCACGCCGCCCTCCACGCCGAACACGCGCCCGCACGTGGTGCAGCGCACGTCGTCGTCGTGGCGCTCGAGCGCGCCTTCATCCTCCGGGCACGCGGCCACGTCGAGCACAAACCCCTCCACGAACTGGACTCTAGAAGGCACCGCCGCCGCGTGTGCTTGAGTGGGCGGACGAATGTCCCTCCGACTTTTCGGCTCCGGCCGACGGCGTCACGTCGGCCGCTTGCGGTCGGGTGGCGACGTCGCGGTCGACCTCGGCACCGCCAACACGGTCGTGTACGTGCGCGGGCGCGGAATCGTCCTGTCAGAGCCGTCCGTGGTGGCGATCGACCAGCGCACGGGCGAGGTGCACGCGGTCGGATCGGACGCCCAGCGGATGATCGGGCGCACGCCCGCGACGATCTCCGCCGACCGTCCGTTGCGGCACGGCGTCATCGCCGACTTCGAGGTCACGGAGGCGATGCTCCGGCAGTTCGTGGGCAAGGTCTTGCAGTCGCGCTTCGCGCGGCCGCGGATGGTCATCTGCGCGCCGTCCGGCATCACCGAGGTCGAGCGCCGGGCCGTCGAGGAAGCCACGCTTTCAGCGGGCGCCCGTGAGGTGCACCTGATCGAGGAGTCCCTGGCCGCCGCGATCGGCGCCGGCGTGGACATCGCCGAGCCCAAGGGCCGCATGGTGGTCGACATCGGCGGCGGCACGAGCGAGGTGGCGATCATCTCGCTGGGCGGTTTGGTCGTGGCGAAGTCGCTGCGCGTCGGCGGCTACGACCTCGACGACGCGATCACCAACCACATCCGGCTCGAGCACCGGATGGCGATCGGCTCCCAGTCCGCCGAGGCCATCAAGCTCGCCGCCGGGTCCGCGATCCCGCTGCACGAGGAGATCAAGACGTCCATCCGTGGGCGCGACCTCGCTTCCGGGCTGCCGCGGGAGATCGTGTTGACCTCGGAGGAGGTCCGGCAGGCGATCGCCTCGCCGCTGGCCGAGATCATGGCCGCGATCCACGCCACGCTGGAGGAGACGCCGCCCGAGTTGGCGGCGGACATCACCACCGAAGGCGTGCTCCTGGCCGGCGGCGGCTCGCTGCTGCGGGGCTTCGATGGCCGTGTCGCGCGGGAGACGGGCATGCCCGTGCGCGTCGCGGAGGACCCGCTGGCGTGCGTCGCGACGGGGGCCGGGATGTCCCTCGAAGAACTGGACACGTTGCCTCGCGGACGTCGTAACCGGGCAGGCTGAGCGTCGGCCCTCTACACTCCGCGGACCGGGACAGGTGGCCGAGAGGCTGAAGGCACTCGCCTGCTAAGCGAGTATGGGGTTTATAGCCCCATCGCGGGTTCGAATCCCGCCCTGTCCGTGAGCCCCGGGTACAGCGCGGCGACGACCTGCTCCGGCCACTCCGGCCCCGGGCGTCCGCGCTCGTAGAAGCGCGTGAAGAAGCTGCCGAACACGGCGTCGGCCGCGAGATCGACGTCCAGGTCGGCGCGAGCTCGCCGGCTTCGATGCCCTTGCGGATCACGCGCCGGAACCGCTCCACGGCCGGCCGGATCATGTTCTGCCGCGCGAGCTCGAGGATCTCCGGGTGCTCCTGCGCCTCCACGAGCACCGTCGCCGTGACGGTCGGGTCGATCCGCGCGCGCACGGCCTGCAGCGTCGCGATCAGGTCGGTGCGCGCCGAGCCCGTGTCCGGGTCCTCCGAGCCGGCGTTCAGCCGCCCGATGGCCGCGAGCGCCAGTTGCGTCGGCGTCGGATAGCGCCGGTAGACCGTCGTCTTCGCCACGCCCGCCGCCGCCGCGACGCCCGGCACCGTCATCCGCTGCAGCCCGACCTCGAGGAACATCGCGACCGCGGCCCGCACGATCGCATCGTCGATCTCCGGGTCGAGCGGCCTCCCACGCTTCGGCGGTTCAGGTACGGCTGGCACCCCTTGCACCCTATTGGTGAATTTCGCTACCGTTAGTTTCGATACCAAGCGTAGCGGAAGGAGCCCGATGTACCCGCAAACCATCGACAACGGCCACGGCGAACGCCTCACCTTCGTCGGCCGCGACGGCGACCGCCTGCTGGTCGACGGGGTCACCGAGCCCGGCGCCGGCCCGCCGATGCACGTCCACTGGCTCCAGACCGAGACGCTGCGCGTGGAGTCCGGCCGGATCGGCTACGCGATCGCCGGCGAAGCAGACCGCTTCGCCGGCCCGGGCGAGATCGTCTCGTTCGGCCCAGGCGTCGAGCACCGCTTCTGGAACGCGGGCGACGAGCCCCTCCGCTGCGTCGGCGAGATCCACCCGGCCCTCAACGTCGAGTACTTCCTCTCGGAGGTCTTCTCCTCGATGGCCCGCAACGGTGGCCGTCCAGGCGCCTTCGACGGCGCGTTCCTGCTCACCCGCTATCGCTCCGAGTTCGCCATGACGGCGATCCCGCGCTTCGTGACCCGCTTCGTCCTGCCGCTCCAGGCCCGGATCGGACGGCTTCTGCGGCGCTACGACAAGTTCGCCGACGCGCCCGAGCCGGTCCCCGGCCGCGCGGGCGCTAAACTGCCACGCCGCAGCGCAGCCAGCGCCCGTAGCTCAGCTGGATAGAGCGTCGGTCTACG
>CAVRTQ010000011.1:0-61540 GCA_963724195.1 uncultured Solirubrobacteraceae bacterium | reverse complement strand
GCCGGAGACGGGATTCGAACCCGTGACCTACCGCTTACAAGGCGGTTGCTCTGGCCAGCTGAGCTACTCCGGCGGGGTCAAGGAGTGTAGGGGTCATCAAGGCGCACCCGGATCCGGCCGATTAAGGGAAACGTGACCGTTGCCCCTGCCCTTGAGATCGAACGCGGATCGGCGCTGGAAGCGCTGGTCGACGCGGCTTCCGGCATCCTGGCGGCGGACTCGCTCGACGGCACGCTCGGCCGGATCGCGCACCATCTGCGCGCGCTGCTGCGCTACGACGATCTGACGGTCTACGAGATCGACGATGCCGCGGGCCTGCTCATGCCGGTGTTCGCGGTCGGCAACTGGGTCGACGAGGTCCTGGCCAACCCGATCCCGCTCGGGACGGGCGTGACCGGATGGGTGGTCGCCAACCGCTCCACGCGCAACGTGCCGAACACGCTCGTGGAGCCGCTGTGCAGCGTCGTCGGCGGCACGCCGGACGACCCCGAGGCGTTCGTGTGCGTGCCGCTGCTGGCGCGCGAGCGCGTCGTGGGGGCGCTCAACGTCTATCGCGACGTGACCAACGGTGACCCGTTCTCCCGCGAGGAGGTCGAGCTGGTCGAGCGCTTCGCCACGATGGCCGCGCTCGCGTACGACTCGGCCCGTCAACGCGAGACGCTGCGCGATCAGGTGCAGCGCGACGCGCTCACGGGGCTGCTGAACCATCGCGCCAGCCATGAGCGGCTGCGCGCATCACTGGACCAGCGGGACGCGGTGGCCGTCGTGCTGCTCGACCTCGACCACTTCAAGGTCATCAACGACACGCTCGGCCACGCCGAGGGCGACCGGGTGCTCCGGGCCTGCGCGGAGCGGCTGCGCTCGGTCGTGCGCGCCGACGACGTCGTCGGCCGGATGGGCGGCGAGGAGTTCGTGATCATCCTGCCGGGTGCCGACGCGGAGGCCGCCGAGGACTGCGCCGAGCGCGCCCGCGCGGCGATCGCGGAGCTGACCGTCCGGGGCCGGCCGCTCGCGGCGTCCGCGGGTGTCGCCGCGAGCCCCGTCGACGGGAACGAGGCCGCCGTCCTGCTCGAGAACGCCGACTCGGCCCTGTACTTCGCCAAGCGTTCCGGCCGGGGCAGGACCGTGCGCTACGAGCGCGGCGCGCTCCGCCCGGAAGCCGAGCAGCGCAACGAGGTCGCGGAGCTGCTGGCGCGCGGCACGAGCGCGATCGAGATCGTCGTCCAGCCCGTCGTGGAGCTCGCCACGGGCCGCGCCGGCGGCTATGAGGCCCTCACCCGCATCCACGTCGAGCCGCGCCGCGGCCCGGACGAGTGGTTCGCGCAGGCGCACCGGGTCGGTCTCGGGGACGAGCTCGAAGCGCTCGCCATGCGGGCCGCGCTCGAGGTCCCGAACCGTCCCGACGGCACGTTCCTCGCGCTCAACCTCTCGCCGCGCGCGCTGTTGTCCGCGCCGGTCCAGAGCACGCTCCCACAGGACTTGACGGGGATCGTGATCGAACTCACCGAGCACGAGGTGTTCGGCGCCGAGGGCGAGCTGGAGACCGCGCTCGCCGAGTTGCGCCGGCGTGGTGCGCTGATCGCCCTCGACGACGCCGGAGCGGGCTACGCGGGCCTGCAGCAGATGATCCGGATCGCGCCCGACATCCTCAAGCTCGACCGCACGCTGGTCCACGGCGCGCACGCCGACGGCTCGCGCCAGGCGCTGCTGGAGGCGCTGATCGGGTTCGCGTCGAGCACCGGCGCGGCGATCTGCGCCGAAGGTGTCGAGGACCTCGACGATCTGCGCACGCTCGTCGCGCTGGACGTCAGCTACGCGCAGGGGTACGGCCTCTGCCGCCCAGGGCCGGCGTGGCCGCAGCCGGATCCGGCGGCGGCCGCGGCGAGCGCGTCAAACATCCGGGCCGGCATGCGCCTCTCGAACTCGCCGCGGGGCGCCGGCGCCTTCGCCCGCGGGCTCGCCGAGCTCTCCGACGAGCTGTCCTCGGCCAGGACCGTGCACGAGCTCGGGGCGGCCAACGTGCGCGCCGCGGCGCTGCTCGGGGCCGACGAGCTCGCGCTCCTGCTGGTCCTCGGCAACGAGATCGAGCTGATCTCGCGCAACCGCCCGGCGCTCGGCGAGCGCTGGTCGCTCGATGACTTCCCCTCGAAGCGCTACGTCCTCGAGCACCGGGTTCCCGGTCAGGTCGTCGTGGGCGACGAGGCCGGCGACGAAGCCGAGCTCGCGGAGCTCGCAGCGCTCGGCTTGGGAACCGTCCTGCTCGTGCCCGTCATCTGCAACGACGAGCCGCTGGCGCTGCTCGAGATCTACCGCGTGCGGCCACAGGCCTTCACCGCGCGCGAGATCGACCGCGCCCGCGTCCTCGCCCACCAGCTCGGCGCCGCGCTGCACCGCCTGCCTACCTGAAGCTCTCGAGCGTGTCCCGCAGGGTCTGCTCGAGCGGGATCTCGGGCTGCCAGCCCGTGGCGGCGTGCAGGCGGTCGTGGGAGCCGCGGATCTCCATCACCTCGTGGGCCCGGAGCTTGGTGGGATCGACCTCGGTCTCGACGGGCACGCCGGCGACCTCGCTGAGCCCCGCGATCAGCTCACGCGCGGAGCGGCTGACGCCCGAGCAGACGTTGTAGACGCCGGGCTCGCCCCGGGCGGCGAGCAGCCGGTAGGCGCGGACGACGTCGCGCACGTCGGTGAAGTCGCGGCGCGTGTCGAGGTTGCCGGTCCCGATCCGGATCACGTCGCGGCCCTCGCGGAGGCCGCGCGCGATCTGCGTGGCGAAGTTCGCGATGGCGTAGATCGGTTTCTGGCCGGGCCCGGAGTGGTTGAACGCGCGGGCGTGGATCACGCGCAGCCCGTACGCGTCGGCGTAGAAGCGCGCGACGAGCCCGGAGGACGCCTTGGAGACCGCGTACGGGTTCTGGGGCCGCAGCGCCGCGTCCTCGGTCGTGGGCACGGTCTCGGGCGGCCCGTACTCCTCGCCCGACCCGACCGAGACCACGACCGCCTCGGGCGCCTCGTGGCGCACCGCCTCGAGCACGTTCGCGGTCAAGGCCACGTTGTCGGCGAGCGTGCCGAGCGGGTCCGCCCACGACTCGCCCACGTGGGCGCGCGCGGCGAGGTGGTAGACGACGTCCGGCCGCGCGTCGGCGATGAGTTGGCGCGCGACCGCCGGGTCCGCGAGGTTCGCCGCCGACGAGGGCGGGGCGGTGACGACCGTGTCCCCGTCGGCCTCGCAGGCCGCCACGAGATAGGGGCCGGCGAACCCGGAAGCCCCCGTGATGAAGACGCGCACAGACAGGCCGGATGATCGGGGTGGGGTGGAGGGGATGTCTGCCTGAACTTCTAATTCAGGGACACGACGTACTCGGCGGAACCGTGCCCGTTCGACGCGGCGGCGGCCGGGTCGATCGGCTGGGGCTCGGAGTCAGGCGGGTTCAGGCGCCGCTCGAGCTCGCCGAGCACGGTGCCGAACAGCAGGTGTCGCCACGTGGCCTGCGCGAACGCGCGGCTCGAGCCCCACAGCTGCGGGAACTCCGCGGCGGCCGGGTGCACGCGCGACAGCGCGGCCGTGCCCGGCCAGGTGGCCAGGTGCTCGGCCAAGCCGGCCAACGGCCCGCGCAGGGGCCCGGGCACGGGGATGCCGCGCGACGCGTTCGCGTACGCCGCGCCGAACAGCGCGCCGTTGGCGATGTGCATGGCGAAACCGACGGGATACGCGGCGCGGCCGCTGGTGACGAAGCGCCCGAGCAGCTCGACGTCGTCGTACTTGCAGGCGAAGACGCGCTGGTCGAGGGGCTGCTGCGCGGCCCACACGGCTGCGGCGGCGGCGCCGGCAAGAGCGCCTCGGAGGGTGCGGGTGCGATCGACGGCCATGACTTCGACTGTAACGCGCACGGCGGGCGTGGTGTACGAAATCGGCGAGGAGGTCGGACCCCAACCCATGGCCACACTGGAACACGCGCACGCCCGCGCCCGCACCAAGGGCGTCAACCCCATCGTCTACTGGCTGATGCGCGCCTGGGTGCAGCCGTTCGCGCACATCTACTGGCGCCTGAGCCGGATCGGACGCGAGCACGTCCCCACCGAGGGACCGGTGATCTTCGTCGCCAACCACCGCTCGTTCATCGACCCGTTCATCGTCGGCCTGTGCAGCCGGCGGCCCGTGTACTACGTGGCCAAGGAAGAGCTGTTCAAGAACAAGTACCTGGGCTGGTTGCTGAGCAGTCTCGGCGCGTTCCCGGTCCGCCGCGGCGCGGCCGACGGCGACATGATCGAGACGGCCAAGGCCATCCTCGGGCGGGGCGACCCGGTCCTGATCTTCCCCGAGGGCACCCGCACCCGTCCCGGCGCGCTCGGCAAGCCCAAGCGCGGCGTCGGCCGGCTCGCGCTGGAGACCGGCGCGACCGTCGTCCCCGTCGCCATCAAGGGCACCGAGGACATCCGCAGGGGCTTCCGCGTGCGCCCGCGCAAGGTCAGCGTCCGGATCGGCGCGCCGCTGAACTTCCCGCAGGTGGAGTCGGCCACCGGCCCGCTCGCCGCGGCCGTCACCGACCGCATCTGGCCGAACGTGATGCTCCAGTGGGAGTGGCTGGGCGGCTTGCCGCCGCTCCGGCGCGCCGCGGTCATCGGCGGCGGCTCGTGGGGCACCGCGATCGCGGTGATGCTCGCCCGCGCCGGCATCGAGGTCGACCTCGGCTGCCGCACCCAGGCCCAGGCCGACCTGATCGACGCGACGCGCGAGAACGACCGCTACCTGCCCGGCGTCACGCTCTCGGACCGCATCCACGCCGTCAAAGCCGCCGACCTCGAGCTCGGCCGCCACGACCTGGTCGCGTTCGCCGTGCCCGCGGCGGACCTCCCGCAGGTGCTCGCCGCGCACGCGCCCAAGCTGACACCGCGTGCGGGCGTGCTCGTCCTGAGCAAGGGCCTCGTGCCACCGCTCGGCACGCTCCCGTCCGCCTACGTCTCCGAGCGCACGACGTCGTGGGCCGTCGGGGTCCTCGGCGGGCCCGCGCACGCCGCCGATGCGCTCTCAGGCGGCGCCAGCCTCGTCCTCGCCACGCGCGACGAGAGCTTCCGGCGCCAGGTCTCGGATGCGCTGTCCGCCGCCGGGCTGCAGGTCACGCACACCACGGACGTCGTCGGTGTGGAGCTCGCGGGCTGCGCCAAGAACGCCGCCGCGCTCGCCGCCGCGGCTGCGCCCGGGCCGAACGCCGCGGGCGCCGCGGCCGGCAAGGTCTTCGCCGAGGTGGCGGAGTTCGCGCGCGGCTACGGCTCGCGTCCGGAGACGTTCGCCGGCCTGGCCGGAACGGGTGACCTGGTCGCCACCGTGCTGTCCGAGGGCTCCCGCAACCGGCGCGCGGGTGAGCTGCTCGCGCAGGGGATGCCCGCGAGCGAGATCGGCGCCGCGATCGGTCAGACCGCCGAAGGGGTCAACACGGTCCCGCTGCTCGCCGCCCGGCTCAAGGAGGCCGGCGTCGACGCGCCCGTGCTGCGCAGCCTCGCGGGGATGATCGAGGGCAACGTCGAGCCTGACCGCTGGCGGGCCTCGCTCACCGCGCCGAAAAAGCCGAAGAAGGCGCAGAGCGCGAAGGCCGCGTAGTGTCCGTGGCCGATGGCGACAGCGCCGGACAAGGTCAAGCTCGACGCCGACTTCAGCGAGCTCTACAAAGCGCACCTGAAAGACGTGTACTCGTACGCGTACTACCGCGTGGGCAATCACCACGACGCGGAGGACCTGACCGAGCAGACGTTCCTGCAGGCCTACCGGCACTTCGCGCGCGCGCAGGAGGAGTCCAAGGGACGCCCGCTGCGGCCGTGGCTGATCCGGATCGCGCACAACCTGGCCGCGAACTACTACCGGGACCGCAGCCGCCGGCCGCAGACCAACATCGACGACGCGGGAGCGCTGAGCACCCCGCACACCACCGAGGGCCTGGTGCAGGACCGCGACGACCTGGCCCGGATCCTGCGCGGCGTCCAGCAGCTGCCGGACGACCGCCGCGAGGCGCTGATCATGCGCTTCGCGCTGGGGATGGACAACAAGGAGATCGCGCGGGCGCTCGACCGCACCGACGGGGCGACCAAGGTGTTGATCCATCGAGCCATCCGGCAACTCGAGGACATCGTCCAGGCCGACGCCAACGGCGGAAGTGATTGACGTGAGCACCCCGTTCCCCGACATCGAGGCCCGCCTGCGCGACGCGCTCGCGCCCGTGGACCCGCCGATCCACCTCCAGCAGCGCCTGGAGACGACGCTCGACTCGATCGTCGAGCTGGCCGCCGACGAGCTGGAGGCCTGGGAGCTCGACGCGATCAAGAACCCGCGCAATTGGCCGCGGGCGGCCGTCGGACCGGCCGCGGCCGTGGTCGTCGGCGGCGGCGCGGCGGTCGGCCTCGTCCTGCTCAGGACCCAACGCCGACGGCACAAGCGACGCGCCGCGGCGCGCGGCGCACGCGACCTCTTCGCCCGCACGCTGAAAGACGCCGGGCGGGAAGCGCTCAAAGTCTTCGACGACTTAGCGCCGCACCGCTGATCCGAAACGACGGCTGGCGCGCAGATGGTGCACATGGATGTCCGCGCACTCGCCGATGAGGACCTGATCCCGCTGATGGCGCGTGGTGAAGCCCGCGCCTTCGAAGCGGTGTACGAGCGCCACTCCGGCGCCGCGTACTCGCTCGCCTACCGCATGGTGGGCACGAAGGCGCTCGCCGAGGACGTGATCCAGGAGGCGTTCCTGAACCTGTGGCGCTCCGGCGTGCACTACGACCGGGCGCGCGGGTCGGTGCGCACCTGGATCCTCGGGATCGTCCACCACCGCGCGATCGACGCGCTGCGCCGCAACCAGGTGCACGCCAAGCGGCGCTCGGACGACGAGACGGCCGCGGAACGGCTGGAGGCCCCGGACCGGGTCGAGGACGACGTGGCGCGCCGTGACGAGGCGGCGATCGTCCGGCACGCGATGGAGATCCTGCCGGACGATCAGCTGAAGGTGATCGAGCTGGCGTACTTCGGCGGCTTCACGCACGTGGAGATCGCCGACATGCTGGAGGCCCCGGTCGGGACCGTGAAGGGCCGGATGCGGCTGGGGCTGAGGAAGATGCGCGAGGCACTCTCGCACGGGGCGGTGGAGGCATGAACGTGGGCCCTGATCACTGAGCGCTGGGAGGACGCCGCAGGCGCCTACGCGCTCAACGCGCTGCCCGAGGACGAGTGCCAGGCCTACGAGGCCCATCTCGCCGACTGCCCGGCGTGCCGCGCCGAGGCGGCCGAGCTGCGCCTGGCCGCGCATGCGCTCCCCCTGTCCGCGCCCGCGCTGCGCCCGCCACCGGCGCTGAAGGCGCGGATCATGGCCGAGGTCGAGCGCGAGGCGGCGCTCCTCGCCAGCGCGAGCAGCGCGCCGCGGACCGAGCCGGCGCAGCCGCGCAAGCGGCGCTGGAGCTTCGGCCGCGCTGCCGATGCCCGCCGTCGCGTTCGCGTGCGCGGCGCTGATCGCCGGCGTCGTGGTCGGTGGGCTGCTGTTCGGCGGCGGCGACGGGACCCGGTACGAGTTCGAGTCCACGATCCCGCAGGCCTCGGCGGAGCTCGACGTCGCGTGACCAGGGCGCGATCATCGTGGCCGACAATCTGCCCCAGCCCGACCCGGGCAAGGTCTACATGGTGTGGATCCAGCGTCCGGGCCACGCGCCTGAGCCGACGTCCGCGCTCTTCACCCCGCGCCGCGACGGCTCCGCCACGGCGTCGGTCACGGGCGACCTGGACGGCGTGGAGACCGTGCTGGTCAACACCGAGCCGCTCGGCGGCTCGACGACGCCGACGTCACAGCCGGTGCTCGTCGCCGACCTCTCGTAGGGCTTCCAAGCCGCGGACGAGCAATTCGAGCGCCCACTCGAAGCGCTCGTCCGTGTCTCCGGCCATCAGGTCGGCGGAGAGGCTCGTGAGGTGCGGGTACTCCTCGGGCGACAGGCCGTGCAGCGCCGCGCCCATCGCGGCGAGGTCGGGCGGCGGCATCGACTCCTCGAAGGCGAACGCGCCGACGAAGAGGCTGAACATGTCGGAGGCGTAGGCGATCACGCGCGGCGGGAGCGAAGCCGAGGCCAGCACCGCGAGGTAACGCTCAAGTACAGGGAGAGAGTTGGGCCCGGTCGGGATCCGCCCCATCGAGAGCTGCGCGGCGTCGCGGTGGGACTTGAGCAGCTCGCGCGCGTTGCGGGCGAGCTGTTTGACCTGCTCCTGCCAGTGCTCGGGGTCGGGCTCGACCACCTTGGACTCGCCGACGATCCGGTCGAGCATCAGGCCGAGCAGCTGCTCTTTGTCGCCGACGTGCCAGTACAGCGTGGCCGCGCCGGCGTCCAGCTCCTGCGCGAGCTTGCGCATCGAGACCCCTTGCAGGCCTTCGCGCTCCATGAGCCGCAATGCGGCGTCGACGATCTTGTCCCGCGAGAGGGCCATTTGACAGCGACAGCGTACTCGGCTAGAACACTGTTCGAGATGACTCGTACAGTGTTCGAGAACGCGATCGAGGCCACCGGCCTCGCCAAGCGCTACGGAGAGGTGCAGGCCCTCGACGGGGTCGACCTCCACGTCGAGGCCGGCACGGTGTTCGGCCTGCTGGGGCCCAACGGGGCCGGGAAGTCCACGACCGTCCGCATCCTCACGACGCTCTCCCGGCCCGACGCCGGCACCGTGCGCGTGGCCGGTGTGGACGCGCTGCGCGATCCCGTCGGCGTGCGGCGGGCGATCGGTGTCGTCGGGCAGAAGCACGGGTTCGACGCCGAGGCGACCGGGCGCGAGAACCTCGTGCTCCAGGCCGAGCTCTACGGGCTGCGGGACCGCGGACGGGTCGACGAGCTGCTCGAGCGCTTCGGCCTGGCGGAGGCGGCCGGGCGGCTCGCGAAGACCTACTCGGGCGGCATGCAGCGGCGCCTGGACGTGGCGCTCGGCCTCATCCACTCGCCGCGGGTGCTGTTCCTGGACGAGCCCACCACCGGGCTCGACCCCGAGGCGCGCACGGCCATGTGGGCCGAGATCGAGCGGCTCGCGCGCGAGGAGCGGATGACGATCCTGCTCACGACGCACTACCTCGAGGAAGCCGACCAGCTCGCCGCGCAGGTCGCGATCGTCGACCACGGCAAGATCGTCGCGCGCGGCACGCCGGACGAGCTCAAGGCCGAGATGCAGGCGGCGACCCAGAGCGAGGCGCCGCCGTCGCTCAACGACGTGTACCTGATGCACGCAGGAAAGGCGTACGCGGCGTGAACGGTGTCCGGCAGTCCTGGCAGGTCTCCCTGCGCTACTTCCGTGTGCTGGCCCGCCAGCCCGCGTTCCTGCTCATCACGATCTTCCAGCCGCTGATCTGGCTGCTGCTGTTCGGCGCCTTGTTCAAGTCGGTGACGCAGATCCCCGGCTTCGGCGGCACCGAGGACTACCTCGACTACCTCACGCCCGGGATCGTCGTGATGCTCGCGGTGTCCAGCGCCGGCTGGACCGGGATGGGCTTCATCGAGGACATCAACAGCGGCGTGATGGACCGGATGCTCGTCACGCCCGCCTGGCGTGGCGCGTTCAACCTCGGCAGCGTCGCGCAGTGCGTGGTGTCGGTGGTGCTGCAGACGCTGCTGATCATCGGGCTCGCGCTGCTGCTGGGAGCGGACGTCGCGCACGCGGGCGTGCTGATCCTCGTGGCGGCGCTGCTGGCCGCCGCGTTCGCGTCGTTGAGCAACGGCCTCGGCGTGCTCACGCGCCAGCGCGAGTCGCTGATCGGGGCCGTGTCGCTGCTCCTGCTCCCGCTGACGTTCCTCTCGAGCGCGCTGATGCAGCTCAGCCTCGCTCCCGGGCTGGATCGAGACCGTCGCCAGGTTCAACCCGGTCGACTGGGCCGCGGTGGCCGCACGCGACCCGGAGCCGCTGCGGATCGGGCTGCTCGCGGCGCTCACCGTGCTCTCAGCTTGGTTCGCCACCCGGGCGTTCGCCGTCTACCAAAGGTCATTGTGACTCTCTAAAGAAAGCGGTGCTAGCTTCGCTTCGCGATGGCCACCTGTTACCGCCACAAGGACCGCGAGACGGGCGTGTCGTGCTCGAACTGCGGGCGCCCGATCTGCCCGGACTGCATGACGCCGACGCCCGTCGGCATGCGCTGCCCCGAGTGCTCGCAGCAGAAGACGCAGGTCCGCAACATGCGCACGATGACGGTGGAGCCGATCGCGACGTACGTGTTCCTCGCGATCAACGTCATGATCTTCGTCGGGGTCCGGGCGAACCCGGCGCTGGAGCTCGACCTGGGGCTCATCAGCCAGAACATCTACGGCGTGCCGGTCGGCGTCGGTGACGGCGAGTGGTGGCGGCTCATCACCGGTGGCTTCCTGCACACGGAGCTCTTCCATCTGGGCCTGAACATGCTCGCGCTGTTCTGGCTCGGGCGGATGATCGAGCCGGCGCTCGGCCACGCCCGCTTCGTCGGCATCTACTTCGTGTCGCTGCTCGCTGGCTCGTTCGGCGCGCTGCTGCTGGACCCGGACGCGCTGACGCGCGGCGCCTCGGGCGCGATCTACGGCCTGTTGGGCGCGGCGATCGTGATGGCCCGCAACCGCAACATCAACCTGATGCAGTCGGGCCTGCTCCCGATCCTCGCCTTCAACCTGATCTTCACCTTCGTCGTCGGCGGGATCTCGATCGGCGGCCACATCGGCGGCCTCGTGGGTGGCCTGGTCGCGACGTTCGTGGTCGAGGAGCTCGCGCAGCGCCGCCGCGGGTCGACGTCGATCGCCGTCGCCTTCTGCGCGGTGCTCAGCGTCGCGATCGGCGTGGCGACCGTCGCGATGGTCTAGGCGATCGCTGCTCGCGGATCTCTCAGAGGGTGCGCACGCCTCCGGGCGGCGACGGGACGCGATCCGGGTGCAGCGCATGGGCGAGCCACTCCAGGCCGTCCACGAGGCGCGGGCCGGGGCGGGAGAACCAGGCGGACGCGTCGGCCACGACGATCCGGTCGGCGCCGAGCGCGTCGAGCTGCGCGCGGTAGGTCTCGGCCTCCTGCGCACCGCGCTCGACGTCGTAGCCGCACGGCGCGACGACGACCACCTCCGGCCGCGCCGCGGCGACCGCCTCCCACGAGCGCTGCTCTGAGGGCTCACCCGGGAGGCCGAGCAGGTCCACGCCGCCCGCGTACTCGATCAGCTGCGGGACCCAGTGGCCGCCGACGAACACCGGGTCCAGCCACTCGAGCATCGCGACCCGCCGGCGCGGGGCGTCCTTGACCGCGACGCGGATGCGGTCCACGCGCGCCGCGGCGGCGTTGACGAGGTCCACGCCCGCGTCCTTGCTGTCCGTGGCCTGGGCGAGCGTGCGGACGTCCCCGAGCACCTCGCCGAGCGTGTGCGGGTCCAGGCTCACGATCTCCGGCACCGGGTCCAGGCGCTCCGCGATCGCCCGCACGTCGTCGACGGACACCGCGCACACGCTGCACAGCGCCTGGGTGACGATCAGGTCGGGCCGCAGCGCGCGCAGGCCCGGCTCGTCGAGCTCGTAGATCGAGCGTCCCTGCTCCGTGAGCGCGCGGACGGCGGCGTCGATCTCGGCCGGTGCGAGGCCGGGGCCGATTACGTCGCGCGTGACCTTGGGTAAGTTCAGCGCGTCCGCCGGGTAGTCGCACTCGTGAGTGACGGCGGTGACGTGCTCGCCCAGTCCCAGGGCGAAGAGCGTCTCGGTGGCCGAGGGGACGAGGGAGACGATGCGCATGGCCTCAGACGCAGTATGGCGGCAGGAGGACGAGTCGCTGGTCCGCGACTACGAGTTCAAGGACTTCGCCGAGGCGATGGCGTTCGTCAACCGCGTCGCGGACGCCGCCGAGGAGGCCAACCATCACCCGGACATCCTCGTCCACGGCTGGAACAAGGTCCGGCTGACGCTGACGACGCATGACACGGGTGGGCTCACCGACAACGACCACAAGATGGCCGAGCGCATCGACAGCCTGTGAGTGGGCTATTCTCCGCGAGTCGCCCTTGATCAACGACGACGACCCCTCCCGAAGTAGGAGGGACGCATGATCGCCCTGCTGCTGCTGGCGGTCTTCGTCCTCATCCTTTTGAACGCGTTCTTCGTGGCCGCTGAGTTCGCCCTTGTGCGCTCGCGGAAGGCGCACCTGCAGACGGACGTGGGCGAGGGCAAGAAGGGCGCCGCGACCGCGGTGGACATGATGGACGACCTCTCGCGCTACCTGAGCGCGGCGCAGGTCGGCATCACGCTCACGTCGCTGGGCCTCGGCTTCCTCGGCGAGCCGGCGATCGGTTCGATCATCGAGGACCTCATCGGCGAAGAGGTCCCGCACTGGCTCTCGACCACGATCTCGGTGGGGCTCGCCTACCTGATCACGACGTCGATCCACATCACGCTCGGCGAGCAGGTCCCGAAGATCTACGCGATCCAGAAGGCCGAGCCCGTCGCGCGCTGG
Source organism: uncultured Solirubrobacteraceae bacterium (assembly GCA_963724195.1). Lineage (GTDB taxonomy): Bacteria > Actinomycetota > Thermoleophilia > Solirubrobacterales > Solirubrobacteraceae > Solirubrobacter. Next base: position 49,097 of record CAVRTQ010000011.1, on the reverse strand, counting down.
GTCGCCCGCCCGCTGCTGGTCTTCACGAAGGTCTTCTCGCCGTTCATCAGCGCGCTCAACGCGACCTCGAACGGCATCCTGCGGCTGGTCGGCGTCAAGACGGCGGGACAGCTCGACGAGGGGGAGTCCCCCGAGGAGCTGCGGGTGCTCATCCAGGAGTCCGTCACCGGCGGCAAGCTGGACGCGGGCGAGGCGGGGATGCTCACGGGCGTCTTCCACCTGCACGAGCAGCAGGCGCGCCAGGTGATGACGCCCGCGCCGGCCGTGGTCACGGTCGATGCCAGCGAGGACGTGGAGACGGCACTGCGCCGCTGCGTCTCGTCGGGGCACACGCGGCTCGTCGTGACCGAGGACGAGAACCGCGACCGCGTCAAGGGCATCGTGCACTCGAACTCGCTCGCGCAGCTGCTGCTGGCCGAGGGGCCGCAGGCGAAGGTCGACGGCCTCGTGCGCGAGGTGCCGATCGTGCCGGAGACCAAGCCGCTGGACGACCTGCTCGCGGACCTGCAGCGGGCGCGGGCCTCGCTGGCGGTCGTGATCGACGAGTACGGACGCACCGCGGGCATCGTCACGGTCGAGGACATCATCGAGGAGGTCGTCGGTGAGATCGACGACGAAACCGACCCTCAGGGCGGCGAAGTTCGCAGATTGGCCAACGGCGACTGGTTCGTGCGCGGCCACGTCGCGATCACGGACCTGATCGACTACGGCCTCGAACTGCCGGTGGACTCCGACGCCTACAACAGCGTCGGCGGCTTCGTCTTCGGCGAGCTCGGACGGCTCCCCAAGCGGGGTGACACCGTCGTTCACAACGGCTACTCGATCCGCGTGGAGAGCGTCCGCGAGAACCGGATCGAGGCCGTGCGCATCCGAAATCGGAGCGTTCCGAAGGCCGAGTCGAACACTTAGTCCTGAAATGAAACTGCGTGACGAATTGCACATTCGCGTTTGACGCGCTACCTTCTCGCCAGCCAACTTGCCGCTCCGGCGGTTGAGGAGGAGAGAGAGGGAGATCCTGGGGAGGATCGACCGAGTAAGCACGAGACGCCCGGGCTCAGGGGAGCGAGACCCGGGCGTTACGTGTTTAAAGGCAGCGAACCAGCCGGCCTGCGGCGCGTGTTGCCCGAGCGCGGGATCGCGTGGTCGGTGTGCGCCGCTAGGCGAGGCCGCGTCGGGCTCCGTGGGTTCCCGCGCGACGAGGCCGGCGAGAACAGCGGGCACCGAGGGGAGTGTGTGCCCCGTGGCGGTCGGAGAAGGGGGCGGCCCTAGAAACTCGACGCCCGGCGGGAGTTTCGAGGACACCCCCGGGGTGACGCAACTCTCGGGTATGCGCGACTTCGCTGCGGCCCCTCGCCTTCGACCGCCGCGCGGGACGCCCTCGCTCGGTGCCCGCCGTTTCGGCCTGGTCGTCAGGCCGGGCTTATCGACCCTTTAAACACTTCCGGCCGCCTCAGGGGAGCGAGACGGCCGGGCAGTGTGTTCTGGAGGAGGGGTGCGATGAGAAGATCGTCGCGAAGCAGATACTCCCAACGCGGCCTCAATCCTAGCTAAACATTCCCTCGATGTAAATCAATACGTGTGGAATCCGTGGCCCGCCTTGCGTCCGAGGCGGCCTTCGGCGATCAGGGCGGTGATCGTCTCGGGGATCTCGACCTCGATCGTGCGGCCGATGGCGGCGCTCACGTCGAGGCCGACGAGGTCCAGCAGGGCGAGCGGACCCATCGGGTGGCCGGCGCCGAGCTTCATGCACGTGTCGACCGCTTCCGCGTCCAGGCCGGTGCGCTCCATCAGCCGCACCGCCTCGAACAGGAACGGGAACAGCAGGCGGTTGACGACGAAGCCGGGTGTGTCCGGCACCTCGACCGCGGTCTTGCCGAGCGCCTCGCACAGGTCGCGGGCGCGCTGCCGGGTGCCGTCGCTCGCCTCCGGGGGGAACGCGAGCTCGATCAGGTCCATCTTCGGCACCGGGTTGAACACGTGCAGGCCGACGAAGCGCTCCGGGTGACCGGAGGCCTGCGCCAGGTCGCCGACCGGAAGGCTGGACGTGGTGGTGGCCAGGACGGCGTCCGGCGCGACGTGCCCGTTCAGGCCCTTCCAGAAGGTCGCCTTGGTCTCGGGGTCCTCGATGATCGCCTCGACGAGGAACGTCGCGTCGTGGAGCGCGGCCGGGTCGCGGCTCACGCGGACGTTGCCGCTGGAGCTCGCGCCGAGCTTCTCGCAGATCGCGTGGACCCTGGCGTTCGCCTTGTCGCACGAGGCGTCAGAGCGCGCGAATACGGTTACCTCGCCTCGCGTGGCGGCGACGGCCGCCAGCCCGCAGGCGATGGCTCCGGATCCCGCGATGGCCAGGCGCTCCGACACGGCGATTCCTTTCTCTCCAGAAGGAAGTTGACTCGTGAGTCAACAGCGTAAGGGGTTTCCTATTTGGTCGTGTGACGGACCGCACGCACTTGCCGAAGGCGGTCGCACGGCGTAGGGTCAGGCGACGAATGGAGCCCTTGACGCTCGGCAGTAAGACACCCGAAGAGCAGGAAGAACGCCAAGCGGCGGTCGACCGTGGCGTGCCCTTCCTCGTCTTTCGCGACGGTGATGGCCGTCAGCGGATCTTCAATCTGGAAGCCTCATCGGACTCGATTACGGTCGGTCGTCGGTACGAGGCGGACATCTCCCTGCCGTGGGACCCCGAAGCCTCGCGGCTGCACGCCGAGCTCGCGTACCGCGCGGGCGAGTGGACGATCTGCGACGACGGCTGGTCCCAGAACGGCACCTGGGTCAACGGGCTGCGGCTCGCGGGCCGGCGCCGGCTCGCCGACGGGGACCTGGTGAAGGTCGGCCGCACGATCATGGGCTTCACGCAGCCCGGCGCGGGCGGGCCCGGGCCGACGATGGTGGAGGCCGAGCTGTCCTCCACACCGCGCTTCTCCGAGCAGCAGCAGCGCATCCTGCGCGCGCTCTGCCGGCCGCTGTTCGCCGACGGTGACGGCTTCAACCCGAACTCGGACCTCGAGGTCTCCGAGCAGACCGGGATCGACGTCGACGTCGTCACCCAGGAGCTGGACCTGCTCGCGCGCCTGTTCGGCCTCGAGGACATGCCGCGGCCCGAGCGCCGCGCCGAGGTCGCGTTGCTGGCCGTCCGCTCCGGCCTGGTCGGTGCTGACGAAGGCGGCGGCACGCAGGCGTAAGCTCCGCGCCCTATGCGGGCGTTTGTGGCGGAGAAGACGGACGACGGGGTCACGCGCGGTCTGCGCGAGGACTTCGAGCTCGAGGGCGACGGCGATGTGGTCGTCGACGTCGCGTACTCGAGCGTGAACTACAAGGACGGCCTGGCGACGATCGCCAAGGGCCAGGTGGCGCGGATCTCGCCGCTGGTGCCGGGGATCGACCTGGCGGGGACGGCTGACGGCTCGCCGGTGCTCGCTCACGGCTATGAGTTGGGCGTGGCTCGGCACGGCGGGTACGCGGAGCAGGCGCGCGTGCCGGCCGAGTGGCTCGTGCCGCTGCCGGACGGGTTGAGCGCGCGCCAGGCGATGGCGATCGGGACCGCGGGCTACACCGCGGCGCGGTGTGTGATGGCGCTTGGAGGCCGCGGGCCTGTCGGTGGACGACGGGCCGGTGCTGGTGACGGGCGCCAGCGGTGGCGTGGGCTCGACCGCCGTGGACATCCTGGCGGCGCGGGGCTACGAGGTCGTGGCGTCGTCGGCGCGGGACCCTGAGTGGCTGAAGCAGCTGGGTGCCTCGGAGGTGATCTCGCGTGAGGACGCCGCGGGCGACGCGGGGCGGCCGCTGGAGAAGACGCGCTGGGCAGGCGCCGTGGACTGCGTCGGCGGGGCGGTGCTCGCGGGCGTGGTGCGGGGGTTGAAGTACGGCGGCGCGGTGGCGGCGTGCGGCAACACCGGCGGGATCAAGCTCGAGGCGACGGTGCTGCCGTTCATCCTGCGCGGCGTGTCGTTGCTCGGCGTGGACTCCGTGCAGACCCCGATCGAGGCCCGGCGCGAGACGTGGGCGCGGCTGGCGACCGACCTGCGGCCGCCGCACCTGGACGACGCGATCACGCGCGAGATCGGGCTCGACGAGCTCGACGAGGCGTTGTCCGCGGTCCTGCGCGGCGAACTGCAGGGGCGGACTGTGGTGAAGGTCGCTTAGGCCGCTTCGAGGCGCGCGACGAGCTCGTCGAGGCGCAGTTCTTCGAGCCCTTGGCCGACGGCCTCGAGCTCGGCGGCGCAGAACTCGACGAGCCCGCGGCCCTCACGGCACAAATCCAGTGTCTCGCGCAGCCCGGCCTCGCCGGAGTCCAGGCGAGCGATGATCGCTTCCAGGCGGGTGCTCGCGGTCTCGTAGGTCAGCGTGTCCTCGGCGGCCATGGGGTGACCCTAGCGGGGGAGCCGGAGGGTAAAGCGTGGGTGCCGTGTTGCCGATCTGAGGGAACGTGCGTTCTGAATCTTCCTCGCGCGAGATGCTGCCCGCGGCGTGGGGAGTGTCTGGATCGAGGACGCGCTCGGCGCCGACATCGACATCTCCGAGCCGCTCACGGGCGAGACACGGGCGAAGGTCCGGGGTCTCGGGCGCGCTGACCGCGGCGAACACCGCGCTGCGCTCCGGCTCGGGGATGCCGCGCGACGTCGTCGAGTCGCTCGGGCGTGGCCGAGTCGATGGTCAACGCTGCTCGACCGCCCGAGGCCGACGTCTCGACGCCGTCACGAGCGAGCGCGTCTACAAGCCGCCGCGCCGCCGCACGTCGGTGTCCAGGTCATCCGCTCCGGGTCCGGCACCCAGTTCTGCCCGGACGTCGTCCGCCATTTTCGCGCCGTCGTCATGCCCTACCCCGTCGGGCACGAGGTGAGGTTGGCCGACGGCCGCGTCGGCGTCGTCTCCGGCGTCCCGATCGACGACCCGGATTCCCCGACCGTGCGCGTGCTGGGCCCCGCCGGCGTGGAAGAGCTCGTCGTCGACATGACGGCCGAGCCCGCCGCGACCGCCTAGAACAGCCGCGGACCCTCGTCCTCGGCTGCGGCCCGCCCCGCCGCCTCGTCCTCGCGCGGCGCGTCGTCGGCCGTTGCCGGGTGGGCCTGGATGCGGCCGTCGTGGAGGCGGATCGTCAGCGACGGCTGCTCGCGGGCGGCGGCGGCGCTCGTGATCGGCTCGCCGGCCTCGTCCTCCAGCAGCGCGTAGCCGCGTTCCAGCGTGCGTTGGGGGTCGTGGGCCGCGAGGGTGCCGAGGATGCGGTCCAGGTCGCGTCGGCGGCGTTCCAGCGCGGCGGCGGAGGTGCGGTCCAGCGTGGCGGCGTCCGTGTGGGCTTTTCGGGAGGCCCGTTCGACGGTGAACGCCGCGGCCGTGGCCTTGCGAGAGAGCGCGGCGGCCCGGACGCCGCTCGTGCGCTCCCCGGTGGCGATGGCGCGGCGGGTCGCGGCTCGCAGCTCACGGAGCTGCTGGTGCAGGCGCGTGCGGTGGCGGGCGACGTGGTGGCCGGGCGCGCGGGACAGCCGTGAGAGCGCGCGGGCGCGTTCGAGCACCGCGCGGCGGCCCTGCCGGTGCAGGCGCGCGGTGGTCTGGGCGAGCGCGACCCGGGCCGCCGTGCAGTCGACCGGGACCGCGGTCTCGGCGGCGTGGGTCGGCGTCGAGCACGCGACGGCCGCGACGTCGTCGAGCAGCGTCCGGTCCGTGTGGTGGCCGACGCTCGAGATCACCGGCACGCGCAGCAGCGCGACCGTCCGGCACAGGGTCTCGTCGCAGAACGCGAACAGATCCGCGAGCGAGCCGCCGCCGCGCGCCACCACGATCACCTCGACCTCCGCGCACGCCGCCAGGTCCTGCAGCTTGCGCGTGATCGCCGGCGCCGCGTGCCGGTCCTGCACCGGCGCGAAGCCCCACACCACGCGGCCCGCCCAGCCGCGCCGGCGCAGGCCGGCGAGCACGTCGTCGCGCGCCTTGCCCGACTCGCCGGTCACGACCCCGATGCACCTCGGCAGCCGCGGCCGCGGGAGTGCTTTCTGCGGCGCGAACAACCCCTCGGCGTGCAGCCGCTTGCGCAGCTGGTCGAGCTGCGCGAGCAGATCCCCCTCGCCGGCGACGCGCAGCCGCGTGACCGCGAACGAGAACGACGGCGAAGCGGTCCGCGAGCCGGGGTAGTAGTCGCACCCGCCCGCCACGACGACCTGCGCCCCGTCCGCGAGCGCCGCCGATCTTGAGCTTGTCGAAGTCCTCGCGCCACATCGAGCACGGGAGCGCGCCGGATGCGTCGCGCAGCTCGAACCAGACCTTGGCCCGGCCCGCCTTGAACCCGAACACCTCGCCGAAGACCTGGACTCGCGTGAACCCGCGCAGCCGGTCCTTGAGCGCCGCGGCGTACTGGCCGACGGGGAACGGGCCCGTGAGGGTGGAGCCGGGGATGCCGTCCATCGCTGCTGCTCACGCTAGTCGGCGGGGTGGACGGTGCGGTTACGGCGAGCACACCGTCGGGCGTGCGCTCTTGTGCGGGTGAGCCGGTTGCACCGGGTGCGCCCGGGCGCGGGCCGGAGCGTTCTTCCGCGGGGGTGAGGAACGAACGTCACTCACGCGGTTCCGATTGTTCCTCACCCCGCGGCGAGCGAGCGGCAACGCGCCACCCGGGCACGCGAGTGTTCGCTAACCCGCGCCATGCGCGGGAAATCGAACGCTCGCGTGGCGTGGACCGTCCCTCGGCGTGGAAAGACGTGAACGCCAAGGCGTTCACGCAGTGCGGGGCACCCGCCTCACCCGCACAAAGCACGCCGGCGCCGACGCGTCAGCTCGTACGGTGTGCTCGCCGTTACCCGCGCGGCCGGCGGCCCGTCACCGTCGACCGGAACGCGACCCGCGATCGCGGCGTGACCACGCGCCGCGGGGCACGCGCGGAAGCGTGCGGCGGGCCGTCATGGTCCGACGCGGCCAGCAGTTCCAACAACAACACCGTGAGCAGCACGTTGCGCGCCGCCTCGCGGTGGGCACCCGAACTCGCGCGGAGCGCAAGGACGAGCAGCTCGTTCAACCTTTGGTGGCTCCCGGCAGGTAGCGGGGCTGCTCGTGGTCGTTCACCGAGGCGAGGGTGCCGATGCCGTCCTCGTTGGGCGTGCCGCGGACTTCGCCGGTGAAGCCGAGGCTCTCGAGCTTGGCGATCTCGGCGGCCGCGTAGAGGCGGACCGGCGAGTCGGCGGGGAGGCCCGCGACGAGCTTCTTGACCCGGTTGCGGATCTGGTACGAGAAGTGCGGCGTGGCGGAGGCGACGAGCTGACGGATGTCGTCGACGGTGACCTCGCGGTCTGAGCGCAGGCGTTCGGGCTGCTCGGCTTCGGCCATGGTGCTGTCTACTCGGCTCCGGTATTGACGGGCTGGATCTCTAGGAGAGTATCTATGCGGGCCTGGACGGCGGCCGCCAGGGCGCTCTCGTCGCCGATGATCCAGCCGTGGTTGTAGACGCCGCGGACGGGGTCGGTGGTCTCGTCGTAGCCCGGCTGGATGTCCAGCAGGTAGTTCTGCAGCGGCTCCGGGAGGGCGCCGGCGTCGTCGCCGATCAGCAGCAGCGGCCCGTACGTGCCGTGCGCGCTGAGGGGCGCCGCGGCGGCGGCGTCCTGGGGACGGCGGGCGTTCGCGAACACGAGCCCGTGCCCGGGATCCACGACGTACCACCCGAACGCGCCGTCCCGGTATCGGGCGAAGGTGATGGCGGTGCTCACGGCGTCGGCGGCGGCGATCCGCTTGACGGTCCCCAGCTTGCCCAGCGCGTCGAACACGGTCTCGGGCACGGCGTCCTCAGGCCCAAGCACATAAATCGCGGCGCCCTTGTGCAGCTTGAGCGCCGCCGCGGTCTCCGGCGGCACGCCCGGTCGCGGTCACCCACAGGATCGGGTTGCCGGACTTCGCGGCCCACCCGGCGGCGGGCATCGCGTACTCGGGCCGGTCGGCGTTGACCACGACCACCGCGTTCGAGGCGGACCCGGCCGCGGCCGTCTGGAGCCGATCGACCGCCGCGGCCAGGGCGGCGGGGGAGGCGGCCGCGGGCACGTCCGTCGTCTTGTACCCGTCGACGGGCGCCTTCGTCCCCACGCGGATCACCTGCGCGCCGCCGGCCTCCTTGGAGCCGGTCGGCTGCAGCGCGTCCAGCGCGGCCTTCGTGGCGTCCGGGATGGTGTCGCCGTCGGCGAACAGGATCGGCGCGCGGATCGGCCGCGCGGCCAGCACGGACGCCGCGATCCCCGTCTGCCAGGCCCGCACCTCGGCCAGCACGACGGCCGTCGGACGCGACTCCGCCGTGCGTGCGGGATAGGTGGCGAGGGCGACCCCGGCGGCGTCGGCGATCGCGTCGCCGCCCGCCACGCGCGTCGTGTTCTTGGTGGCGAAGACCGGGAACCCGAGCGGCGGGCCGGTCGCCGGCACTTCGTTGCCCTGCTGCCCGCTGACGGGCGGCGTGGAAGGCGGCGTGGCCGTGGCGCCGCCGCCATCGCCGCCGTCGCCGCTCCCGCCACAGCCGACGATCACGGCCAGCCCAACCACCAAAGCGAGAGCGCGCACCACGCCGAGGCTACTCAAGGTTCGCCGCCAAGTGCCGATCAACAAAGGAGCGCCTTATCCCCCCGGATGGGGTGTTGTGACTGGACAATTGACCGCGGCGTCGTATAACTTGCCGCGCTACGCCGAGCTTCTGGTTGGTCGCCAGAAGACGGGGGACCCAATGTAGTTGGGGCTAATCACGCGGTAACGCGTGGGACGCAGGCTCTTTCAGCGTCAGCCCGTCAGCTAACCCCGTAGGCCGACGAAAGAGGAACAATGCGGCCCGCACGGGTGATCGCTACGGCGATCTCGACAATTTCATTGCTGGTGCTGCCCGCGGCTGCCGCGGCGCAAGCCCCGGCCCCCGACAAGTCGGGTGGCGCCGTGTATCAGGCGCCGACGCCCGTCCCGACCCCGCCGCCGGCTCCCCCGGACCCCGCGAACATCGTCGTTCCCGGCGCCGTGGCGCAGTTGCTGCCCGACGGCACCGCGGCCGCCCCGGCCGCCGCTCCGCCGCAGATCCAGCAGGCGATCTTCGCCGCGAACAAGATCCAGGGCAAGCCGTACAAGTACGGCGGCGGCCACGCCAAGGTCGAGGACAAGGGCTACGACTGCTCCGGCACCGTGTCCTACGCGCTGCTCGCCGCCGCCGAGCTCGGGCTCGAGGGCCCGCTGGACTCCGGCAGCTTCATGAAGTGGGGCGAAGCGGGCGCGGGTCAGTGGTTCACGATCTACACCAACCCGGGCCACGCCTACGCCGTGATCGCGGGCCTGCGCCTGGACACGAGCATCGGCTCCTCACCGCGTGGCGCGGACCGCAAGCTCGCCGCCCAGCACAAGAAGGCGATGGAGCGCGGCCCGCGCTGGCGCCCGTGGGAGCGGTCCTCCCGGGGCTTCAAGAAGCGCCATCCCGTCGGCTTCTAGCCGCGACGGGTACGCTTGGTCGGACTCGATCAGTCCGACCACACACGAAAGGGAGGTGCCGTGGCCGGTATGTCCGGGCGGTTCTCCACGGTAATCAAGAGCAAGATCAACAAGCTCCTCGATAAGGCCGAAGACCCCAGCGAGACTCTGGAGTACAGCTACCAGAAGCAGATGGAGCTGCTCCAGAACGTCAAGAAGGGCATCGCTGACGTCGTCACCTCCAAGAAGCGTCTGCAGCTCCAGCAGCAGAAGCTCGAGCAGCAGGTTGTGAAGCTCGATACGCAGGCGCGTCAGGCGCTTGCCCAGAACCGCGAAGATCTCGCGCGCGTTGCGCTCGAGCGCAAGCAGTTCGCGCAGGGTGAGTTGCAGGGCCTGGATTCCCAGGTCCAGGAGCTCGAGGCCCAACAGCAGAAGCTCGTCGACCAGGAAGCGAAGCTCCGCTCCAAGATCGACCAGTTCCGCACCAAGAAGGAGGTCATCAAGGCGCAGTACTCCGCCGCGGAGGCCTCCGTGAAGATCTCCGAGGCCGCGACCGGCGTGGGCGAGGAGATGGCCGACATCGGCATGGCCATGCAGCGCGCGCAGGACAAGACCGAGAACATGCGGGCTCGTGCGCAGGCGATGGACGAGCTCGAAGCCTCGGGCGCGTTCGACGACCAGCTGAGCCTCACGGCCGGCCAGGACGACATCGACCGGCAGCTGCACGAGCTCAGCTCGCAGTCCGCGGTCGACGACGACCTCGCCCGCCTGCGGGCGGAGCTCGGTCAGGGCACCAGCACGCCGCCGCAGGCGCTCGGCGCCGGCGAAGAGACCAAGTCCGAGGAGAAGCCGGCGTGATCGTCCGCATCGCGACGGAAGGGCAGTACGAGCTGCCCGACGAGGACGTGGACCGTCTCAACGAGCTCGACAACGAGGTCGTGGCCGCCGTCGAGTCCGGGAACGAGGAGGGCTTCGCGGAGGCGTTCGCCTCCCTGCTCGAGCTCGTCCGCAGCGACGGCAAGCCTGTCGCGGACGACGTGCTCGAGGAGTCCGACGTGATCATCCCGCCGCCAGACCTGACGTTCGCCGAAGCCGGCGAGCAGTTCAGTGGCGAAGGCCTCATCCCCGACTGACGTCGGGCTAACCAGAGATGAAAGAAGCGGGGTGGCCGGTCTGGTCGCCACCCCGCTCGGCGCATACCGTTCACCACGATGAACGTGCGCCGCACGATCGAGACGACGAGCTACGTCGCGCTGAGCGCGGCGATCGGCTTCATCTCGTTCCTGATCCTCGTGCCGACCCTCGCGGCCGGCGTCCCCTTGCTCCTGCTGGCCCTGGCCGGCGCGCCGCTGATCGCGGCCGCGTTCGTCTACTGCCATCTGCTCGCGCGGCTGGAACGTCGCCGCGCCGCCGCCCTGCTCGGTGCCGAGTTCCCCACCCGCGCGTTCCCCCGCGAGGGTTCGGTGCCGGTGCGGGCGGTGTCCTGGATGAGCTCCCGCGGCTCCTGGCTGGAGCTGCTGTACGCGCTGATCGCGCTGCCGTTCGTCGGCTGGTTGGGCGGGACGCTCGTGTTCGGCGCCTGGGGCGCCGCGCTGGGGCTGCTCAGCTATCCGCTGTGGGGTTGGGCCACGCCGGGCGACGACCTGTTCGGCCTGAGCTACCTGTGGGCCGTGCTGGTGCACGTCACCCTCGGTGCCGGTGCGCTGTACGCCGCGCCGTGGCTCGGCCGCGGCGTCGCCGCGGTGCAGCTCGCGATGGCTCGCCTGTTGCTGGAGCCGGGTGAGCGGGAGCGCCTCTCCGCCCGCGTGGACACGCTGGAGGAGACCCGCGCCGGCATGGTCGCCGCCGCCGACGCCGAACGGCGCCGGATCGAGCGCGACCTGCACGACGGCGCGCAGCAGCGGCTCGTCGCGCTGGCCATGACGCTCGGGCGCGCCCGCGCCTCCGAGGACCCGACCCACACGCAGCGGCTCGTCGCCGAGGCCCACGGTGAGGCCAAGGAGGCGCTCGTGGAGCTGCGCAACCTCGCCCGGGGCATCCACCCGGCGGTGCTGACCGATCGTGGCCTGGACGCCGCCGTGAGCGCCCTCGCCGCGCGCTGCCCGGTGCCGGTCGCGGTCGACGTGGACCTCCCGCGCCGCGCCGGCGCGCGCACCGAGGCGATCGCCTACTTCTTCGTGGCCGAGGCGCTGACCAACGTCGCCAAGCACGCCCAGGCCTCCCGCGCGTGGCTCACCGCCGAGTTCCAGGGCGACCATGCTCGTCGTCGAGGTGCTCGACAACGGCGATCGGCGGCGCCGAGCTCAACGGCAACGGTCTCGGCGGCCTCAGGGACCGCGTGCGTGCCGTGGATGGTGAGATGGTGGTTGTGAGCCCACTAGGACACGGAACCAATCTGCGCGTGGAGTTGCCATGCGAGCCGTGATCGCCGAGGACGCCGTGCTGCTGCGCGAAGGCCTGATGCGGTTGCTGGAAGAAGGCGGCTTCGAGGTCGTCGACTGCGTCGACAACGGCGAGGCGCTGATCCGCTCCGTCCAGGAGCACCAGCCCGACGTGTGCGTCGTGGACGTGCGCATGCCGCCCACGTTCAACGACGAGGGCGTGAAGGCCGCGCTGGTCATTCGCAAGCAATGGCCGGACGTCTCGATCCTGATGCTCTCCCAGTACGTGGAGGAGCGCTACGCCGTCGACCTGATCGCGGGCGACTCGCGCGGCATCGGCTACCTGCTCAAGGACCGCGTCGCCGACGTGGGCGAGTTCCTGGAATCGCTGCGGCGGGTCGCCATGGGCGGCGCGGCGCTGGACCCCGAGGTCGTCACGCAGCTGCTCGTGCGCTCGGGCAAGCAGGACCCGCTCGAGCAGCTCTCCCCGCGCGAGCGTGAGGTGCTGGGCCTGATGGCCGAGGGCCGCACGAACGGGCTGATCGCCGAGGCGCTCGTCGTCACCGAAGGCGCCGTCGAGAAGCACGTGACGAACATCTTCAACAAGCTCGGGCTGCCGCCCGCCGACCAGGCGCACCGTCGCGTCCTGGCCGTGCTGCGCTATCTCGAGCACGGGACGGACAACCACGCATGACCCGCCGCAACGACCGCCGCCTCGCGCTGCTCGCCGGAGGCGGGCTCGCGCTCCTGTTCACGATGATCGCCGCCGTCCAGGTCGCGGCCTGGAGCGTCGGCAAGGTCGAGAACAGCACGCACCGCGAGCTGCCGGGGTCGGTCGACGAGCTCTTCATCGAGTCCCAGAACGGGGACGTGACGGTGATCCGCTCGATCGACGGCAAGGTCCGCGTCGACGGCCGCAGCGAAGGGACGCTCCACGCCCCGGCGCCGGAGATCGATGTCAACGGCTCACGCGTGAATGTCGCCGCCAACTGCCCGGTGTGGGGCTTCGGCGAGTGCCACGCCGAGATCATCGTCCAGGTGCCGGCCGACACGAGCGTGCACGTGAAGTCGGCGTCGGGCGACATCGTGGCTCAGGGCCTCGGAGACGGGGCGGACCTGGAGACCTCGTCGGGCGACATCGCGGTCGACGGGGTGACCGGCGACGTCGCGCTGGAGAGCGCGTCGGGCGACATCGTGGCGCGTGGCCTGCGCGCGAACATGGCGATGGCCAAGACGGCGTCCGGCGACGTGGACCTGCGCTTCGCCACGGCGCCCAAGGCGGCCGAGGCGCGCACCGCTTCCGGCGACGCGCGCATCCTCGTCCCGCCGGGCACCGAGGCCTACAACGTGATGGCGGAGACCGACAGCGGCGAGGACGACATCGGCGTGCGCCAGGACCCCGACTCCACCCGCTTCCTGCGCGTGGAGACGAGCTCCGGCGACGCCGTGGTTGACTACGGCGGCTAGTGAGCCGCGGGACGAGCACCACCGATGTCTGGGACGCGTTCTTCAGCGACTTCTACCTGCGGGCCTACGCCGGTGAGGAGCGCGACGCGGAGGCCGAGACGCAGGCGCTCGCCGCCGCGCGGTTGAGCGGCTGCCCCGAGGGCGGTGAGCTGCTCGACGTCCCGTGCGGGTTCGGCCGCCACTGCGTCCCGCTCGCCCGTGCGGGCTACCGCGTCACCGGCGTGGACCGTTCACCCGTGCTGCTCGAGGAGGCCCGCCGCCGCGCCGCCGGCGAGCGCTGGCCCAAGTTCACCCAGGCCGACTACCGCGACCTGCCGTTGAAGGACGAGAGCTTCGACGCGGCGCTGAACCTGTTCACGTCGCTCGGCTATCTCGGCGACGACGAGGACACCAAGGTGCTCGCGGAGATCCGGCGCGTGCTGCGCCCGGGCGGCAAGCTCGTGCTGGAGACGATGCACCGCGACCGCCTCATCCGGAGCTGGAGCGACAACGACTGGCGGCTGATGGGGGAGGGACGGCTGCTGCTCGAGCAGCGCACGTTCGATCCCGCCGATGGCGTCGCGCAGACGACGCAGACGCTCGTGGAGACCGACGGCACGCGCGAGTCACGCACGTGGAGCGCCCGCGTCTACAGCGCCACGGAGCTGGTCGCGCTGCTCGCGAGGCCGCGGTTCGCCGAGGTCAAGTGCTGGGGCGGCTTCGAGCACGAGCCGTTCACCCCGGACACGCGCCTCGTGATCGTCGCTACGCGCTGAGGGCTCGCGCCCAAAGGTCGGATGCTCGGGGTGGGGCGGAGGGGATGCTCGCCTTAGATCGGGATGCCCCAGAGGGGGAACCAGCGCTCGAGCTCGGCCTCGATCGGGAGGTCGGCGCCGGTCTGGGCCTTGATGCGCAGCTCGCGCTCGTTGTCGCGCTGCTGGGCGCCGCCGGCGGGCACGAACGGGTAGAACGCGCCGCGCTTGTAGTTGTAGATCCAGTAGAGCTTGCGCTGGCGCGAGTCCTGCAGGGCGAAGACGGCGCAGAGGACGCGGTCGCCGTAGCCGCCGCCCTGGATGGCGGTGGAGACGGCGTTGACGCCGACGACGAGGTCTTCCATGTCGTCGTCATTGAGGATCATCCAGCGGTAGCCGAACTCGTCGTCGTCGGAGGTGACGGTGGTGCCCGTCTCCTCGCCGGTGGCGTTGACGACCTCCTCCATGTCCTTGACGATGCCTTCGAAGTCGGCGGTCGCCAGCGGCTGGAAGACGATGGCGGCCTTGCCCGTGGTCTTCAGCTCGAGTTCCATCTCGAACTTGATGTAGGCCGTCGACATCGCGAACAGCCGGTCCGCGGCAGGCTGCTTGAGTTCGCGCTTGCCGCGGAGGATGTCCAGGAAGCCCATGGGCGGGAGCTTAGACCCGCTGGCCCTGAAGCTGCGCTTCCAGGCGCGACAGCGCCTCGATGCGCTTCTCCATCGGCGGGTGCGTCGCGAAGAGGCCGCCGATGCTCGTCGGGAAGATGAAGAACGCGTTCATCTCGCTGGCGGAGCGCAGGTCCTGCTTGGGGATCTGCGCCATGCCGCTGGAGATCTTGTACAGGGCGCTGGAGAGCGCGCTCGGCCGGCCCGTGATCAGCGCCGCGCCGCGGTCGGCCGCGAACTCGCGGTACCGGGACAGCGTCTGGATGAGGATGAACGAGATGGCGTACACGACCATCGAGGCCAGGAACAGCACCAGGAAGCCCGGGCCGTCCTCGTCGTCGCTCGAGCCGCCGCCGAAGAGGAAGCCGAACTGCACGATGTAGGCCGCGATCGTGGCGAAGAAGGACGCGATGGTCATGATCATCACGTCGCGGTTGGCGATGTGGGAGAGCTCGTGGGCCATGACGCCCTCGAGCTCGGCCGGCGTGAGCAGCTCCATGATGCCCGTGGTGGCGCACACGGTCGCGTTCTTGGGCGAGCGGCCGAGGGCGAAGGCGTTCGGCATCGCCATGTTGGCGACGGCCACCTTCGGCTTCGGCAGATCGGCCTGCACGCACAGACGATCGATCATCGCGTGCAGCTGCGGCGCTTCCTGGGGCGTGACGACGCGGGCGCCCATGGCGGCCAGCGCGAGCTTGTCCGACGTGAAGAACTGCAGGGCCGCGAGCCCGCCCAGGATCACGATCACGAAGATCGCGCTCTGGAGGGTGAGCACGAGGACCACGCCCAGCGCGACATACACGGCGCCGAGCAGGAACATGGTGGTGGCCATGCGGATCTGCAGGCCAGTGTCCTTGCCGAATGAGGTGGGTCTGGGCATGTGGTCTCTCATTTTCGCAGGGTCTGCAACCGCCTTATCAAGATTTACGGGGGTTTCCGGCTAGCCTCGGGCCCTGATGCAGTTGCGTGCGGTCTGGGCCGCTGCTGTGTGCTTGTTGCTGGTCGTCCCCGCGGTGTCCACCGCGCAGAAGACCCCTGGGCAGATCCAGAAGGAGCTCGACCGCAAGAACGGGCTCATCGGCGGCCACAAGGCCAAAGAGCGCGTGCTCACGACCGACATCTCCAAGCAGACCGGCCGGATCAACGACCTGCAGGCGGACATCGACCGCCTCGCGCTCCGCCAGCAGCAGCTGCAGACGTCGCTGAACGCCAAGCGCGAGGAGCTCGCCGCGGTGCAGCGCCGGCTCCGGCAGGAGCGCGCCCGCCTCACCCGCCTGAAGGCGCGCCTGGTCGTGGTCCGCCGCGCGCTGGCCCAGCGCCTGCTGGACCTCTACAAGGCCGGCGAGCCCGACCTCGTCGGGGTGGTGCTCAACGCCGACGGCTTCGAGGACCTGCTCACGCGCACCGAGTTCATGGCCCGGATCTCCCGCCAGGACGCGAAGATCATGAAGATCGTCGCCGACGCGAAGCAGGACGCGACGGCCACCGAGGCCCGGCTGGACAAGCTCGAGGCCAAGGCGGCCAAGGTCACGAAGGCGATCGAGAAACAGCGCGACGAGGTCTCCACCATCCGGGTCGGCCTCGTGGACCGGCGCGGCCGGATCGAGTCCGCGCGCAGCGCGAAGACGACGTTGCTGGCCAGCTCGCGGGATCGCCGCCACGCGCTCGAGGACGACGTCGCCAGCCTGCATGCCGCGCAGAAGAAGGTCCAGGCCAAGCTCGCGAGCTTCGCCGGCGGCCCCGCCACCGCCGGCCCCGTCAAGCCCGGCTCCGGCGGTCTGATCTGGCCCGTCAACGGCCCGGTCACCTCACCGTTCTGCGAGTCGCGCTCGTGGGAGTCCTGCCACCCGGGCATCGACATCGGCGTCCCGGCGGGCACGCCGATCCGCGCCGCCGCGTCCGGCAAGGTCGTGCTGATGCAGGGCACCGGGTCCTCCGGCGGCTACGGCAACTTCACCTGCATCCAGCACACCGCGTCGCTCTCCACCTGTTACGCCCACCAGTCCCGGTTCGCCACGAGCGTGGGCGCGAGCGTCAAGCAGGGCCAGGTCATCGGCTACGTTGGGTGCACCGGCCGGTGCTTCGGGGACCATCTCCATTTCGAGACCCGGATCAACGGCTCCGTCGTGTCCCCCATGAACTATTTGTGACGAGCGCCCGGGCTCGCCCTTCGGGCTCGCGGTCCGCACGTCACAGAGAGTTATGGCCCAGGGGGCCAGAACTCTCGCCGCGCCGCTAGCCTCGTCGGCGTGTACCCCACGCTCGACCTCTTCGGCCTGGACATCCAGCTGTTCGGCCTCTGCCTCGGTGTGGCGTTCCTCGTCGCGGGCTGGATGGTCGCGCGGCGCCTGACCGAGCTCGGCCGCCCACCCGATCTCGCGTACGAGATGGTCTTCGCCGCGCTGATCGGCGGGATCGTCGGCGCGAAGCTGTGGTTCCTCGCCGAGAACGGCGGCCCGCTGTTCAGCGGCACGGGGCTCACGTTCTACGGCGGCCTGATCGGCGGCGCGCTCGCGGTGATCGCGTGGACGAGCTACCGCGGCGTGCTGGACCTCGAGCTCGCCGACGCCGTCGTCCCGTCGCTGGCCGCGGCCTACGCGATCGGCCGGATCGGCTGCCAGTTCGCCGGTGACGGCGACTACGGCAAGGACTGGGACGGCCCGTGGGCGATGGCGTATCCCAACGGCACGGTCCCGATCGACACGCCCGTGCACCCCACGCCGATCTACGAGACGCTGGCGATGGGCCTGTTCGCGATCGTGCTGTGGCGGCTGCGTGACCGCTGGCGGCCGGGCGTGCTGACCGGCGTCTACCTGATCGGCGTGGGCGTCGAGCGCTTCCTGATCGAGTTCCTGCGCCGCAACGATCCGGTCGCCCTCGGGCTGACGCAGGCGCAGTGGGTGTCGGTGGGCTTCGTGGTCGCCGGAGTGGCCCTGCTGCTCGTGCTCCGCGGCCGCGTCGCCGCACCCGCGCCGCGCGCACGGCCTAACCTCTTCGGCCGTGCCTGCCACGGCCACCCACCTGTACCCGCGCGCTTCCAGCGTCGATGACGGCCGCCTGAGCATCGGCGGCTGCGACGCCGCCGCGCTCGCCCGGGAGTTCGGCACGCCGCTGTACGCGGTGGCCGAGGACGACCTGCGCGGCCGCGCCCGCGAGTTCAAGACCGCCATGGGCGACGGCGAGGTGATCTTCGCCTCCAAGGCGTTCCCGTGCACGGCGGTGCTGCGCGTGTTCGAGCAGGAGGGCCTGAGCGTCGACGTCGCGTCCGGGGGCGAGCTCGCGCTGGCGCTCAACGCGGGCTTCGACGGCGACCGGATCCTGCTGCACGGCAACGCGAAGTCCGCCCGGGAGCTGCGGGCCGCGGTGGAGGCCGGTGCGCGGATCGTCGTCGACAACTTCGACGACATCGACAAGCTCGACGCGCTCGGGCAGCCCGCCAAGGTGATGATCCGCGTCACGCCGGGCGTCGTCGCCGACACGCACGCCGCGATCCTCACCGGCCACGCGGGCTCGAAGTTCGGCTTCAGCCTCGCGCAGGCGCCCCGGGCCATCGAGCGGCTCGACACGCGCGCGCCTGGGCGGACCTGCACGGCCTGCACATGCACATCGGGTCCCAGCTCTTCGACCTCGAGCCGTGGCGCCTGGCCGTGGAGGCGCTGGCCACGCTCGGCGACTTCCCCGCCTACGACCTCGGCGGCGGCCTCGCCGTGTCCTACACGCCCGACCGCCTGCCGCCGAGCGTCCCCGAGTACGTGGGCGCGATGATCGCCTCCGCGAACGAGCTGCTGGGCACCGGCAAGCGGCTCGCCATCGAGCCCGGCCGCGCGCTCACGGCCACCGCCGGCGTGACGCTCTACACCGTGGAGTCGGTCAAGGACGTGGACCTGCCGGACGGCAACGTGCGCTTCGTGGCCGTCGACGGCGGCATGAGCGACAACCTGCGCCCGATGCTCTACGACGCCCCGTACCAGGCGGACCTCGTCGACCGCGTGGGCGCCGCGGGCACACCCTGCACGGTGGTCGGCAAGCACTGCGAGTCCGGCGACGTCCTGATCCGCGAGACGACATTGCCCGAGCCCAGGCCCGGGGACGTGCTCGTCACGCCCGTCACCGGCGCCTACGTGTACGCGATGGCGAACAACTACAACGGCGTGCCCAGGCCCCCCGTCGTGTTCTGCAAAGAGGGCGACGCCCGCCTGGTCGTCCGCCGCGAGACCTTCGAGGACCTGTATGGCCGAGACGTATAGGGTCGGGCTGCTGGGGCATGGCACCGTCGGTGCCGCGTTCGAGCAGCTGGTGAGCGAGCGCGCGGAGCAGATCGCGCACGTAACGG
Source organism: uncultured Solirubrobacteraceae bacterium (assembly GCA_963724195.1). Taxonomy (GTDB): domain Bacteria; phylum Actinomycetota; class Thermoleophilia; order Solirubrobacterales; family Solirubrobacteraceae; genus Solirubrobacter. Next base: position 30,112 of record CAVRTQ010000011.1, on the reverse strand, counting down.
GAGCGCGGCCCGAGGTGACCGGCGTGCTCACGCGCTCCCGCGGCGACTTCGACGAGATCCTCGCCAACTGCGACCTGGTGGTCGAGCTGATCGGCGGGATCGAGCCCGCGCGTGACTACGTGCTCAAGGCCATGCGCGCCGGCAAGCACGTCGTCTCGGCCAACAAGCTGCTGCTGGCCAGCCACGGCGAGGAGCTGTGGGACACGGCGCGCGAGCACAACGTGCAGCTGCGCTTCGAGGGCGCCGTGGCCGGCGTCGTGCCCGTCATCCGCGTGCTGCAGGAGTCGCTGGCGGCCGCGCACGTGGACCGCATCCACGGCATCGTCAACGGCACCACGAACTTCATCCTCACCGAGATGGCGCGCGGCGGCACGCCGTACGCCGCCGCGCTCGCCCGCGCGCAGGAGCTCGGGTACGCCGAGGCCGACCCCACCGACGACGTCACGGGCCGGGACGCCGCGGCCAAGATGGCGATCATCGCCCGGCTCGCGTTCTCCACGCCGGTCACGCTCGACCAGGTCATCTACGAGGGCATCGAGCACATCACCGGCGAGGACATGAACTACGCGCGGGACTTCGGGCTCGCGCTGAAGCTGATCGGCACGGCCGAGCGCGTCGACGGCGGCATCAGCGTCCGCGTGCACCCCGCGTTCCTGTACCCGGGCCATCCGCTCGCGTCCGTCAACGGCTCGTTCAACGCCGTCACCATCGAGTCGGAGTCGATCACCGAGATCACGCTGTCCGGCCCGGGCGCCGGCGGCCCGCAGACCGCGTCCGCCGTGCTCGGCGACGTCATCAGCGCGATGATCCCGCCCGCCTCCACGCCGGAGACGACGCAGTCGCTGCCGGTCGTGGACGACGTCAAGTCCGCCTTCTACCTCGCGATGGAGGTCGACGACGAGCCCGGCGTGCTGGCCCAGGTGGCCGAGGTGCTCGGCATGCAGGGCGCGTCGATCAAGTCCGTGGTCCAGCGCGGGCTCGGCGGCCAGGCGCGGCTCGTGATGGTCATCCACCCGCTGCTGGAGTCCCGCTTCTACGGCGCGGTGCAACTGCTGGCGCGGATGCCGTTCGTGCGCGAGATGCCGCGCGCGATCCGCGTGCTCGACGAGGAGTTCAACGACTGATGGGCCTCATGACCCGTTACGCCGACCGGCTGCCGTTCGCCCCGGGCGACCCGGTCATCTCGCTGGAGGAGGGCTCGACGCCGCTCGTGCTCGCCGAGCGCCTGTCCGAGCGCGTGAAGGCCGAGGTGTGGCTGAAGGTCGAGGGCGCCAACCCCACGGGCTCCTTCAAGGACCGCGGGATGACGTGCGCGGTGAGCGACGCGGTGCGCAACGGCGCCGAGACCGTGATCTGCGCCTCCACCGGCAACACCGCGGCTTCGCTGGCCGCCTACGCGGCGCGCGCGGGCCTGCGCGGCGCCGTGATCGTCCCCGACGGCAAGATCGCCACCGGCAAGCTCGCCCAGGCCCTGATGCACGGCGCGCGCGTGATCGCGCTGCGCGGCAACTTCGACGAGGCGCTCAAGCTCGTGCGCGAGCTCACGCAGCGGCATCCGATCGCGCTGGTGAACAGCGTCAACCCGTTCCGCCTGGAAGGCCAGAAGACCGCGGCGTTCGAGCTGCTGGACTCGCTCGGCGACCTCGACGCGCTCTGCATCCCGGTCGGCAACGCCGGCAACGTCACGGCGTACTGGAAGGGCTTCAAGGAGATGGGCGCCGCGCCGCGGCTGTTCGGCTTCCAGGCCGAGGGCGCCGCGCCGCTCGTGCACGGCGCGCCGGTCGCGAACCCGGAGACGGTCGCGAGCGCGATCCGGATCGGCAACCCCGCGCGCTGGGAGGAGGCCATGGAGGCGTTCACCGGCTCCCGCGGGCGCGTGTCCGCCGTCAGCGACGAGCAGATCCTCGACGCCTACCGCTTCCTCGCCGCCCACGAAGGCGTGTTCTGCGAGCCGGCTTCGGCCGCCTCGGTCGCCGGCCTGCTCACGCACGGCGCCGAGGACGCGGAGCGGATCGTGTGCGTGCTCACGGGCAACGGCCTGAAGGACCCGCAGACCGCGCTCTCCCAGGCGGGCGCCGTCGTGCCGTGCGAGCCGGAGATGGCGGCGGTCGAGAAGGCCGTCCTGGGTGAATAGACGGCAGCACCGTCCGCGTCCCCGCGTCCTCGGCCAACCTCGGGCCGGGGTTCGACGTGATGGGCGCCGCGCTCGACCTGCACCTGGAGGTCGACGTGGTGGAGACGGGGCAGTTCGCCGTCCACACCGACCTGCGGATCGCGCGCGACAAGCGCAACCTGATCGTGCGCGGGTTCGCCGCCCTCGCCTCGCCGGACGACTTCGAGTTCACGATCCGGTCCGACATCCCGCTCTCCGGCGGGCTGGGCACCAGCGCCGCCGCGATCGTCGCCGGCCTGGTGGCCGCGGACTCGATCTTCGAGCTCGGCGCCGACGTGCTGGGCGAGGCGACGAAGATCGAAGGCCACCCGGACAACGTGGCGGCCGCGATCCTCGGCGGCTTCGTGCTGTGCGTGGACGGCCACGCGGAGCGCTTCGAGCCGCCGCCCGGCCTCGAATGCCTGCTCGTGGTGCCGGCCACCGCCGTGCGCACGCAGAAGGCCCGCGAAGCGCTCCCCTCCCGGATTCCGATGGCCGACGCCGTGTTCAACATCGCGCACGCCTCGATGCTCGTGCTCGGCCTCGCCCGCGGTGACCTCGGGCTCGTCGCCCGCGGCCTCGGCGACCGGCTCCACCAGCCGCGCCGCGCGCACCTGTACCCGAAGTCGTGGGAGCTCGTCCAGGCCGCGAAGGGGCTCGGCGCGCTCGGCGCGACGATCTCCGGCGCCGGCCCGACCGTGCTCGTGTGGTGCGACATGGAGAGCACCGGCGTCGGTCGCCGAGCGCCTGCACGAGCGCGCGGAAGGCTGGGCTCAGGTGCTGCGCGTGCCGTTCACGCCAGCAGGGGCTGTCGCGCGCTTCTGACGCTCACGGCACCCGGGCGGATCTGCACGAGCTGGCAGACCGCGTTGGCGATCCACAGCCCGCGGCCACCGAAGGCATCGACGTCCGGGCGCGTCCGGCCCGCGAGCGGGTCGCGGATGATGCCCTGGTCGCGCACGTCGCAGACGAGCGTCTCGTCCTCGCGCCAGAGCCGCACGATCCCGCGGCCGCCGCCGTGCATGACGCTGTTGATCGCGACCTCGTCGACCGCGAGCACGAAGTCGGGGTCGCCGCCCGCGTCGCGCACGAGCTGACGCACCTCGGACAGCGTCTCGATCTCGAAGCCGAGCACGCGGGCGCTGGCGGGCGGCGGAGGCAGCGGTGCGAGCGGCAGCGGGTCGGCCCGGTAGTGCGGGCTCGGCGCGCCGTCCACGATCGGGTGGCTGCAGCACATCTCGTGCAGCACGCGGTCGTCCAGCGCCTCGGCGTCGTGCGGGCACAGGAGCGTGAAGTCCTCCACGAACGCGATGTTCATCAGCGACTCGTGCAGCTGGCACTCGACGAGCTCCGCGCCGCGGCGGCCGGGCCAGACCGGCTCACCGACGCCCCGCACCGGGCCGGTGTGGGCCTCCACGAACTCACGCCAGAGGGGGATGGTGCGCGCCGGGTTGTGGTCGATCTCCACGAGCTCGACCGAGGCGGAGCCGAGGGCCTCGCGGAGCGGGGCGAGCGTCTGGACGCGCGCGGCCACCCGCACCGGTTCCCCCCGTTGCAGACCTTCACGGATGTACGGGAGCACGCCGTCGAGCAGTCCGTCGGTGCCGACGTACCGCAGCGCCTGGTGCGTGAAGGGCACGTGTTACTGGACGACGGCGCGAATGGCGGCGACGAGCGGCGCGTCGTCGTCGGTCTTCTCGAGGTAGGCGTCGGCCCCGTCGCCGAGCGCGCCCTCCTGCATGAGCCGCACGTAACCCGAGTAGACGATCACCTTCACTTCGGGCGCCACGGTGCGGATCTCGTTCAAGAGCGTGTTGTCGCCGGGCTTGCCGAGCGTGTCCAGGAGCACCACATCCGCCCTGGCCTCCGGGCAGCGCGTCGAGCGCGCCCTGGGCCGTATGCGCCTGACCGGCGTGCTCGAGGTCCTCGTGCTCGGAGAGCCAGAACGCCACGAGGCGCGTGAACGCCTCCGAGTCGTCGCAGTGGAACACCCTGATCCCCATGCCGACGCGTCAGTGTAGGGGTTGTGGGCGCCCGATACGAGACAGGACCTCGTCGGCCAGCGCGAGATAGTCCGCCCCGAGGTCGGGCCGGTACTCCAGGATCGAGAGCGCCTTCTCCGCGGACTCCGCGTAGGCGATCGAGGAGCGGATCACCGACGCGAACACCTTCTCGCCGAAGACCTCCTGCAACTGCGTGTACGCGTCGCGCGAATGCGTGGTGCGCATGTCCGCGATGTTGAGCAGCACGCCGACGAGCTCGAGGTCGTCGTTGTAGTACTCGCGGACCTGCTCGATCAGCTCCACCGCGCCGTTGACGCCCTGCAGCGCGAAGTACTGGGCCTCGGAGGAGATGAGCGCGTAGTCGGAGGCGACGAGGCCGTTGATCGTCAGCAGCCCGAGCGCGGGCGGGCAGTCGATCAGGATCACGTCGTAGGCCCTGCGCAGGTCCTTCAGCGCCTTCTTGAGCACGACCTCGCGGCCCATCTTCCCCGACAGCGCGCGCTCCACCTCGGCGAGGTTCAGCGAGGACGGGATCACGCCGTCGTGCACCGCCTCCTTGGCCTTCGCGTCACCCGCGAGGACGTCCGCGACGGTCGGGGCCGCGTCGCGCGGGACGTCGAAGTAGTCCGAGAGGTTCCCCTGCGGATCGAGGTCGATGGTCAGCACCGTCAGGCCGACTTGCCGGAGCACGTCGGCCAGGGTGCGGACCGTCGTCGTCTTCCCGGTCCCGCCCTTCAGAGACAGGACAGCAATCGTGTCGGCTCCCATTCGGCCGCCACGATACATAACGTCCTAGTCGGCGACTGCGGCCGACTCGGCGGTATTTTCGGCCTTCGTGGTGTCCATGAAGTACACGCGTGTGACGACCGATGACGATCATGTCGCCGTCAGCGAGCGGACTCCACTCCACGCGCCGGCCGTTGACCTGGATGCCGTTGAGCGAGCGGTCGTCGAGCACGCGCACGCCGCCCTCCTCGCAGGCGATCAGCGCATGGCGACGTGACACCGTCGCGTCGTCGAACCGGATGTCGGCGGCCAGCGACCGGCCGATCCGGGTCCACTCCCGGCTGACGGCCACCACCTTCACGGCCCCGTCCTGCTCGAACGCGACATACCGCCCGGGGGCGCCGAGGTTGCCGCGAGCCTCCTGAAGCCAGGTCGGCGGCTGCGGACGTTGCGTGACGAACCGCTCTGTGGGCGGGCCGAAACCCGCGAGGGTCCCGGAGCTCAAGGCGTCGTCGTCGATTCGTGGGTCCTGCAAAACAGCTTCCTCCCTAGAGTCGACCCACTCTCCGCGACGAAGCATAACCCGTTGCAGGTGCAGGACTCAGGGCGTGGTGGGTGAATGCCCGGCCATGCCCCATCTAGCGGTTCTGAAGAATTTCGGGCCACCAGAGCTCTCGTTCGTGCGTGCGTCGATGCGGGCGCTGACGACGGGCCGCAGCGGCTGCGAGCACTGCCACCGCACCCCGCTGCTGGGTGAGACCGTCTACATGTACGGCGAGCGCATGGTGTGCGAGCTCTGCCGGCCCCTGCGCCGGGGCGAGGCGCCCGCTCGCGAGGAGATCGTGCACTCGATCGAGCGCGACCACACCGTACGGCGTCGCTTCGCCGCCTAGGGTTCGTCGAGGAATGGGCGGTGCGCGGTATTTCTCGGCGGGCCCTAATATGGCGTGGTGATGGACCCCGTCACCGCCCACGTCGTCATCGACCGTCCGCGCGAGGAAGTCTTCGAGTACCTCGCCGACATCGCCAACCACCCCGAGTTCTCCGACCACTACATGACGCAGTGGCGCCTGACTCGGGTCGATTCCTACGGCCGTGGGGCCGGCGCGCGCTTCAAGCTGGACGCGCCGCTGGACCGCTTCTCGTGGGGTGACATGACGTTCATCGAGGTCACCGCGCCGCACAAGATCGTGGCCGCCGGACGCGGTGGGAAGTTCAACCGCAACAAGACCTGGACCACGTGGACGCTCTCGCCCGCGGGCAACGCCACCCGCGTCGAGGTCACGACCGAGTCCGCGTCCGCGCTGCCGACCGACAAGTTCATCGAGGCCGTCACGATCCGCCGCGGCTGGTACAAGCGCAAGCTGGGCAAGGCGCTCAGCCGCATGCAATCGATCCTCGAAGAGGACATGGACCGCGGGGCGCGCGCCACCGTCGGCGGGTTGTAAGGTCCAGCGCCCGTGATGTCCCGTCTCTTGACCTTCGCCGTCCTGGTCGCCGCTCTGGTGTTCGCCGGGTGCGGTGACAAGCACGACTACAACCTGGCCGCCGAGACCGAGGGCGAGTACGTCGACGTCGGCAACCTCGTCTACCAGGTGCAGATGTCCCGGTTCCTGAACCCGGGCGACCGCGAGGACCGCGAGTACCTCGAGGGCCTGCCGGCCGGCACGCCGCCGCCGCACGGCCGACGAGACGTGGTTCGGCGTCTGGATGCGCGTCAAGAACTACACGAACGAGACGCTGCAGATGGCCGAGGACTTCTCGATCATCGACACCCAGGAAGATCGCTTCGAGCCGATCCCGCTGGACAACCCGTTCGCGTACAAGGCCGATCCCGCTCGGCGCCGACCAGGTCTACCCGCTCCCGGACACGGCCGCGTCGAGCGGTCCGATCCAGGGCTCGCTGATCCTGTTCAAGCTCACGAACGACTCGCTGCAGAACCGGCCGCTCAAGCTCGAGATCGAGCAAGAGGGCTTCCAAACCGCCGAGATCGACCTCGATCTCTATTGCAGCGGGGCAGCCCTCCGCCCACCCCGGTCATCCGGCCTTAAACGCCGCGTCGAGCACGACGCGTGCGGCGGGGGCGGCGGTGTCGCCCCCGGTCCCCTGGGCCACGAACAGCACCCCGACCGCGATCTCCGGGTCTTTGTAGGGCGCGAAGGCGACGAACCACGCGTTCGTGTCGGTCGTGTCGTCCGCGACCGGCGCGGCGTTGGGGTCACCGCCCTCCGGCGGCGGCTCCTCCTTGACGGTCGTCCGCAGCTCCGCGGTGCCGGTCTTGCCGGACACCTTCACGTCCGGGAGCGCGGCCGCGCCGCCCGTGCCGTCGGTCACGACGCTGCGCATGTAGCTCTTGACCGTGCTCGCGACGCCCTTGCTGATCACCCGCGTGCCCTGGGCGTCGTCGCCGTGCAGCAGCGTCGGCTTGGGCTTGACGCCGCCGGCGGCGATCGTGGCGCCCACGAGCGCCATCTCCAGCGGGGTCGCGAGCACCTTGCCCTGGCCGATCGCGGACGAGCCGACCGCGAGGTCGTCGCCGATCTCGTTCGGGAGCGGGATCGTGGAGCGCGCCGCCCCGGACAGGCCCGGATCCTGGTTGAAGCCGAACGCCTCGGCCGTCTCGACGAGCTTCTGCGCGCCCAGCTTCGCGCCCAGCGGCGCGAACACGCTGTTGCAGGAGTGCGCGAACGAGTTGCGCAGCGTGCCGCCGCAGTACTCGCCGTTGGCGTTCTGGATGTCGACGCCCTCGATCGTGGCGCGGTCGGTCACCTCGTAGCTCGAGTCGCGCTTGACCGCCTTGTTCTGCAGCGCGCCGGCGAGCGTGATGATCTTGAACACGCTGCCCGGCGGCTGGGGCGCCGACTGCGCGATCCCGGCCAGCGCGAGCACCTCGCCGGTCTTGGGCGCGATGGCCGCGATCCCGCCGTAGCGGCCGGCGAGCGCTTCGATCGCGGCGCGCTGGAGCTTGGGGTCGATCGAGGACTTCACGTCGGCGCCGCGCAGCGCGGGCTTGCGGGCGAGCACGCGGCCGCCGGCGTAGAGCACGCCGCCGGGCGTGCCGGAGAGGCGCTCGTCGAACTCGCGCTCCAGCCCGGTCAGGCCGACCTGCGAGTCGGCGGGGACCCCGCGCTTGGCCAGCTCCGGCAGCTGCTCTTCGGGCGCCGGGCCGACCCGGCCCGCGATCTCGGACGCCAGCGGTCCGAGATCCGACAACCGGTCCGGGCCTTCGGCGATCGCCTGGCCGTCGCGGGCGAGGATCGAGGCCCGCTCCGGGAGCATCGTCTCGCGCTTGAGCTTCTCGCCGTCGTGCAGACCGGGGTAGACGAGCTCGGACGACCAGTCCACGCCGGGGTCCTGACCCTCGCGCTCACCGGTGGGGAGGACCAGGACGCCGCGCAACGGGCCGAAGATGCGGGTGTCGAGCGTGATCGGGACGCCGCCGGACTCGACCGCGCCGGCCCGGACGCGCTCGAGCGTGAGCGTGTCCGCGGCCTGCTGGTACGTGCGCTGCAGCCGCTCGTACGTCGTGCGGCGGCGCGCGTCGTCCGAGAGCAGCGCGTACATGGCCCGGTGGTCGCCGCGTTCCCACGCCTGCGTGAAGGCCGCCACGGTGCGCTTCTCGGGCGGCTCGTGGCGCGCGCCGACCACGACCCCGCCCAGAAGCGCGAGCGCGGCGGAAGCGGCGAGCGGGGCGAAGCGCTTGGGGCTGGCGATGACGTGACGGCGGGCCAACGGAGATGGACTGTAGGTGCTCGTCAGTACGCTCGAAGGTAAGTGACCGGCATCGACTGGCTGATCGTGGGCGTCATCGTGCTGCTGGGCCTGTTCGGCTGGGCGCAGGGATTCGTCGCCGGTGCGCTCGCATTGTTCGGCTTCGCGGCCGGCGCGTTCATCGGGACGCGGATCGGGCCGCTCGTCCTCGACGAGGGCAGCCGGTCGCCGTGGTCGCCCGCGTTCGCCCTGGTGGGAGCGTTGATCGCGGGCATGGTGTTCGCGGTCGGCTTCGAAGGGATAGGGGCGCGATTGCGGGGGCGGGTGACGTCGCCCGCGGCCACGGCTGTCGATGGGTTCCTGGGCTCGGTCCTGACCGCGTGCGTCGGGATCGGGATCGTCTGGGTACTCGGCGCCTTGGCGCTGGCCAACGGCGGCGAGGCGCGCCGCGAGGTGCAGCGCTCCACGATCCTGCAGGCCATCAACACCGTGCTGCCGCCCTCGCTCAGGCCTGCTCGACACGCTGGCGCGGCTCGATCCGTTCCCGCGGATCGACGGGCCGGAGGCGCGCGTTCCCGCGCCCACGGCCCGGATCGCGCGGGCCGACGGCGTCCGCGCCGCGGCGGCTTCGGTGGTGAAGATCCTCGGCAACGCCTGCGGACTGGGCGTCGAGGGCTCCGGCTGGGTCGCGGGCAACGGGCTGGTGGTCACGAACGCGCACGTCGTCGCGGGGCAGAAGGACACGCGGGTGTTGGTGCGGGGGCGGGAGCCGGGGCTGGACGCGGTGGTCGTGTCGTTCGATCCCAAGAACGATCTCGCCGTCCTGCGGGTGGACGGGCTGGACGCACCCGCCCTGGCGCTCGCGGGGAACCCGAAGACCGGCACGTCGGCGGCGATTCTCGGCTTCCCGGGCAACGGCCCGTACGACGTCCGGGCCGGCCGCGTCGGCGCGACCCGCGAGGTCATCACCCAGGACGCCTACGGGCAGGGGCCGGTGCGGCGCTCGATCACGTCGTTGCGCGGCGCGGTGCGGTCCGGCAACTCCGGCGGGCCGATGGTCGACAAGGACGGCCAGGTGGTCACGACGGTCTTCGCGGCGACCACTTCAGGCCCGCGTGGCGGGTTCGGTGTGCCCAACGCGATCGCGCGTGAGGCCTTGCAACGCTCGAAGACATCGAACGGAGTCTCGACCGGTCCGTGCACCGGGTAGCGGAGTTTCACCGGACCGCGAAGCGTCCGTGAAACTCCAAGCGAATTCGCCCCCTGGGCGATTTCGCCCGCTACGCTGACGCGCCCAATGGGGAAGACGCTCGTCATCGCGGAGAAGCCATCGGTCGGCCGGGATCTCACCAAGGCCTTGCCCGGCGCGTTCCAGAAGCACGAGGGCTACCTCGAGTCCGACACCCACGTCGTCACGTGGGCGGTCGGGCACCTGGTGCAGCTCGCCGAGCCCGACGAGTACGACGCCAAGTACAAGAAGTGGCGCATGGCCGATCTGCCGATCGTGCCGGACCGCTTCAAGCTCGTGGTGCGCGACGAGCGCTCCCGCAAGCAGATGACGGTCATCACGCGGATGCTCAAGCGCGAGGACGTCTCCGACGTCATCAACGCGTGTGATGCCGGGCGCGAGGGCGAGCTGATCTTCGCCTGGACGTTCGAGAAGGCCGGCGCGAAGAAGCCGGTCCAGCGCCTGTGGCTGTCCTCGATGACGTCGAAGGCGATCAAGGACGCGTTCGGCTCGCTCAAGCCGGCGTCCGAGTTCGACCTGCTCGAGCAGGCGGCGCGGTCGCGGTCCGAGGCGGACTGGATCGTGGGCATGAACGCGACGCGGGCGGCGACGATCCGGCTGCGCTCGTCCTTCGACGGCGCCGTGTCCCTGGGGCGCGTGCAGACGCCGACGCTGGCGATCATCGCCCGGCGCGAGGAGGAGATCCGCGCCTTCGTGCCCGAGCCGTACTGGCTCGTCGACGCGACGTTCGAGACGGTCGACGATCCCCGGCGGTACACGGGGCGCTTCCACGCCGGTGCGCAGCCGCGGCTGAAGACGGCCGAGGAGGCCGAGAAGATCGTGGCCGCCGTGCAGGGCGGGCGCGGGACGATCACCAAGCTCGAGAAGACCAAGCGGTCCGAGAAGGCGCCGCTGCTGTACGACCTCACGTCGCTGCAGCGGGAGGCCAACACGCGCTTCGGGTTCAGCGCGCGCCGGACGTTGTCCGCGGCGCAGCGCTGCTACGAGGAGCACAAGGTCCTCACCTACCCGCGTACGAACTCCCGCTTCCTGCCGACGGACATGATCCCCGAGATCAAGCCGATCGCGGGCATTCTGGGGACCCAGCGCGAGTACGCGCGGGCCTCGGCCTACGTCACCGGGATGGACGTGCTGCCGCTGGGTCGCGTCATCAACGACGCGAAGGTCACCGACCACCACGCGATCATCCCCACCAACTCCGAGCACAAGCTGGACAAGCTCAGCGACGACGACCGCCGGATCTACGACATGGTCGCCCGGCGCTTCCTCGCGGTGTTCCACCCCGACGCGGTGTTCGAGAACACGCGGCTGGAGACGGTGGTCGCCGAGCACGTCTTCCGCACGCGCGGTCGCGTGCTGCTCGAGCCGGGCTGGCGCGGCGTCTACGGCGAGGGCCTGGAGGAGCGCGGCGGCGACGACGACGAGGCGCCCGACCAGCAGCTCCCGAAGCTGGTGCAGGGCGAGCAGTCCGACGTGCGCGAGGTCGGCGCCGACGAGAAGATCACCCAGCCGCCGCGGCGCTACTCGGACGCCTCCCTGCTCGGCGCGATGGAGACCGCCGGCAAGCTGGTGGACGACGACGAGATGCGCGAGGCCATGAAGGACTCGGGCATCGGCACGCCCGCCACGCGCGCCGCGATCATCGAGCGGCTGATCGACGTCGGCTACGTCGAGCGCGACGGGCGGTCGCTCGTGTGCACCGAGAAGGGCCTGGGCGTCATCCGCCTGCTCGACGACCACGCGTTGACCTCGCCGTCGCTCACCGGCGACTGGGAGCACCGGCTGTCCAAGATCGAGGAAGGCGCCGAGGCGCGGTCCAAGTTCATGGCCGACATCGCCGAGTTCGCCAACGCGACCGTCCACACGCTCGACGAGAAGCTCAAGGAAGTCAAGATCCCGCGGGCGAACCTCGGCCCGTGCCCCGTCTGCGGGCACGACATCGTCGAGAACCGCAAGGGCTTCTCCTGCTGGTCGCGCGAGGACGCGGGCTGCGGCTTCGTCATCTGGAAGCTCAAGGCCGGCAAGACGTTCCCGCCCGCCCTGGCGCGCGAGCTCATCTCCAAGGGGCGCACGGAGAAGCCGGTCACCGGCTTCAAGGGACGCAGTGGTCGCTCCTTCCGCGCCAAGCTCGCGCTGATGCAGACCGAGGACGGCAAGTGGCGCGTGGAGTTCGACGAGCCGTGGGCCCGCGAGGGCGCCAAGCCGCCTGAGGCGGACGAGCCGGGCGCCGCGACGGCGGACGCCGCTGCGGCTCCGGCCGATTCGTCGGTCGAAGCCGCCTAGATGCGCGCCGCCGCGCGGGAACGGCGAGCACACCCGCTGCCGCCGCGTCAAGCAACTCGCGCTTCGCGGCGAGCCGCTTGACCCGCGGGGCGGGTGTGCTGTTGTGCGGGTGAGGCGGGTGCCCCGCACTGCGTGAACGCCTTGGCGTTCACGTCTTTCCACGCCGAGGGACGGTCCACGCCACGCGAGTGTTCGCGAACCCGTGAATTCGCCGGGTTAGCGAACGCTCGCGTGCCCGAGTGGCGCGTTGCCGCTCGCTCGCCCAGGGGCGAGGAACAAACAGGTCCTCAGAGGACCGGATTGTGCACCGCATCCACGAACGGGGCCATAGCGCGAACGCCCGCGGAGCTGCCCGGCCGGCCTGCTCAACGCGAGCGCGCGACCGCGCTACGCGTAGGGCTCTTCGGCCGTCGGCCGGGTGCGGCGGCGCTCTTCGCGCGGCGGCGGGAGCTCTTCGCGCGCGGCCTGCGGGCGCACGATCGCGTTCCACAGCGCCGAGAGGCCCTGGGCCATCGCGACGACGAGCTCGCCGAACGGGGTGATCGCGCCCTGGCGCTCCCCCTCGTCGGTGAACGTCTCGACCTCCGGCGGGAGCCCCGGCCCCTCGCCGTGAGTCCACGTCACGTAGAGCGCGCAGCTGCCGACCACGTGCGCCACCTCGGTGGCGAGGGCGACGTCCGTGTCGGTGTGGGCGGCGGGGAGGTGCAGGGTCGGCATTGCTGCTCCCGGAACAAGGGTTGAAGCGGACTGGCTGGTGGCAATGTCGCAACTCTTAACGTCCCTGACTGTCGTACATCCGTCCACTTGCCGTTTGATGGCGCATTTAGCAGGGAAGACGCCGCGGCCGCAGTCAGAACGTCCGGTCAGCGCGCGACCCTATGGGGTCCCGTCATGCCCCTCACGCTGATCACCGGCCCGGCCAACGCCGCCAAGGCGGGCGCCGTCCTCGAGCGCCTCCGTGCGGCGCTCCCGCACGACCCTGTGCTGGTCGTGCCGACGTCGGCCGACGCCACGCACTACGCCCGCGAGCTCGCGGGCGCGGGGCTCGTGTTCGGGGCCGAGGTGACGACGTTCCCGTTCCTGATGCGCGACCTCGCCCGGGCCGCGGGGATTCGCACCCGGCCGCTGGGGCGGCTCGCCCGCGCGCAGGTCGTCCGCGCCGCGGTCGCCGACGTCGAGTTGCGCGCGCTGAAGGCCTCGGCCCGCGGGCCCGGCTTCGCCGACGCGCTCGGGGACCTGTTCGCGGAGCTGCAGCGGTCGCTGGCGTCGCCGGGGCGCTTCGCCACGGCCGTCCGCGCGTGGCGAGAGGACGCGCCGGCCCACGCCGGCGAGCTCGCCGCGCTGTACTCGGCCTACCACGCCCGCCTGGAGGCGCTGGAGGCCGTCGACGCCGACGGCCTTACCCACTTGGCCTTGAACGCCGCGCGGGAGGCGTGGGACGGCCGCCCGCTCTTCCTGTACGGCTTCGACGAGCTGCTGCCCACCCAGCTGGACTTCGTGGAGTCGCTCGTCCGCCACACCGACACCGAGCTGACGGTCGCGGTGACGTACGAGCCCGGCCGCGCTGCGCTCGCCGGCAGCGCCACCACCGTCGAGCTGCTCAAGCCTTTGGCCCGCGAGCACCTCACGCTCGAACCGCGGAGCGAGCACTACGCCCAGAGCGCCCGCAGCGCCCTGCACCACCTGGAGCGCGGGCTGTTCGAGCCGGCGGGCCGCCGCGTCCCGCCCAACGGCGCCGTGCGCCTGCTCGAAGCGGGCGGCGAACGCGCCGAGGCCGAGCTCGTCGGCGCCTCCGTGCTGGAGCTGCTGCGCGACGGCATGGCCCCCGAGGACATCGCCGTGTTGGTGCGCGGCCGCCCCGCGAGCGAGCTCTTCGCCCAGGTCTTCGACACCTACGGCATCCCGGTCGCCCACGAGCGCCGCACCCCGTTCGGCGAGACCCGCCTCGGCGCGGGCCTGCTCGCCTTCGCCCGCGCCGCCCGCCCGGGCGGCACGGCCCAGGACGTCGTCACCTGGCTGCGCACGCCGGGCAAACTCGCCGCCGCGCCCACCGTTCCCGCGGAGGACGACCAGCCGCGCGGGGCCCGCCCCGCCCCGGACACGTCGCCGACCGGCGACCCGCCCGGCGGCCCACTCGCCGCCCCCACGCCGGTCGCCGACACCGAGGCGCCGGACGAGCCCCAGAGCGCCCTCTTCGCGCCGGCTGACCCGCCGGCCGCCGGCGAGTCCCGCTCCGGCCACGCCGCGCCGGGCGACGCGCGCGCCGACCTCGCGCCGACCGCCGACCTTGCCGCGCCGGGCGACCTGGCGGCGGGCGACCCGTTCGCCGGCGACGACTACGAGCGCCCGCCCTTCGACGAGTCGTTGGCGCCCGAGTCCGCGGCGGCGCCGGCCGAGGCGTTCGGCACGCCGGACGACGTCGCCGCGCCCGCCGGAGCGGTCCCGCCCGAGTCCGCGGCGGCGGTCGGCACGCCCGGGACGGTTCCACCGGGCGACCTGCCGTGGTCCGGCGAGTTCGTGCGGCCCGCCAAGCTCGTCCCGCCCGACGAGGCCGCCGCGCCCGAGATCGCCGCGCGCCGCCTACCGGGAGTCCCGTCTTCCCCGGACCTTGCGGACCGGCTCGAGGTCGCGGTGCGCCGGGCCGAGGCGCGCACGGCTCGTGAGGCGCGGTTCCACTGGGAGCGCCTCGGCGGGCGGGAGCTCAGCGAGCTGGACGCGCTCGCCGACGCGGAGACGATCGAGGCCCAGCTGCAGCTCCTCGTCGCCGAGGCCGACGCGATCTGGACCGCGCCGCACGTCCGCCAGGCGGACGTGCTGAGCACCGATGCCGAGCATGACGCCCGCGCAGCCCGCGAGCTGCGGCACGCGGCGCGGGAGCTCACGCGCCTCGCCGCGATCGACCCCGCGCTGGTGGAGGACGTCGTCGCCGCGCTCGGCGCGATCGAGGTGCGCGACAGCGGCGCGCTGGAAGGCGCGCCCGGCGTCCTGCTCGCGGACCCGCTGAACATCCGCGCGCGCCGGTTCCGCGCGGTGCTCGTGTGCGGCTTGCAGGAGGGTGAGCTGCCGCAGCGCCCGCAGCCGGAGCCGTTCCTGGACGACAGCGACCGCGCGCAGCTCGCGATGGCGTCCGGGCTCGTGCTCCCGCGCCACGAGGACACGCTCGCGCGCGAGCGGTCGCTGTTCTACGCGTGCGTCTCGCGGCCCGAGGAGGCGCTGTTCCTGAGCTTCCGCACGTCGGACGAGGAGGGCGGCCCGCAGCAGCCGTCGCCGTTCCTGGACGACGTGCGCGCGCTGTTCACGGACGAGCTGTGGGAGGGCCGCGGCCGCCGCCTGCTCGCCGAGGTGACGTGGCCGCCCGCCGAGGCGCCGACCCCGCACGAGCTGCGCCGCGCGCAGGCCGCGATCGGCGGTGGGGAAGCCCCGGCGCCCCTGGCCGCGCCCGCTTCCCCGCAGGTCCACGCCCTGCTGGCGGCGCGCGACCGCGAGTCCGCGCGCGGGCTGGAGACGTTCGCCGGCTGCCCGGTCAAGTGGCTCGTCGAGCACCTGCTCAAGCCCGCGCCCGTGGACCCCGACCCGGAGGCGATGCGCCGCGGCTCGCTCGGCCACGCCGTGCTCGAGCGCACGCTCCGCCGCCTGCAGGCCGCCACCGGCTCCGCGCGGCTCGCCCCCGAGACGCAGGAGAGCGCCCTCGCGGAGCTCCACGCCGCGATCGGCGAGCTGATCGCCGCGGCCCGCGCGATGCCCGCCCGCGCCGCGGCCCGCGCGCTGGAGGTGGACCTCGAGCGCTACATCCGCCACGAGTGCGCGACGGGCGCGGGGTACGAGCCCGTCCAACTCGAGTGGAGCTTCGACGCGTTCATGCTCGACGGCGTCGCGGTGTCCGGCCGCGTGGACCGCGTCGACACGCGCGGCGGCAGCGCGATCATCCGCGACTACAAGGGCCGCACCGTCCACCCGGGCGCGCGCTGGGCCGAGGACGGCAAGATCCAGGCCGCGCTGTACGCGCTCGCGGTGCGCGAGCAGCTGCACGTCGAGGTCGTCGGCGCGCTCTACCAGCCGATCGGCACCGCCGACCAGCGCCCGCGTGGCATCGTCCGCGACGACGTCCCGGGCCGCTACGTCAACGGCGACGTCAGCGACGGCGCCAAGCTCAACGAGCGCCTGGAGGAAGCCCGCGAGATCGCCGCGCGCGCCGCCGCCGACCTGCGCGCGGCGCGGATCAAGCCCTGTCCCGACCGCTGTGGCTACCAGGGCGGCTGCGCCCACCCCGGCATCTGTAGGGCGCTGTGAGGCCGAACTTCACCCACGAGCAGCTCGCCGCGATCGAGGCGCGCACCGGCTCCAGCCTGCTGGCCGCGAACGCCGGCTCGGGCAAGACCGCCGTGATGGTCGAGCGGATCGCCGAGGCCATCCGCAAGGACGGCGTCCCGGTCAACGCGATTCTCGCCCTGACCTTCACCGAGAAGGCCGCGGGCGAGCTCGCCGAGCGCCTGCGCCGCCGCCTGACCGAGTTCGGCGACGACGAGAGCGCCCGCGCCGTCGACGCCGCCTGGATCGGCACCATCCACGGCTTCTGCGCCCGCCTGCTGCGCTCGCAGCCCCTCGCCGCCGGCCTGGACCCGCGCTTCGAGGTGCTCGAGGAAACCGCCGCCGAGCGCCTCGCGAACGCCGCCTACGACGACGCGCTCGAGGCCTGGGGCCGCGCCCACGCATCCGCCGCGATCGACCTCGCCGCCTCCTACGGCCCCGGCCTACGCGACCTCATCCAGGGCACCTACTCGACGCTCCGCGCCCGCGGCCACGCCCGTCCCCGCGTGCAGGTGCCGCCGCGCACCGCCGCGCCCGACCCGTCGGCGCTGGCCGCGGCGGGAGAGGCGGCGCTGCGCGACCTCGCCCGCGCCGGGGACGGGGTGCGCGTCGCGGCGGGAAGAACCGCGCTGGAGGAGTGCGCGCGGCTCGTCGCGGCCGCGACGGGCGGCGGCGAGGCGCGCGGCGGTGAGGCCGCGACGGCCGGCGGCGAGGCGCGGGTGCCGTGGCCGGGCGAGCTCAACGCCGCCGACCTCAAGGGCGGCGCGAAGGCGCTCACGTCCGACGCGTGCGAGGCCTACCGCGCCACCTGGGCGGCGTACCGCACCGCCTGCGCCGAGTACCACGCGCACAGCGCGCTGGACCTCATCGACGGCCTCCTGAACCGCTACGGCGCGATCTTCGAGCAGGCCAAGCTCGAGCGCGCCGCGGTGGACTTCGAGGACCTGGAGCTGCGGGCGCGGGACCTGCTGGAGGACGCGCCGACCCGCGAGCGCTGGGCGGAGCGGTTCCAGCTGCTCATGATCGACGAGTTCCAGGACACGAACGCGGTCCAGCTCGAGATCCTCGAGCACCTCGAGCGCGACAACCTGTTCGCGGTCGGCGACGAGTTCCAGTCGATCTACCGCTTCCGGCACGCGGACGTGGGCATCTTCCGCAAGCGCGCGCAGGGCGTCGTGCGGCGCCTGAACGTGAACTTCCGCTCCCGCGAGGAGCTGCTGGACGTGCTCAACACGGCGTTCTCGCCCGTGTTCGGGGAGCGGTTCGCGCCGCTGCGGGCCGGGCGCAAGGAGCCGGTCCCGATCGACGACGACGGCGCGCTGCGGCTGTTCAGCCTGGACCCGCCCGCGGAGCCGCCCGTCGAGCTGCACATCACGGACACGACCGGCTGGGACGAGTTCGAGCCGCGCCTGGGCCTGCAAGGCGGCGGCGACCAGCCCTGGCGCCGCGCCGAGGCCCGCAACCTCGCGCACCGGCTCCGCCGGGAGACCGAGAGCGGCCGCCGCGCCGGCGACATCGTCGTGCTCGTCCGCGCCACGTCGTCCCTGCGGCTGCTCGAAGAGGCGCTGGAGGAGCAGGGCCTGCCGACCTACGTCGTCGGCGGCCGCGGCTACTGGTCGCAGGAGCAGGTCCGCGACGGCCTCGCGTGGCTGCGCGTGCTCGCGAACCCGCACGACGAGGAAGCGCTGCTCACCGTGCTTGTCCTCGCCGTTCCACGGCGCGGATACCGACGAGCTCGTCCTGCTCGCGGCCGAGGGGCGCAAACACGGCAGCCTGTGGGCCGCGCTCCAGGCCCGTGACGTGCCCATCGGCAGGTTGCTCGCCGCCGAGCGCGAGCACGCCGAGCGCGCGCCGCTCGAGGTGCTGCTGGAGCGCGCGATCGTCGCCACGGGCTACGACCTGGCCACGCTCGCTCGCCCCGGCGGGGACCGCCGGCTCGCGAACCTGCGCAAGCTCATGCGCCTCGCGGGCGAGTACGAACGCGCCGAGGGCCGTGACCTCCGCGGGTTCCTCGCCGACGCGCAGGCCCGCGACCTCGCCGCGGCGCGCGAGGGCGAGGCCGCGCTCGAATCCGAAGGCCTGGACGCCATCCGCCTGATGACGATCCACCGCGCGAAGGGCCTCGAGTTCCCGGTCGTCGCGGTCGTCGACCTCGGCCGGCAGTCCGGCGGCCGGCGCGCGCCGCTGCTCGTCGGCGACGACCACACCACCGGCCTCAGGCTCGCGCCCGCTCGGCGGCGGCGACACGATCCCGACCGCGGCCTGGGAACGCCTCGCCGCACAGGACGCCGAAGCCGACGCCGAGGAGGAGCGTCGCCTCTTCTACGTCGCCATGACCCGCGCCCGCGAGCTGCTGATCCTGTCCGGCGGCACGGACACGACCAAGTGGCCCGCTCCGCGCAACGGCGGCCCGCCGATCGATTGGATCGTGCGCGCGCTCACGCCCACGCTGCAGCTCCCGGACATCCTCGAGCGCCACTGGGAGGGCCGGCTCGCCCGCCTGGTCACGAAGGTGATCACGCCCGAGACGCTCCCGGAGGAGGCGCTGCAGACCCGCGCGCGCACGCAGCAGCACACGCAGCCCACCGCGCTGCCCAGCGTCCCGGCCAAGGTCACGCCGAACTTCCACCGCGGCCGGCCGGCCCCGCAGCGGCTCTCGTACAGCCAGCTCTCCGACTACGCCAAGTGCGGCTACCGCTTCTACCTCAAGCGCGTGCTCAACCTGCCCAACGTCGAGCCACCGCCGCTCGGAGAGCAGCGAGGAGCCGTGGATCGGGATCGACCCGATGACCCGCGGCAGCATCGTCCACGCCGCGCTCGAGGACCTGGACTTCGACGCCCCGCGCGCGCCCGGCGCCGACGCGGTCAGGGCGCTCTCCCGCGACGTCGAGCTCAGCGACGAGGACGTCACGGAGATCCAGGACTACGTCGAGGCGTTCGCTCGCTCGCCGCTGTGCCGGCGGCTCACCCAGGCCACCCGCGTCACGCGCGAGGCCGGGTTCCAGTTCGCGCTGGACCCGGACGGCTCCGGCCCGCTCGTGCGCGGCTTCGTCGACGTGCTCGCCACCGAGCCGGACGGCACGCACCTGGTCATCGACTACAAGACCGACCACGTGTCCGAGGAGGACACGCCCGAGGCGTACGTGCAGCGCCACTACGAGACGCAGAAGCTGGTCTACGCGCTCGCCGCCCTCCGGGCCGGCGCGCCTCGCGTCGAGGTCGCCTACTGCCTGCTCGAACGCCCCGACGAGCCGCTCCTGTGGACGTTCACCGCCCAGGACGCGCCGGACATCGTCGCGCGCATCCAGACGTTGGCCCACGGCATCCTCACGCACGACTATCCGGTCACCGACACGCCGCACCGCGAGCTGTGCGGAACGTGCCCCGGAAGAAGCGCGCTCTGCAGCTACTCGCAGGACGAGACGCTCAGGCCTCCGCCGGCTCTTTGGCTGGGAGCACGGGCCCGTCGTACGCCTCCGGCAGGTAGTCCGCCCGTCGCAGGCCCACCACCGCGTTGAGCTCGGCGCCGAACAGCAGCGCGAGGTTCGTGACCCACAGCCACACGAGCAGGATCACGGCACCCGCGAAGGCGCCGTACGTCGCGGAGTAGGACGAGAAGTTCGAGACGTACAGGAAGAACAGGGCGGAGGCCATGATCCACAGGAACACGCCGGTCACCGCCCCGGGAGTGATCCAGCGGAACTTGCGGACCTCCACGTTCGGCGACGCGTAGTAGACGATCGCGTAGATCAGCATCGCGACGGCCAGGGCGGCGGGCCAGCGCAGGATCTTCCAGGCGAGCGCGGCGCTCTCGCCGAGCCCGATCGTGTTGAACAGGTCCGTGGCGAGCGAGCCGCCGAGGAAGATCAGCACGAACGTGATCAGCACGAGCCCCATCACGCCCAGGGTCCACAGCAGGTCCAGGGCCTTGTGCTTGACGAAGCTGCGGCCCTCTTCGACCCGGAAGATCTTGTTGAGTGCGCGGCCCGCGGCGCCGAACGCGCCCGAGGCGCCGTTCAACGCGGTCGCGAGACCGATGATCATCGCCACGATCGCGGTACCGCGCTGCGCCTGGGCGGATTCCAGCGCGCCGGTGACGGCGTCGACGGTGTCGGCGGGGGCGCCCGCGTCCTGCAAGTAGTTGGCGGCGTCGTTGATCAGGCCTTGCTGGCCGAAGACGCCGAGGAGCGCCGCGCAGAAGAGCAGCGCCGGAAAGAGCGACAGCAGCGAGTAGTACGTGAGCGCTGCCGCGTTGTCGGTGATCTCGTCCTTGCGGAAGCGGCCCAGGGCGCGCTTGAAATCACCGACCTCGAGAGCCGGACCGGCCCGGCGGCCGTCCGTGACGGCCGCCTTCCGATGTCCGAGATGGGCTCAGGCCCTGTGCCTTCCGTTACCGAAGCGGCCGCCGAGGCCGTAGCCACCGGTTGGGATACCGGCGAGCAACACGAGGATGGCCGCGATGATGGCCACGATGGCCGGCAGGCCCAGCGCGACACAGAGGGCGTAGACAAGAGCCGCCAACAGCACAGCGATCAGAATCCCAATCATGTAATTCCCCTTCCAGAAAGAATTGTCGGTACTCCCATCGTTCCCAGCGCAACCACAAACCAGTCCGATCTGTCAATTGCCGTTGCCGCGGTGCAGGCGGCATCCCAGGCGGCGACCGAAGCCCGGAACGCACCCTTGAGGGCGCGGGCGAAGGGCGTCGCGGCCGACCTGGTCACCGACGCGGACGCCAAGGCCGAGCACGCCGCCGTCAGCGTCATCCGCGCCGCGTGCCCCGGCGACGCGATCATCGGGGAGGAGGGCACCGACGACGCCGGCGCCGGCCGGCGCCGCTGGTACGTCGACGGCATCGACGGCACGGTCGGCTTCGCCGCCGGCATGCCCGGGGCCTGGTGCAGCGCCGTCGTGCTCACCGACGCGGACGGGCCGCTCGCGTGCGCCGCCCACAACCCCGCGGGCGAGCTCTACGCCGCCGCGCGCGGGCAGGGCGCCACGCTGAACGGCGAGCCGCTCACGTTCACCGACGCCGCGAAGCCACTCGAGCGCGCGAACGTGGCGATCTTCCTGCGCCAGGACCGGCTGGTCCTGCCCGGCGTGCGGGACACCGCCCACGCCGTGCTCGACCAGACCGGGATCATCCGCCATGCCGGCCCGGGCACGCTCGAGCTGGCCTGGGTCGCCGCCGGCCGCCTCGACGCCTGGATCCAGCCGGAGACCGACCCGTGGGACTGGCTGCCCGGCCGGCTGCTCGTCGAAGAGGCCGGCGGGACGACCCGCATCGTCCACAAGGACGTCCGCTGGCACGTGGCCGGGTCGTCGTCGCTGGTTGACGCCCTGGTCTCGCTCATTACTTAGGGCGACGGTCAGCGACCCTTCGGCGGCAGCAGCGCGTGCCCGTCGAGCACGGTCTGCGCGACGTCCACGACGCGCCGGCTGCTCGACCGCGCGTGCTCGCGCAACAGCTCGAACGACCCGCGGTCATCGAGGCGGTGACGCTCCATCAGGATGCCCTTCGCGCGCTCGATGACGACGCGCCGGTCCAGGGCGGACTCGAGCTGCGCGACCTTCTCGGTCAGCCGCTGCTCCTCGCGGTGGCGCCGCACCGCGACGTCGATCGCGCCCTGCAGGTCGTCCGGCGCCCACGAGTCGACGTAGCCCATGATCCCCATGTCGGCCGCCCGGGCGATCGTGTCCGGGGATTCCGCCTCGCGCACGGTGACCAGGACCGGGCCGGACGCGAACGTCACGGTCTCCGCGATCAACGCCAACCCGTGCTCGTCGTCGCCGTCGAGCACCACGAACGCGAGGTCGGGTTCCTCGCGCGCGATCAGCTCCGTGGCTTCCGCGACGGACACCGCAAACGGCGTCACCTCGTGCCCGAGATCGTCGAGCACGTCGCCCAACGCCTGCAGATCCTCCTTGCGCTCGTTGGCCAAGAGGATCCGGAGATTGCGTTCGCTCGTACTGGTCATATTCCTGCCACGTCTTCTACACTTTCGGTTGCTCCGGCCGTGACCCCCGCCGGTTGGAAATCTGCGCCCCAGAGACCCGGCGCGACTTCCCGATCTAACCGGTTTCTTGGGACAACTCGACGAACGAGCCACGTCCGGCGCGCAGGCGCCGCGAGCATACCCCGCTGACAGCGACTCGCGGGCGGCGCGCACACGCGCCGATCGAGCCCTGCTCGAACGCGCGCACCACGGCGACCAGCAGGCCCGCGCGCAGCTCGTGGACCGCTTCCTGCCGCTCGCCCGCCAGCTCGCCCGCCGCTACCAGCGCGGCGGGGAGCCGCTCGACGACCTCGTGCAGGTGGCCAGCCTCGGTCTGCTGAAGGCGATCGACCGCTTCGACCCGTCCCGCGAGACCGCGTTCTCGAGCTTCGCCGTCCCCACCATCCTCGGCGAGCTCAAGCGCCATTTCCGCGACAAGGGCTGGTCGGTCCGGGTCCCGCGCGACCTGCAGGAGTTGGCCGTCAAGCTCGAGCCCGTGGGTGAGGAGCTCGCGCGTGAGCTCGGCCGGGCCGCGACCCTCGCCGAGATCGCGCAGCGCACCGGCAGCACCGTCGAGCAGGTGCTCGAGGCCCGCGAGGCCGCTTCGGCCTACCGGGCGGTGAGCCTGGACCGCCCGCGCGAGGACGACGAGGACGGCGACGGCATCGGCGCCTCCTTCGGCATCGAGGACACGGGGTTCGCCAACGCCGAGGACTCCGCGACGATCGAGCGCCTGATGCGCGTGCTCAACGATCGCGAGCGCGAGATCCTGCGGCTGCGCTTCAGCGAAGACCTCACGCAGGCCGAGATCGGCACGCGCGTCGGCGTGTCCCAGATGCACGTGAGCCGCATCATCCGCCAGGCGATCAACCGCCTGCGCGACGCTGCCGAAGCTCTGAGGCGTACGCTCCGCTGCATGGAGCATTGGGACCTGCGGACGGTCGACGTCCAGCCTCACCAGCCGAAGATCCTGCACTCCGCGCGTGGCGAGGCCCGGTCGATCCTGATCAACCTGCCCGCGGGGGAGAGCCTGCAGGAGCATCAGGTGCACGAACGCGCCTACGTGGTCGTCATCGAAGGCGAGGTCGAGCTCGGCGGCACCAGCGGCGGCCCCGGGCTGGCCGTGGTGTTCGATCCGAACGAACGCCACACCGTCACGGCCCAGAGCGACGCGCGGTTGCTGCTCGTGCTCGCGCCGTGGCCCGGGAACGGCCATCCCGGCGCCCGGGACTGAGCATGGCGGAAATCACCTTCCAGAACATCTGGAAGCGCTACGACGACGGGTTCGAGGCCGTCAAGGACATGAACCTCGAGATCAAGGACGGCGAGTTCATGATCCTCGTCGGCCCGTCCGGGTGTGGAAAGTCCACGGCGTTGCGGATGGTCGCGGGGTTGGAGGAGATCACCGACGGCGACCTGATGATCGCCGGGACGCGGGTGAACGAGCTCGCGCCGCGGGATCGGGACATCGCGATGGTGTTTCAGAACTACGCGCTGTATCCGCACATGACGGTGCGCGAGAACATGGGCTTCGCGCTCAAGCTCGCGAAGGTGTCCAAGAGCGAGATCGCGAGCAAGGTCGAGCACGCGGCGGAGATCCTGGAGTTGCAGGACCATCTGGACCGCAAGCCGGCGAACCTGTCCGGCGGGCAGCGGCAGCGGGTGGCGATGGGGCGGGCGATCGTGCGCGACCCGGCGGCGTTCCTGATGGACGAGCCGCTGTCGAACCTGGACGCGAAGTTGCGCGTGCAGATGCGCACGCAGGTGGCGCGGATCCAGCACCAGCTGGGCACGACGATGCTGTACGTCACGCACGATCAGACCGAGGCGATGACGCTCGGCGACCGGGTCGCGGTGATGCGCGGCGGCGTGATCCAGCAGGTGGACACGCCCAAGCATCTCTACGCGAACCCGGACAACCTGTTCGTCGCCGGGTTCATCGGCTCACCGGCGATGAACTTCGTGCCCGCGCGCCTGGAGGAGGGCAAGCTGCGGCTCCCGTTCGGTGACGCGCCGATCCCGGCCGGTGTGAGGACCGACCAGCGTGAGGTGATCGCCGGCATCCGGCCCGGAGCACTTCGAGGACGCGGCGATCAACGCCGACGGGATGCGCTTCAGGGCCAAGCTCGACGTCGTCGAGTCGATGGGCTCGGAGTACTACGCCTACTTCGAAGGTGGCGAGGTGCACTCGGACCAGCTCGACGAGCTGGCGGCCGACACGGGGGTGGAAGAGGTGCCGGGCGCCGGGTCGAGCGTCGTGGCTCGCCTGGATGCGGCGAGCCGGGCGGAAGCCGGGGCTGAGATCGAGCTGGCGCTCGATCCCAGCGAGATCAAACTCTTCGACCCGGCTTCCGGAAACGCACTCCGCTAGGAGTTGAAGTTCTCCGACGCGACGCCGCGCGGCTCAGCGGTCGGAGCCGGCGAGCCGGGCGTGTGCAGCAGGTTCTTGACGCCGTTGATGCCCTGGACCTTGCGCGCCTCGTTGCCGAAGCGCTCGATCCACGCCTCGTCGGCGGTGCCGCGCAGGTAGGCGACGCCGGCCTGGACGTCCACCGAGACGTCGCCCTTGGGCGCGTCGTCGGCGCGGAAGATCTCGGTGCGGACGCGGTCCGCGAGCGTCTGATCGTCCATGTCCTCGTGGCGGCGCGGGATGACGCTGTGCGCCACGCCCTTCGCCGGGCCCACAAGGCCCTTGGCCTTGTTGCGATTGAAGTAGCCGGCGGCGATGGCGCCGGCCGCAGCAGCCCCGATGGCGATGTAAGCGGTCTTCATTTCGGTCATACCCCCTGTGGTTGGAGTTCTCCAACGGGTACCCAAGGGGCTGGGCGGCTACGCCCCGACCGTGTCGCCGTTGCGCGCCTCGTCCATCCGCCCGACGATCGTGAAGACGCCGTCCAGACCGGTGATCCGGAACGTCTTGATGATCGCGTCGTTCGAGCACACGATCACGAGCCGGCCCTCGAGCCGGCGCAGGCGCCGGTGGGCGCCGATCAGCACGCCGAGGGACGACGAGTCGATGAAGGTGGTCTCCGTCAGATCGACGATGACGTGCGTGCGGCCCTCGTCGATGGGGGCGGACACACGTTGCTTGAACTCAGGGGCGGTGAAGAGATCGATCTCACCGGTGACGGCGACGACGTGCGTGTCGGCGTCAACGGAGTGGTCTTCGATTGCAAAAGCTACGGCCATCGCGGAGAGTGATACCCCCGCGAGGCCGTAGTTCAATCCAGACCGAACGGCTAGTTCGGTGAGCCGGCGTACTCCAGACGGACGTGCAGGAACTCCCGCTCGCCCTCCGGAGCCACGCGCAACTCGTCGGCGAGTTGCTCGATGACGTTGCCCACGCCGGGCACCGTGGCGTCCACCACGAGCCCGTCCCCGCCGCCTGGGCGGAGCGGACCGACGCGCAGCGAGAGCGTGCGCGGACCAGGTTGAAGGCCACATCGACGGTCCCGTGCAGGACGTGCGCGGGCGCCTTGCTGGCGATCAGGTCGGCGACGAGGACCGCGTCGTCCAGGCGGTCCAGTGGCAGGTCGGCGCGCGCGGCGAGCATGCCGACGACGCGGCGCAGGATCGGACCGACGAGCGGACCGGCGGCGATGGAGACGGTCGTCGGCGCGTCGGCGCCTGCAGGCTCGCTCACGCAGCGTCTCCCGGGCGATGCCGGGCGAACGTCATGGCCACGCGGCTGCCGCCGCCCGGAACGGGCTGGAGCTCGACCTCGTCGGCGATCGCCGCGATGAGCGGCAGGCCGAGGCCGGGCCCGGTCGTGTCGGAGCTCGCCCCGATGCCGCGGCCGTGATCTGCCACGACGACGGTCACGAAGCCGTCCGTCGGCACGATCGAGATTTCGACCGGGCCGGGTACATCGGCCGGATAGGCATGGCGCACGACGTTCGTGCACGCCTCGGTGACGGCAAGTCTTAGATCCTCCACAAGGTCATCGGGCAGCCGCAAGGCTTCCGCGAACGCGCCGAGCACGTGCCGGATGACCGACACGTTCTCCGGCCGGGCCGGAAGCGTCAGCTTCACGTCGGTGGTCGAGCGTTCCGTCACCGGCGCGACGGAGCGAAGTTGCGTCTGTACGTTGCTGGCGCCCATGAAATGTCACGCGTTCTGGTACCCCCGGCAGTGTGCAGGCTAACCGTCGCAGGGACTGGAATCTTGCGGTTCGAAGGATGACACGTCCAGGGCATTCACGCCGCACGGACTTCAGGCACGGCGCGGGGCGGCGTAGGAGCGCGCTCGGTGGCGTTGGCGTGGGCGCAGATGGCTTTGAAACTCGACTGCAAGAGATCATTCCCTGCGCTCGCCGCCAGCACCGTGGCCACGGTGCGTCCGGCGGCCGGTGAGTGCAGTCGGAGGGCCACCAGCCCGAGTGCGCTCCACGCGCCCATGCAGCGCGTGCACGTGAGGAGCTCGCCGACGGCGTAACGCAGGCGGCGGCCCTTGGGCTTGCGACGTTCCTCGTCGACGAACGGGCGCCGCACCCAGCTCTCCACCTTCTCGTGCACGACGAGCTTGGACAGCGCGAAGCTCGCTGCGGCCAGCGCGGGAAGCTCGCTGTTGGGGATCGGCGCACGCCCGCGAGCGCTCACGGCGGTGCCGGCGAGGAGCGCGCCATAGATCGCGCTGAGCGCCGCGTAGTCCGACGGCTCCGTCGGGGTTCGTTCGACGGGCTCCACCTAGATCGGCCGGGGGTTCGGGTCCGGCGGCAGCGGCAGTGGGTCCGGCGTGGGACTCGGCGGTTGCGGATCGGGGCCTGGTCCGGGTGGGCGAGGGTCTGGTGTGGCCATGTGCAGCGGCTACCCCAGGCGCTGGCGGTTTAACGCAAACGAGGCGCCCCGGAGGACGCCTCGTTCACAGAGGAGGAGGGTTGTGGCGCGCCTGCCGGAGAGTGGAGGGCATCCGTACGACGCGACATTCCGTTTGTTCCCGAGACTACGGTTGGCAAACCAGTACGCGCGCAATTTCCCCGCAACCTGACGCAAATGTCACTGCGCGGACCGTTCGCCCTCCGCTTCGCCTCCCACCACTGGTCGGGCAACTTCGGGGTCGTCGCGCGAGTCGCCGCGATTGAACCGTTCCTGCGGCGCGCCGGTGCCGCCGAAGCGGTCGGCGTCCTGCTTGCCGGTGGTCTCGCCGTGCTCGTTCTGCTCCCCGGCGTGCTCGGTCGTGTCGCCGAGCGGGCTCTCCTCGTCGGAGCCGATGATGCCGAGCGGGTTCTGGTCCGCTCCAGGATCCCCGGCGTCCGAGAGATCGTTCTTCTTCATCGAGTTCATGACGAGGAACGTGATGAAGCCGGTGATGATGAGGAGCACCAGCACTCCGGCGATGACGTATCCCATACCTGTGCGGCTACCCGTCGCTCGACGACGGTGAAACGGGTTCAGCCGTGGGTAGGCACGGAGCCATGGCTACTGAACTGACAGGCAAGACGATCGCGTTCCTCGCCACCGAGGGCGTGGAGCAGGTGGAGCTGACCGAGCCGTGGAAGGCGGTCGAGCAGGCCGGTGGCAAGCCGGAGCTCGTCTCCACCTCCGGCGGCGAGGTCCAGGCCTTCAACCACCTCGACAAGGGCGACACCTTCAAGGTCGACAAGACCGTCTCGGAGGCCACGGCCGCCGACTACGACGGGCTCGTGCTGCCCGGCGGCGTCGCCAACCCCGACTTCCTGCGCACGGACGAGGACGCGGTCAGCTTCGTGCGCGCGTTCTTCGAGCAGGAGAAGCCGGTCGGCGTCATCTGCCACGGGCCGTGGACGCTGGTCGAGGCCGACGTGCTCAAGGGCCGCACGATCACGTCGTGGCCGTCCTTGAAGACCGACATCGAGAACGCGGGCGGCACCTGGGTCGACGAGGAGGTCCACGTCGACGCCGGCCTCACGAGCTCGCGCAACCCGGACGACCTGCCGGCCTTCTGCGCCAAGATCGTCGAGGAGTTCGCCGAGGGCAAGCACGCCGAGCAGGCGCGCAGCGCGTAGGTTGCCCTGAGTGGCCACAGCCATCCTGGACATCGACGGCACGCTCGTCGACACGAACTACCACCACGCCGTCGCCTGGTACCGCGCGTTCCACGCGCACGGGTTCGTCCTCCCGCTGTGGCGCATCCACCGGCACATCGGCATGGGCGGCGATCAGCTGGTCGCCGCTCTCGCCGGGGAGGGTTTCGACAGCGAGCACGGCGACGAGGTCCGCGCGGCGGAGGCGATCCTCTATACGCAGCTGATCGCCGAGGTCGAGCCCCTCACGGGCGCACGCGCGTTGATCGAGGACCTCAAGGGCAGCGGTTACGCGGTGGTCCTGGCCTCCTCGGCCAAGCCCGAAGAGCTCGAGCACTACCTCACGCTGCTCGACGCCCGCTCGCTCGTCGACGGCTGGACGGATTCGGGTGACGTGGAGCAGACCAAACCCGAGCCCGACCTCGTCCTGGCGGCGCTGCAGAAGGCGCAGGCCAAGCCCGCGGACGCGGTGTTGATCGGCGATTCGACGTGGGATTGCCAGGCGGCGAAGGCGGCCAAGGTGCGCTCGATCGGCGTGCTGACGGGCGGCTTCAGCGAGCAGGAGCTGCTCGACGCGGGCGCCGCGCGGGTGTTCGTATCGGTCGACGAGCTCCGGAAACATCTGGATGACGTCGTCGTAAGGGTTTGAACAATTGCTGACGCGGAGATAGGCCTCGAGCGAGGCCGGCCCCGGAGGCGTCCGGCTCAAACCCGAAACGGACGCTGCTGCTATGGATACCCTCGAAGCTACCTCGCCGCCCGCACCCCCGGGAACCGTGCCCCGGAGGACGTCCGCGGTACGAGAGGAGAAGCCTGTCGCGATGACCTCCGTCCGCTCTGAGGACGGTCCGAGCCGCTCTGAGGAGGATCGGCGTCTGCTGATCCGCTACCACCGCCACGGTGATCAAGCGGCGCGTGAGCAGCTGGTCCAGCGCCTGCTTCCTCTCGCTCGCCGCATGGCGCGTCGCTACCGGCGTTCCGACGAGCCGCTCGACGACCTCGTGCAGGTCGCGACGCTCGGCCTCATCAAGGCGATCGATCGCTTCGATCCCTCGCGCGAAACGGCGTTCTCCTCGTACGCGGTGCCGACGATGCTCGGCGAGCTCAAGCGCTACTTCCGCGACAACGGCTGGGCGGTGCACGTCCCGCGCGGGATGCAGGAGCGCGTGATGCAGGTCGACAACGCGATGAAGGACCTCTCGCGCAAGCTCGGCCGCTCGCCTTCGGCGGCCGAGGTCGGCGAGGCGTTGAAGCTCACCACCGAGCAGGTGCTCGAGGCGATGGAGGCCGCTTCGGCCTACGACGCCGTGTCGCTCGAGTCCTACCGCTTCGGCGACGAGGGCGACGGCGAGACCTACGCCGAGTCGATCGGCGTCGAGGACGACCGCTTCGAGCTCGTGGAGTACGGGGCGACGATCGCCCCGACGCTGCAGGCGCTGCCGGCCCGTGACCGGATCGTGCTGCACCTGCGGTTCGTCGAGGACATGACGCAGGCGGAGATCGCCGAGCGGGTCGGTGTCTCGCAGATGCACGTCTCCCGGCTCATCCGCCGCGCGCTAGAGCGGTTGCGGACTGTCGCCGAACACTCAGGCTAAGCTGATTGGCTTTGCGTTCGTAGCCGCGGAGAGAAGCACTTCCCGCGGTTAGCCTCGTCTTCGGCACCCACTCCGCCGGCGCGCTGG
>CAVRTQ010000010.1:0-356139 GCA_963724195.1 uncultured Solirubrobacteraceae bacterium | reverse complement strand
GCAGTACACGCCTTTTTCGGCTTTTGAAGGGCGCCCTCCGGGGCGCCCTTCGTCGTTAAGCGCCGCCCCTTCCCACGTCCTCGCCGACGTAATCCTCCGTACCGCGAGCGCGTCAGGAATAGTGCCGATACCACCCGTATGGCGCTGTTTTACAGATCTACCACCCATTGTTGGACCGTCGGTAGGTAGCGTCCGCATCAGCAGTAGGGAAGGTTGCTCTGAACATCCGTTGGGCAGTAAGAGCTGCGGATGAGCCGTTCGCCCGGAGGGGTGCGCCGAGCTGGTAGGCGGCGCGCAAAAGGAGATCGGACGGCGACTCCAACCGAGTTTCGCGATCCCCGCGAGGCGGGCTCCTGCCTACCGCGGAACAGAATCAGTGTCTTCACTCAGAGAAGCCAGAGATCACCCCGCCGACGACGACCTCGGATTCGATCGCCGAATCGCGCGTCGCTTTCTGCGCTCAGGCGTGCACACGCTGCACGAAGTCCCCGGGAGCGCGGCCGCCCGCGCCCGTGACCGCCGCTTCCGTCGCCTGCTCGTGCTGGCCGACGTCATCGCGGCCGCTCTGGCGCTCGTGGCCGGCGTGACCGTGTTCGGCGACGACGCGCTGCGTCCCGCGACGGTGCTGTGCCTCCCGCTGACGGTGCTCGTGGCCAAGTCGATCGGGCTCTACGACCGTGACGAGCTGCTGCTGCACAAGACGACGCTCGAGGACATCCCGGCGCTTGCCCAGGTGGCGACCGCGACCACCCTGCTCGTGTGGTTGCTGGCCCCGGCGTTGATCGAAGGGCCGCTCGGCCGGGGACAGGCCGTGGGTCTGTGGGCGCTGTTGATCTTCGTCAGTGCCGCCGCTCGCGCAGTGGCGCGCAACCTGGCCATCCGCACCGCACCGACGGAACGCTGCCTGCTGGTCGCCGAACCTCCGGTGTCGCTGCGCATCACCCGCCGGCTGCAGGAAGGCGGCGCCGGCGGCGTCGCGATCGTCCAGCGTGTCGAGCTCGGCGACGAGCAATCGCTCGAGTCGGTGCTGTCGAAGATCGGGCGCGCCATCCGCGAACAGGACGTGCACCGCGTGATCCTCGCGCCCCGGGCACTGGACGGCGACGCCGTGCTCGACGCGGTGCAGCTCTCGAAGGCGCTCGGCGCCAAGGTCTCACTCGTTCCCGGCGTCTTCGAGGTCGTCGGGTCGTCCGTCGAGTTCGACGACATCGGCGGGATGACCGTGCTCGGGGTTCCGCGCTTCGGCCTGACGCGCTCGTCGCTGGCTGCTCAAGCGCGGGTTCGACTTCGCGGTCGCCGCGGCGATGCTGACCGCGTTGCGCCCGCTGCTCGCCGTCGATCGCCGTCGCGATCCAGGCTCGAGTCGCGCGGCCCGGTGCTGTTCCGGCAGATGCGGGTCGGCAAGGACGGGCGCCGCTTCCAGATGCTCAAGTTCCGCACGATGATCGACGGCGCGGACGCGCTCAAGGCACGACCTGCGCGACCGCAACGAGGCCGACGGCCTGTTCAAGATCGCCGACGACCCGCGCATCACGCGCGTCGGGCGGTTCCTGCGCCGGACGTCGCTCGACGAGCTGCCGCAGCTGGTCAACGTGCTGCGCGGCGAGATGAGCCTCGTCGGGCCGCGGCCGCTCGTCGTCGACGAGGACCGCAAGGTCGAGGGCTGGCACCGCCGTCGGCTGCACCTGACGCCCGGCATGACGGGGCACTGGCAGATCCTCGGATCAGCGCGGATCCCGCTCGATGAGATGGTGAAGATCGACTACCTGTACGTCGCTAACTGGTCGCTGTGGAACGACGTGAAGATCCTGCTGAGAACTATCCCGTATCTCCTTCGCGCGCGAGGGATGTGAGGTCAACCATGCAACGCCTAGAACGCCTTGATGCCGATGTTGTCGTGGTCGGTGCCGGGTTCGCCGGCAGCATCCTCGCGGAGCGGCTCGCCGCGAGCAGCGGACAGCGCGTGATCATCATCGACAAGCGCGACCACATCGCGGGCAACGCCTACGACTACGTCGACGAACACGGCGTGCTGGTCCACAAGTACGGGCCGCACATCTTCCACACGAACGCCGAGAAGGTCGTGGATTACCTGTCGCGCTTCACCGACTGGCGTCCGTACGAGCATCGGGTGCGGGCCTGGGTCGACGGTCAGCTCGTCCCGATCCCGATCAACCGCACCACCGTCAACGAGCTCTACGGCCTGAACCTCCAGACCGAGGAGGAGGTCGCCGCGTTCTACGCCGAGCGGGCAGAGCCGATCGACTACGTGCGCACGAGCGAGGACGCCGTCGTGTCCAAGGTCGGGCGCGACCTGTACGAGAAGTTCTTCCGCGGGTACACGCGCAAGCAGTGGAAGCGCGACCCGTCCGAGCTGCACGCGTCCGTGGCATCGCGCATCCCGACGCGCACCAACAGCGACGACCGCTACTTCACGGACACGTTCCAGAAGATGCCGGCCGAGGGGTTCACGGCCATGTTCGCCCGTATGCTCGACCACCCGCTGATCGACGTGCGGGTGTCGACCGACTTCTTCGACGTGCGCGAGCAGCTCAAGCTCCGGCACGTCGTCTTCACCGGGCCCGTCGACCTGTACTTCGACCGCTGCTACGGCGAGCTGCCGTACCGCTCGCTCGAGTTCAGCCTGCGCACGGAGCCGACGCCGGGCGGCGGGCTCGTCCAGCCGGTCGGCACCGATCAACGAGCCGAGCGTCGACGTGCCCTACACGCGGACGACGGAACTGCGGCACGTCACGGGCCAGCAGCTGGAGCACTCGACGCTGATCGCGGAGTTCCCGCGCGACGAAGGCGACCCGTACTACCCCATCCCGAGCGACGAGACCAGAGCCTTGTACAAGCGCTACGAGGCCTTGGCCGCCGCCGAGGACGGCGTCACGTTCGTCGGGCGGCTGGCCCGCTACCAGTACCTGAACATGGACCAGGTGACCGGGCAGGCGCTCAGCACCTACGCCAAGCTGGCCGAGCGTCTTGACCTCGCCATGGCGGCCTGAGGTGTCCGTGGACGGCTCGGTCGCCCTCGCGCACGACTACCTGTTGGTGATGCGCGGCGCCGAGCGGACGTTCGGCGCGATGGCCGACCTGTGGCCGCAGGCCCCCATCTACACGCTGCTCTACGACGAGCACGGCACGGGCGGGCGCTTCGCCGGCCGCCGGGTCTCGACGTCGTTCATGCAGCGCATGAACATCAAGCAGGACGGGTTCCGCCGCTTCCTGCCGCTGTATCCGTCGGTCATCAACCGGATGCAGCTGGATCCGCACGAGTTGCTCGTGTCCTCCAGCAGCGCGTTCGCGCACGGCCTGCATGCCGCGCCGGGCGCTCAGCACGTCTGTTACTGCCATTCGCCGTTCCGTTACGCGTGGCACGACGTCCCCGTCGCCCTCGGCGAGCTGCCGCCCCCGCTGCGCCCGCTGCTGTCGCTCGCCCTGCGCCGTCACCGACGCTTCGACCGTCAGGCCATGTCCCGCCTGACGGGGTTGATCGCGAACTCGCAGATCACGCGCGCGCGGATCAAGCGCTTCTGGGGGCGGGACGCCCCGATCGTCCATCCACCGGTCGACGTGCTTCGCTTCAACCCGTCTCTGGGGGGCGAGGATCTGCTGTTCGTCGGGGAGATCACCCGTCACAAGCGGGTCGAGGTCGCCCTCGAGGCCGCAGAGCTCGCCGGCCGGCGCATCCGGGTCGTCGGCGAAGGGCCGGAGCTGCCGCGGCTGCGCCATCGCTTCCGGCGGTCGGCGGAGTTCGTCGGCCGCGTGGCCGATGACGAGCTCGAACGCCTGTACGCGACCAGCGGCGCGATCGTCGTGCCGAGCGTGGAGGAGTTCGGCATCGCGGCCGTCGAGGCTCAGGCGGCGGGCCGTCCGGTGATCGCCGCGGACGCGGGAGGCGCCCGGGAGACCGTGCTGCCGGGTGAGACCGGCTGGCTCGTCCCGCCCAACGACGTCGGTGCGCTGGCCAAGACGATGCGGCTCGACGCCGAAGCGTTCGACCCCAAGGTGATCCGGCGCAACGCCGAGCGCTTCTCGGTGGAGTCCTTCCAGCGGAACCTGCGCGCGGCGGTCGAGGACCTGCGCCACTGAGCAACAGGTGCTTGACCGACTCGCCTCGCGTCATCTTCGTGGACGAGGGTTAGCCCGACCGGGGGGAAGGGCGGGGAACGGTCTCCGCCCTCCCGCGCCGATCCAGTAGGTTCGCGCGCATGGCCCGATACTCAAGTGCCCTCGGATATTTCGTCGAGCCGGGCCGTGCCCTGCAGAAGCTGGTCCGCCCGGACGCGCCGTTCGAGCGCCGGCTCACCTGGGACGCCCATCCGTACCCCCAGTACGCGTACAGCCTGCACAAGGCTGCGGTGCTCGCCCAGCGCCTCGGGATCCCGGAGATCTCCGCGGTCGAGTTCGGCGTGGCCGGCGGGCGTGGACTCGTCCAACTCGAGCAGCACGCGCGCGACGTGACGGCCCTCACGCAGGTGAAGGTGCGGGTGTTCGGCATGGACTCGGGCGGTGGCCTGCCTCCGGCGTCGACGAACAAGGACCTGCCCTACATCTGGCGCGCGGGGCAGTTCAAGATGGACCACGACGCGCTCCGGGCGCGCCTGCAGGGCGCGCAGCTGCTGCTCGGGGACGTCGGCGACACCGTCCCGCAGCTGATCGAGGCGGTCGCGGGCGCACCCGTGGGGTTCGTGAGCTTCGACCTGGACTACTACTCGTCCACGGCACGGGCGCTCGAGCTCTTCGACGCACCGGACGACCGGCTGCTCCCGCGCGTGTTCTGCTACTTCGACGACCTGATCGGGGCCGACGACGAGCTCCACTGCGAGTTCGCGGGCGAGCAGCTCGCGATCAACGAGTTCAACGCGGCGCACGCCGAGCGCAAGCTCGGGCAGATCCAGGGGCTGCGCTGGAAGCGGCGGGTTCCGGCCGTCTGGAACGACACGACGTTCGTGCTGCACTGCTTCGAGCACCCGCAGTACTCGCAGTACATCGGGCTCGAGGACTGGCAGATCCCGCTCGACGGGGACTGAAGCCTGATCTAGAGATCGATCACCAATCGGCATCTGGACGCCTATTCGCGTTTCTCGGTACCGTCCAGGGCGCACTTAGTGAGAACCAACGCATGGCCCTCCCGCGCTTCACGACCGCGACGCTCTGCCTGCTGGCACTGTTCGCGCTGCCCGCGGCCGCGCGTTCCGCGCCGGCCCCGCAACTGACCGGCGTCCAGGCGGCGGGCAAGTCCGTGACCGTGCGCTGGTCGGCGGCCGTGCGCGTGCACGGTGAGGCCCGTGCGCGCGTGGCGTTCGACGTCCGCGCCGGCCGCCCGCGTGTGGCCGTCCGCGCGGTGCGTCGAGGTCCGCGAGCCGACACGTTGCGGCTCACGCTCGCCCATGCGGCCGAAGTCACGAGCGTGCGCTATCTCGCCGCCCGCCGGACCGTGCGGGGCACGGACGGCCGCGCCGCCCGCGCCGCCGCGTTCGCCGTCGAGGCCCTGGTGCCCAAGGCGCCACTCGAGTACCCGGCGCCGCAGCGACCGGCGTACGAGACCGCACCCGCCGCGCCGGTCCCGG
This sequence comes from uncultured Solirubrobacteraceae bacterium, assembly GCA_963724195.1. Lineage (GTDB taxonomy): Bacteria > Actinomycetota > Thermoleophilia > Solirubrobacterales > Solirubrobacteraceae > Solirubrobacter. The sequence goes on along the minus strand of CAVRTQ010000010.1, from coordinate 350,560 downwards.
CGGCGACCGAGCCCACGGCGGAGCATCCGCGGCCGCCGACCACCGGCCCGACGCGGCCGCCGACCGCTGCCCCCGAGGGACGGTGGGCGTCGCTCGACTCGCCGATCGGGCGCTGGCACGCGGCGCTGATGCCGTTCGGCGAACGCTCGTTCTGGCTGCAGCCATGGCGTTCCTACCTGGACACCGTCCCGGGCACCACCCTGCGCGACGCCGTGGGCATCAACTTCAACGTCAGCGCCACCGACGCCGCGCGCACGGCGCGCCTGCTCGCCGACTCCGGCTTCCGGCGCGCGCGCCTCGAGTTCGGGTGGAACGCCACCGCCTACGACGATCCAGCCGTGCTCCGCGACACGTGGAAGTTCGACACGATGCTGCGGGCACTGAAGGACAACGGCATCCGCCCGCTGTTGCTCCTGAACGCCAACCACAACGAGCCCAACCCGATCCGCCGCGTGCCGCTCACGCTGACCCGGTCGGCGCCCGCCGGCGAGCGCACCGTCCAGCTCGCCTCGGCCGACGTGGGGGCTGTCGTCCCGGGGCACACCGGCTTCAACGCGCCAGACGGCAAAGCCGCCGACGTCTTGATCACCGCGATCGCCCCCGATGGCACGGCCACGTTGTCCAAGCCGCTTGCGCGAGCCCTCGCCGAAGGCGAGCACGAGGGCTTCACGCTCCGCTTCGCGCCCTTCACAGCGCCCCTGCGCGACGACGGCTCGGCGCACCCGGCGTTCGAGGCGACGTTCAACGGCTGGCTGCAGTACGTGTACGCGGTCACCAGCCGGGCGAAGGCCGTCCTGGGCGGCGACGCCTTCGACGTGGAGATCTGGAACGAGCTGAGCTTCGGCTCGGACTTCCTCGACATCGCCTCCTACTACGACCCGGTGCCGCCCGCGCTGCAGGGCCGGGGCGACGTCCACCGGACGCTGCTCGAGCGCACCGTGTGGTATCTGCGCGACCCGCACAACGGCGTCTCGCGCGTCGGCGTGGGCGACGGCTTCGCCAGCGAGTCCCCGTGGCCCTCGGGCGCGACCGTGCCGGCCGGCGTGACCGCCATCGACAAGCACCCGTACCCGCCGTTGCGCGAGTATCCGCAGCAGGTGCAGCGCAACACGCGCGGGGTCGGACCGGGCGGGGCGCCGACGGAGCACGCGCCGCTGCCGCGCGCGTTCCTCCCCGAGTACTACCTCAACGGGTTCCAGACCGAGACGCTGATCCGCGACCTGTCGCCCGTCACCACCGACATCTACGGCACGCCGCACGGTCGCCACACCCATCCGCCCGGCGGTGCCGCCCCCACGATGTGGCTCACGGAACTCAACCTCGACTTGGCGGACGAGCGGCTACCCCAGGAGGAGCTGACGTCCGCCGCCAAACGCCACATCATGTCCAAGGGCCTGCTGCGCAGCCTCGTGGCCTTCGTCAACAAGGGCGTGACGGCGCTGCACTTCTACGCCGCGCGCGGGAGCGCGTACGGCGTCGTCGACGAGGCGTTCTTCGCTCAGTCCGGCGACGCGGGCGAGAGCGTGAAGGCGATGGCCCGCCTGACCGCGCCGTTCGCGGACTCGCAGCCGGTCAGCGTCCCGCGGGCGCTGACGCTCGACGCGATCGCCGACCGCCACCACCAGGTGCAGTTCCCCGGCGACGGCACCGCCGACCACCCGCCGCTCCACAACCGCGACGTCACCGCCGTGCTGCCGTTCCAGCTCTCGGACACGCGCTTCGCGATCCCCGCGTACGTGATGACGCGTGACATGGCGACGCTCCACAAGCCGCACGCCCCGCGTTCGGACGTCACCCGCTGGGACCTGCCCGAGGCGACCTACCGGCTCACCCTCGGCGGCCTCGACCGCGACGCGCATCTGAGCGCCACCGACCCACTGACGGGCCGGCCCGTGCCGGTGACGGTGGTCTCGCGCGACGACCGTCGGCTCGTCGTCGAGCTGGCGCTGACCGATTCCCCCCGGGTCATCCTCGCCGACGAGTCGCGGTGAACGACGCCACGCCGTGATGCTCCTTGTGGACGGTGACCTCGAAGTCACGCAGCCACTGCCGTAGCTCCTGCTCGTCGTGGCCGTCGTAGTGCGCCTCGCCGACGATGCAGTCGCTGGCGGCCTGGAGCGCGCCGGCCTCGAGCAGCGGCCACTCGCCACCTTCGATGTCCACCTTCAGCAGGTCCGCCTTGCCGGAGTCCAGGAGCGAGTCGAGCGTCACGCACGCCACCTCGATCGTCCCCTCGGCGGGACCGCCGTCGCTCAGCGCGGACGCCCAGCCCTCGCTGGCCACGACGAAGTTCGCGGTGCCCGGCTCGGGGGCCACGGCCGCCTCCACCACCCGGACCTGGCCGAGGCCGGCGACGTTCCTGTGCAGCCGGGCCAGGTTGCGGGGATCCGGTTCGGCGGCGACGATCCGCGCGGTTGGGAACATGGCGCTGAGGAAGCGCGCCGCGATGCCGGAGTTGGCCCCCAGATCCACGATCGTCGCCGGCCGCAGCGCTTCTGGGATCACGTAGTCGCCGTCGAGGAACACCTCGCGGGCGACGAGCGCGTCGATGTAGTCCCACAGCAGCAGTCGTACGGACGCGCCGTTCGGGGCGGTCGGTGCCACGACGAACGGCCGCCGCCCCAGCGGCAGGCCGCGGCCGCGGGCCCACAGCGCGACCGTGACGAAGGCCAGTCGCGCGCCCGTGCGCCGGCGGGGCTCCGTGCGCAGCCAGCGCCCGGCGACGGACAGGAACAGCGGGATCCGCACCTAGATCGAGAAGACCGTCGGCTCGCTGGGGTAGTACGGCCGGCGGCGCGCGTAGATGCGCTCGACGAGCGCGGCCCGGTCGCGCTCGGCACGCTCGGGATCCCGCAACGCCCGCACCCGCGAGACCGGGCCCGCGGACGACGACCAGCGGTGACCGGAAGTCAGGAAAGTTGCGGCGGTAGAGCGCAGAGAGCTCCGGCCGCAGCGGTTGCCGCACGCGCAGGCCGGCGACCGTGCCGCGCACCACTTCCGGCAGCGCCGTGAGGGCTCCCGTGCCGAGTGCGTAGCCGTCGAACAACACGCGCGCGAAGCGGCTGCCGAGCGCCGGGAGCAGATGCCGCCACCGCAGCGACTTGGCCGTCACATACGCGAGGTTGCGCTGGTTGGTGGCGTAGATCTTGGCCGGCAGCGGCTCGCCGTGGACCGGCAGCGCCTTCATGTGGATCGCGTCGTGGTCGGGCAGGTGGAGGTGGCGCAGGCCCGCGTCCAGGATGCGCATCGTGAGCTCGAGCTCGTTGCCCCAGATGAAGATGTTGGGGTCGAACCCGCCGGTCGTGTCGATCGCGCGGCGGCTGAGCAGCGCGGCCGTGCCCCAGAAGCTCAGCACGCCGGTGGGCAGGTCGGTGTCGAAGTAGAAGTCGCGGTCGTAGCCGCTGCGCGACCGGAACGAGACGAGGTCGGCCTGATGCGCCTCGGCGGCAGCGATCGCCGTCTTGAGCGTGTCGCCTTCCAGGTGGCCGTCGTCGTCGAGCATCAGCGTCCATTTGCCCGTCCCGGCGCGCAGGCCGGCGTTCCAGCCGCTGGTGCCGAGGTTCGTGGGGTGCACGATCACGCGGACGTCGGGGAACTCGGTGGCGAGCATCTCGGGCGTGCCGTTCCCGGAGGCGTTGTCGACGACGATCAGCTCGAGCTGCTCGCGCGGATAGTCGAGGTCCTCGAGCGTGTGCGTGAGCGTCTCGCGCAGGCGCTGGAGGCGCTTGTAGGCGAGGATGACCACGGTCACCCGGGGGAGGGTTGCGTCGGCGGCGCCCATGGCGGCGCTGATGGTAGTGCCCCGGTTTCCTGCCAGACTCGCCACCTTGGCCAAAGTTCTGATCATCTCCGAGGACGTGATCGGCACGTCGATGGCGGGCCCGGGCATCCGGTCCTGGGAGTTCGCCGTCGCGCTCGCCGGCCGGCACGACGTGACGCTGGCAACACCCAATCAACCGGACGTCAGCAGCGACGCGTTCGAGATCGTCTCCTACGAGGGGCGCCGTGTGGCCACCCTCCTGGCCGGCTTCGACGTGGCGATCACCCAGTACGTGCAGCCCGCGCTGGCCCATGTCGCCAAGCGCGACGGGGTCCGGCTGATCATCGACGCCTACGACCCGCGCTACTTCGAAGGCCTGGAGATTTTCCGCCACGCTCCTCCGGCCGAGCGTGACTGGCGGCTGCGGCGCCAGTACGTCGAGATGAAGGCGTGGCTGGTGTTCGCCGACGGGATCATCTGCGCGAGCGAGAAGCAGCGCGACCTGTGGCTCGGAAGCCTGTTGGGCCTCGGCCGGATCACGGCCGCCACGTACCTGCGGGACGTGTCGCTGCGCACGCTCGTGGACGTCGTGCCCTTCGGCACCCAGGACGCTGACCCCCACAAGACCGCATCCGGGTTTCGCGAGCGGCTGGGCCTCGCCGACTCGGATCGCGTGTTGCTGTGGGGCGGCGGCATCTGGAACTGGTTCGATCCGCTGACCGTGATCCGCGCGGTCAAGCTTCTGCGCGAGCGTCGCGACGACGTCAAGCTCGTGTTCATGGGGCTCAAGCACCCGAACGCCCTGGTGCCCGAGATGGAGATGATGCGCAAGGCGGTGGCCCTCGCCTCCGAGCTCGAGCTGCTCGACGAGTCCGTGTTCTTCAACTACGGCTGGGTGCCGTACGCGGAGCGTCAGAACCACTTCCTGGAGGCCGACATCGGCCTTTCGACGCACTTCGACCACCTGGAGACGCGGTTCTCGTTCCGCACCCGAGTGCTCGACTACTTCTGGACCGGCCTGCCGATCGTGACCACCAAGGGCGACGCAATGGCGGACCTGGTCCAGCAGCGCGACCTCGGCCAGACGGTCGATTACGAGGACCCGGAAGGGCTCGCGGCGGCGGTCGTCGGCATCCTCGACGACGAGGCCACGCGCACGCGGATGGTCGCGAACCTGCGCCAGGTCCGCGAGGACTATCGCTGGAGCCGCGTCACCGAGCCGATCAACGCCATGATCGAGCAACTCGGCCCGGCGACCGGTCGCGCGCTGACCTTTCCGGAGCGCGAGGCGCTGGCGCGGCTGTACGCGTACTCCATCCACGACGTCCGCCACGACAAGGGTCTGCTCGGCGTCGGTCGCAACCTGGTCGACCGAGCGGTCAGCGTGCTCAGAAAGCGGGTCTGACCCGCGCCGCCATGCGCAGGGTCTCGCCGCGCGTCCACAGACGCGCCCGGCGCATCTCGCGCACGGCCGGCAAGGCGGTGAGCGCCGGCCGCGCCGGAGCGGAAACCTGGACGCGGCTTGCCAGCACGAGGTAACCGGGACCCTCCGCGAGCAGCCGCCCCGTCCAGGCGAGGTCGCTGAAGGGGCCGAAGCGTTCGGGCTCGGGTGCGGCGACCGCCCGGGCGGCGGTCACGTCGACCAGCAACGAGGTGAGCGGGGCGAGCTTGATCGGCACGAGCCCTCGGCCCACCGCCGACAACAAGCGCTCCGTACCCGCCTCGTCCCCGCGCGGCAACGCGGCCTCGACGAGGGCACCCGTGGCGTCCACGGGCAGGCTCGACACCAGGGGCGCGCCCGTCGCGTCGGCGGCGGAGATGAGCGGCGCGAGGGCGTCCGCCGCGGGCACGGCGCCGGGCCCGAGCAGCCACAGCCGGCCTGAGTCGGCGCGGGCGAGAGCCTCGGTGAGCGTCGCCGCCCGCTGCACCGGCACGGACTCCACGGCGGGCGGATCGGTGCCGATCGCGACGACGGTGATCACCGCGTCGGCCCCCGCAGCCCGTGCGCCAGTCCGCGGGCGACGATCCGCAGCGCGTCCGGCCGGAAGCGGTTGTTGGTCAGGTAGGTCTTGATCGACCGCAGGTACAGGGTCGCGAAGGCCACCCGTTCGAGCGGCGCGAAGCCGCTGCCGCGCAGCAACAGCAAGGTGTTGCGGACGCTGTAGTAGTACCGCCCGCTGGTGTCCTCCACGGCGGTGTAGGGCTTGGCCGTCTTGTGCACCACGACGCTCTCGGGCACCAGGTACCCCGGCGCGTGCCGCAGCGCGCGGGTCGTGTACTCGGTGTCCTCGCCCCAGATGAAGTAGGCGGCCTGCGGGAGCCCCCAGCGGTCCACGGTCTCGCGGGCGACCAGCAGCGAGACGAACGTGTTGGAGCGGATCAGGACGAGGCCGTGCTCGGCCGTGCGCACGAGGTCGGCGGGCGAGCGCCAGCGCGGGTGCGGGTAGTTCATCGGGTGCAGCGAGCCGTCCGTCCAGTGCACCTGGCTCGCCAGCATCGCGGGCCGCTCCGGCGCGCGCCGGACGCCGTCCAGCAGCGCCTCGAGCGCCGTGGGCGTGGGGATCGTGTCGTCGTCCATGACCCACAGCCAGTCGTGGCCCAGCGCGTGCGCGAGCCCGATCCCGTGGTGGAAGCCGCCGGCCCCGCCCAGGTTCTCCTCCAGCGCCTCCAGCCGCACCTGCGGGAAGCGCTCGCGCACGAGGTCCGCCGTCCCGTCCGTGCTCGCGTTGTCGACGACGATGATCTCGTCGACGGCTGCCGTCTGGTCCAGGAGCGCCTGCACGCATTCCTCCAGCAGCGGCCTGCGGTTGTAGGTCACGACGACCGCGCAGGTGGACTCCACGCCGCCCCAGGATAGGCGACAACGCTCCGTATACTGGCCCGCCATGGATACGGGCCGGCTGAAGGCGTTCGTGTACGCCAGAGCACGGCCCATCCGTTGTGAGGCCTGCGGCGCGGAGCTCTTCCGCGGCCTGCCGATCCCGTGGCGGGGTGGCGTGAAGCTCCTGGGCGCCGAGTACGCGCTGGTCCGCGTCGACTTCAGCTCGATGAACGAGCTCGTGTTCCGGCACGTCGAGGCCGAGCGCTGCCGGCCGGGGTCGGCGTGACGCAGCTCAACGTCCTGCTCACGCACCAGGACGCCGCGCGGGTCGACGCCAACGTCGCCTATCTGCAGGCGGTCGCGCCGGACTCCCGCTGGGTCGTCGCCCACGGCGGCAGGGCCGAGGACTGCGCGGGCGTGGCCTTTGCCGACAGGGTGTTCGTCGACGACGAGACGCTGCGGGGACCGCCGCGGACGTCCCAGTCCTACCACCTGACGCTCGGTCTGATCCACGACCACTTCGTCCGCGACGACCCGACCGTCAGCGCCGTCTACGTGCTCGAGTGGGACCACATCGTCCTGCGCGGCGACTTCGAGGAGCCGCTGCGCGAGTGGGCGCAGCGCACCGGCGCGGACTTCATGGGCAAGACGTGCGTGGAGCGCACGGCGACGAACTGGCACCACTACACGCGCTATCGCCACGACGCGGCGCTGCTCGCCCATCTGCGCGAGCACTCGGTGCGCGAGGACGCCACACGCATGTTCGGGACCCTCGGGAACGGGTTCTGGCTCACGCGGGCGGCCCTCGAGGCCTACGTCGCAATCGACCGACGACCCGTGGTCTACGGTGAGCTCTACGTCCCGACGCTGCTGCACCATCTCGGGTTCCGGCTGGCCGACCTCCCGGCGGATCTCTACGGAACCGTCCGCTACGAGCCGGAGGTCACGCTCCCCGAGGTGCTCGCGCTCAAGCGTGCCGGCGGGTACTTCGCGCATCCGTTCAAGACCTCGGACGCGCTCGACCGCATCCTCGCCGCCCCCGGCCCATGAGTGAGCCGCGGGCGCACCTGCGGCGGCTGCTGCGCGTCCTGCGCCACCCGATCAGCCAGAACGCGCTCGCCATCTACGTGGTGCAGTTCACGGTCTCGGTGCTGCCGCTGGTCACGCTGCCGTGGATCGCGCGCAAGCTCGGCCCGGCGGAGCTCGGCGCCGTGGTCTTCGCGCAGTCGTTCGGGTGGATGCTGCAGGTCCTGGTCGAGTTCGGGTTCGGCGCCTCGGCGACGCGGGCGGTGGCCCGTTCCCGCGACGACCGGCACGAGGTCGCGCGCGTCGTGGCCGCCGTGCAGGGCGCCAAGCTCTCGCTCTCGGGCCTCGCGGTGATCGCGGCCGTGGTGGCGCTGTTCGCGGTGCCGATCTTCCGCGAGCATCCGGACTATCTGGCGCTCGCACTGCTGACCGCGCTCGTCAACGGCTTCAACCCGGGTTGGTACTTCGTGGGCGTCGAGCGCCTGCGGCTCGTGTCCTGGCTCGAGGTCGTCAACCGCGTCGCGGCTGCGGTCTTGACGATCCTGCTCGTGCGCGGCCCGGAGGACGGCTGGATCGTGCTCGCACTGTGGGCGGCGGGCTCGGCGCTGGTGACCGTGATCGCGCTCGGGATGCTCTACCGCCAGACGACGCTGGTGAGCACCTCGGTGGCCGACGTGCGCTGGGCGATGAGCGAGAGCTGGCGGTTGTTCATCGGCGGGACGGCGGTGACGCTCTACACGACCGCCAACACGTTCTTCCTCGGCATCCTCAGCTCCACCGTGCAGGCCGCCTACTACTCGACGGCGGAGAAGCTCGTGCGGGCCGCGCCCCGGTTGTTCGCGCCGATCCTCACGGCCGTCTTCCCGCGGGTCGGGCACCTCGTGGCGCGCGGCGAGGATGCTCGCGCGCGCCGCCTGACGCGGATGGCGCTGGCCGCCCTGCTCGCGCTCTCCAGCGCGAGTGCGCTGGCGCTGGCCGTGTTCGCCGCGCCGATCGTGCACGCGCTCTACGGGCACGAGTTCGACCCGGCGATCGGCGTGCTGCAGGTGCTGGCCTTCACGCTGCCGTTGAGCGCGCTCGCGGCCGGCGTCTCCCAGCTCGACCTCATCACCCGTGGCTTCGACCGCGAGGCCGTGCTGGTCGTCGTCGCGGCGGCGGCCGTCGACGTCCTGCTCGGCCTGTACCTGATCTCCCAGCACGGCGCGCTCGGCACCGCCTGGACGCTGATCGCGGTCGAGTTGACGGCTTTGGTGGCGGCGCTGCACTTCAGCCGCCGCGTCCGTCACACCTCGAGGACGCTGGCCTCCGTCGGGAAGTAGCGGCGACGGCGGCTGAAGAAGCGGTCCTGCTTGGCCTGGCGGTCGCGTTCGGCGCGCTCCGGGGCCCGGCGCGCACGGAGCCGCTCCACCGGGCCGCGCAGCGTGGAGAACGGCGACGTGAAGTCCGGGAACGCCTCCCGGTAGAGCGAGGAGAGCTCGGGCCGCGCGGGCCGGCGGGCGCGCAGGCCCGCCACGGCGCCCTGCGCGATCGAGGGCAGCACGGTGACGACGCGACGGTCGAGCGCGAACACGTCGATGCCCACCTGCGCGAGGCGGTAGGCGAGCACGGGGAGCAGGTCCGGCCAGCGCAGGAACCGGGCGCCGACGTACGCCATATGACGGTGATGCATCCGGTAGCCCCACTCGTTGTAGGCGCGCGGCTCCCGGCCCAGCTTCATGTGCACCGCGACCACGTCCGGCAGCACCAGGTGGCGCAGGCCGGCGTCGAGCAGCCGCATGGTCAGCTCGAGCTCGTTGCCCCAGATGAAGATGTTCGGGTCGTAGCCGCCGACCTGCTCGACGGCGCGGCGGCTCAGCAGGGCGGCGCAGCCCCAGTAGCTGAGCAGCCCGGTCGAGTACTCCTCGTCGAAGTAGTAGTTGCGGTCGACGCCGCTGCGCACGCGGAAGGAGACCAGGTCGGCCTGGTTGGCGGCCGCGGCGGTCACGGCGCGGGTCAGGTCGTCGCCCTCGAGGTGACAGTCGTCGTCGAGGATCAGGAACCAGTCGCCCGTGCCCGCGCTCAGCGCGCGGTTCCACGCGCTCGCACCGATGTTCGCCTCGGTCCGGATGACCTGCACGTCCGGGAACTCGGCCGCGAGCATGTCGGAGGTGCCGTCCGTCGAGCAGTTGTCGACGACGATCGGCTCCAGCGCGGCGCGCGGATAGTTCAGGGTCTCGAGCATCGCGTGCAACGTGTGCTGGAGCGGTTCGCGCCGGTTGTAGGCGAGGATGGCGATCGTCACCCGGGGCAGCGCGCCGGGCTCGGGCGGTGCGGCGATGGCGGGGGCGACCGTGGGCGTCATGGCGGCCGATGGTACAAGCGATCCAGCAGTGCAGGCCGATACTCTGGATGTCCGTGAACGGCACCGGCCGCCGACTGCTCGTGGTCAGTCACCCCAACGTCGTTCCTTCCAACCAGGCGGTCTATCTCGAGCTGGTCCACCGCGGGTGGGACGTCGTCGGCGTGGTGCCGAGCCGGTGGAAGGACAACTACCACCCGGATGGCTACGACACCCGGGCCCTGGAAGGGTTGGAGGGTCGCATGCGCTTCGTGCGGGTCGGCTACACCGGGGAGCCACAGCGTCACTTCTATCTGGCCAACGTCCCGAAGCTGATCCGCGAGCTCAAGCCGGGGATCGCGTTCCTCGAGCAGGAGCCGTTCGCCATCCCGACGCTGCAGTGGGGCTTCTTCCTGCACCGCATGGGCATCCCGTTCGGGATCCAGGCCGACGAGAACCTGGACCGGCCGTTCCCGTGGCCGGCGAAGGTCATCCGCTGGTGGTCGCTGCCGCGTACGCACTGGATCGCCGCCCGCTCCCCCACCGCGCTGGACGTCAACCGGGCCTGGGGCGCGAAGGGCAAGATGCACGTCGTGCCGCACACGGTGCCGGACTGGCAGCCGGTCGAGCGCACGGGGGACCCGACCTTCACCGTCGGCTTCGCGGGCCGGCTCGTCCCGGAGAAGGGCATCACCGACCTGCTGGAGGCCGTCAAGCGGCTCGACGGCCCGGTCCGCCTGCTCGTGGTGGGTGACGGGCCGACGCGGGCGGAGCTGGAGGCGGCGGACCTGCCCAACGCCACGATCGAGATCCGCCGGCGCATCCCCAACGAGCGCGTACGCGAAGAGGGCTACGCCGAGATGGACGTGCTGGCCGTGCCCTCTCGCACGACTGAGACGTGGGCCGAGCAGTTCGGGCGCGTGCTCGTCGAGGCCATGCTCTGCGGGCGCCCGGTCGTCGGCTATGAGTCCGGGGAGATCGGCTGGGTCATCCGCACCGCGGGCGGCGGGCTCGTCGTCCCGGAGGGCGACATCGACGGGCTGGCGGCGGCGTTGTCGCGGCTGCAGCACTCGCCCGAGGAGCGCGCCGCGTTGACGGCCCGCGGACTGGAAGGCGCCCGCCGGCACTTCAGCCCGCAGGCCGCGGCCGACGCGCTCGAGGACCTGCTCACCGGGAAGGCCGGCACATGAGCGCGCAGGCCACGATCGTCATCACGACGAAGAACCGCCGCGACGAGCTGCGCGCCGCGCTCGAATCGGCTCTGCGCCAGCGCGGCATGCCCGCGGTGCTGGTCTGGGACGACGGTTCGACCGACGGGACGGCGGAGATGGTGCGCAAGGAGTTCCCGGCGGTCCGGGTGCACCGCGAGCCGGAGTCGGTCGGGCTGATCGTGGCCCGCAACCGGGCGGCGCACCTCGTCGACACGCCCGTGATCGTGTCGATCGACGACGACGCCGAGTTCACCGCCGACGACACGGTCGAGCAGACGCTGCGGGACCTCGACTCCCCGCGCATCGGCGCGGTGGCCATCCCGCACGTCGACGTCAACAAGGACGCGGACGGCTGGCAGGCGCCCCAGGTCCCCGACCGCGGGGACACCGTCTGGGTCACCTCGTCCTATGTCGGTACGGCACACGCGATCCGCCGGGACCTGTTCGTCGAGCTCGGCGGCTACCGCGAGGACTTCTTCCGCCAGGGTGAGGAACTCGACTTCTGCCTGCGGCTGCTGAACGCCGGCTGGTGGGTCCGCCTCGGCCGGGCCGCGCGGCCCATCCACCACCTCGAGTCACCCAAACGCGACTTCCGGGCCATGGACGTGTACGGCCGGCGCAACGAGATCCTGCACATCTGGCTCAACGTGCCCGGACGCTGGGTGCTCCCGCACGTCGCCTTCCGGGCGCTCAAGGGCGTGCGCCTCGGCCTGCAGGTCGGCCGCCTGCGCAACATGCTCGTCGGCATCGGCCAGGGCCTGACGCTGGCCCCGCGCACCTGGGGCCGCCGTTCGCCCGTGCGCGTCGCGACCGTGCGGGTGGATCACCGCCTGCGGCGCGAGCAGGCGGTGCGGCTCGAGGACATCGCGCCGGCGCTGCACCCGCCCGAAGAACGCCAGTAGCGCGCGGGCGGTCAGGGCTCACAGCGCCGCGAGATGGGCGGCGCGCATCGCGGTATGGAAGCGCTCGAGGCTCAGGTGCCCGACCGCTTGGCGCCCGGCAGCCCCGAGGCGCCGGGCGAAGGCCGGGTCGTCGAGCAGCCGGGTGATCGCCGCAGCCCACGCGGCGGGCTCCTTCGGCGGCGCCAGCAGGCCGGTCCGGCCATCGGCGATCGTCTCCGCGGGCCCGCCCACGGTGGTGGCGATGACCGGGCGGCCCGCGGCCATGCCCTCGGCCACCACCCGGCCGAACGGCTCCTCCCAGGACGGCAGCAGAATCGCGTCGACGGCCCGCATGATCGTCGGGACGTCGGGCTGCTGGCCGGCGAAGATGACCGCGTCTTCCAGACCCAACTCGCGGACGAGGCGCTCGAGCTCGGCTTGGTAGGCGTGATTGTCGTACCGCGTGGCGCGGTCGGCGAACTTGATGCTGCCGACGAGCATCAGCCGCGCGTCGGGATGGCTGCGGCGCACGTCGGCCAGCGCGCGGATCGCGGTGTCTTGACCCTTCCAAGGGGTGATCTGCGCCACCTCGGCGAGCAGCGGGCCGGGGCCGGGAGCGAGCCGCTCACGCACCGCGGCGGCGTCGCCGGAGTCGGCGCTGTAGGTGTCCAGGTCGACCGGCTCGAACACCACCTCGGCGGGCGTCCGGTAGCCCTCGCGGCGCAGCGTGTCCAGGACGTGTTGCGAGCAGCCGACCAGCCGCCCCGCCACTGGGTCCACGAGCCGCCGGATGCTCGCGCCGACGCGCCCGGGCGGCGCCACGTCGTGCTGATAGACCAAGAACGGCGGTCCGCCGAGCCGGCGGCAGATCGCCGCGACGATCCCCGCCCGCATCGAGACGGCGTGCACCAGGTGGATCTGGTGGCGAGCGGTGGCCCGGCGCAGCGCCATGCCCATCTGCGCGAGCTCGGCGAGCGCGACCGGCGTGTCCCGCGGGTGCAGGCGCAGGCTGCCCGCGGTGCCCCGCAGCGGGATGTGCTCGGTCCCGAGCGCCGTCGCCGCATCGGCCAGCGGGCCGGAGGGTGAAGCCCAGAAGTACCGGAAGCGGTCGTCAGGGTCGCGCAGCAACTCGAGCGTCGTCGCCTCGGCGCCGCTCATCGCCGCCGTGTGGTTGACGATCAGGGCGTTGATCAAGGGGTCTCCTCGGAGCTCGGCGGGGCGCTGCCCCAGCCGAGGGCGAACCAGAACAAGGGCATGAGGGCGTACAGACCGCCGTTCAGCCACTGCCCGAGGCAGACGACCAGCAGGGCCAGCACGGGCAGCGCGAGGGCCTCACCGGACAGATACCGGCGGGTGACGTCGCGAAAGGCGAGGAACAGGATGCCGATGAACGTCACCCCGCCCAGCAGTCCGAGCGAGACGAAGGCGTTGGAGACGTCGATCTCGGTGCTGCCGACGTTCGTGGTCCCGCCGAGCTTGGCGACCGCGAGGTTGGTCGAGCCCGGGCCGTACCCCAGCGGCGTGCGGATGCCGGTCTGGATGCCGCCGACGTACATGTCCCAGTGCAGCAGGAACGTCGACTGGCGAGGGTCCAGCGGGTTCGCGAGGCCGCTCACCTGCCGAGCCACCAGCTCGTTGCCCGACGCCGCCTCGGTGGCGGCGGCGCCGTAGACCTGCAGGGCGCCGAACGCGGCGCCCATGCCGATGACGACGATCGCGGCCGCGACCGGCAGCCGGCGCGAGCGTAGACCCAGGGCCATGGTGATGGCCAGCACACCCAGCACGAGCGTGCTGCGCACGGAGGCGTACAGCAGCGCCACCGTCAGCACCGGCACGGCCAGGATGAGCGTTCCCCGGCCGTGCAGCGCGCTCGCCACAGCGACGGCGATCGCGCACGCCAGCCACAGGGCGTACTCCTGGTTGCTCGAGAAGGTGGAGAACGGGCGCAGCGAGCTGCCCACGGTGAGCGACTGGTAGGACGGGCTCTGCGCGAGGTTCCACCACAAGACGTCCCAGCTCGGGAACCCGAACTCGGTCTGCCACAGCCCGTACGCGCCGACGACGACCGCGATGCCGACCAGGTAGCGGAACAGGCGGGCGACGAGCTCGCGGCTGCCCAGCTCACGGCCCAGGAAGAACCACAGCAGCGGCATCGTCAGGAACAGCAGGCCACCGGCTTCCACGGTGATGCCGCGCCCGGCGGGGTTCAGGAGGCCGAGGAACCCGAGACCGACGAAGACGAGTACGAAGCCCGACAACGCGTCGGTGACGAGCGGGCGCCGCCGCACGAAGAACAACGACGCGAACAGCACGATCGAGATGAGCGGGCCCATGAGGATCAGCGGGTCGTTGCCGCCGAAGCCCGCGTCATCGATCAGCAGGCGCCGGAACAGCGCCTCGAACGGCAACGCGACCAACGTCAGGAAGACGGCCGCCGCGGGCCGCCGGACGGCGACCGCGAGGATGGCGGCGACGAACGCGCCCGCGAACGCGAGCCGGAGCAGGTCCGGGCGGTTGGCCACGACATAGCCGATGACCACCGTCGGCGGCAGTGCGGCGAGCGCCACCCACAGCCGCGGATCGACGGCGAACGTGGGCCTGGCGGCGCCCGGCACCCTCACGCCAGGACCTCGGCGTAGGCGTCCACGACCCGCGACCAGGCGTACGGCGCGGCGAGGGCGCGCGCCCGCTCGCCCATCCGGAGCCGGCGGACCGGGTCTTCGGCGAGCGCGATGAGTGCCGCCGCGAAGGCCGCGGGCTCACGCTCGATCACGAAGCCGTTCTCGCCTTCACGCACGAGCTCGTCGCTGCCGTCCGTCCGGCTCACGACCAGCGGCAGTCCGGAGGCGCCGGCTTCCAGCATCACGAGCCCGAACGGCTCGTACGCCGACGGCAGCACGAACGCGTCGCCCGCGGCGAGGTAGGGCGCAGGCGAGCGCCGGCGTCCCACGAAGTGCACGCGACCCCCGAGGCCGAGCTCCTCGGCTTGGGCGCTGAAGCGGGCCTGATCGCCTTCGCCGACCACCAGCAGCTGCCAAGGCGGCGCCGCGGCGATCGCCTCGAGCGCGAGGCCGAGGCCCTTGCGCGCCCAGTCCCCGCCGACGAAGACCGCGAGCGGCGCCTCCCCGACGCCGAGGCCCTCGCGCACCTGCGTGCGGGCCGCGGCGTCCGGGCGGAACTCCTCGAGGTCGACCCCGTTGGGGATCACGTGCACGCTCGGCGCGAGCGGTGGAAAGAAGCGCCGCAACTCGTCCGCGAGCCCAGGGGAGACGGCGACCGCCGCCTCGATCCGGTCGCGGCCGTAGACCCAGCGCTCGGCGGCGAGCGTCATCGACCGGTCCAGCCACTCGTTGACGCGGTACGGGAGCGTGTCCCGCCGCCGGCGCGGTTCGCGCCGCTGGGCGTAGAACCCGTGTGAGCAGAAGTGCACGCAGGCCACGTCGGCGCGCAGCGGCACGATCGCGCCCTGCGTCACCAGGCGGCCGCGGCCGTGGCGCCGGATCGCCACCGAGGCGGCGAGTGCGAACCACGGGAACGAGAGCGCAGCCGGGCGGCGAGGGCCGGGCACGAGCACGACACGCAGGGCGGGATGCCGGTCCAGCTTGCACACGTACGCGATCACCGTCACCGCGTAGCCCCGCTCGAGCAAGCCGGACGCGACGCGGGCCATCACGCGCTCCATCCCTCCCTCGTCGTGGGCGACGACCGGCGCGGCGATCGTCACGGCGCGAAGGTCACCCGGAGCGGAGGGCACCGTGGTCGCGGGCGCTGTCCCGGCGACGGCTGAAGGTCGTCACCACGCCCAGGGGGTGGACGTCGAGGTGCTTGAGGACCGCGGCCAGCTGCTCGGCACGGTCCTTGGAGTCGCGTCCCAGGCGAGCGACGACCACGACCCCGTCCGTGTTCCGCAGCAGCGCCGCGGCGTCGGCCACGTGCTCCACCGGCGGCGCGTCCAGGATCACCAGGTCGTACTGCTCACCGGCCTCGTCGAGCAGCGCGGTCATCCGCGGCGAGTCCAGCAGGTCGGCGGAGACACCCGAGTTCGGGCCGGCCAGGAGGGCGTCGAAGCCGACCGCTGGGTCACCGTTGAGCGGGACCCGCGTGACGGCCTTCGCCAGGCTGGTGTCGGTGTTGTCGAGCACGGCCGTCAGCGGCTTGCCGCCCGCGTCCGCGGCGAGCAGCTCGCTCAGCCCGGACTCCCGGTAGTCCGCCTCGATCAGCAGGGCGCGCAACTGCGAGCTCGCTGCCGC
Source organism: uncultured Solirubrobacteraceae bacterium (assembly GCA_963724195.1). Lineage (GTDB taxonomy): Bacteria > Actinomycetota > Thermoleophilia > Solirubrobacterales > Solirubrobacteraceae > Solirubrobacter. The sequence goes on along the minus strand of CAVRTQ010000010.1, from coordinate 334,294 downwards.
AGCCGCCAGGTGGGCGGCGACGGCGCTCTTGCCGCTGCCGGCCTCGGCGGTGGTGACGGCCACGGTCCGCACCTCCGCGCCTGGGCGCAGGTAGGGCAGGCTGGCGCGCAGGCGCCGGTAGGCGTGGGCGTCCGAGTCGGTCAGCGCGGCAGGGTTGATCTGGCCGCGTTGCGCGCCGCTGCGGCCGATCGTCGCCAGCACGGGCAGCCCGAAGGCGCGCTCGGCGTCGCGCGGGCGCCGCAACCGCCGGTCGAAGGACTCGAACGCGAAGGCCAGAGCGGTGCCGATCAGCAGGCCGATGAGACCGCCCAACACACCGGCGCGCGACGGCTGCGGCGCCGACGGTTCAGTCGGCTCGATCGCGGGCTGGGCCACGGAGACCCCGCCGTCCTGGACCGACGCGAGCAGCCGCAGTCGATCCGCGTCCCGCCGGAGCTGGCGCCGGCGCGTCAGCGGCACCCCGTCGTTGTCGAGCTCCTCGAGCACGGATCGCCGGGCCGACACGATCTGGTCGCGGACCAGCGTGCGGCGCATGCCCACGAACGTCGCCGCGTAGGTGTTCGCGACGGTGACCGCTGCCTGCGGCGAACCGGCCGTCGCCGTGACCGTGACGAGGTCGGAGCCTCCGCTCGGGGCCGAGACGACGCTCTCGGCGACCCGCGAGTCGGTCCAGCCCGGTCCGAGCCGCCGTGCGGTGCGCTCCGCGACCGTGTTGAGCGAGATGAGGCCGAGGTTCGTGGCGGCGTTGCGCTCCGGTGTGCTGCCCGTGCCGGTGACGACGCCCGTCACGAGCTGGCTGATGTTCGAGTCGCGGAAGAGCACGGTGGCCGTGGCCTGGTACTCGTCGGGCTGGCGGGACGAGAGGAACACCGCGATGCCCGCCGCCAGCGCCGTGACCAGGACGATGATCGGGAAGCGTCGGCGCAGGACGCCGAAGACGTCGCCGATCCCTTCGTTGCCGGACGAATTCGAGTTAGGCGCGGCCATGGCACGCAGCGGCCCCGCTGCCGGTTCGAGTCAGCACGTGGCTCGGAACAGTAGCGGCGCGGGTCCGCGGTACCGTAAACCGGTGCCCTGGCGTTCTCGCGGACGGCTGGCCAGCGCGCTTGCCTGCGGGGTCGCCGTGGCGTTGGCCGTCGGCGCGCTCGTCTTGTTCCTGACCGTGAGCGGTCCGGGTGGCGGCGGGCTCGCCGTGCTGACCTCCTCCCAAGCCGACCTCCGTCGCGACGGGGTGCGCGTGCGCGTTCCCACGGGCGCTCCGCTCCGGGCCTACTTGACCACGCCGGACGGCGCGTGGCCGATCCCCGTGACGGATCAGGTCCGGCCTCCGCGAGGTGGGCGAGACCACGCTCAGGCTCACGGACGCGGGCCGGAAGGCGGCCGCGAGCTGCGTCGCGCTGACGCTCGTGGTCCGCAGCGCCGGGGCCGCCGCCGAGCGCCGGTTGGAGCCGGAGCGGGAGCCCTGCGCGGCGCCCGCCGACGACCTGCGGTACACGCCGTCCAGCACCGCGCCCGTCGATCCCGCGCAGTTGACGAAGCTGCCGTTCGGGGACCGCTCGCACTGGTTGCAGCCCTGGCGCGCCTGGTCGGACACGCCGCCCGCAGCCCGGATCGCCGCCGCCGTCGGCATCAACTTCAATGTCGAGCCGGACGCCGCCCCGGCGGCGGCCAAGGCCCTGGCGGCGTACGGGGTCCGCCGGGGGCGGATCGAGATCCCCTGGAACGCCCTCAGCTACGACGATCCCGGTCAGCTGGCGGACGCGGAGCGCCACCGGGACATCCTGCTCGCGCTCAAGGCGGCCGGCGTGCGGCCGCTCGTGCTGCTGAACGCCAACCATGGCCAGCCAGGGCCCGGGGTGGAGGACCGGCTCACCCTGCGCGTGGCGGCGCCCGCCGGCGCTCGCACCGTGCGCCTCGCGGATGGCGAGGCCGCGCGGATCCGCCCCGGCCTGACCGGATTCGACGCCGTCGACTCCGACCGCCGCCCGGACGTGCTGATCACGGCCGTCGACGAGGCGGGGATCGCGACGCTGGCCCGGCCGCTCCCGCGTGAGCTGGCCGCCGGTCCGCACCCCGTGACCACGCTGCGCCACGGCCCGTTCCAGCCCCCCGAGCTCGCCGGCGGTGCGCCCAATCCGGCGTTCGAGGCCACGCTGGCCGGCTGGCTGGCGTACACCGAGGTCGTGACGCGATTCGTCAACCGCACGCTCGGCAGCTGGGCCTTCGACGTCGAGATCTGGAACGAGCTGAGCTTCGGGTCGGACTTCCTCGACGCCGCCCGGTACTACGACCCCGCCCCGCAGGCCGAGGGCGACACCAACCGGGCCATCCTAATGAGGACGGTCGGGTGGCTGCGTGACCCGGCCAACCGGATCGGGCCGGTCGGCATCACGGACGGGTTCGCGGGGCAGACGCCGTTCGCCGCGGGCTCGACGAGCCCGCCGGGGCTGACCGCGCTGAGCAAGCATCCGTACGTCAACCCGAAGCGCTATCCCCAGGACAGCGGGCGCGAGGCGGATCAGCGCCTGCTCGACGCGACCGGCGCGCCGGAGGTCGGGGAGCCGTTCGTCCCGAGCTACACGGCCTACTTCCCCGAGTACTGGCTCAACGCGATCCAGACGGAGACGCTCGTCCGCGACCTCGCCCCGCAGCAGACGCGGATCGGCGAGGTGGCCCACGGCCGGACGACCGCGCCCGCCGGTGGGACCCCGCCCACCATGTGGCTGACCGAGTTCAACCTCGTCGCCCCCGGAGTCGACCACACCCGGCCTGGTCAGGACGGCCGGCGCGCGCGGACGGAGTTGGCGCGTGCGCGCGCGAAAGGGCTGCTGCGCTCGCTCGTCGCCTACGTCCACGCCGGCGTGACCGCCATCGACTTCTACGCGGCCCTCGGCAACGACTTCGGGCTGGCCACACCCGACTTCCTGTCCAGCGGCGGCCGGGAGCCTGCGGGCGAACCGCTGTCCAGCCTCGACCGACTGTCGAAGGCCATGGTTCACGCGCGCCCGCGTACGCGCACGAGACCGCTCACGGTCGAGTCGATCGCCGACGTTGCCGGAGGCCGGCAGTTCGACGGGGACGGGACCGCCGCCCACCCGCCGCTGCTCAACCGTGAGGTGTTCGCGGCCCTGCCGTTCCAGCTCACGGACTCCGAGTGGGTGGTGCCCGTGTACGTGATGACGCGTGACGTGCGCCGGGAGCTCGAGCCGGAGGCGTACCGCGTCACGCTCGCCGGCCTCCCCGCGGCGCACACGCGGGCGAGCCTGTACGACCCGTTGACCGGCCGCTTCGAACCCGTGCGGGTCCGCGCGGCGACGGGCGGCCGCGTCACGGTCGAGTTGCACGCGACGGACTCGCCTCGGCTGCTGTTCCTCGGCGCCTGACCAGAGAGCGGCCAACAGAAAAGGGCGGCCGATTGGCCGCCCTTTTCTGTTTCAAGAGGGGGGAGGAGCGGTGACGGGCCGCTCCTCGGGGGTGCTGGGGGTTCGGACACCAAGGACGATACGGACTCCGCAAACGGCCGCGCCATCCCCCGGAAGTGGTAACCGGAATCCGGATCTTCGAGCTCGGTGGTGGCCAGCGGTTGCGTTGGCCGCTATCCTTTGGCCACTCGACCGATAGTCGCAGCCGTCCACAGTGCCCTTCCCGCCACATACGGGAGCCGGGCCGGACGGGGTCCGTGAGCGTCGAGCGCCCCCGCCGGGGGGTCCATGACCCCCTGTGCTATCTTGGTTGGTCGCGCCTGTATGCCCTTGGCACCTCTTGCGCAACCTCCCCGCCGCCCTACGACCCTCCCGAGGAGTCGCCGTCTTGGCTTCCGTTGATGCTCCCCGCACGCGACGTACGTTCGCGCGTCTCGACCGGTCGATCGAGGTCCCGAACCTCATCGACATCCAGAAGAAGTCCTTCGCCTGGCTTGTTGATCCTGAGGGTGGGGGTCTGCGCGAGACGATCGACGACATCTCGCCCATCGAGGACTACACCGGCAATCTCGCCGTGCAGTTCGGGGAGTTCACGTTCGACAAGCCCGTCGCTTCGCTCGACGAGTGCCGTGAGAAGGACCTCACGTACGCGCGGCCGCTGACCGTCACGGTCGGCTTCATCAACCGTGAGACGGGCGAGATCCGCGAGCAGTCGGTGTTCATGGGCGACTTCCCGTGGATGACCGAGCGCGGCACGTTCGTGATCAACGGCACCGAGCGCGTCGTCGTGACGCAGCTGGTCCGTTCCCCGGGCGCGTACCTGATGGAGCCGAAGGACTCGGAGAAGCAGGTCTTCGTCGCCAATCTCATGCCGGCCCGCGGTTCGTGGCTCGAGCTGGAGATCGACAAGAAGGGCCGCGTCTACGTCCGCATCGACCGTAAGCGCAAGCTGCCCGTCACGGTGCTGCTGCGCGCGATGGGCTACTCGACCGACGAAGAGATCCTCAAGCTCTTCAACGACTCGCTCTACATCCGCAACACGGTGGACGCCGACACGGAGGTCACGCGCTCTGAGGAGGGCGCGCTGATCGAGCTGTTCAAGAAGCAGCGTCCGGGCGAGCCGCCGTCGGTGGACAACGCGCGCAACCTGCTGCACCAGCTGTTCTTCGACCCGAAGCGCTACGACCTCACGCGCGTGGGTCGCTACAAGCTGAACTCGCGCCTGGGCCTGGACATCGACCTCGACGTCCGCACGCTCACGCACGACGACATCCTCGCCCTCGTGCGGGAGCTCGTGAAGCTCCCGAACGTCCTCGGCATCTCCGAGGAGCTCGACGAGGACCTCAAGGACTACGCCGCGGAGGCCATGAGCCGCCCGCGCGAGGCCGTCGAGGAGTACCTGGACGAGTACGAGCACTTCGGCAACCGCCGCCTGCGTACCGTCGGCGAGCTCATCCAGGAGGCCTTCCGGATCGGCCTCTACCGGATGGAGCGCGTCGTCCGTGAGCGCCTCACCACCGAGGACGCGGACACGATCACGCCGCAGACGATCATCAACATCCGCCCGGTCGTGGCCGCGCTGAAGGAGTTCTTCGGCTCCTCGCAGCTCAGCCAGTTCATGGACCAGACGAACTCGCTCACGGGCCTGACGCATCGCCGTCGCCTCAGCGCCCTCGGCGCCGGCGGCCTCACGCGTGAGCGCGCGCCGATCGAGGTGCGAGACGTCCACCCGACCCACTACGGCCGCATGTGCCCGATCGAGACCCCCGAGGGTCCGAACATCGGCCTGATCGGCTCGCTCTCGTCGTACGCGGAAGTCTCCGAGCACGGCTTCGTCACGACCCCCTACCGCGTGGTCACCGACGGTGCGATCACCGAGGAGATCGTGCGGCTGGACGCGACGGAGGAGCAGGAGCGCCTCATCGCGCAGGCCAACGAGCCGCTCGACGAGAAGGGCAACCTGACCAACGAGAGCATCCTCTGCCGGACGCAGGCGGGTCAGTACGTCTACGTCGCGCCGACCGAGGTCGACCTGATCGACGTCTCCCCGGAGCAGATCTGGTCCGTGGGCACGGCGATGATCCCGTTCCTCGAGCACGACGACGCCAACCGCGCGCTCATGGGCGCGAACATGCAGCGTCAGGCCGTGCCGCTGCTCAAGACCGACGCGCCGATCATCGGCACCGGCATGGAGCTGCGCGCGGCGCTGGACTCGGGCGACCTGGTCCTCGCGCGCAACGCCGGCACGGTCGACTTCGTGGACGCGACGCGGATCGTCGTCGCCACCGAGGACGGCAACCGGGACGAGTACGAGCTGCAGAAGTTCATGCGCTCCAACCAGGGCACGCTCATCCACCACAAGCCGATGGTGAAGGCGGGTCAGCAGGTCAAGGAGGGCGCGCTCCTGGCGGACGGCTCCTCCTCGGACAAGGGCGAGATGGCGCTGGGCAAGAACCTGCGCGTCGCCTTCATGTCCTGGGAGGGCTACAACTTCGAGGACGCGATCATCCTCGTCGCGCCGCCTGGTCAAGGACGACGAGCTCACCTCGCTGCACATCGAGGAGTACGAGGTCGACGCCCGCACGACCAAGCTGGGCGACGAGGAGATCACCCGCGACATCCCGAACCGCACGCGAAGAGTGCCTGCGCAACCTCGACGATCGCGGCATCGTCCGCATCGGCGCCGAGGTCGTGTCCGGCGATCTGCTGGTCGGCAAGGTCACGCCCAAGGGCGAGACCGAGCTCACCGCCGAGGAGAAGCTGATCCGCGCGATCTTCAAGGAGAAGGCGCGCGAAGTGCGCGACACCTCCCTGAAGGTGCCGCACGGCTCCTCCGGCGTCGTCATCGACGTCAAGACGTTCAGCCGCGCCGCGGGCGACGACCTGTCGCCGGGCGTGAACGACCTCGTGCGCGTGTTCGTGGCCAAGAAGCGCAAGATCTCCGAGGGCGACAAGCTCGCCGGCCGCCACGGCAACAAGGGCGTCATCTCGAAGATCGTCCCCGAAGAGGACATGCCGTTCCTCGAGGACGGCACGCCGGTCGACGTCATCCTGAACCCGCTGGGCGTGCCGTCGCGCATGAACATCGGCCAGATCCTGGAGACCCACCTCGGGTGGGCCGCCGCCGAGGGCTGGTACGACGACGGCACCGAGGCGTTCAAGACCAAGGACTCGGCCGAGCGCGGCAAGGTCTACGTCTCGACCCCGGTGTTCGACGGCGCGTCGGTCGCCGACGTCGATCACGCCCTGCTGCAGTGGCAGCGCGAGCACAAGGGCGCGATCCGCATGGAGATCGACGAGAACGCCCGCGTGGGCGAGCGTGCCTCGGGCAAGCTCCAGCTCTACAACGGCCGCACCGGCGAGCCGTTCGAGAAGCGCGTGACCGTGGGCTACATGTACATCCTGAAGCTCAACCACCTCGTGGACGACAAGATCCACGCGCGTTCCACGGGCCCGTACTCCCTGGTCACCCAGCAGCCGCTGGGCGGCAAGGCGCAGTTCGGTGGCCAGCGGTTCGGCGAGATGGAGGTGTGGGCGCTGGAGGCGTACGGCGCGGCCTACACGCTGCAGGAGATGCTCACGATCAAGTCCGACGACACCGTCGGGCGCGTGAAGGCCTACGAGGCGATCGTCAAGGGCGAGAACATCGCCGAGCCGTCGATCCCCGAGTCCTTCAAGGTGCTCCTGAAGGAGATGCAGTCGCTCGCACTGGACGTCAACGTCGTGTCTGACGACGGGGCCCGCGCCGAGATGGGCGACGAGGACGACGACCTGCTGCGCGCCGCCGAGGAGCTCGGCATCGACCTCTCGGGCGTGCGCGCCACCGACGGCCAGGCCGCCGACGAGACGGAAGCCCTCGAGATCAACGAGGGCGAAGAAGGCCAGACATCAGACGACGCTGCGACGGACGCCGGATACATCGAGGCATCCGCCACCACCGACGGTGAGGAGACCGAGTAAGTGATCGACATCAACAACTTTGACGCCATTGAGATCGGTCTCGCGTCCTCGAAGCAGATCCGGAGCTGGAGCTCCGGTGAGGTAACGAAGCCCGAGACGATCAACTACCGCACGCTCAAGCCGGAGAAGGACGGCCTCTTCTGCGAGCGCATCTTCGGTCCCACCAAGGACTGGGAGTGCTACTGCGGCAAGTACAAGCGCGTCCGTTACAAGGGCATCGTGTGCGAGCGCTGCGGCGTGGAGGTCACGCGGTCCAAGGTGCGCCGTGAGCGCATGGGCCACATCGACCTGGCCGCCCCCGTGAGCCACATCTGGTTCTTCAAGGGCGTCCCGTCGCGCATCGGCTACCTGCTCGACATGGCTCCCAAGGAGCTCGAGAAGGTCCTCTACTTCGCGGCCTCGATGGTCACGTGGGTGGACGAGGACGCGCGCGCGGCCGACCTCGAGGAGCTGGCCGGCAACGTCAACGAGTCCCTCGACGAGTACGCGGCCGAGAAGAACCTGCGCCTGCAGGAGATCGACGAGTCGCTCGAGCGCCGCGAGGAGTACCTGCGGTCCGGCTCCGAGAAGGGCTTCGGCGACGAGGACCACCTGTGGGCCGAGCATCTCGACATCGACGTCAAGAAGCTCGAGGACGACGAGCGCGCCAAGCACATCAAGGACATGCGCAAGTCGCTGGAGGCCGACCGTAGCGATACGGAGGCCTACATCGAGGACGCCATGGAGCGCCTGCGCCAGGTCTGGGACCTGTTCCAGGACATGACGCCCAAGCAGGTCGTCAACGACGAGACGCTGTTCCGTGAGCTCAAGGAGCGCTTCGGCTCGCCGTACGGCTGGGGCGAGTACTTCCGCGGCGGCATGGGCGCCGAGTCCGTCCGCGACCTGCTCGAGCAGGTCAACCTCGAGGAAGAGCGCGTCGAGCTCGAGGACCAGGTCCGCACGGCCAAGGGCCAGAAGCAGCAGCGCGCCGTCAAGCGCCTGAAGGTCGTCTCGGCCTTCCTGCACTCCGGCAACAAGCCGGAGATGATGATCCTCGAGGCCGTGCCGGTGATCCCGCCGGAGCTGCGCCCGATGGTCCAGCTCGACGGTGGCCGCTTCGCGACCTCCGACCTCAACGACCTCTACCGCCGCGTCATCAACCGGAACAACCGCCTCAAGCGGCTCCTGGACCTCGGCGCGCCGGAGATCATCGTCAACAACGAGAAGCGCATGCTGCAGGAGGCCGTCGACGCGCTGTTCGACAACGGCCGCCGCGGCCGGCCCGTCACGGGCCCGGGCAACCGTGCCCTGAAGTCCCTGAGCGACATGCTCAAGGGCAAGCAGGGTCGCTTCCGTCAGAACCTGCTCGGCAAGCGCGTCGACTACTCGGGCCGTTCGGTCATCGTGGCCGGCCCGTCGCTGCGCCTGCACCAGTGCGGCCTGCCGAAGCTGATGGCGCTCGAGCTGTTCAAGCCGTTCATCATGGCCCGCCTCGTCGAGCGCAAGGCCGTCCAGAACATCAAGGCGGCCAAGAAGATGGTCGACTCGATGATCCCGGAGGTCTGGGACGTCCTCGAAGAGGTCATCCACGAGCACCCGGTGCTCCTCAACCGCGCGCCCACGCTCCACCGTCTGGGCATCCAGGCGTTCGAGCCGGTGCTGGTCGAGGGCAAGGCCATCCAGGTCCACCCGCTCGTCTGCCACGCGTTCAACGCCGACTTCGACGGCGACCAGATGGCGGTCCACCTGCCGCTGTCCGCCGAGGCCCAGGCCGAGGCGCGCGTGCTGATGCTCAGCTCCAACAACATCCTGTCCCCGGCGCACGGCGCTCCGCTGGCCACGCCGACGCAGGACATGATCCTCGGCACGTACTACCTCACGTACGGGCCCGAGCTCGAAGAGCTCGAGACGATCGACCCGGCGACGTACGAGCCCAAGGTGCACGTGTTCCGCTCCGCCCAGGAGGCCGAGCTGGCGTACGAGAACAACATCGTGCAGCTGCACAACGTCGCGCAGTACCGGCCGGGCTGGGTCGAAGGCGGCCACATCCTGACGACCGTCGGGCGCATCATCTTCAACGACAAGATCGAGCGCGCGCTGGAAGAGACGATGGGCGAGGAGTTCGATCGCTCGGCGTACACGTTCATCAACAAGTCCCTGCGCAAGCGCGACACGACGCAGTTCGTGGACGACCTGGTGCAGGCCTTCGGCGCGGGCGCGATCTCGCAGGTCCTGGACGCGTTCAAGGACCTCGGCTTCCGCTTCGCCACGCAGGCCGGCATCACGATCTCCAAGAACGACGTCGTCGTGCCGCCGTCGAAGGAGAAGATCCTCGCCAAGTACGAGGAGCGGGTCGCCAACCTGCAGGAGCAGTACGAGGACGGCCTGATCACGCAGGAGGAGCGGCACATCGCCGTGACCGATCAGTGGAACGCCGCGACCGACGAGGTCGCCGACGCCATGATCGAGAACATCCAGAAGACCGACCAGCTGAACTCCATCTACATGATGGCCAGCTCCGGTGCCCGTGGCTCGTTCAAGCAGATCCGCCAGCTGGCCGGCATGCGCGGCCTGATGGCCAACCCGAAGGGCGAGATCATCGAGCGCCCCGTGAAGGCGAACTTCATGGAAGGCCTCGACGTCATCGAGTACTTCACCTCCACCCACGGCGCCCGTAAGGGCCTCGCGGACACGGCGCTCCGTACGGCGGACTCGGGCTACCTGACCCGCCGCCTGGTGGACGTCTCGCAGGACGTGATCATCCGGATCGAGGACTGCGGCACCACCGAGTTCCTCGACAGCCCGCTGTGGAAGGGCGACGGCGAGCCGAACGAGATGCTGCTGGGCCGCGCCGCGGCGGCCGACGTGAAGGTCGGCAAGAACGTCCTGCTCCAGAAGGGCCAGGAGATCGACCGCGCGACGTTCGCCGCGCCTGATCGCCGCGTTCCCGAAGGAAGGGGCGCCCGGCAAGGTCACGGTGGGCGACGGCGAGATCCGGATCCCGGTCCGCTCGACGCTCAAGTGCGAGGCGACCGTCGGCGTGTGCCAGAAGTGCTACGGCCGCGCCATGGCCACCGGCCAGACGGCGATGATCGGCGACGCGGTCGGCATCGTGGCCGCCCAGTCGATCGGCGAGCCCGGCACGCAGCTGACCATGCGTACGTTCCACACCGGCGGCGTCGCCGGCGCGGACATCACGCACGGCCTCCCGCGCGTCGTGGAGCTGTTCGAGGCGCGTAAGCCGAAGGGCCTCGCGCAGATCGCCGCGGTCGACGGCACGGTCACGATCGAGGACACCGACAAGTCGCGCACGGTCGTCGTCACGGACGAGTCGGGCGAGGAGCACCGTCACGCCTTCCCGCGCCGCACGCGTCTGCACGTCGCGGACGGTGAGGCGATCAAGGCCGGCAAGCAGCTCAACGAGGGCTCGCTGTACCCGCACGAGCTGCTCGAGCTCCGCGGCCGCACCGAGACCGAGGTCTACCTGGTCAAGGAAGTCCAGGAGGTCTACAAGTCGCAGGGCGTGGACATCCACGACAAGCACATCGAGCTGATCGTGCGTCAGATGCTCAAGAAGGTGCGCGTCGAGCAGAAGGGCGACAGCGACCTGCTCCCGGGCCAGTTCGTGGACCGTCACGAGTTCAAGAAGATCAACGACAAGGTGATCGCGGGCGGCGGCGAGCCGGCCCAGTTCACCGAGATCATCCTCGGCATCACCAAGGCCTCCCTGGCCACCGACTCCTTCCTCTCGGCCGCCTCCTTCCAGGAGACGACGAAGGTCCTGACGGACGCTGCCCTCGAGGGCAAGATCGACCGTCTCGCGGGCCTGAAGGAGAACGTGATCATCGGCAAGCTGATCCCGGCGGCGACGGGCCTCAAGCGCTACCGCTCGATCGAGATCGAGCCGTCGGAGCCGCTCCCCCGCGGCATCGACGACGTGGGCCTGCTCGACGGCGACGACCTCGCCGCGGAGCTGGGTCTGGACGACGGCGAGGGCCTGCAGGGCTTCGGGCCGGCGTTCGACACGACCGAGCTGGACGAGATCAACGCGGGCTTCGGCCCCGCGGGCGGCTCGTTCGACGACATCGGCGCCGATCTGGACAGCGACGATCGCAAGTAGCGACTACGTGAAGTAGTTCTCGAAGGGCCCGCTCCGGCGGGCCCTTCGTCGTTGAGGTTGCTCCACACCCCGTCCTCATGTTTCGATTGACCCTCGTCAATTGCAGGAGGGGGAAGGTTGAAACTCGCATTCTTTGCCGCGGCCGCGCTCGCGCTCGGCGTCGCGGCCCCGGCGGTCGCCGCCGACGAGTTGCCGGCGGCGGGCACCGCGCTCGTGCAGGTGTTCGTGCCGGCCGGCACGGACGTCTCGGCGCTGAGCGAGCGCTACGACCTCGCGGAGTACAAGCACGTCGAGGCGGACGGCCGGCTGCTGATCGTGGCCGACACCACCGCGGCCGAGCGCGCCGCCCTGCGCTCCGAGGGCTTCGAGATCGGCGAGACGATCGAGGACGACGCGACGCGTGCGTCCGTGGCGGAGGAGCGCGACGCGCAGCGTGAGGCCGAGAGCCTCGCCACGGCGTGGGCGCAGGACGGCGTGCCCAAGAGCCGCGCCGCCGTCGCCCCGCGCGGTGAGACGGTCGTCCAGCGCGCCGACCGGTTCACGAACTACGCCGGCACGTTCCTGTACGTGGAGGCCTACAGCAAGCAGACGGTCTCCACGGGCGCCACGACCTTCAGCGGCCCCACGCTGGCGATGTCGTACACGGGCGCCGACGGCGTCTACGGCGCGGCGACCGAAGTGCCGCGCTACATCGACGGCACCACCACGCCGGACACGTACATGTTCCACCGCCTGCTCGTCCGCCTGACGGGCGCCGACGCGCAGATCCCCGTCGCCGACCTGACGGTCCGCGTCGCGTCCACCTCCGGTGCGGTGGACACCAGCAAGGTCAAGGACTGGCCCGGCGGCGGGAGCCTGCCGCCGCACATCGCCGGCTACCAGCAGGGCTTCTTCAACCGCTACCAGGACCCGACCGAGAACCGCGCGCAGCTGGACCGGCTCGCGGCCGAGTTCCCGAACCTGGTCACCGCGGTCAACCTGCCGCACCTGTCGCCCGGCTACCAGCGCAAGGCGCAGACGATCGCCGGCGCCTGGGCCGGGACGGGCACCAACCTCGTCCCGTTCACCAACCAGACGGGTTCGCTGGCCGCGGCGGAAGCGCCCCGGGCCGTCATCCTCAGCTCGAAGGCCTGGGGCCATGAGGGCGGCAACGGGATCACCGCGCAGCTCGTCGCGGGCACGGGGGCGAACGCCCCGCTGCTCGTCGGCGTCGACGGCAAGGCGATCAAGGTCACGCTCGGCACGGGCGCCGACGGCGCCGTCACCAGCACCGCGGCGCAGGTCGTCGCGGCCATCAACGCCAGCCCGGCGGCGAGCGCGCTGGTCACGGCCGCGACCTACCGCGGCAACGCGGGCGCCGGCATCCCGCGCACGAGCGGCGAGGTGCAGACCCTGGCGGACTTCCTCAACGCGCCCGCCCACGTGCAGCGCGGCCCGTTCCAGCAGCGCGTGTACCGGATCGGCGCGCACCGGGACGGCACGAAGGTCGGCGTGTTCTTCACCTGCCAGACCCACGCCCGCGAGTGGACGACCGGCCTCACCTGCGTGGAGACCGCCGAGCGCCTGGTCCGCAACTACGCGACCGACCCCGAGACCAAGCAGCTGCTGGACAACACCGAGGTGTTCATCCACGCCAACGGCAACCCCGACGGCGGGCACTACTCGATGTACGACTTCGCCTCCCAGCGGCGCAACCTGTCCAACCACTGCGACGCGGCCACCAACAACGATCCGTTGGCCCGCAACACCTGGGGCGTGGACCTCAACCGCAACTACACGGAGTACACGCGCTTCGACGGCGCCTGGGTCGGCGCTTCGGCCAGCTGCACGAGCGACAGCTACTCCGGTCCGTCCGAGGCCTCCGAGCCGGAGACCAAGAACGACATGTGGATCGCGGACACGTACCCGAACATCAAGTTCGCCTCCAACATGCACTCCTTCGGCGGCTACTTCATGTGGTCCCCGGGCGCGTACCTGGACGACGGCAAGCGGACCCTGTCGCCGGCGCCGAACATCGGCGTCGAGAAGTACTTCTTCGAGGCGGGCGAGAAGATCCTCGGCCGCATCAAGGAGTTCCGCGGCACGGTCATCACGCCCGCGCGCACGGGCCCGATCGCGGACGTGATCTACTCGGGCGCCGGCAGCTCGGCGGACGACCACTGGTACCGCAAGGGCATCATCGGCTACGGCTTCGAGACCGGCGCCGACCGCTTCGTCTCCACCGAGACGGGGACGCAGCAGATCCAGACGGGCTTCCAGCCGCCGTTCGCCGAGGCGACCGGCAGCGCCGACCCGCGCCTCGCCAATGAGGGCCGCGGGCAGGCGATGGAGTTCGCCTCCGGCAACTTCGGCATGATCGAGGCCGCGTACGACTACGCGCTGGACACCACGGCGCCGCAGACGGCGATCGAGGTCTCGGCGCCCAAGACGTCGGGCGCGCCGGTGCACTTCACGTTCAACTGGCTCGGTGAGGCGGCCGTGATCCGCTACACGACGGACGGCTCCACGCCGACGCTGGCCTCGCCGCAGTACAACGCCGAGCGCCCGCGCGGCCTCGGCGAGGTGCTGACGGTGTCGGCGCCGGGCGTGACCGACATCAAGTGGTTCGCCACGGACATCAAGGGCAACCAGTCCGCGGTGCAGACGCAGCGGGTCCAGATCGGCGAGCAGGGCACCGTCGGCGGCTCCGTGCCGGCGACCCTGGCGCTGACGCTGGGCGCTCCGGCCACGTTCGGTGCGTTCACGCCGGGTGTGGCGCGCGAGTACGAGGCGTCCTCGACGGCCACGGTGCTGAGCACGGCCGGTGACGCGACGCTGTCGGTGAGCGATCCCGGGCCTCATGGCCAACGGCGCGTTCACGCTCGCCGAGCCGCTGCGGGTCGCGTTCTCCAAGTCCAGCTGGACGGCACCGACCACCAACGAGAGCGTCGGCATCGCGTTCAAGCAGCTGATCAAGGCCAACGACCCGTTGCGCACGGGCACGTACAGCAAGACGCTGACGTTCACGCTCAGCACCACGCAGCCGTAACCGGGCCCGCGGAACCTGAAGGTGCCGACAGGGAAGGCCCAGAGGCGCTTCATGCCTCTGGGCCGCCTGGCCCCTTTAGGTTCCGCGCCTCGGTCAGCTTCCGTAGATTGTCGGCGTGTCCACGCCGGCGGAAGTCAAAGCGCGCCTCGACGCCGAGCGCGCGGGCACTCCGTTTCTCACCTACCGCGACGAGGCGGGCGCCCAGCGGATCGTCGCGCTGAACGGGGTCGTGACGATCGGGCGGCGTCCCGAGCGCGACGTCGCGCTCGCCTGGGACAGCGAGGTCTCGCGCCTGCACGCGCAGCTCGAGCCCGTCGGCCCGGACTGGATCGTCGCCGATGACGGGCTGTCACGGAACGGCACCTACGTCAACGGGGAGCGCGTCAACGGGCGCAGACGGCTCAGGGACGGGGATCGGCTCGTGTTCGGCGAGACGCCGGTGACCTTCCGGGCGCCGAAGGACGCGTCGGATTCGACGGCCGCCATAACCGTCGAGCACACGGTGACACTTACCGAGACGCAGCGGAAGATCCTCGTCGCGCTGTGCCGGCCGCTGCAGGAGTCGGCCTACGCGACGCCCGCGACGAACCGGGACATCGCGGCCGAGGTGCACCTGTCCGTGGATGCCGTGAAGGCGCACCTGCGCGCGATCTTCGAGCGCTTCGGGCTCGATGACCTGCCGCAGAACCAGAAGCGCGCACGGCTGGCGGCCACGGCGCTGGTCAACAACGTGGTCCGCAAGCACGAGTTCTGAGTGGACGCGAACGCGGGAAAAGTGGACAATGCGCGCTTGAGGAAGGCACACGGGTCCTCTGCGTCGCTTCGGACCCACTTGCCTGAGTTCTACGGAGGAGGGTTCCGTCCATATGGTCGGGAGAACTGCGCTGGCGGCCGTGGCCGCGTCAGCCTTGGTGTTCGCAGGCGGGGGTCTGGCATACGCCGACAATGACTTCCCGGATGCCGATTCGTCGCTGATCGAGGTCCACGTCCAGAGCGAGTCGGACATCGAGAAGCTCGTCACCGACGGCTTCGATCTCGCCGAGTACAAGCGTGTCGAGGACGACCAGATCGTCGTCGCCATCGACGCCGTCCCGAGCGAGATCGGCGCGCTCAAGAAGCGCGGCTTCGGGATCGGCCGCACGATCGAGAGCCCCGAGCACCGCGCCGCGATCGCCGCCGAGCGCGACGCCCAGCGCGAGCTCGACAGCCGCACCGCTCGAGCTACGCCACCAGCGGCGTGCCGAAGACCAGGTCCGCCGTCGCCATGCCGGGCGAGACGGTCATCCAGCGCGCGAACAAGTTCACGAACTACGCCGGCACGTTCCTGTACGTGGAGGCGCACAACAAGGCCATCAAGCGCGTCACCGGCAGCAACACCCAGTTCACCGGCCCGACGCTGCAGATGGCGTACGCCGGCGCCGACGGCGTCTTCACGCCGGCCGCCGTGGCGATGCCGCGCTTCATCGACACCGATCCGACGCCCGACGAGTACATGTACAACCGTCAGCTGATCCGCCTGACGGGCGCCGCGGCCAATATCCCGGCCGCGCAGATGACGGTGCGCGTCGCCGCCAGCACGGGCTCCGTCGACACCTTCAAGGTCACCGAGTGGGTGGGCGAGACCCTGCCGCCGCACGTCGCGGGCTACCAGCAGGGCTTCTTCACGCGCTACCAGGACCCGACCGAGAACCGCGCGCAGCTGGACCAACTCGCGACCGACTTCCCGAACCTGGTCACGGCGGTCAACCTGCCGAACCTGACGAACGGCTACCAGCGCAAGTCGCAGGCCATCCTGGCCGGCACCGGCAGACATCGGCGTCGGCTCCGCCCGCCGTCAGTACGGCGCCCCGATCGTCGAGTCCACGGGCGAGATCACGGCGGCCGCTCCGGTCGCCTCGATCCCGTTCAACGGCACCGCCGGCCAGCGGATCTTCGCGACCGTGGACGGCATCCCGGGCGGCTCGACGGACTTCATCTTCACGCTCAAGAACCCGGCGGGCCAGGTCATCGGCGGCCCGATCGACACGGGCACGAGCCCGGAGTTCATCACCAACCTGAACCTGCCCACGACCGGCACGTACACGTTCGAGGTCTCCGGCTACGAGGGTGACCTCGGCGACTTCACGTTCAAGGTCCAGCCGGTCCTGGTCTCGTCCGCCGAGGCGTCGGCCGGCGCGGTCGTCCTCACCACCAAGGACTGGGGCCACCAGGGCGGCGACCAGGTCACCGCCGAGGTCCGCAACCCGGGCGCCAACAACGCGCCGCTGTCCGTCGCCGTGACCGGCAAGGACATCGTCATCAACCTGGCGACCAACGCGCTCCGGCGCGGCCACCAGCACGGCCGCCCAGGTCGTCGCCGCGATCAACGCCGAGCCCCGCCGCGTCGGCGCTCGTCTCCGCCGCGACCTTCCGCAACAACGCGGGTGCCGCCATCGTGCAGCCGCGGGCCAAGGTCAACCTGGACGACTTCCTGAACGCGCCCGCGCACGTCGCGCGCGGCCCGTTCCAGCAGCGTGTGTACCGCATCGGCTCCGTCCGTGACGGTTCCAAGGTCGGTGTGTTCCTCTACTGCCAGCAGCACGCTCGCGAGTGGACCACTGGCCTGAGCTGCGTCGAAACCGCCCAGCGGCTCGTCAAGAACTACGCGACCGATCCCGAGACGAAGAAGCTGATGGACAACGTCGAGGTGTTCATCGTGGCCAACATCAACCCTGATGGCGGCCACTACTCGATGTACGACTTCGCCTCCCAGCGCCGCAACATGACCAACCACTGCGCCGCGGCCCTCGGGGTCGGCGACCCGGCCGCGCGCAACGCCTGGGGCGTCGACCTCAACCGCAACAACGGCGAGTACTCGGCGTTCGACGGCTACTTCGGCGCGTCGATGAGCTGCACCAGCGACGTGTACGCCGGCCCGGGCGAGTACTCCGAGCCCGAGATCAAGAACGAGAAGTGGGTCGTCGACACGTTCCCGAACATCAAGTTCGCGAACAACATCCACTCCTTCGGCGGCTACTTCATGTGGGCGCCGGGCTCCTACAAGAACGACGGGTTCCGCACCACCGCCCCGGCGCCGAACATCGGCATCGAGAAGTACTTCTTCGAGGCCGGCGAGAAGATCCTCGCGCGCATCAAGGAGCACCGCGGCACCGTGATCCTGCCCGAGCGCACCGGCCCGATCGCCGACGTGCTCTACTCGGCCGCCGGCAACTCGGCGGACGACCAGTGGTACCGCAAGGGCGTCATCTCGTACTCGTTCGAGACCGGTGCGGACCGCTTCATCTCCACCTCGAGCGGCACGGAGCCAGATCTCGACCGGCTTCCAGCCCTGCTTCGCCGGTCCGGGCACCTACGGCCAGTCCAACATCCAACTCGGCTACGCCATCTGCGACGACTGGCCGGTGCTGCTCAACGAGGGCCGCGACCAGGCCCTGGAGTTCGCCTCGGGCAACTACGGCATGGTCGAGTCCGCGTACGACTACGCGATGGACACGACGGCGCCGAAGACGTCGGTCGAGGTCTCGGCCGACGAGGGGACCTTCCCGGTGAACTTCAAGTTCAACTGGGACGACGAGGCCGCGGTCATCTACTACACGACCGACGGCTCGACGCCGACGCTCGCGTCGACGAAGTACAACAACCAGCGCGCCCGCTCGATCGGCGAGGTGCTCACGCTCACCAAGCTCGGCGCGAACGAGATCAAGTGGTTCGCCGTGGACATCAAGGGCAACCAGTCCGCGGTCCAGACCAAGCGCGTGCTCGTGGGCGCCAGCGAGGAGACGGGCACCGTCGGCGGCACCGTGCCGGCGACGCTGGCCCTGACGCTGGGCGCTCCGGCCATGTTCCCGCCGTTCACGCCGGGTGTGGCCAACACCTACACGGCGTCGACGACGGCGAACGTGATCTCCACCGCCGGTGACGCGACGCTCACGGTCACCGACCCGAGCCCGACGAACACCGGCCACCTGGTCAACGGCGCGTTCTTCCTGCCGCAGCCCCTCCAGGGCCTCGGCGTGGTCAAGACGTGGACCGCTCCGACGTCCAACGAGTCGGTGCCGATCACGTTCCGCCAGGCCATCGGCGCCAATGACGCGCTGCGCACGGGCACGTACAGCAAGACGCTCACGTTCACGCTGAGCACCACCAACCCGTAGCCCGGGGCGGAAACCTGGAGGGTGCTCCGGCACCCTCCAGGCCCGCCACGATCCGGAAACTTGAGTTCAGAGCCCGAGAACTGGCCATTCGTCCTAGTGACGGATGCCACCGGTGAGTCCATTATCAAGTCATTGAGGAAGGCACGGACCCTGCGCGTTGCGTGGGGTTTTGTTGTTTTGGGTTCTACTAGGAGGGTTCTGCCCAATATGGTCGGGAGAACTTCGCTGGCGGCGTTTGCCGCTACTGCGATGCTGTTTTCGGGAGCCGGTCTGGCGTACGCCAGTGACGAGCTGCCCGGTGCTGATACGTCACTGATCGAGGTGTTCGTCGACAGCGAGTCGCAGATCGACAAGCTCGTCGCCGACGGCTTCGATCTCGCCGAGTACAAGCGCGTCGAGGAGAACGGCGAGATCCTCGTCAACATCGACGCCAACGCGGCCGACGTCGCCGCGCTGAAGGCGAAGGGCTTCCGCATCGGCGCCACGATCGAGAGCCCGAAGCACCGGGCCGCGGTCGCCGCCGAGCGCGACGAGCAGCGCGAGATCGACACCATGGCCCTCGAGTACGCCGAGAACGGCGTGCCGAAGAGCAAGTCCGCCGTGCAACGTTCCCGGCCGGACCGTGATCCAGCGCGCGAACAAGTTCACGAACTACGCGGGCACGTTCCTGTACGTCGAGGCGCACAACAAGGACACCACGCGCAACGCCGGCAGCAACACGGCCTTCACCGGCCCGACGCTCGCGCTGTCGTTCGCGGGTGCCGACGGCGTCTACGGCACGGCCACCAACATGGGCCGCTTCATCGACACCGACCCGACGCCGGACGAGTACATGTACCACCGTCAGCTCGTCCGCTCTGACGCGCTGAGCAGGCGGCCATCCCGGCCTCCCAGCTGACGGTCCGCGTGGCCGCCAGCAACGGCACCGAGGACACCTACAAGGTCACGGAGTGGGTCGGCACCGGTCTCCCGCCGCACGTCGCGGGCTACCAGCAGGGCTTCTTCACCCGCTACCAGGACCCGACCGAGAACCGCGCCCAGCTCGACAAGCTCGCCGCGCGACTTCCCGAACCTGGTCACGGCGGTCAACCTGCCGAACCTCACGGGCGGCTACCAGCGCAAGTCGTCGGCGATCCTGTACGGGACCAACGCCATCGGCGTCGCCCCGAGCGCCACGATCGGCGCCCCGATCTTCAACTCCGAGGGCGAGATCACCGCGGCCGCTCCGGTCGCCAGCATCCCGTTCACGGCCACCGCGGGTCAGCAGATCCGCGCGACCGTCGACGGGAAGCCGTCCGGCGAGACCGACTTCATCCTGACGCTGCAGCAACGCCGCCGGCGCCGTCGTGGGCGGCCCGATCGACACGGGCACCAGCCCGGAGTTCCTGACGACCACGTTCGCCACGGCCGGTACGTACACGTACGAGATCTCGGGCTACCAGGGCGACCTCGGCGACTTCACGTTCGTGCTCGAGCCCGTCACCGGCACGGCTGCGACGGCGCAGGCCGGCTCGGTCGTGCTCACCGCCAAGGACTGCGGCCACCTCGGCGGCGACCAGGTCACCGCCGAGTTCAAGACCGGCGCCGCCGGCTCGCCGCTGTCCGTCGCCGTGACCGGCAAGGACATCGTCGTCAACCTGGCCACGGACGCCAACGGCGCGTCCACGAGCACGGCCGCGCAGGTCGTCGCCGCGATCAACGCCTCCCCCGAGGCGGCCGCGCTCGTGTCGGCCATGACGTACCGCTCCAACGCGGGCGCCGGCATCGTCATCCCGCGCGCCAAGGTCAACCTGGACGACTTCCTGAACGCGCCCGCGCACGTTGCAGCGCGGTCCGTTCCAGCCGCGCGTCTACCGCATCGGCTCGGTCCGCGACGGCTCCAAGGTCGGCGTCTTCCTCTACTGCCAGCAGCACGCTCGCGAGTGGACGACGGGCCTGTCCTGCGTCGAGACGGCCGAGCGGCTCGTCAAGAACTACGCCACGGACCCCGAGACCAAGAAGCTGATGGACCAGGTCGAGGTCTTCGTGCTGCCGAACGTCAACCCTGACGGCGGCCACTACTCGATGTACGACTACAACGCGCAGCGCAAGAACCTCACGAACTACTGCCTGCCCGCGGTCGCCGACCCGGCCAACCGCAACACCTGGGGCGTCGACCTCAACCGCAACAACTCGCAGTACTCGCCGTTCGACGGCTACTTCGGCGCTTCGACGAACTGCGCCAGCGAGACCTTCCAGGGCCCGGCGGAGTCCTCGGAGCCGGAGATCAAGAACGAGCAGTGGGTCGTGGACACGTTCCCGAACATCAAGTTCGCGAACAACGTGCACTCCTACGGCGGCTACTTCATGTGGGCGCCGGGCTCGTACAAGAACGACGGGTTCCGCACCACCGCCCCGGCGCCGAACATCGGCATCGAGAAGTACTTCTTCGAGGCCGGCGAGAAGATCCTCGCCCGCATCAAGGAGTACCGCAACACCGTGATCCTGCCGGAGCGCACCGGCCCGATCGCCGACGTGCTCTACTCGGCCGCCGGCAACTCGGCGGACGAGCAGTGGTACCGCAAGGGCATCATCAGCTACTCGTTCGAGACCGGCGCGGACCGCATGATCACCAACCCGACCACGGGCGCGATCACGCAGCAGATCACCGGCTTCCAGCCCTGCTTCTCGGGCCTGGGCACCGGCGGCGGCACCGGCACCTGCAACTCGAACATGATCAACGAGGGTCGCGACCAGGCGATGGAGTTCGCCGGCGGCAACTACGGCATGGTCGAGTCCGCGTACGACTACGCGACGGACACGAAGGCGCCGAGACGTCTCGATCGAGTCTCCGAGGCGCGACGAGGGCACCTTCCCGGTCAACTTCAAGTTCAACTGGGACGACGAGGCCGCGGTCATCTACTACACGACGGACGGCTCCACGCCGACCCTCGCGTCGACGAAGTACAACAACCAGCGCGCCCGCTCGATCGGCGAGGTGCTGACGCTCACCGAGCCGGCGCCTACACGAGATCAAGTGGATCGCCGTGGACATGAAGGGCAACCAGTCCGCGGTCAAGTCCCAGCGCGTGCTCGTCGCCAGCCGAAGAGCCGACGGCACCGTCGGTGGCACCGTGCCCGCGACGCTGGCGCTGTCGCTCGGCACCCCGGCCTCGTTCGGCGCGTTCACGCCGGGCGTCGCCCGCACCTACACGGCCTCCACCACGGCGACCGTGATCTCCACGGCCGGCGACGCGACCCTCACGGTCGCCGACCCGAGCCCGACCAACACCGGCAAGCTGGTCAACGGCGCGTTCGCGCTGGCCCAGCCGCTGCAGGGCCTCGGCGTCGTCAAGACGTGGAGCGCTCCGACCTCGAACGAGGCCGTCCCGGTCACGTTCACGCAGGTCATCGGGGCCAACGATCCGCTCCGCACGGGTACGTACAGCAAGTCGCTGACGTTCACCCTGTCGACGACGACTCCCTAACGGGCTAGCCCATCGGTCCGGCCGTGGAGTGATCTCCACGGCCGGACCTCGGCGTCCGTTTTCACTTTCTGTTCAGATCGCCCCCGAGGGCTGTCACCCGGGTGACAGCTACGGTCGTCGAACGGAGGATCTTCCATGGCTGGGAGAGGGTTAGGGTCGCTGCTTGCCGCAGCGATAGCGCTGGGATGCTGCGCACCGGCTGCGCTCGCGAGTGAGTCGCTGCGGCTGACGATGGTCGAACACAGTCCGGCGATGATCGAGTCGCTCGAGGACAACGGCTTCGATGTCGGCTACGTGGCCGGGGACACCGAGGCCGCGGTCTACCTCGACGATTTCTCCGAGGCGCAGCTGCGCGCCGATGGCTACAAGATCGGCGACGTCGTCGCCGACGAGCACAACTTCGAAGAGCGCAAGGCCGAGATCGCGGCCACGACGGCCGCCGAGGCGCTCGCGGCCGAGGTCGCCGCCAACGGCCTCACCAAGACGGCCAAGGCCCAGGGCGCGGTCAACGTGCCGGGCAAGGTCGTCATCCAGCGCTCGTACACGTTCTCGAACTACGCCGGGCGCTTCCTGTACGTGGAGGCCCACAACAAGGACCACACCGACACCGCCGGTCCGGCGATGTCGTTCACGTACACCGGCCCGAACGGCACGTCGCAGGTCTACAGCCTGTCCAACAGCAGCATCACACCGGACGGCGGCGACGCCGCGATCGGCGGCAACAAGATCCGCGACACCGACGCGGGCGCCGGCGCGCAGTACATGTACCACCGCGGCCTGGTCCTGCTGCGCGGCGCGGACGCGACCCTGCAGCCGAACCAGATCTCCGTGCGCGTCGCGGACGTCAACGGCGCGTTCGACACGGCCACGCCGGTCGAATGGACGGGCAAGGCGCTGCCGCCGCGGGTCGCCGGGTTCCAGAAGGACTTCATCTCGAAGTACATGGACCCGACCGAGGTCTACAACCGGATGGATGAGCTCACCCGGGACCACGGGGACATCATGCAGGCCATCAACCTTCCCCATAAGACGGCCGGCTACCAGCGTCAGGCGAACGCCGTCCTCGAAGGCACGACGGTCAGCCCGAGCGCCACGACGGGCCTGTTCCCGAACCCGTCGACGGGGACCAGCGCCGCGAACATCGCGTCCCGTTCGCGCGCGGTTCAGCTGTTCTCGAAGGCGCTCGGCCACGAAGGCGGCAACAACATCACGGCCGAGCTCAAGGCGCCGGCCGCCGGCACCGCCAACGCGCCGCTGTCGATCACGGTGACCGACGGCGTGTGGGAGGAAGTCGACCCGGCCGATACCAACGCCGCCGACGGCTTCGCCCGGATTCAGGTGCCGGTCAAGGACATCACGGTCAACCTGGCGACGGACGCGGGCGGCGTGGTCACCACGACCGCCAAGCAGGTCGTCGACGCCATCAACGCGCACCCGGCCGCCCAGGCGCTCGTGACCGCGTACACGTTCGCCAACAATGCCGGCGACGGCGTCGTGGTGCCGACCCCGTCGCGGAGCTACAACTTCCCGCTCGGGACGAGCAACACGGGGCAGACGTACACGAGCTCCCGGGCACGGCTGCTCGACGGCATCCGCGGCGGCACGGTCTACTGGACCGGCAACGCCACGGCCACCCCGCCGACGCTCGCCCGCACTGACTCCCGCTACGTCACGCGCGGCCCGTTCCAGCCGAAGGTGTACCGGATCGGCAAGGACCGTTCGAACAACGCGGTCGGCGTCTTCCTGTACTGCCAGCAGCACGCGCGTGAATGGGTCACCCCGATCACGTGTGTGGAGACGGCGCAGCGGCTGGTCAAGAACTACGCGACGGACCCGACGACGAAGGAGTACGTCGACAAGCTGAACGTCTTCATCATCCCGTCGGTCAACCCCGACGGTGGCCACGCGGCGTTCCACGAGAACTCCGTCCAGCGCAAGAACCTGACGAACTACTGCCCGATCACGGAGTCCACCGGCGGCGCCGGCTCGAGGTTCCAGTGGGGCGTCGACCTCAACCGCAACAACACGGTCGGCACGCTGTTCGACGGCTACGACGGCGCGAGCACGAGCTGCACCAGCGAGACGTTCACCGGCCCGGCCGAGGCGTCCGAGCCGGAGATCCGCAACGAGCACTGGGTCGCGGACACGTACAAGGGCATCAAGTTCGCGAACAACATCCACACCCACGGCGGCTACTTCATGTGGGCGCCGGGCGCGTACAAGGACGCGGGCCGCGAGACGCTGCCGGCGCCGAACATCGGCATCGAGAACTACTTCTTCGAGGTCGCGGACACGATCCTGTCGCACATCCGCTCCTCGCGGAACACGGCGATCCTGCCGCAGCGCGTCGGCCCGATCGCCGACACGCTCTACTCCGCGGCGGGCAACTCGTCCGACGAGGGGTACTACAAGCGCGGCATCATCGGCTACTCGTTCGAGGCGGGCGCGCAGCGGATCACGGTCAACGAGACGACGGGCGCGATCTCGCGCACGGCCGTCGGCTTCCAGCCGTGCTTCGCGGGCCCGGGCACCAATGGCGGCCAGGGTGCGACCTGCACCACGGGCAACCCGCCCGTGCCGAACCCGCTCATGGTCAACGAGGGGCACGACTCCACGATGGAGTTCGCCGAGGGCAACTACGGCATGATCCAGGGCGCCCTCGAGTACCACGAGGACGCCACCGCGCCGCAGACGACGATCGAGTACTCGGCCGCCGAGTCGGGTGGCGAGCCGATCAACTTCCGGTTCAACTGGGTCAACGAGCCCGCGGTCATCTACTACACGACCGACGGCTCCGATCCGGTCGTCGTGCCGGACGACAAGACGACCGAGATCAACGAGAGCTGCGCCAACACGTCGGCCACCGGGACCCGTTGTTACAACAACCAGGGTCCGCGCATGCCCGGCGAGGTGCTGACAGCTTACGGCCCTCGGCGCCCACACCGTCAAGTGGATGGCCGTGGACATCAAGGGCAACCGCGAGGCGGTCAAGTCGCAGCGGCTCCTCGTCGCGCATGAACGAGGAGACCGGCACCGTCGGCGGCAGCGTGCCGGCGACGCTCGGTCTCTCGCTCGGCACCGCGGCCTCGTTCGGGCCGTTCACCCCGGGCGTGCCGAAGGACTACACGGCCGGCACGGTCGCCAACGTCATCTCGACGGCCGGCAACGCGACGCTGTCCGTCTCCGACGGTGGGGCCAACCCGGGCCACCTGATGAACGGCACGTTCAAGATGCCGCAGCCGCTCCAGGCGACGGCTTCGAGCCTGGGCGGGACGGCCGCTGCCGGTGGCACGGTCAGCGCCGCGGCGCTCTCGCTCCTGAACTACAGCGCACCGGTCTCCAACGATTCGGTGACGGTGCAGTTCAAGCAGTCCGTCGGGTCCACCGACGCGCTGCGCACCGGCGCCTACAGCAAGTCGCTCACGTTCACGCTGAGCACGACGAACCCGTAGGTCGGTGACTCCGATTCGGACACCCCCCGCTCGGGGGGTGTCCGTTTCGGGACCTCTCACGCCGCGTTGTCACGCGGCTGCAACGTTCCTGGCGCGTCGATAGGCCCCCAGTTCGGGGAGTTTCGCGGAATTCTTGACGCGATCTTGAATATCGGGCGGTACGCTGGCCACAGCTTGAGGGCTAAAGGCCGTCAAGTGGGGAACCGATGTAGGTGGAGACAGCGCCGGGGACATCGCTTGCGAGCGATGGGCGAGGTCATCCACTCAATCGACGCACGAGGACACGTTGTCGCTGAATCTGGGCATTTTGCTCGCGCTCGCCTGCGCGATCGCTACGCAGCTGGGCTTTCTCTATAAGCACAAGGGCGCCAACGAGGCTCCGTTGGTCGACGTCAAGCACCCCTTCCGCTCGGCCAAGCAGCTGTGGTCGTGCAAGTGGTTCGCGATCGGCATGGGCATCGCCGCCGGCGCGTGGCTGCTGCACGTCGCGGCCATGACGATTGCCCCGCTGTCGGTCGTCCAGGCCGTCCTGTCGACCGGCGTCGTCATCCTCGCGGTGCTCGCCGATCGCATCTTCGGCTTCAAGATCGGCATGAAGCAGTGGATCGGCGTCGCGATGACCGCGCTCGGCCTCCTGCTGCTCGTGATCACGCTCCCGGGCGGCTCGCACGGCGCGCACTCCGCGTACTCGCTCGCCGGCATGATCGCCTTCGAGGGTGGCCTGCTCGTCATCGGCGCGATCCTGATCGGCGGCAAGAAGCTCGGCATGCCCGACCATCACCACGGCGTGATGCTCGGCGCGGCCGCCGGCATCCTCTTCGGCGTCGGCAACATCGCCATCAAGGCGCTCACCGGCGCCGGCGGCTTCGAGGGCATCATCACCTCCCCGTGGCTCGCCGTCGCGGTCATGTCCTCGATCATCGCCTTCTACGTCAGCGCCCGCGGCATGCAGGAGGGCGAGGCCGTCCCGGTCATCGCCGCCACCTCCACCGCGGCCAACGTGGCCAACATCCTCGGCGGCATCGTCGTCTTCGGCGACCCGATGCCCTCCGGCACCGTCGGCATCTGCGTCCAGGCCTTCGCCTTCGTCCTCGTCGTCGCCGCCGCGCTCCTCACCCCGCCGCCGGTTCGCGCCGCGGCCGCCCACGCCCCGGCCTAGCTTTTCTGAAGGGCCTGGCCCTTTATCTTCGAGCCGCCGAGTGTCCCGGCGGCTCGTGGCGTTTAAGGTGGCGGGATGCTGCCGTTGCGGGAGCTCTTGGGGGAGATGGAGCTGGAGGTCGTGGCCGGTGCGGCCGGGCTCGACCGCGCCGTGCGCTGGGTGCACATCTCCGAGCTCGAGGATCCGACGCCGTGGCTCACCGGCGGTGAGCTGCTGCTGACGACGGGCCTGCAGGTGGGCGACGGGCGCGCGTACGTGGAGCGGCTCGTGGCGCACGGCCTCACGGGGCTGGGGTTCGGCACCGGGTTCTCGCACGCGCGCGTGCCGGACACGCTGCGGGAAACGGCGGAGGCGCACGGGTTCCCGGTGTTCGAGGTGCCGTACGAGGTGCCGTTCATCGCCATCACCGAGCGCGCGGCCTCCCTGCTCGTGAACGAGCAGTACGCGGTGTTGCGGCGGGCGCTCTCGGCCCACGAGCGGCTCGAGCAGATCGTGCTCTCCGAGCGCGGGCTGGACGGCGTGGCGAGCGCGCTGGCGACGATGATCGGCGGCCCGGCGCTCATCCTCGACGCGCGCGGGCAGGTGCTGGCGCGGCGGGCCGGGCGCGGCACGTTGGACGTCGGCGCCGTCCAGGCGGAGCTGCGCGGGCGGCTGGCGGCCGGCACGCGCCGCGGGTACGCGCCTGAGGGCTTTCCGGGCGGTGCGCTCGCGCTCCCCGTGTCCCGCGGCGACGCGCTGCCGGAGGCGTGGTTGATCGCGGCGCGCGACGCCGGTCCGCTGAACGAGCTCGACCGGCTCACGCTGCACCAGGCGGTGACGATCGTCGCGCTCGAGCTGCTGCGCCGGCGCGTGGTGGACGACACGGAACGCCGGCTGGCGGGCGACGTGCTCAGCGCGCTCGTGAGCGGTGACCTGACGGGCGCGGAGCTCGCGCGCCGGCTGGAGCCGTTCGGGCTGCGCGAACGGGCGGGCGTGCTCGTGCTCGCCCCGCCGCGCGGCGTGCGTGCCGCGGCGGAGGAGGCGCTGGCGCGGTCGGTCCGCGAGGAGGCCGGCGGCGGGTTGGCGGCGGGGGCGGACACGCTGTTGTGCGCGCTGCTGCCGGCGACGTCCGACGACGACCTGTTCGCGCTCGCGCAACGGCTGCTCGCGCGCGTGGAGCAGGAGACGTCCACGAAGCTGCCGGCCGGCGCGGGCCGGTGCGTCGCGCCGGGCGAGCTGCGGCGCGGGTTCCACGAGGCGCGCTGCGCGCTGGAGGCCCGGACGCTCGCCGCCAACGGCAGCGGTGCCCCGGCCGGGCTCGCGACCTACCGCGACCTCGGTTCCTTCCAGCTGCTGCTCTCGCTGCAGGACGACGACGCGTTGCGGCTGTTCTGCGACTCGATCCTCGGCCCGATCGAGGATTCAGAAGGCGCCTACGGCGGCGAGCTGATGCGCTCGCTGGAGGCCTTCATAGAGTGCAACGGGCAGTGGGAGCGCGCGGCGAAGGCGCTCTTCTGTCACCGTCACACGCTGCGCTACCGGATCCGGCGCGTCGAAGAGTTGACCGGAAGGTCGTTGGACTCCGCCCGGGACCGGATCGACTTCTGGCTCGCGCTGCGCGGCCGTGAGCTGGTTCAACCTGAGAGGTAATTGACATGAAGGTCGGCGTCCCCACCGAGATCAAGACCGATGAGTACCGGGTTGCATTGACGCCCGCCGGCGTCCGTGAGTTGGTAGAGCACGGGCACGAGGTGTTCATCCAGGAAGGGGCGGGTGAGGGCTCGGCCATCAGCGACGCCGAGTACACCTCGCAGGGGGCGAAGATCCTGCCGGACGCCGCCGCGGTGTTCGCCGAGGTCGACATGATCGTCAAGGTCAAGGAGCCGCAGGCCGTCGAGGTCGCGATGCTCGAGCCGCGCCACACGCTGTTCACCTACCTGCACCTGGCGCCGGACCCCGAGCTCACGCAGGGCCTGGTCGATTCGGGCGCGACGTGCGTGGCCTACGAGACGGTCGAGGACATCCGCGGCCGGCTCCCGCTGCTGGCCCCGATGAGCGAGGTCGCGGGCAAGATCGCCACGCAGGCGGGCGCGTTCATGCTCGAGAAGCCGCTCGGCGGGCGCGGGATCCTGCTCGGCGGCGTGCCGGGCGTCGCCGCGGCCAAGGTGATGATCATCGGCGGCGGCGTGGTGGGCATGAACGCCGCGTTCATCGCTTTGGGCATGGAAGCCACGGTCTACGTCTACGACCGCAACATCGATCGCCTGCGTGAGCTCGACATCGCGTTCGGCGGCCGCGCGGACACGTGTTACGCCTCCACGCTGGACATCGAGCAGCGGCTGCCCGAGGCGGACCTGGTGATCGGCGCGGTGCTCGTGCACGGCGCGAAGGCGCCGTACGTGATCCGGCGCGAGCAGCTGGGGCTGATGAAGAAGGGCGCGGTGCTCGTGGACGTGTCGATCGACCAGGGCGGGTGCTTCGAGACCTCGCGCGCGACGACGCACAGCGACCCGACGTACGAGGTCGACGGCGTCCTGCACTACTGCGTGGCGAACATGCCGGGCGCGGTGCCGGTCACCTCGACGCGGGCTCTGACGAACGCGACGATGCCGTTCATCGTCCATGTGGCCGACTCGGGCGCCGCGCAGGCCGCGCGTGAGAACCCGGGGCTGGCGAAGGGCGTCAACGTCGTCGGCGGCAAGGTCACGTACGCGCCGGTCGCGGAGGCCACCGGGTTGCCGTATCACGACGCGTTGGAAGCGTTGGAAATCTAACGTCGCCCGAGGTCCGAACTTGAGAGGACGGAGGGCGAAACACGATGTACGACGCGTTATCGTTGGTGGCGGCCACAACGGTCTCGTCGCTGCCACGCTGCTGGCCAAGGCCGGGCGTTCGGTGCTGGTGCTCGAGCGGCGCGACCACGTGGGTGGCGCCGCCGTCTCCGAGCGCCCCTGGGCGGGCGTCGACGCGCGCATCTCGCGTTACTCGTACCTCGTCTCGTTGTTGCCGCGCGCGTTGCGCGAGCAGCTCGGCCTGAGGACCGAGATGCGCCGGCGCTCGGTGTCCTCGTACTCGCCGCGCCAGGACGGCACCGGCCTGCTCATCCGCACGGGTGAGCCGCCCGGGGCGAACTGGGCGGCGTTCGAGGAGCTCACGGGCAAGGTCGCGCGTGCCGTGTTCCCGACGCTGACCGAGCCGCTGCGCTCACGCGCGCAGCTGCGCGCGCGTGTAGGGGACCTCGCGGCGTGGGAGGCGCTGTTCGAGCGGCCGCTCGGGCACGTGCTGCGCAAGTACTTCGAGGACGACTTCGAGCGCGGGGTCATCGCCACGGACGCGCTGATCGGGACGTTCGCGGGGCTCGAGGACGAGTCGCTGCGTCAGAACCGGTGCTTCCTCTACCACGTGATCGGCAACGAGACGGGCGACTGGGACGTGCCCGTGGGCGGGATGGGCGCGTTGACGGAGGAGCTCGCGGCGCTGGCGTGGGCCGCGGGCGCGGAGGTGCGGCTCGGATGCGAGGTGACCTCGATCGAGACCGACGGCGTCGGCGCGGAGGTGTTCTTCGACGGCGGCTCGGTGCCCGCGCGGCGCGTGCTGGCCAACGTCGCGCCCGCGGTGCTCGCGCGGCTGCTCGGCGAGCCGGCGCCCGACGATCCCGCCCCCGAGGGCGCGCAGCTCAAGCTCAACATGCTCTTGAAGCGGCTGCCGAAGCTGCGCGATCCGTCCGTGGACCCGCACGAGGCGTT
Organism: uncultured Solirubrobacteraceae bacterium; assembly: GCA_963724195.1. Taxonomy (GTDB): domain Bacteria; phylum Actinomycetota; class Thermoleophilia; order Solirubrobacterales; family Solirubrobacteraceae; genus Solirubrobacter. The sequence continues at coordinate 303,828 of CAVRTQ010000010.1, read as the reverse complement.
CGCGGGGACGTTTCATGTCAACGAGTCCGCCACGCAGCTCGCCGTGGCCTACGCGAGCGCGCAGCGGGGCGTCGTGCCCGACCTCGCGCCGTGCGAGATCTACTGCCACTCGCTGACCGACCCGACGATCCTGGGCGAGGAGCTGCGGGCGTCGGGGGCGCAGACGCTCACCTGCTTCGTCCTGCACATGCCCACGCGGCTCTTCCTCGGCGGCGATCACGAGCGGGCCAAGGCGCAGGCCATCGAGGCCACGCTGCGGTCGCTGAACAGCGTCCTGGCCGAGCCGATCGAGGACGTCTTGTACATGACGCCGTCCGGCGAGCCGTGCCTGGAGGCCCGCACACCCGTCGAGCTCGAGAACGAGCTGGGGCTGCCCGGCGGCAACATCTTCCACCGCGATCTGGCCTGGCCGTTCGCCGAGGATGAGTCTGCGGTGGGAACCTGGGGGGTAGAGACGCAGTGGGATAATGTCCTGCTCTGCGGCGCCGGCGCGCGCCGTGGCGGCGGGGTCAGCGGCATCCCCGGCCACAACGCCGCGATGAAGGTCCTGTCGGAGCGCTAGCACCCGCTGCTACCATGGCGCGCCGTATGCCGACGACGTCCCAGCTGGTCCGAAAGGGCCGCAACCCGAAGACGAAGAAGCTCGCTACCCCTGGCTTGAAGTCCGGTAAGGGCCGCAAGAAGAAGGTGGCCGCTCCCCAGCGTCGCGGGGTCTGCACGCGCGTGTACACCACCACGCCCAAGAAGCCGAACTCGGCTCTGCGCAAGGTGGCCCGTGTGCGCCTGACGAACTCGATGGAAGTCACGGTCTACATCCCCGGCGAAGGCCACAACCTGCAGGAGCACTCCGTCGTGCTCGTGCGTGGCGGCCGCGTCAAGGACCTTCCGGGCGTCCGGTACAAGGTCGTCCGCGGCACGCTCGATGCCGCCGGCGTCTCTGACCGTAAGAAGGCCCGTTCCCAGTACGGAGTGAAAGCCAAGTAATGCCTCGTCGCGCCGCCGCAGGGCGCCGGAATATCGATCCGGACCCCGTTCACCGCTCCAAGCTCGTCCAGCAGGTCATCAATCGTGTGATGCTGGACGGCAAGAAGTCAACCGCCGAGCGCATCGTGTACGACGCGCTGGCGATCCTGGCTGAGCGCACGGGCAAGGAGCCGGTCCAGGCGCTCGAGGACTCGATCAAGGCCCTCACGCCGGTGCTCGAGGTTCGCTCCCGCCGCGTCGGTGGCGCCACGTACCAGGTGCCGGTCGAGGTGCCCGCGCCCCGCGCTCGCACGCTCGCCGTCCGCTGGCTCGTCGAGTTCTCGCGCAACCGTCGCGAGAAGTCGATGGCGCAGCGCCTGGCCAACGAGCTGCTGGACGCGCAGTCCCAGCAGGGCGGCGCCTACAAGCGCAAGGACGACATCTTCCGCATGGCCCAGGCCAACAAGGCCTTCGCGCACTACCGCTGGTAGTCGCACCCGCTTTTGGATTCCTCGAACGCCGGCCATCGTGCCGGCGTTCGGCGTTTAAGGGCGGCTAGAGCGCGCCGGGTGTCGGGCTCGGCCGCGAGGCGAACTCGAAACGAACGGCAAACTGCTCATCGATGGGGTGGTGAGCCTGCCGCGCGGCAGGGGTGAGGTCGAACTTGTCCCGGCGCAGGTTTCGACCTCACCCTGAACTCGGCGGGGTCCGGTCGCAAAGCTGCCTGTGAGGCAGTTTCCGACCGCACCCTGCCGCGGGCGGGCTCACCACCCCTTACCAGCGCAGTTGCCGTTCGTTTCGAGTTCGCCTCGCCGCCGAGCCCAACCCGCGCGGCCGCTCTAAGGCAGTTCGTCGCCCGCGAGGCTGTCGACCGCGGCGTAGCTCGGGAGCTGCGCGCGGCTCAGATCGTCGCCGGCGCGGACCGCGACCGCCGCGGCGACGCCCGTCTGCAGCGCCGCTCGGAACAGCATCGAGCCGGTGCTGATCCGCGCCGCGCCACGCGCGGCCAGGTCCGCCACGGTCTGCCCGGGCTGGTAGAGGACGTTGAGCGGCGCGTCGATCTCGTCCGTGAACGCGTCGATGTCCTCGAGCGGCAGGCCGGGCACGAACACCCCGTCCGCGCCCGCCTCGACATAGAGGCGGGCGCGGGAGAGCGCCTCCTCGAGCTCGCCGTCGCGCAGCCAGTGCGTGTCGGTGCGCGCGTTGACGAACAGGTCCGGGAGCCGGTGCTTGACGGCGGCGATCACCGCGGCGTGGTGGGCGGGGTCGCCGTAGCGGTCCTCGAGGTTGACGCCGGCGACGCCCTCGAGCTGCGCCGCGTGCTCCGCCACCTCGGCCGGGTCTTCGGAGAACCCGTGCTCGAAGTCGATCGTGATGTGCGCGTCCAGCCGCACGAGCCGCAGCGCGAGCGCGCGGGTCTCCTCCCACGCGTTCCCGACCCCGTCGCGCTTGCCGAGACCGGCCGCGACGCCGAGGCTGGTCGTCCCGACCGCCTCGAACCCGGCCGCGACGAGCGCCGCGGCCGACGCGAAATCCCACGCGTTGGGCAGGACCAGCGGGTCGCCGATCTGGTGCAGGTCGGCAAAGCTCGTCACTTCACAGCCTCCGCCAGCGCTCGCGCGTGCCGTTCACCCGGGCAACGACGAGCCCCTTCACCGAACGGCCGGCCGGTCAGATCGACGGCGACGATCGTCCCGTCCGCAGTGACACGCTTCGTGGTCTTCACCGGCAGATCATCCCCGCGCACGAGCCCGGCCGTCGCCTCGCACGCCTGGACGAGCAGCGCGACGTGCTGCGCGAGCGCCTCGGGCTCGTCGGGAGGGAGGAGCGCGAGCAGCGCGGCGAGCGCCTCGTCCGCGCCGGCCGCGTCCGTCCCGGGGTGATACGCGGCGGCGACCACGCGAGTGGCCGCGACGGCCGCGACCGGGTCCGCGACGCCGGTGGCCGCAGCGAGCACGGCCACGGGGAGATAGGGGCGCGGGACGCCGGCGAGCGGCGAGGGCGTGGCGGCGAGCGGCGAGGGCGTGGCGGCGGCGCGAGGCGGCGAGCGGCGCGGCGGCGGCCGCGGCGGCGAGCGCGGGTCGAGCGCGGCGAGGCGGGCCTCGACCAGGGCACGGCGGCGGGCGTGGGTCTCGCCGTTGGCGAAGCGGGACACCGTCGCGCGGAGCCAGGGCATCGTGCCGTACGGGCCTGGCGGGCCGGGGTCGGGGACGGGGAGATCGAGCATGGGCGCAACGGTAGGCGCGGGACGTTTCGGCGCGGGCCGAAACGTCGCGGGCGTACGCTGAGCGGCATGTCCGAGCTCGCCGACGTCGCCGCGCTGCTCGCGGATCGCACCCGCGCGCGGATCCTGGAGGAGCTGCTCGGAGGGCCCGCGCTGCCGGCGGGTGCGCTCGCCGTGCGCGTGGGCGTCGCGCCGTCGACCGTGAGCGGGCACCTCGCCAAGCTCGAGGCCGCGGGCCTGATCGTGATCCACGCGCGCGGCCGAAGGCGCGAGGCGCAACTCGCGCGACCCGAGGTGGCGGAGGCGCTCGAGGCGCTCTCGCGGCTCGCGAGCGGCGACGCGCGGCCGATCGGGCTCCGCGCGGTGAACGGACACGCGGCGCTGCGCGAGGCCCGGTCGTGTTACGACCACCTCGCGGGACGCGTGGGCGTGGGGTTGGCCGACTCGCTCGTCGCGCGCGGCGCGCTGACGATCCACGACGGCACGTTCTCCGTCGGCGACGCCGCGCACTTCGAGCGCGCGTTCGGGATCGACCTCGACGCGCTGCCGCCGCGGCGCACGCTGGTCCGGGCGTGCACGGACTGGACCGAACGCCGCCCGCACGTGGCCGGGGCGCTCGGCGCCGCGCTGCTCGACGTGGCGCTTACGCGCGACTGGGTACGCCGGCGCGACGACGGGCGCGCGCTGAACCTCACGGCCGCCGGACGCGCGGCACTGTGCGCGGGCTGAGCACAGCGGAGCGAGCTTCCGCGAACTCGCACGGCATCGTCCTCTAGGCGATGCCTAGAGGACGCGGTGCGATCGCCCGTCCGGGTCGACGGTTCGAACCCGCAACGGACCCCGCGGTGCGCTGATCACGCGCGCCTGATCCCGGCGCACGAAGACCGTCTTCGCGCCCACGCGCACGCGGCACGCGCGCGTGGGCGCGTTGATGCACGCCACGCGCACCCGGCCGCCGCCGCGCAGCGGTTCCGCCGCGACCTCGGTCCGCGCGCACGGCCCCGCCGGCAGCGTGAACGCCGAGGCCGAGGCGACGTACAGGCACGACGGCGTCGAGAAGCCCAGCCACGCACCGTCGAACGACAGCGAGGTCACGTCGTACACGGGCGGTCCGCGCAGCACCTCGCGCGGGCCCGCCGGATCGACGACCACCGCGCGTACGCCCTCGCGCAGCTTCGCGCCCGTGACGTAGGCCACGCGCCCCCCGGCCACGGCGACGCGCCCCAACCGTGAGGCGCCGCGCGCGAGCACCTGCACGCCGGAAGCGCCCGCGGGCGCCCACACGAGCACGCCCGTTCCGTCCCCGGCGGGCACGGTGGCGGCGACATCCCCGGCCGGCGACACGGCGAGCCCGTCCAGGTTCACCGGGTCGTACTCGCCCAAGGACACCTGCCGGAGCTCCACGCCCGAGCGCAGATCGAACACGACCAGGGCGCCCTCGGGTACGGGCGCCACGCCCACCGTTCCGGCCACGGCCACGAGCTCCGGGTTCGCGCCCGGCGGCAGCGCGATCTCCACGCGCCGCCCGCCGCGCCGCAGCCACACACCACCGTCCTCGAGCGTGACCACCCCGAGATCGCTCACCTGCACCGGATCGACCACGGCGAACGGGGACACGTCACCGAGCGGGGGAGAGAGCGCAGCGAAGGCTCCGAACGGGGTGATCGGCACGCGCGGCCCGCCCCACAGCGGCTCCGCGAACACCGAATCCCCTGCAGAGAACAACACCTGATTCCCGGTGATCAACGGACCCGTGCCCGCGCCCGCGAGCGCGCGCACGGGGGCGGCCCCGGCTGGAGTGCAGAGCGCCGCGAACCCGAGCAGCGCGGCGATCAGAATCCGCATCGGGACCCAGTTCTAGCGACTGGGAGTTCCTCGGCGCCGCGGCGTCGACCCCCTGCTATATTCGACTGCCGTTGCGCGGGCCTCTTGCCTGCGCCACGACCCCGGTCCTTCACATGGAGTCACGCGAGACATAGCCCACTGCGTTCACGGGTCACCTCGCAGCATGTGAACGACAACGGGCCCTCGAGGGCCCGTTTCTTTGCCCGCTGTCGGGGCACCACTACGCAGGAAGACCGTAGAGACAGAGAAGAGATCTGTATGCCGCGCAAGTTCACGCTCGAGAAGACCCGAAACATCGGGATCATGGCCCATATTGATGCGGGCAAGACGACGACGACCGAGCGCATCCTCTACTACACCGGAAAGTCCCACAAGCTCGGCGAGGTGCACGAAGGCGCCGCGACGATGGACTGGATGGAGCAGGAGCAGGAGCGCGGTATCACGATCACGTCGGCTGCGACCACGTGCGAGTGGGCCGACCACCGCATCAACATCATCGACACGCCCGGTCACGTCGACTTCACCGTCGAGGTGGAGCGTTCGCTGCGCGTGCTCGACGGTGCTGTGGCGCTGTTCGACTCTGTCGCCGGCGTAGAGCCGCAGTCCGAGACCGTCTGGCGTCAGGCCGACAAGTACCAGGTCCCGCGCATCGCGTACATCAACAAGATGGACCGCATCGGGGCCGACTTCGAGCGCGGCGTGCAGACCATGATCGATCGCCTGGGTGCCCACCCGGTGCCGATCCAGCTGCCGATCGGCGCCGAATCCGAGTTCCTCGGCATCATCGACCTGATCGAGATGAAGGCCGTCGTCTACAACGACGACCTCGGCAAGGACGTTGTCGTCAAGGACATCCCCGGCGAGTTGCTCGAAGCGGCCGAAGCGGCCCGCGAGCACCTGCTGGAAGAGGTCTCGCACTACGACGACGACCTCGTGGAGATGATCCTCGAGGAGCAGGAGATCCCGGCGCCGCGACTGGTTGCGGCCATTCGCAAGGCGACGCTCTCCAGCCAGCTCACGCCGGTCCTCTGCGGCTCGTCGTTCAAGAACAAGGGCGTTCAGCCGCTGCTGGACGCGGTCATCGCGTACCTCCCGTCGCCGCTCGACGTGCCCCCCATGGTGGGCCTCGAGCCGGTGCGCGGCGGCGAAGACCGTCGAGGTCATCCGCAAGGCGGACGACTCCGAGCCGTTCTCGGCGCTGGCGTTCAAGATCATGGCCGACCCCTACGTCGGCAAGCTCACCTACTTCCGCGTCTACTCGGGCAAGCTCGAGGCCGGCTCGCGCGTGCTCAACGTGTCGACCGGCAAGAACGAGCGCATCGGCCGCATCCTGATGATGCACGCCAACGAGCGCGAGGACGTCACCGAGGTCTTCTCGGGCGACATCGCCGCGGCGGTGGGCATCAAGCAGGTCGTCACGGGCGACACGCTCGCGGCGCCGGACAAGCCGATCAAGCTCGAGGCCATCACCTTCGATGACCCGGTCATCTCGGTGGCCATCGAGCCGAAGACGAAGTCCGACCAGGAGAAGATGTCGGTCGCGCTGGGTCGCCTCGCCGAGGAGGACCCGACGTTCCAGGTCCGCACCAACGAGGAGAGCGGCCAGACCGAGATCTCGGGCATGGGCGAGCTGCACCTCGAGGTGCTGGTCGACCGCATGATGCGCGAGTACAAGGTCGACGCCAACGTCGGTCGCCCGCAGGTGTCCTACCGCGAGACGGTCAAGGGCACCGCCTTGAAGGTCGAAGGCCGCCACGTGCGCCAGACCGGTGGCTCGGGCCAGTACGGCATCGTCTACATCAACATTGAACCGGCGCCGGGCGAAGGCTTCGACTTCGTCAACAAGATCAAGGGTGGGTCGATTCCGACCGAGTTCATCCCCGCGATCGAGAAGGGCGTCGAAGAGTCGCTTTCGAACGGCATCCGCGCCGGCTACCCGGTGGTCGACGTGCGGGTCACGCTCGTGGACGGCAAGTTCCACGACACGGACTCCTCGGAGATCGCGTTCAAGATCGCCGGCTCGCTGGCGTTCAAGGAAGCGTCACGACGGGCCAAGCCGGCTCTGCTCGAGCCGATCTTTGCCGTCGAGGTCGTCACGCCCGAGGAGTACATGGGCGATGTCATCGGCGACCTCAACCGTCGCCGTGGGCGTGTGAACGGGATGGAACCGCGCGGCAACGCGCAGGTCATCTCGGCGCATGTGCCGCTGAGCGAGATGTTCGGTTACGCCACCGACGTGCGGACTATGTCCCAGGGCCGGGCGACGTACACCATGCAGTTCGACAAGTACGAGGAGGTGCCGCCCAACATCGCCGAGAAGGTGATCGAGGGTCGCACCGGCGAGCCAGTCCCCGCGTAAGCGCGGTAGTCTGGATGGGTTCGCCCCAGCACGGGATTCGAGATAGGAGCGATTAGAAAGTGGCGAAGGAGAAGTTCACGCGGGACAAGCCGCACGTCAATGTCGGCACCATTGGTCACATCGACCATGGCAAGACGACCCTGACGGCGGCCATCACCAAGGTGCTGTCGGAGAAGTACGGCGGTCAGGCCCGCTCCTTCGACGAGATCGACAACGCTCCTGAGGAGAAGGCTCGCGGCATCACGATCGCGACGTCCCATGTCGAGTACGAGACGCAGGCGCGGCACTACGCGCACGTCGACTGCCCCGGCCATGCGGATTACGTCAAGAACATGATCACGGGCGCCGCCCAGATGGACGGCGCGATCCTCGTGGTCTCGGCGGCTGACGGCCCGATGCCCCAGACGCGCGAGCACATCCTGCTCGCTCGCCAGGTCGGCGTGCCGTACATCATCGTGTTCCTCAACAAGGCCGACATGGTCGACGACGAGGAGCTCCTGGAGCTCGTCGAGGTCGAGGTGCGCGAGCTGCTGAGCGAGTACGACTTCCCGGGCGACGATGTCCCCTTCGTCATCGGCTCGGCGCTCAAGGCGCTCGAGGGCGATGCGGAGTACGTCCAGAAGATCATCGATCTCGGTGACCAGCTGGACAACTACATCCCGGAGCCCGAGCGCGCGCTGGACAAGCCGTTCCTGATGCCGGTCGAGGACGTCTTCTCGATCACGGGTCGCGGCACGGTGGCCACGGGCCGCATCGAGCAGGGCATCGTCAACACGGGCGACACGGTCCAGATCGTGGGCATCCACACCGAGGTCGGCTCTACGGTCGTCACCGGCGTCGAGATGTTCCGCAAGATCCTGGACGAGGGTCGCGCGGGCGACAACGTCGGCTGCCTCCTGCGCGGTATCAAGCGCGAGGAGATCGAGCGCGGGCAGGTTCTCTGCAAGCCGGGCTCGATCACGCCGCACACCAAGTTCAAGGCTGAGGTCTACGTCCTCAAGAAGGAGGAGGGTGGCCGCCACACTCCGTTCTTCAACGGGTACCGGCCGCAGTTCTACTTCCGCACGACGGACGTCACCGGTGTCGCCAACCTGCCCGAGGGCACGGAAATGGTCATGCCGGGCGACAACATCGCGATGGTCGTCGAGCTGATTCAGCCGATCGCCATGGACGCCGGCCTCCGCTTCGCCATCCGTGAGGGTGGCCGCACGGTGGGCTCCGGCGTCGTCACCGAGATCGTCGAGTAACACCGCTGTAATTGACGCGGCGGGCGCCATCGCCCGCCGCGGAGCGCAAGAAGTCGACCGATACGACCTTGGAGGGCGGGCCCCGTAGCCCGGGGGCCGCCCTCATTGCGCGCAAGAGCCCAGCACAGATTTAACTCCAAGTACCGGACAGAACGTGGCCATAGCCCAAAACAAGATCCGCATCCGTCTCAAGGCGTACGACTCGTCGGCCATCGAGACCGCGGCCAAGGAGATCGTCGAGACCGCGACGCGGACTGGCGCCACTGTCTCCGGCCCGGTGCCGTTGCCGACCGAGAAGAACGTGTACGCCGTGGTGAAGTCCCCCTTCAAGGACAAGGACTCCCAGGAGCACTTCGAGATCAGGACGCACAAGCGCCTGATCGACATTCATCAGCCCACGCCCAAGACCGTCGACTCGCTTCAGCGCCTCGACCATCTTCCTGCCGGCGTGGACATCGAGATCCGACTCGCCTTTAACTGACATGCCCGCCATCCTCGCCAAGAAGCTCGGGATGACCCAGCGATTCCTCGACGACGGTCGCGTCGAGCGCGTGACCGTGCTCGAGGCCGGTCCGTGCCCCGTGACCGCCATCCGCACCTTCGACGTCGACGGCTACGAAGCTGTTCAGCTCGGCTTCGGCGCGGTGCGTGAGAAAGCGCTGAACAAGCCCAAGCTCGGCTACCTCAAGAAGGTCAACGCCTCCCCCGTCCGCAAGCTCGTGGAGTTCCGCGACGAAGCGGGCGAGCTGGTCGTCGGCGACACCGTGACCGTGGAGGCCTTCGAGGTCGGCCAGCAGGTCAAGATCGCCGGCAAGGGCAAGGGCAAGGGTTTCCAGGGCACGATCAAGCGCCACAACTTCGCCTCCGGCCCCAAGTCGCACGGCTCGCACAACAAGCGTGCGCCGGGCTCGATCGGTGCGTCGGCCACGCCTTCGCGCGTGTTCAAGGGCATTCGCGGCCCCGGCCAGATGGGCGGCAAGCGCGTGACCCAGAAGGGGCTCACGATCGTCGAGCTCCTGCCCGAGCAGAACCTGATGCTCGTCCGCGGCTCGGTTCCGGGCTCCAAGGGCGACACCGTGGAGGTCCGTACCGATGCCTAATTCCATTCCGGTTCTGGGCGGCGGGGACAACGTGACGCTGGACGCCGACGTCTTCGAGCAGCCGTTCAACGGCCCGCTCGTGCACGAGGTCGTGATCGCCGAGCTGGCCGCGCGCCGGCAGGGCACGCACGCCACCAAGACGCGCGGCATGGTCTCCGGCGGCGGCGCCAAGCCGTGGCGCCAGAAGGGCACCGGTCGCGCCCGTGCGGGTACGAGCCGTTCCCCGATCTGGACCGGCGGCGGCGTCGTCTTCGGCCCCAGCCCCCGTTCGTACGTGGTGAAGGTCAACCGCAAGGCGCGCAAGTCCGCGCTGCGGAGCGCCCTCTCGGTGCACGCCGAGCGCAGCACCATCCACGTCGTGGATGTGGCCGCGTTCGACGCGCCGTCGACCGCCAAGGCCGCCGACCTCCTGAGCGCCCATCGCGGCGGCTCGGTGCTGGTCGTCATCGCCGACGGTGAAGTCACCACGCTCAAGTCGTTCCGCAATATCGCGCGCACGAACGTCCTGCACGTCGACGACGTGGGCGTGGCCGACCTGGTCCGCGCCGCGACCCTGGTGATCAGCCAGGCCGCTCTGGACACTCTCACGGCGCGTGCCCGCAAGGAGGCGAAGGCCTGATGGACCACAGCCAGGTGATCATCCGCCCGGTCGTCTCCGAGAAGAGCTACGTCCTGGCCACTGCCGACAAGTACACGTTCCGCGTGCACGACAAGGCGCACAAGACCCAGATCAAGCAGGCCGTGGAGGCCCTCTTCGACGTCAACGTCGTCGAGGTCCGCACGTCCAAGGTCCCCTCCAAGCCCAAGCGCCGCGGCGTCACCGCCGGCCGCACCCGGGCCTGGAAGAAGGCCGTTGTGCAGGTCAAGCCGGGTCAGTCCATCCCGATCTTCCAGGGCCTCGAGGCCGACGTCTAAGCCATGCCGATTCGTAAGCCCAAGCCCACCTCCGCCGGACGACGTTTCATCACGTTCCCGGATTTCGCGGAGATCACGAAGACCGAGCCGGAGAAGAGCCTCACCGAGGGGCTCAAGAAGTCCGGCGGGCGTAATGCGCTCGGCCGGAAGACGGCTCGTCACCGTGGTGGCGGCGCCAAGCGCCTCTACCGCAAGATCGACTTCAAGCGGACCAAGGACGGCGTGCCGGCCAAGGTCGCCGCGATCGAGTACGACCCGAACCGCACCGCCTACATCGCGCTGCTCCACTACACGGACGGCACGAAGGCCTACATCATCGCCCCGAACCGCTTGCGGGTCGGGATGAACGTGATCTCGGGCGCCGGCGCGGACATCCAGGTCGGCAACGCGATGCCGCTCTCGGCCATGCCGGTCGGCACGCTGGTCCACAACGTCGAGCTCAAGCCGGGCCGCGGCGCGCAGATGGCGCGCAGCGCCGGTGTCGGCGTGCAGTTGATGGCGAAGGAGGGCGCGTACTCCACGTTGCGCCTGCCTTCCGGCGAGATGCGTCAGGTGCTGTCCGCCTGCCGGGCGACGGTCGGCGTGGTCGGGAACTCCGACCACCAGAACGTCACCATCGGCAAGGCCGGACGTAAGCGTCACCTCGGCGTGCGCCCGCAGACGCGCGGCAAGGCCATGAACCCCGTCGACCATCCGCACGGCGGTGGCGAGGGCGGTGGCTCGCTGGGCAACCATCCGAAGACCCCGTGGGGCGTGCCGACACTCGGCTACCGCACCCGCAAGAAGGGCAAAGCTTCAGACCGATACATCGTCCGCGGCCGGCGCCGTGGCAAGAAGGGTGGCCGCTGATGAGCCGTTCCTCAAAGAAGGGACCTTGGGTCGAGGATCGTCTCATGTCGCGCATCGAGTCCATGAACGACTCGAACTCGCGTCAGATGATCCGGACGTGGTCGCGGGCTTCGACGATCTTCCCGGAGTTCGTCGGCCACACGATCGCCGTCCACGACGGACGCAAGCACGTCCCCGTCTTCGTCTCGGAGTCGATGGTGGGTCACAAGCTCGGCGAGTTCGCGCCGACGCGTACCTACCGCGGCCATGACTCCAAGGGCAGGGTGCGATGACTCCCGACAACGAGAATCCGAAGGACCAGGTCGACGAGAACGTGCCTGACGACGCCGTGGAAGAGACTCCGCAGGCCGAGGGCACGTCCGACGAGCCGGTCGATCAGCAGGAGCGCGCCGACGAAGAGGCCGCGCGGGCGACGGCTGCTGCCGAAGAGGCCGCTGACGCGGCCGACGAGGCCGGCACCGAGACCGCCATCGCTGCTGCCGAGGAGGCCGAAGAGGCCGCCGAGAAGGCGCAGAGCGCTGCCGAGGTCGCCGCGGACAAGCCGAAGGCCGAGAAGTCCCGCAAGGCCCGCGAGGCCGAGCAGGCTGCCGATCAGGCCGAGGCGGCCGCCGACGAGGCCAAGAAGTCCGCGCGCCGTGTGCGCGGTCGTCGTGGCGGTCGGTCCGAGGAGCCCAAGGCCGTGCCGGTCGGGCTCAAGGTCTCCGCGCAGGCCAAGTACGTGCGCACGTCCGCCCGCAAGGCGCGGCTCGTGTGTGACCACATTCGTGGCAAGGACGTCGTGGAGGCTCGCGCCATCCTCGCGTTCACGCCGCGCAGCGCCGCGAAGCCCTGGCTCAAGCTGCTCGAGTCGGCCGTGGCGAACGCCGAGCACAACCACGAGCTCGTCGGTGAGGATCTGAAGATCTTCTCCGTGCACGCTGACGAGGGGCCCACGCTGAAGCGCTTCCGGCCGCGCGCCATGGGCCGCGCCACGCGCATCCGCAAGCGCACCTCGCACCTGTCCATCACGCTCACTCCGAAGGAGTCCTAGACCTCATGGGTCAAAAGGTTCATCCCGAGGCCATGCGCGTGGGCTACATCCACGACTGGAAGTCGAACTGGTTCTCTGAGCGCAATTTCTCGGACTTCCTGATCGAGGACGTCCGGATTCGTGATCACATCACGAACAAGCTCGCGCACGCAGGCCTCTCAGACATCACCATTCGCAAGGACGCGGCCGAGGTGGAGGTCAACATCCACACGGCCCGCCCGGGCATCGTGATCGGCAAGTCGGGTTCGGAGGTGGACGCGCTGCGGCGCGACCTGCACCGGATCACCGGCAAGTCGATCAAGGTCAACATCCTCGAGATCAAGCGTCCCGAGCTGGACGCCAAGCTCGTCGCGCAGTCGATCGCCGAGCAGCTGCAGAACCGCGTGGCCTTCCGCCGCGCGATGAAGCGCGCCCTCACGAGCGCCATGCGCTCGGGCGCCAAGGGCTGCAAGATCCAGGTCGGCGGCCGCTTGGGCGGCGCCGAAATGGCCCGCTCGGAGTCCTACTCCGACGGCCGCGTGCCGCTGCACACGCTGCGCGCCGACATCGACTACGGCTTCTACGAGGCTCGTACGACGTTCGGTCGCATCGGCGTCAAGTGCTGGATCAACAAGGGCGAGATCATGCCCAAGGGCTTCACCGGTCAGGATCTGACGTCGCTCGACGAGCCGGCGCAGAGCCAGACCGATCGCGACGACGACCGTCGTGGCGGACGTGGCCGTGACGGCCGCGGTCGCGGCGATGGGCGCGGCGCGGGCGGCGGCGGTGGCCGTGGCCGCGGTGGCCGTGGCGGCCAGGGTGGCCAGGGCGGCGGCCCGGGCGGTCGTGGCGGCGGTCCCGGCGGCGGCGGTGGCCGTGGCGGCGGGGGCGGCGGCTTCGGCGGCGGCGGCGGTGGCCGTGGCGGCGGAGGCGGCGGCTTCGGCGGCGGCGGTGGCGGCGGTGGCCGTGGCGGCGGAGGCGGCGGTTACGGCGGCGGCGGCGGTGGCCGTGGCGGCCAGGGCGGTCCCCCGCGAGGTGGTCGCTGATGCTTTCTCCCAAGCGCGTCAAGTTCCGCAAGGTCCATCGCGGGCGCCGGCATGGCCTCTCGCGCGGTCAGCAGACGGTCAACTTCGGGGATTACGGCCTCAAGGCCACCGAAGCGGGCTGGCTGACGAACCGCCAGATCGAGGCCGCTCGTATCGCGATGACCCGCAAGATCAAGCGTGGCGGCAAGGTGTGGATCAACGTCTTCCCGGACAAGGCCTTCACCAAGAAGCCGGCCGAGACCCGCATGGGTTCCGGTAAGGGCAACCCGGAGGGCTGGGTTGCCGTCGTCAAGCCGGGTCGCGTGATGTTCGAGCTCTCCGGCGTGCCGGAGGATCTCGCTCGCGAGGCCATGCGCCTGGCCGGCCACAAGCTGCCCGTGAAGACCAAGTTCGTGCTGCGTGAGGACGGTCAGTGATGAAGTCGACCGAACTCCGTGACCTGGACGACAAGGGCCTGCGCGAGCATCTCGCGACCGCCCGGAAGAACCTGTTCGGCCTCCGTCTGCAGCACGCGACGGGTGAGCTCGAGAACACGGCGGGCCTCCGGTCCGCCAAGCGCGACGTCGCTCGCGCCCTGACCGTCGCGCGTCAGCGCGGCATCGACCCGACACAGAAGATCTGATGGCTGAATCCGAAGAGACAACTGAGAACGTGGAGGAGGTGACCTCCACGGAGGCGACCGCCGACGCGCCCGCCTCCGAGGAGAAGCCCGCCGGCCCCACGGCCACCCGCAAGGAGCGCAACGCCGCTGCTCGCGCCGCCAAGGCGAAGTCGCCCAGCGGCCCGCGGACCCTTGAGGAGCGCCTGGCCGAGCGTCAGGCCCACAAGGAGCGCAACGCCGCCCAGCGGCGTCGCTACCGCGCGAAGCAGAAGGCCAAGCGCGCCGAGGCGCGTGCCGCGGCGCCTGTGATCGAGGAGCAGCACGCTCCCGAGCACGGCCCCGGCCGCCCGAAGGAGCGCCAGGGCATCGTCGTGTCCGACAAGCCGGACAAGACGGTCATCGTGCGCGTGGACATCGCGCGCCGGCACAAGCGCTACCACAAGATCCTCCGCAGCTCGGTCACCCTGCACGTCCACGACGAGAGCAACAACGCCCATGAGGGCGACACGGTTCGCGTCCAGGAGTGCCGGCCGATGTCGCGCACCAAGCGCTGGCGTCTGCTCGAAGTGCTGGAGCGTGCGAAGTGATCCAGAACGAGACCCGTCTGCGCGTCGCCGACAACACCGGCGCGCGCGAGATCCTCACGATTCGCGTCATGGGCGGCTCCCGCCGTCGCTACGCCGGCGTCGGTGACGTCATCGTGGCCACGGTCAAGCAGGCCAACCCGAACGGCACGGTCAAGAAGGGCGACGTCGTGAAGGCGGTCGTCGTGCGCACGCGCAAGGAATTCGGGCGCGAGGACGGCACGTACATCCAGTTCGACGAGAACGCCGCCGTGATCATCGACGCGCAGAACAACCCGCGCGGCACGCGCATCTTCGGCCCGGTGGCGCGCGAGCTGCGCGACGGCGGGTTCATGAAGATCGTCTCGCTCGCTCCGGAGGTGCTCTAGCCATGGCGAAGATCCGCACCGACGACGAAGTGATCGTCATCTCCGGCAAGGACAAGGGGAAGACCGGCAAGGTCCTCCGTGTCGAGCCGGCGAACCAGCGCGTGTACGTCGAAGGCCTGAACATGATCAAGCGCCACCAGCGCCCGGTGCCGGGCCGACCGAACCTCGAGGTCGGCGTCATCGAGCGTGAGGCGTCGATCCACATCTCCAACGTCGCGTTGGTGGATCCGAAGGACCACAAGCCCACGCGTGTGGGTGTGACCCGCGAGGGCGGCGTGCGCAAGCGCGTATCTCGCCGCTCTGGCACGGAGCTCGACTGATGGCACGACTCAAGGACCGTTACAACGACGAGATCCGCGCGCAGCTCGTGGAGACGTTCGGCTACTCGACGCCGATGCAGGCGCCGAAGCTGGTCAAGGTGACGCTCAACATGGGCGTCGGCGAGGCCAAGCAGGACTCCAAGATGCTCGAGGCGGCCAAGTCGCAGCTCGCCGACATCGCGGGCCAGCAGCCGAACATCCGTCGCGCGCGCAAGTCCGTCGCCAACTTCAAGCTCCGCGAGGGCATGCCGGTGGGCCTGACGGTCACCCTGCGTGACCAGCGCGCCTACGAGTTCATCGACCGCTTGGTCTCCGTGGCCATCCCGCGTCTGCGCGACTTCCGGGGCCTGAACCCCAAGTCGTTCGACGGCCGCGGGAACTACAACACGGGGATCAAGGAACACGTGATCTTCCCGGAGATCGACTACGACACCGTTGACGCGACCCGCGGGTTCGACATCGCGATCACGACGACCGCCAAGACTGACGCTGAAGCTTTTACGCTGCTCGACGCGCTCGGCCTGCCCTTCGCACGCGACGGGCGCCCGAAGCAGTACGTGAGCTTGCGCAACAGCGAACTCGTCGCCGCAACATAGACAAGAGAGAACTTCTCGAATGGCTAAGACATCCAAGATCGTCGCCTCGCAGCGCACGCCCAAGTACAAGTCGCGGCAGCAGTCCCGCTGCCGTCGCTGTGGGCGTCCGCGCGCGGTGTATCGCAAGTTCGGCATCTGCCGTCTGTGCCTGCGTCAGCTGGCCCACAACGGCATGATCCCCGGCATGACGAAGTCGAGCTGGTAGGCGCATCATGTCGATGACCGACCCCATCGCCGACTTCCTGACCCGGATCCGCAACGGCATCATGGCCGCGCACGAGACGGTGGAGATCCCCTCCAGCCGGCTCAAGCGCGAGATGGCCCGCATCCTCACGGAGCAGGGCTACATCGAGGGCTTCGACGAGGCTCCGGGCGTGCCCGGCAGCGCCGCCGACAAGATCCTCGTGCGCCTGAAGTACACTGACAACCGGACGTCCGTGATTTCCGGCCTGCGCCGGGTGTCCCGTCCCGGTCAGCGGCGCTACGTGGATTCCAAGTCGATCCCGAAGGTCTTGGGCGGCATGGGCACCACGATCCTGTCCACCTCGCATGGCGTCATGACCGGCCACGAAGCTCGCGCTGCGGGCGTCGGTGGCGAGGTCGTCGCCGAGGTCTGGTAGCTCGCAATGTCTCGTATCGGTAGAAAGCCCATCCCCGTTCCCTCGACCGTGACCGTCACGGTGGAGCCTGAGGTGGTGCGCGTTTCCGGTCCCCGTGGCAACCTCGAGGAGCGCAAGAACCGCGCCATCGACGTCACGCAGGAGGACGGTCAGCTGATCGTGACCCGCCCGACCGATCGCGCCGAGCACCGGGCCCTGCACGGGCTCACCCGCTCGCTGGTCGCGAACATGGTCGAGGGCGTGACCGTCGGTTTCACCAAGACGCTCGAGATCCAGGGTGTCGGTTACCGCGCGCTGCTCAAGGGCCGCGACCTGGAACTGGCGCTCGGCTACTCGCATCCCGTGCCGATCAAGGCGCCGGAGGGCATCGAGTTCGAGGTGCCCCAGCCGACGCGCGTGATCATCAAGGGCAACAACAAGCAGGTCGTCGGCGAGATTGCGGCGATCATCCGCAAGCAGCGCCCGCCGGAGCCCTACAAGGGCAAGGGCATCCGCTATCAGGGCGAGTACGTGGCCCGGAAGGTCGGTAAGCGCGCATGACGGTTCTGTCTCCCCCCAAGAAGCGCCTCAAGCGGCGCCGTCGCGTCCGTGCCAAGGTGCACGGCTCGGCCGTGCGCCCGCGCATCTCGGTGTTCCGCTCCAACCGCGGGATCTTCGCTCAGCTCATCGACGACGACGCCGGCGTCACGCTCGCTTCGGTCCAGTGGACCGAGGAAGCGCTGCGCTCGCTCAAGCCGATGGAGCAGGCGACGGAAGCGGGCAAGCTGCTCGCCTCCCGCGCCAAGGATGCCGGCGTCGACACCGTCGTGTTTGACCGCGGCGGCTACCAGTACCACGGCCGTGTCAAGGCCCTGGCCGAGGGCGCCCGCGAGGGCGGCCTGAGCTTCTAAGACCGCTACCCTCGAAGGACTCCATGGCAGCCCCCGATCGATCCACCTCAGCCTCCGGCTTCGACCTAGAAGAACGCGTCGTCGAGATCAACCGCGTCGCCAAGGTCGTCAAGGGCGGCCGGCGCTTCTCGTTCACCGCGCTGGTCGTTGTTGGCGACGGGAACGGCGTCGTCGGTGTCGGCTACGGCAAGGCGAACGAAGTTCCGCTGGCGATTCAGAAGGGCGTCGAGCGCGCGAAGAAGAACCTGTTCAAGGTTCCGCGTCACGGCTCGACGATCACCCATCAGACGACCGGCGTCTTCGGCTCCGGCCGCGTGTTCCTCAAGCCCGCGTCTCCCGGTACCGGCGTCATCGCCGGTGGCGGCGTGCGCGCGGTGCTCGAGCTCGCCGGCATCCACGACATCCTCTCCAAGTCGCTCGGGTCCCAGAACCCGATCAACCTGGTCAAGGCGACGATCGCCGGTCTTCAGGACCTGCGTAAGCCGGAGGAGATCGCGGCCCTGCGCGGCCTGTCCGTGGACAAGGTCCTCGGCCTGAGCTCGAAGCAGCCCGTGGCCACCTCGACCATTGACGGGTCTGCTCCCGTCGAAGGCGACGACACTTCGGCGGACGCTCCCGCTGAGGAGGTCACGTCCGCATGAGCACGCTCGTCATCACCCAGGTCAAGTCCGCGAACGGCACCAACGGCCGTCAGCGGGACACGCTGCGCTCGCTCGGCCTGCGTGGCATCGGCAAGACGGTGGAGCGGCCCGACTCGGAGCCGCTGCGCGGCATGGTCCACGCCGTGCGCCACCTTGTAACTGTTGAGGAGAAGGGCTCGTGAGCGAGCAGGACGCCGTAAATCAGGAGCTCGCCGCCGAGGCGGTCGGCCTTCATAATCTGAAGCCGGCTCCGGGCTCCAAGAAGGACCGCAAGCGCGTCGGGCGCGGCCATGGCTCCGGCCACGGCAAGACGTCCGGCCGCGGGCACAAGGGCTACAACTCGCGCGCCGGCGCCAAGGACCGTGCGCGGTTCGAGGGCGGCCAGAATCCGCTGCACATGCGGATGCGCAAGTTGCGCGGCCCGAACAAGAAGATGTCGATGCCGTTTGAGATGTTCCGGACGCACACGCAGCACGTGAATCTGGACGATCTCGAGGCGCGCTTCGACGATGGCGCGACGATCGGCCTGGAGGAGCTCAAGGCTTCCGGCCTGGCCAAGGCGCGCAACGTGCCGGTCAAGATCCTCGGCCGTGGCGAGCTCACCAAGAAGTTCACGGTGAACGTCCACAAGGTCTCAGCCTCCGCGCGCTCGGGTATCGAGGGCGCCGGCGGCACCGTTCAGCTCATCGAGGACTAAGCACCGTGATCTCCACGATCATGCAGTCGTTCCGCGTCGCGGAGATCCGGAAGAAGCTGCTCTTCACGGCGGCCATCCTGGCGCTCTACCGGCTCGGCTCATTCATTCCCGTGCCGAGCGTCGACGTCGACGCTGTCGAGCAGATCCAGAACAACTACTCCACGGGTGTCCTGAACCTCCTGGACACCTTCACCGGCGGCGGACTGTCGAGAATCTCGCTGTTCGCGCTCGGGATCATGCCGTACATCACGGCGTCGATCATCTTGCAGCTGCTGGTCGTCGTCTCGCCTGCGCTGGAGAAGCTCCAGAAGGAAGGCGAGGTCGGCCAGGCGCGGATCACGCAGTACACGCGCTACCTGACCGTCGGCCTCGCGGCCGCGCAGGCCATCGGCTACACGTTCCTGTTCCGCTCACAGGGCTCTGCGGGCGGTACGGCGGTGTTCACGGAGTTCAACGCGGGCACGGTCGTGCTCGTCGTGCTGTGTCTGACGGCGGGCTCCATCCTCGTCATGTGGATGGGCGAGTTGATCACCCAGCGCGGCATCGGCAACGGCATCTCGCTGATGATCTTCGCGTCGATCGTCGCCGGCCTTCCGGGCGGCGTCACCACCTGGTGGACCAACCCGGACCCGGTCTTCAAGATCATCCTGCCGTTCCTGGCGCTCGGCGTCGTCGCGGCGGTCGTGTTCATCCAGGAAGGCCAGCGCCGGATTCCGATCCAGTACGCCAAGCGCGTGATCGGCAAGCGCATGAGCGGCGGCGGCCAGACCTATCTGCCGCTGCGCGTGAACATGGCCGGCGTCATCCCGGTCATCTTCGCCGCGTCGATCATGGCCTTCCCGCCCACCATCGGCCAGCTCGTCCCCGGCTTGGAGGGTCTCGCGACCTTCTTCAACCCGGGCGGCTTCGCCTACGTGCTCGGCGAGACGTTGATGATCATCATCTTCACGTACTTCTACACCGCGGTCACGTTCAACCCGGTCGACCAGGCGGACAACCTGCGCAAGTACGGCGGGTTCATCCCCGGCGTGCGGCCCGGGCGCCCGACCGCTGAGTTCCTGGACCGGATCCTTGCGCGTCTGACCTTCCCGGGAGCTCTGTACCTCGCGGCCGTAGCCGCGCTCCCGACCATCATCATCGCGACCACGAACGCGCCGTCGAGCTTCTACTTCGGCGGAACGTCGCTGCTGATCGTCGTGGGCGTCGCCCTCGACACGATGAAGCAGCTCGAGGCGCAGCTGATGATGCGGAACTACGAAGGCTTCCTCAAGTAGGCGATGTCCGAGCTGAACCTCATCCTCCTGGGTCCCCCGGGGGCCGGTAAGGGCACCCAAGCCGCGCGTCTGCGCGAGGACTTCGGGCTCGCCTACATCGGCACCGGGGACCTGCTGCGCGAGCACAAGGAGAACAAGACCGAGCTCGGCGTCAAGGCCCAGCAGTTCATGGACAACGGCGACCTCGTCCCTGACGAGCTCGTCATCGCCATGATCCTGGACAAGGTCGAGGAAGAGGGCGACGACGGGTTCCTGCTGGACGGGTTCCCGCGCACGGTCGGCCAGGCCGACGCGCTGACCCAGGAGTTCGAGAAGCTCGGCCGGCGTTTGACGGCTGCGTTGCTGGTCGACGCGCCCGACGAGGTCGTGCTCCAGCGGCTTTCGGGCCGCCGTCAGTGCTCCAACGGGCATCTCTACCACGTGGAGTTCGACCCGCCGAAGCATCCGGACGTGTGCGATCAGGACGGCAAGCCGCTGTTCCGTCGCAAGGACGACGAGCCGGACACGATCCGCAAGCGCCTCTCGACGTACCACAAGCAGACCGAGCCGCTGCGCGACTACTACGAGGAGCGCGGCTATCTGCGACGCTTCGACGGTACGCGCGACAAGACCGAGGTCCACGACCACATCCGCGCGACCTTGGCGACCCTTCGCCTCGAGGAACGGCTGTGATCATCAAGAAGTCCCCCGCCGAGATCGACCAGATGGCCGCGGCGGGGGAGATCCTGGTTCGGACCATGGATCTCCTGGCGGGCAAGATCCGCCCCGGCGTCACCACGCTCGAGCTCGACGCCGCCGCCGAGAAGTTCATCCGCTCCCAGGGCGCCACGCCGGCCTTCAAGGGCTACCGCGGCTTCCCGGGCTCGATCTGCGCCTCGCCGAACGACATGGTCGTCCACGGCATTCCGGGCAAGTTCAAGCTCAACCGCGGCGACATCCTCTCCGTGGACATCGGCGTCGTCAAGGACGGCTGGGTCGCTGACGCCGCCCGCACCTTCGCAGTCGGCGACGTCTCCCCGGTGGCGGGCAAGCTGCTGGACGTGACCCAGGGCGCGCTGTTCGCCGCCGTCGAGCAGTGCCGCGCCGGCAACCGCCTCGGCGACGTCTCCAACGCCGTCCAGAAGCACGTGGAATCGCAGGGCCTCTCGATCGTCCGCTCGCTCGTCGGTCACGGCATCGGCCGCGACATGCACGAGGAGCCCCAGATCCCCAACTACGGCCCCGCCGGCAAGGGCACGCCCCTGGAAGAGGGCATGGTCCTCGCCGTCGAGCCGATGGTCAACGCCGGGCCGCCACATGGTCCGCATGGGCGACGACGGCTGGTCGATCTACTCCCAGGACGGCTCGCTGGCCGCCCACTTCGAGTTCACGATCGCGATCACCGCCGACGGCCCGCGCATCCTCACCCCGTGGCACCACCCGGAGGCCTCCGCCTCCGACTCCACGCACGCCGCAGCGTAAGCGCCGCCGCGCCGAGCAGCGCCACGAAGCCGACCGTCAGCGCCTTCTCGGGCCGGTCGCATTCGCCGACCTCGTTGCAGTCCGCCTGGCAGTCGCGGGCGTTGGCCGCGAACGTCTCCGCGTCCCAGCGGGTGGGCTGGAAGTAGGGGCCGGGCGGAGAGTCCTGCTCGATCGGGATGAAGCGGTTGGCGCGGGAGTCGCCCCACGGCTCGGGGTCGGTCATCCAGCGCGGGTTGGTGGGCGTGATCTCGATGACCGGGGCGATGGTGACCCGGCCGCGCCCGTCGGCCTCGTCGTTGGGGTCCGGCCACAGGCGGTCGCGCGTGCCCGCGTGGAGGTAGGACGCGTGGGAGCCGTGGGCGGCGTAGACGACCGGGCGGCCGTCGCGTCGTTCGACCTCGTGCGGCTCCGCAGCGCTCGGCGCCGGAGTGCTGGGCGTAGACGGCTTCGACGAGGCGGTTGTCCTCGACGCGGTACTGGGCCAGCTCCCAGTCGCCCTCGTGGCGGCCGGTGCGCACGAGGCCACGGTCCTGGTCCTGGTACGCGTAGTAGAGCCAGTACTGCAGCCACTCGCCGCCGGCCTTGGCCGGGACGGCGCGGGCGTAGACGGCGGGGGCGGTGTTGTTGACGCCCGCGAGCGGCGAGGTTTCGTTGGCGTCGTGGACGACGACCGGCGCGAACAGGGCGAGGCTGGCGGCGGTCGCGGCGAGCACGTGGGTCTGACCGTACCCGGGGCGCGGAGTTCAGCGCGCGTGGCGTGGTGCGTCGGCCGCGTCCGGGGAGCACACCGTCGGGCCCCGCGTCAAGAAACCCGTGTCCCGGCGGTAGGGCGGGATGTGCGGTGGTCACGGGTTTCTTGACCCGTCGCGGCCGCTGCGCTCTTGTGCGGGTGAGCCGGTTGCACCGGGTGCGCGCCGGTGCGCGTGGCCGCAGTCGCCCGCTCGCTGGCGAGCGAGCGGCAACGCGCCACCCGGGCACGCGAGCGATGCCTCCGGACCGTATATCGGTCCGAACTGAACGCTCGCGTGGCGTGGACCGTCCCTCGGCGTGGAAGACGTGAACGCCAGGCGTTCACGCAGTGCGGGGCACCCGCCTCACCCGCAATCAGCACGCCGGCCGCGGCGGGTCAAGAAACTCGTGACGACCGCCTGGCCCACTCGGCGCCGCGGGCACGAGTTTCTTGACGCGTCGCCCGACGGTGTGCTCGCAGTTCGCCGTTCCCAACCCGAAACGGCGCGGCAAGTGCGCTAACGTGGGATACGTGCGCGCGAGACGGCGCCCGTATCCCTCGGCGGAACGACGAAAAGACGTCGTTTGCAGGGTCTTAGCAGATGGACCGGACGTTCCGGGTCCTTTGCTATCCTGCTCTGTCGCGCTCGGAGCCGGGAGGCTTCTGCGTGTGACCGCTCCGGGGGCATGGTAGCGGTGGTCAGCCCGGCCACCAGAGCCACCCCGTCTGGATCATCAGCCGAAAGGGATCATGAAGGTACGACCGTCGGTCAAGCCGATGTGTGAAAAGTGCAAGATCATCCGCCGCCACGGTCGGGTGCTCGTGATCTGCCAGAACCCGCGGCACAAGCAGCGGCAGGGCTAAAGGGAGATCAGCATGGCTCGCATCGCAGGGATCAACATCCCCCTCAACAAGCGCGTGGAAATCGGACTGACCTACATCTACGGGATCGGTCGTCCTACCTCCAACGAGATTCTCGCGGCCCTCGGCATTGAGCCGGACCGCAAGGTCCGCGATCTCACGGACGACGAGGTGTCGAAGCTCCGCGACATCATCGACCGCGATTACGTCGTCGAGGGCGACCTGCGGCGTGAGCGCAGCCAGAACATCAAGCGGTTGATGGAGATCGGCTGCTACCGCGGCCTGCGTCACCGTCGCGGCCTTCCCGTCCGCGGTCAGAACACGAAGACGAACGCTCGCACGCGCAAGGGTCCCAAGCGCATGCAGGTGGCCGGTAAGAAGAAGGCAGGTAAGAAGTAATGCCCGCTCCCCGCCGCCCTCAGCGTGGCCGCCGCAAGGTCAAGAAGAACATCCCTGTCGGCCAGGCGCACATCAAGACGTCGTTCAACAACACGATCGTCGCCTTGACCGACCGCGAAGGCAACGTCATCGCCTGGGAGTCCGCCGGCGGCGCCGGTTTCAAGGGCTCGCGCAAGTCGACTCCCTTCGCTGCGCAGGTGACGGCTGACGCCGCCGCGCGCAAGGGCATCGAGCAGGGCATGCAGAAGGTCGAAGTCTTCGTGAAGGGTCCGGGCTCGGGCCGCGAGACCGCGATCCGCTCGCTGCAGGCGGCCGGCCTCGAGGTCACGGGCGTCAAGGACGTCACCCCGCAGGCTCACAACGGGTGCCGCCCCCGTAAGCGGCGGCGCGTCTAACCCCCAAGTGTGGCCCCCGAGCGACCAGGTGCGGGAGATCGACGACCACAACCTGCTGACCGCGAATGAGCTGCGCCGACCGAAGCGCGCGGGGAACGCCGCGCCGGTCCAGGCGCGGCCCGTCGTGGGGCTCTTCCCCAAGTAGGCAAAAGACTTCCCCATCCCCCCGGCCGCGCAACCGGCGCCGCCAGGGCTTGCTCCCCACACGAGAACGAAGTTAGGAAACTTGATGCTCGACTTCCAGATCCCCCGGATCACGTCCGAATCGGTTGAGGAAAACCGCGGACAGTTCGTGGTTGAGCCGCTTGATCGCGGCTTCGGCTACACGTTCGGGAACTCCCTGCGTCGCGTGCTGCTGGCCAGCCTGGCCGGTGCTGCCGTGACGTCGGTCCGGATCGAGGGGGTGGCGCACGAGTTCTCGACCATCAAGGGCGTGACCGAGGACGTGACGGACATCGTCCTCAACCTCAAGGGCATCGTGTGCCGCATGCACTCCGATGCGACCGAGGTCGAGGCGCCGCTCGTCGTGACCGGTCCCGGGGAGATCACCGCGCGCGACATCGACCTGCCGTCCGGCGTCGAGATCCTCAACCCGGACGCGCACATCGCGACGCTCGACAAGAAGACCAAGCTCGAGCTGTACCTGACGATCGGTCGCGGCCGTGGCTACCGCCCCGCCGAGGAGAACAAGTCGCCCGATCAGCCGATCGGCGTCATCCCGATCGACTCGATCTTCAGCCCGGTCCGCCGCGTGGCGTACTCCGTGGAGCAGGCCCGCGTCGGCCAGCGCACGGACTTCGACAAGCTGACGCTGGACATCGAGACCGACGGTTCGATCGATCCGCAGGCCGCGCTCCGCGAGGCCGCCGAGATCCTGATCTCGAGCCTCTCGATCTTCACCGACGAGGACCGCATCGAAGACCTGCGCCAGGGCCACGCGAACCTGCCGCTCGAGAACGGCGGCGGCCCCGGTGGCAACGCGCTGCAGCCTGGCGGTCAGCGCGGCGGCGGCCCGATGGACGACATCCTCATCGAGGAGCTCGAGCTCGGCGTCCGTAGCTATAACTGCCTGAAGCGTGCCGGCATCCAGACCGTCGGCGATCTGGTGTCGAAGTCGGAGGGCGAGCTTGCCGCCATCCCGAACTTCGGCAAGAAGTCGATCGACGAGGTCATCGAGACCCTCTCGCAGCGGGGCTTGACGCTGCGCACGGACTGACATCATGCGCCATCAGAAGACTCGTCATAAGCTCAGCCGCGACAGCGCGCACCGCAAGGCGCTGCTCGCCAACCTCTGCATCGAGGTCATCGACCACGAGCGGATCAAGACCTCCGAGGCCAAGGCCAAGGCGGTCAAGCCCGAGATCGAGAAGCTGATCACCCTTGCGCGCAAGGGCGACATCCACGCTCGCCGCCAGGCGACGTCGATCCTTCAGCATCCCGACAAGGGCGTGATCTACAAGCTCTTCGAGGAGATCGCGCCGCGTTACACGACGCGACCGGGCGGCTACACCCGCATCCTCAAGCTCGGCCCGCGCTCGAGCGACTCGACCGAGATGGTCTACCTCGAGCTCGTCTGAGCACCAAGCTCACCCTTTCGTACGACGGCGGCCCGTTCGCCGGTTGGGCAGTTCAGCCCGGCCAGCGGACCGTGGCCGCCGAAGTCGTTAAGGCGCTGGAGATCGTCCTGCGCCAGCCGGTGAAGCTCACCGTCGCCGGCCGCACGGACACCGGCGTGCACGCGCTCGGCCAGGTCGTCTCCTACCCAGGCCCGAGTCCGCGCCTGCGCAGTGTCAACGCCCTGCTGCCGGACGAGATCTCCGTCTACCTCGCCGAGACCGTCCCGGACGACTTCTCCGCCCGCCACGACGCCACGGCCCGCGCGTACGTCTACCGGGTGCACACCCGCTCGGCGCCGGACCCGTTCGAGCGCGGGCGCGCGCTGTGGTGGCCGTACCCGATGGACTTCGATGCGCTGCAGGCCTGCGCCGCGGCGCTCGTCGGCACGCACGACTTCACCGCGTTCACCCCGACCGAGACCGCCCACCAGCGCTTCGAGCGCACCGTCTTCAGCGCGAGCTGGGAGCGCGTGGGCGACGTGCTCGAGTTCCGGATCGAAGCGCGGTCGTTCATGCGCAACATGAACCGCATCCTCGTCGGGACGATGCTCGAGGTCGCGCAAGGCCACCGCGACGGCTTCGCGCAGCTGCTCGAGGGCGCGCCCCGATCGGCCGCGGGCCGCACGGCGCCGCCGCACGGGCTCTACCTCGCAAGCGTCCGTTACCCGTAGCTCAGCGCGCGGTCCTTGCCGGCCGCGCTTGGCCGCACGCAGCGCCTGCAGTCGGCCTACCGAGCGGAAGCGACGCGTACGACCTCGGCCGCGGCGACGAACAACAGCCCGCCGGCGAGCGTGATGACCGCGAGATCGACCGGGACCTCCGGCTTCCACACGAGCAGCACGGCGAGGACGAGCAGCGCGGCGGCGCGGGCCAGGCGCCCCGCCGACCCGCACGGTGTGAGCACCCGGACGAGCAGCTTCCGCCAGGCGCCGCGCGCCCCCGGCTCGAACAGCGCGGCGGCGATGACGCCGCCGGCGCCCACGACGAGCCCCCAGAACCGCAGGTCGCCGAGGAACGAGTCCCAGATCGTGCCGACGACCGCGTCGCCGTGGCTCGTGTCGAAGCTGGAGAGGACCACGGCGCGGCCGACGCTCGTCACGGCCACGAGCACGCCCCCGGTCAGCGCGAGCCCGAGCGCGGCCCGCCGCGCGCCGCGCCGCAGCGTCGGGGCGCGGAAGGCGGCGGCGACGAGCGCCAACAGCCCGCCGGCCAGCGCGACCGGGGCGAAGGTCGCCGCCCGCCGGGCGGTCGGCGCCGACTCGACGAGCCGCGTCTCCAGGGCCCCGCCGCCGAGGTGGAAGAGCATCGGATCGTTGCGAGAGAGCAGTGAGAGCGCCCGCGAGCGCTCGGGGACGGCGGCGCGGATGTCCGCGGCGGCTCCCGGCAAGGCGAGGTCCACCGACCCGCCGCTGAAGAGCGAGCGATGCATCGCCTCGACACCGTCGTGGAAGTGCGCGGGGAAGGCCCAGCTGCGGACGGCGTCCGAGACGGCCGCCTCGACCGTCGGGCGCAATTGCGCGAGCGCCGGCTCAGCGTCGATCGCGCGGTCCGCGATCCGCGTGCCCACCTCGTCCTGGACCTCGTCCTGCGCGAGCGCGGCCGTGGCGCGGTCGGCGAACGCCTCCTCGTCGAGCACGGTGGCGCGGCCGTAGAGCGCGAGCGCGCCGACCACGAGCAGGAGCACCCCACTCACGAGCAGTGCTCCGCACACCCATGAAGGTCCCCGCACCATGAATAGGGAAGATAGGCAACGCAAACGGGCGAGAGCCTGGACGTATGGAGAGTCGTATCCTCCGCGGCGTGCTCCGCGTGCTGCTGACCAACGACGACGGGCTCGACGCCGAAGGGCTGCAGACCCTGCGCCGGGCGCTCGTCGCGCTCGACGACATCGAGCTCGCGGTCGTCGCCCCCGACGAGAACCAGTCGGCGACGGCGCGCTCGATCTCCATCCGCCGTCCGCTGTGGGTGCAGGAGGTGCCGTTCGACGACGGCACGGTGGGCTACGCCGCCGACGGGACGCCGGTGGACTGCGTGCGGCTCGCCGCGCTCGGGCTGATCGACGGCTTCGAGCCCGACGTGATCGTCGCGGGCATCAACCACGGCGCCAACCTGGGCGACGACATCACCTACTCGGGCACGGTGGCCGCCGCGCTGGAGGGGATCGTGCTCGGCATCCCGGGCATCGCCGTCTCCCAGCTCTCCGAGCGCGGCGACGCTGGACCACCGGATGGGCCGCCGGTTCGCGTTCGAGAACGCGGCCGCGTTCGTCGCCCGCGTGGTGGACCGCCTCGACGACGTCCCGCTGCCCGCGGGCATGCTGCTCAACATCAACGTGCCGCCGGGCGAGATCGGCGGCGTCGAGGTGACGCGGCTCGGCAAGCGCGTCTACCAGGACCGCCTGGACCTGATCGACGAGGACTCCGGCCGCAAGCTCTACCGCGTCTACGGCGACGTGCCGCTGCACAGCGACGAGCCGGGCACCGACCTCGCGGCCGTGTCCGCCGGGCACATCGCCGTCACGCCGCTGCACTTCGACCTCACCGCCGAGCACGCGATGGACGCGCTGCGCGAGTACGACCTCACCCAGCTGCTCGAAGCTGATGACGTCGACCCCACCTCCTGAGGCCCGCGCCGCCGAGCTGCGCGAGCAGCTCAACCACCACTCGCACCGCTACTACGTCCTCGACGACCCCGAGATCGGCGACGACGCCTACGACGCGCTGCTCGACGAGCTGCGGGCGATCGAGCGCGAGCACCCCGAGCTGCTGACGCCGGACTCGCCCACGCAGCGGGTGGGCGGGGAGCCGGTCTCCAAGCTGGAGAAGGTCAGGCACCTCCAGCCGATGCTGTCGCTCGCGAACGCGCGCAGCGAGGAGGAGCTGCGTGCGTGGGTGGACCGGATGCGCAACCACCTCGCGCGTGAGGGGATCGAGGCGCCCGCGTTCACGTTCGTGGCCGAGCCGAAGATCGACGGGCTCGCGATGTCGCTGCTCTACGAAGGCGGCGTGCTCGTCCGCGGCGCCACGCGCGGCAACGGCGAGGTGGGCGAGGACGTCACGCACAACCTGCGCACGATCGGCTCGATCCCGCTCTCGATCCCCTACACGGGCCGGGTGGAGGTGCGCGGCGAGGTCTACATGTCGCTGCCGGACTTCACGGCGCTCAACGAGCGCCGGGCGCAGGCCGGCCTGTCCACGTTCATGAACCCGCGCAACAGCGCCGCGGGGACGATCCGCCAGCTCGACCCGAACCTCGCCGCCGAGCGACCGCTGTCGATGTGGTGCTACGCCATCGGCGTCAACGACACGGCGCTGACCTCCCACTGGGAGGCGCTCGAGTGGCTGCGCGAACACGGGTTCCGCGTCAACGGCGACGTCAAGCGGCTCACCACCGAGGACGCGGTCGTCGAGCAGTGCCTGCGCTGGCAGGAGCGACGCGGCGCGCTGGACTTCGAGATCGACGGCGTGGTGGTGAAGGTCGACGACTTCGAGCTGCAGCGCCGGCTCGGCGTGGTGGGCCGCGATCCGCGCTGGGCGATCGCGTGGAAGTTCCCGCCGACGACCGCCGTCACGCGCCTGAACGCGATCAACTGGAACGTCGGCAAGTTCGGTGACCTGCACCCGTTCGCGGCGCTGGAGCCGGTCCACGTCGGCGGCGTCACGGTGAAGGCCGCGACGCTGCACAACGAGGAGGACCTCGCGCGCAAGGACGTGCGCGTGGGCGACGACGTGATCGTCCTGCGCGCCGGCGACGTGATCCCGCAGGTCATCTCGCCCGCGCCGCACGCGGTCGAGCGCCCGGACCGCGGCGAGCCGCCGCTCCCGCCCGAGCGCTGCCCGTTCTGCGACACGCCGACGGTCAAGCGCGGCTAGTCTTCACCCGCTGCCCGAACCGCGAATGCCCGGAGCGACGCTGGCAGCTCCTGACCACGTTCGCGCAGGTGATGGACATCGACGGGCTGGGCGAGAAGCAGGTCGCGCTCTTCCAGCGGCTCGGCCTGGTGAAGTCCGTCGCCGACTTCTACCGGCTGGACCGTGACGCTCTGCTCGAGCTCGAAGGCTTCGGGCCGGTGAGCGTGGACCGGCTGCTCGCGTCGGTCGAGGCGAGCCGCGCGCGGCCCTTCAGCACCGTGCTGTTCGCGGTCGGGATCGAGGGCGTGGGGTGGGTCACCGGCCGCAGCCTCGCGCAGCAGTTCCGCTCGGCCGACGCGCTGCTCGCCGCCACGCCGGAGCAGATCGCCGAGACGCCCCGGATCGGCCCGGTGGTCGCGGAGCTCATCCACTCCCAGCTCGAGGAGCTCCGGCCGCTGTTCGAGGAGCTGCGCGGCGTGCTCCAGCTCGAGGAAGCCGGCCCGCCGCCCGGAGAGGGGCCGCTCGCCGGCCAGACGTTCGTGCTCACGGGCACGTTGCCCGACCTCACGCGCGAGGAGGCGACGCAGCGGATCACGCGCGCGGGCGGCAAGGTCACGGGCAGCGTGTCCAAGAAGACGAGCTACCTCGTGGCCGGCGCTTCACCCGGTTCCAAGCTCGAGAAGGCCGAGCGACTCGGCGTCGCGGTGCTCGACGAGACACAATTGCTACGACTACTGGATTCCAGCGGATAGGCTGCGCGGGTGGCTTCTGGCATGGATGCCACACGTCTCACCTGGAAGGAGCCTCATCCGAATGTCATCTCTCGTCCGCGCATCCGCGGTCGGCGTCGTCGCTCTCGCTCTCGTTGTGCCCTCTGGGGCCACAGCAGCAGCGAAAAAACCGAAGCACACGGTCACCGTCAATCAGGTCGACGTGCTGCCCAAGACGACGTCGAAGAACCTCAACCGCAAGTGCGGGAAGAGCAAGTCGGCGACGAAGATCCGCAAGCGCTCGACGAGCCGCCCGACCAAGAACCGTGTCCGCACGGTGACCTACTACTGCTCCGGCGGCACCCGGACGCAGCTGTGGATCAAGAAGCTCACGAAGACGGTCACGGTCCCCGGCCCGGTCGTCACGGTCCCGGCGAAGCCGGCGCCCGCCGCCGGCGCCCCAAGGGCTTCCGGCTCACGCTGCTGCACAACAACGACGGTGAGTCCAAGTACGGCGTCGGCGACTCGATCAACAGCTACGGCGGCGTCACCCGCTTCAAGACCGTGCTCGACCGCCTGCGCGGCGAGGCCGACGCTACAACACCGCCGACCTGCGTGCCGGCAAGCTCGACAAGGGCACGGTCACGTCAGCTCGGGCGACAACTTCCTCGCCGGCCTGAACCTCAGGCCTCCTTCCAGCGCCTCGACGCCGGCCAGGGCCCGTTCTACGACTCGGTCGCGCTCGGCCGCATCGGCTACGACGCGGTCACGATCGGCAACCACGAGTACGACTTCGGGCCCGACGCGCCTGGCGCAGCTGATCGGGCACCGAGCGAGCGGCGTCGCCGTTCCTGACGCGCCAACACCGACTTCGGCGCGGTAGCCGGGCCTGCAGGCGCTGCGCGACAGCGGCCGGATCGCCGACTCGACCGTCGTCTACAAGGGCGGCCAGAAGATCGGCATCATCGGCGTCACCACGCCGGACGTGCCCGAGCATCTCCTCGCCCGGCAACGTGAAGTTCCTCAGCGACGTCGCGGGGATCGTCAACGCCGAGGCCGCGCGCCTGACCGCGGCGGGCGTGAACAAGATCATCCTGTCCTCGCACCTGCAGAACGTCGACTCCGAGATAGAGCTGATCAAGCAGCTGCGCAACGTCGACATCGTCATCTCGGGCGGCGGCGACGAGCTGCTGGCCAACCCGGGCGACCTGACTCGTCCCGACCACGCCCGGCGACGCGCTCGTCAAGGCCGGCGCGTACCCGCTGCCGGCCAAGGACGCCAACGGCGCCACGGTGCCGGTCGTCACGACCCAGGGCGAGTACCGCTACGTCGGCCGCCTGACGGTCGAGTTCGACGGCGCCGGCCACCTGATCGCGACCGACACGACGCGAAGTCCGGCCCGGTGCGCGTGTCGCGTGGCCGACGGCGGCCACGCCCGACTACGTCGCCGACGAGGACTACGTCGGAGGCGCTGAAGTCGCAGATCATCGACGCCGCTGGACGCGTACAAGGCCGTGCTGGCGGCCAACGTCATCGGCACCACCGCAGGTGGCGCTCGACGGCGGCAACCCGAACCCGATCCGGGTCAAGGAGAGCCAACCTCGGCAACCTGGTGGCCGACGGCTTCCTGGCCGCCGCCAACCGCACCGCGGTTGCCGACGGCCGTCCGGTGGCCAACATCGCGTTCTCCAACGGCGGCGGCATCCGCACGTCGATCGCCGGTCCGGGCAACCGTCGACACGAGAAGCAGACGTTCGACGTGCTGCCGTTCGACAACCTGATCGTCACCGTCCCGAACATCACGCCGCAGAAGCTCAAGGACCTGATGGAGTGGGGCGTCGCGGCCCGCACGCCGGACGAGTCAACGGCAACGGCAAGTTCCCGCAGATCAGCGGGTTCAAGATCGTCGTGAGCGGCATCTCCACCACCGCCACGGCGCAGACGCAGTCCGGCGCGACGATCACCAAGCCGGGCACGCGCATCCAGTCGATCACGCTCGACAACGGAACGAAGATCGTCGAGAACGGCGCGGTCGTCCCGGGCGCGCCGAACGTCACCCTGGCCACGACGAACTTCACGGCCAACAACGGTGACAACTACCCGTTCAGCGGCACGCGTCCCAGTTCGCTCGCCGGACGCAGATCTACCCGTACCAGCAGTCGCTGTTCGACTACATCAAGACGCGACCTGGGCGGCGTCGTCACCGCCGCCAAGCTACCCGGTCGGCGGCTCCGGCCGCATCACGATCAACCCCTAACGACGTCGGCATGGGCACCGCGCGCTAGATTGGCGCGCGGTGCCCGACTCGCCGCTTGTCGCCGTCGTCGAGATCCCCAAGGGGTCGTCGAACAAGTACGAGTGGGACGAGGAGCTGGGGGCGATCAAGCTCGACCGGCTGCTCTTCTCCTCGCTCGGCTACCCGACCGACTACGGCTTCTTCCGTGACACGCTCGCCGGCGACGGTGATCCGCTGGACGCGATGATCGTCGTCTCCGAGCCGACGTTCCCCGGCTGCCTGATCGAGGTCAAGCCCGTCGCGCTGTTCCGGATGCGCGACGAGCAGGCGGAGGACAACAAGATCCTCTGCGTGCCGTACACCGACCCGAACTGGTCGCACGTCGACCAGCTCGACGACCTCCCGATGACGCTGCGGGACGAGATCTCGCACTTCTTCTCGATCTACAAGACGCCCGAGTGGAAGGTCGTGCGGGTGGACGGCTGGTACTCGCGCGAGGAGGCGCTCGAGTCGATCGAGCGCGCCCGCAAACGCTACGCGGAACGGTCCGCGGGCTAGCTGCCGTAGCGCGCGAGCGCGGACGTCATGCGGTCCTGGAGCGTGCGGGCGGACGCCGGCCAGACGCGGTTCATCATGAACGCGAAGGCCACGCGCTTGCCGGAAGTGGTCGTGCAGTAGCCCGCGAGGGCGGAGACGTCGCGCAGCGTGCCGGTCTTGGCGTGGCACTTGTCCTGGGCGGCGGTGCCGCGCATGCGGGACCCGACGGTGCCGGTGCGGCCGACGACGGCCAAGGACGCGTCGAACGCCTCGGCGTGCTCGGTCTCGGCCATGCCCGTGAGCATGCGGACGACCTCGCGCGGCGACGTGCGGTTCTCGCGCGAGAGGCCGGAGCCGTCGGCGATCGCCGGGGAGATCTCGAACTGGGCCAGCGTGTCGCGCATCACCCGGCCGCCGGCGGCCGTGGAGCCCTCGCCGCCGAACTGGGAGCCGAGGCTCTTGATCAGGATCTCGGCGATGTAGTTGTCCGACGGCACGTTCATCTGGCGCGAGATCGCGGCGATCGTGGGGGAGGTCCACTCGCTCAGCGGCGTCATGCCGGTGGGGGTGAGGCCGCGGCGGGCCTTGCCGGCGATCTTCACGCCGCGGCGCTTGAGCGCCGTCTGGAACGCTTCGGCGGCGAAGCGGGCGGGGCTCGACTGGAAGTACGGGCGGGCCTTGCCGGTGCGCCCGTGGTTGAACGCGAGCGCGCTCAGCGGGCCGACGTCACTGGAGGTCTGGAAGTTCGAGGACGGCGGGCCGCGGAACGCGTCGAACGCGGACTCGTCGCCGATCACGCGGCCGGTGATGCGCTTCAGACCGCCGTCCGCCAGTCGCTTGGCGAGCGCCGCGGCCGTGGTGGCGTTGAACGTCGGGTCGCCGCCGCCGCGCAGGACGACGTCGCCGGTGATGACGCCCGCCGCGTCCGGCAGCGTCGTCGACAGCACCGACGTGGTGAGCGTCCCCTCCGGCCCGTAGAGCAGCATCGCGGTGGCGGAGGTGTAGAGCTTCTCGACCGACGCGGGCATGCGCGCGGCGTCGGCCTTGCTCGCGTAGATCTGCTCGCCCGTGCCCATGTCCACGACGTACGCGCCGCTGTAGGACCCCGCGCGCGCCATCTCGCGAGCGAGCGCCTTCTGGGTCGCGGCAAGGCCCGCGGCGTGCGCGGCGGGCGCCACGACGAAGGCGAGCAGGACGGCAAAAAGCGCGGTGAGACGGACCATGGGCATGTCGAGCCTACGAAACCCGGCAGGATCGACGCTCGCAGAGTCTGCGCCGTACACTGGACGCGGTGGGCAAAGTCGTCGAGATGAATGCTCCCGCCCGGCGCAAGCGCCGCTCCTCGCGGACCGCGCTGGTTCTGGGCGGCGGTGGGTTCACGGGCGGCGTCTACCAGATCGGTGCGCTACGGGCGCTCGACCTGCTGTCCTCGAACCGCTCCGTCAACCAGTTCGACATCTACGTCGGCACCAGCGCGGGCGCGTTGATCGCGTCGCTCGTCGCCAACGGCATCACGCCGGAGCAGATGATGCGCACGGTCAACGGCCAGCAGCCGTACGCGCTCCCGCCGCTGGACCGCGAGATGTTCCTGCGCCTGAACAAGGCGGAGTTCGCGCTCAAGGCGCTCAAGCTGCCGCTGCACGCGATCAGCGTCGCGCGCAACGTGGCGGCCTCGCTCACCTCGCTGAGCGCCGTCGATCTCATCCTCGCATTGGGCGATGCCCTTCCCTCGGGCATCTACACGGGCGAGGGCGTCGAGGACTACGTGCGCGAAACGCTCTCCGCCGAAGGCCGCACCGACGACTTCCGCCTGCTCGAGCGTGAGCTCTACCTCGCCGCGACCGACCTGGACACGTGTGAGCGGATCGTCCTCGGCGCCGAAGGCTGGGACGACATCCCGATCTCCGCCGCCGTCCGGGCCTCCACCGCGCTCCCGATGGTCTACTCGCCCTACCGGGTCCGCGACCGCGAGCTGGTGGACGGCGGCATCGTCTCCACCACGAACCTCGACATCGCCGTCGAGGCGGGCGCGAAGTTCATCGTCGTCGTCAACCCGCTCGTCCCGTTCGTCAACGACTTCTCGAAGTCGATCCCGACCCTGTTCGGCACGCGCACGCGCCGGGTGAGCGACATGGGCTTCCCCAAGATCGGCTACCAGACGTTCAAGCTGCTCGCCTACCAGCGCCTGCACGAGATGGCCTCGCACTGGAAGGCGCGCTACCCCGGCGTCGACATCGTCCTGATCGAGCCCGACCCGGACGACGAGCTGATGTTCCAGACGAACATCCTCAACTTCGCCTCGCGCGTGGACGTCGCCCGCCACGGCTTCGAGTCGGTGACGTTGAAGCTCGCCAAGGACTACGACGACATGCGCGAGGTCTGCCACCGCCACGGCATCGAGATCTCCGCCACGCGGGTGCGCAAGGTCGTCCGCCACTTCTCCGCCGAGCGCGAGAAGACCCGCGCCTGGCGGCGCATCCTGGAGCAGACGACCGGCGCGTTGCTGCGCCAGTCGGCCGGCGACTAGGGCGATCGAACGCGGCAGCCGACTGCGTCGGCGCCATGCGCGATCGCTTGGAGATCGCTTCGCGGATCTCCTACGTGTAGAGCGCGTCGAACTCCGCGGCGTACTTGTCGTTGATCACGTTGCGCTTGACCTTGAGGGTCGGCGTGAGCTCGCCCGTCTCCTGGGAGAGGTCGTGGTCGAGCAGGAAGAACTTCTTGATCTGCTCGACCTGGGCGTAGCGCGCGTTGACGGCGTCGAGCTCGCCCTGGATCAGCTCGAGGACCTTGGGCTCGCGCGACAGCGCCGCGAGGTCCTCGGGGAGCTCGTGCTCGCGGGCGAAGTGGACGATCTCCTCGGGATCGAGCGTGATCAGCGCGACCGGGAACGGGCGGCGGTCGGCGTGCATCACCGCCTGAGAGATCCAGCGGGAGCGCTTGAGGTCGTTCTCGACGTTCGCGGGCGTGAGGTTCTTGCCGCCCGCGGTGATCATGATGTCCTTCTTGCGGCCGGTGATCGTGAGGTAGCCCTCGTCGTCCAGCGAGCCGAGGTCGCCCGTGTGCAGCCAGCCGTCCGCGTCGACCTCGCCGAACGCGGTCGTGTCGCCGAGGCCGTAGTAGCCGCCGAAGATGTGCGGGCCGCGGGCGAGGATCTCGCCGTCCGAAGCGATCTTGAGCTCCGAGCCCGGGATCGCGCGACCGACCGTGCCCAGCTTGTGGTCGGCGACCGTGGACGTGGTGGTGACGGTGGAGGTCTCCGTCATCCCGTAGCCCTCGAGCACGGGCGCGCCGCAGGCGTAGAAGAACTCGAGGATCTCCTTGCCGATCGGGGCCGCGCCGGACGTCGCCTGCTTCAGGCGCCCGCCGAAGATGTTGCGCACGTTGACGTAGAGCTCGGCGTCGGCCTGCTCGAACGCGGCGGCGAGTGGCTCCGGCACGTCCTGCCCGGCCTCCCGCAGGCGCCGGACCTGCAAGCCGAGCTGCGTGGCGGCGGCGATCTTCGCCGGGTCATTGTTGCTCGTGACCAGCGTGTAGATCTTCTCGAAGATGCGCGGGACGCTGGGCAGATAGACCGGCTTGGTCGCCATCAGGTCCGGGACGATCTGCTGCGGGTCGCCGCTCCAGTAGATGAGCGGGGCGCCGAGGTCCACGCACAGCAGCTGGATGAGCAGCGCGTAGGAGTGCGCGAGCGGCAGGTACAGGTAGACGGGCTCGCCGGCCACGATGACGTCGATCTCCTCGCACATCTGGGTGACCGAGCGGTAGTTGCCGTGGCTGAGGACACAGCCCTTGGGCGGCCCGGTGGTGCCCGACGTGTAGATGATCGTGTACGGGTCCTCGGGCCGCACGCCGGCGACGCGCTCGTCCACCTCGCCGGCGGCCCGACCGCGGCCACGCGCGCGGAGCTCGTCGAGCGAGATCGTGCCCTCGACACCGGGCTCGATCGAGACGATGGCCTCCAGCTTGGGCAACTCGTCGCGGACGCCGGCGAGCTTGGCCACCTGCTCCGCGTTCTCGGCGATCGCGAAGCGCGACTCGGAGTTGCCCGCCACCCACGCGCACTCCTCGGGCGAGTTGGTCGGGTAGATCGGGACGACGACGCCACCGGCGCACGTGATGCCGAAGTCCGCGTAGGTCCACTCGACGCGCGTCGTGCACAGCAGCGCGACGCGCTCGCCGGGCGCCAGGCCGAGGTCTATGAGGCCACGGGCGATCTCCGAGACGATCTCGGACAACGCCGTGTAGCTGAGGTCAGTCCACTCGCCGTCGCGCTTGAAGCGGGCCGCCGGTTGCGCTCCGTAGCGCTCGGCGGCCAGGCTCACGATGTCGGCGATCGTCCGCGAGCCGGTTCCTGTTTGGTCGGCTCGCGGGGACGACGTGGACTGCTGCATCTCGCTCCCTCCTCAGACTGGGGAGCGATCCTACCTGCGGCGCGCGTCAGGCGCCGCCGCTCACGCTGCTGCTACCTGCCTGGCCCCAGACTCTTCCATGGTCGCAAGGAAGAGGGTTTTGTCGATTCTTCCCTGGAAGATCGGCACGCCCAGTTCCATGCACTTCTCGATCACGTCTCGCCGTTCCATGCCGGCTTCGCGAGCGAGCTCCGTGGGCGTGAGATGGATTGCCATCAGTACGAGTCCTCCTGGTGAGGTTTGCCACGTGCAGGGCACGGTAGCGCCTTCACCGGATGTCTACAACCGCGACATGGTCAATCTGAGCTAAACGTCTGGCTAGACCGGATTGGAAAGGTCCACGAATACGTGATCCACCCCAAACTGGTCCGCCAGCAGATCCCCGAGCGCGCGGACACCGAAGGTCTCCGTGGCGTAGTGACCCGCGGCCACAAAGGTCATTCCGAGCTCTTCGGCGTCGGCCGTGATGTGTTCGCGCGGTTCGCCGGTGAGGAACGCGTCGAGCCCGAGTGCCGCCGCCTCGTGCAGCGTGTCAGCGGCGGAACCCGAGACGATCCCAATAGTGGAGATGTCCGTAGCGCGATTTCCGAGTAGCAGTGGTTCGCGCCCGGTGGCGGCCGCCACGCGTGCGCCCAGCTCGGCCGGGGAGAGCGGCTCTGGGAAGCGTCCGCGGCTCCCGATCGGACGACCCTTGTAGTCGCCGAACGGCTCCCGGTCCACGCACCCGAGCGCGCGCGCGAGGAGCGCGTTGTTGCCCACCTGCGGATGCGCGTCGAGCGGGAGGTGGTAGCCGACGAGGTTGATGTCGTGCTTGAACAGCGGCCGCAGGCGCTCGGCCAGCAGCGGCGTGAGCCCGGTCGGGTGGAACTTCCAGAACAGGCCGTGGTGGACCAGGACCAGTTGCGCCCCGAGCTCCACCGCACGCTCGTGCAGCTCCCGCCGCGCGCTGACCCCCGTCACCACCGTCGTGATCTCGAGCGCCCCCGGAACCTGCAGCCCGTTGGGCCCCAGATCGTCGAAGTCGCCGGGTTTGAGCAACTCGTCGAGGGTCGAAAGGATGTCCGTTATCTGCGCCATGGGGGTTTGGATCCGTGGACTTCGGGCGATCACGCACCTGTGTCGTCCCGGTGACCTGGTACAGGGGCCACGTGATCGGTTGAGTAGATCAGAGTCCGCGCAGGAGGACCTCCACGGTGGGTAGGGGAAGCAACGGCGCCTCGACGGCGTCGGTTATCGACGGTGCAGGAAGCCCGGCGGACGACGACCAGAAGCTCGTCGCGCGGATCAGGCGCGGCGACGACCGGGCTTTCGAGCTGCTCTACGAGCGCTACCACCGGCGCATCCACGCCTACGTGCTCGGGATGGTCAAGGACCACGGGCGCGCCGAGGACGTCACGCAGGAGGTCTTCCTCTCCGCGTTGCGCCGGATGCGCGAGACCGAGCAGCCGCTCGCGTTCAAGCCCTGGCTCTACCAGATCGCCAAGAACTCCTGCATCGACGCCTTCCGCCGCTCCAAGCGCACCGAAGAGGTCTCCTACGACGCGGACGACGCCCTCGCGCCCGCCGACCACTCCAAGCTCGTCGCCTCCGGCGCCTCCCCTGACGCGGCCGTCGCGGCCAAGCTCGAGCTCGACAGCCTGTGCGGCGCGTTCGGCGGCCTGTCGGAGACCCACCACGAGATCCTCGTCCTGCGCGAGCTCGAGGGCCTGAGCTACGCGGAGATCGGCAGCCGGATGGGCATGAGCCGCCCGGCTGTGGAGTCCACGCTCTTCCGCGCGCGCCGGCGCCTGACCGAGGAGTACGACGACATCGTCTCCGGCGCCCGTTGCCAGCGCATCCAGGGCATCATCCTCACCGCCGTCGAAACGAAGCTGGGCACGCGTGACGCGCGCCGGCTCGCCCGCCATCTCTCGCACTGTCAGCCGTGCCGGCGCGAGGCGCTGGTCGCCGGACTGGACCGCGAGCTGTTCGCCCGCCCGACCGTGCGCGAGCGCCTGGCGAACAAGATCGCCGGCATCCTGCCGTTCCCGATCTTCGCGAGGCTGCGCAAGAGCGCCGAAGGCGCCGAGGGCACCGCGCCGCCGCCGAGCGGACGGGCGGCCGCCTTCGTGCAGCACATGCCCATGCTCTCCGATCACCTGCACAGCGGCTGGGGCAAGGCCGCCGCGGGCGCCGCGGTGATCGTCGCCGGCGTGGGTGCGGGCGTCGGTGTCAAGGAGGCCACGACGACGGCGACGCCACCGCCGGCCGCCGTCCAGGCCGCGACGCAGCGTGCCGCGTCGAGCACGCCGAAGGCCGAGGCCCCGGCCACAGGCGACGAGCAGTCGGTCCTGGCGAGCGAGAACCCCTCGAGCGCCGGCGCGGACAAGCGCGAGCGCACCAAGGGCACGTCCAGCCGCGAGAAGGCCACGGCCAAGCGTGGCGGCGTGTCCGGGGCCGCGCCGAAGACCACGACCGCCAAGACTCCCGCAGCCGGTGGCGCGCCGACCACGCCGGCCGCCCGGTCCGACTCGGGTTCGACTCCGCCGCGTGAGGAGTCCTCGCAGCCGGCGGCGGCCGAGAAGAAGCAGAAGCGCACGCCGGTCAAGGACGCGGTCCAGGAGACCACGAGCGGCGTCGGCACCACCGCCACGAACACGACGGGCGCGGTCGAGCAGACCACGTCGGCGGCGACCGAGGCCGTCAACGAGACCACGCAGGCCGTCACCGAGTCGGTCGACACGGTCGCCGAGGGCGTGACCGGCGGCGGTCCGGTGGCCGAGACCGTCGACCAGGCGACCGACACCGTCGACGACGTCGTGGGCGGTGTGGGCAAAACGGTTGACCAGACCGTGGGCGGCGTTGGCGACACGGTGGATGGACTTGCGGGTGGGTTGCAGCCGCGTCCCTGAGGCGGGTGGCTAGACTGCTCTGCGTTCGGGGCGTGGCGCAGCCTGGTAGCGCGCGCCGTTCGGGTCGGCGAGGTCCCCGGTTCAAATCCGGGCGCCCCGATACATGAACGGTCCTTTCACCCGAGAAGGACTCAAGCGAAGGCCCCGCCCCGGCGGGGCCTTCGCTGTTCATGGCGCCGAATGCGCGCGACGGCGATCGCCACGCCGACGTGGTGTCGCGCGCCCGGTCGTGGAAGACTGCTCGCGTGTACTCACCGGTCCCGCGTGCCCGCGAGGCGTCGGCGACGCCGAGCGGCAGCGCCGGTCCCGGCCCTCGCCGCCTGGGGTGGTGGGCGCGCGTCGCGGGTCTCGGGTTGGTCGTTGCGGTGCTGGCCGTCGGTGGCGGGCGCGCCGCGCCGGCGACCAACCCCGCGACGCAGCCGCCGCTGGTCGAAGCCGACCGGCTCGTCGCCTACGACGGTGACAACCGGGAGCACTTCGGCTTCGCGGTCGCGGTCGACGGAAACACGCTCGCGGTCGGGTCGAGCCACGCGACGGTCGGTTCGGAGCGCGACCAGGGCGCCGTGTACGTGTACGTGCGCAGCGGCGGCGAATGGACGCTCCAGGCGAAGCTGACCGCCGGGGACGGCGCCGCCGACGACCGCTTCGGATACGCGGTCGCCCTACGCGGCGACCTGCTCGTCGCGGGCGCCCCGTACAGCGATCGCGACCACGGCACCGTGTACGCGTTCCGGCGCACCGGCAGCTATTGGACCCAGGACCCAAGGATCACGGGCCGCAAAGCGACAACGGCGACCGGTTCGGGTGGGCGCTCGACCTGTCCGGCGCGACGCTGGCCGTCAGCTCCCCCTACGAGGATCTGCAAAACGACACCGACGCCGGCGTGGTGCACCTGTTCACCGACACACCCGACCCTGGGGGCGGCCCGTCCAGCTGGACGGAGGCAGCCCGGCTGACCCCGTCCGACCCCGACAGCGACGACAACTTCGGCTTCTCAATCGCGCTTGACGGCGCCAG
This sequence comes from uncultured Solirubrobacteraceae bacterium, assembly GCA_963724195.1. Classification (GTDB taxonomy): domain Bacteria; phylum Actinomycetota; class Thermoleophilia; order Solirubrobacterales; family Solirubrobacteraceae; genus Solirubrobacter. Next base: position 262,563 of record CAVRTQ010000010.1, on the reverse strand, counting down.
ACTGCTCGTCGGCGCGCCCTCCCGCGACGCCACCGCCGAAGACGATGGCGCCGTGTATGCGTTCGCGCGCAGCGACGCCGTGTGGAGCGAGCGCGAGCGGCTGACCGCGCCGACGCCCGCCGCCGGCGAACACTTCGGGACGGCGGTCGCGCTCGACGGCGACGACGCCGTCGTCGGCGCGCCTGGGCGCGACGGCGACAGTCGCGACCAGGGCGCCGCGTTCGCGTTCGCGTACGCGGCCGGCGGCTGGACACATGCGCAGACGCTCACCATCCCGGCCGGCGAGGAGCACAACGACGCCGAGTTCGGCGCCGCCGTCGCGCTCGACGCCGGGACGCTCGCGGTTGGGGCACCGCGCAACCCGTCGCCGGAAGGCAACCAGGGACTCGTGTACGCGTTCAGCGGCGACGACGGCGCCTGGGCGCCGCCGCAGACGCTGATCGCCCACGACGCGTCACGCGGGGCGCGTGTCGGAGCCGCGGTCGCCGTCTCGGGCACCACGGTCGTCGCCGGCGCGCCCGACGACGACATCTCTACGGGGGCGCGGCTGACCCATCCCATGCAGGGGTCGGTCACCGCGTGGGACGAGTTCGTCGCCACCGACGACGCGTACACCACAGGCCAGGGCGTGCCGCTGAACGTGCCCGCCCCCGGCGTGCTCGCCAACGACTCCAACCCGAGCGACGGCCGCTCAGCGCGCAGCTGGCCTCCGGACCCGCGCACGGCACGCTTGCGCTCAATGTCGACGGCTCGTTCTCGTACGTCCCGGCGGCGGACTTCAGTGGCGCCGACGCGTTCAGCTACCACGCGCAGCTGGGCACCACATCATCGAACCTGGCGACGGTCACGATCACCGTCCGCCCGCGCCCGACCGCCGGCCCGGACAGCTACAGCACCCCGCAGGACACGCCGCTGGCCGTGACCGCGCCGACCGGCGTGCTGGCCAACGACACCAGTGGCAGCGGCGGCGCGCTGACCGCCCGCCTGGTCGGCAGCCCGACGCACGGCACCGTCAGCCTCAACGCGGACGGCTCGTTCACCTACGCCCCGGCGGCCGGCTACAGCGGCCCGGACGCGTTCACCTACACCGCCAACGACGGCGGGTTCGACTCGCTCCCGGCCACCGTGACCTTGACCGTGACGCCGAAACCGACGCCGCCGGCCGCGAACCCCGACGCCTACAGCACCGGGCAGGACACGCCGCTGACCGTGAGCGCGCCGACCGGCGTGCTGGCCAACGACGCCGTCGGCGGTGGCGGGGCACTGACCGCCGCCGTGGTCGGCGGACCCGCGCACGGGACGCTCACCTTGAACCCGGACGGCTCGTTCTCCTACAACCCGACGGCCGGTTACAACGGCCCCGACGCGTTCACGTACGCGGCGACCAACAGCGCCGGCAGCGCGCAGGCGACCGTCTCGCTGACCGTGACCGCGCCACCGCCGCCACCCACGGCGACCGCCGACGACTACACGGTCGATCAGGACACGGTGCTCGTCGTCACCGCCCCCGAGGGCGTGCTCGCCAACGACGTGAGCGGCAGCGGCGGACCACTGACCGCCGGCCCGGTCAGCGACCCCACGCACGGCACGCTCACCCTGAACGCGAACGGCTCGTTCACCTACACCCCGGTGGCCGGTTACTCCGGCCCGGACACGTTCCGCTACCGCGCGAGCGACGGTGCCGGCAGCGCGCAGGCGGACGTCGCGATCGACGTCCGGCCGCCGCAGCCGGTCGTCATCCCGCCGACCGCGAACCCCGACCGCTACGCCACCGGGCAGGGCACGCCGCTGACCGTCACCGCCGCCACCGGCGTGCTCGCCAACGACACCGGCAGCGCCCTGACGGCCGCGTTCGTCACGAACCCGACGCACGGCACGCTCGCGTTGAACGCGGACGGCTCGTTCCTCTACACACCGACGGCCGGCTACCACGGCCCCGACGCGTTCACGTACGCGGCTGCCAACAGCGCCGGCACCGCGCAGGCGACCGCCACACTGACCGTCCAGCCGCCGCCGGTGCCGCCGCCGACCGCCAACGCGGACAACTACAGCACCGAGCAGAACACGCCGCTGACCGTCGCCGCCGCTTCCGGCGTGCTCGCCAACGACACCGGTCCCGGCCGGACGGCCACCGTGGTCGCCGGCCCCGCGCACGGCACGCTCGTGCTCAACGCGGACGGCTCGTTCAGCTACACCCCGGCCGCCGGTTACGTCGGCCCGGACACGTTCTCCTACGCGGCCACCAACAGCGCCGGGAGCGCGCAGGCGACCGTCACGCTCGCCGTCCTGCCGCCGCCGTTGCCGCCGCCGATCGCCGCCGACGACGCCTACGACACGCTCACCGACACGCCGCTGACGGTCGCCACGGCCACCGGGGTGCTCGCCAACGACTCCGGCGCGGTCACCGCCGCAGTGGTCACCGGCCCGGCGCACGGGACGCTGAGCCTGCAGACCGACGGTTCGTTCACCTACACGCCCGAGGTCGGCTACACCGGGCCGGACACGTTCGTCTATGAGGCGAACAACCCGGTGGGAGCCGACCGGGCCGACGTCAAGCTGGCCGTGCATCCACAGCCGAACCAACCGCCGGTCGCGGGCGACGACGCGTTCACGACCGTGCAGGACACGCCGCTGGTGATCGGCGCCACGCAGATGCTGGCCAACGACTCGGATCCCGACGGTGACCGGCTGTCGTTTGCGAGTCCACTGCCGCTGACCCACCCCGACCACGGGCGGCTGACCGTCACCACAGGCGGCGCGATCTACACGCCAGACGCCGGGTTCAGCGGCACCGACACGTTCACGTACGCGGTCTCGGACGGCCGTGACAGCTCACCGCCAGCCAAAGTCACGGTCACCGTCACGGCCGCCGGACCGCCCGAAGTTGACGGCGGCGGCGGCGTGATCATCGTGCCGTCACCGCCGCAGGTCGGAGGCGTCCCGCCCGGCCCGACCATCCCGATCATCCCCGGGGACGGGTTGCGTGTCTGCACCGTCCGCGTCCAGACGGCCGCCGGCGCCGCCGACGCGGTGCTGATCGCGCAGGGGAACGTAAAGCTCAAGGGAACGCGCCGCGTCGCGGTCAAGACCCGCGTGACCCGCGACGGGGCGCGCGTGCTGCGGAACACCGTCGGCGGCATCACGGTCAGGGTGCGGGCGATCTGCCGCGCGCCGCAGGGGGAGGTCCGCGGCGACGTCGCGCGCCGGGTCGCGGTGCTGCGCGTCGAGCGCACGACCACCCCGCCCGGCTCCTGGTTGCCCGACCGGGCGGTGCTGACTCCGTACGGCGAACGGTTCGTGCGCGCACTCGCGCGCCGGCTGCGCCCGCTGGCGGTGGCTCGGCTGCGCTGCGACGGGCACACGGCGATCGCCCCGGCCAGCAGCGTCGACCCGCTGTCGCTGTCGCGCCGGCGTGCGCAGATCGTCTGCGAGCGGCTGCGCCCGGCGTCGCTGAGCGCCCGGCGGCGAATCGTCGCCCACGGCGGCGGCGCCCCGATCGCCACGAACGCAACCGAGGCGGGCCGCGCCGCGAACCGCCGAGCTGCGGTCACGATCGTGTACCGCCGGACGCGTGGCGGCCGGGCCAGCCGCGTCGGCTCCGGCATCCTGGGTCGGCCCTGGTCACCACCGGCAGCCCCGACCGTCCTGCGCGGGCAGTCGCCGCAAGGTGCCTAGCCACCCCGCCCGGCGCGGCCTGAGGACTGGCGGAGAGCTAGCTGGTCATCGGGGAGATGTCGAGCGAGCTTTCCCTCGCGGGTGCCGGCGCGGGGACCGGCTCCTCCGACGGGGCTCGGGTGAGCAGCACCGGGATCGGGCTCGCGTGCAGGACCTTCTGCGACACGCAGCCCAGCAGCGACTGGTGCAGGCGGCCGTGCCCGTGCGAGCCCATCACGATCAGGTCGAACGCGCCGGAACGGGCGCGCTCGATCAGCGCCTTGGCCGCGGGCCCTTCCACGAGCAGGGTCGTGACGCTCACGTCCGCCGGGAGCGCGTCGGTCGCCCGGCGCAGCATCTCGGAGTAGTGCTTGACCACCTCGCCGCGCGGCGGCGCGGCGCCCGTGGCCAGCAGTGCGGTGGCCGGAATCGGCGGAATGGCGGTGAGCAACGTGAGCCGGGCGTGCTGATCGCGCGCCAGCGCCGCCGCGTGGGCGAGTGCCGCATCGGCGTCCGGCGATCCGTCGACGGCCACCAGGATGTTCCGGTAGATGCTGCTCATCTGCCTCTCCTGCGCGACTGTAGCCGCAATCGAGGCAGATCGTGCCAGGCCGTAAGCTCAGGATCTTGATCGACGGTCTCGACTCCCGGCTGCTGCTGACCTTGCGCGAGCATCCGCGCATCGGACTGGTGGAAGTCGCGCGCCGGCTCGGGGTGGCGCGCGGGACCGTGCAGGCCCGGCTGGACAAGCTCGTGGGGCGCGGGGTGATCACCGGCTTCGGGCCGGAGTGCGAGCCGTCCGAGATGGGCTATCCCGTGATGGCGTTCGTCGCGCTGGAGATCGTGCAGGGCCGGCTGGACGAGGCCATCGAAGGGCTGCGGGCGGTCCCCGAGGTGCTCGAGGCGCACGGCGTGACCGGCAACAGCGACATCCTCTGCCGCGTCGTGGCCCGCGACAACACGCACCTGCAGGACGTGATCAACGCCATGCTGCACACGGGCGCGATCCAGCGCTCGACGAGCTCGATCTCGATGACGCGGCAGATCCCCTACCGGATCGAGCCGCTGATCAGGGCCGCAGGCGCAGACGAGCCGTGAGCGTCGTGCCCGCGCCCCGCGGGCTGCTGACGCGCAACGTGCCGCCGAGCGCCTCGACCCGCGCGCGCAGGCCCTGAAGCCCGGTCCCGAGCGAGGGGCAGGCGCCGCCGCTGCCGTCATCGCTGAGGCGGACGTGCAGTGCTTCGTCCTGCACCGCGACCGCGACCCGCAGCTCGGTGGCGGCGGCGTGCTTGATCGCGTTCGAGAGCGCCTCCGAGACGAGGAACCACACCGCGCCCTCGACCTTGGCGGGCAGGCGCTCCGCGGGCACCGCGTCCAGGTGCACGGGCAGCGGGGAGCTGCCGGCGAGCGCGGACAGCGCGTGGGCCAGGCCACGGTCCAGGCTCACGGGGTGCAGGCCCTGGGCGAGCTCACGCAGCTCGCGGCCGGCCGTCGCCGCCTGCTCGCGGGCGGAGCTCAGCAACCGCGCGGCCCGCGACGGGTCGGCCTCCAGCTCACGCAGCGCGAGGTCCAGCGCGTGGCCGAGCACGACGAGCCGCTGCTGCGCTCCGTCGTGCAGGTCGCGCCCGATCCGCAGGCGCTCCTTGTCGGCGGCCTCCAGGATCGCCAGCTCCTGGTGCTGGCGCTCGAGCTCGGCCGCGGCCCGGGCGGCGAAGATGCGCAGCGCCTGCAGCTCGGACGGGGCGGGCTTCAGCGGCGTCCGGCGCGCGACGACGCCGATGTGGCCGATCGCCCGGCCGCGCGCGTCGCGCAGCGCGATCGCGAGGTACCCGTCGAGCCCGTGGGCGCGCAGGAACTGGTCCCGCGGGTAGCGCAGCCGCGCGCCCCGGGGCACCAGGAAGATGTCGTGTCGGTAGGCGTGCTCGCACGGCGTGCCCGCGAGCGCGAACACCTGACCCTCGGGCAGCTCGACGCCCGGCTTGCCCGCGCTGGCGAGCGTGACCGCGTCGCCCGCCCCGCACAGCTCGGCCACGAACGCCAGCTCGGCGTCGAGCGCCGCGGCCAGCTCGGCGACGAGCCGGCGCAGGAACTCGGTGCCCACGACGCCGGCGGTGCCGGCCGCCAGACGGGTGAGGAGGGAGGTCTCGACGGCGTTGGGGAAGGCGGCCATGGACGTCAGACCGCGATCGTACGGAGCCCGCGCGGGCCGGATGGTGGGGTTGCCACGCGGCCGGGTACGGTTAGCCCCCGTCATGCTCACCCCGCCCTACGTCCGCAGCTACGACCACCACCTCGGCGACGCCGGCCCGGCGCTCGTGCTCTTCGGCGACTACGAGGACCCGGACTCGGCCGCCGCCCACCGGGGCGTCATGGCGGTCCGCGAGCGCTGGGAGGGCTTCACCTACGCGTGGCGCCACCTGCCGATGGCCGAGGAGCACCCGAGCGCCAACGGCGCCGCGCTCGCCGCGGAGTGCGCGGGCGTCCAGGACGCGTTCTGGGCGTTCCATCACGTCCTGCTCGCGCGTCAGGATTCGCTCTCGGTGCCCGACCTCTTGAACTATGCGAGCCAGATCGGCCTCGAGGTCAACACGCTGATGCAGGACATGATGGACGAGCGCCACGCGGACCGGATCGTGGACAACATCCGCAGCGCCGTGGATTCGGGGGCGCGCCGCGCGCCCGCGATCTTCATCGAAGGGGCCCGCTGGGAAGGCGGCTTCCAGCCGGACGCGCTGGAGGGCGCGCTGCGTGCAGCCCTGGCCGGGTGAGGTTCTCGAAGAGCGCTCGGGTGAGATCGCGGTCGGCTTCGCCGCGCTGCTGACGCGCCAGGCGGCGTGGCGGCACCGGCGCGTGGAGACGATCGAGGTGCTCTCGCACGAGGAGGTCCGGCGCTCCGTGTCCGTGGACTTCACGGTCCCGTTCGAGCACCGCGACGAGCTGCGGCTGTCCGACCGCGAGTGGGTCGTGCCGCTGGCCGTGCTCGACAAGCGCAAGCTCGTCCACTTCGACCTGTTCGGCGAGGACGGCTACGCGCTGCCGCTGATGCGGTCGGACGAGGTGCGCCTGATCGCGCGAGAGCTGCTGTACCTGATGCTCGACATCGACGTCGAGGATGCCGAGCTGGACTTCGACGCGAGCGACCTGATCGAGCGCGTGCTGGCGGCCGGCCCGAACGACACCGAGGTCGTGACGGCGCGCGTGGACGCGGTCGCCGAGCAGGCGCCGGAGTTCGCCGCGCTGGCGCGAGTGCTCACGAGCAAGTTCCTGCTGTGCGCCGTGCTGGACGACGTCGCCAAGCGGCGCCTCGTCAAGTTCGCGTACGACGAGCCGCTCGGGCGGCCGGATCGCCGGTCGCACTTCTACGGCACGCAGGGCTGCACGGAGGCGGCGAGCTACCACGTGGAGCTGGCCGTGCCGGACGGGATGCGCGCCCGCAGCGCGGACATCGTCGACAACCGCACGGGCGAGCAGCTGCTCGAGGGGCCGCACGACTCCGACCGGCCGGGTCTGCACTACGTCGCGGGCGCCGGCGCGGAGATCGAGCCCGGCCTGCGCGTGAACTACGCCACCGAGCGCGGCGGGTTCCTGGTGCCGGCGATGCTCGTGGCGTGGGTGATCACGCTCGAGCTCGGGTTGGCGTGGGCGTTCGCGGACCTGCGCGGGATCGCGGTCGTCGGGCGGCCCGGCGGTGGCGGTGCTGCTGTCGATCTCGGCCGTGTTCTCGAGCCTGGTGCTGCGCGCGGGCGAGCATCCGCTGGTCCAGCTCGTGCTGGCGCGCTATCGGATGCTGCTGGGCGCGGCGACGCTCGCCGCCGTGGCCGCCGGGCGGCACGCTCGCCTTCCGCGGCTCGGAGGTGCTGCTCAACTGGGTGTGGGGCATCGGCGCGGCCGTGGCCCTTGTCACCGCGGGTATTCTGTCCATTGAGGTCGCTCGTGCACCGGCGACCGCCAAGCGCCCATGAGTCTGGCTGACTTCTTCCGTCGCGAACCCAAGTCCCTCAAAGGGATCAAGGAGCGTTCGGGCGGCTCTCCGGGCGCGGAGGGGGCGCTGCCGGCGCTCAAGCCCATCACGGGCGAGCAGGCGCGCGCTGCGCTGCAGCGCTCACGCGCGCGTCGCAAAGCCACGGGCACCACGTAGCACGCCGTAGATCCCCAGCGCGAGCAGCGCGATCATGCCGGCGTACCAGGCGGCGCCACCGCTCACGTCGTCCGGGTGCAGGACCGGCAGGAGCAGCAGCAGGACACACCAGCAGGTGAGCGTCGCGTAGCCGACGAACGCCTCGTGCGGCCGTCTGAGGCCGTACGCACTGCTCACGAGCAGGGTCCCGAACAGCGCGTACCAGGCGGCGACGGCGCGGGCGAGCAGCGGCGTGAGCGCCCACGGCCAGTGCTCGAGCAGGTCCTCAGGGAAGAGGTACAGCGCGGCGGCGCCGATCAGCATCACGCTGCCGAACACGGCCGAGACGGCGCGCAGGACGTTGAGCTTGGGGTCGGCGGCCGGCGTCGGCTCCTTCCCGTAGCGCTGGCCGCGCACGAGGAACGGGATCGCGAGCGGCACGCCCGCGTAGACCGTCGTCCACACCCACGTCGGCGGGTAGTCCCACTTGAAGCGGTCCGCGTGGATGATCGTCGCCAGCAGCAGCGTGCTCGCGAGCACCCAGAGCGCGATCGGCAGCGTCGAGAACGTCCGCCAGCGCTGCGCCTTCCACAGCACGAGGCCGGTCGCGAGCGTGCCGGCGAGAAAGCCCGCGCCGATGAACGCGGCGTTCACGGGCGGTTTGATCGACCACGCGTAGTCCGTGTCGGCCTGGCCGGGCAGCAGGTAGAGCCACAGCCCGTTCGCCGCGGCCAGCACGAACAGGACCCAGACGCCGTATCTCGTGAGTGGTTGCACCATCGCGCGTGGGACCGTCCCACACGCGGCGCTCAGGAGGAAGTGCGGCTGGCCGCCAACTCGACGAACGGGTCGAGCGCGGCGGGGTTGGCGAGCGAGTCGCGGGCGGCGGCCTTCTCGGGCGGCGTGCCCATCAGGATGCGCTTGACCGGCAGCTCGAGCACCTTGCCCGAGAGCGTGCGCGGGACCTCTTTCACCTCGATCACGTCGCTCGGGACGTGGCGCGGCGAGCAGTCCTCGCGCACCCGCTTGCGGATCTCCTTGACCACCTCGTCGGTCAAGGGCTCGCGCATGACGACGAACAGCGGCATCCAGGCGTCCTCGCCCTCCACCGGCACGTCGACCACGAGCGCGTCCGTGACCGCATCCACGGCGAGCACGGCGCGGTAGATCTCGGCCGTGCCCATGCGGATGCCGCCGCGGTTGATGGTCGCGTCGGAGCGGCCCGTGATGATCGCGGTGCCGCGCTCGGTGATCTCGATCCAGTCCCCGTGGCGCCAGACGCCCGGGTAGGTGTCGAAGTACGCGTCGCGGTACTTGGCGCCGTCCTCGTCGCCCCAGAAGTAGATCGGCATCGACGGCATCGGCTTGGTCAGCACGAGCTCGCCGACCGCGCCGATGTGGGGGTGACCTTCGGGGTCCCACGATTCGATCGACGCGCCGAGCGAGCGCGCCTGCAGCTCGCCCTCGTACACCGGCAGCTCGGGCACGCCGCCGACGAACGCCGTGCACAGGTCGGTGCCGCCGCTGGTGGAGAACAGCCAGGTGTCCTTGCCGACGTGCTCGTAGACCCAGCGGAAGCCCTCGGGGGAGAGCGGGGAGCCGGTGGAGCCGACGGCCTTCAGCGCGCTCAGGTCGCGGCCCGTGGCCGGCTCGACCTCACCCTTCATGCACGCGCCGATGTAGCTCGCGCTCGTCCCGAACGTGGTCATCTCGGTGCGCGCGGCGAAGTCCCACAGCGCGTCGAGCGACGGGTAGCCGGGGGAGCCGTCGTAGAGGAGGATCGTGGCTTCGGTCAGCAGCCCGGAGACGATGAAGTTCCACATCATCCAGCCGGTCGTGGTGAACCAGAACAGGCGGTCGCCCCGCTGCGCGTCCACGTGCAGGTGCAGCACCTTCAGGTGCTCGAGCAGGATGCCGCCCTGGGACTGGACGATCGCCTTCGGCAGCCCGGTCGTGCCGGAGCTGTAGAGCACCCACAGCGGGTGGTCGAAGGGGACGCGGTCGAACGTGAGCGGCGCGTCGGTCGCGGCCCAGTCGTCCTCCCCGAGGATCACCGTCTGCGTGGCGGGCATCGCCGCGGTGATCTCGGCCAGCGCCTCGCTGCGGTCGAACTCGCGGCCGCCGTAGCGGTAGCGGCGCACGGCGAGCAGCACCTTCGGCTCGATCTGGGCGAAGCGGTCGATCACCGAGCGCGGGCCGAAATCGGGTGAGCAGCTCGACCACACGGCACCGAGCGACGCCGTGGCCAGGAAGGCCGCAACGGTCTCCGGGATGTTCGGCAGATAGCCCGCGACGCGGTCGCCGCGCTGCACGCCCAGCTTGCGGAGCCCGGCCGCGAAGCGCTGCGTCTGGGCGCGCAGCTCGCCCCATGTGATGTGGGCGTCCTCGCGGTCCTCGCCGCCGGCGATGATCGCCAGCGCGTCGTCGTCGCGGCCTTGCGAACGCCCGTTCGGCGTAGTTCACCAGCGTGCCCGGGAACCACTGCGCGCCGGGCATCTCGGCCGACGCCAGCACGGTGCTCCCGCGCTCGCCGAGGCCGTACCGATCCCAGATCGAGGCCCAGAACGCCTCGGTCTCGGTGACCGACCACCGCCACAGCTCCTCGTACGTGTCAAAGCCGCGTTCGCGGCGGTAGGCACCGAGCTCACAGCGCTGCAGGAGCGAGTCGGGCGGCGTCCAGAGCACGGGCGGCGTCATCGATCCGCCATCATTTCACGCTGTGCTGCGCACGGTCACCGCCACGCGCTACGTGACCCCGCTGCGCGAGGGCGGCTCGCTGCCGGCCATCGTCGAGGCCGACGACGACGGCCTGTACGTGCTCAAGTTCCGCGGCGCGGGCCAGGGTCCGAAGGCGCTGGCGGCGGAGATCGTGGCCGGCGAGCTGGCGCGTGACCTCGGGCTGCCGGTGCCCGAGCTCGTGCTGATCGAGGTCGACCCCGCCCTGGGCGCGGCCGAGCCCGACCCGGAGATCCAGGAGCTGATCAACGCCTCGGCCGGGATCAACCTCGGCGTGGACTTCCTGCCGGGGTCGCTGCCGTACGACCCGACCGACCCGCCGGACGCCGACCTCGCCGCCGACGTGGTGTGGCTGGACGCGTTGATCACGAACGTGGATCGCACGCCGCGCAACCCGAACCTGCTGCGCTGGCACCGCAACCTGTGGCTGATCGACCACGGCGCGTCCCTGTACGCGTTCCACGGGCCCGACCCGCTGGCCCGGGCGCGCGGCGCGTTCCCGGCCATCCGCGACCACGTGCTCCTGCCCGCCGCGTCGAGCGTCGCCGCGGCGGACGAGCGCCTGGCCGCCAAGGCCGACCCGGCGCGCGCGGCTTCGCTCGTCCCGGCCGAGTGGGCCGACGGCTCGGTCTACGGCGAGTTCCTGACGCAGCGGCTGCAGGCGCCGCGGGTGTGGGCGGACATCGATGGCTGACCGCAAGCCGTTCCAGTACGCGGCGCTGCGGGTCGTGCCGCGGGTCGAGCGCGGCGAGGCCGTCAACGCGGGCGTCGTGCTGTTCTGCCGCCCGCTGCGGTTCCTCGGCGCCAAGACGCAGCTCGACGAGGGGTTGCTCAAGGCGCTCGCGCCCGACTGCGACCCGGTCGCGGTCGCCGGACTGTTGCAGACGATGGAACGGATCGCGGCGGGGGACCCGAGCGGCGGGCCGATCGCCCAGCTGCCGCAGTCCGAGCGCTTCCACTGGCTGGTCGCGCCCGCGAGCACGATCGTGCAGTCCGGGCCGGTCCACACCGGCCTGACGAGCGATCCGAGCGCGGAACTCGCGAGAGTTTTCGTGCGACTCGTAGAACGCTGAGGCCAACTCGCGTCCGTATAGCCAGTGTGACCCGTAGACTCGGCGGAGCCGGATGCCCTATCTGACGTGTTCGAGTTGTGGCTCGCGGACGTACATCGTCAGCGAAGGCACGTGCCCCTCTTGCGGTACCGCGCTGCGGAGGACGTCGCCACCCGCCGGTCCCCGGAGCGTCGCGGACGAGCAGATCCGCATCAAGCTGGCGATGGCGATGCGTGAGCTGCGCGCCGACACCGCGCTGCTCACCGAGGTCCGCGACGGGCACGAGCACATCCGCTGGCAGGCGGGATCGGGGCCCTACGTCGGCCACTCCGTCCCGCTCTCGCAGACGATCTGCGAGCGGCTGCTGAGCGGCCGGATCGATTCCGTCGTGAGCGACGTCCGCAACGAGCCCGCGCTGCACGGTGTGCAGGCCGGCGACGTGCGGGCCTACATCGGCGTGCCGTTCACCACCGCCGACGCCCGGGCCTACGTGCTGTGCTGCCTCGCCCACGAGGTCCGGCCGGACCTCGGCACGGCGGACGTGCGCTTCCTGGAAGGCCTCGTCGAGAGCTTGCGGTCGGCGCTGAAGTGAAGCGGCTGTTGCTCACGCTGCTGGCGTTCGGCGCCCTCGCTGCGCCTGCGCAGGCCACGGTGGGGCTCAAGAAGGTCGGCACCTTCGAAGCGCCGGTGTACGTCACGGCGCCGCCGGAGGACCGCTCGCGCGTGTTCGTCGTCGAGCAGGCCGGGATCATCCGCATCATCGGCCGCGACGCGCCGTTCCTGGACATCACGGCCAGCGTCACCTCGGGCGGCGAGCAGGGGCTGCTGTCGATGGCCTTCGCGCCCGACTACGCCACGAGCGGGCTGTTCTACGTCTACTTCACGGATAAGAATGCCGACCAGCAGGTGGTCGAGTTCAAGGCCTCCGGTGACGCCGCGGACCCGGCGTCGGCGCGCCAGGTGCTGCTGATGGAGGACGACGAGGGCAACCACAACGGCGGCCAGCTCCAGTTCGGGCCGGACGGGCGGCTGTACATCGGCACGGGGGACGGCGGCGGCGGCGGCGACCAGCACGGCTCGCGCGGCAACGCCCAGAACCGGAACTCGCTGCTCGGCAAGATCCTGCGCATCGACCCGAAGGCCGGGGGCCGGCCCGAGATCTACTCGTACGGCCTGCGCAACCCGTGGCGCTTCTCCTTCGACCGCCAGACCGGCGACCTGTGGATCGGCGACGTCGGCCAGGGCGAGTGGGAAGAGATCAACTTCGTGCGCAGGGGCAAGGGGAAGGGCGCGAACTTCGGCTGGCGCCCGTTCGAGGGCAACGCCCGCTTCGCGCCCGGCGAGTCCGCCAAGGGCCACGTCAAGCCGCTGATCACGCAGTCGCACGCGAAGGGCAACTGCTCGATCACGGGCGGCTACATGATCCGCGACGCCGCGCTGCCGTGGCGTGGGCGCTACGTGTTCGGCGACTTCTGCCGCGGCGTGATCCAGACCGCCACCCCCAAGGGCAAGGTGACCGACCGCAAACTGAAGGTCGAGTCGCTGTCCACGTTCGGCGAGGACGGCCGCGGCCGCGTCTACGCCGCCTCCCTCAACGGGCCGGTCTATCGCCTCGTCAACCGATGAAGCGCCTCGTGCTGCTCGCCCTGCTGGCGTTCGCCGCCTGCGGGGGTGAAGACGCCCAGCGCGCTCCGCAGGCCACGACGGAGCCGTCGGGCGTGGTGCTCGACGAGATCGGCGCCTTCGACTCGCCGGTGTTCGTCACCTCGCCGCCGGATGACGACCGCGTCTTCGTCGTCGAGAAGGGCGGAACGATCCGCATCGTGGGCCGCGACGAACCGTTCCTGGACATCAGCGACGAGGTCAGCACGAGCAGCGAGCAAGGCCTGCTCGGTCTCGCGTTTGCGCCCGACTACGCGTCGAGCGGCCTGTTCTACGTCTACTACACCGACGAAGCCGGGACGAACACGCTCGCCGAGTTCACGCGCGCGGACGACAACACCGCCGACCGGGACACCCAGCGCTTCCTGATCACCCAGGACGACTCCGAACCCAACCACAACGGCGGGATGATCACCTTCGGGCCTGACGAGAAGCTCTACGTCGGCATGGGCGACGGCGGTGGCGGCGGCGACCAGCACGGCGAGCGGGGCAACGGGCAGGCCCTGGACACGCTGCTCGGGAAGATCCTGCGCATCGACCCGCGTGAGAGCGCCACCGACCCGTACACGATCCCCGACGACAACCCGTTCGTCGGCCGCGAGGGCGCGCGCGGCGAGATCTACGCCTACGGTCTGCGCAACCCGTGGCGCTTCTCGTTCGACCGCTCGACGGGGGACCTGACGATCGGCGACGTCGGGCAGAACGAGGTCGAGGAGATCGACTTCGTCCGTTCCGGCGAGGGATCGGGGGCGAACTTCGGCTGGCGCGTCTTCGAGGGGTCCTCGCGCTTCACCGAAGGGGAGGAGGCCGAGGGCGCGGTCGAGCCGGTCATCGATGCCACCCACGAGGACGGCTACTGCTCGATCACCGGCGGCTACGTCGTGCGCGACCCCGCGGTGCCGAGCTATTCGGGGAAGTACATCTACGGCGATCTGTGCCGCCCCCAGCTCCGGCTCGTGGACCTGCCGGAGGGTGAGCCGCGCGACAGCGGGCTCGAGGTGCCGCAGCTGTCCTCGTTCGGTGAGGACGCCCAGGGCCGCATCTACGCGCTGTCGCTCGACGGACCGGTCTACCGTCTCGTCGAGCGATGAAGATCACCCACCTCCGCGCGCCCAACCCGGGCCCGCTCACGCTCTCGGGCACCAACACCTACGTCGTCGAGCGTGCCTGGGTGGTGGATCCCGGCCCGCTGATCGACTCGCACCTGGACGCGATCGTGGCCGCCGTGGACGCTCCGGCGGGCATCCTCCTCACGCACTCGCACGCGGACCACTCCGAAGCGGCGCCGGAGCTGGCCGCCCGGCTCGGCGTGCCGGTCGCGGAGGGTTTGCGCGACGGTGACACGATCGGCCCGTTCGACGTCCTGCACGTCCCCGGCCACGCCGACGACCACCTGGTGTTCGTCACGGAGCGGCCAGGCCTTCACCGGTGACACCGTGCTGGGCGAGGGCAGCGTGTTCGTCAGCAGCCGGCTGAACGAGTACCTGGACGGGCTGCGGCGGTTGCAGGCCCTGGGACTGGAGCGCATCCACCCCGGGCACGGCGACGCGATCGACGACCCCGACGCCAAGCTCGACGAGTACCTCGCCCACCGCGCCGAGCGCGAGCGCAAGCTGCTGGCCGCGCTGGAGTCCGGCATCGCGCACGACGACGAGGACGCGCTGCTGGACGCCGCGTGGGCCGACGCACCGGCCGCCGTGCGGCCGTTCGCGGCGATCACGCTGAACGCGCACCTGGAGAAGCTGCGCGAGGACGGCCGGCTCTAGGCGATCGAACGCGGCAGCCGGCTTCGCCGGCGCCATGCGCGACGCATGAGATCGCTTCGCGGATCTCTAGGAGCGCTGAGCCGCTCGCGGCCCAGTTCGAGCGCGGCGCGCAGCGGCGTCGAGCCGCTCGCCGCCGCGCTGTCGAAGATCTGGCGCAGCGTGTCGCCGACGGCCCTGACGTTCGTGTCGGCGCGGTCGGTCGAGTAGCCGTCGGGCTCGAGCTCGACGGCGATGTTGATGATGCCGCCGGCGTTGCAGACGAAGTCCGGCGCCCACAGGATGCCGCGCTCGGCGAGGGCGGCGTCCAGCGCGTCGGAGGCGAGCTGGTTGTTGGCCGCGCCGGCGATCGCCTTGCAGCGCAGCGCGGGCACCGTGTCGTCGTTGAGCACGCCGCCGAGCGCGCACGGGGCGAGCACGTCCACCTCGGCCGTCATCGCGCTGTGCGGGTCGGTCCACGTCGCGCCCAGGCGCTCCGCGAGCTCACGCTTGCTCTGGTCGACGTCGGCGACGACGAGCTCCGCGCCACCCGCGTGCAGCAGCTCGGCCAGGCGGCCGCCGACGCTGCCGAGGCCGATCACCGCGACGGTCCGGCCGCTCAGGTCGCTGGTGCCGAACGCGTACTCGCACGTCGTGCGCAGCGCCACCTCGCAGCCCAGCGCCGTCCACGGGCTCGGGTCACCCGAGCCGGACGCCAGCCCGGTCACGTACTGGGTGCGCGTGGCGATCACGTCCATCGCCGCTTCGGACGTGCCGACGTCCTCGGCGGTCAGGTAGTCGCCGCCGAGCGACTCCACCGTGTCCCCGAAGTCCTGCAGCGCGGCCTCGCGGCGCTCGGGCGTGAGCACCGCGTCGTCCGGCCGCAGCATGATCACGCCCTTGCCGCCACCGAGCGGGAGCCCGGCGACCGCGTTCTTGAACGTCATCGCGCGGCTCAGGCGCAGGACGTCGCGCACCGCGGCGCGCGAGTCGTCGTACGTCCACATCCGGCACCCGCCCAGGGCCGGCCCGCGCGCCGTGCTGTGCACGGCGACCATCGTGAACAACCCGGACCGCCGTCCCCGGCGGACCAGCAACGTCTCGTGTGCGAGGGGCTCCGGATAGTCGATGCCCGGCACCCTACCGCCTGGGCGAGGGGCGGCCTTGCCTTCGCTATCCCGCCGGTGGCGCGGTTACGCCGCCGGTCACCGGCGGGGCGGCGGTGCCGCCATCAGCGGTGGGCGGAGTGACGGGCGTTTCCGTGGACGGCGTGGCCGGGATGGCCGTGGGCGTGGCGGCGGGCGCGTGGTCGCCGGCGTCTCCACCGGGGCGGGCGTGGCGACCGGGGTCGCGTCCGGGGCGCGGGTGCCGCCGGCCTCGACCTGCGGGTCGATCGCGGCCGCCGGTGTGACGTCATCCTCGATCGCCGGCGCCTTGGTCTCGGCGGGCGGAGCGATCACGCCGGCCTTGCGCTGCTTGAGCGAGGCGGTCTTCTCTCGCTTGGGGTCGCCGGCGGCCGCGGCGGCCGCGACCGGAGCGGTGTTGACGGTCCTGAGCTGCGGGCCACTCGCCGACTTGACGACGACGGGCGGGGCGACGGCGGGCCTGGCCGCGGCCCGGGCCTTCGTCGTCTCCTTCTCGGCCTTGGCGGGCGCGGGGGGTGAGTGATGGACGACCGCCCGCTGGACCTCGACCGCGCCGCCCGTGGCGATCGCGGCCGTGCACACGACCGCGGCGACCTTGCAGGCGGCGACCCCGCCGCCGGCGGCAGCGCCACCGGCCGCGGCGCCGCCGGCCCCGCTGCCGACGCCGATGATCTTCGCCGCGAGCGCGAACGGCGCGAAGCCGATCGGCGTCAGCGCGGCGAACGAACGCTTCATCCCGCGCAGCGCGCCGCGGTACTCGGCGCACGCGTCGCAGGTCTTCATGTGCTTGCGGGCCCGGCCGGACGCCTTCACGCCGCGGTCGTAGGAGCGCATGAGGTCGGCGCGGATCTCGGTGCAGTCCGCGTCGCGCGCCTCGGCGGCCTCGACGAGACCCACGCGGGCGCGGACGAGCAGCGACTTGACGGCGGGGACGGTGACGTCCAGCGCGTCCGCCAGGTCGACGTACGTCATGCCGTCCATCTCGCGCATGAGCAGCGCGGAGCGCTGCTGCTCGGGCAGGTTGCCGACGTCGTGCACGAGCTGGCGCAGGTCGTCGCGGCGCTGAGCCTCCTCGACCGGGTCGTGCAGCGGCTTGCGCGAGACCTCGAAGATCTCCGCGGGCGGCGGGACGGGCCGGCGCAGATGATCGATGCAGCGGTTGTGGGCCACGCGGTAGAGCCACGCGCGCACGTTCATCTCACGGTTGTCGTTGCGCAGCGCACCGTACGCGCGGACGAACACGTCCTGCAGCACATCCTCGGCGTCCTGGCGGGTGGACGCCGAGAGCATTTGTCGTACGTAGGCGAACAGTCGCTGGCGATACCGATCATGCAGGACGCGGAACGCCTCGTCATGACCGCCCCGGAACAGGGCCAGAAGCTGCTCGTCCGAGCGCAACCGCAGCAGCGAACCCCCGAGAGGGAGTCGCGCTAGGCCTGTTGCGTGGACTGCTGAGGCTTCCATGATCTGGGCTCCTGACACCGCTGTCCCGGCGACTGTAACTGTACGGGTAGGAAGAAGTTCTGCCCTATAGGTGTGATCTCCCCTCCCCCCTATGACCGATTCGCTGCGCATACGTGACGGACTTGCCTTGCCGATGGCCGAAATCGAGCTGCGCGCCTCGCGCTCGTCCGGTCCCGGAGGTCAGCACGCGAACGTAACCGAATCCAAGATCGAGGCGATCTTCGACGTGTTCGCGTCCGGGAGTCTCGACCCTGTACAGAAAGCCCGGATAAGTGCAAAGGTCGGCCCACGCGTGACCGCGGTCGCCCAGGACGCGCGCTCGCAGGCCCGCAATCGCGAGCTCGCGCTCGAGCGGCTGGCGCGCCGGATCGAGGAGGCGCTGCGCGTCCCGCGCTCGCGCACGAAGACCAAGCCGACGGCGGGCAGCAAGCGCCGGCGGTTGGAGACCAAGCGCCAGCGCTCGGAGACGAAGAAGGGCCGGCGGCGCCCGGGCGACGACGGGTGACCGGCCCGCGCCGTGGACTGGGTAGCGCCCGTGGATGACACGCTATTTCCTCGGGGTCTCGCAAGAAGAATTCCCGCCTGAAGCGCTGATCGAGCAGGCCGTCGCCGCCGAGCAGGCGGGCTTCGACGGGCTCTCGTCCTCCGATCATCTGCAGCCCTGGTGGGAGCCGGGGGAGTCCGGCCACACGTGGCCCTGGCTCGGGGCGGCGGGGGCGGCGACCGCGAAGCTGCCGCTGGGCACGGGCGTGACGCCGACGGGTGCGCGCTACCACCCGGCCCTGATCGCGCAGGCGTGGGTGACACTCGAGCGGCTGTTCCCGGGGCGCCCGTTCCTCGGGATCGGGTCGGGTGAGGCGCTGAACGAGGTGCCGATCGGCGACGACTGGCCGTCGGTCGGCGACCAGATCGCCCGTATGGACGAGGCGTTGTCGATCATCGATCGCCTGTGGAAGGGCGAGACCCTGACCGAGGAGGGGCGCTTCTACACGTGCCAGGACCTCAAGCTGCACACGCTGAGCGAGCGGCGCCCGCCGATCTGGATCTCGGCGTTCGGGCCGCAGGCCGGGGAGGTGGCGGCGAAGTGGGGCGACGGGATCTGGACGCTGCCCGACCCGGAATCGACGCCGGAGCTGCTGGACGCGTGGCGCGACGCCGGCGGGTCCGGTGAGGTCGTCTTCCAGGCCCTGTTCTCGTGGGCGCCGGACGATGACACCGCGCTCGAGACGGTGCGCAAGTGGAAGGGCGCGCAGCCGCAGGAGCACTTCAAGGACGACTGGCACAAGCCGCGCGCGATGTACGAGCACGGCGAGGAGCAGATGTCCGACGAGGAGTTCAAGCAAAACGCGATCATCGCCTCGGACCCGAAGGAGCACGTCGAGCGCATCCGCGAGCTCGAGGCGCTCGGCGCGACCGTGATCGTGCTCCAGAACAACTCGGGCGCAAACGCGTTGGAGGCGATCGAGGTCTACGGGCGCGAGGTGCTGCCCGCGCTGCGCGGTTAGGCCTGCGGCCAGTCGGAACGCGGCGGGGAGAACACCTCGACCACGGTGGCGCCTTGCGGACCCGCGACGCCGCCGTGCTCCTCGCCGCCCGGGATCACCCAGATCTGGCCGGGCCCGACCGCGGTCTCGCCCTGATCGGTGCGGAACGTGACGCTGCCGCGGATCAGCATCCCGATCTGCTCGTTGTGGTGGCTATGCGTCGGCAGCTCGGCGTCCGGGTCGAGCTCGAAGACGCTGAACGAGGCCTGCTCGCCGTGCACGTACCGGAAGCCGATCCCGGGGAAGGCGACGGTGAGCGGAAGGTCTTCGAGTTGGCGAAAACTGGCCATGCGGTCCTCCTCGGGTCAGAACATCGGTCCGAGCAGCGTGACGGGTCCGGGCGGCCACTGCGCGCCCGGCGTGAGCGGGCGCCACATCGTGTCGAGCGGGATCACGAGGCCGGTGGACGTGACCGGCGCGTCGATCGTGGCGAAGCCGAGCTTCTCGTACAGGTACGCGTTCTTGTGCAGGCAGAAGAGCAGCGCGTAGCGCGGACCGAGCTGCTCGGCGGCCTCGAGCGCGGGTTCCATCACCCGCCGGAACAGCCCTTGGCCGCGGCGCGAGTGGGTGACGAGCACGCCGCCGATGCCGACGACCGAGAACGCGTGCTCGTCGATCGCGACCGCCGCGGTGAGGATGCCCGCCGACGCGATCAGGCGGCCGTTCTCGCGGAGCGCGAAGCGCCGGTCCTTGGCTCGCCCCGGCGGCAGCACGAAGTCCGCGAGCTCGTACACGTCGGCCTCGCCGTCGATGAGCTGGCCGCGCTCGACCTCGTCGTGATCACCGGGAAGCTCGACGAGGTGCATGAGAGGAATATGGCGCGCCACGCGGGCGTCTGGCGATGGGATGACCCGAGATCTGCGCCTGCTGTCGACCGCGATCGCGCTTTCCGCCGCGGGCGACATGCTGCTCAACGTCGTGCTCGCGCTGCGCGTGCACGACCTCACGGGCAGCGGCTTCGCGGTCGCGGGCCTGTTCGCCGCGCTGATGGTCCCGGTGGTCGTCTTGTCCCCGTGGGCCGGCCGGTTGGTCGACCGGGTCGAGACGCGGCGCGTGCTGCTGCTCGTGTCGCTCGTGCAGGTCGCCGTGGCGGGCGCGCTGGTGTTCGCGGACGGCGTCGGCTCGATCCTCGCGCTCACCGTGCTGCTCGGCGCGACCGCCGCCGTGGCCTCGCCCGCAGAAGCCGCGCTCGTCCCGGCGGCCGCGGCCGGCGGAGACCTCACCCGCGCCAATGGGTGGGTGGAGACGGCGCGGTACATCGGCTTCACCGCCGGGCCGCTGCTGGCCGGCGTGCTGATCGCGGCCGGCGGCACGTCGCTCGGGCTCGTCGCGAACGCGGTCAGCTTCGGCGTGGTCGCGCTCGCCGCGCTGCTGCTGCGCGCCCGGCGCGAGCCCACCGCGTCGGCGCGGACCGACGCGGGCGGCGGACTGGCGCTGCTGCTCGGCGACGGCGTGCTGCGCGCGGCGCTCGTCCCCGCGGTCGCGGCGCTGCTCTTCATCACCGCGTCGCTGACCGTCGAGGTCTTCTACGTCCGTGACGTGGTCGGCGCGGGGCCGGCCGGCTACTCGCTCGTGATCGCGGGCTGGACGGCCGGGATGGTGCTCGGCGCCGTCGCGTTCGCCCGGCGCATCACCGCGCCGCTGGCGATCGCGGCGCTCATCGCCCTCGCGATCCAGGGCGGCGGCATGGCCGCCTCCGCGCTCTGGGCCGTCCTGCCCTGGGCGTTCGCGGGCTACTTCGTCGGTGGCGTCGGCCACGGCGTCAAGAACGTGCTGCTGCGCACGCTCATCCAGCGCCGCGTGCCCGAGGAGGCGCACGGCCGCGCGTTCGCCGCCTACGGCGCCGCCCGCAACACGGCCGAGCTCGGCGCCCTCGGCGCGGGCGGCCTCCTCGTCGGCGTGCTCGGCGCCCAGCCCGCGCTCTTCCTCGCCGGCCTCGCGCCGGTGATCGCGGCCGCCATCGGCCTCGCGTTCCTAAAGGGGTCAGACCCCTTCGCCGCATTCGGCGTGGCAGGGCGGTTCCAGACGCCGCGCAAACCTAAAGGGGTCAGACCCTTAATGTCTTTAGGTTGCCCAGGGCAGCGGGCGGGTGCCCTCGGCAGTCGTGACGGTGCCGCCGCCGCGGCTGGCGACGAGCGCGCGGAAGGACTCGGGGGCGGTGATGCGGCGCTCCTCGCCGGCCGCGATCACGACGGTCTCGCCGGACGTGTACTCGGTGTCGTTGACGGCCAGGCGGCCATCGAGGACGACCCAGACCTGCTCGTGCTCGGCTCGGTGGAGCGGGCCGGCCCGACCCGCGCGCATCTCGACGGTCCACACGGCGAGATCGGAGGAGCCGAGCGAGGGCGCGGCGAGGGTCCGCATGACGCCGTTGGGCGTCTCGAAGATATGGTCAAGTTGCTTGTCGATCATGCCGAGAAAGGTAAAGCAGCTTGTCTAGTTCGTCAAATGTGCCCGGGTGGATGGCGGTCGAGGCGATCCTGCGCGCCGGGCGGGCGGCGATCGACGAGCTGCACCGGCGCCTCGCGCAGCGCGGGCACCCGGACGTGCGGCCCGCGCACGGCTACGCGTTCCAGGCCATCGGCGCGGACGGCACGACGGCGGGCGAGCTCGGGCAGCGGCTCGGCGTGACCAAGCAGGCCGCGGGCCAGATGGTCGACGACCTGATCCGGCTCGGCTACGTCGAACGCGGGCCGGACCCCAGCGATGGCCGGCGGCGGCTCGTCACGCTCACCCCGCGCGGCGTCGACTGTCTGCGCGCCTCGGCGGAGATCTTCGACGAGCTCCTCACCGAGTGGCGTGCGCAGGGCGACGACGTGGACGCGGCGATCACCGCGCTCGACGGCCTGGCCGAGCTCTACGGCGGCCGCCTACGGCCGATCTGGTAGCCCGAGCAACTCCGCGGCGTTGTCGCGCAGGACGGCCTGGGCGGCCTCGGGCGGGAGCTCGAGCCGGTCGAGCTCGGTCAGGCAGGCCTCGGGATCGAACATCGGGTAGTCGGTGCCGAAGCAGAACTGCCCGCGCAGGCGGCGCGGGATCTCACGCTTGACCTCGTCCGGCAGGTAGCGGTACTTCCAGCCGCTGATGTCCAGGTAGACGTTGGACTTGTGCAGCGCCATGGCCACGGCTTCGAGGTGCCACGGCCAGCCGACGTGGGCCAGCACGATCTGCATCCCCGGATGCCGGGCGGCGATCCGGTCGAGCAGGATCGGCCGGGCCAGGTCGATCCGCAGGCCCTGGCCGCCGGGCTCGCCGGCGCCGAGGCCGCTCGTGCCCGCGTGCGTGAGCAGGATCAGGCCCAGTTCCGCGGCCGCGTCGAAGAACGGCAGGAAGCGGTCGTCGCCGGGGTCGAAGCCCTGGAGCGTGGGGTGCAGCTTCAGCCCGCGCAGTCCCAGCGCGGCGAGGTGCTCGAGCCGCGGGATCGCGTCCTCGCGGTTCGGGTCGACGCTGCCGAACCCGACGAACCGCCCGCCCGACTGCTCGCAGATCGACGCGATCTCGGCGTTGTCGAGCGTCTTGCCCTGCGCGTCCCACCCGAGCAACACGCCCACGAGGTCGAGCCGCTCGTAGAGCGCGACGAAGTCCTCGATCGACGTCGTCTCCGGCGCGGACCCGAAGTACCGCTCGATCGAGTCCGCGTAGTGCCCGACGCACCCGCACACCCAATCGCCGGTCGGCAGGTGCACGTGCATGTCGACTCCTCGCATCACCGAAGGATACGTGTGGCATACTGATATTTCACATGCCAGTTCCTGCCGAACATGGAGCACTCGACCGCGACCTGCTCCGAGACCAGGCCTACGTGGCGATTCGCGACGCGATCGTCGACGGCACGCTCGCGCCCGAGGAGCGGCTGCGCGACCAAGAGCTGTGCGCGTGGCTCGGCCTGAGCCGGACGCCGGTGCGGGAAGCGCTGAGCCGGCTCGAGCAGGACGGCCTGGTCGAGACCGCGCCGCAGCGCTTCACGCGGGTCGCGCCACTGGACCGCCGTGCGGCGCGGGACGCGTTCCCGGTCGTCGCCGCCCTGCATCAGCTCGCCGCCGAGCTGGCCCTGCCGCGCCTCACGGACGCCGATCGCGGCGCCATGCGCGCGGCGAACGAAGCCTTCGCCCACGCGCTGCGCGCCGCCGACGTGGACGCGGCCCTCGCCGCGGACGACGCCTTCCACGGCGTGTTCGTCACGGCGTCCGCGAACGCCGAGATCACCCGCGCGCTCGATCGCCTGATGCCGCGCATCCGCCGGCTGGAGCGGCTGCGCTTCAGCTCGCTCGGCGGCCGCGCGTCCGTCAAGCAACACGCCGAGATCCTCACGGCGGCGCCCGAGGACGCCGCCGACCTCGTCAAGCAGAACTGGCTCTCGCTGGGAGCCCTGATCGACCGGAGCTTCGAATGACCGCCATCGCCCCGCCCGACATCCACGACGCGGAGACGCTCGGCGCCGCCCGCGCGCTGCTCGACGCGGCCGCCGATCCCGAGGCGATGCAGCGCGAGGTCCTGGCCGCGGTCGCCCGCAACGAGCAGTGGCGCGGGAACGAGTGCGTGAACCTGCTCGCCCCCGAGGCGCTCGTCAGCCCCACCGTGAGGAAGCTCCTCTCCGCCGAGATCGGCCAGCGCGCCGCCGAGGGTCATATCGGCCCGGTGAACCGCTGGTTCGCGGGCACGAAGCACATCGACGAGGTCGAGGCGCTGTGCGTGGAGCTGCTCAAGCGGCTGTTCAAGAGCAACTACGCCGAGCACCGCCTGGTCGCGAGCATGATCGGCAACATGGCCGTCTACGCCGCGCTCACCGAGCCCGGCGACACGGTGATGACGATCCCGCAGCCCGTCGGCGGCCACAGCTCCAACCGCGTCGACGGCCCGGCCGGCATCCGCGGCCTGAACATCGTCGACATCCCGTTCAACGCGCAGGAGCTCGAGGTCGACCTCGACGCCTTCGCCGAGGTCGCCCGTGCGCAGCGCCCGAAGCTCGTGGCCCTCGGCGCGTCGATGACGCTGTTCCCGCTCCCGGTCCGGGAGATCGCCGAGATCGTCTCCGAGTGGGACGGCATCGTCTACTTCGACGGCGCGCACCAGCTCGGCCTGATCGCCGGCGGCCAGTTCCAGGACCCGCTGCGCGAGGGCGCGCACATCATCACCGGCAGCGCGGGCAAGACGTTCAGCGGCCCGCAGTCGGGCGTCGCGGTCTGGAACGACCCGAAGCTGACCAAGCCGCTGCTCGACGCCGTCTTCCCCGCGCTCGCCGCGACCCACCAGGTCAACCGGGTCGCCGCGCTCGCGGCGGCCACCGCGGAGCTGCTCGCGTTCGGGCAGGAGTACATGGCGGCGATCGTCGCCAACGCCCAGGCGCTCGCCGCCGCGCTGGACCGGCGCGGCGTGCCCGTCCTCGGCGCCCACAAGGGCTACACGCGCACGCACCAGGTGATCGGCGACGTGCGCCAGTTCGGCGGCGGCCTGGAGGTCGCGCACCGGCTCGCCCGCGCGAACATCATCACCAACAAGAACCTGCTGCCCAACGACTCGCCGCAGGACTGGGACCGCCCGTCCGGCCTGCGCATCGGCACCACCGAGGTCACCCGCCTCGGCATGGGCGAGGTGGAGATGCAGGCGATCGCCGACATGATCGCCGGCGTCCTCGTCGAGGGCCGCGACCCCGAGCACGTCAAGCAGGAAGCGCTGGAGCTCCGCGCCGGCTTCCAGACCGTCAAGTACTGCTTCGGAACATAAAGGTGCCTGGCACCTTTATCTTCGGCGCGTGACCGCGGAGATCGATCTCGAGACGCTGAAGCGGGTCGAGCAGCGGGTGCTGTGGCTGGCGGCGAGCATCGTCCACCACGCCAACCGCGTGCGCCCGAACCCGTCGGGCGTGAAGGTGGGCGGGCATCAGGCCTCCAGCGCGAGCATGGTGAGCCTGATGACCGCGCTGTACTTCGCGGTCCTGGAGGCGCCCGACCGGGTGAGCGTGAAGCCGCACGCGAGCCCGGTCCTGCACGCCATCAACCACCTGCTCGGGCCGGCTGGACGCGAAGTACCTGACGACGCTGCGCCAGTTCGGCGGCTTGCAGTCCTACCCGTCGCGCACGAAGGACCCGGACCCGGTCGACTACTCCACCGGGTCCGTCGGGCTCGGCGCCACCGCTCCCATCTGGGGCGCGCTCGCGCACCGCTACGTCGCCGGTCACTTCGACGTCGCCCGCGGCGGCCGTCAGATCGCGCTGATCGGCGACGCCGAGCTGGATGAGGGCGCGTGCTGGGAGGCGATCGCCGACCCGATGGTGGCGCGCCTGGGCGAGGTGATGTGGGTCGTCGACCTCAACCGCCAGTCGCTCGACCGCGTCGTCCCGGACATCGCCGCGGGCCGCCTCGCCGCCATGTTCGAGGCCGCGGGCTGGCACACGGTGATGGTCAAGTACGGCCCGCGCCTGGCGCAGCGCCCCGACCTGCGCGCCCGCATCGACGCGATGCCCAACGAGGAGTACCAGCGGCTCCTGCGCTCCGACGCGCCCGACCTGCGGCGCCGCCTCGAGGTGCAGACGGACGACCTGGGCGACGAGGACCTGCTCGCCACCTTCCGCGACCTCGGCGGCCACGACCTGGCCGGCCTGATCGACGGCTACCGCCAGGCCGACGCGGTCAAGGACCGCCCGTCCGTCGTGTTCGCCTACACGATCAAGGGCTGGTCGCTGCCCACCGAGGGACACCCGGCCAACCACTCGGCGCTGCTCAACCACGCGCAGTACCGCGAGCTGGCCGCCAAGCTGGGGGAGGACCCGGACGCGCCGTTCCAGCCGCTCGACGGCGCCGCGGGCGAGCTGTGCCGCACGGTCGGCGAACGGCTCCGGCGCCAGCCGACGCCGGCGGTGCCCGCACCGACGCTCCCGCCCGACCTCGGCCGCAAGCACACCGGCAAGGCCAGCACCCAGCAGGCGTTCGGGCGCTTCTTCGTCGACCTCACCCGCGAAGCGCCGCAGGTGGCCGACCGCGTCGTCACGGTGAGCCCGGACGTCGGCACCTCCACCAACCTCGGCGGCTGGATCAACAAGGCCGGCATCTGGAACCCGGGCGATCGGATCGACTGGTTCGCCGACGACACGGACACGCTCGTGCGCTGGCGCGAGTCCGACCACGGCCGCCATATCGAGCTCGGCATCGCCGAGGTCAACCTCGTCGGCCTGCTCGGCGAGCTCGGCGCCACGTGGTCCCGCGACGGCCAGCCGCTGCTGCCGGTGGGCACGATCTACGACCCGTTCGTGAGCCGCGCGCTGGAGCCGTGGTCGTTCGGCATCTACGCCGGCGGCCAGTCGATCCTGGTCGGCACCCCGTCCGGCGTCACGCTCGGTCCCGAGGGCGGCGCGCACCAGTCGGTGATCACGCCGTCGATCGGCATCGAGCAGCCGGGCTGCGTCGCGTACGAGCCCGCGTTCGGCCAGGACTTCGAGTGGTGCTTCCTGCACGCGCTCTCCCAGCTCGGGAAGCCGGGCGGCACGAGCGCCTACTTCCGGCTCTCCACGCGCCCGATCGACCAGACCCACCACACGGGCACGCGGGAGGAGGCGATCGCGGGCGGCTATCGGCTCAAGCGCGTCGAGCGCCCGCGGGTGATCATCGCCGTGATGGGCGCGCTCGTCCCGGAGGCGCTGGAGGCGGCCGCCATCCTGGGCGACGCCGAGGTGGTCTGCATCACCTCCGCCGACCTGCTGTTCCGCTCCTTCCAGGCCCGTTCCGGCTTCGGCGACGGCAACCCGGACACGCTCACCAGCCTGTTCCCGCCCGGCGTGCCGATCGTCAGCCTCGTCGACGGCCACCCGCACACGCTCGCGTTCCTCGGCTCGCCGATCACGTGCCTCGGCGTGCAGCGCTTCGGCCAGGCCGGCGACATCCTCGAGCTCTACGAGCACCACGAGATCGACGCCGAATCGGTGGTCGGCGCCGCGCTCGACCTGCTCGGCTAGAGCTCGTCGACCACGATCCGCGCGGTCTCGCCCTGGCCTTCCACGCGCGGTTGCACCGGCTTGACCTCGTGCGTCGAGGCCCACGCGACGAGTGCGTCGGCGGAGTCGAAGCGCGCGATCTGCTCGAGCGTCTTGATCGTCGGGAAGACCATCAGCAGCTCCTCGGCCTCCGCGCCCTCGAGCGCGCGGCTCGGCTCGAACCAGCGCGCGTCCACGATCTCCTGCCGGTCGATCGTCACCTCGGCGCCCTCGGGCGCGACGCCGACGAAGAAGTAGGTGTCGAAGCGGATCGACACCTCGGGGGGCGTGATCCAGCGCGAGAACGGGACGAGCGCGGCCGGGTCCGCAAGCGTGATCCCGACTTCCTCCTCGACCTCGCGCAGCGCCGCGGCGCGGTGATCCTCGTCGCCGTCCACCGCCCCGCCGGGAAACACCCAGGCCCCGCCCATGAACCGCGCCTTGGGGGTGCGCTGGGCCATCAGCACCTCGAGCCGATCCGCTCCGCCGCGGACGACGAGGACCGTCGCGGCCTGCCGCGGCGTGGTCGGAACGCCGCTCTCGTTGAGGATCGTTCCTGGCTCCGGTCCGGGCTGCGGCATCCCGCCAGCCTAATATGCGCGCACATGAGCACGGACACGGACCGGCAGTGGATCTGCGAATCCTGCGGCTTCATCTATGACCCGGAGGAAGGCGATCCCGACGGCGGGATCGACGAGGGGACGGCCTTCGAGGACGTCCCGACGGACTGGTACTGCCCGGTCTGCGGCGCCAGAAAGGCCGACTTCTCCCCGTTCGAGGGGTAGAGCGGCGAGGCTGGCACTAGCCTCAAGGAAGTGACAGCCCTCGAGTCCCGAGGCGCTGAGCGGCGCCTGCGGGTGCCGCTCGAGGCGCTCGTCTTCACGGTCGGCCTCAGCACCCTCGGTGCCGAGATCGCGGCCACGCGCCTGCTGGCGCCGTTCTTCGGGACCTCGACGGTCATCTGGGCGAACACGATCGCGGTCGTCCTGCTCGCCCTGGCGGCGGGCTACAAGCTGGGCGGCGTGCTGGGCGACCGGCGCCCGTCGCTGGCCGCGCTGTGCACCACGGTGCTCGTCGGCTCGGCGTTGCTGGCGGTGACGCCGTTCATCGCGCACCCGTTCCTGTCGCTGAGCGTGAGCGCGTTCGACGAGGTGTCCGTGGGCGCGTTCGCGGCCTCGCTGTTCGGGACGCTCGTGCTCGTGGCCGTGCCGCTGCTGCTGCTCGGCACGGTGTCGCCGTGGGCGACGCGGATCGCGCTCGTGTCGGTGGAGGAGGCGGGCGCGGTCTCGGGACGCCTGTACGCGATCTCCACCATCGGCTCGCTGATCGGCGTGTTCTTCGTCGCGCTGTGGGCGATCGAGGCGATCGGCACCCAGCGCACGTTCCTCGTGCTCGCCGTGCTGCCCGCCGCCGTCGCGGCCGCCGGGCTCTCCGCCCGCGCCGCGCTCGTCCCCCTCGCGCTCGTCGCGGCGTTCTTCATCCCGCCCGGGGCGACCAAGTCCGCCGACGGCGCGCGCGTGCTCTACGAGACCGAGACGCCGTACCAGTACGCGCGGGTGGTCCAGCAGGAGGACGGTGACCGGCTGCTCGAGCTCAACGAGGGGCAGGCGATCCACTCCCTCTGGCGCGCGGACACCGTGCTCACCGGCGGCTACTGGGACGGCTTCCTGACGATGCCGTTCGCCACCGGCTCGGGGCGCCCGCCCGCGCGGATCGCCGCGCTCGGCACGGCCGCCGGCACGGTCCCCCGCGCGTACTCGAAGTACTACCCGGAGACCGTGATCGACGCCGTCGACATCGACCCGGAGCTGTTCAAGATCGGGCACCGCTACTTCGGGCTGCAGGCGCGCCCGCAGCTGCGCGAGCACACGCAGGACGCGCGGCCGTTCCTGCGCCAGACGAGCGAGCGCTACGACGCGATCTTCGTCGACGCCTACCGCCAGCCCTACATCCCCTTCTACCTGACGACGAAGGAGTTCTTCGAGCTCGTGCAGGATCGGCTGAACCCCGGCGGATCGGTGATCGTCAACATCGGCCATCCGAACGACTCGCCCGCGCTCGAACAGGCGATGAGCGCGACGATGGGGGCGGTCTTCAAGCACGTCGTGCGCGACCCGATCCGCTCGCAGAACTCGCTCGTGATGGCGTCCGACACGCCGCTGAGCGCGTCCGCCATCGCGTCCGCGTCGGTGCCCTCGGACCTGCAGACGCTCGCGCAGAACAACGCCGGGCGACTGGAACCCCCGCTGCGCGGCGGGAACGTCTTCACCGACGACCGCGCGCCGGTCGAGTGGCTGATCGACGCCTCGATCGTGTCCTACGCCGCGGAGGAGACCCGGTGAGCGCCGCCGCCGTCGAGCGGGTGCCCGTCCGCTGGGGCTTCGTCGAGGCCGTCAAGTTCGTGAGCGGGGTGACGACGCTCGCGGCCGAGCTCGCCGCCGCCCGGCTCATCGCCCCCGCCTTCGGCGCCTCGACGATCGTGTGGGCGAATACCATCGCTATCGCGTTGGCGGCCCTGGCGATCGGCTATTGGCTCGGCGGCCGCTTGGCGGACCGCCATCCGAACGCGCGCGCGATGGCGCGCGGCGGGCTCGTGGGGGCCGTCATGGTCGCGCTGATCCCGCTCGTCGCGATCCCGCTGCTGAGCGTCACCGAGGACGTCGGCGAGTTCGGCGGATCGCTGGCCGCCCAACTCGTGCTCGTCGCGCCGCCGCTCGTGGTGCTCGGCGCGTTGACGCCGTGGGCGATCCGGCTGCGCGTGGACTCGGTGGACGGCGCCGGCGAGACCACCGGGCGGCTCTACGCGCTGTCCACGGCGGGCGGGCTCGTCGGCAACTTCGCGGCCGCGCTCGCGCTCATCCCGCTCGTCGGCACCACCTGGACCTTCATCATCGCGGCCGCCCTGCTCGCGGCCGTCTGCCTCCCGAAAGCATGGTCCTCCAAGCCTGCCTGAACGGGGACCGCGTGTCCGGCGTCCCGCGCTCGCCCGAGGAGCTGGGCGCGGAAGCGCGGGCGTGCGTCGCGGCGGGCGCGGGGTCGCTCCACGCGCACCCGCGTGACCCCGACGGGCACGAGTCGCTGGACTCCGTGCACATCGCCGCCGCGGTCCGCGAGCTGCGGACGGCCGGGGTGGAGGTGTCGCTCTCCACCGGGCTGTGGATCACGGCCGGCGACGTCGACGCGCGGCTGCGGGCCGTGACGGAGTGGACCGAGTGTCCGGACCTCGTCTCCCTGAACCTGAGCGAGGAGGGCTGGCGCGAGCTGGCCGACGTGCTCGCCGGGCACGGGATCGGGATCGAGGCCGGCGTGTGGAACGCCGCCGGCGCGGAGGACCTGCTGGCGAGCGGGCTCCAAGTGCGGCGCGTGCTCGTCGAACCGCGCTCGGAGAGCTCAGCCGAGGCGATCGCGATGGCCGACGAGATCGACGTCGTGCTCGACGAGGGCGGGAGCACCGTCCCGCGCCTGCATCACGGCATCGGCCCGGCGACCTGGGCGGTGCTCGACGCGGCCGTGCCGCGCGGGTACGACATCCGGATCGGCCTCGAGGACGTGACCACGCTCCCCGACGGGCGCCGCGCCCCCGACAACGCCGCGCTCGTCGTAGAAGCCGTCCTGCGCTACCGCTGACGCGAAGCGCCGATGCGGCGCACGCGGTGGTAGCGATCGTGGAGGTAGATCCGGGCGTCGTCGCGTGACGCGGCCTGCCGGCGCGCGGCCTGCTCGGCCTCGCTCAAGGTCGCGAACCACGCCGGCCCGTTGCCGGCGGCGTCGAGGGTCCAGCCCCCGGTGGTGGCGTGCGGAAGCACATGAAGCTCTGCGGCGGGAGCGGCCATACGAGAACAGTCAACTCCCGCGCGGGTGATTTCGGTTTGGACGGGTGTCCGAGATTTCGCGGGCGGGTGGTGTACCGGGTGGTTAAAGGGGCCGCTCAGGCGGGGATTGGCGGCGAGGCGAACTCGAAACGAACGGCAACTGCGCTGGTAAGGGGGTGGTGAGCCCGCGCCGCGGCAAGCTCGAGCTGGGTTATGCCGCCTCAGGCGGTCAAACCCATGCAGCACGTGGGGTGCGGTCGGAAACATCCTCTCAGGAACCTTTGCGACCTCACCCCTGCCGCGCGGCAGGCCCCCACCCCTATCGATGCTGCGTTGTTTCGTCGCCTCTACGCGGCGCCTGCCACGCCGCGAGCAACCCGTGCGCCGCGGCGACCGGCACGCCGGCGCCCGGCCGGAACCCGGCCCGCAAGGCCGCGCGGCCCAACACCACGGCCGCCTCGCGCAGTTCCTCGCGCTGGTGCGACGCCATCACGGACACGCGGACCCGCGCGGTGCCTTCCGGCACGGCCGGCGGCCGGACCGCCTCGGCGAAGACGCCCTGGTCGAGCGCGAACTCGACCATGCGCGCGGCGGTCTCGGAGTCCCCGACGACGATCGGGATGACGTGGGCCGCGGCGCCGCTCACGTCGAAACCCTCGCGCGCCAGGCCGTCACGCAAGGTCTCCGCGTTCGCCCGGAGCTTCGCCACGCGGCGGGGTTGCTCCTCCAGCAGGTCCAACGCCGCCATGGCCGCCGCGGCGGCGACCGGGGGCAACGCCGTGGAGTGCAGCAGGGTCCGCGCGGAGTGCACGAGGAACCGCGCGGTCACGTGGTCGCAGGCCACGAAGCCGCCGTAGGAGCCGAGGGCCTTGGCGAGCGTGCCGGTGATGACGTCGACCTCGCCCTGGAGGCCGGCCTCGGCGACGGCGCCGCGGCCGTCGGGGCCGAGGGCGCCGAGCGCGTGGGCCTCGTCGACCAGCACGCGGACGTCGTAGCGGTGGCCCAGGTCGACGATCTCGCGCAGCGGCGCGACGTCGCCGTCCATGCCGAACATGCCGTCGGTGGCGATCAGGGTCGCGCGGCCGTCGCACTGGCGCAGCGCCCAGGCCAGGTGGTCGGCGTCGGCGTGGCGGTACGCCACCACCTCGGCCCCGCTCAGCCGGCAGCCGTCGACGATCGAGGCGTGCGCGAGCTCGTCGTGCAGCACGACCTCGCCGCGGCGCGCGAGCGCACCGATCACGCCCATGTTGGCCAGGGCGCCGGAGCCGAAGAGCAGCGATGCGCGCTGCCCGGTGAATGCCGCCAGCCGTTCCTCGAGCCGCCGGTGCAGCGTCATCGTGCCGCACGACACGCGCGCGGCGCCCGCGCCGACACCCCAGCGCATGGCCGCGTCGGCGGCGGCCTGGCGGACCTTCGGATGGTCGGCCAGCCCGAGCGCGTTGCCCGAGCACAGCAACAGCACCGGCCGCCCGTCGAGCACCACGCGCGGCCCCTGCGGTCCGGAGACCATCCGCATGCACTGGTGCCGGCCGAGCTGGTCGAGCTCGTCCAGGCGGTCCTCGAGATCCAGCATCCACGATCCTCTGTCGAGTGACGTTGCGCGGAAGCTACGGCCTGGATCGGACGGCTTCGGGAGGGCGGGGCCCCCGCTCGATTACTCGCCTTGCCAGCGCGGTGGGCGTTTCTCGATGAAACCGCGCACGCCCTCGGCGAAGTCCTCGGACGCGAACGCCTCCCGGCGCAGCGCCTCGAGCTCGGCCTCCAGCGCCGGGTCGAGCGGCGCGATCAGCGCCCGCAGCACGCGCTTGTTCCCGCGCTGCGACAGGGGCGCGAGCGCCGCGATCTCGCTCGCCAGCGCCACGGACCGCGCCTCGACGTCCTCGACCACCTCGTTGACCATGCCCCAGGCCAGCGCCTCGTCCGCGCCGACCGGTCGCGCCGTCAGGAACAGCTCCCGCGTGCGAGCGGAGCCGACGGCGTCCACGAACCGCCGCAGCCCGGTGTGCGAATAGACGACGCCGAGCCGCGCGGGCGGCATCCCCAGCTTCGCGCCCGGCGCGCACACGCGCAGGTCGCACGCCATCGCCAGCTCCAGGCCGCCCC
Organism: uncultured Solirubrobacteraceae bacterium; assembly: GCA_963724195.1. Taxonomy (GTDB): domain Bacteria; phylum Actinomycetota; class Thermoleophilia; order Solirubrobacterales; family Solirubrobacteraceae; genus Solirubrobacter. Next base: position 229,565 of record CAVRTQ010000010.1, on the reverse strand, counting down.
CGAACGCGTGCCCGCCGAGCGCCGCGACGACCGGGACCGGCACGTCGTCCAGCGCCGCCAGCGCCGCCTCGAACGGGTGGATGAGCACGTCGGCGAGCCGCTCCGGCGTGAGGTTCCCGATGTCGTAGCCGGCCGAGAACGCGCCGCCCGCCCCGGTCAGCACCACGCAGCGCGCGTCCAGCGTCGGCAGCGTCGCGGCGAGCCCTTCGAGGATCTCCGCGTCCAGCGCGTTGCGCTTGGCCGCGTTGTCGATCGTGACCCGCGCGACCCCCGCCGCGGGCGCATCGACGACGACGGAGCCCACTACTCGAGCACGACGAGCGGGTCGCCCTCCTGCACGGACTGGCCCTCCTCGACGAGGACCTGGGCCACGGTGCCGTCGTCCTCGGCCTCCACGGGCATCTCCATCTTCATCGACTCGAGGATCACGACGGAGTCGCCCTCGGTGACGGAGTCCCCGACCGCCACCTCGATCTTCCACACGGTGCCGGTGATGTGGGCCTCGATCTGCGTCACACGTCGCACGATATAGACACCGTGTCGATTGTGATCAGGTCCATTCAGTACGCGCGGTCGATTGGGCATCGACCCTCCCCTCGGCACCATGCTCCTTGCTGTTCGTCGCGATCTCTCCTCCCGCGGCGCACGGCGAACCGGCGAAGGAAGTGGTGGGCGGGACTCCTGGACGGTCCCGCCCACCACGACCGGCCCGCCATAATCGGCGTCCATGAGCGAGCCCGAGCTCGTCGAGCTCAAAGAGCAGCAGTACAAGGACGCGCGGACGAAGGACAGACTTCGACCGTTTCCACGAGCGCACCCGCACGCGCGAGCCCGACTTCATCTACGAGGTCGTGCGCATCCTGACGAGCCTGATGGGGTGGGTGTTCTTCCGCGTGAGCAACACGCACCCGGAGCGCGTCCCGGCCGTCGGGCCCGTGATCCTCGCGCCGAATCACTTCTCGTTCCTGGATCACTTCTTCCTCGGCACGGCCCTGCGGCGCAAGGTCCACTTCATGGCCAAGTCGCAGCTGTTCAAGCCGCCGATGCAGTTCATCTACACGCACGGTGGCGTGTTCCCGGTCCGCCGCGGCGTCGCGGACCAGGACGCGTTCACCACGGCGCTCACGGTGCTCGACCGCGGCGACACGATGGCCATGTACGCCGAAGGCGGGCGCTCGCGCACGGGTGAGCCCGCGAAGAAGGCCAAGCGCGGGATCGGGCGGCTCGCGCTGCAGTCCGGCGCGCCGATCGTCCCGATCGCGATCGTCGGCTCCAGCCACGTGCGCAACTGGAAGCGCGGCCAGTTCCCGAAGATCCGCGTGTACTACGGCGAGCCGTTCGCCTACGAACGCGTCGAGGCGCCGACGCGCGACCAGGAGCAGGCCGTCGCCGACGCCATCTTCGCGGAGGTGCGCACGCTCTACGAGGCGGCGACCAAACCGGGCTCGGCCGCTTCCTGAGCGGCCGCCCGCGGCTTGCCCGGCACGAGCAGGGCGAGCAGCGCGCCGACGGCCAGCACGGCGGCGCCGACCCACGCGGCGCTCGTCATGCCGTCGACGAACGCCTGCGGTGAGGCGTAGGAGCCGCTGGTCGCGAACACCGACGCGAGCACCGCGACGCCGAGCGCGCCGCCGACCTCGCGGATCGCGTTCGTCGCCCCGCTCGCCTGTCCCGCCTCCTCCGGCCGGACGGCGGCGAGCACCGCGTTGGCCGTCGGCGCGAACACGAGCGCCATGCCCGTGCCGGCGAGGATGAACGGCGGGACGAGCGAGCTGTAGGCCACGTCCGGCGTGGAGACGGACGCGATCCAGCCGATCGCGACCGCCTGCAGGGCCAGGCCGGTGAACATCAGCGGGCGCGAGCCGATCCGGTCGCTCAGCAGGCCCGCGATCGGCGCGACGAACATCGGCATCGCCGTCCACGGCAGCGTGCGCAGGCCGGCCTCGAGCGCCGAGAGGCCCTGCGCGACCTGGAAGAACTGGGCGAGCAGGAAGATCGAGCCGAAGACGCCGAAGTACATGGCCAGCGACACGCCGTTGGAGGCGGCGAACGCCCGGGAGCGGAAGAACCGCATCGGCAGCATCGGGGCGGGCGCCCGCAGCTCCCACGCGACGAACGCGGCCAGCGCGACGACACCCGTCCCGAGCGCGCCGACCACCGTGCCCGACGTCCAGCCGAGCGTCTCGCCGCGGACGATGCCGAACACCACGCCGAGCAGGCCCACACCGGCGAGCGTCAACCCCGGCAGGTCGAGCCGGCCCTCCGGCCCGTAGGACTCGCTCAGCCGGGTCCACGCGAGCGGGAGCAGCGCCAGGCCGATCGGCACGTTGATCCAGAAGATCCAGTGCCAGGAGATGCCGGCGACCACGGCGCCGCCGATCACCGGCCCGAGCGCGACGCCGAGGCCGGAGATGCCCGACCAGGCGCCGATCACCAGGCCGCGCTTGCCGGGCGGGAACGCCGCGGAGAGCAGCGTGAGCGTGAGCGGGGTGACGATCGCGGCGCCCGCGCCCTGCACGGCGCGCGCGGCGATCAGGGCGCCGGAGGAAGGCGCGAGCGCGGCCAGGGCCGAGGCGACCGTGAAGATCGCCAGTCCGACCACGAACATCCGCCGGCGGCCGAAGCGGTCGCCGAGCGCGGCGCCCGTCAGCAGCAGGACGGCGAAGGACAACGTGTAGGCGTTGACCGTCCACTGCAGGTCCTCGAGGCTGCCCCCGAGGTCGGTGCGGATGGAGGGCAGCGCGGTCGTGACGACGAGGTTGTCGAGCACGACCATGAAGAGGGCGACCGAGACGATCGCGAAGGTCCAAGCTGAACGCGACATGGAAGTAAGTGTCCACTCACTTCCATGTCGTTTCAAGAGGCGCGGAGAGCGTCTCCGCGCCAAGTTAGTCGCTACTTACTTACGCCGGTCGGTCCGCCCACGGCACCTCGACGGAGTCCTCGGTCGGCGAGTCGCGGGCCACGACGTACTCGGCCGGGTCGCTGTCGGAGGTGTTCGTGACCGTGTGCGTCTCCCGCGGCGGGACGTAGAGCATGTCGCCGGCCTCCACGATCAGGGACTCCTCGAGCTGGTCGCCGAAGCGGATCTCGATCGAGCCGGAGAGCATGTAGAGCGCGCTCTCGCAGTTGTCGTGGTAGTGCGGGCGGCCGCGGGCTCCGGCGGGCACGCGGAAGATGCCCATGTAGAGGTTGTGCGCGCCCGTCGTGGCCTGCGAGATCTCGGCGCCGCCGACGACCCCGCGCGGGACGTCCCGCTCCTCCCCGGAGGGCTTGACCAGCTTCATGTCGTCATCCCCGTGAACTGGCCACCGGTGACGTTGAGCACCTGGCCGTGGACGAAGTTCGACCACGGCGAGCACAGGAAGAACACGCCGCCGGCGGCCTCCTCCGGCGTGCCCGGGCGGCCGATCGGAATCAGCATCGGGGCCATCGTGCGCATCTGCTCGGGGATGCCGAGCTGCACCTGCTCCCCGTCGATCTCCATCGTGTTGTCGGCGTCCTTGGTCGCCGTCAGCCGCGTCTCGATCCAGCCGAACGCGACCGCGTTGACGTTGATCTTGAACTGGCCCCACTCCTTGGCCAGCGTCTTGGTCAGGCCCACTACCGCGGACTTGCCGGCCGCGTAATTGGCTTGGCCCGCGTTGCCCATCGTGCCGCTGATCGAGGACACGTTGACGATCTTGCGGAAGACCTCGACGCCCTGCTCGCGCTCGGCCTTCGCCGGCTCACGCAGGTGCGGAGCGGCGGCGCGGATGACGCGGAACGGGACGACCGTGTGGATGTCCAGCATGCGCTGGAACGCGTCGTCGGACATCTTGTGGATCGGGGCGTCGATCGTGTAGCCCGCGTTGTTGACGATGATGTCGATCTTGCCGAACGCGTCGATCGCCGTCTGGACGAGCGCCTCGGGCGAGCCGTCCTTGGTCAGATCGCCGCCGTAGACCGCCGTCTCACCCGCGATCTCCGACGCTGCCTGCTCGGCGAGATCGGCATCGAGGTCGTTGATGATCAGCTTGGCGCCGTGCTCGGAGAGCAGCTCGGCGGTCGCGCGGCCGATGCCGCGTGCCGAGCCGGTCACGATCGCCACTTTGTCGTCGAGGACTCCCATGTCCCGGACGATAGTCGGTAGTCCTCCTATTTCGGTCAGAGGCCGTAGGAGCGGCCGATCACGTCGAGCATGATCTCGTCCGTTCCGGCTCCGATCCGGTTCAGGCGCAGGTCCCGCCAGGCCTGCTCGATCTTGTACTCGCGCATGTAGCCCGCGCCGCCGAAGATCTGCAGGCATTCGTCGGCGACCTCGCAGCACATCTGGGAGGCGTCGAGCTTGGCCATCGAGATCTCCCGCACCGGGTACTCGCCGTTCGCGAAGCGCCAGGCGGTGGAGTACACGAGCTGGCGGGAACGCTCGATCTTGGTCGCCATGGCCGCGAACTTGTGGCGGATGACCTGGAAGTGGCCGATCTCGCGGCCGAACGCCTTGCGCTCCATCGCGTAGGTGAGCGTGCGGTCGAAGGCGCGCTGGGCGCCGGCGACGCAGCCCGCGGCGCCGATCAGACGCTCGCCCTGGAGCTCCCACATGATGTGGTAGAAGCCCTTGCCGAGCTGGCCGAGGACGGCGGTGTCGGGCACGCGCACGTCGTTGAAGGCCAGCAGCGCGGTGTCGCTCGCGTGCATCCCGAGCTTCTCGAGCTTCTTCTCGCGGATCACGCCCTCGGCGTTCATGTCGACGATGAAGAGCGTGAATCCGTCGTAGCCCGCGTCCGGGTCGGTCTTGGTCACGAGCACGATGAAGTCCGCGCGGTGGCCGTTGGTGATGTAGGTCTTGGAGCCGTTGATGACCCACTCGTCGCCGTCGCGCACGGCGCGCGTGCGGATGCCCTTGACGTCGGAGCCGGCGTCGGGCTCGGTGATGCCGAGGCAGGCGATCTTCTGGCCCTGGATGGCGGGCACCAGGTACTCCTGCTTCTGCGCCTCGGTGCCGAACTGCAGGATCGGCGGCGTGGCCATGTCGGTGTGCACGGCGATGCCCATCGAGAGGCCGCCGCTGCCCGAGTGCGAGATCTCCTCGGCCAACACGAGGTTGCAGAAGTAGTCGCCTCCCTGACCGCCGTACTGCTCCGGCATCGACAGCCCGAGGAAGCCGAGCTCCCCCATGCGCGGGAACACCGAATCGGGGAAGGTCGTCTCCTCCCACGCCTCCGCGTGCGGCGCCAGCTCCTTGATCACGAAGCTGTGAATCGACTCGCGGAGCGCCTCGTGCTCCTCGGTGAAGATGAAGTGCCGGCGGGGCGCGGCGTGGTCGGGCTTCTGGACATTCGTCGCGGCCATAGCGGCACGGTACTCGCTGCGGATAGGCTCGGCAGCCAGATGGGTCTCACCACTCTGCGATACGACGTCCAGGATCACGTCGCAACCATCGCCATGGACCGGCCGGAGGTGCGCAACGCACTCTCGGACGAGCTTGCTCGACGACCTGCTGGCCGCGTTCGCGCAGGCTCGCGCGGACGAGGACGTGCGCGTGGTCGTGCTCACGTCCACGCACGAGAAGGTCTTCTCCGCCGGCGGGGACCTGAAGGGGTTCACGTCCGACCACCCGCTCGTGCACAAGCACTTCGCGAGCGGCAAGTTCGTGCAGCTCTTCCAGGCCATCGGCAGCCTCGGCAAGCCTTCGCTGTGCGCCGCCAACGGGCACGTGCTCGCGGGCGCGCTCGGCCTCGCGCTCGCGTGCGACCTGATCGTGGCCAAGGAATCCGCCCGGTTCGGGACGCCGGAGATCAACGTCGGCGTCTTCCCGTTCATGATCATGGCGCTCATCTACCGCAACGTCGGGCGCAAGAAGACCAACGAGCTGCTGCTGTTGGGCGAGCAGGTCAGCGCCGCCGAGGCGGAGCGGATCGGGATCGTCAACAAGGTCGTGCCGGACGCCGAGTTCGACGCCGCGGTCGCCGACTGGGCGGGCAGGCTCGCGGCCAAGTCGCCGCTGCTCATGCGCATGGGCAAGGCGGCGATGTACCGCCAGCAGGACATGGCCTTCGACGACGCGCTCGAGTACCTGCACGCGCAGCTCAGCCTCGCGTTCTCGACCGACGACATCACCGAGGGCGTCACCGCCTTCATGGAGAAGCGGGAGCCGGTGTGGACCTCCCGCTGAGCGTCACGGCGCTGCGCTGCCGCACCTCCGACCGCACGCCGGGCGCCTCGCGCGGCGCGGAGGCGCTCGCGCTCGCACTGGACCCCGCAAGCGCGCCTGGTGGGCACGTTCGGCGACGCGCGGATCGCGAACTGGGACGACGACCTGCGCGACTCGCACGGCTGCATCCTCGAAGCCGGAGGTCAGGTCGAGGACATGTTGACGGCCGGCGCGTTCCCGATTCTCACGAGTTCGGACTGCACGATCTGCCTGACGACGTTCCAGGCGGTCGTCCGCCACGAGCCCGATGTCCGCGTGCTGTGGCTGGACGCCCACGGCGACTACAACACGCCCGACACGACGCCGTCCGGCTTCCTCGGCGGCATGTGCCTGGCAGCGTCCTGCGGCGTGTGGGATTCCGGCTTCGCCCCCTCGATCGACCCCGCGCGCGTGCTCATGTGCGGCGTGCGCGACCTCGACGCGGGCGAACGCGTGCTGGTGGACACGACGGGCGTCAAGAACGTGCGTCCCTCCGAGGTCGTGGAGCGTCTCGGCGGTCACAAGGTCTACGTCCACCTGGACCTCGACGTGCTCGACCCGACCATCCTGCCGTCGCAGTTCGCGGTGCCGGGCGGGCTGAGCGACACCGGCCTGCGCGCGCTGCTCACCGAGGTCGCCGTCGAGTGCGATGTGGTCGGGCTCGAGGTGACCGCGTTCGAGTACCCGGAGGGCAACGTGGAGCTCGTGGAGTCGATCGTCCGGGCGGTGCTCGCATGACCGGCGTCGGTGACCCGCGGCGGCTCGCGGCGCTGGCCGAGACCGGCCTGCTGGAGGGCTCCTCGGAGGCCGCGTTCGACCGCATCACGCGGCTCGTGGCCGAGGTGCTGCACGTCCCCGTCGCGCTGTTCACGCTGGTCACCGACGACCGCCAGGTGTTCAAGAGCTCGGTCGGCGTCGGCAGCGTGCGCATGACGCCGCTCTCGCACTCGTTCTGCAAGCACGTCGTGGAGTCCGGGGCACCGCTGGAAGTCGTCGACGCGCGCGTGCACCCGAAGGTCCGCGACAACCCGGCGATCGAGGACTTCGGGATCGTCTCCTACCTCGGGATTCCGCTCACGACGTCCGACGGCGAGCGGCTCGGCGCGCTGTGCGCGATCGACCACGAGCCCCGCCAGTGGACCGGCCGCGACCAGGGCGTGCTCGAGGACCTCGCCGGCGCGGCGATGGCCGAGGTGGAGCTGCGGCGCGCCAACCGGGCGGTCGCCGCCGCGGCGGCCGAGCTGCACTTCGCGGCCACGCACGACACGCTCACGCACCTCGGCAACCGCCGGGCGCTGCTCGACGACCTCGGGCAGCTGCTGGCCGACGGCCGCGCCGCCACCTTCGCGCTGTTCGACCTGGACGGCATGCGCGGCTACAACGACCAGCACGGCCACCCCGCGGGCGACTCGCTGCTGGCCAAGCTCGGCGGGCGGCTGGAGAGCCTCCTGGTCGGTCACGGGCACGTGTACCGGCTCGGCGGCGTCCAGCTGTGCGCGTTGCTGGACGCGGGATCGCAGGACATCGTCGAGTTGGCCCGGGTCGCCACCACCGACCGTACGAGCGGCGTGCGCTGTCGCGCCGTGACCGTGGACCTGCCGCGCGAAGGCGGGAGCGTGGCGTCCGTGCTGCGCCTCGCGGACAGCCGGCTGGCAGGCTACGGGCGCATGTTGCGACCGCTGGCCGCTGAGCTCGAGGAACGCCGGGCCGCCGCTCGACTGGGCGGCGGCGAAGAGAAGATCGCCCGCCAGCACGCGGCGGGCAAGCTGACCGCGCGCGAGCGGATCGCGCTGCTCACCGACGACTTCACCGAGCTGGGCGTCCACGCGCGCCCGCACTTCTCGCAGCGCGCGATGGACGACAAGCCGGCGCCCGCGGACGGCGTGATCACGGGCTGGGGGCACGTCGACGGGCGGCCGGTGGCGATCGTCGCCTACGACTTCACGGTCATGGCCGGGTCGATGGGCATGACCGGCGAGATCAAGGTCACGCGCATCCGCGAGCTGGCGCTCACGAAGCGGATCCCGCTCGTGTGGCTGCTCGACAGCGCCGGCGCGCGCGTGCAGGAGGCGGTGGGCGCGTTGTTCGCGCAGACGGGCGTGCTGTTCCGCGAGCAGTCGGTGATGAGCGGCGTCGTCCCGCAGGTGGCCGCGGTGATGGGGCCGTGCGCGGCGGGCACGGCGTACATCCCCGGCCTGGCGGACTTCGTGCCGATGGTGTCCGGGCAGGGCTCGATGGCGCTGGCCGGTCCGCACCTCGTGCGCGCCGCGATCGGCGAGGAGGTCACGCCCGAGGAGCTCGGCGGCGCGCGCGTGCACTGCCGCAAGTCCGGCGTGGGCGACCTCGAGGTGGCCGACGACGCCGAGTGCATCGCCCGCATCAAGGAGTACCTGTCGTACTTCCCCGCCCACTGCGAGCAGGCGCCGCCGCGGCTGGACGTCACCGACCCGGTGGACCGCACCGAGGACGCGCTGCTCGACGTGCTGCCGGAGTCCAACCGCAAGCCGTACGACATGTACGACGTGATCAAGCTGATCGTCGACCACGGCTCGTGGCTGGACCTCAAGCCCAAGTGGGCGCGCACGGTCATCACCTGCCTGGCGCGGATGGGCGGGCGGCCGGTGGGCATCGTCGCCTCGCAGCCGCGCCACCTCGGCGGCATCCTCGACAACGACTCGGCCGACAAGGCCGCGCGGTTCGTGAACCTGTGCGACGCCTACGGGATCCCGCTCGTGTTCCTCGTCGACGTGCCGGGGTTCATGGTCGGCACGAAGGTCGAGCAGGCGGGCATCATCCGCCACGGCGCGAAGATGCTGCACGCGGTGTCCTCCGCCACCGTGCCCAAGGTCACGGTCGTCCTGCGCAAGGCGTACGGCGCGGGCTACTACGTGATGAACGGGCGCGCGTTCGAGCCCGATCTGATCGTCGCGTGGCCGTCCGCCGAGATCTCGGTGATGGGCGCCGAGGGCGCGGCGGAGATCCTGTTCCGCGAGGCGCCGAACAAGGCCGAGATGATCGAGACCTACCGCGGGCTGATCGACGTGTACGTCGCCGCCGGCAACGGGATGATCGACGACGTGATCGATCCGCGCGAGACGCGCCCGACCATCATCAAGGCGCTGCAGCTCGCGGAAGGCAAGAAATTGGAGCGTCCCTACCGCAAGCATGGTGTCGTTCCCGTGTGACGCGTCACGGCTCGTTCCGATAGTCCTACCGGGGTGGACTCTCCCGTGATCCTGACGTGCGCCATCTCCGGCGCCCTGGCCTCGCGTGACCAGTGTCCCGCGATCCCGTACACGCCGGCCGAGTACGCGGCCGAGGCCCGGCGGATCGCCGACGAGGGTGGCGTGATGGTCCACATCCACGCGCGCACGCCGGACGGGACGCCGTCGTATGCGATCGAGGACTTCCGGGCGATCACCGACGCGATTCGCGCCGAGGTCGGCCGGGAGCTGATCATCAACTACTCGACGGGCGCGCTGGGCGTGCCGATCGAGACGCGCCAGGCGTATCTGCGCGAGCTGCGGCCCGAGGTGGGCGCGCTGAACATGGGCTCGATGAACTACGCCAAGTACTCGGCGCGGCGCAAGGACTTCGTCTTCAAGGCCGTGTTCGAGAACTCGTTCGACACGATCGGCGCGCTGCTGGGCGACGATGGTCGAGCACGGCATCCGGCCCGAGCACGAGTGCTTCGACTCCGGGCACGTCGCGTCGCTCGACCCGCTGCTTGGACATGGGCGCGCTGAAGCCGCCGCTGCAGGTGTCGTTCGTGATGGGCGTGACCGGCGGCATCCGGCCGACGGCGCGCAACGTCGCCCACATGGCCGAGCAGGTGCCGGACGTCCCGCACCAGTGGGGCGTGATCGGCATCTCCCGCGCGCAGTGGGGCCTGCTCGCGGCGGCGCTCTCGCTGGGCGGGAACATCCGCGTCGGGCTGGAGGACAACTTCTACCTGCCCGACGGGGAGATGGCGCGCTCGAACGGCGATCTGGTCGCGCGGGGCGCGCGGATGGCGGGCGATGCCGGCCGGCGGCTCGCGACGGTCGACGAGGCGCGGGAGCTGCTGGGGCTGTCGTGAGCTTCTACGTCGAGCTGGGCGACGGGCGCTTCCAGGCCACCGAGCGCACGAGCGGGCCGTGGGACCCGAAGCACCAGCACGCCGGGCCGCCTTCGGCGCTGCTGATGCGCGAGCTCGAGCGGATGGCCTCGGACCTGGTGATCGCGCGGATCACGGTCGAGATCCTCGGGCCGGTGCCGATCGGCGAGCTGGTCGTCTCCACCGCGGTCGAACGGCCCGGGCGGTCCGTCGAGCTGCTCGCGGCCACGCTCAGCGCCGATGGGCGCGACGTGCTGCGCGCGCGGGCGTGGCGTGTGCGGCCGTCACCCGTCGGCACGGAGACGGGCGAGCCGGTCGCGCTGCCGGAGGCCGAGGACGTGCCACCGCGGCAGCTCGGCGAGGCGTTCGGCTACGCCCATGCGGTCGAGTGGCGCTGGGCGCGCGGCGGCTGGCTGGACCGCGGGCCCGCAGCCGTGTGGACGCGCATGCGGATCCCGCTGGTGGAGGGCGAGGAACCGTCGCCGCGGCAGCGGGTGCTCGTGGTGGCGGACTCCGGCAACGGTGTCTCCAACGTGCTCGACTGGGGGCGCTACCTGTTCATCAACACCGACCTGACCGTGCACTTCGTGCGCGAGCCGGTCGGCGAGTGGGTGCTGCTGGACGCGCAGACGCAGCTCGCCGAGGGCGGCGCGGGGCTGGCGAGCTCCGTGCTCAGCGACCGGACGGGACCGGTTGCGCGCGGCGCACAGGCGCTGTTCGTCGCGCCACGATGACGCGGCCGTCGGCCTTCGGCGCGAGCGTGATCGAGCGGTGCTTGGTGTCCTCGGCGTGCGGCGACCCCGGCTGCAGCTCCACGACCGCGTCGGCGATCGCGCGCAGCACCCACTTCATCTCGATACAGCGCGAAGGTCGCGCCGAGGCAGCGGCGCACGCCGCCGCCGAACGGGATCCACGTGTAGGTGCCGGCCGGCTTCTCCAGGAAGCGCTCCGGCCGGAACGCGAGCGGGTCCGGATAGACGTCCGCGCGGGTGTGGATGAGGTGGATCGACGGCACGACGGCGATCGCCCGCGGGCAGCTCGTAGCCCGCGATCTCGTACGGGGCCTTGAGCATGCGGATGACGCCCGGCAGCACGGGCCGCAGCCGCAGCGTCTCCTTGCACACGGCGTCGAGGTAGTCGTCGTCGTCCCTCGCGCAGTCGCTCCCACGCGCCCGGATGCCGGGCGAGCCGCTCGAGCGCCCACGCGAGCGCCGTGGCCGTGGTCTCGTGGCCGGCGACGAGCAACGTCAGCAGCTCGTCCTTGAGCGTCGCGTCGTCCATGTCGGTGCCGGCCAGCAGCATCGAGAGGATGTCGGCGTGCTCCTCGAGGTCCGGGTCGGCGCGGCGGGCGGTGATCAGCTCGCCGAGCAGCGCGTCGACCGGCACGCGGACGCGGTCGAAGACGGCCTTGTTCGCGCGCTGGCCGCCCATCACGGAGAGCACGAGCATGCTGGTCCGGCCGACGAACTCGAGCAGCGCCGTGCAGCGCCTCGCGCAGGCGTTCGTCGCGGGAGCCGAAGACGGCGCGCATGATGATCTCGAGCGTCAGCTCCTGCGTGCGCAGGCGGGTGGCGAGTGGCGTGCCGACCGGCCAGCCTCGCGACCTCCTCCTGCGCGATCGCGCGGATCATGTCGCCGTAGGCCTGCATGCGCTCGCCGTGGAACGGCGGCAGCAACGCCTTGCGGTGCTGCATGTGCTCCTTGCCGTCGAGCAGCAGCACGCTGCGCGCGCCGAGCAGCGGCTTGAGGATGTTGTTGCCCTCGCCCGCGTGCAGGACGTTCGGGTCGCCGGTGAAGACCTGCTTGACGTGGTCGGGATGGCCGAGCATCACCCACGGCGCGCGCTGCTCGACGTGGATGGTGAAGACGTCGCCGTAGCGGTCGCGCATGCGGCGCGAGTACGGGCCGGGGCGCGTGAGCCAGCCGATCGTCTGCGCGAGATGGGGGCGCGGCGGACCGGGGGGAAGGCTCATAGGCGCTTCCCGTTCGTGACCGGCTTCGCCGGTACGTGACCGGTTCGGCTGGAAGATCGCTTCGCGGATCTTCATAGCGGCTTCGCTTTCGGCTTGGGCTTCGGCTTGGGCTTGGGCGGCGGCGCCTCGTCATCCGGCGCTCCCTCGCTCCAGGCGAGCAGGACGGCGCACGGGGCGTGGTCGATCACCCAGCGCTGATCATGCCCGATCGAGTGGGGGCCGCTGTGACGTCCGTCACGTGCGAGCACGAGCACGTCGTGCGCGTGGGCGTGCTCGTAGACGATCGTCTCGGCCACGCCGGTCTCGGCGACCTTCTCCGTGGGGCGGCCGAGCCGTTCCTCCGCGTCCTCGAGCAGGGCCTGGGCCGCCTCACCGGCGAGTGCGTGCATGCGCTGCATCACCTGCTCATGGCGATGGCCGCGGCCGGGCACGTCGACCGTGTCGACGTGCAGGAGCGTGACGCTGCTCGCCTGCAGCTTCGCGACCGCGTCGACGACGGCCTCCCAGCCGCCTTCGGTGATCCACGCGAGCACCCTCACGTCGTCAGCCATAGGGCGACCGTACCGAGGATCAGGATCGGCGGGACCGACAGCGCGCCGAGCACGTGGAACTCGCGATGGCCGACCTCTTCGCCGCGCTCTCGGAGCACGCGCCGCCACAGCAGGGTGGCGAGCGATCCGGTGTACGTGAGGTTCGGGCCGGCGTTGACGCCGATCAGCACCGCGAGCACGGTGTGCGGGCCGGCCAGGGCCGCCGCGGGCAGCAGGACGAGCAGCGCCGGGACGTTGTTGAGCGCGTTCGCGAGCGCGGCGGCGAGGAACGTGGCGCCGAGCAGCGCGAGCAGGCCGCTGCCGCTCGGGAGGATGTCGGCGACGATGTCGGCGAGGCCCGCGTCGGCGAGTGCCCGGACGATCAGGCTCAGGCCGAGCACGAACGCGAGCAGTGGCACGTCGATGGCCTTGGGGCGCGGGACCATCAGCAGCGCGCCGATGGCGGCGGGCCACGCGACGTCGATGTTCAGCGGCCCGGCGGCGACGAACCCGGCGAGCGTGAGCGCGAGGATGATCAGCGGGCGCTTCGGGAGCGGCGGGAGGTCGGTCCTCGGTGTCCGCCCGGGCGCTTCGAGCACGGTCCTGAACACGCGCCGGATGACGATCCACTCGATCGCGACGGCGACCGCGGTCGGCAGCGCCATGTGCGCGGCGAAGCCCGCGAACGAGAGGCCCGTGGCGCTGAACGCGAGCAGGTTCGTGAGGTTGGAGACCGGGAGCAGCAGCGATGCGCTGTTCGCGAGGTGCGAGGTGGCGTAGACGTGCGGGCGGCTCGCGAGCCGCGCCTTGGCCGCGGCGGCGAACGCGGCGGGCGTGAGCAGCACGACGGTCGCGTCCAGTCCGAGCACCGCGGTCACCGCGACGGCCGCGCCGAACACGTACGCGAGCAGCCGCGGCCCGGTGCCGCGAGCACGGACGGCCATCCGCGCCGCGAGCGCGTCGAACAGTCCCGCGCGCTCGCACCCGTCGCCGAGCACGAGCAGCGACGCGAGCACGACGAGCGTCGGCCCGATCGCCTTCGCCTCGTCGACCGCGTCGTCCGGCGCGAGCACGCCGAAGACGATCAGCACGGCGGCGCCGACCAGCGCGACGACGGCCTCCGGCGCACGCCGCCCGATCGCGGCGGCGATGGCGGCGACGAGCGCCACCGCAGCGGTGATCACGCGCGCCCCGCGGCGAACCTAAAGGTGCCAGGCACCTTTAGGTTGCGCGCGTCACCACTTCGCCTCGTGGCGCTCCATCACGCCGTGGCCCGCCCGCAACGTCTCGCCGGTCGGCAGCGTGCCGGTGAACGTGCCGAACGGCTGCTCGTAGTCGGAGGCGATGACCAGGTAGTTCTCCTGCTTCGCGCGGGTGGCGAGCGCCGTGAAGCGCAGGTCGCCGACGCCGGCGATCCCGTCGAACGGTGGCGGATCCACACGGTGCGGCGTGCCGTCCACCCACACGGTGTTCTCGCCGGGGTGCATGCCTGCGACGAGGTTCCAGGTCACCGGGACGCCGTCCACGGTCACGCCCGGCCCCGGCCGACCACAGCCACGACGTCCGCCGGGCGTGGCGGCCGTGGGACTCGTCGAGCAGGCCCGGCAGGTCGATCTCACGGCCCAGCACGGTCCCGCGTACGCGCAGCGGCGTCTTGCGCGTCCAGGCCGGGCCGGTGGTGGCCTCGATCGGCTCGCCTGCCTCCAGCGTGAGTTCGAACGGGGCGCGCGTGCCCTCGTGCAGTTGCGTGCCGTCCCACACCGCCCACCACGAGCGGCGCAGCACGCCGACGCGGGCATGGGCGACGCACAGCATCACGTCGGGCCCGAAGGCCCCGATCCAGCGCCAGGATTTGCGGAGCGGCATCGCGTTCACACGATATGCTCCGCGGCCGGATTGACTCGTTAGTCACCAAGGAGAATCCGTTGCGTGCCGCCGCCGTCCAGTTGCAGTCCACCCCTGACCGCGACCGCAATCTCGAAACTGCCGACCGCTTGACACGGGCGGCCGCGCAGGCCGGGGCGGAGCTCGTCGTGCTCCCCGAGAAGTGGCCCGCGCTGGGCACGCCGGAGCAGACGATCGCCGCGGCTGAGCCGCTCGACGGCGCCGTCGCGCAGTGGGCGCGCGCCATCGCGCGCGAGCTCTCGATCGACCTCATCGCCGGCTCGTTCACCGAGCAGGGCGAAGCGCGCCACAGCAACACGTCGCTGCACGTCGGCCCGGACGGCGAGGTCCACGCCACCTACCGCAAGATCCACATGTTCGACGTCGAGGTCGGCGGGCGCGTCTACAAGGAGTCCGCGCACGAGGCGCCGGGCGAGGAGATCGTCACTTCGGAGACCGCGGGCGGGACGAAGCTCGGCTTGTCCATCTGTTACGACGTGCGCTTCCCCGAGCTGTACCGGATCCTCGCGGTCAAGGGCGCGGAGGTCATCGCCGTCCCGGCCGCGTTCACGTTCGCCACGACGCGCGACCACTGGGAGATCCTGCTGCGCGCCCGCGCGATCGAGGGCCAGGCGTTCGTCGTCGCCGCCAACCAGGTCGGCGAGCACGCGCCCGGCATCCGCTCCGGCGGGCGCTCGATGATCGTGGACCCGTGGGGCGTCGTGCTCGCGACGGCCCCGGACACGGAGACGTTCATCGTCGCCGACCTGGACCTCGAACGCCAGGCGGAGATCCGCCGCACGCTGCCGTCACTGGCCAACCGGCGCCCGGCGGCCTACGTGTGGCCGGACGAGGTTCCCGCGTAGATGACGAAGGCAGCGCCCGTCGACAAGCGGCGGATCATCCTCGACGCCGCGGTGCGCGTGTTCGCGCGCGACGGGTTCCACAAGTGCCGCGTGTCGGACATCGCGGACGAGGCGGGCGTGGCCTACGGGCTCGTCTACCACTACTTCAAGTCCAAGGACCAGGTGCTGGACACGCTCTTCCTGGAGCGCTGGGAGGTCCTGCTCGAGGCGATCCGTCACACGGACGCGACGGATCTGCCGGCAGAGGAAAAACTTCATCAGATCGCGGGCTTCATCATCGACTCCTACCGTCACGATCCCGACCTGATGAAGGTGATCATCGTCGAGGTCACGCGGGCCGCGAACTCGTTCGGCGCGGTGCACATCCACAAGATCGACGAGGCGTACGCATTGATCCGCGGGGTGGTCGAGAAGGCGCAGCAGAGCGGAGAGTTCCGCTCCGAGATCCCGGCCGAATTCGCCGTGATGTCCTTCTACGGCGCCATCGAGCAGGTGCTCACCGGCTGGATCTTCGGGCTGCTGGACGAGGGGGAGGACGCGTACGACAGCGCGAAGGCCCACATCGTCCAGACCATCTGCGGTGGACTCGCCGCATAGACTCCGCCGCTATGGACCACAACGATCTCGTCAAGCGCCTGGCCTGGTCTGGCCTGCTCGCCGGCATCGGGGCTTTGGCCTCGATCGTGACGGCGCGCGCCGCCGCGGTGGTTTTCCGCCGCATCTTTGGGGAAGATCCGCCGGAGTGAGTTCGAACGATCCCGATCGCACCCAGGAATGGGACGCCCCGCCGGACCTCGAGCAGCCCGGCGTGCCCGCGCAGGCCGGGAGCGCTGCCGCGGGCTCCACGGCCAAAGAGGCTGAGGAGGCCGCGGCCGCCCGCGAGGCGCAGGCTCAGGCCGAGCGCGCCAAGGCCGAGGCCCGCGGTGCCGAACTACGTGCAGAGCTGCGCGAGACCGACGCACGCCGCGCCGAAGAGGAGACGGCCAAGGCGCACGACGCCACCGCCGCCGCCGAGAAGAAGGAAGAGGAGCAGGAGCGCAAGGAGCGCAAGGCCCACGAGGAGGCCCAGCGAGCCGAGGCTGAGGCGCGCAGGGCGCGCGAGCAGGCCGGCAACGCCGAGCGGCTCGCGGTGCAGAGCTCCACGCCCGGCAAGGAGCGGCCCGCCACCGTCTCGGGCGCCAACGTGATGAGCCCGGGCCTGGGCTCGGAGACCGACCCGGCCGCGGCCGCGTCGGCGGCGGGCGCGTACCGCCCGCCGGTCACCGGCGCACGGGCCACCGGCGAGACCAGCCCGCTCGAACGTCCCGAGGTGCTGGCGGGGATCGTCTTCGTCGGCACGTTCCTGGCCGCCCGCATCTTCAAGAGGCTGGTCGACTAGATGGCTGATCACACGACGTCAGAGCTCGCGAAGGCGATCACGGACGTCACCGAGAAGGCCCAGCTGCTCGTCCGCGAGGAGATCGCGCTGGCCAAGGCCGAGGTGACCGAGAAGGTCTCCGGCCTGGTCAAGGGCATCGCCGCGGGCGCCGCCGGAGGCATCTTCGTGCTCGCCGGCCTCATCTACTTCCTGCACTTCCTCGCATTGCTGATCGCCGACGTGCTCGGGACCAACCCGTGGCTCGGCTATCTGATCGTCTCGGGCTTCCTGTTCGTGTTCGGCGGTCTCGCGGCCTTCTTGGCCATGCGCTTCTTCAAGAAGGGCGCGCCGCCCACCCCGCAGATGGCGATCGAGGAGGCACAGCTGATCAAGGCGACGCTGCAGAACCCGCACCCGGCCACGCCCGAGGGCGTCGTCGCGCCGACCACGCCCGGCAAAGTGGAGACGAAGCGATGAGCGCGCAGCGTTCGCCGGAGGAGATCCGGCGCTCGGTCGAGGCCAACCGGGCCGACCTCGGTCTCGCGGTGGAGAACCTCCGCGGCGAGATCGTCAAGGCCACGGACTGGAGGTCCCAGCTGCGCGCGCACAAGCGTGAAGTGATCATCGGCGCGGCCGTCACGGGCTTCGTCCTCGGCGGTGGGATCGCCGCCATGACCGGCCTGTTGACCGGCCGCCGTTCCTCGAGGCGTTACTGAGCGCTTACGCCGGCGCGGGCTTCGGGGGCGGTGGGATGTCCTCGGGTTTGACCGCGCCGGCGGTGAGCTCCGCCATGTTCTGGTCGTGCCGCCAGTCCCACCACTCGCGCAGGGCGATCTGCAGCGAGGCGGCGACGGGGATCGCGACCAGCGCGCCGAGCACGCCCAACAGGGTCGAGCCGAAGAGCACGGCGACCAGCACCATGAACGGGTGCACGTTGACCGCGCGCTTCTGGATCTGCGGCTGGATCAGCGTGTTCTCGACCTGCTGATAGATGATCGAGTAGATCGCCCACACGATCGTGGCCGTCGGGAAGTCCGCGAACACGGTGACGACACCGACGATGACCGCGCCGATCGTCGCGCCGATCAACGGCACGAGATCCGCGAAGAAGATGATGATCGCGAGCGCGGCCGCGAACGGCACGTCGAGGATGATCAGGACGATGTAGGCCGAGACGGCGGCCACCGTGGCCTGCGCGATCACGCCGCCGACGTAGGCGCCGACGGCCTTGCCCATGTGCTCGAGCGCCGTGCGCATGCGGACGGCCCGCGCCGCCGGCTGGAGGTCGATCGCGCGTTGGATCCAGTTGCGCCCGCTGCCGAGCAGGAACGCGGTCATGATGAGGATCGTGAACAGCGCGAACAGCGAGTTGACGACGCCGAGGCCGATGTCGCCGAGCACGTTCGCGGCATCCCCGATGCGCGCCGGGAGCTTCTCGGCTTCCGTCTGCAGCTTCTCGGTGATGTTGTAGTCCTCCTCCAGGCTGCGCAGGCGTGAGTTGCCTTCGACGAAGTCCTGCGCCTCCTGCGCGTACTGCGGGAGGTCCTGGATGAGGTTGTTGCCCTGGGTCACGAGCGGCGGGACGATGATGATCCCGATCCCGATCGGGATCAGCAGCAGCCCGAGGTAGACGATCGTGATCGCGAAGCCACGTTTCATCCACTGGCTGAGCACGTTCACCGGGCCCGACAGCGCGACCGCGAGGAACACCGCGATCAGCACCCAGCTGATCGGCTTGCGCAGCAGGAAGATGAGGTACAGCGAGAGCGCGAAGACGACCGCGATGAACAGCGTGCGGACGATCACCTGCAGCGACAGGAAGGGCACCACGCGCACGAGCGGCGGCTCTTCGCGGCGCTTCGGAGGATCGAGCGGGACGCCCACCGCCGCGGACTTTCCAGCCCGCGGCCGAAACTCCTTCAAGTCGAGGTCGGATGATCGGGGTGGGGCGGAGGGGCTGCGCTGCTTCGAATTACATCGGGCCCAACAGTTCCGTTCGCAGGCCGGCGACGCCGAGGACGCCCGGGCCGATGTGGGTGCCGACGACCGGGCCGAGCTCCGAGACCATCTCCGGGTCGCGGCCGTAGATCTCGCGGCCGCGCTCGGCGAGCCGCTCGGCGTCGGCGGCGGCCTGAACGTGCTGGATCGCGAACGCGTCGCAGCCGTTCTCGTGCCGCTGCTCGAGGTGGGCGACGAGGCGCTCGAAGGCGCGGCCCGCGGTCCGCACGCGCTCGACGGGCCGCATCTCCCCCTCGATCGTGAGGATGGGCTTGACCTTCAGCGTCGCGCCGATCCACGCGGACGCCGCGCCGATCCGCCCGCCACGGCGCAGGTATTCCAGCGTGTCGACCATGACGAGGATCTGCAGGTCCTCGCGCAGCTTGTCGGCGGCGGCCAGCGCGCCCGCGAGGTCGGCCCCGCGCTCGACGGCGTTGGCGGCGGCGACGGACATGAAGCCGTGCCCCGCGCTGCCCGTGCGCGAGTCCAGCACCACCATCTGCTCCGCCGGCATCCCGCGCTCGATCAGCAGCTCGCGCGCCTGCTCCGCGGCCCGGACCGTGCCGGAGATGTCGCCGCTCAGGTGGATGGAGAGCACCTGGTCGCCGGCTTCGATCAGCGGTTCGTAGACGGCGAGGAAGTCCCCGAGCGACGGCTGCGACGTGGTCGGCAGCTCACCCGCGCTCTTGAGGAAGTCGTAGTAGCCGTCGTAGTCCGGCAGGTCGATCTCGCGATCGGTCCGGCCGTCCCAGTTGACGTAGAGGGACACCAAGTGGATCCCGTGACGTTCGATCACCTCCGCGGGGAGGTACTGCGTGGTGTCTGTGACCACTGCAATCCTGGACATCGCGGGTCAACCCTAGCCGGTGCCGTGATCGAGCGAGCGTTTGCGCGCCAGGAATGTCGAACGCGGGAACGCGGGACGTCATAGGGTCGACAAGCGACCTACCGGAGGGCACCAACGATGAAGTTCCTTGCCTTGATCTACGCCGACGAGACCCGCTGGGTCAACGCCACGCAGGAGGAGATGGCCAAGTCCATGGAGGCCCACAACGCCTTCAGCGCAGCGGCCGGCGAAGCGCTCGTGGGCGGCGAGGCGCTCGAGCCGACCGCCGCCGCGACCACCGTGCGCGTGCGCGACGGCGAGCGGATGCTGACGGACGGGCCGTTCGCGGAGACGAAGGAGCAACTCGGCGGCTACTACGTGATCGAGGCCGCCGACCTCGACGCGGCGCTGAACATCGCGGCGCAGATCCCGGAAGCGCAGTTCGGCGGCGTCGAGGTCCGCCCGATCATCGACTTCGAAAGCATGGAAGGCTGACCGGCGGACCACAGTCCGCGATCGTCGACCGCCTGTTCCGGCGTGAGTCGGGACAAGCGGTCGCGATCCTCGCGCGTGTCCTCGGCGATCTCGACCGGGCCGAGGAGGCGGTGCAGGACGCGTTCCTGGTGGCTCTGGAGCGCTGGCCACAGGACGGGCTGCCGGACAACCCGGCGGGATGGATCGTCACCGCGGCGCGCAACCGCGCGCTGGACCGGATCCGCACGGAGCAGCGCTGGTCCGGGCGGCGCGCCGCTCTGGAGGCCGAGCTGCGCACCGTCGGCGACGCCGAGGCTGAGGACGACACGCCCGTGAGCCCGATCGTCGACGACCGGCTGCGGCTGATCTTCACCGTCTGCCATCCCGCGCTGGCGCCCGAGGCGCGCGTGGCGCTGACGCTGCGCGCGCTGGGTGGGCTCACCACCGCCGAGGTGGCGCGCGCGTTCCTCGTGGCCGAGCCCGCGATGGCGCAGCGCATCACCCGCGCCAAGCGCAAGATCGCGAGCGCGGGCATCAAGTACGAGGTCCCGCGCGACGCCGACCTGCCCGACCGCCTGCGCAGCGTGCTGGCGACGCTCTACCTGATCTTCAACGCGGGCTACGGCCCGCCCGTGCGCGCGTCGCTGTGCGCCGAGGCGATCCGGCTCGCCCGGCTGCTCGTGGCGCTCATGCCGGACGAGGGCGAGGCGATCGGCCTGCTCGCGCTGATGCTCCTGACCGACTCGCGCCGGGCCGCGCGGGTGGACGCCGCCGGGCGCCTGGTGTTGCTCGCCGACCAGGACCGCTCGCTGTGGGACCGCGGGCAGATCGCCGAGGGCGAGCAGCTCGTCGCGCGCGGCTGGCAGCTCGGCCGGATCGGCGTGCACCTCATCCAGGCCTCGATCGCCGTCGAGCACGCGCGTGGCTCGGACTGGACGCGGATCGCACAGCTCTACGACGAGCTGTGGGCCGTCTCGCCGACGCCGATCGTGGCCCTGAACCGCGCCGTGGCGATCGCCGAGCGTGACGGGCCGGAAGCCGGCCTGGTCGAGTTGACGCGGATCCGCGACCTGGACGGCTACCACCTCTTCCACGCCGCCCGGGCCGACCTGCTGCGGCGCCTGGACCGGCGGCGAGGAGGCGATCGCCGCCTACGAAGCCGCGCTCGCGCTCACGGACTCGCCGGTCGAACGGGGCTTCCTGTGTGCACGGATCGAGGAGATTTCGTGCAGATCGCCGGAATGACCGCCTGATCGGGCAGGATGGCGGCCGTGGCCGAAGCACTCGCTATCCATGAACTGCGCAAGCGCTACGGCGCGAACGAGGCGCTCAAAGGCGTCGACCTCACCGTCGGCGAAGGCGAGCTCGTCGGACTGCTCGGCCCGAACGGCGCCGGCAAGTCGACGCTCGTGAAGATCGCGTGCGGGCTCGTCATGCAGACGAGCGGGACGGCGCAGGTGGTCGGCGAACCCGCCGGCTCCAACGCCGCCAACCGCAAGCTCGGCTACCTGGCCGAGCTGTTCCGGTTCCCGGACTGGCTCAGCGCGGACGAGCTCCTGCAGCTGCATCAGAAGCTCAACGGCTCACGCGGCGGGGCGACCGAGCGGCGTGAGCTGCTCGAGCTCGTCGGGCTCGGCGAGGTGCCGGACCGGCGCGTCGGGCAGATGTCGAAGGGCATGCAGCAGCGGCTCGGGATCGCGCAGGCGATGCTCGGCGACCCGAGGCTGCTGATGCTGGACGAGCCGACGAGCGCGCTCGACCCGGCCGGCCGGCGCACGGTCCGCGAGCTGCTCGAGACCCTGCGCAGCCGCGGCGTCGCGGTGCTGCTGAACTCGCACCTGCTGAGTGAGGTGGAGCTCGTGTGCGACCGCGTGATCATGATCGCGCGCGGCGAGGTGGTCGCGGCGGGCACGCCGGCGGAGCTCTCGCACGCGGGCGGGGTGGAGGTCACGACCGGGCGCGGCGTGCGGCTGTTCGCGCAGGCCACGCGCGAGGACCTGCCGCGGATCGTGCGCGAGCTGGTCGCCGAGGGCGACGACGTGTACGAGATCCGCGTCCTGCGCTCCTCGCTCGAAGACGTGTACCTCGAGCTGGTCGGCGGACGATGAGGGGCGTCGGGATCGTCGCGGGGTTCGCCCTGCGGGAGTCGGTGCGCCGCCGCGTGTTCGTCGTGGTCGCGCTGCTGACGGTCGCGTTCCTGGCGTTGTACGGCCTCGGCGTCTGGCGCGTCTCCCGCGAGGTGGACGAGTTCGGCCCCGGCGCCCAGGGCGTCGACGGCGAGATCGTCGCGGGCGCGACGCTGCTCGGCCTGTCGATGTTCGCGACGCTGTTCCTGGGCGCGATCCTCGCCGTCTTCTTGACCTTGAACGCCGTGCGCGGCGACGCCGAGCGCGGGTTGCTGCAGCCGATGATCGTGCGCCCGCTCGGGCGCGGGACGCTGCTCGCCGGGCGCTACGTGGCCGCGGCGGGCGTGTGCGTGCTCTACACGCTGTTCGTGTTCATCGCGTCGGTGATCATCACCAACGGCTTCATCGACTGGTGGCCGGACCGGACCATCGTGCCCGCGCTGGAGATGGCGATCGCGGTGGCGGTGATCGCGGCGCTCGCGCTCGGCGGCTCGGTCCTGCTCTCCAGCACCGCGAACGGCATCGCGATCTTCATGCTCTTCGGCGCCGGCCTGACCGCGGGCCTGCTGGGCCAGATCGGCGAGGCGCTGAACTCGGACACGCTCGAGGACGTGTCGCGGATCGCGTCGTGGATCCTGCCGTTCGAGGCGCTCTACCAGACGGCGCTCAGCGAGATCACGGCCGACACGATCGGGTTCAACCGCTTCGCGATCGACCTCGGTCCGTTCGGCGGCGCGCAGGAGTTCGGCCGCCTGCTGTGGCCGTACACGGTGGTCTATCTCGCCGCGATCGCCGCCGTCGCGGTGTGGGCGTTCCAGCGCCGGGACTTGTGAGCGCCGACGCTGGGTAGGTCACGCCCCATGATCCCGGTCGAGAACATCACGGACTGGCGCGGACAGGAGGTCGTCGATCCCAACGGCGAGAAGCTCGGCAAGCTCGAGGAGATCTACTTCGACGGCGAGACCGACGAGCCGGTGTTCGGCGCGGTCAAGACCGGGCTCGTCTCCAAGTCCTTGACGCTCGTGCCGCTGCTGCGGGCCAGCGTGGGCCGTGACTACGTGCGCGTGGACCGGCGCAAGGCCGTGTTCAAGAAGGCGCCGAGCTACGACACCGGCACCGAGCTCACGCTCGACGACGAGGCCAAGACCTACGAGCACTACTCGATGGACTACACGCCGGCGGGCGAGGGCGCCCGCCGCCTCGCCAAGCGGTAGTCACCGGCGGATCGCGATGAAGCGGGACCCCGTCGCCGGGATCTCGCCCGCGGCGATCTTCGTCTCTTCCTCGGCGCGGTGCTCCCAGCCGATCTTGTGGCGGTACAGGTAGGCGCCGGGCACGGGCTCTGAGACGTCGAACCACGGCGCGAGCGCGGTGCGGATGCGGGCGACCGAATAGATGTGGTGGCGCATGTGGGCCACGTGCTCCGCGGGGTCCTGGTCCTCGCCGGCGATGTTGAGCCACCACGCGGCGGCGCGCTCGTCGAGCGCTCCCACGTCGTACTCGTCGACGACCAGCCGTGCGCCCCGGCTCAGCAGCGCGGCGAGGTGCTCGAGCGACTCGGTGAGCGGCTCGACATGGTGCAGCGACGTCATCGCCACGGCGGCGTCGAACGGCTCCGCTGCGAGGTCGAGCAGCGCCACGGGCAGCACGTCGCCCTCCCCGCGCGGGTCGATGGCGGTCACGTCGTACCCGGCGCCGCGCAGCACCGCGGCGAGCGCGCCGTCCCCGGCCCCGATCTCGAGCACCCGGGCGGGCGCGGGTGGCAGGGCGGCACGAACGAAGGCGATGGCGTCAGGAGCAGGCACGGCCTCGACGATAGGAGCCGTTCTCCGCATCGCCAAGTCTCCTTGCCATCGAGGCAAGTTTCCTAAAGAGGGACTGTCCCTCTGTTGCGCGCAGTGGACGATCAGACCTGGGCCGAGCGCGCGTTCGTCCGCACCACCCGCGTGAAGGCTCCGAAGATCGCGGTCGAGAGCGCCGCTTGATCGGGGAGATGGAGGGCGTCCGCGGCACGGGCGTCCTCCGCGGTGGTCCCCGCCTCGGTCAAGGCGTAGGGCCAGGCGGCGTACCAGCCCTCGAGCGCCTGGGAATCGACCTCGGGATGAAACTGGACGCCCCACGCAAGGCCAGAGTCCGCGAGGCGTTGCGAGCCCGGACTGCGACGGCCGGACTCGTGTAAGGATCGCCCCCTGGGCGATCCGACGCCGACGCGGAAGCCCTCCGCGCGGCCGCCGTCCGGCCGTTCGTAGACCTCGACGGCGCCACGCGGCGGCTCGAAGCCGTCCTGGTTCCAATGCAACGCGCGGGACCTGGGCGGGATCGCGCCCAGGACGGGATCCTCCGCGATCACGGTCAACGGGTGCCACGTGACCAGCCGCCGCTCCAGCCGGACGTTCTCCCCGCCGGTCGCGCGCGCGAGCAGCTGGGCGCCGAGACACACGCCGAGGAAGGGGATCTCGCGCGCCACGGCCTCGGCGATCAGCTCCACCTCGGGCGCGAGCGCCGGGTCCCACGCGTCCTGCTCGCCCCCGAAGGAGACGAGTCCATCGAGCCCGTCCAGGTCGGGGAGCGCGCCGCGGAAGTGCTCCTCGACCGCGCCGAGCGGCGCGGCGGCGTTGCCCAGGAACGGCTGCTGGAGATGGTGGATGACGGCGATCCGGGTCATGGGCTCAGCACGCGCGCGGCGACTCCCCCGAGTGTGGCCTGGCCGTAGGCCACGCTCGGTCCATCGCTGGTGAGGACCGCGAGCGCGACCCGCCGGCCGTCCCGCTCCAGCAGCGCGGCCTGATGGGTGATGCCCTTGCGCCACCCGGCCTTGAAGAAGATGTGGAAGCCGCGGCGCTCGGCGACGGGGGCGATCCCCCAGCGCTGCGGCTTGACGATCCCGCCGAGCAGCTCGCGCGCGTAGGCGCGGTGGCGCTGCGGGACGAGCTTGTCGATGCGCAGGAACAGGCGCGCCTGGTCGGCGGCGGTGATGCGGACCTCGAACGGGCGCCGACCGGGGTGAGGTGCTGTCATCCGCGCCGCGCGCGCCACGGACTGGAAGGCCGCGTCGCCGCCGTACTGCGCGTAGACCTCGCGCGCCGCGTCGTTGTCGGACTCGGTGATCATCGGCCGCAGCAGCTCGTGCTCGTCCGCGGTCAGCGGGCGCTTGGCCGCTTGGCGCAGGACGGCGACCAGCAGCATCGCCTTGCCCATGCTCGCCGCGCGGAACTGGACGGTCAGGTTGGCGCCGCGAATCCGGCCGCCCTCGGTGGCCACGGCCCACGCGACCGTGCCGGCGCGCTGCCGGGCGTACTGCGTGGCCGCGGGCAGATCCGCGCTGGCGACGAGCGGCTTGGGCTCGGTCCGGCGCGCGTCTTGCTCGTTGCCGCCGCCGGCGACGACCGCGAGCGCGGCCGTCGCGGCAGCGAAGCAGCCGGTCCTAGGCGAGGTCGTTGCGGATCTGGAGGGGCGGGGCGCCCGGCTCCGAGGCCACGGGGGCCTCCGCGGGCGCGTCGGCCTTCGGCTCGATGCCGAGCGTGGTGGCCAGCTCGCCCGTCTCGTACATCTCGGTGACGATGTCGCAGCCGCCGACCAGCTCGCCGTTGACGAACAGCTGGGGGATCGTCGGCCAGTTGGAGATCGACGACAGCTCCTGGCGGATGCGCGGATCCGGGAGGATGTCCACGGCCGCGTAGGAGGCGCCGAGCGCGTCCAGGGCGGCGACCGTGCGGGCGCTGAAGCCGCACATCGGCTGCTCCGGGCGGCCCTTCATGAAGAGGATGACTTCGTGCTCGGAGATCGCCTTGGAGATCTCGTCGCGGATGGGGTTCTCGGTGGCGCTCACGCTTCCGCCTTCGTGACGAGGGATAGGGCATGGATCGGGCCGCCGATATCGGCTCCGAATACCGCGTAGACGCGGCGATGCTGCTCGATGCGGCTCATTCCGGCGAACTCCGGCGCGACGACGGTGGCGCGGAAGTGATCTTCCGTGCCCGTGAGATCGGTCACGTCGGCTGTGGAGCCGGGGATCGCGGCCTCGATGCGCTGCTTGAGGTCGTCCGTGGAGGGCATTCACCCGAGAGGGTAGCGGTCGCTACACTTCGGGAAGTATTGGACGGGAACCCCCACGGGAGTACTGACACGTGATCACCTTCACCGAGACGGGCGCACAGAAGGTTCAAGAGTTCCTCGCGTCCCAGAGCACCGATGTGCAGACGTCTGGGCTGCGCGTGGGCGTCCGCGGCGGCGGGTGCTCCGGCTTCCAGTATGCGCTCGCGTTCGACCAGGAGCGCCCGGGCGACGAGGTCTTCACCGACCACGGCCTGCGCATCCTCGTCGACGGCCCGTCGCTGCCGTACGTCAAGGGCGCGGTCGTCGACTACGTCGAGTCCATGCAGGGCGCCGGCTTCAAGGTCGACAACCCGAACGTCATCGCGGCCTGTGGTTGCGGCTCCTCGTTCCGCGTCGCGGAAGAGGAAGAAGTCTCCGCCGTCTAGACGGCTCACGTTCTGCGGCGCGTGCGCGTTGGACGCGCATGCGCCTCTACGACTACGCCGCCTCCGGCAACTGCTTCAAGGTCCGGCTCCTGCTCGGGATGCTGGGCGTCGAGTACGAGCGGGTGCCGATCGACATCTTCGGCGGGGACACGCTCACGTGCGAGTACGCGATGATCAACCCGCTGCGGGAGACGCCGGTGCTCGAGCTGGACGGGGGCGAACGGCTCGGGCAGTCCAACGCGATCCTCTGGTACCTCGGCGAGGGCACGAAGTTCCTCCCGCAAGGACGACTCGAGCGCGGGCAGGTCGCCCAGTGGCTGTCGTTCGAGCAGGAGCGCGTGATGGGCGGGCTCGGCGGTCCGCGGTTCCGGCTGCTGACCGGACGCGCGACGCCCGAGGAGCTCGAGCCACGCCTGGCGACCGGCCGCGGCGCGCTCGAGGTGCTCGACGCGCACCTCACGGCGCGTGACTGGCTGGTCGGCGACGCGCCGAGCATCGCCGATCTCGGCCTGTTCCCGTACGTGAGCGTCTCGCCCGTCGAGATCCCCGCTGCGGTGGACGCGTGGCTGGACCGCGTGCGCGCGCTGCCGGGGTTCGTGGACGACTTCGTCACCTACCCGGAGAACGCGCGTCCCGGGGCGGGATCCTCGATCTATTAGCGTGCCGGGTGTGCAGGACACACCGACGATCTATGAGTGGGCCGGCGGACGCGAGGCCTTCGCGCGCTGGCTGAACGCGTTCTACGACCTCGTCGAGGACGACGAGGAGCTCGCGGGCCTGTTCGGCGGGACCGTGACCGAGGCGCACCGCGAGCACGTCACGACGTGGTGGTGCGAGGTGATGGGCGGGCCGGCCGACTACACCGCGCACCAGGGCGGCTACGCGCACATGCTCTCCAAGCACCTCGGGCTCGGGATCACGCCCGAGCAGCGCCTGACGTTCGTGACCCTGCTCTCGCACGCGGCGGACCTGGCCGCGCTGCCCGCCGACCCGGAGTTCCGCGCGGCGCTGATGGGCTACGCGGAATGGGGGACGCGCCTGGCGGTGGAGAACTCGCAGCCGGAGCCCGAGCCGGTGGGCGAGGCTCCCGTGCCGCGCTGGGGCTGGGGTGTGGCGCCGCCGTACATCCCGAGCGAGTCCCGTAGCCGGCCCGGGCCAGCACCCCAATCGTGGGACTCGCCCAAGCATCGCCCCCTGGGCGATGTGACGGCTAGCCTCGGAGGGAGTGCTCAAGCGGTGGCCGGTGCTCCTCTACGTCCTCGCGGCCGCCTTGCTGGCGGTCGCGCTCGTGCGCCAGTTCGACGATGGCGAGCCCGCGCCCGAGCGGCAGGCGCGCGCCACGACCACGCCCGACGGCTTCGCCGACGCCGACGGCCGAGGCGGCGCTCACGCCGATTCCCGCCGCCGGCCCGGGCCTCGCGGTGGGCATCACCGAGTTCAACCCGAACCTGTACGCCGCCGACACGCCCGCGCCGGAGCCGTGGGAGCAGGTGCGCGCGGCGATCGGCACGCTCCAGCCCGAGTTCTTCCGGCTCGTGATCCCCTGGAACCTCCTGCAGCCGGCCGCCGAGCAGCCCGCCGACCTCGACAAGCCCGAGACCGGCTGCATGCGCGAGGTCGGGCCGTGCCTGGGCTGGGTGGGCGTGCGCCAGCAGCTGCGGGCCCTCGCGACCCGGCAGCGCGACGGCGGCTGGCAGACGCTCGTGGTGCTGACCGGTACGCCGGACTGGGCCGCCGCCCCGCCCTCGGGGTGTGAGCGGGAGAAGACCACGCCACGCGCCCGGGCGCCGCGGCCCGACGCGCTCCCGGCCTACCGCCAGCTCATCCTCGACGTGCTGAAGGTGGCTGACGAGGAGGGCGCGTCGCTGCACTTCTGGAGCCCGTGGAACGAGCCGAACCTGCCGCCGTTCGTGTCGCCCCAGCGCGCGGAGTGCGACGCGGACTCGCCGAGCCTCGCGCCTGGCGTCTACACCGAGCTCGCGCGCACGATGATCGGCGCGCTCGACGAGGCGCCCGGTGAACAGCAGCTGGTGATCGGGGAGACCGCGGGCCTGCTGAAGAACACGAAGCTGGTCACGAGCGTCGGGCAGTTCATCGAAGGGCTCCCGCAGGACATCGTCTGCGCCTCGCCCGTGTACTCGCAACACGCCTACATCGGCGGCGACGACCCGGTCGAGCAGGCCGTCACCGCGCTCGCCGCCCACGGCTGCCCCGAGCCGCACACGATCTGGATCACCGAGACCGGCGTCGGCCCCGCGCCGGAGGAGTACTCCGCCGTCGCCGACCCCGCGGCCGCGGGCTGCCGCGACCTGCACGACCGGCTCGTGCAGTGGTTCAACGACCCGCGCGTGACCGTCGCCTTCCAGTACACCGTGCGCGAGGACGACAAGTTCCCGGTCGGCCTGTTCTCCACCGACATGACCGAGAAGCGCCCGGCGCTCGCCGAGTGGCAGGCCTGGGGCGGCGGGCGGCCATCGACCGCCCCGCCGCCCGCGTCCGCCTGCGGAACCTAAAGGTGCCTGGCACCTTTATCTGACGGTCACCGGCACGGACTTGGTGAGCGTGGTCCCGGAGATCGGCTTGAACGTGACCTTCACCGACAGCTTGCCCTTGCGCGAGACCTTGAGCTTGAGCTTGGCCGTGCCGGCCTGCTTCACGTTCGTGGAGGCCTTGCCGACCGTTCGCGAGCCGGACTTGGCGACGGCGGACAGCTTGCCCTTGCCCGGGACCTTGACCTCCAGCTTGACGCCGGAGCGCTTGGTCGCGCCCTTGACGGAGACCGAGAGCGAGCGCCGGCCGGGCTGCGTCGTCGGCGTGGACGGAGTCGTCGGCGGCTGCGGCGTGACCGGCGGGCGCGCGGCGGGGACGTCCGCCGGGCCCCAGTCGGGCTCGGTGGCGCCGGCGATCAGCACGGCGGGCTGGGGCGTGGCGCCCTCCAGCGTGCACTCGGAGGCGAAGTTCGGCACGGCCGCGATCCGCAGGCCCCCGCCGTCGTGGAAGGCCATCCGCGACCCGTCGGGCGACCACGACGGCTGCCCGTACGCGCCGCCTTCGGGGCCCGAGTAGCGGTAGCAGCGGACCACGTCGGAGCCGATCGGGTTGCCGTCCTTCCATCCGCTCGGGAAGCCGCGGACCATGTAGACGGTCAACGTGCTGTCGTTCTCGCCGGTCTGGGCGGCGAGCTTGCGCTTGTCGCGCGTGACCTCGGCGCCGCTCATGTGCGGGTTGTCGACCACGTCGCTGAACCAG
This sequence comes from uncultured Solirubrobacteraceae bacterium, assembly GCA_963724195.1. GTDB lineage: Bacteria > Actinomycetota > Thermoleophilia > Solirubrobacterales > Solirubrobacteraceae > Solirubrobacter. The sequence continues at coordinate 199,533 of CAVRTQ010000010.1, read as the reverse complement.
GCCATGACCATGTTGCCCTTGCCGTTGCCGCCGTCGGAGATGCGGTCCAGCAGCAGGTCGTGGTTGGGCATGTGGGTCGGGTTGGCGAGCAGCGTCATGTCGTTGTCGACCCACGACGGGTGGCGCCAGCCGGAGTGGTAGCCGATCGCGTCGCCGGTCTTCCAGTCGGTCAGGCGGTCCGACCACGTGTAGCCCGTGCCGCCCTCGTTCAAGGCGACGAGGCACTTGGGCGGGAAGCAGTTCGGCGTCGTCGTCTGCGAGAGCCAGTAGTAGGTGTAGGCGACCTTCGTGCCGTCGGGCGAGATGGCCGGGTCGTACGGGCCCCAGAACTGCTTGGAGCCGGCCGGGCGCGTGTCGGAGACGGGCGTGGCGAAGTCGGCGAGCACCGCGCCGTCACGGGCGAGCTTGTGCAGCCGCACGCCGTTGAGCGCGACGATCGTGCCGTCGTCGGACTGGGTGACGTCCGAGTAGCCGCCGGCGGTCGTGACCTGGAACTGGCGGGCGCCATCCGGTGTGGTCAGCCAGACGTTGCCGCCGTGATGTAGGCGATCGAGTCGGCTGAGGCGGTCGCCGCGCACGCCAACACGATGGCGGCGGCGGCGAGGCCTGCGAGGAGGGAGCGAAACATGCCGCGCATGGTGCGCCGCGCCGCTTGCCGTCGGCTTGCCGCGAGATTGCCGCGGCCTAGGACCCGGCTTGCGCCAGGAGCCAGAGCGCGAGCGACGTGAAGCCCACCATCACGCCGAGCATCCAGTACTGCGAACGGACGGCGAGCTTGGCCTCGCCGTACATCGTCAACGCCCGGTCGTGCGCGAGCGCGAGGGCGGCGACGTGGCCGATGACGACCACGGCGACCTGGACGTACCAGGTGTTCTCCTGCGGGAACACGGTGTAGTCGATGCCGCCGTCGACGGTGCCGAAGAGGTCCCAGCCCTGCCCGAACGGGTCGCTGGCGAGGTAGCTGATGGCCTGGCCCTCGAAGACGAGGAACGTCAGGTAGTGCGCGGCGACGTAGACGGCCGCGATCGGCACCAGCGAGTGGATGAAGCCGTCTTCGAGCTTGCGCGTGCTGAGGCCCCCGCCGACCGACCGGGCGCCCTCGATGCCGAGCCGGTAGAAGCCCCAGACGAGCATCACCCCGAGCAGCAGGCCGAGCGACTTGGCGATCTTGTCCGCGGTCAGCGTCGCGATCCCGAGGCTGTCGAGCGTGTCGATCACGCCCGACTGCAGGTCCCGCCACAACGGGCCCTGGGAGAGGCCGTCGAACGTGACCGTGCCGATCATCACCATCACCACGGCGACGGTGCCCGGGGTGGGGTCCAGGCGCGGCAGGCCGCCGAGCGGGCGCCGCAAGCCGAGCTTGCCCTCGCGGACCTCGAGCGCCGACATGCGCGCGAAGAAGTTGAAGTAGACCGAGAACCCCTCGCCCTGGCGCGTCCAGGCGTCGACGCCGAAGTACACCTGGGCCGCGAGCGTGAGGACCGTGTAGCCGACGATCGCCGTCGCCAGCATCGCCGGGTCCTCGCTCCAGCCGGAGACGAGCTCGATCCACACGAACACGAACAGCCCGGCCGCGGCGGGCCAGCGCCCGAGCTGGGCCGGATACGGGCGGTTCAGTTGCGGCAGCAGCCGCCCGAGCGCCCGCCACGGACTGAGCGCCTTGAACACGTCACCGAACAGGATCGAGACGAACACGAGCCCGACCCAGAACGTGATCATCACGAACGTCGGCGCCCAGTTGTCCAGCGCCGAACCGGACCCGACGTAGCCGGCGATGATCGTGACCACCAGCAGGAACACGCCGATCGCGCCCCACAACACCTCCAGCGGCCGGCTCACCCACCCCCGGACCAGCGGCCGCCAGTTGTCCTGCTCCAGGCGCGGCGTCGGCCACAGCACCGCCAGCGCGAAGAACGAGATCACGAGCACCGCGGCCGCGGCCCACGCGAACAGCCACTGCGGGATCGGCAGCGGCGGGCGCTGGGCGAGGCCGTGCGCTTCGGCGACGGCCGGAAGGAAGAGCAGGGCGGCGAGCGTCGCCGCCGGGACGCGCTTTCTCACAGGCCGGTTTTGATGGCGTCCTCGAACTGCTGGACGCCGATCGAGCCTTCGAGGCGGGAAGTGATCTTGCCGCTTTTGTCGACGATGAACAGCCACGGCTCGGACGGGAGGTTGAACTGGCGCAGCGGCTCGCGCAGCCCCTTGCTCACGTCGTTGTCGACGTAGACCTCCTGGTGGATGAAGTCCATCTGGTCGCCGTACTTGGCCTTGAGCTGCAGCGCGATGTCGGTGACCGGGCCGCACACGCGCGAGGCGCACAGCTGCGGCGTCGCGAACAGCAGCGCGACCGGCTTCTTGCCCACGACGTCGGCGAAGTTCCCGTGCATGTCGCTCGGCGGCTCACGCGTGTCCAGCTTCGCCAGGTCGCCCTTGACGGACTCCAGCGTGTCCGTCTGGACCACCGGCGCGTCGTCCCCGACCGAGGGGATCGGGTCGGCGCTCTCGGTCGACACCTGCACCTGGCTGGTGGCGCCGGAGAACTTGCCGTCGGCCCCCTTGGTCGCCGACAGCACCGCGTACTGGCCGCGCTTGGGGAAGTCCACGTCCGCGGCGTAGATCGCGGCGAACGGGTCCTGCTCGGTCGCAGCCTGCTTGGAGCGGTAGCGCGGGGCGGTCAACAGCACGTCGGCGGGCGCGACGAACGGGCCCTCGGCCGGCTCCCCCGGTGTGGGCGCGACGTAGACCGCCGTCGGGCCGTAGACGGGCTTGCCGTCCTGGCCGATCACGCCGAACGCCATCCGGCTGTCGCCGCCCGTGGTGAAGATCGACGACGCGAGCGCGAGCGACGGGCCCGCGGTCATCTCGTTGGCCAGCTCCTCGAGCGTCTTGCCGTCCGCGGCCGGGAACTCGGTCTCGTCCGGGTTGACGGCGACCTGCACGCGCTCGCGGACGCCCGACTCCTCCGGCACGTTCTCGACCGGGTCCTTCGGCGTGTCGGGGTTGTCGCTTCCCCCGCAGGCGGCGACGAGCAGGGCGAGGACAGCGGCGAGCAGGGCGACGAACCGAGGCATAGCGGGGCTAGGTTAGTCGGCGTTTGCTGGATCGGACGTGAGTGCCTCGACCAACGAACGGGCATCGAAGGCGTCCGTGTGGGCGACGCCGTTGACGAAGAACGCCGGCGTGCCACCGATCGCCAGCTCGTGCGCGGACTGCGCGTCGCGCGCGACGCGGGCCGCGGGCGCGCCTGAATCCAAGTCGGCGCGGAAGCGGTCCAGGTCCAGGCCGATCCGGTCGGCCAGGGCGATCAGGTCCGCGTCGGCGAGGCGGCCGCCGTTGGCGTAGAGCGCGTCGTGCATCTCCCAGAACGAGCCCTGCAGCGACGCGGCCTCGGCCGCCTCGGCGGCGCGCTGCGCCTCGGGGTGGACCTCCGGCAGGGGAAAGTGGCGGAAGACGAAGCGCAGGCGACCGTCGAGCCGTTCGCGGACGCGCCGCACGATCGACTGCGAGGCCGCGCAGTACGGGCACTGGAAGTCGCCGTACATGACGAGCTCGAGCGGTGCGTCGAACGGTCCGGCGACGTGATCGCGTTCATCGACAGGCGGTAGGAGCGGCATCAGCGGTAGCGATCCTAGACTGGCAGGCCCAGTGGGCGAGCTCGAGCTCCTCTTCGCGCTGCTGTTCGGGGCCGTGCTGCTCGTGCGCGCCGCCGACCGGCTGCGCATCCCGTATCCGATCGTGCTCGTCCTGGCGGGCGCGGCGCTGGCGTTCATGCCGGGCGTCCCGCGCGTGGAGCTGGACTCGCACGTGGTGCTGCTCGTGTTCGTGCCGCCGCTGCTGATGAGCGCCGGCTGGTACTCCTCGCCGCGCGAGCTGCGGGCCGAGAGCCGGGCGCTCGGCTTCCTCGCGCTGGCGCTCGTGCTGGCCACCACGAGCCTCGTCGCGGTCGCCGCGCACGAGCTGGTGGACGGGATGACGTGGCCTGCCGCGTTCATGCTCGGCGCCGTGATCGCACCCACCGACGCGGTGGCGGCGGTCGCGACGTTCAGCTCCGTGCGCGTGCCCGACCGGGTCCGGCGGCTGGTGGAGGGCGAGTCGCTGATCAACGACGCCACCGGCCTGACCGGCTTCCGCGTGGCGCTCGGCGCGGCCACCGCGGGGACGTTCTCGCTGCTGGACGCGACGGTCGAGTTCATCGTGGCGGCCGTCGGCGGCGTGGTCGTCGGCGCCGTGGTGGCCAAGCTCTTCCTGACGGCGATCCGCAAGCAGTCCGACGTGACCGTCTCCGTGCTGCTGACGATCCTCGCCGCCTACGCGAGCTACATCGCGGCCGAGGAGTTCCACGCCTCCGGCATCCTCGCCGCGGCCACCTGCGGCGTCGTCAGCGGGTGGAAGCAGTCGGACTACTTCGACGCCGACACCCGCCTGACGGCGACCGCCTTCTGGCGGATCCTCACCTTCGGGCTGGAGGTGATGCTGTTCATCCTGCTCGGCCTGCAGCTCGAGGAGGCGAGCGAAGGCGTCGACGACGTCGGCACGCTGATCTGGATCGGCGTGGTGCTCGCGGGGCTCACGATCGGCGTGCGGATGGCCTTCGCGCTGCTGCCGGTGGCGCCCGGGCTCGGCCTGCGCGAGCGGGTCGTGGTCGGCTGGTGCGGCATGCGGGGCGCGATCTCGCTGGCCGCGGCGCTCTCGATCACGACCGACATCCCGGGCCGCGACGAGGTGGTCTTCCTCACGTTCATCGTGATCCTGGTGACGCTGGTGGGGCAGGGCCTGACGCTGCCCGCGGTGGTCCGCGCGCTGAAGCTGCGGGAGGAGCGCGAGTGGTCGCCGGAGGAAGCGATCGCCCGCCTGGAAGCCGCGCAGACGGCGCTGGACCGGCTCGACGAGCTCGAGGACGACCACCGGATCACCGAGGAGCCGCTGCGGCGCCTGCGTGAGCTCTACCGCGCCCGCTTCCAGCAGTGCGTGGCCGTGCTCGGCGGCGAGAAGGCGCCCGACGTCGCGGACGAGCAGCGGCTGCGGTACTCGGTCGTGCGCCGCGACCTGATCCAGTCCGAGCGCTCCGCCGTGCTCGGGCTGCGCAACGAGGGCCGCATCTCGCAGGAGACGCAGCGCGCGATCGAGCGCGACCTGGACCTCGAAGAGGCCCGGCTGCGCTAGATGGGCTCGTTGTCGAGCGAACGCCAGAGATACAGGCACGCGCGCGTGCGGTGCGGGCGCCACGGCTCGGCGATCTCGGTCAGCGCGTCCGGCTTGGGCACCGCGTCCAGGCCGTACGCCGTCATCACGGCGTTCTTGATGCCCTGGTCGCCCGTGGGCAGGACGTCCGGCCGGTTGAGCGTGAACATCAGGTACATGTGCGCCGTCCACTCGCCGATGCCCTTGACCGCGACGAGCTCGGCGATGACCTCCTCGTCGGGGAGCTCATCGAGGTCATCCAGGCGCAGCCGCCCGTCGATCACGTGCTCGGCCAGGGAGCGCAGCGAAGCGGTCTTCGCGCGCGACAGGCCGGCGGCCGCGCGCAGCGCCTCAGGGTCGTCGGCGAGCAGCTCCTCGGGCGTGGGCGCGCGGTCGCCGAACCGCGCGATCAGACGCCGGTAGATCGCCGCCGCGGCCTTCACGGAGAGCTGCTGGCCCGTGATCGACCGCAGCAGTGCGCCGTAAAGATCGGTGCGCGGCTCGCCGTCCTCCTCGTGGGCGATCGGGCCGCCGAAGCGCTCGATCAGGCCCGCCATCACCGGGTCTTGGGCGAGATGCGCGTCGGCGGCGTCCATAACGCCGCGGGAGACTAGCCGTCGGCGTTGATCTTGGAGATCAGCTCCTGCAGCACGCGCGGGGCGTCCTCGTTCTCGACCTGGCAGGTGCCGGCCGCCTCGTGGCCGCCGCCGCCGTAGGCGAGCATGAGCTCGCCGACGTTCGTCTTCGAGCCGCGGTCGAGGATCGACTTGCCGGTTGCGAACACCGTGTTCTGCTGGCGCAGGCCCCACAGGACGTGGATCGAGATGTTGCACTGCGGGAACAGCGCGTAGAGCGTGAAGCGGTTGGTCGGGTGGATGATCTCCTCCTCGCGGAGGTCGAGCACCACGAGGTTGCCGTGCACGGTCGCGCAGCGGCGGATCTGCTCCTCGGCCGCCTCGGCGTGCTCGTTGTAGAGCGCGACCCGCTCGGCGACGTGCGGGTTCTCGAACACCTCGTCGATCGACATCGCGACGATCACGTCGATCAGCTGCATCATCAGCTGGTAGTTGGAGATCTCGAACTCGCGGAAGCGGCCGAGGCCGGTGCGCGGGTCCATCAGGAAGTTGAGCATCACCCAGCCGGTGGGGTGCCGGATCTCGTCGAGGCTGAACTGGGCGGCGTCGCCCTTGTCCACCGCGTCCATGAGCTCCTCGATGCCGGGGAAGACCTCGGCGCCGCCGTAGTAGTCGTAGACGACCCGGGCCGCGGACTGGGCGCCCGGCACGATCACGTGGTTCTCACGCGGGCCGCCGACGCGCGTGGCCTCCGAGCTGTGGTGATCGAACGAGATCGCCGCGTGCTCGTTGTACGGCAGGTTCGTGGTGACGTCGTTCGGTCCGATGTCCACCTTGCCGTCCTGGACGTCCTTCGGGTGCACGAAGAGGATGTCGTCGAGGATCCCGAGGTGTTTCAGCAGTGCAGCGCACACGAGCCCGTCGAAGTCCGAGCGGGTGACGAGCCGATAGCGCTCGGCGTGCGTGGAGGTCATAGTCGTACTCATCCCCTCGAGTGATCGGCGGTACGCGCTGAAAGTTCAATGAGCGGGTACTTACGTGGCCATGCGGGAGAGGAAGCTGGTCAAGCAGCTGTGGTTCTGGGTGATCATCGCGATCGCCCTCGGCATCGTGTTCGGCCTGTTGTTCCCAGGCCCGGCGGAGAAGTCCAAGTGGCTCGCGGACGCGTTCATCCAGATGATCAAGACCGTCACCGGCCCGGTGATCTTCCTGACGGTCGTGATCGGCATCGCTTCGCTCGGGAACCTCGCGCGCGCCGGCGGGCTCGCGTTGCGGGCGCTCGGTTACTTCTTCGGGATGACCGTGATCGCGCTCACCCTGGGCCTGCTGGCGGCGAACATCTTCGCCCCGGGCTCGGGCTTCGAGGGCGAGCCGAGCGAGTCCGCGCGGGAGAGCGCGCAGGAGTCGATCGACGAGGCCGGCGCGAGCGAGGAGGGCGGCCTGGTCGGCTTCATCACCGACGACCTGCTGCCCACGAGCTTCGTGTCGCCGTTCGTCGACAACGAGATCCTGCGCATCCTCGTGCTGGCGATCCTGGTCGCGGCCGCGATCTCGATGCTCGCCGAGAAGCAGCGCAAGCAGATCGTCAGCGTCTTCGAGGTCGCCTCGAAGGTCGTGTTCGGCGTCATCCGGCTGATCATGTGGGTCGCGCCGCTCGGCGCGTTCGGCGGTATGGCCTACACGGTCGCCGTGTTCGGCGCGGCGTCGCTGTCGAACCTCGCGGCGCTGATGGTCGTGTTCTGGGGCACCTGCGCGTTCTTCGTGGTGGTGGTGCTCGGTGCCGTCTGCCGCGCCGCGGGCTTCTCGATCTTCCGCCTGGTGCGGCTCATCCGCGACGAGCTGCTGATCATCGTCGGCACCTCGTCCTCGGAGACCGTGCTCCCGCGCCTGCTGGCCAAGACGCAGGCGGCGGGCGCGTCCAAGCAGGTCAGCGGCATGGTCCTGCCGACGGGCTACTCGTTCAACCTCGACGGCACCTGCATCTACCTGACGCTGGGCGCGCTGTTCATCGTCCAGGCGACGGGCCAGGACATGTCGATCGGGGAGCAGATCGCGCTCGCCGGCCTGATGATCCTCACCTCCAAGGGCGCCGCCGGAATCACCGGTGCGGGCCTCGTGACGCTGACGGCCTCCCTGACGGCCTTCGGCGGCACGTTCTTCTCCGCCGAGGCGATCGCGGTCGGCATCGCGCTCGTGGTCGGCATCGACCGGATCATGTCCGAGGGCCGCGCGCTGACGAACGCCATCGGCAACACGGTGGCGGTGATGGTGATCGCCAAGTGGCAGGGCGAGCTCAACGAGGAGCACTTCCACACGGTCCTGCACGACCCGGAGATGATCGACCGCGAGGTCGAGGCCGCGATGCGTGGCGAGGACCTCGAGACGACCGGGCGCTTCGACCGCGACCGCGAGAAAACGCCCGAGCTGATTACGCCGTAACGGTGGCGGTGGCGCCGTCGAGCGCGTTCAGCGCGCGCTCGACGGACATCGCCACGCACGTGAACGTGGGCGTGTCGCGCTTGGTGTAGAGGCTGGACTCGGTGGTGCGCAGGCGCTGCACCAGGTCGAGGAAGACCGCCGGCTCGTCACCCTCGAAGGCCACGACGAACTCCTGGTCGTCGAGGCCGAAGGAGTAGCTCGTGTTGAGGTCGATGCTCGGGTACTCGCGACCGACGCGGATGTGCTCCTGCATGATCCGCCAGCGTTCCTTCGGGTCCACCCCGTACCACTCGCGGGTCTTCACGAAGGGGTAGACGAACAGGTACTTGGAGTGCGCTTCGCGGACCTCGAGGCGGGACTCGTCGGAGTACTCGCTCGGCTTGGTCATCGCCAGGTAGCTGTAGGGCGTCGTGGCCCAGCCCATCAGGCCGGACTGCGCGAGCACGACGTGGAACTCGTGGATGCGCTCCAGGTTCGAGGCCTGCGTGAGCAGCAACAGGTCGGCGTCCCCGCGCGTCCCCACCGTCGAGAACGCGCGCAGGAGGCGCTCGGAGGCGAAGTCCTCACAGGCGGCCATGAACTCGCGTTTGTGGGTGGCTCGCTCCTCGGCGGGCAGGCGCCGCCAGGCGGGATCGACCTTCAGGAACGTGTACTTGACGAACTGGCGTTCTGGCATCTCTGTGGTCTGCAGGATAGGTGAAGAGCGGTTAGCCGCACCACGGAACGCCGCTCGGCCACATAGGATCGCTCCGATGCGGGTCGCGCTGGTCTCTCCGTACTCGTGGACATATCCCGGTGGTGTCGCACGCCACATCGAAGCGTTGCGAGCCGAACTGGACCGCGCGGGACACGACGTGCGGGTATTCGCTCCCTTCGATTTCGACGGGCGGATGACCGCCGTGCTGCACCGCGGCGCGCGCCCTCAGCAGCGCGCGGTGCCGGAGTGGCTCACGCCGCTCGGACCGACCGTCGGGTGGCCCTTGAACGGCGCCGTGTCGAACTGCTCCCCGTCGCCGCTCGGGGTCTCCACGCTGCGGCGCGAGTTGCGCGCGGGCGGCTTCGACGTCGTGCACCTGCAGGAGCCGGTCGCGCCCATGGCGGGCTGGGACACGCTCACGAGCGCGGACGCGCCGCTCGTCGGCACGTTCCACTGCTATTCGGAGTCCGCTCTGCCGCACAAGACCGGGGCGCTGCTCGGCGCGCGCCGCAAGCTCAACCGTCTCAACGTGTCGATCGCCGTGTCCGAGGCCGCAGCCTGGACGGGCCGGCGCTTCTACGGTGGGCGCTACCGGATCATTCCCAACGGCGTCGTGCTGCCCGACGGCGGCGTGCCGGCGCCGCGGGCGCGGGCCGCGGGCGAGCCGCTGCGGATCGTGTTCGTCGGCCAAGCCGTCGAGCGCAAGGGTCTGCCCGTGCTGCTGCGCGCCTTCGAGGCGCTTCGCGGCCAGATCCCGGCCGAGCTCACGGTCATCGGCCTGACCCCCGAGGAGTTGGCGCCGTTGCTCGTCGAGGGCGAGGGCGTGACCGCGCTCGGGCGTGTGGACGACGCGGTCAAGTCCGCCGTGCTGCACGACGCGGACGTGCTGTGCGCGCCGTCACTCGGCGGCGAGTCCTTCGGCATGGTCCTGACGGAGGCGTTCGCGGCGGGGACGCCGGTCGTCGCCTCGGACATCGCGGGCTACCGCGACGTGGTGAGCGCCGGAGTGGACGGGCTGCTCGTTCCGCGCGGCAACGCCACGGCGCTGGCCGAGACGCTGCGCGACCTCGCGCTGGACCCGGCGCGGGTCGACGGGCTCGCCCGCGGCGCGGCCGTGGCCGCAGAGCGTTACGCGTGGCCGCGCGTGGCTGAGCAGGTCGTGACGGCCTACGAGGACGCGATCGCCGTGCCGGCGCCGGAGACCGCGATGCGCCGTGCCGCGGTGAAGATCGGCGCGCTGCCCGCGGACGGCCTGCCCCGCGTGCCCGCGATGCGCCTGCCGTCCTTGGAGCCGGCGCCGGAGCGTCGGCGGGGCGCGGCCCTGCGGCGCGGGGCGATCGGCCTGGCGGGCCTCGCGACCGTCGTCGGCGCCGTGCTGGCGGTCGATCACATCGGGCCGGCCCGGATCGGCGACGCGCTCGTGCGCTCGAGTCCGCCCTGGGTGCTGTTCGGCCTGGCGCTGATGTGCGCTTCGATGCTGTTGCGCGCGGTCTCCTGGCACGCGATCTTGAAAGCGGCGTTGCCCGGCGCTCGGCCGAAGCTCGCCGACGCCGTCCAGGGGACGACGATCGGCGTGCTGATGTCCGCCACGCTGCCGGCCCGCCTGGGCGAGCCCTCGCGCGCGCTGATCGTGGCCCGCCGATTGGGCCGGGCGCGCGACCGATTGCCCGTCGTGCTGGGCACGATCGTGTCCCAGACGCTGATCAACGTGTTCGCGTTGGTGATCCTCGGCGCCGTGATGTTCATCACCATCGGGCTCTTCGCGGGCAAGCAACAGGCGCTGCTCTGGTACGCGCTGGCGCCGATCGGGCTGCTGGTCGTGGTGCTGGTGGCCCCGGCGTTGATCCGCTCCGGCCGGCCGGCCCGGTCCCGCTGGGTCGCGCAAGGGCGCGACGCGGTGGCGCGGGTGCGCTCCGGCCTCGTCGTGTTCAAGCGCCCGCGCGAAGGCTTCGTGGCGATCACGATGCAGCTCGGCGCCTGGGCGCTGCAGTGGATCTCCTGCTACGTGCTGCTCGTCGCGCTGGGGCTCGAGCACAAGGCCGACCTCGGCGCCGCCGCGGCGATCCTGTTCGCCGTCAACGTCACCGCGGTGCTGCCGGTCACGCCGTCCAACGTGGGCGTCTTCCAGGCCGCGTGCATGGCCGTGCTGGTCGGCGCGTACGGCGTGGCGCCGGCCCAGGCGCTGGGCTACGGGATCATCCTGCAGGCCGTCGAGGTCGCGTGCGCGGTCGTCATGGGCGGGCCGGCGCTGGTCAAGGAGGGCCTGTCCTGGCGCGAGGTGCGCCTGCGCGCGATGCACAGCGCGCCCGTCCGCCTCTCGCCCCCTCGCACGCCCGAACCCGCCGAAGCCTGAACTAAAGGGGCCAGGCCCCTTGAGATTTGACCTTCCCCTTGAGGGAGGGCCGAGAATGCGGGCATGGCTCGTCCGCAGGATCTGATCGGGATCGGCACGTTCGCCCAGCGGGTGCGGCTCAGCCCGCGCCAGCTGCGTGACTACGACGAGCTCGGGCTGCTCGCGCCGGCCTACGTGGACCCGGACAGCGGCTACCGCTACTACCACCGCGGGCAGGCGCGCAGCGCGATCACGATCGGGCTGCTGCGGTCCCTGGGCGTGCCGCTGGCGGACATCCACGCGCTGCTCGTGGCCGAGAGCGTCGGGCCGCTGCTCCAGCGCCAGCGCGGACGGCTCGTGGCCGAGCTGGAGCGTGCGCAACAGGCGCTGCGGTCGCTGGATCGGCTGATCGGGTCCGAGGAGCTGATCCCGTACGACGTGGTCGAGCGTTCGGAGCCCGCGCTGACGCTGACGGGATTGCACGGGCGCTGCGACGCGAGCGAGCTCGACGCCGCGGCGGCCGCCCTGATCGCCGAGCTGCCCGACGGGCCGGTCACGGGCCTGTACCCGCTGGAGCTGGACGGCGAGATCGAGTTCTTCGTCGGCGTGCCGGGGCCAGGGCTGGAGCTGCCCGCGGCGCGCGCGGCGGTCGCCACGCACCGCGGGCGCTACGCCGAGCTCCCGCTCGCCTACTTCGCGCTGCTCGCGCACGCCGAGGAGCGCGGCCGGCGGCCGGGCGCGCTCGTCCGCGAGCGCTATCTCACCGCACCGCCTGACGTCGCGCCCGAAGCGGCGCTCACCGAAGTCCTGCTCACCTACGAATAAAGGAGACGGCATGACCGTCACCGCGCTCTATCCGGTCCTGATGACCGATCGTCCCGCTGCGTCCGCGCGCTTCTACGCCGACCTGCTCGACCTGGAGGCCGTGTTCGAGGCCGACTGGTTCGTGCAGCTGACCGGCCAGATGGGCTTCGTCGCCCGCGACCACGACTCGGTCCCGGAGCGGTTCCGCGGGGCGACGCCCACCGGGTTGCTCGTCACCGTCGAGGTGGACGACGTCGACGCCGTCCACGAGCGGGCGGTCGCGCTCGGGCTGCCGCTGGAGCTGACCGCTGCGCAGCGAGGACTGGGGCCAGCGCCACTTCATCACCCGCGACCCGGACGGCGTGGCCGTGGACGTCGTCCAGGTCATCCCGGTCACGTCGGAGGCGATCGCCGCGCACTACGTCAGTCGATGAGCCAGCGGCCCGGGGCGTTACGCATCAGCGCGCTGCGCGGTTGGTCATGAGGCGCACGCCGCGACGAGTGCGCGGTCGAGAGCCCGTGCCCGGCTGCGATCGTCGCGCGGACCTTCTCCTCCTCGCCACCGTTAGAAGCCGCGCGGTTCGGGTCATGAGCCTTGCCGCGGCAAGGTGCGGTCGGAAAACTGCCTCACAGGCAGCTTTGCGACCCCACCCGCCCCTGCTAGCGCGGGAGGCTCGACTCGCGGGACTGCTTCGTGAAGGCCCGGGCCTCGGCGAACAGGCGCGCGAAGTCCGCGGGCGTGTGGTGCGCGTTGAGGCCGCTCGTGTTCGGGAGGATCCAGACGGGGCGGCCGCCGATCGTCTCCGCCTGCAGGCCGAGCTTGCGCGTCGCGGCGCCCGAACGCGGTGCGGTAGGCGGTGACGCCGACGATCGCGACGAGCCGCGGCTGCAGCTCGGCCACGAGCCGCTCGAGCGCCGCCGCACCCGCACGCAGCTCCTCGGGGCTCAGCTCGGACGCCGCCCGTGTCGGCCGGGCCGCGATGTTGGTGATCCCGAGCCCGTACTCCGGGAGCGTCACGTCCTCCTCGGGCTTGAGCAGCCGCGGCGTGAAGCCGGACGCGTGCAGCGCGCCCCAGAACCGGTTGCCGGGCCGCGCGAAGTTGTGCCCCACTTCCGCCGAGCGCAGGCCGGGGTTGATGCCGACGAAGAGGACGTCGAGGTCCGGGGCGACGATCGGCGGGAGCGCCTGACTCAAGCGACGAGCCGCTCGCAGACGCGGTCGATCAGCGCGCTCTGGTCGGCGATCAGGTCCTCGGCCTCCGGCGCAGGGCGCGAGGTTGGCGTGCTCGCGTCGTCGAGGTCGTCGCTCCTGGCGCAGCTTCGTCTGCAGGCGCACGTAGCGGTCGCCGGCGAGCTTGCTGAGGTAGGCGTCGGCGGCGCTGGCCGAGCCGTCGGAGACGATGTCGACCAGCGGCTTGCCCCATTCGATCTTGCCCCAGCCCTTGACGTCCTCGAACGGCAACGGGCGGGTCTGGCGGCCGGTCCCGAGCGCGAGCAGCAGGTCGGGCGGCTCGTCGGTGTCCACCCAGGCGTAGACCGCGGGGTTGGTGGCGAACATGCCGCCGTCGATCAGCGTGCGATTGCCGACCTGGACGGGTTCGAAGTACGTCGGTGCCGCGGACGAGGCCTGCGCGGCGTCGGCCATCGTCACGTCCGGGTCGGTGTCCGAGTGCAGCACGAGCGGCTCGCGGGCTTCGATGTCGTACACGGTCACGAGCACACGGGTGGTGGCTGCGCCCAGGCGCGTGTCGCCGAACCGGCGCCGCAGCACGCCGGCGATGCCCGCGGTGTCGTAGCGCTCGTCGATCAGGCCGCCGGCCGACGTGATCGCCTTCAGCGTCCGCTTGTTGAAGATCTTCGGGCCGTCCTGCTCGTAGAAGCCGGCGGCTTCCTCCGCGGACAGCGGGTCAGGCATGGTGAGGGCGCAGGCGAGGATGCCGCCCGTCGAGGTGCCGGCGATCAGGTCGAACAAGGACGCGATGGGGCGGCCCGTCCGTCGTTCCATCTCGGCCAGGACAAGCGCCGGGATGAACCCGCGGATACCGCCTCCGTCGATCGCGAGCGCGTTCGTCATCGCTTCAACCCCTCGTCGAGTTCCTGCAGGAGCGTACGCAGCTGCGCCAGCTTCGCCGCGCCGAGCCGGGCGACGAGCCGCGCGTCGATCTCGGCCACGAGCTCGCGCACGATCGCGAACACCTCGCGGCCGCGCTCCGTCGCCCGGACGAGCTTGGCCCGGCCGTCCGTGGGGTCGGTGATCCGCTCGACGTAGCCGCGGGCCTCCAGGTGCTCGACGAGCGCCGCCATCGACTGCTTGGTCATCTGCGCGCGCTGGGCGAGCTCGACGACGCGCGTGCCGTCGTCGTCGAGGTACTGGAACACGGTGCCGTGCGCGGCCCGCACCTCGCCGTGGCCGCGGGCCGCCAACCGCTCGTAGACCTCGTCCGACATCGCGCGGAACGGCTCGCGCAGCAGGATGGCGAGGTTCTCGGGCGCTTCACGCGCGGACGTGGCGGGCAACCGTACCGACATAGACAGTTCGACTGTCTAATTTAGCCGCGCATGGACAGACATATCGCAGTCGGAGCCGACGAGCTCACGTTCCAGGTGACCAGCGAGGCGCTGCTCGCCGTCGAGGTGCGCATGCCGGCGGGCGGCGGCCCGCCCGGCCTGCACCGGCATCGCGGCGGACGAGCTCTACCGCGGCGAGCGCGGCGAGTTCACCATCTACCTCGGGGACGAGCGGATCCACGCTCGGGCCCGGGCGACGTCGTCCACATCCCGGGCGGCGTCGCGCACACCGTCCGCAACGAGACCGAGGAAGAGGCGCTCGCCTACGTCGTCTCTCGCCCGGCGCGGAGATGGAGGCGTTCGTCCGGGCGGCGGCGGAGCTGGAAACGCCAGACCCCGCCGCGGTCGTGGCGCTCGCGCAGCGCCACGGCATCGAGTTCGTCTAGTTCGCCAGGACTTCTTCGTCCGCGAACGTCGACGGGTCGCGCGGCGTGCCGCGGACCACGTCGTCGGGCGAGCCGTCGACCAGCAGGCGCCCGTTGCGCATGCCGTAGTAGCCCGCCTGCGGGTGGTGCGCGACGAGCGCCAGCGTCGACTGCTCCGGGATCGGCGCGTAGCCGTCGGAGATCGCCATGCCGATCTGCGAGAGGTCGAGGAGCTTCTCGACCTTCAGGTGCTCGGACTGGTCCGGCACCGCCGGGTAGCCCCACGAGTAGCGGCGGCCCTGGCGGACGTCGATCCCGAGGTCGTTGCGCACGCGCCAGTGCAGCCACTCGGCCAGGCCCTCGGCGGTCTGCACGCCGAGGCCGTGCGTGAACAGCTGCTCGGCGAACTCGCCCTCCTGCTCGAGCTTGGCCATCAGCTCGGTGACCTCGTCGCCCACGGTCACGGTCTGCACGGCGACGACGTCCAGCTCGCCCGAGTCCTTCGGGCGGTAGAAGTCGGCGAGGCACAGGCGGTCGCCCTTGGGCTGGCGCGGGCACGTGAAGCGCGTGAGGACGGTCTCGCGATCCTCCGGGTCCAGCACGACGATGTCGTTGCCCTCGGAGTAGCACGGGAAGTAGCCGAGCAGCGCGCGGGGATGCAGGTAGTCCGCCTCGGCCCACATGCGCTCCAGGCGCGGGCGGAAGTCCTCGGCGAGCAGCTTCTTCCACTCCTCGCCCTTCACGCCGCGCCCGCCCCAGTGGAGCTTGAACAGCACGTGCGTGTCCAGGTGGGTGTAGAGCTCCTCGCGGTCGACCTCGATCTCGCGCACGCCCCAGAACGGCGGCGTCGGGACCGGGACGTCGGTGCGGACGGTGGAGCGCACGGTGTCGTCCGTGGTGTCCAGCACTTCCTCTTCCTCGCCCGTCTCGCGCAGCTTGACGCCCGCGGCGAACACGTCCTCGACCAGCGCCGGCTTCTTCTCGGGATCGATCAGGCGGTCCATCACCGACAGCCCGTCGAACGCGTCCTGGCAGTAGAAGACGCCCGGGCCGTAGACCGTGTCGTCCTCCTTGCCGTTCGGGTACATGGCGCGCAGCGCGAACTTGCGGTTGATCGCGGCGCCGCCGAGCAGGACGGGGTACTCGAGGCCCTGCTGGTGCAGCTCCTGGATCGCGAGCGGCATCTGCTTGGAGGTGGAGACGAGCAGCGCGGACAGGCCGATGGCCGTCGCGTTGTGCTCCTTGGCCGCGTCGAGGATGGTCTGGATCGGCACCTGCTTGCCGAGGTCCACGACCGTGTAGCCGTTGTTGGTGAGGATGGTGTTCACCAGCGACTTGCCGATGTCGTGCACGTCGCCGAAGACGGTGGCCAAGACGACCGTGCCCTTGGTGTAGCCCTCGAGCTTGTCGAGGTACTGCTCGAGCTGCGCGACGGCGCGCTTCATGACCTCGGCGCTCTGGAGCACGAACGGCAGGATCAGCTCACCCGCGCCGAACTTGTCGCCCACTTCCTTCATGGCCGGCAGCAGCACGTCGTTGAGCACCGGGACGGCGCCGAGCTTCTCGACGGCGAGGTCGATCTGCGCCTCCACGCCGTCCTTCTTGCGCCGCAGGATGTGCCAGTGCAGCGCGTCCTCCGGCTCCATCTCGGCGGTCGGGTCGGCCTTGTCGGCCTCGCTCTCCGGGCCCTTGGACTCGAAGTGCGCGATGAAGCGCTCCAGCGCGTCCTCACGGCGGTTGAAGACGAGGTCGTCGGCCAGGTCGCGCTCGACCTGCGGGATCTCGCTGTAGGGCGTGATGTGGTTCGGGTTGACCATCGCCAGGTCGAGCCCGGCTTCCACGCAGTGCGAGAGGAAGACGCTGTTGAGCACCGAGCGCGCGGGGAGGCCGATGCCGAACGACACGTTGGAGACGCCCAGCGACGTCTTCACGCCCGGGATCTTCTCCTTGATCAGCCGGATGCCCTCGATCGTCTCGACCGCGGACGGCTTCCACTCGTCGTCGCCGGTGGTGAGCGTGAACGTGAGCGCGTCGAAGATCAGCAGCTCGGGGTCCATCCCGTGCTGGTCGCAGACGAGGTCGGTGATGCGCTGCGCGATCTCGAGCTTGCGCTCGCGCGTCTTCGCCATGCCGACTTCGTCGATGGTCAGCGCGATCAGCGCGGCGCCGTGCGCCATCGCGATCGGCGTGACGACGTTGAGCTTGTCCTCGCCGGCCTCGAGGTTGACCGAGTTGACGATCGCGCGGCCCGGGATCTGGTCCAGCGCGGTGGCGATCACGTCGGGCTCGGTGGAGTCCACCTGGATCGGCGCGGGCTGCGTGAGCGAGACCTTCTTCGCCACGAGCCGCATCTGCTCGTCCTCGTCCTGGCGCTCGGTGAGCGCGACGCACAGGTCGAGCACGTGCGCGCCGCCTTCGACCTGATCCTCGGCGACCTGCAGCAGGCCGTCGTAGTCGTCGGCGAGGAGCATCTCCTTGGCCTTGCGCGAGCCCTGCGAGTTCACGCGCTCGCCGACGATCGTCGGAGCGGGCTCCTGCACGAGCGGCGCCGCGGCGATCATGCTCGACACGTGCGGCGGGCGCGGGGCCGGGCGCGCGCTGATCGAGTGCGAGCCGCAACGCTCCTTGATCGCCGCGATGTGCGCGGGCGTCGTGCCGCAGCAGCCGCCGACGATGCCGACGCCGTAGCGCTCGACGAAGTCGCCCAGCGCCTCGGCCAGCGGACCGGGCTGCTCGGGGAAGATCGTCTCGCCGTCCGGGCCCTGATGGGGGATGCCGGCGTTCGGGATGCAGTGGATCGGCACCGGCGAGAACTCGCCGAGGAAGCGGATCGCGTCGCGCATGTCCTCGGGGCCGGTGGAGCAGTTGAGGCCGATGACGTCGACCTTCAGCGCCTCCAGCGTCGCCAGCGCGGCGGAGATGTCCGTGCCCAGCAGCATCTTGCCGCCGTTGGGGAGCAGGGAGACGGAGGCCTGGATCGGCACGCTGCGGCCGGCGGTCTTGAACGCCTCGCGCATGCCGAAGATCGCGGCCTTGACCTCGAGGATGTCCTGCGCGGTCTCCACGATCAGCAGGTCCACGCCGCCTTCGAGCAGCCCCTCGGACTGCTCCTTGAAGATCGCGACGAGCTCACGGAAGCGGATCTGCCCGAGGCTCGGCTCCTCGGACGCGGGCAGGAACCCGGTCGGGCCGATCGAGCCGGCGACGAAGTTGTGCTCGCCGACGGCCTTGCGCGCGATCTGCGCGGCCTTGACGTTGATCTCGCGCGTGTACTCCGCGAGCCCCCACTCCTCGAGCTTGAGGCGGGAAGCCTGGAACGTGTCGGTCTCCACGACCTCGGCGCCGGCTTCGATCATCGACGTGTGCACGCCCTCGATGACGTCCGGCCGGTTGAGGATCAGCGCCTCGTGGCAGCGGCCGGGGAGCTTGTAGTCGTCTTCGAGGGAGAGGTCGAACTGCTCGAGCGTGGCGCCCATGCCGCCGTCGAAGACGACGACGCGGTCACGTGTGGCGGCAAGGAAATCGCGCATTGCACCACAGGCTAGCGCAACCTTGACACAAGTTTGGCAAGGTTGGTGCGATACCCGCCGGGCGGGGGGTCAGGACGCCGCGAGGTCGCGACGTTCACGAATCTCGCCGGTCTTCGGAGGCGCCGAGTCATCTACTGGCTGGGTTGAGCCGCCTGAGGCGGCTCAACCCAGCTCACCGTCAGGTCGCGAGGTCGCGGCGGCGGAGCGCGGCGAGGCCGGCCGCCGCGAGCGCTGCGGCGAGCGCGGTCAGCGCGAGCGGTGCCGCGTCGAGCGAGCCGCCGGGCAGTTGCGGGGAGTGCGCGAACGGGCTGACGTCCACGAGCGCCTGCGGGAGGTCGGCGAGCGGGCCGAGCTCGACCAGGGCGAGCGCGACCGCGAGCGCGGCCCAGGCGGCGGCGGTGCCGCGCGGGAGCGCGCCGAACAGCGCGAGCGTCAGGCCCGCGAGCACCCACGCGGCGGGGGCCTGCAGCAGCGCGGCGCCGAGCAGGCGCGGGATCTGGCCGGCGTCGCCCGTCTGGGCGGCGTGGCCGAGTCCCGCCGCGAGGCCCGCGGCGGCGAGCAGGAGCGCGGTGCCGCCGAACGCGATCGTGGCGTGGCTGAGCGCCCAGCGCGTGCGGCTGAGGGCCGTGGCCAGGAGCGGTTCGGCGCGCCCGCTCGTCTCCTCGGCGCGCAGGCGCAGCGTGGCCTGGATGGCGTAGGCGGCGGCGATCAGCGCGAGGATCTGGAACGTGGCCGCGAGGTAGGCGTCGACGAGGCTCGCCTGCCCGCCGAGCTGCTGCAGCGCGTCCTTGACGTCGGCGCTGTCGCCG
The DNA here is from genome assembly GCA_963724195.1 of uncultured Solirubrobacteraceae bacterium. Lineage (GTDB taxonomy): Bacteria > Actinomycetota > Thermoleophilia > Solirubrobacterales > Solirubrobacteraceae > Solirubrobacter. Next base: position 180,233 of record CAVRTQ010000010.1, on the reverse strand, counting down.
ATCACGTCGCCGATGTCCTGCGCGATGCTCCCGAACGCGGCGCCGAGGATCGCGAACCCGGCCGCCCAGCCGAGCAGGGCGCCGCGTTGGAGGCGCCACGCGAGCCGTGGCACACCGCGGGGCGGGCCGGGACGCGGCGGGATGAGGCCGGCGCCGAGGTCGCGACGGGCGAACAGCGCGATCGCGGCGGCGGTGAGCGCGGCGGCGGCCGCGAGCAGCAGGAGCAACACCGGCCAGCGGTTCTCGGCCAGCGCGCGCACCTGCTGGCCCCAGCCCAGCGGCGACAGCCACGACAGCCAGTGCGGCCCGGCGTCCCCGATCGCGCGCAGCGCGAACGACGCGCCGAGGACGGCGACCGCGAGCCCGTTCGCGCCGCGCGCGGTGTCGGCGACCTGCGCGGTGACGGCGGCGACGCCCGCGAACACGAGCCCGACGGCCGCGAACGTCGCGCCCAGCGCGAGCGCACCGGCCGCGTCGAGCCCGTCGCCGCCGCTGGTGGGCGCGGCGACGAGCATCGCGCCGTCGGCGAGCGCGGCGGCCGTCCCATCATCGCCGCCGGTCACGAGCACGGCGAGCGCGACGACCACGCCGAGGGCGACGCTGGCGAGGGCGGCGACGCAGAGCGCGGCGGCGAGCGGCGCGAAGCGGCTCACGGCGCCCGCCCCGACGAGCTCGGCGCGCCCGCTCTCCTCCTCCGCGCGGGTGTGGCGCGTGACGAGCAGGATCGTCATCAGGCCGGCGAGCGCGAGCGCGATCCCACCGAGCCGCCAGCCCACGAGCCCGCCGATCGAGTCCGCGTAGATGCGGCCGTAGAGGGCGAGCGTGGCGGGCGTCTCGCCGAGCGTGGTCACGACCTCGCGCCGCGAGGCCGGGTCCTTGTAGAGGTCCGCGTAGGAGGATGCGGTGACGAGCACGGCCAGTCCGAGCCCCAGGACCCAGGCCGGAAGCATGATCCGGTCGCGCCGGAGCGCGAGGCGGAAGAGTTCAGCCAGCCCCGCCATAGTGCCTCAGGAACAGCTCTTCGAGCGTGGGCGGGTGGGCGACGAGGTTCGTGACGCCCGCGCGCGCGAGGCGCTCGAGCGTGGCCGGCAGCTCGCTCGGCTCGACCTGCTCGTGCACCGGGCCGTCCGGCGTCTCCGCCTCGATCGTGATCCGCGTGAGGTGGCGCAGCTCGGCCAGCGACCCGGTCTCGACCGTCCGCCCGGCGCGGATGATCGTCACGCGGTCGCAGAGCGCCTCGACCTCGGACAGGATGTGGCTGGAGAGCAGCACGGTGCGGCCCTGCGCGCGCTCGTCGCTCACGCACGCGCGGAACACCTCCTCCATCAGCGGGTCCAGCCCGGACGTCGGCTCGTCGAGGATCAGCAGCTCGGCGTCGGACGCGAACGCGGCGACCAGCGCGACCTTCTGCCGGTTGCCCTTGGAGTAGGCGCGGCCCTTCTTCGTCGGGTCGAGCTCGAAGCGCTCCAGCAGCTCCGCTCGGCGCTGCTCGTCCAGGCCGCCGCGCAGCCGGCCGAGCAGGTCGATCACCTCGCCGCCGCTCAGATTGGGCCACAGCGTCACGTCGCCCGGGACATACGCCAGCCGCCGGTGCAGCGCGGTCGCGTCGCGCCACGGATCGCCGCCGAGCAGCGTCACCCGCCCCGCGTCGGCGCGCAACAGCCCGAGCAGCACGCGGATCGTCGTCGACTTCCCCGAACCGTTCGGTCCGAGGAATCCGTGCACCTCGCCCGCGGCCACGTTCAGCTCCAGCTCGTCAAGCGCGCGTGACGATCCGAACGTCTTGACGAGGCCGGAAATCGCGATCGCGTCCACCCGCCGAAGATAAAGGTGCCTGGCACCTTTAGGTTGGCGCGTCCAAACGGCGTTCTCATACGTATCCCATCTGGCAACCTCCATCGAGGTTGGTCAACGTTTCCTGGGAGGGTCGGATGACTGAGCTGGAGCGGTATCTCGCGGAAGAGATCGCCGAGGACCATGTCGACGGGATCATCAACCGTCGCGAGGCGTTGCGGCGATTGGCGTTGCTGGGGGTCGGCGCGACGACGGCGGCGGGCATGATCGCGGCGGAGGCCGAGGCGCGCACGCGCGGGAAGAACAGCGGCGGCGACAAACACGGCCACGGCCACGGCCACGGGCACGGCCATCCGGACCGCGCGGTGACGGCGTGGGCGCCGGCCGCGACGCAGGCGATCACGTTCCCGGGCCCGCGCGGGACCCTGATGGGCGCCTGGGCGCCGGCGGCGACGCAGAAGGTCAAGGGCGGCGTGCTCGTGATCCACGAGAACCGCGGGCTCACGCCGCACATCGCGAACGTGGCCGGCCGCTTCGCCGCCAACGGGTTCAGCGCGCTGGCGCTCGACCTGCTCTCCGAAGAGGGCGGCACGGGCGCGTTCCCGGACGAGGCCGCGCTGATGGCCAAGCTGTCGCAGATCTCGGCCACGAACCCGGAGCGCTTCGACGAGGACATGAAGGCGGCGCTGACCGAGATCGCCAAGCGCGTCGGTCGCCACGCGCCGCTGTCGGCGATCGGCTTCTGCTTCGGCGGCGGCATGATCTGGCGCCTGCTCGTCGCCAAGGAGAAGCGCCTGTCAGCGGCGGCGCCGTTCTACGGCCCGTTCCCGACCGGCGGCGACGTGCGCGGCATCAAGGCCGACGTGCTCGGCGTGTTCGCCGGCGTCGACGACCGCGTGAACGCCACCCGGGAGGCGGCGCGTGCGGCGCTCGAGGCCGCCCGCGTGGACTACGAGATCCTCACGTTCACCGAGGCCCAGCACGCGTTCTTCAACGACACGAACCCCGCCCGGTTCAACGCGCAGGCCGCCGCCCAGGCGTGGCTGCGCGTGAACGACTGGTTCGGTCACGACAAGAACTGATCCGCGAGGTACGCGGCGGCGCCATCCAGCCCGACCTGCCGGGTGCGGATGGCGCCGTTGGCCTCGATCAGCCGCTCGGTCTCCGGGTGCAGGTCGGGGACGCGGGAGCGCAGCAGCTCCCGCGTCGGCACGCGCTCGCCGGTGTCGAGGTCCGCGAGCGTGCCGCCCACGCCGTCGCGCATCGCCGACCAGCGGTTCTCGTCGATCCGCCACGTGTCGTGCACGGGCAGCGGCTCACCCGCGTCGAAGCGAGCGGCCAGCGCCTCCACCAGCCCGAACGCGAACGCGGCCACGCCGTGCACGTCGGCGACGGACGCCTGCGCGTCCGGCACGCGCATCTCCAGCGTCCCGTAGGTGGCGTGCAGGCGCAGCTCGAACCACCAGCGGCGCGTGTCGGGGACGGTGTCGGAGGCGGCGCCCCACTCGAGCGCGTGCGCGAACCACTCCCAGCTCGGGATCGCCGGCGGAACGCCTTGACGGCGGAGGTTGACGGCGATGACCGGGCGGATCGAGGCCAGCCCGGTGTCGCGGTTGTCGTGGAACGGCGCGTTGGCGGCCAACGCGGCGAGCTCGGGCAGATGCGAGCGCAGCGCGTTGTAGACGGCGAGCGTGCGGTCCGCGCCGCCGAGCGAGATGTGCAGGTGCAGGCCGGAGACGAGCTGGCGCCGGGCGCGCTCGCCGTAGTCGTCGAGCGTGTGCTGGTAGCGCGGGTCGTCGGTGAGCGCCTGCAGCTGCGGCGGCGGTCGGGTGCGCGCCCGCGCTCAACAGGCGCCCGATCGGCTCCGCGGCCGCGGCGAGGTCGCGCCGGGCCTGCGCGAGCGCCGCCACCGCCGTCTCGAGCTCCGCGCACGGCGGCGTGACGATCTCCAGCTGCGCCGCCATCAGCTCGAGCTTGAAGCGCGGATCGCTCGTTCGTGCGCTCGTGCACCTCCCGCGCCTTGGGGAGCGCGTCGAACGTCTCCCCGTCGACGAGGAACAGCTCCTCCTCGATCCCGTACCCGAGCGCGTCCGGCGCGTCGAAGCGCGCGCGGAGCTGATCCGCCGCGCTCACGCGCCCGCCGTCGTCGGCGCCCGCGGCGCCGGTGATCACACACGGTCCATGTGCACCGGGAGATACGGCTGCCGTCGGCGGCGGATCTCAGGGAGATCCCGGAGGGGGCGTCCGGGCCATCACGACTGGTGAACGCCGTGTCCGCGTCCGACAATGCTTCGCGATGGACGAAGGACTTCCCACCCCGATCATCCGCCCCCGCGCCGGCCGCTGGCTCGGCGGCGTGTGCGCCGGCCTGGCGCGCCGCTGGGAGGTCCCCGCGGGCACCGTGCGGCTGTGGTTCGCGCTCGGCAGCGTCCTGCTCGGCCTCGGCGTGCTCGTGTACGTCGCCGCGTGGCTGATCTTCCCGGCCGAGAGCGAGGACGGCCGCGGACAGCGCGGCATCGTGCTGCTGGCCCAGGCCTGCGGTGCGCTGATCGGCCTCGCGACCCTCGCGGGCGCGGGCGCCGTCGCGACGGTGTTCGGCTTCGGCTGGGTGATCGTCGCGCTCGCCGGCGCGATCCTCGTCGGCACGCTCGCGGGCTGGGCCAAGCTCGGCCCGGCGTGGGCGTTGCTGCCGATCGGCGCGCTCGTGCTGCCGAGTGCGGCGCTCGCCGTCGGCGGGGTGCGCGTGGAGCCGACCACGCAGGCGGTCACCGTCGCGCCCAAGGACTCCGCGGAGCTGCGGGACTACACGAGCGGCCTCAACACGTTGACGCTCGACCTGCGCAACACCGCGCTGCCGAACGAGACGGTCCCGCTGCGGATCAAGGCGGGGGTGCGCCGCACGCTCGTCGCGCTCCCGCACGACCGTTGTGTGCACGTGCGCGTCACGCAGCATCAGCCGCCGATGGTGCTGCGCGTCGGCACCGCGCTGCTCGGGGAAGGCAACCTCTCCTCGCCGACGCCGATCCTCTTCGGCCAGTACGGCGCCGTGACCGACGAGGAAGCGGCCGGCCGTCGCGACCCGACCTTCACCTCGCCCACCGACACGTCGGCGCCCGCGCCGACACTCGACATCGACTACACGACGATGGGCGGCGAACTGGTCGTCCGTGACTACCCGGCCGGCGTGAGCCCGCGTGAGAACCCGGACTGGCCGGGCTACGAGGTCTATCCCGAGGAACGTCCCGACACCACCGGGCTCCCGAGTGCCGAGGCCGACCTGCTGCTGAGCGAGTGGCGCGTGCGCCGCGCGGAGCAGGACGTGGACAAGGCGCGCGTGGACCGCTTCATGGCCGGCCCGTGCGCGCGGCCGGAACCCGAGACGAAGGCGAAGACGACGAAGCCGAAGAAGAAGCGCAACCGATGAACGTGCTCTCCGATCCTGCCGGGCGCATCACCGCCGTCGCGGGCGCGCTGCTCGTGGCCGCGCTGGCCGTCGCGCTCGGCGACGGCGGCGACACGCTGCCGCTCGCGCTGCTCGGCGCGGGCACCGTGTTCGCGCTGTTCGTGCTCGTCCCGCGCGCGCTGACGCGGATCCGCCGCCAGCCCGTGCTGCTCGTCGGCGCGGCCATCGCCGCGGTGCCGTTCGTGCTCATCGTCTTCTTCGGCTACTTCGCCGACGGCCGCGTCCTCTGGGCGCTGCCGGAGCTCGTCTTCGCCCTGATGCCGCTCGCGATCATCGCGCTCGCGGCGCTGGGCGGCCTGATCTTGATCGCCGACGACCTGCGCACCCGCTTCGGGCTCGCGCAGCGTGGCCTCACGCCGTGGCAGCGGCTCACGGGCACGGCGGACACACCTATGCCGGCGCCCTGGCGGGCGCTCGGCGGACTTGCACTGGTGGGCCTGGCTCTCATCCTCGGGCTCGGCTACATCGGTGCCAGTGGCAGCGGGGGCCTCTTGTCCCTGGCCCTGCTGCTCGTGCTGGGCGGCGGCGCGGCGGCCATCATCGCCGTGCCCCTCCTCATCGCGGGGTTGGCCCGCTCGGACCGCGCGCGTTTGACCACCGCGCGTGAGGACGAGCGCCGCCGCGTCGCCGCCCACTTGCACGATTCCGTGTTGCAGACCCTCGCGCTCGTCCAGCGCCAGGCGCACGACCCGGCCGCGGTGCAGCGGCTCGCGCGCCGGCAGGAGCACGAGCTGCGCGCCTGGATGGCGGGCGAGGTCGAGCTGGGCACGGAGACCCTGGGCGCCGCGCTGCGCAAGGCGGTCGCCGAAGTGGAGGACGATCATGATGCGACGGTGGAGTTGACGATTCTGGGCGAGCGGGTGCTCGACCGCGAGACCGAGGCGCTGGCGGCCGCGGCGCGCGAAGCGCTGCGCAACGCCGCCACCCATGCGGGCTCGCCGATCTTCGTGTTCGCCCAGGCCTCGCCCGACGGCGCGGAGGTGTTCGTGCGCGACGAGGGCCCGGGCTTCGATCTGACGAAGGTGCCGACGGAGCGCCGCGGCGTGCGCGACTCGATCATCGGCCGCATGCAGGCGGTCGGCGGGAGCGCGGAGATCGACTCGGTGCCCGGTGAGGGCACCGAGGTGGCGCTGCGGATCGGGGTGACGGGATGAAGCTCGTCGTCGTCGATGACCACCACCTGTTCCGCGCCGGCGTGAAGGCCGAGCTCGCGCAGCACCACGAGGTCGTCGGCGAGGCGGCGACGCCGAGCGAGGCGCTGGCCGTGATCGCGGAGACGCATCCCGACGTGGTCCTGCTCGACGTGCACCTGCCCGACGGCGGCGGCGTTGCCGTGCTCGAGGCGCTGCCCCGCGACGACACCGCGCCGAAGGTGCTGGCGCTGAGCGTCTCCGACGCGGCCGAGGACGTCGTGCCGATGATCCGCGCGGGCGCGCTCGGCTACGTGACCAAGACGATCGACACGTCCGAGCTGCTCGACGCGATCCAGACCGTCGCCGCCGGCGAGGCGTGCTTCTCGCCCCGGCTCGCGGCCTTCGTCCTGCAGGCGTTCTCCGCCCCCGCGCCGGAGAAGAGCGAGCTGGAGTCGTTGACGCCGCGCGAGCGCGAGGTGCTGCACCATCTCGCGCGCGGCTACGCGTACAAGCGGATCGCGCAACGGCTCGGGATCAGCGACCGCACGGTCGAGACCCACGTCGGCAACGTCCTGCGCAAGCTCCAGCTCACCTCCCGGCACGAGGTCTCGCACTGGGCGGCCAAGCGCGGATTGGTCGATTAACGGCGTCCGGCCCCGCTCGGGAGAGAACGGGGCCGGAATGCCGGGGTTATTGAGGGGAGGTGAGCCCGAGGGGGGTTGAGTGGGCTCACTCACTTCTTCGGCAGCAGCTCCCGGATCCTTGAGGCCTTGTTTCGCACCTCTCGACGCACGTCGGACATCGTCCTCGGGCAGGCGCGACCACTCCGACGCGTACTCGGCCCCGAACACGAGGATCAGCGAGACCGCGTAGACGAAGATGAACAGCGCCATCAGCGCGCCGAGCGAGCCGTACAGCGCGCCGAAGTCGCTCAGGTACTCGAAGTAGATCTCCAGCGCGCCGCGCGTGATGCTGATGAGCGCCGCGGCGACCACGGCGCCCGGCCAGATCTCTCGGGTCCGCGGGCGCGGACTCGGGAGCACGCGGTACAGGAACAGCACGACGCCGACCGTGAACACGAACGGCAGCACGTCGCCGAACAGGTCGACCGCCCAGCCTTCCTCGCCCAGATCGTCTGCCGCCTCGCGCGTCGCGCTGATCGAGAGGCTGAACACGATGAGCGTGGCCGAGCCGAGCACGAGCGACAGGTCCAGGAGCTTGCGGCGGATGATCGGCGGGCGCGTGTGGATGTCCCACGCCTGGTTGATCGCGTGGCGCAGCGCGCCCATCACGCCGCTCGCGGCGACGATCAACAGCAGGATGCTGACCGGCCCGAGCCGGCCCGTGTTGTCGAGCGCGTCGCCCACCGTGCGCTCGAGCTGCTCGCGGTCGCTGTCCTCCGACAGCGGCACGTTGTCGAAGATCACCACCACGACCCGCTCGCGGATCTCCGCGTCGTCGAAGAACAGGCCGAAGCCGCCGACGAGCAGCATCGCGAGCGGGATGAAGGAGAGCACCGCGAAGAACGCGATCTGCGCGGCGTCGCGATGCCCGCGGTCGTCGACGAACTCCACGCACGCGTTCCACAGCGCGAGCAGGCTCCGATCCACGATCCGTCGCGCGTTCACCGCGAGCGGTCCTCCCCGCACATGCGTCGAGTCACTCCCGCTTCGTCTCAGCGACGGGACGAGGTGCGAGGCAGCGAACTACGAAGACCCCGCCGGAGCGGGGCCTTCGTGAACTTCCGGGCCGGGACGGAGTCGCTACTTGATGAAGAGGATCTCCGAGTACTTCGGGAGCGGCCAGAGGTTGTCCGGCACGATCTTCTCGAGCTTGTCGGCGACGTCGCGCACGGCGTTCATGGCCGGGATGACCGTGCCCTGGATGTACTTCGCGCCGTCGAGGCCGTGATCGTCCTCGGGGTGGTTCTCGTCGGCGTTGACCGACTCGAGGGCGAAGATCGTCTCGACGAACTCGTCGACCAGGCCGGCGGTCTCGGCGGTCAGCTTCTCGATGCCGACCTCCTTGAGGGAGATCAGCCAGCGGATCGCGGCGGGAAGCAGCATCGTGCGGGCGATCGACGCGGCCGTCTCGGCCTCGATGTTGATCGTCGTGACGTACTGCTCGACCGCGACCTCGTAGCGGGAGTGCAGCTCGCGCTCGGACAGCACGTTGTAGGCCTCGAAGGCCTCGACCGTCGAGCCCTCGATCAGCCACGGCAGCGCATCCGGGGACTGGGCGAGGTTGGCGAGCCCGCGGGTCTCGGCCTCGGCGTGCCACTCGTCCGAGTAGCCGTCGCCGGAGAAGACGATCGCCTTGTTGGCCGTGTAGGTCGACTTGACGATGGCCAGCACGGCCTCTTCGATCGAGGCTGCCGCCGTTGGTGGCGGCCTCGAGCTCGTCCGCGAGGGTGTCGATCGCCTGCGCGGCGATCGTGTTGAGGATCGTGTTCGGCATGCCGAGCGACATCGAGGAGCCGAGCGCGCGGAACTCGAACTTGTTGCCGGTGAAGGCGAACGGCGAGGTGCGGTTGCGGTCGCCGCCGGCCAGCGGCAGGCGCGGGAGCACGGAGGCGCCCATCTCGAGGTAGGCCTGCGGGGTCGCCGCGTCACCGGAGCCGGACTCGATCGCGTCGAACGCCTTCTCGAGGTCGGCGCCGAGGAAGATCGAGATGATCGCCGGCGGCGCCTCGTTGGCGCCGAGGCGGTGGTCCTGACCGGCGTTGGCGACCGACGCGCGCAGCAGCTGCTGGTGCTTGTTGACGGCCTTGATGACGGCCGAGCAGAAGAACAGGAACAGCAGGTTCTCGTGCGGCGTGTCGCCCGGATCGAGCAGGTTGATGCCCGTGTCCGTGCCCATCGACCAGTTGTTGTGCTTGCCGGAGCCGTTGATGCCGGCGAACGGCTTCTCGTGCAGCAGGCAGACGAGCCCGTACCGGCGGGCGACGTTCTGCATGATCTGCATGGTCAGCTGCTGGTGGTCGGACCCGATGTTCGAGTTCTCGAAGATCGGGGCGACCTCGTACTGCGCGGGCGCGACCTCGTTGTGACGGGTCTTGATGGGGACGCCGAGCTTCGCGAGCTCGTTCTCGGTCTCCATCATGCACGCGAGCACGCGCTCCGGGATCGACCCGAAGTAGTGGTCGTCGAGCTCCTGGCCCTTGGGCGGCTTGGCGCCGAAGAGCGTGCGGCCGGTGATGACCAGGTCAGGGCGCTCGAAGAAGTACTGCTCGTCGATCAGGAAGTACTCCTGCTCGGGACCGACCGTGGTGTAGACGTGCTGGGCGGTCTCGCCCAGCAGGCCCAGCGCACGGACGGCGCTGCGTGACAGCGCGTCCATCGAGCGCAGCAGCGGGATCTTGTTGTCCAGCGCCTCGCCGCTCCACGACGTGAACGCGGTCGGGATGCACAGCAGCGCGCCGTTCGGGTTCTCCAGGATGAACGCCGGCGAGGACGGGTCCCACGCGGTGTAGCCCCGGGCCTCGAACGTCGAGCGCAGGCCGCCGGACGGGAACGAGGACGCGTCCGGCTCGCCCTGGATGAGCTCCTTGCCGGAGAACTCGGCGATGGCGTTGCCGTCGCCGGTCGGGCCGTAGAACGAGTCGTGCTTCTCGGCGGTGGAGCCGGTCAGCGGCTGGAACCAGTGGGTGTAGTGCGTGGCGCCGCGCTCCATCGCCCACTCGCGCATCGCGGACGCGACGGCGTCGGCAAGCGAGCCCTCGAGCGGTTCGCCCTTGGCCACGGTCGCCTCGAGCTGGCGGAACTGAGCCTTCGGCAGACGCTGACGCTGGACGGCGATCGAGAAGACGTTCTCGCCGAACACGTTGGCGTTCGGCAGCGTGAGATCCGTGACGCCAAGCGCTCCGCCGTTCGGGCTCCACTGCGCGGCGGCGACATTCGGCGTACGGGTACGTGACGGCATTCGGGCGAAATCCTCCTCAGGATCGAGACAGCGGCCCTTAACGTAGGCGGGAGCGTGGTCCGGCTCTTTGTCCACGTGTCCAAATCGACGCGCGCGCACTTCGACCTACGCCATAGCGTGCGCCGGGTGCGGGGACCCTGAGGGCCGCGGACACGGGTGCCGGCCGCGGCCGGCGTGGTAGCGGCGTTCCGCCCCGCGGCGCGAACATCCGCCTCCGAGCTCCGCGTGGCAAGTACGTTGGGCGTGCCGCTCTCCCCCGTCAAGTCACGGGCACCGGAAATCTCGAGAAGCGGTTGTGGTCACTTCCAGCGGCTCCACGTCCGGTCGATCGTGCTCGATCACGGCCGCGCTTCGAACAACGGGGGTGAGGAACAATCGTTAGCCAGGAGCGAACGTTTGTTCCTCACCCCCCTCCCTGCGGCGCGGACGGGACGGTCAAGCCGCTCGAGTGCACGGGGACGCTGCTGGGCGTGCTCGAGGACCCGCTCGTGTACGACGTCGAGGCGGTCCTGGCCCCTGGCGACACGCTCCTGCTCTAACGGACGGATTGACCGAGGCGGGCGCTCCGGCCCGCACGCTCACCACCGAGGACGTGGGTGAACTGCTGCGCCTCGCGCACGCCTCACACGCACGGGAAACGGTGGCGAATTGCCGCTCGGCCGCGGCTCTGGCGGGTGGTGGCGAGGTCCGCGACGACATCGCTGTACTCGTCGCACAAGCCCGATCGACCGTAGGGAGAACAACGGCGAACGAATCTTCGACACCGGGACAATGATGGCCTGAGCCCCAGCGCGGAGACTGCTCCCCGATGCTGTTTCACAGAGGAGGAACGATGCGTAGGACCCGTTGGGCGACCGGTATGGGGGCCGGGCTGCTCGCACTACTGGCCGTGCCCGCGGTAGCAATGGCGGACGGCAAGACGCTCGACCTGTACAACGCGGGCAATCTGCCCGAGCAGGTCGGGATCAATTCCGTTTGGGTGCTGGTGGCCGGCATCCTCGTGATGTTCATGCAGGCAGGCTTCGCCTTCCTGGAGATCGGCTTCTCCCGCGGGAAGAACGCGGGCACGGTGATCGCGAAGATCCTGGTCAACTTCTCGATCGCGGCCATCTGCTTCTGGGCCGTCGGCTTCGCTTTTGCTTTCGGCAACGGCAACGAGATCATCGGGACCAGTGGCTTCTTCCTGGCCGGCGCCGACGCGAGCGCGAACTTCGCGCTCGTCAACGTCGCCGAAGGCACGATCACGCTCGAGACGCTCTGGTTCTTCCAGTTCGTGTTCTGCGCGGTCTCGCTCGCCATCGTGTGGGGCACCACGCTCGAGCGCGTGAAGTTCGGCGTGTACGTCATCTACGCCGTCGTCTTCTCGGCGTTCATCTACCCGATCGGCGCCCACTGGATCTTCGGTGGCGGCTGGCTCGCGACGCAGTTCTCGGTGCAGGACTTCGCCGGCTCGACGGTGGTCCACCTCATCGGTGCGACCGGCGCGCTCGCCGTGCTCCTGCTCCTCGGCCCGCGTCGGGGCAAGTTCGGCGCCGACGGCAAGCCGCGCGCCATCCCGGGCCACAACATGCCGCTGTTCGGTCTCGGCGTGCTGATCCTGTGGCTGGGCTGGTTCGGCTTCAACCCGGGCTCCGGCCTGACCGCGCTCGACGGGCGCTTCCCGGAGATCGCGATGGTCACGAACCTCGCGGCCGCCGCCGGCGTGCTGATGGCCGTGGCGACGATGTACCTGAAGTCCAAGACGATCGACATCGGCATGGCGGGCAACGGCGCGATCGCCGGCCTGGTCGCCATCACGGCGCCCTCGGGCTACGTGGAGCTGTGGGCCGCTCCGATCATCGGCGGCATCGCCGGCGTGATCGTGGTCTTCGGCGTGCTCGCGATCGAGAAGAAGATCGACGATCCGGTGGGCGCGCTCTCCGCGCACGGCCTCGCCGGCATCTGGGGCACGCTCGCGTGCGGTCTCTTCACGGCGCCGCGTCTGGCCGAGAAGAACGCCGTCGGTGAGGGTGGCCTGTTCTACACCGGCTCGTTCGGACAGCTGTGGGGCCAGTTCGTGGGCGTCGTCGCCGCGTTCGTGTTCGTGTTCGCCTTCTCCTTCCTCACCTTCTGGCTGATCAAGAAGACCTACGGCCTCCGCGTGTCGGCTGAGGAAGAGGATGCGGGTCTGGACATTTCCGAGCACGGCATGTACGGGTATCCGGAGCAGTTCATCCCGGCCCCGGAGCTCGTGGGCTACTCGCCGGCCGCCGCGCCGGTGGGTGCCGCGGCTCCGAAGGCCACGACCCGTGAGGTTCCGGCGTGAAAAAGATCGAAGCGTTCATCCGACATGAGGCGTTCGAGCCCATCCGGATGGAGCTCCTAGAGCTCGGGTTCCCGTCCCTGTCGATCTCGGAGGTCAAGGGTTCCGGGCGGCAGAAGGGCATCACCGAGCGCTACCGCGGCGCCGAGCTGACCAACTGGCTGCGGCCGAAGGTCAAGCTCGAGTGCGTGGTGGCCAACGGTGACGTGCAGACGGTGGTTGACGCCATCCTCAAGCACGCCCGCACCGGCTCCATCGGTGACGGCAAGGTGTTCATCTTGCCCGTCGAAGAGGCATACCGGATTCGCACTGGCGAGTCCGGCGAAGAAACCCTGCAGGCCCACCCGGGCGTCGCGCAGGCGGCGTCCTAGCGGGCGCTGATCTAGAGACCGGCGGACTTGCGCGGGGCGGCTTCACAGCCGCCCCGCGTATGAAGGAGGCGTATTGAACGTGGCGATGGAGGCCTCCCGCGACGACCGCGGGGCCACCGTGATGGAGCGGGTCAGGGCGATCCACCTGCGCATGGTTGACGCCGTGCTCAGCGGCGACGGTCTCGAAGGTGTCGCGACGCTCGCGGCCGGCGAGACCGGCGGCGTGGTGGCGATCGTGGTCCCGCGCCTCGGCGCGGCGGCCGCGTCAGGCCCAGTGGCCGAGCTGCCCGCGCTGCGACGGTACGTGGGTGAGCGGGCGCGCAACCGGGCGGCGGCGGTGCCGCCGGGGATCGTGGCCGAGGTGCCGATCGTGTCCGGCGACGAGCAGCTCGGAGCCGTGCTCCTGCTCGGCGAGGACGATCCCGCTCCGGACGCATTGGAGTTCCTGCACGTCGCCGCGGTGGCGTGCCTGACCGAGGTCGCCGTCGAGGAGGCGCGGCTGGAGGTCGAGCAGAACCTGCGCGGGTCCTTCCTGGAGGAGCTGCGCGGGCGTGACGACATCGAGCCGGACGAGGTGCTGCGACGCGCGGCGCGTCTGGGCTGTGATCTTTCCAAGGGCGCGGTCGCGCTGTGCGCGGAGCTGTCCTCGGATCGTCCCCGCCACGTGGTGGCGACGATCGCGGGCGAGCATCCGGGCGCGCTGGCCCAGCACATGGACGGCGGCGGCGGGTCAGGGCGCGTGTACGCGCTGCTGCCGGCGGTCGGCGGCGCCGACGCCTCGGCGACGCTGGCGGCGGCACGCCGTCTGGCGGCGCGGCTGCAGCGTCACGGCACCGTGGGCGTGTCGTCCTTCTACGCCGACGTGGGCGACCTCGGCCGCGCGATCCAGGAGGCGGAGCTCGTCCTGGACGTGCTGCGCCGCTCGGACGTCCCGATCGACGAGGACATCGGCACCGGCACCTACCGGCTGCTGTTCCGCGTGCTGGCCTCCCACCCCGAGGAGGTCCGGTCCTTCTACGAGGACACGGTCGCGCCGCTGGTGGCCTACGACGGGCAGTACTCCACCGACCTGGTGGGCACGCTGTCCGCGTACCTGGAGCGCAACTGCAACATGAACGCGACCGCCTCGGCGATCTACGCCCACCGGCACACGGTCGCCTACCGGCTGGAACGCGTGAAGGAATTGACGGGCCTGGACCCGTTGCTGAGCGAGGATCGCGAGCGCCTGGGCCTCGGCCTGAAGGCCTACCGGATCATCGCTCCCCGCCTGCACCGTTAGGGGGGATTGACGCCACCGCAACTTAAAGGGGCCTGGCCCCTTTAAGTTGGGGATGGTGCATGGATGGATCGCGGCTGCGGCCGCCACAGCTGCGCTGTCCGCCGCGACGATCGAGGGCACGGACCTCACGGACTTCCTGCAGGGCACGCCGGGGGCCGATCAGGTGCTCGCCAAGGGCGGCGACGACATCGTCTTCGGCCTCGGCGAGGACGACCGGATCGACGGCGGTCCCGGGCGGGACGTGCTGCACGGGGACGGGGTGTGCCCACCGGGCACCGAGCGTCCCGACGTGTGCACGGACGACGACGACCGGACCGGCGGGGACGACGTGCTCCGCGGCGGCGACGGGGACGACGTGCTGCTCGGCGGGCGCGGGAACGACCGGCTCGACGGTGGGGCGGGCGTGGACTCGCTGTCCGCCGACGCCGGCAACGACACGGTGGAGGCCGGCGACGGCGACGACGAGGTCGACGGCGGCACGGGCCTGGACAAGATCGAGGGTGGCGCCGGGGACGACTGGATCGCGACCGGGCCCGGATCGGACCGGATCGGCGGCGGCGCCGGCGACGACCTGATCGCCACGGAGACCGGGAACGACCGGATCGACGGCGGGTCGGGCGACGATCAGATCGAGTCGGGCAGCGGCAACGACCGCCTCACGGGCGGGCGCGGGCGCGACGACATCAACGCCGGGTCGGGCAGGGACACGATCGACGCGCGGGACGGTGAGCGCGACACGGTCAAGTGCGGGCCGGGGCGGGACACGGTGCGAGCGGACCGGCGTGACCGATTGGTGAGTTGCGAGCGTGTCAACAGACGCTGACGCGGCCACCCATGGTACCTTCACGCCGCTTCAGCCCAACCGCACGATGGAGACGCTGCTTTGCCTACCGGCACCGTGAAGTGGTTCAACGACGACAAGGGATTCGGGTTCATCACCCCAGATGACACGGGTGCCGACCACTTCGTCCATCATTCCGGGAT
Organism: uncultured Solirubrobacteraceae bacterium; assembly: GCA_963724195.1. Lineage (GTDB taxonomy): Bacteria > Actinomycetota > Thermoleophilia > Solirubrobacterales > Solirubrobacteraceae > Solirubrobacter. Next base: position 164,986 of record CAVRTQ010000010.1, on the reverse strand, counting down.
CAACTCCGACGGCTTCCGCACGCTGGCCGAGGGCGCGCGCGTGAGCTTCGACTCCGAGCCCGGGCCGAAGGGCCCGAAGGCCGTCAACGTCACGCGCTGTGTAGGCTAGCCCGAGCCGGCTTCGACCGCGCTCGACCTTGCCGTCGCCGCGCACGCGCGCGGGAACGGGCTCGTCGGAGATCACGACGGTGAAGCGTCCGCTGGTCCTGCCCTCGGCGGCGCGGGCCTTGCCCGTGAGGCCGGGGGCGACGCTGTAGGCGATCTCGTACGTGCCGGCCTTGGCCGGCACGACCTTCCACGTGAGCTCCTTCTCCTGGCCGGGCCCCAGCTGGCCGGCCGACCACGTGTTGACGGTGACGACGTCGCCGCCCATCGGGCCCTCGTCGAGCACCCAGATCGGCCGTCCGGCGTCCGAGAGCCCGGCGCCACGGACGTTGCGACCGAACGCGAGCGCGGCGTCGTTGCCGCGCGGCTTGGTCTCGACGGTCACGGCGACGTTGCGCAGCGACTCGTCCGACTCGCCGTTGCGCACCTTGATCTTGAGCTCGACGTTCTCGGCGATGCGCTGCAGCCGCGGGAACGAAGCGTCGACGACCTCGACCTTGAACTCGCCCGACGGCTCGTCCGCGTCCTGACGCGCGTCACCGCCGCAGCCCACGAAGGCGAGGGCCGCGAGAAGAAGGACTCGGCGCATGTGCGTGAAGATACATCGGTGGCTCCGAACAGCCTCCCGTTCCCGGATGGTCTCGAGCGCGACGGCGTCGCGCTGCGCCGGCTGCGGGCCCGCGACGCGCACGCGTTCGCGGCCGCCTTCCGCGCCGACCCGCAACTCGGCGTGCAGATCGGCGCCGACGAGGACCCGACGGAGAACGGGGTGCGTCGCTTCATCGCCCGGCAGCCCGGCCTGCGCGCCCGTGGCGAATTCCTCGGGATGGCGGTCACCGACGCCTCCAAGCGCCCGTTCCTCGGCCACGTGATGCTCCACACGCTCGCGTGGCGCCACCGGCGCGGCGAGGTCGGCTACTGGCTCGTGCCCGAGGCGCGCGGGCGCGGAATCGGCAGGGCAGCGGTGTCCCTGGTGGTCGAGTGGGCCTTCGAGGAGCTCCGGCTCGAGCGGATCGAGATCACCACCACCCCCGACAACACGGCCGCGCGGGCGCTCGCGCAGTCGCTCGGATTCGAGGAGGAGGGCGTGATGATCGCCCGTAATTTGGAGCGTGGAAAGCGCGTCGATGTCGTGTTGCTGGCACGCCTGCGCAAGTAATCGGGACGGTTCCCGTTTGAGGTGGCTAGGGGCGGTGGCATAACCTTGCGCCTTCACGCCGTTACGCGGCGTCAAAAAGAGGAGAGTTTTGGTTCGAGGCGCCGCTGATCGCCTCTTCCTTCCGGCGAAGAACCTGCTGGAGGAAGTCGGCGACATGATGATCCTGACCGGGAAGACGATCGTGTCTGCCCTCAGGCCGCCGTACCCGTACGGGGGAGAGTTCGTCCAGCAGTTCCTGTTCGCGCTGCGCCTGTGCTGGTTCCCCTTGATGGTGTCCACGATCGCGTTCGGATATGCGGCGCCCGGTCTGCAGGCCTCCAACTTCCTCACGCTGTTCGGCGCCAACGACCGTCTCGGCGGGTTCTTCGTGCTGGCCTCGATCCGCGAGTTCGCGCCGTTCGTGACCGCGATCGTGCTCGCCGGCGTGGCGGGCACCGCCATCACGGCCGACCTCGGCGCGCGCAAGATCCGCGAGGAGCTGGACGCGTTGCAGGTGCTCGGCGTGGACCCGGTGAAGAACCTCGTCGTGCCGCGCTTTTTGGCGCTGATGATCGTCACCGGCATGTTCGACGTCTTCGCGGTGCTGTTCGGCATCTTCGGCGGTCTGCTCGCCAACGCGGTCAACCATCAGCCGGTCGGGCCGTTCTTCGCGAGCCTGCTGACCAACGCGAGCATCCCGGACCTCTGGGGCAGCGTCCTCAAGTGCACGCTGTTCGGCGCGATCATCGCCGTCGTCTGCTGTTACAAGGGCATGACCGCGTCCGGCGGCGCCGCGGGCGTCGGCCGCGCGGTCAACCAGGCCGTCGTGATCTCGACGCTCGGTGTCTTCGCCTTCAACTACGTCTTCACGCAGACCCTGCTGGCCACCCACCCCGACATCGTGAACATCAAGTGAACGACGGCGGTTGGCTCCAGGTTCCGCGGGACTGGCTCTCCACGTTCGGCGAGATCGTGCGCTTCTCCGGGCGCGTCGTGGGCGAGGTCTACGGCCTCAAGGTCTTCCGCTACTTCGGCGAGGCGCTGCGCCAGGCCGGCGTCCTGATCCTGAGCAGCACGCTCGTCATCTGGGGCCTGACGTTCATCATCGGCCTGCAGTGCGGCATCGAGGCCGCGTACTTCAACCGCGCGACCGGCGCCCCCGCCTACGCGGGCGTGTTCGCGGCCTGGTGCGACCTGCGCGAGCTGATCCCGTACGCGTTCGGCTACATGATGGCCGCGAAGGTCGGCACCGGCATCGTCGCCGAGCTCGGCTCCATGCGCATCTCCGACGAGATCGACGCGCTCGAGGTGATGGGCATCAGCTCGATGACGTTCCTGTGCGCCACGCGCCTGCTCGCGGCTGGCTCGTGCTCCCGTTCGTCTATCTGGCCGGCATCGGGGCGGGGTTCCTCGCCTCCTACTTGGCGGTGGTCGAGCAGATCGGCGAAGTGTCCAGCGGCGGCTACTGCCTTGATCTTCTGGATGTTCCAGAACCCACCGGACCTCTTATTCAGCCTCATAAAGGCGATGGTCATGGCCACCGTGATCGTGCTCGTCGGCTGTTACTACGGCTACACGGCGAGCGGTGGCCCGGTGGGCGTGGGCACCGCCACGGCCAAATCCATGGTCCTGAACATCGTGCTGGTCCACCTGATCGGCATGCTCGGCACCCAGGTGTTCTGGGGTGCGAATCCACGCGCACCGATCGGGGGGTGACATGAGCACCGACCAGCAGCACGACGACGAATACAAGTGGCACACCGGCAAGAAACTCCCCTCCGGCGTGGAGGACGCCGTCGAGTTCGTCGAGGTCCACAAGGCGTTCGGCCGCAACAAGATCCTGCGCGGCCTGAACATGGGCATCCCGAACGACAAGATCTCGATGATCCTGGGCCCGTCGGGCACCGGGAAGTCCGTGTGCATCAAGCACATGGTCGGGCTGCTGTACCCCGACGAGGGTGACGTCCTGGTCCACGGCGAGTCCGTCCCGGGCATGCGCGACGAAGAGCTGTTCGAGATGCGCAAGAAGTTCGGCGTCCTGTTCCAGGACGGTGCGCTCTTCGGGTCGATGAACCTGTGGGACAACGTCGCCTTCCCGCTGCGCCAGCACACGGACAAGGGCGAGGACGAGATCGGGGACATCGTCAACCGCCGCCTGCGCGAGGTCGGCCTCGAGGCCTCCGGCGACAAGATGCCCAACGAGCTCTCCGGCGGGATGCGCAAGCGCGCCGGGTTCGCCCGCGCGCTCGTGCTGGACCCGGACATCGTGCTCTTCGACGAGCCCGACTCCGGCCTGGACCCGGTTCGCACCGCCCTGCTGTGCGAGCTCATCCAGGAGATCCACGAGGAGAACGGCGGCGCCTACGTGGTCATCACCCACGACATCATGAGCGCGAAGCGCGTCGCCGAGTACATCGCCGTGCTGTGGAAGGGCCGGATCGTCGAGTCCGGTCCCGCCGAGGAGCTCTTCGACTCCGACAACCAGTTCGTTCGCCAGTTCTTGTCGGGGGCCTCGCAGGGCCCGCTCGGGATGGAGTAAGTGGCGCTCGCTCGTGCCGCAGTCGCAATCGGTGTCGCCCTTCTGGTGGCGCTGGCTGTGTACCTGTTCGTCCTGCGGGCGAGCGGCCACGAGTACACGCTCATCTTCGAGAACGCCGGCCAGCTCGTGGTCGGCGACAACGTCCAGATCGGCGGCCGCGCGGTCGGCACCGTGGACGACATCCGGCTCACGGACAACAACCAGGCGGCCATCCGGATCCTGGTGGAGGAGCCGTACGCGCCGCTGCGCGAAGGCACCGACGCGGTCATCCGGCTCACGTCGCTGTCGGGCATCGCGAACCGCTACGTCGCGATCTCGCCCGGCCCGGACGCGAGCAAGACGCTGGCCGACGGCACCACCATCGGCACCGTCAACACGACGACCGCCGTCGACCTGGACCAGCTGTTCAACACGCTCACGCCGGAGGCCCGCCGCGACCTGCAGGGCATCATCGCCGGCTTCCGGACCCAGCTCGACGGCAAGGGCGAAGAGGCCGCGCAGGCCACCGAGTACTTCAACCCGCTGCTCTCCAGCGCCCGCCGGCTCGTCAACGAGGCCACGCAGGACGAGGGCGCATTGGAGGACTTCATCGTCTCCTCCTCGCGGACGGTCACGGCGATCGCGGAGCAGCGCGACGACCTGAGCTCGCTCGTGGGGAACGCGAACACCACCACGGGGGCGATCGCGGCCGAGAACCAGGCGCTGAGCCAGGCCCTCGCGCTGCTGCCGACCACGCTCCGGCGCGGCAACTCCACGTTCGTGAACCTGCGCTCGACGCTGGACGACCTGGACCCGCTGGTCGAGGAATCCAAGCCCGCCACGAAGGACCTCGCGCCGTTCCTGCGCGAGCTGCGCCCGCTCGTGCGCGACGCCAAGCCGACGGTCGCCGATCTCTCGACGCTCGTCCGCAAGCCTGGCGCCGACAACGACCTGGTCGAGGCCACGCAGAAGCTGCCCGCCTTCCAGCGCGTCGCCAGCCCCGCGATGAAGAACTCCACGAGCGCGCTGCAGAAGAGCCAGCCCGTGCTCGAGTTCATCCGCCCGTACATCCCGGAGCTCGTCGGCTGGTTCCGCGACTTCGGCGTCGGCGCCGCCAACTACGACGCCAACGGCCACTACGCGCGGATCCAGCCGATCTTCAACGCCTTCCAGCTCCACGACATGCCGGTCGGCCCGTCGCAGCTGGTGCCGCTGCCCGTCGCGCAGCGCCTCGCCGGCCTGCAGACCGGCATGCTGCGCCGCTGCCCGGGCTCCGCGAGCCAGCCCGCGGTGGACGGCTCCGCGCCCTACCGCGACTCCGGCGGCAACCTGGACTGCGATCCGACGCAGGTGGTCGCGGGCCCATGATCCGCGTCCTCGCCGCCGTCGCCCTCGTCGCGGTCATCGCCGTCGGCGCCTTCCTGATCTTCGGCAACTCGCCCGAGGACGACGGCAGCTACCGCGTGCGCGCGATCTTCGACAACGCGGGCTTCGTGATCCCGGGCGAGGACGTCAAGATCGCCGGCGTCCGCGTGGGCCAGATCGACTCGATCGACGTCACGGAGGACTTCCGCGCCGCCGTGGTGCTCAAGATCACCGAGCCGGGCTACACGGACTGGAAGCAGGACGCGAGCTGCATCGTGCGCCCGCAGAACCTGATCGGCGAGCGCTTCGTCGAGTGCAAGCCGACGCAGGTGCGGTCCGCGAACGCCGAGCCGCCGCCCGAGCTGAAGCTGATCGAGGACGGCGAGGGCGAGGGCCAGCGGCTGCTGCCGGTCGAGAACACCACGCAGTCCGTGGACATCGACCTGATCGGCAACACGATGCGCGAGCCCGAGCGGGAGCGCTTCTCGCTGATCCTCAACGAGCTCGGCACCGGCGTCGCCGGCCGCGGCCGCGACCTCAACGAGGTCATCCGGCGCGCGAACCCGGCGCTGCGTGAGACCGACAAGGTGCTGGAGATCCTCGCCCGCCAGAACACCGTGCTCGAGCAGTTGGCCGTGAACTCGGACACGATCCTGGCGCCGCTCGCGCGTGACCGTGCGCGCGTGTCGAGCGCGATCCGCAACTCGAGCGACGTGGCGAAGGCCACGGCCGAGCGGCGCGAGGCGCTCGCGGACGACATCGAGACGCTCCCGGAGTTCCTCGACGAGCTGGACCCGACGATGGTCGCCCTCGGTGAGCTGGCGGACGAAGGCACGCCGCTGCTGACCGACCTCGGCGCCCAGGCCACCGACATCAACAACGTCGTGCGCCGGCTCGGCCCGTTCTCGCAGGCCGCGATCCCGGCCATCGACTCACTCGGCGAGGCGGCCAAGACGGGCACGCCGGCGGTCACCGACGCGCGGCCCGTGATCGCCGACCTGCGCGCGCTCGCCAAGTCGATCCGGCCCGTCGGCACGAACCTGCGCGAGGTGCTCGAGTCCTTCCGGGACACCGAAGGCATCCAGCGCCTGATGGACTACATCTACTTCCAGGCGACCGCGATCAACGGCTACGACGCGACGGGCCACTACCTGCGCGCCGGTCTGCTGGTGAACTCGTGCACGACCTACGCCGTGCGGCCGGTGTCGGGGTGCAACGCGAACTATCCGCAGGGCGCCACTTCGAGCTCCTTGAAGGCCGTGGCGAGCGGCGTCGACGGTGTCGGCGAGGACCCGCTCCTGCGCGCGACGGCGATCGCGATCGCCCGCGCCCTCGGCCAGCAGGTCGAGGAGGAGAAGGCGAAGATCGACTCGACGCTGGTCGCCAAGCGCAAGGGCACGGGCGGCCCGAGCCTCGGGATCGCGCCGACCACCCGCGGGACGGCGACGCCCACGGCCACCGCGCCGGCTCAGGCGGCGCCCGGCGGCAGCGCGCCCGCGCCCGCCCCGACGACCGCCGCGGCGGTGCCCACCGCTGCGCCGGCCACCACGGCCGCCCCGGCCGCCGCCGCGCCCACGGCCGCGGCACCCGCGCCCACCGCCACGCCCGACCCGGCGGACGGCCTGCTCGACTTCCTGTTCGGAAAGGAGACGGCGGATGAGATCGCGCGGGGGAGGCATCGCCGGAAACCCGGTCCTGATCGGCGCCGCGACGGTGCTGGTGATCCTCGTCGCCGTCTTCCTGTCCTACAACGCCAACAAGGGCCTGCCGTTCGTCCCGACCTACCAGGTCAAGGCCGAGCTGCCGAGCGCCGCCCAGCTCACGGTCGGCAACGACGTCAAGGTCGGCGGCACGCGCATCGGCGCGGTCACGGCGCTCAAGCCGCGCCAGCTGGACAACGGCCGTGTGATCGCGGTCGTGGACCTCACGCTCGACAAGGACGCCGGCCCGCTGCCGAAGGACTCGACGCTGATCGTCCGGCCGCGGTCCGCGCTCGGCCTCAAGTACGTGGAGATCACCCGCGGGAAGTCGAGCGCGAGCTTCCAGGACGGCGACACGATCCCGATCGCGCGCGCCGAGACGCCGGTGGAGCTCGACGAGTTCCTGAACATGTTCGACGAGGACACGCGCTCGGCCTCGCAGGTGAACCTCGAAGGGTTCGGCACCGCGTTCGCCGGTCGCGGCGAGTCGATCAACACCGCGATCGGCGCCTTCCGCCCGCTGCTGCGCGACGTCATCCCGGTGATGCAGAACCTCTCGGACCCGCGCACCAACCTCGAGCGGTTCGTGGTGGAGACCGGGGACACGGCGGCGATCGTGGCGCCCGCCGCGGAAGCGCAGGCCTCGCTGTTCCGCAACCTGGACACGACGATGCGCGCGCTCAACGCCGTCGCGCGACCGTACATCCAGGACTCGATCACCGGCGGCAAGCCCGCGCTGGACGCCGGCATCGAGTCGCTGCCCAACCAGCGGCCCTTCCTGGCCAACACCGAAGGCCTGCTGCGCGAGCTGCGGCCCGGCGCGCGTTCGCTGCGCACGGCCGCCCCGGCCCTCTCGGACGCGCTCGGCGCCGGTATCGAGGTGCTCCCGAAGACGCCCGCGCTCAACCGGCGGCTCGAATCGCTGCTCGCCGAGGTGCAGACGTTCTCCAACGACCCGCTCGTGCCCCGCGGTCTCCAGGCCACGAACGCGCTCGTGCGGTCCGCGGCCCCGACGCTGGACTACCTCGCGCCCGCCCAGACGGTCTGCAACTACATCTCGCTCTTCTTCCGCAACATCTCCTCGCTGCTGAGCGAGGGCGACAAGAACGGCACCTGGCAGCGGTTCATCATCGTCGCCGCGCCGGTGGGCCCGAACAGCGAGTCCGGCCCGTCGTCCGCCCCGGCCAACGGCCCGACGATCGACAACCACCTGCACACGAACCCGTACCCGAACACCGCCTCGCCGGGGCAGCCGCGTGAGTGCGAGTCCGGCAACGAGGGGTACCTCGCCGGACGCACCGTGATCGGCAACGTGCCCGGCACGCAGCAGGCGCGCACCGAGGGCTACGCGACGCAGGGAGACGCGCGCTGATGGCCCGCTCCGGTCGCCGCGGCCCACGCCGCTCGAACGCCTTCATCGGCCTGCTGGGCGCGCTGTTGGTCGTGGTGATCATGTACTTCGGCTTCACGAAGGACGTCCCGTTCACGTCCGGCTTCCGGCTCCACGCGCAGTTCCAGTCGGCGAACTCGATCCGGCCCAACTCGCCCGTGCGGATCGCGGGCGTCGAGGTGGGCAAGGTCAAGGCCGTCGAGCCGGTCGAAGGCTCCAACGACGCCCTGCTGGTGCTGGAGCTCAAGGACTCCGCACTCCCGCTGCACAAGAACGCGACGGCCAAGATCCGTCCGCGCATCTTCCTCGAGGGCAACTTCTTCGTGGACCTCAAGCCGGGCACGCCGGGCTCGCCGCAGCTGGAGTCCGGGGACACGATCGCGGTCACGCAGACGGCCTCGCCCGTCCAGCTCGACGAGGTGCTGACGTCCCTGCAGAGCGACTCGCGCGAGGACCTGCAGCAGCTGCTGACCGGCCTCAACGCGGCGCTCACGTCCAAGCCGACGGCCGCGGAGAACGAGGACGCCGACCCGCTCGCCCAGGACCAGACGGCGGCGGAGTCCTTCAATGACGCGCTCGACGACATCCCGGTCGCGGAGCGCTCGTCCGCGCAGGTGTTCGAGGCGCTGCTGGGCACCGAGCCGACGCGCGACCTCACCCGGCTCATCCGCGGCACCGCCCGCACGGCCGAGCAGCTCAGCCGCTACGAGCAGTCGCTGCAGGACCTGATCACCAACCTCAACGTGACCACGGGCGCGCTCGCGAGCGAGTCGACGAACCTGCGCACCTCGATCCGCGAGCTGCCGCCGACGCTGGCCGCGGCCAACAGCGCGTTCGACTCCCTCAACGCGGCGTTCCCGCCGACGCGCGCGTTCGCGACCGAGATCCGCCCGGGCGTGCGTGAGACGCCGGCCACGATCGAGGCCGCGTTCCCGTGGATCGAGCAGACGCGCGCGCTCGTGCAGCCGGAGGAGCTCGGCGGGCTGGCCGAGGAGCTCTCGCCCGCCACCGTCGACCTCGCCCGCCTGATCGACCGCGCGACCGACCTGCTGCCCGAGGTCAACCTGCTCGCCAAGTGCGCGCGCGACGTCGTGCTCCCCGCCGGCGACCTGGTCGTCCAGGACGAGTTCAACAACGGCGAGGAGAACTACAAGGAGTTCTTCTACGCGCTGGTCGGCATCGCCGGCGAGGGCCAGAACTTCGACGGCAACGGCACGTACGTGCGCTTCCAGACCGGCGGCGGCTCGCAGACGCTCTCGCTCGGACCGAACTCGACGAGCCTCGGTGAGCTGTTCGGCAACTTCATCGAGGCCCCGCTCGGCAACCGCCCGGCGATGCCGAAGAAGAAGCCGGTCTACAAGGACGACGTGCCCTGCCACACGCAGACGCTGCCGAACATCAACGGGCCGGCGGCGAACAAGACCGCGCCCGGCGGTGGCCCCGCGGCCACGGCGGCGACCGCCAAGACCAAGCAGGACAAGCTCCGCAAGCAGGCTGAGCTGCAGGTCGTCCGCAAGAAGCTGAACCCGTTCGGGGCGTCGAAGTGAAGACGGCGATCCGCAAGCACCTCCCGGACTTCCTGGCCATCCTCGGCCTGGTCGCCGTCTCGCTCGTCGTGTCGGTCTACATCCTCGACAAGCAGCGGCTCGCGCTGCCCGCGGGCGTGCCGATCCTGGGCCGCGACTCCTTCGAGCTCGAGGCCGAGCTGACGACCGCGCAGGCCGTCACGCCGGGCCAGGGCCAGACGGTGAACATCGCGGGCGTCGAGGTGGGCGAGATCGCGTCGGTCAAGCTGCGCGACGGCAAGGCGATCATCGGCATGAAGATCGAGCGCAAGCACGACCGGATCTACAAGGACGCCTCGATCCTGCTGCGCCCGAAGACCGGCCTGAAGGACATGGTCGCCGAGCTCACGCCGGGCACGCCGTCGGCGGGCCGGATCGAAGAGGGCGGCGTGATCCCGGTCTCGCAGACGCTGCCGGACGTCAACCTCGACGAGATCCTGGCCACGCTGGACGCGGACACGCGCGACTACCTGCTGCTGCTCCTCAACGACGGCGCCGAAGGCCTCGGCTCCGAGCGCAAGGGGCGCCAGCTCGCGCAGGCCATCCGGCGCCTGGAGCCGACCGCCAAGTACGCGCGCGAGATCAACGAGGGCCTGGCCGACCGCCGCGAGAACCTGCGCCGCGTCGTGCACAACTTCTCGCTGCTGGCCAACGAGCTCGGCCGGCGCGACACGCAGCTCGCGAACTTCGTGCAGAACTCGAACGCGGTGTTCGGGACGCTGGCGGAGCAGGACGCGTCGCTGCAGGCCATCCTCCAGAAGCTCCCCGGGACGCTGCAGACGAGCCAGACGACGCTCGGCAAGGTCGAGACGCTGGCCGACGTGATGGGGCCGACGCTCGAGTCGCTGCGGCCCGCGGCGCGCGCGCTCGGGCCGTCGCTGCAGCAGACGCGCCCGTTCCTGCGCCAGTCCACGCCGATCATCCGCGACGAGATCCGCCCGTTCACGCGCGCGGCGCTGCCGACGGTCAAGGAGCTGCGCCCGGCGATGCGCGACCTCGCGGCGGCGACGCCCGACCTCACGCGCTCGGTCAAGGTCGTCAACCAGCTGCTGAACGCGGCGGCCTACAACCCGCCCGGCTCGACCGAGGAAGGCATGCTGTTCTGGCAGGCCTGGGTCAACCACGCCGGCAACTCGCTCTTCTCCACCGCGGACGCGCACGGCCCGATCCGCCGCGGCCTGTTCCTGCTCTCGTGCAACTCCGTCCAGCTGCTGGACGCGGTCGCGCAGGCCAACCCGCAGCTCGGCACGCTCGTCACCTTGCTCAACGCGCCCGCGCAGGAGGACGTCTGCCCCGCGTCCCAGCAGGGCCCGGCGGCCGGCGGCGGCACGGCACCGGCGGGAGGCTGAGCCATGGTCAAGGACGCTCCCTCACTCGGCAAGATCGCGGCGATGGTGCTGTTCGCGCTGACGTGCTTCGGGCTGCTGCTGTTCCTGTGGCTCGCGTTCGGCGGCCCGGTGCCGCTGAAGCCGAAGGGCTACCGCTTCCACACGTCGTTCGCCGAGTCCGGCCAGCTCGCGCTGGAGGCCGACGTGCGCATCAGCGGCGTGCCGGTCGGCAAGGTCAAGACGATCGAGCCGAACAAGCAGACGGGCCGCGCGGACGTGGAGATCCAGCTGCAGTCGCGCTACGCGCCGCTGCCGGAGGACGCGCGCGCGATCCTGCGCCAGAAGACGCTGCTGGGTGAGACCTACGTGGAGCTCACGCCGGGGAGCAACAGCGCGGACACGATCCCCGAGGGCGGCGAGCTCGCGTCCACGCAGGTGTCCGACACGGTCGAGCTGGACGAGATCCTGCGCTCGTTCGATCCCGAGACGCGCGCGAACTTCCAGGAGTGGATGCAGACGCAGGCGCAGGCCATCGGCGACGGCCGTGGGCAGGATCTCAACGACGCGCTCGGCAACCTCGCGCCGTTCGCGGAGGACACCGCGACGATCGTGGACGTGCTCAACCGCCAGGAGGAAGCGCTCTCCCAGCTCGTGGCCAACACGGGCATCGTCTTCGGCGCGCTCAGCGAGCGTGACGACCAGCTGCGCTCGCTGATCGAGAACACCGACAGCGTGTTCGCGGCCACCGCGGCGCGGGACAGCGAGCTGCAGGCGTCGTTCCGCGCGCTGCCGACCTTCGAGGAGGAGTCGCGCAAGACGTTCGAGCGGTTGGACGAGTTCCAGCGCGAGACCGACCCGCTCATCACGCAGCTGCGCCCGGCCGCGCGTGAGCTGTCGCCGACGCTCGAGGACCTCGCGGACCTCGCGCCGGACCTCAAGAACCTGCTCGAGGAGCTGGACCCGCTGATCGCGGCGTCCAAGGAGGGCTTCCCGGCCGCCGAGCAGGTGCTCGTGGACACGCGCCCGACGCTCGGCCAGCTCGTCCCGGCGACCGCCCAGCTCACGCCCGCCGTCGACTTCATCGGGCTCTACAAGCGCGACCTGACGTCGTTCTTCGCCAACGCCGGCTCGGCCACGCAGGCGCGCGACGCGCGCAGCGGCCTGCACTACCTGCGCACGAGCAACCCGCTGAACCCGGAGAACCTGGCGGCGTATCCCAACCGTCTGCCGACCAACCGGCCGAACCCGTACACGCTGCCGAACCACTTCGACCAGATCTCCACCGGGCTGCCGGTGTACGAGGACCGCCAGTGCAACGCGGGGAACCTGCTCCCGTCGGTCACGAACACGCCGATCGACCTGGTCAACACCGTCGTCGACGCGGTGCCCACGGCGATCCCGCCAGTGGTCCCGGGCCTGCCGCCGGTGACGCTGCCGCCGATCCCGCAGATCCCGCTCACGCCTGAGCAGGCCGAGGCGCTCATCCCGGACGAGCTGCTCAGCCAGATCCAGCAGTACGCGTTCGGGGTCGGCGGCGCGGGCGTGGTCGCGCCGCCGTGCCGGAAGCAGGGGCCGTTCGAGTTCGGGGGCGAGCGCACGCAGTACCCGCACGTGAACGCCCGCGACGACGGGTAGCCGCCGTGCGCGTCATCGTCGTCGCCGTGCTGCTCGTGCTCGCCGGAGCGGGGTTGGCCACGCAGCTGTCGGTCAGCGCCTCGACGGGGTCGCTGGTCGGCGGCGGGAATGACTCGGGGCGCGCGACCGAGGTCGCGCGTGAGCGCTTCGGCGACGACGCGGTCTACGTGCTCGTGCGCGGCGACCTGCCGCAGATGGTGCTCACGTCGGACCTGAACCGGCTGCTCGGGCTCGAGGGGTGCCTGTCGGGGAACGTGCCCGAGGGCGTGGAGCCGCCGGGCGGTGCGGGCTCGCCGTGCGACCGGATCGCGGCCGCCGATCGCGTGCATGTGGTCTACGGACCCGGCACCTTCATCAACTCCTCCGTCAACGAGCTCACGGCGCAGCTGCAGGGCCGCACCCGCGAGCGGGCGGCGCAGGCCGAGCAGGTGCGCGCGGCCGCCGAGAAGCAGGCGCGGGCCGCGGGTGCAGTCCAAGGCCAAGGCGGAGGCGTACGGCAAGGAGGCGGAGAAGGCCGTCTACCAGCAGTTCGCGTCCGAGCTGCTCGCGATGAACGCCAAGTACGGGCTGAACCTGACGGGCGCGCCGAAGCTCAACGACCCGGACTTCGTCTACCAGCTCGTGTTCGACGCGGCCCGCGGCGAGCGGACCCCGAAGGCGCGGTTCGCCTACCTGTTCCCGTCGGCCGACAGCGCGCTGATCTCCGTCCGGCTCAAGCACGGGTTGAGCGATGAGCAGCGCGCGGAGGCGGTCGCCCAGGTGCGCGCGGCGGTGACGATGCCGCAGTGGCAGCTCGAGAGCGGCGGGCAGTATGTCGTCACGGGCGTGCCGGTGCTCGCGGATGAGCTCACCGAGGTGCTCGCGGCGTCGACGTTGCGGCTGCTGCTCGTGGGCGTGGCCGTGATGGCGCTGGTGCTGGCCCTGCTGTTCCGGGCGCGGCTGCGGCTGCTGCCGTTGGCGATCGCGCTCGGGACGGTCTCGATCGTGTTCGGCGGGCTGTCGCTGCTGGGGCTGCCGCTGACGATGGCGTCGATCGCGGTGCTGCCGGTGCTGCTCGGGCTGGCCGTGGACTACGCGATCCAGTTCCAGGCCGGCAACTCGCGGCGCGTGATCGCGACGGCGGCGCTGGCGACGGCGGTCGGGTTCCTGATCCTGCTGTTCTCCCCCGTGCCGATGGTGCGCGGGTTCGGGGCGCTGCTGGTGGTGGGGGTCGGGGTCGCTTTGGCGTTGACCTTCACCGCGGGCGCGGCGGTGCTGGAGCTCGGCGGCGGCGGGTCCCGGTCGGGCGTGTTCGCGCGGTCGGTGCGGGGCGCCGGCGACCTCGTGAACGCCGTGCGGGTGCCGCGGCTGCGGGTGGAACGGCCGCTGCGGTGGGTGGTGGCGAACGCGCGCGCGGTGCTGATCGCCGCCGCGTTGCTGGCGGTGTGCGGGTGGGCGCTGGACAGCCGGATCGCGATCGTCTCCGAGCTCCAGAAGCTCGTCCCCCAGTCCTTGGCCGCGGTGCAGGATCTCGACGCGCTGCAGAAGGAGACCGGGCACGGCGGGGGAGATCGACGTCGTCGTCGAAGGCGAGGACCTGACCGATCCCGCGGTGGTGCGCTGGATGCGCGACTACCAGAGCGCGGTGCTGCTGCGCAACGGCTACAACGCCGAGGCGGGCTGCACCGGCGCCGCGCTGTGCCCGGCCCTGTCGCTGCCCGATCTGTTCCGCACGCCCGAGCTGTCGGCGACGAAGGAGCAGGTGCGCGCGCTGCTGGACGCGGTGCCGCCGTACCTGTCCCAGGCGGCGATCACGCCCGACCGCAAGACGGCAGTCCTGGCGTTCGGTGTCCGGCTCCAGTCGCTGGAGGCGCAGCGCGAGGTGATCGAGGGGATGCGGTCGCGTCTGAACCCGCCCGAGGGTGTGCGCGCGACGCTGGCCGGCCTGCCCGTGCTGGCCGCGGACGCCAACCACGCGATGAGCGATCCGCTGCGGCGGCTGCTGGTCGTGGTGATCGGGCTGGCCGCGGTCGCCTTGGCGCTGTTCGCGGTGTACCGGTCGTGGGAGCGCGCGTGGGTGCCGCTCGTGCCGATCGCGCTGGCGACGGGCTGGTCGGCGCTCGTGCTGTTCCTCGTGGGTGTGCCGCTGAACCCGATGTCCGCGGCGCTGAGCGCGCTGGTGATCGCGATCTCGACGGAGTTCTCGGTGCTGCTCTCGGCTCGGTATCGCGAGGAGCGCGAAGCCGGGTCGGAGCCGGTCGAGGCGCTGCTGCGGACGTACCGCGTGACGGGCGCGGCCGTGTTCGCCTCGGGCGTGACCGCGATCGCCGGCTTCGCGGTGTTGATCGCCTCCGACGTGGCGATGCTGCGCGACTTCGGCCTCGTCACCGTCTTGAACCTCGCCGTGTCTCTGGTGGGCGTGCTGGCCGTGTTGCCGGCGGTGCTCGTCCTGGCCGAGCGGGGTGCGCTCGTGCCGCGGCTCGGGCGCTGGCCGCCGGACCGTCGCGGCGTGAAAGGCGAACGATCACGGCAGCCGGCTTCGCCGGCGCCATGTGCGTTCGCTGCATGGGCAAGCCCATGAAGCGGCCCGGCCTGCTGGTCGTGGTGTTCGTGGGCGCGCTGCTCACGTTCATCACCTTCAACACGATCGTCACCGACTCCGAGGGCTCGAAGGGCCTGGAGGCCGGCGACACGCTCCCGCCCTTCGCGATGCCCTTGTCGACCTCGCCGTGCGAGGGCCGCTGCGACGCGAACGTGGCCACCGCCGCCGGCCAAGGCGCGGCCGGCGCGCGGCCCGCGTGCGAGGTGCGCGGCCCCGAGGTGCTGAACGTGTGCGAGCTGCGCGAGCAGGGTCCGTTCGTGCTGGCCTTCGTGTTCCACCCGGTGGCGCGCTGCCGCAACCAGCTCCCGGCGCTCGAGCGCGTCGCCGCGCGGCATCGGGACGTGGCAGTTCCGGGTGGTGGCCGTGCGCGCGAACGCGTCCGACGCGCGCGGGCTGCGGTCGAACCTGCCCGTCGGCTACGACAACGACGGCGCCGTCGCCAACGAGTACGCCGTCGTGGTCTGCCCGACGATCACGTACGTCAAGCGCGGCGGCGAGATCGCGGGGTCGACGGTCGGCGTACAGAGCGAAGCGCAGCTCGACGAGTGGGTGCGGAAGCTTGAGTGAGCTCGCGCTCGTGTGCGAGACGGTCGAGGTGGCGCACGCGCGCCGCTCCCCGCCCGACGTGCGCGCGCGGCTCCGCGCGTTGGCCGATCGCGTCCCGCGGGTCCCGCACGCCGTCGACCCCTACGCGATCGCCATGGCCCGGCTCGGCATCGAGGGACCGGCGCCGGCGGAGGCCGCGCTCCGCGCGCGGCTCGTGCGGGGTGGGTACCGCTCGCGGGGGTTGCTTCGCCGATGCGCTGCTGATCGCCGTGGTGGAGACCGGCGTGGGGGTGTGGGCTGTGGACGCCGTGGATGAACTGCGCATCGAGGAAGGGTGCGTCGTCGGGGCCGGTCTCCGCGTGCCGCTGTTCTCGTCGCCGCCTCGTGTTTCGTCGCCGCGCGTGACCTTGTTCGGGGTGGTCGTGCCGGGCGTGGCTATGGGCGTGGTCGAAGAGGCAGTGCAGATCGCCGCGGAGATCGCGGCCGCGTCCGGGGAGCACACCGTCTAGCCGCGCGTCAAGTAACTCGCGCTTCGCATGCGAGTTCCTTGACCCGCGGCGGCCGGCGCGCTCTTGTGCGGGTGAGCCGGTTGCACCGGGTGCGCCCGGGCGCGGGCGGTGCGCGTTACGTCCGCGGGCCATCGCGTCAGCGTTGGTCGTGCTCACAGCGGCCTAACTGACCGGATCGCACGCGCGAGTGAGCGGCAACGCGCCACCCGGGCACGCGAGGGTACGAGTTTGTCGACCACTGAGCCGGCAACTGATCACCTCGCGTGGCGTGGACCGTCCCTCGGCGTGACGAAGACGTGAACGCGAGCGTTTGCGCAGTGCGGGGCACCCGCCTCACCCGCCCAAAGCACGCCCGCCCCGACGGGTCAAGAAACCCGTGACGAACGCGGCGCACTCCGCGACCGCCCGGGCACGGGTTTCTTGACGCGGCGGACAGCGGGTGTGCTCGCCGTTCAACCACGCAGCGCGTCGAGCAGCCGATCCGTCGCAGCCGCGTCCCGCAACGTCACGCGCACGTGATCGCTAGACCCCCAGGCGGTCCCGGGCGCCACGTACACCCGCGCGGCGGCGAGCTCCTCGGCCGAGGCCTCCAGCCACACGTACGGCCCCACGCCGTCGGCCACCCGCGCGCCCAACGCGTCCACGAGCCGCGCTCGCTCCCGCGCGACCTGCTCGCGCCGCCGCGCCACCCCCGGCGCCCCGTTCTCCACGGCCCACAACGCGCCCGCGACCGCCGCGGCACCCACGCCGCCGACCGGCGCCAACGGCAACGACACCCCGGTCCCCAAGCACCGCGTACCCCACGCGAAACCCACCCATGGCGTGCCCCTTGGAGAACGAGCGCACCTGGATCACCTTCGGGTGGTCGACGATCGGCGCGTCGTCGGCGAAGTCGGCGAGCGCTTCGTCGACGATCAGCCAGTCGTCGCCGCCCTCGAAGTCGATGACGGCGCCGGTCGGGTCGGCCGGAGTCGTCAAGACGGTGGTGCGCCCGCGGGCGATGGCATCGACGGGAACGGGCCGCGCGCCGGCTTCTTCGACCAACGCGGGCAGCTGCTGCCAGCCAGGCCAGACGAGCGCGACCTCCTCGGTGGCCGTGGCTCGCAGTGCCGCGCGGATCAGTTCCCCCGCGCCGTGTCCGACCACCACACGCGCGGGATCGACGTCGTGCGACGCGGCGATCGCGTTCCGCAGCGGGGTCACGTCCGCGTAGTCGTTCACGGCCCGCCGCAGCGCGAACGTCGCCGCGTTGACGATCTCCGGATGCGGCGGCCCGTGCCACGCGCCGCCCGAGAGATCCAACGCCGGCGTGCGCACGACGTCGCGCGCCCGTTCCTCGTCGCGCCGGGCGCGCAGCTCCGCACTCACTTCGTCCGGCGAGAGCTCGTCGAACTGACGGTAGTAGCGCAGCAGACGCCGCATCAGCGCGGCGCGAGCGAGGGCGCGGGGCCTTCGAGCACGAGGAACCAGAACCCGAACGCGACGAGCGCGATCACGGCCGTGGCGCCGAAGATGCGGGGCAGCACGCCCTCGCGCTGGTCGTGGCCCGCGGCGCGGCGCAGCAGGCGCCACAGGCGGTCCAGGCGGTTCGCCAGGGCCAGGGTGATCATCAACGAGGCGAGGATGCCGAAGAACGCGACCATGATGCCGAGGAAGTTCGAGTCCGCGAGGTAGTCGACCTGGGAGGCGATCCACAGCCAGGCCAGCGGCTGCGGCCCCCACACCGACAAGCACAGCAGCGTCTCCACCGCCAGCACGAGCAGCGCGAGCAGCCCGTCCAGGCGCTGGCGCCCGGAAGACCCGCGCTCCGGCGTGCCGCGGTAGTGCACCGGCCCGGTGCCCGGTCGGCGCCCGATGAAGAGCCCGCCCGTGTCCGTCGGATCGTTGCGAGCCACGCCACAAAGATACGGCGGGCATGCCGACGGGCTACGCCCGTGCCGATGGCCGCTTCGAAATCGCTTCGCGGATTTGTACGATCAACAGCCGCGTGAGCCGCCACAACAAGAGCAAGCGCCGGCGCCGCGCGAAGTCCACCGCTCCCCAGGTCCCGCCGCGGCCGCCGCGGCGGGTCGACGAGCGGCCGGACAAGCTCAACGCGCCCTGGCACCCGTTCCCGCTCGTGGAGTTGTGCGTGCTGATCGGGATCGTCCTGATCGTGCTCGGCCTGTTCCGCAACGACCAGACCCAGGGCCGCGTGCTGCTCGCGCTCGGCCTCTCCCTCGGCGCGCTCGGTGGCCTCGACACGTCCTTCAGGGAGCACTTCGCGGGCTTCCGCTCGCACACGCTCGTGCTGTCGGCGTTCCCCGCCGTGGCCACCGCGGTCGTGATCGGATTCGCGCGCGTCCCGCTCGTCCTCGTCGTCCCGATCATGCTCGGCGTGTTCCTGCTCGCGTTCGTCGCGCTCCGGAGAGTCTGGGAGCGCAAGCGGGTTCCGGCCTAGCCGTCACCTATCCTTCCGCCGCGTGTCAGACGACAAGCGTATGCGGCTGCGTGGGCTGCACCACGTAACCGCGATCAGCAGCGATCTCGAGCGCACCATCGCGTTCTACCGCGACACGCTCGGCCTGCCGGTCGTGCACGACGCTCCCTCGGATGACGACGCGGACGCCCGTCACGTGTGGTTCGACGGCGGCGACGGCGACAGCTATCTGAGCTTCATGGAGTACGCGCAGTTGCCGGCGGGTGTGGTCGGCGTCGGCTCGACGCACCACTTCGCGCTTCGCGTGGAGAGCCCGGAGGAGCAGGAGGCGTGGCGCGACTATCTGCGCGAGCGGGGGGTCGACTGCACCGACGTGCTCGACCGTGGCTCGTTCCGCTCGATCTACATTCGCGATCCCGACGGCCACGTCGTCGAGATCGCCACCCGCGGGCCCGGCTTCGGCGCCGGCGAGCCGTCCGCGTAACGGACGGGCTCGCCGACGCCGCAACGTCACGGCGCTACGCGGCTACAGCGCTGTACCCCTCGTCGAGGCGACCGGCCAGCTCCTTGCGCTGGCGCTCGGTCATCGAGCCGACCGTCTTCGTCTCCAGCATCGAAATCGACGTGAGGAACCGGCGGCAACGCGACCGGCCCCAGCGATGCTGGCTCATCAAAAGGTCCGCGATGGTCATGCTCTCCGCCTCCCAAGGGCAGTCGAGCACGATCCCGGCCACCGTCGCTTCGCCCTCCGCCACCTGGCGTTTGAGCTCAGCGCGCGCCAGTCTCACGCGATTGGCCTGTTCCAGCGCCCGCATGTGCTGTGGCGGCGCAGGGGCTATCGCAGATGTTCCCATCGAACCTCCCCGCTTCCTTCAGAAAATTGATTTACGTGCAATCGGTGGATCGCGCGCGCAGACCAGTCTGACCACGCCCGACAGCGTTGCCCGACCTATCCGGCCCCCAGGAGTGTCCCGATCCCTGGGGCCCCGCGCTGTCGCGCTCAACCGAGTGAGGAGGCTAGCCGTGGAGCAGTCCATACGGCAACGCTCAACCACCCTCGGGACCCGCAAAGAGCATGGTTTTTATAAGCGATGTAACCGTCCGGTGAATCTGCTATGCGGCCGGGCCGGGGAGTGTGCCGTGCTCGGATTCGAATTTCTGCTTGACGTTTTCGAAGGCCTTGAGCGCCCGGTCGAGGACGTCGCGGTCGTGGGTGGCCATCACGCTCGTCCGCAGCAGCGCACCGCCCGGTGGCACGGCCGGATGGATCGCGACGTTGACGTAGACGCCGGCGTCGTACAGCGCCCGCCACAGGAGCACGGCCTTCCAGTCGTCCTCGACCAGGACGGGCACGATCGGCGTGACCGCCGGCTCGCCGCGCACGACGCGGAAACCGAGCGCGTCAAGACCGTTTGACAGGTACTCGCCGTTGTCGAGGACGCGCTGCAGCAGCGCCGGGCCCTCGTCGGAGCGGATGATCCGCAGCGCGGCCAGCGCGGCCCCCAGGGCGGCCGGCACGCCGCTCGCCGTGAACAGGAACGCGCGGCTCGAGACGCGCAGGAAGTCGATCACCTCGTGCGAGCCGGCGATGAAGCCGCCGCAGGACGCCAGCGACTTGCTGAACGTGCCCATGCGCAGGTCCACGTCGGCCTCCACGCCCAGCAGCTCCGACGCGCCCGCCCCGCGTGCGCCGAGCACGCCGGCGCCGTGCGCCTCGTCGACCATCAGCCGCGCGCCGTACGCCTTGCACAGCTCGACGATCCGCGGGAGCGGCGCGATGTCGCCCTCCATCGAGAACACGCCGTCCACGACGACCAGGACGCCGCCACCGTCGTCCACGGCACGCGAGAGCATCTTCTCCAGCCGGTCCAGGCGGTTGTGCTTGAACGGGCGCAGCTTGGCCTTGGAGATCAGGCAGCCGTCGAGGATCGAGGCGTGGTCGGCGGAGTCGACGATGACGGTGTCGCCGACGCCGAGGATCGTGCCCAGCGTGCCCACGTTGGCCTGGTGGCCGGTGGAGAAGACGATCGCCTCCTCGGTGCCCATCCACTCCGCGAGCTCGGCCTCGAGCTCCAGGTGCAGGTCGAGCGTCCCGTTGAGCAGGCGGCTGCCCGTCAGGCCGGTGCCGTACTTGTCCAGCGCGGCGCGCGCGGCGTCCTGCACGCGCGGGTCGGCCGTGAGCCCGAGGTAGTTGTTGGAGCCGAGCATGATGCGCTCCGCGCCCTCCATCTCCACGATCGGCCCGGCGGGGCCTTCGAGGCGGCGGAAGTAGGGCAGCAGGTCGGCCTCGCGGGCCGCGCGCAGCTGCTCCGCCCGTTCGTGTCCTCGGACCTTCGCGAAGACATCGATGGCTGTCGGCATTGCTAGGGTCCGCCTCCGTGAGCGTGGTCGTCCGTCCGGTCTCGTCCTGGCGAGACCGCCGAGAGTTCGTCGAGCTCCCGTACCGGCTGCACTCTACCTCCGCCGTCTGGGTGCCCCCGCTCCGTCTGGAGCGGCACTTCTTCCTGATGCGCTCGCAGAACCCGCTGTTCTCGCACGGCGACGCGCAGCTCTTCCTGGCCTGGCGCGACGGGCGCGTCGTGGGCCGGATCAGCGCCCAGTACGACGAGCACTTCGAGGATCGCGCCACGGGCATGTTCGGCTTCCTGGAGCTGGAGGACGCGCCGGACATCCTGCCGTCGCTGCTGGAGGCCGCCGCGTCGTGGCTGCGGGCCCAGGGCCGCGGGCGCATGATCGGCCCGATGGACTTCACGATGAACGACGAGTGCGGCGTCCAGATCGACGGCTTCGAGCGGATGCCGTTCATCAAGCAGCCGTGGCACCCGCCGTACTACGCGCAGCGCTGCGAGGAGGCCGGGCTCGCCAAGGCCGAGGACCTGCTCATGTACGAGCTCGTCATCTCGGACCGCTCGCGGATCCTGCCGATCGTCTTCAAGCTCGCCGAGCGCGTGGAGTCGCGGCACGGCATCACGATCCGGCGCTCGTCACGGCGCGCGCTGCGGGGCGACCTGGACCGCTTCGCCGAGGTCTACAACGAGGCCTGGAGCGAGAACTGGGGCTTCGTGCCGTACACGGAGCGCGACCTCGACGCGTACGTCCAGGAGATGCAGCTCGTCTTCGACCGCAACTGGGTGATGGTGGCCGAGACGGCCGAGGGGGAGACGGCGGCGGTCGCGCTCACGTTCCCGGACATCAACCAGGTGCTGGTGAAGA
Organism: uncultured Solirubrobacteraceae bacterium; assembly: GCA_963724195.1. Taxonomy (GTDB): domain Bacteria; phylum Actinomycetota; class Thermoleophilia; order Solirubrobacterales; family Solirubrobacteraceae; genus Solirubrobacter. The sequence goes on along the minus strand of CAVRTQ010000010.1, from coordinate 142,974 downwards.
TGCAGGGGCGCCTGCTGCCGTTCGGCTGGCTGCACTTCCTGCGCAAGAAGTGGATCATCGACCGGGTTCGAGTCGGGTTCCTCGGCGTCAAGCCCGCCTATCAGCACACGGGGGTGGCGGCGGCGCTGTACGTCGAGCACTTCGACACCGCCTCGCGCACGCCGCAGACGTGGGGCGAGATGGGCTGGATCCTCGAGTCCAACAAGAACATGAACCGCGCCATGGAAGCGATGGGCGGCCGCGTCGTGCGGCGCTTCCGGGTCTACGAACGGGTTTTGTAAGGTTCCGTTGATGGATCGCAGCGAGTTCCTGAAGGCTTCCCCCCCGATGTTCAAGTCGGGCCTCCTGGACAAGTTCACCCGCGTTCATCACATCGTTCCGGTCGTCATCTTCGGGCCCGCGATCGCGGTGCTGTTCGCGTTCGGCGTGGACCGGGTCGGGCTGTGGCAGGCGTTCGCGTACGCGGTCGGCGGCTACTTCTTCTGGACGCTCGCCGAGTACTGGATCCACCGCGTGATCTTCCACTTCGAGCCCGACCACGGGATCGGGGCGCGCCTGCACTGGATGATCCACGGCGTCCACCACGATCACCCGAACGACCCGCTGCGGCTCGTCATGCCGCCCGGGGCCTCGGTGCCGTTGGCGCTGATCTTCTACGCCCTCTTCTGGCTCGTGCTCGGGCCCGAGCGGGCGTTCGCGTTCGGCGCCGGCTTCCTCGGTGGTTACCTCGCTTACGACATGATCCACTTCGCCCTGCACCACCACACCCCGCGCACACGGTTCGGAAAGTGGCTGCGGGAGCTGCATATGCGCCATCACTTCCAGGACGACGAGCGCGGGTTCGGCATCAGCGCCCCGTACTGGGATCGCGTGTTCGGCACCATGCACGTCCGCCGCGGGCGGTAGTGTCTCTCTTTCGTGGTCGACGAGGACGGAGAAGTCACGGAGGGCGAGGTCGTCGACGGCCTGCCCGTCGTCACTGAAGCTGGAGTGATCGAGGAACCGACGAGCGTCGGCGCGCTCTCGGTCCCCACGGTGCAAGCCGCGGCGCTCGCCGCCACCGGCTTCGTCGCCGGCGCCTGCACGGTCGCGGTGGTCAAGCGCCACCGCACCAAGAAGGCCGCCAAGAAGCGCAAGAAGTCGGGCCCGCTGGGCGAGATCGTCGGCTCGAACTCGTTCTTGATCGACGTCCACCTGCTCAAGCGCAGCTAGCGGTGTACGCGCCCGCGGGCGTTCACCATGGGCGGCAGGCCCGCCGGGCTGGGTTTTCCACCGCCACGGTGGAAAAGCCGGCTCTCGATGTGCTCGTGCGGGAAGTCGTGGAGCCGCGCTGGCCGGCGTTCCGGCTCGGCCCGCCGACGATGGACGGGCTCACCCGCCGGCGCGGGAACGGGCTCGTCCGGCTTCTCCACGTGGGCGGGGCGCCCGTGGTCGTCGCCGTCTCCGGCACGGTCTTCGCCGCCCGCGCCGCCACCGAGGCCGCCGCCCGCGAGGGCATCGCCCGCATGCGGTTCGCCACCGGCATCGACGACGACCTCGAGGACTTCCACGCCCGCTTCCGCGACGACCCGCTGCTCGGCCGCGCGATCCGCGCTCGCCCGTGGCTGCGCGTGCGCCGCAACCCCGACCCGTTCGAGGCGCTCACCTGGGCGATCACCGAGCAGCTGATCGAGCTCGTCCGCGCCAAGGAGATCCAGCGCCGCCTGATCGCCGCCCACGGCCCGCGCTACGGCGCCCTGCGCGACGCCCCGGACGCCGCGACGGTCGCGGCCTTGGCGCCGGCGGAGATCGACGCCTGCGGCCTGGCCCCGAAGCGCACCCGGGCGCTCCGCCTCGCCGCGCGCGAGGTGGCGGCGGGGCGAGTCGAGCTGGGGCGACGACCGTCGGCTGCTCGCCATCCCCGAGATCGGGACGTGGACGGTCGAGTGCCTCGCCCTGTACGGGCTCGGGCGGCTCGACGTCGTGCCCGCGGGCGACCTGGGCTATCTCAAGCTCGTCGGGCGGCTCTCGACGGGCAACCCGCGCGCCATCGCCGACGAGGACGAGGTGCGCGGGTTCTTCTCCGCCTACGCGCCGTACGCGGGCATGGCGGCGCTGTACCTCAGCGGTCCCGCGAGGACTCTCCCAGCCCCTCGCCCGGCAGGAACTCGTTGGTCAGCGGGCTCGCCTCGGAGGGCGGCCGCGTGAGCAGGTTCTCCGCCCGCATCCAGCGCTCGTAGGCGGCCCAGTCGATCGGCTCCTGCCAGCCCCACGGCAGGTCCGCGTTCGACGGTGGCGCCGTCGTGCTGGGCGCCGCACGATCCTGCCCGGTCTTCGGCTGAGGGAAGAAGACGGGCAGCGTCGCCTCGATCGACGCCGCCTGCAGGCCCGCGTCCAGGCCCTTGTCGGCCTTCAGCAACGCGTCCACGCCCGCCTGCGGGTTCTCCCGCAGCAGGCGGTGCCCGGCGGCCGTGGCGGACAAGAAGCGCCGCAGCCGCGAGGCGCCGGCCGCGTCGAGGTCCCGGCGGCGCGCGACGAAGATGAGCTCGTTGTAGGTCGGCACGCCGATCTGCTCCATGCGCAGGATCACCGGGTCCAGGTCACGCCGCTGCAGGTCCACGCCCTCGTAGTTCCAGAACGAGCCGAGCGAGGCGTCGGCCCGCTCGGAGATCATCGCCTGCGTGAGGTTGAAGCCGACGTTGATCTCCTGCACCGAGCTCGCGTCCACGCCCGCCTGCTCCAGGATCGTCTGCAGGTACGCGCTCTGGTACGGGATGCCGCTCGTCGCCACGCGCTTGCCCGCGAGATCCTTCGGCGTCTTCACGCCGCCGCTCGGCAGCGACATCAGCGACGTCAGCGGCTTCTGCACCAACGCTCCGACGGAGACGATGCCGTCCTCGCCCGCGTCACGCGCGAGCAGCAACTCGGGCTGGTAGGAGATGGCGACGTCGGCGCGCCCGGCGGCGAGCAGCCGCAGCGGCGCGGCGGGGTCCGGCGGCGGCTGGAGCTTCACGTCGAGCCCCGCCTGCTTGTAGAGGCCCGCGTCCAACGCGGCGTAGAGCCCGGCGTGGTCCGCGTTCGGGACGTAGTCGAGCATCACCGTGAACGGCTCGAGCCGCGTGCTCTCGGTGCCGGTCGGCTCGGATTTCTCGCCGCACCCGGCGACCAGCGCCGCGAGCGCGGCGAGCAACAACACACGTTTCATGAGACCGTCCTTGGCGACCAGGAGACGACCCGCCGCTCGAGCGCGCTGAACAGCGCGTAGAGAGCGACGGCTTCGATGACGAGCAACACGGTGGCGGCGAACGCCCGTGCGCTTTCCAGTTGTGCGTTCGCGGTCAGCACGAGATGGCCGAGCCCGGCGGTCGAGCCCGCCCACTCCGCCAGCACCGCACCGATCACCGCGACCGCGGCGGCGATCCTCAGGCCCGTGAACCCGGACGGCAGCGCGGACGTCGCCTCCAGGAAGCGCAGCCGCTGCCAGCGCGACGCGTCCAGCGCCCGCAGCACGCGGCGCGCGTCGGGGTCGACGTCGCGCAGGCCGTCGGCGACGTTGACCACGATCGGGAAGAAGCAGATCAGCGCCACGATCAGGATCTTCGGCGCGAGACCGAACCCGAGGACGAAGACGATCAGCGGCGCCAGCACCGGGATCGGCACGGCCTGCGACCCCACGACGAGCGGCCGCAGCGCCTGATCGATCCACGGGACGAGGTGCATCGCGACCGCGAGCGCGACCCCCAGCACGAGCGCGGCGCCCAGCCCGAGCACGACCTCCCCGGTGGTCACGGCGAGGTCCGGCCCGAGAATCGACCGGTCCTCCCACAGCGACGTGGCGACGGCACTCGGCGCCGGCAGCAGCAACGAGTTGACCATGTCCGCGCGGACGACCAGCTCCCAGCCGGCGATGAGCACCACGAGGACCAGCAGCGGCGCGATCACGCCGCCACCCCGAGCGCCGCGAGCGCTCGCTCGCGCAACTCGACCACGGCGTGGTCCGTGCGCGCGCGCGGGCGCGCCAGCGGGACGTCGAGCACGGACGTCACCCGGCCGGGCCGGGGGGAGAGGAGCACGACGCGGTCGGCGAGCAGCACCGCCTCCTCCACGTCGTGCGTCACCAACAGCACGGTGCGCGGGTCCTTCGCGAGCGCCTCCGCCAGCCACGTCTGCGCCTGCGTGCGCGTCAACGCGTCCAACGCGCCGAACGGCTCGTCCAGGCACAGCAGCGGCCGCCCGGCGAGCAGCGTGCGCAGGAACGCGACGCGCTGGCGCATCCCGCCGCTCAACGCGGCCGGCCGCGCCTTCTCGAAGCCCTCCAGCCCGAAGCGCACGAAGTGCGAATGCGCGGCGGCGCGCGCCTGGAGCTTCGACGCGCCCCCGACCCGCAGCGCCAGCGCCGCGTTGTCCAGCGCGCTCAGCCACGGCAACAGGCCGTCGCGCTGCGGCATCAACGCCGCCGCGGGCGCGTCCACGGTGCCGGCGTCCGGCGCGTCGAGCCCGCACACCAGCGACAGCAGCGTCGACTTGCCGCACCCGCTCGGCCCGACCACCGCGACCACCTCGCCGGCCGTGACCCGCAGGTCCACGCCGTCGAGCGCCACGACGTCGCCATACGCCTTCCGCACGCCGGACACCGTCACACCGTTCCTCGCGCGTTGAGGCTCCGTCATCGGAGCCTCGACCTCAGTCTTCATCCGCTCCCTCCGCGGGCATTACCCCGACCAGGTTCTAAGGGTCAGCGCGCACGGCGGGGCGCTATCTCAGCCGGGCGAACCTCCCAGCTCCCCTGATTTCGTTCCTTCCCCACAGCGTACCGCTCGCCTAGGATCCCCGGCGATGTCCGAGCTGCTGATCACGCTCGCCGCGGTCCTCCTCGTCTGCGCGGCCTGGGAGCTCTACACGCGCCAGCGTCGCGTGCACGGGCTGCGGGGCGGCAACGACGATCCCGCCGCGCGGCCGCCGGAGACCGCGGTGCCGGTGGAGAGCGAGCTGGTCCGGCGGCTGTACGCGACGCGCAACTGGAGCGAGACGCGTGCGCTGCTGAGCGACGACTGCGTGATGGTCCTGTCCAACGGCCGTCGCGTCCGCGCAAGCGTGATCGATCACCGCAGCGTCGCCTCGATGTACGAGGACTCGGACCCGACCGTCGAGGCGGTCCTCGCCGATCTCGAGCGTCCCACCGTCCTGTATGTCCGTGACCGGGCGTTCGCCGCGGAGACGTGGATCCGGCTGGTCGTGACGCCGTGCGGGACCCGGATCCGCGAGCTCGGCCCTTCGAGCGTGGTGAGCCGCTGATGGACCCGCGGCGCGTGCTCGAATCGTTCGCCTGGATGGAGACCGTGGTGGCGATCCCGCCGTCCACGGCCGTACCCATCGAGTGCGAGCTGATCCATCGCCTCTATTCCACGCGCGAATGGGAAGCGACGCGCGCGCTGCTCACCGACGACTTCGCGCTCGTCGGCCCGAACGGCGCCCGCGCCGGGCTGGACGAGCTGCGGCGCACGAACGAGCTGATGGCCGGCACGTACGAGGACCTGCACGCCGAGATCGAGACGATCGTCGCCGACCCGGATCACCCCTGGGTGCTGTTCGTCCGCGACCACTCGCGCGGGCGGGCGAAGGACGGGTCCGGGGACCTCGACGTGCGGGCGTGGTCGCGCGTCGTGCTCGCTCCAGGGGGCGAGCAGGTGCGCGAGATCGGTCCCACCAGCGTCATCGGCGGCGCGTGAGAGGTACCGTCCTCGGTCAGTGGACTGGGACGCCGAGGGACTCTGCGACGGGCTCGAGGACGACCGCGCGCGCGAGGCGCGACGGCGGCTGCTGGACGAGCTCCACGAGCAGGGGATGGACGTGGAGGAGCTGCGGCGCGTCGTCGCCGAGGACAAGCTCGTGCTCGCGCCGGTGTCACGTGCGCTGAGCTCCGAGGCCCGCTACACGGCGCGGGAGATCGCCGAGGGCGCGTCGATCGAGCTCGAGATGTTCACCGCCAGCCGGCGGGCGCTCGGCCTGCCGACGCCCAACGATGACGAGCGCGTGTACGGCGAGAAGGACCTCGAGGCGGCGCGGCTCGGCGCCGCGCACCGGCAGGCCGGCTTCGCCGACGAGGACGCGCTCGAAGTGGCGCGCGTGCTCGGGCAGGGGATGGCGCGCTACGCCGAATCCACCCGGGCCCTGGTCGCGCGCACGTTCTTGGAGCCCGGCCTGGACGAGTACGAGCTCGCCCATCGCTACCGCGTCGTGGCCGAGCAGCTGATGCCGCTGGCCGGCCCGTGGCTCGAGCACGTCTTCGCCCTGCATCTGCAGCAGGTGCTCCGCAGCGATGCCTTGACCCAGGAGCAGCGCCGCTCCGGCCGGCTCGACGACACGCAGCAGGCCGTCGTCGCCTTCGCCGACCTGGTGGGCTTCACCGAGCTCGGCGAGCAGCTCCCCGTCGAGGAGCTCGGCAGCGTCGCCGGCCGGCTCTCGCACCTCGCGGGCGAGGCGCTCGAGCCGTCCGTCAGGCTCGTGAAGCTGATCGGCGACGCGGTCATGCTCGTCTCGTCCGAGCCGGAGCCGATGCTCGAGAGCACGCTGCGGCTGGTGGAGATCGCCGAACGCGACGCCGACTACCCGCCGCTGCGCGCCGGGATCGCGTGCGGGCAGGCCGTGCACCGCTGGGGCGACTGGTTCGGCACGCCCGTGAACCTGGCGAGCCGCCTCACCACCCGGGCCCGGCCCTCGACCGTGCTCGTGTCGGCCGAGGTCCGCGAAGCCGTCGACGGCGCCTACGAGTTCTCCGACGCCGGCAAGAAGAAGCTCAAGGGCTTCTCGGCCCCGGTCCACGCCTTCCGAGCTCGGCGCGCCTGACCTAGCAGACATTCGATCAGGCGGAGAGCAGACGTCGACGCCGTTGTCGCGTCGGACGAGCGTCGCGATCCCGGTGTCGAAGGTGACCAGCCGGACGCCGCGGCGCCGCGCCAGCGTCAGCAGATGCGCATCGGTCCACCTGTCGCGTGGCCGGATGATGACCGAGCACGATCGCCGTCGGTCAGCGACACCGTCGTCAGCGAGGAGACTCGTAGCGTCGCCGGCGGCCCGCAGCGCGGCGAGCACCTCCCGGGCTGCCGCGACGCCGATCGGGCGTCGGGACGCACCGTCGGCGTTCGATGACAGCGCGCACGAAGCCAGCTCTCGGGCTGCACGCGGGCGAAGTCGCCGCGACGCCCCTCGCCGCGTGCGAGTCCCGAACCACTCGCGCATGCGCGCATGGTGCACGTGCGAGTCCTAGGCGAGAGCGACGAGCGCGTTGACGTCGAGCAACGCCACGGGTCAGTCCTCGTCGAGCGCGCCGGCGCACCAGCTCCGGTCGTGGTCGGCGGCGTGTTCGCCGGCACGCGGATCACGGGGAGCTCACCCGCCACATCGACCTTGGCCGGTGTCAGGCCGCGCCGCGCCAGCTCGGAGACGATGGAGCCGAGCGACCGACGCTCGATCGCCGCGAGCTCTTCTCGCCGCGGCCACCACGTCATCGTCGAGTTCCAGCGTTGTCCGCATGACTTGATGCTATCGCATCATCACATCACCTTCGGCGAAGTCAGACCAGCAAGTTCGGTTCGAGCCTGCCGCAAGCGCAGCGGTCGGCTACGCGTGCATCGGGCGCGTGAGCGCCTTGACGAAGTCCTCGAGCTGCTTGGTGGTCCAGCACTCGTAGGCTTCGCAGTAGGGCTCGTAGGCGCTGATCACGGAGTCGCCGTAGTTCCAGTACAGGCGCGGCTCGGGGTTGAGCCAGAACGTGCGGCCCGCGCGTTCGGCGACGCGGGAGAAGATGTCGGCGCGCGGGTCGCGGCCGTTGGTGCGGGCGTCGCCGAGCACGATCACCGTGGCGCGGGGGTGCAGGTCGTCCTCGACCTGCTCGAGGAACTCGCGCCAGACGCGGCCGTAGTCGGTGTAGCCCGAGACGTCCGCCACCCCCGCGTCCTTGGAGATCGCGTCGTTGACGGCCTTGAAGTCACGCTCGGTGGCGAAGACGTCGGTGACCTCGGAGATGCGCTCGACGAAGACGAACGAGCGCATGCGGCGGAACGAGTCGTGCAGCGCGTGGAGCACGCTCAGGAAGAACACCGACGCCGAAGTGACCGACGTGGAGACGTCGCAGAGCACGTAGAGCTCGGGCCGGCGCGGACGCTTGGGCTTGTACTTCAAGACCACCGGCACACCGCCCGTCTCCAGCGAAGCGCGCATCGTCCGCCGCACGTCCACCTGGGCGTGGTGCTTGTGGCCGCGCGCGTTGTGGCCCTGGGTGGCGAGCCGGCGCTTGAGCTGCATGACGACGCGGTGCACGGCGGCGAGGTCCTGCGCGGGACCGGAAGGCAGCGCCCGGTCGAGCTCGTTCAGCGGCCGGGCCGCCGGCAACGTCTGCGTGCGCTCGATCTGGGCCCGCTCGAGCTCGCGCCGCAGGATCGTCTCGAAGCGCCGGATCTGCTCGCGCGTGAGCGGGAACTCCGACACCCGCCGCCTTCACCCTTCGCGAGCTGCTGGCTGGTCTCGGACTTGAGCCCGAGCGCACGGCGGATGCGCTGGACGTCGACGCCGAGCACGCCGGAGCCCTGCCCCTGGCGCCCGAAGGCCGCGATCGCCAGCCGCGCGAGGTCGCGCAGCGCCGCCTCGTCGCCCGCCCGGATCGCCTCCATGATCTGCTCGCGCAGCGCTTCGTAGTCGATCCGCGCCGCACCGTCCTCGGACAGGCCGCCACCCGGCGCATCGGCCTCACGCACGCCCGCCTCCAACGCGGCGCCCTCGGCGGCCCGGAAGAAGTAGCGCTCGAACACGAGGTCGAAGACGCGCCGGTCGTCGGGCGACTTCGCCAACGTCGCGGCGAGCGCCTCGCGGAACGGCCCTTGCCGCGTCCAGTCGACCTCGCCCAACGCCGCGAACGCGTCATTGAGCTCGGACGTGCCGATGGCCACGCCCTCGCGGCGCAGCTCGTCGCCGAAGCCGACGAGGTGCCGCGGCAGACTCACTCAGGCCGCCAGCTTCACGCCGACCCGCTCCGCGACCATGTCCAGGTCCGTGCGGTGCTTGACGATGATCGACATCGTGTCGCGGAAGGTCTTCTGGTCGATGTCGTCGGCACCGAGCAGCAGCAACGCGCGCGCCCAGTCGATCGACTCGGCGATCGAGGGCGGCTTCTTCAGATCGAGCTCGCGCACCATCGTGATCACCTCGACCAGCCGCCGCGCGACCGTCTCGGGCAGCTCGGGCGCGTGCAGCCGGACGATCTCCAGCTCGCGCTCGGCCTCCGGGTAGTCGAGCCACAGGTACAGGCAGCGCCGCTTGAGCGCCTCGGTGAGCTCGCGCGAGTTGTTCGACGTGAGCAGCACGACCGGCATCGTGCGCGCCTCGATCCGCCCCAGCTCCGGGATCGTGATCTGGAAGTCGCTCAGCAGCTCGAGCAGCATCGCCTCGAACTCCTGGTCGGTCTTGTCGATCTCGTCGATCAGCAGGACCACGGGCTGCTCGGACGAGATGGCCTGCAGCAGCGGACGCGAGAGCAGGAACTCCTCGCCGAAGATGTCGTCCTGCACGGCCTGCCAGCCGGTGCCCTCCGCTTCGGCCTGGATCCGCAACAGCTGCTTGCGGTAGTTCCACTCGTACAGCGCCTTGGCCTCGTCGAGGCCCTCGTAGCACTGCAGACGCACCAGGTCGCGCTCGAGGTACTGCGCGAGCTTCTTGGCGAGCTCGGTCTTGCCGACGCCCGCCGGGCCTTCCACGAGCACGGGCTTGCCGAGTCGCGCGGCGAGGTACGACACCAGCGCCGTGGACTCACCCGGGAGATAGCCGACGGCTTGAAGGCCGCCCGCGACCTCGTCGACGGAGCCAGGAACGATCACGCAGCTCAGTCTATGAGGCGGGCCACGAGGTCCTCATACGCCGCCGTCAGCTGCTCGACCGACATCTGCCGGACCCGGCGGTGGTAGAGGAACGTCGGCGCGGCGAGCGGGGCCATCAGCACGTCGGCGAGGTACGGCGCCGCGTCGCCGCACGACTCCTCGAGCAGCAGCACGACGTGCGTGCGGTAGAGCGCGTAGACCTCGCTCACGAGCCACGACGGTCCCTCCGCCGAGGCCATCAGCCGCGCGTTGCGCTCGAGGAACTGCAGGTACGCGGCGCCGAACGCGATCAGCCGCTCCCGCGCGGGGGCGCCCGGCCCGAGTGGGGGAGCGCCGCGGATCATCCGCTCCTGCAGCTCGATCTCGGTGTCGGAGATCAGCGCGCGCACGAGGCCGGTGCGATCGCCGAAGCGCCGGAACACCGTGCCCTTGCCCACGCCCGCCGCCGCGGCGACGGCCTCCATCGTCACGCACTCCGGGTCGCGCTCGAACAGCTCCGCCGCCGCCTCGAGCACGCGCCGGCGGTTGCGCGCGGCGTCCGCGCGCTCGGCCGGGGCGGAGTTGATGACGGGGAGTTCGGGCACGTTCAGAAGTATAACTGGACCACGGTCCGTTTCGTGTGCTATCTTCCTCTCAACGCAAACGGACCACGGTCCACTTCGAGGGAACTCCCACATGACCGCCATCGCTTCCACCCCCATCCCCGCCGGCTCCACCTGGGCCGTCGACGCCGTCCACTCGACCGTCGGCTTCGCCGTCAAGCACATGGTCGTCGCGACCTTCCGCGGCCAGTTCGACCGCTACGACGCGACGCTCACCGCCGCCGAGGACGGCACGCTGCGCCTGACCGGCTCCGTCGCCGCCGACTCGATCGCCGTCAAGGACGAGAACCTCGCCGCGCACCTCTCCGCGCCCGACTTCTTCGACACCGAGCGCTTCCCGGCCATCACCTTCAACTCCACGCTCGTGCGCACCGAGAACAACGAGCTGATCGTCGACGGCGAGCTGACGATCAAGGGCACCACCCGCCCGATCGAGGCCCGCGGCACGATCACCGAGCCGGCCGTCACCTTCGGCGATGTCGAGAAGATCGGCATCGAGCTCGAGGCGATCGTCGACCGCACCGAGTACGGCCTCAGCTGGAACGCGCCGCTGCCCAAGGGTGGCTTCGCCCTCGCCAACGACGTCAAGCTCATCGTCAACCTCGAACTGGCGCGCGCGTAAGCCCGATGAACGTCATCGGCCTCTCCGGCAGCCTCCGTGCCGGCTCACACAACGCCAAGCTCCTCCGCGCCGCGGGCGACCTGTTGCCGCCTGAGGCCGACCTGACCCTCTACGAGGGCCTGAAGTCCATCCCGCCGTTCGACGAGGACGACGAGCACACCCGCCCCGAGTCGGTGCAGGCGCTGTTCGACGCGATCGCGCAGGCGGACGCCGTGCTCCTCGCGACGCCGGAGTACAACCACTCGATCCCGGGCCAGCTCAAGAACGCGCTGGACTGGCTCTCCCGCCCGCTGGCCGAGTCGCCGCTGCGCAACAAGCCGGCCGCGGTCGTCGGGACCTCCACCGGCCTGTTCGGCGCCGTCTGGGCGCAGGCCGAAGCCCGCAAGGTGCTCAGCGCCATCGGCGCCCGCGTGATCGACCGCGAGCTGCCGATCGGCCTCGCGGATGACGCGTTCCACGAACACGGCGGCCTGGCCGACGAGGACCAGGCGCTCGCGCTCGCGGGAATCCTCGCCGAACTGGCCGGCGACGTGGCCAGCCGCACTATGCCAGTTCCAGTGGCTGCGTGAGCAGCGACAGCGCCTCGGACGGCGAGGACGCCTATCGGCCGGGTGGTTCGTCTTCCCACAACCGCTCGGTGGTCTCCGGGCGGCGTTCGCGGCGCGTGGGCGCCTCCGACGGGTCCTCCGGGAGGCGTGTCGTCGGCGCGTCGTCGAGGCGGGTGGTCGGCGCGTCGCCGATGTCGCCCTCCCACGACGGGCGGTCGCGCAGGAACTCGGTGACGGCGGTCGCGTCGCGCGGGCGCCGGTCCGGCGTGCGTTCGCGCTCGCGCCGTGGCGGAGCGACCCAGCCCGTGTCGTCGGCGGCGGGATTCGGCGGCTCGGGCGCGTCGATCTGCTTCACGCGCAGGCCCGCGGCGATCAGGGCGCCCGCGGCCAGCATCGCGCCGAAGATCCCCCACTGGACGCCCATCGTCGCCCCGGCGCCCTGGATGTCGGGCTTGTCGAACAGCCGGTAGACGAGCAGCAACATCGCCCAGCCGCCGGCCAGGATGATCGCGACGCCGTCGCCGCCCGGCAGGTGGAAGCCCTTCTTCTGCGAGCGCGCCCACACGAGGAAGATGACCGCGACGGCCACGAGCAGGATCGCGGCCTCCACGAACGAGAACGCGCCGAGCGCGGACACGTTGCTCTGGACCACATTGCCTTGCACGAACAGCGACTTCTGGTACCAGGGCAGGACGAACGAGAGCACCAGCGCGATCGCCGCGGCGGCGGCGAGCTGCAGCTCCTTCGGCAGACGGAACCGTTCCGTGCGCGAGCTCATGAGATCGGGATGTCCTCCACGTCGCGCCCCTCGGGCGCCGGCCGGTCAAGCTTGTCGATCGAGTAGTCGAGCACGGCGCGCAGGGCGATCAGCAGCTCGCGCAGCGCGTCCGCGACCTGACGCAGCAGCTCGGGCGGGAGCGTGCCCTTGGCCGCGTCCACCAGCGCGAACAGGGCCGCGAAGTCCGGTACGGCGGGCGCTCCCGTGGGGCTCCGCCCAACCGTTCGGCGGCGTGCGGGCCTCCGCGGCGCGCGCGGCCTCCTCGGCCTTGGCGTGGGCCTCGCGCACGAGCCGTTCGGCGGCCTCGTAGGCCTCGCGGTCGGGCTCAGCCATGCTCGAACCCCACGGTCAGCGAGCCTGCCTCGAGCGTGGCACTCGTCGGCTTGTACCCCGCGAGCGCGCCGGGCAGCACGATCGTGCGCTTGTGCGTGTCCACGCGCACGATCAGCTCCAGCCCGATCTTCTTGAGCTTCACGTCGCCCTTGGCGGCGAACGGCAGGTCCAGGCGCAGCGTGGCGTTGCCGTTGTTCATCGACAGCTCCTGGGCGAGCCGGTCGTGCAGGACCGCGGTGGGGTCGTGGTCGGCGAACAGCGCGTCGCCGAGCTCGTCCAGGCGCTCGGCGCCGATCGACCTCGGTGGCGAAGTACGGGGCGCTGAGGATCGGCACGGGGGAGAACCCGGCGCCGACGAGGTCCAGCTGCTCGCGCTGGACGGCGTGCCAGGCGCCGAAGTAGCCCTCGGCCAGCTCGTCGGGGAAGACGCGGTTGACGATCACGGCGTCCGTCAGGTACCCGTACAGGTTCAGGTACGTGAACGTCCGCATGGCCTCGGCGACGACCATCCGGTCCGGCGTCATCACCAGCCGCATCGACACGCGCGCCGCATCGCGCAGCAGCTCGTGCATCGCGACGAGGTTGCCGACGAGCTTCTGCACCTCGGCGATGACCTTCTCGTCCGGGAGCTGCACGTCCAGGAACATGCGTGCGAGCGGGCGCGCGGCGTTGAGCATCGACTGCTCCTTGCCGAGCACCTTGTCCAGCCACCAGCGGGCGGCGTCCGGGAAGCTCAGCAGCCGCAGCGTCTCGCCGGTGGGCGCGCAGTCGACGATGATCACGTCCCACTCGCCCGACTCGACGTGGGCCTTGAGCACGAGCAGGCTGAACAGCTCGTCCCCGCCGGGCGGGACGGTCAGCTCCTCGGCGGCGATCCGATCCGTGCCGCGCTCCATCAGCAGGCCGCCCATCCACTCGCTGACCGCGCCCCAGTGCAGCTCCATCTCGTCCTGCGCCTGCACCTGCTGGGCGTGCAGGCGCGGGCCGACCTCCGTCGGGCGGCCCTCGACCGGCGCGTCCAGGACGTCGGCGATCGAGTGGGCCGGGTCGGTGGAGATGACGAGCGTGCGGGCGCCCGCGGCCGCGCAACGACGGGCGGTGGCGGCGGCGACCGAGGTCTTGCCTACCCCGCCCTTGCCTGTGTAGAGGATCGTCCGCGGCCGCATTGAGGACTGTCGACTCTACCCACGCTTCTTGACGGTGATCACTCCGGTCGTGGTGGTGGCGTTGTTGTTGAGGTCGGTGGCGGAGAGGCTCACGTCGTAGTCGCCGGACTTCTTGGGCGCGGTCCAGACGACGGACTTGGTGCCGCGGCCGAGGACACCGGGCGTGAGCGTGGCGACGGGCTTGCCGGCGCGCGTGATCGTCAGCGTCACGCGCGAGATCTTGGAGAGCTGGAAGCGGATGTTCCCGCGCTTGCGCGCGGTGAGCCGGCTGGTGAGCGACCGCAGGACCGGCGCCGTGACCAGGTACTCGTTGAAGTGCTGCTCGGCCGCGCAGTACTCGACCGCCGTCGTGCGGCCGCACAGCGCCTTGAGGAAGTCGATCAGGAGCTTGTGGTAGCCGAGGTCGGACTCGCGGGTGATCGGCGCGCCGCGGCTGTAGAGGCTCCAGGCGCCCGTGTCGAACGTGCCGATCTCGGCGCGGCCGGCGCGGTCGCCGTCCTCGAACAGGGACTGCGCGGTCGGGTCGCCGGTGAGGGTCGCGAAGTCGTAGAGCCCGTTGAGCGACTGGATGAAGCCGTTGGCCACCTTGAAGTTCGGCAGGCCGGAGTACTGCAGGTAGTGGGCGCCGGTGCCGGAGGGAATCCGCACACCGGCCGGCGGCGCGGTCTGGAAGATGCCGAGCCCGGCGAGGGCCACCGGGAACACGTCCTCCTGGCGGTTCAGGCGCGTGGCGCTGCGGGCCATCGCCTGCAGCCCGGTGCCCTGGGCGAGCGAGGAGACCCACGGCGGCTGCTGGCCGTCGAACGGGAACAGGTACTCCCACGCGAGGCCGCCGGCGCGCTGGGCGGACAGCGTCTTGATCTCGTCCAGGAGCGCGGATGCTCTGGCGTCGTAGCGCTTGCCGCCGCTCCAGTAGCCGTTGAGCTTGCCGAACGTGCCGAGCCACTGGATCTGGATGCCGTGGCCGGGATAGAACTGGTAGACGAGCTCGGAGCCGGTGAAGCCGACCCGCTCGCCGCTGTTGAGGAGGCGCTGCGTCGTCCACCACTCGACGTTGCGCTGGAGCGTGAGGAACAGGCTCGGCAGCCGGCTGAGCGTGAACTGCCTGCGCGCCGCCATGCCCTCCAGGTCGGTGACCACGCCGCCGAGCTGGACCTTGCGCGCGCCGGTCAGCCGCTTCACGCGCGCGCGAGCGTCGTCGTAGGTGGCGCGGTAGCCGGCGATGGCGGCGGGATCGGCGCCTTCGGCCTGCAGCCGTTTGAGCTCCGCGGCCACGGTGACCTTCCTCTGGGCGTGCGCCGACGGCGCGGCCACTAAGAGCAGGCTGCACAGAACCAGCACAAAACCTGAACAGAACGTGCGTGTCACTCGGCATCTCCGATGGTAAGTTCGACTCATGCGTTTCCTCGGTGTTCTGCTTGCAACCGCTCTCCTGGCCGCAGGTTGCGGTTCGGACGAAATGGAGCGTGCGAGTGCAACGTCTGATGCGCCGCCAGTTGCTGAGCGCGACGGTCGACAACCTCGCGGATCTGCGCTCGGCGACGCTGGACGCCAAGGTCGACGCCGCCAACGGCTCCGAGCAGGGGTCCGTCAAGCTGCACGGGCCGTTCGAGGTGGGCGAGAAGGGCGACACCCCGCGCTTCGCCCTGTCGGCCGAGCTGACCGCCGAGGGCCGCACCGAGTCCGCCGGCGTCACCTCCACCGGGGACGCCGCCTTCGCGACGCTGAAGGGCACCACCTACGAGGTTCCTGCGCTGATCGCCGGGCAGCTCACCGCCGGCGTCGAGCAGGCCCTCGCCCAGGGCGGCCCGCTGATCGGCATCGACCTCAAGCGCTGGGTCCCGAACCCGACCAACGCCGGCACGGCCGACGTCGGCGGCGTGGAGACGATCAAGCTCACCGGCGACGCCGATGTCGCGCGCGTGATCGCCGACGTCAACCGGCTCGCGGGCCAGCTCCAGACCCTGCAGGTCCCGGGGATGAGCGGCAAGGTGCCGAGCAAGATCCCCGCCGACGCGGCCGACCAGGTCAAGGACGTGAAGGTCACCGTCTACACCGGCGCTGAAGACCAGGTCCTGCGCCGCCTCGTCGTGGAGGGCTCCGCCGCCACCGGCGGCGCCACCGCGCTGCTGGATCTCACGCTCACCAAGGTGGGCGAGGAGCAGCAGATCGAGGCCCCGAAGGACGCGAAGCCCTTCACCGAGCTGCTCGGCCAGTTCCAGGGCGGTTAGTCGGCCGCCCGGTTGGGGCCGGCCGCGAGGCGAACTCCGGGAAACTCAACGGCTGCCGCGCGGCAAGTAAGAGCTGGGTTCTCGACCCGGCGGCGGACAACCCAGCCAGCGCAGTTGCCGTTCGCCTGAGCCGGCACAGCGCGCTTCTCACAAATATCTCATGTCACAAGCCGCCTAAGCTGCGCTGCGGATGAGCGCGACGGCGGAGCCCTTCAACCTGCGGAAGTTCTTGTTCAGCGGGTCCGGTTGGCCGTATCTGCTGATCCCGTTCATCGTCATCGCGGTCGTGCTGGACGTCATCGGCGCGGACCCGATCATCGTGTTCTCCGCGTCCGCGCTCGGCGTCGTGCCCACCGCGGCGCTCATGGGCCGTGCGACCGAGGAGCTGGCGCACCGGGCCGGGCCGGGGATCGGCGGGCTGCTGAACGTCACGTTCGGCAACGCGCCGGAGCTGATCATCGCCCTGTTCGCGCTTCAGCAGGGGCTGCACGAGGTGGTCAAGGCGTCGATCGTCGGCTCCATCCTCGGCAACCTGCTGCTGGTGATGGGTGCGGCGTTCCTGATCGGCGGGTGGGGGCGCGAGCGCAACAAGTTCGTCGCCGAGGCCGCGAGCGCGCAGGCGACGATGCTGCTGCTCGCGGTGGTGGCGCTCGTGCTGCCGGCGATGTTCCTGCTGGCCCGGGGCGACGAGCTGCCCGGCGCTGGGCGAGGAGGCGACCCGCTACCCGTCCGACATCACGAACATGTCGGCCGCGGTCGCGATCGTGCTGCTGCTCTCGTACTCCGCCGGCCTGTGGTTCTCGCTCAAGACGCACCAGGACGTGTTCAACCCCGACAGCGAGGACGAGACGCCCGAGGACGCGTGGAGCGTCAAGCGCAGCGTGCTGATGCTGGCGGGCGCGGGCGTCGCGGTCGGCGTGATGTCGGAGATCCTCGTCGGCTCGATCGAGGCGGCCTCGGAGGGGATCGGCCTGTCGCCGTTCTTCGTCTCGCTGATCATCGTCGCGATCGTCGGCAACGCCGCCGAGCACTGGGTGGCGGTGTACTTCGCGGCGCGGGACAAGATGGACATCGCGATCTCGATCGCGGTCGGCTCGAGCGCGCAGATCGCGCTGTTCGTGATGCCCGTGCTGGTGCTGACGAGCTTCGTGCTCGGCCCGTTCCCGCTGGCGATGGAGTTCAGCTCGATCGAGATCGGCGCGGTGCTGCTCGCGGTGCTGATCGCCGCACATGTCTCCCAGGACGGCGAGTCGACCTGGTTCGAGGGTGTGCAGCTGCTCGCGGTCTACGTCGTCCTCGGCATCGTCTTCTTCTTCGCCTAGGCCTGGTCGGCGAGACCTAGTACACCTCGGGGTCGGGCTCGAGCTCTTCCTCTTCCTCGTCGTCCTCGGCGTCCGGGTCGTCGGGCGTGGAGGAGCGGGCACGGCGGGTCTCGAACGTCTCGACGAGCTCGTCGCGCTTGTGCTCGTCGATTGCCGGGTCGTCGCCGAGCAGGATCCACTCGGCGGCGTCGTCCTCTTCGTCCCCGAGCAACTCGAGGTCGACATGGGCCGAGTCGTCCACGATGAGCACGATCTCGGTCTCCGGATTGAAGTAGGTTCCGGGACGGGTCAGGAGTTCATCCACGTCGAAGCGGCGCAGGGCTGGCATGAGCGGGAGGCTACCCGTCTCGGCCCGAAAGACGCTGCTCGACCTCGGCTTCCACGTCCAGAGGGCGCGCGCCCGCGCGCGATGCGGCGCGCGTTGCGGGCCTCCACGAACGCCCGGACCTCGGCGCGGAGCGCCTCATCCGGCCCGCCGCCGACGTCCTCCAGCGTGAGCGGCGGGCGCCCGTGCGCGGCGCGCCGGGCGTTGGTCGCGGCCAGCAGCGCGGCGACCTCGTCTGGATCGTTCGTCGACTGGACTGCTTCGCGGTCGAACGAGATGTCCGAGCGGCCGATGTGGTCATAGGTTCCCCGCGCGCCGAACGCCAGCGCCACGGCGACCACCCCCGCGAGAACCACGACGGCGACGATCACGACTGGAAGCGCATCCTGCACGAAAGTCGATTGTGCCAATCGTGGCCAGAGTGGCTATTCTTAACCTGTTGACTGACCAGTCAATCTGGACGCTTGGCAAGGAGTTCCGATGGTCGATTTCACGCTGACCGACGAGCAGATCGCACTGCGCGAGATGGCCCACGACTTTGCGGAGAAGGAAATCCGCCCGGTCGCCTGGGAGTTCGACAAAGAGGGCACGTGGCCGCAGGAGATTCTCGAGAAGGCTTGGGAGCTCGGGCTGATGAACGCCCACGTAGAGGAGCGCTACGGCGGTCCCGGCGTCAACTACCTCGAGGGTTGTCTGATCGAGGAGGAGCTGTGCTGGGGGTGCTCGGGCATCGGCACGTCGATCGGCGCGAACGGCCTCGCCACTGCGCCGCTGGGGATCGGCGGCTCTGAGTCGCTCAAGCAGAAGTACTTCGGCTGGCTGACCGAGGAGCCCGTCTTCGCCTCCTTCTGCCTGACCGAGCCGGACGCCGGCTCCGACGTGTCGGGGATGCGCACCACCGCCACGCGCAAGGGCGACAAGTGGGTCATCAACGGCTCCAAGTGCTTCATCACCAACGGCAGCCACGCCTCGTTCTTCACCGTCTACGCCAAGACGGACAAGGACAAGGGCCATCGCGGCATCTCGTGCTTCATCGTGCCCAAGGACGACACGGTCACGGTGGACAAGAAGGAAGACAAGATGGGCCAGCGGGCCTCGAACACCGCGACCATCACCTTCAACGACACCGAGATCCCGCTCGATCACCTCGTCGGTGAAGAGAACAAGGGCTTCAAGCTGGCGATGATGACCCTGGACCGCACGCGCCCCGGCGTGGCGGCCATGGCCACCGGCATCTCGCGCGCGGCCTTCGAGTTCGCGACGAACTACTCCAAGGAGCGGGTGCAGTTCGGCGTGCCGATCGCCATGCACCAGGGCATCCAGTTCATGATCGCCGACATGGCGACCAAGGTGCACCTGTCCCGTCTGGCCGCCTGGCACTCCGCCGTGCTGCTCGACCAGGGCAAGCGCAACACGCTCGAGTCCTCGCACGCCAAGCGCTACGCGGCCGACTCCGCGATGGAGGTCACCACCGACGCCGTCCAGGTGTACGGCGGCTACGGCTTCATCAAGGACTACCCCGTCGAGAAGCTCATGCGTGACGCGAAGATCATGCAGCTGTACGAAGGCACGTCGCAGATCCAGCGCCTCGTCATCGCGCGCGAGACGCTGCTCCCGCGCCGCATCGAAGAGCCCGTCAACGCCTAGCTCTCCAGCTTCGGCGATGAATCCCAGGATGCGCTCCCACGCGTCCTGGGACTCGTCGGCGTACTGCTCGGCGCGCCGGTCGAAGAAGGAGTGCGGCGCGCCCTCGTAGACCTTGATCTCGTGCTCGACCGGCAGGGCCGCGTCGAACGCCTGGATCTGTTCGGGCGGGATCGACTCGTCGTCGCCGCCGAACAGGCCGAGCACCGGCACCTTCGCGCGGGCGCGCGCTCGATCACGCCGCGTTTGGCCAGGCCGCCGTAGAAGCCGACCGCGCCGGCCAGATGGGAATGGCCCTCGGTGGCCTGCAGGAACGACATCGACCCGCCGAAGCAGAACCCGACCGTGACCACCCGCTCGGTGCCGAGCGCCTCGATCGCGGCCGCGACGTCGAGTGCGACGTGCTCGGGCGTGGACTGCTCGACGTGCGGGCGGAACTCGAAGTCCTCGTCGCGCGGGCCGAGGCCGGCGGTGCGGCCGAAGTAGTCGATCGCGATCGCCGGGTGTCCAGCCGCCGCGAAACGCTCGGCGAGCTCCTCGTAGAAGCGGAACAGGCCGCGGATGTCGGGCAGGACCACGACGCCGGTCGGGCCCTCGGCGCGGGCCAGGTACGCGGAGAACTCGGTGCCGTCGGCGGACGTGAGCGTGTGGCGCTCCCCGGCGGCGCCGCCGGCGATGACCGCGAGGCCGGGCGGGAGGTCGGGGACGATCGCGTCGAACGGAAAGCACATGGCGTAGACCCTTACGGACGTGGGGACGGCGAATGACGTGTGCGGCTCGACATACCCATGAATCTCGATCACGATCACGCCCGGGGCCACGCCGCCGTACAGTCAATCGCTCGTGAAAGTGGTTCAGGCGGTCATGGTGGTCGAGTCGCCCGGCATCGAGGTCGAGCAGCTCTGGCACGACCGCGCGCGCTGGGCGTCGTGGATCGACGGGTTCACGCACCTGGAGAAGCTCGAGGGCGAGTGGCCGCTGGAAGGCGCCCGGCGCGTGTACTCCTCGCCCGCGCGCTCGCTCGTGTCCGAGCGCGTCATCAAGTACGAGGCCGGCTCCGGGCTCGACGCTCATGGTCGAGGACGCGCGGGTCACGGCCGTGCAGCGCGTGCGCTTCGAGAGCGACAACGTCCGCACCCGGATCACCGTCGCGGTCGAGGCCGAGCCGAAGGACAAGATGCCGCCCGGACAGCGCTGGTGGTGGCGGCGCAAGCACGGGGAGTCGCTCCAGCGCACGCTCCAGCGCTTCTCCTACGAGCTGGCCGCCGACCGCTAGCCTCGCGAGCATGTTCGTCTTCAAAGCGGCGGTGGTGGGGACCGGCGAGCTCGGCGAGGAGATCGCGGGCGCGATCCGCGCAGCGGGTGTCGGAGTGGGGCCGGTAGGCGAGGCCGACTTCGTGATCGTCGCGGAAGACGCGACGACCCTGGAGGAGGCGCACGAGATCTTCGCGGAGCTCGACGCCACGACGCCGGGCAGTGCGGTGCTGGCGTGGGCCGGGGCGGATCTCTCGATCACCGAGATCGGGGAGATCACGCTGCGGCCGGACAAGGTCGTCGGCTTCCGCTGGTTCGCGGGCAAGCGGCTGGTCGAGGTGGTCGAGGGCGACGACACGTCCGCGGAGACCGTGCAGTGCGCGCTGACGTTCGCGCAGGCCATCCGCAAGAGCGCCGTGCACTGCTTCGACGCGCCGGGCGGCATCGTCGAGCGGGTCGTGGCCGCGGATGACGCGCTGGTGGAGGCGTGCCTGGTGCTGGAAGAAGGCGTCGCGGGGCTGCGTGAGATCGACCTGGCGCTGGTGCTCGGCGCGGGTATGAAGCCGGGACCGTTCGCGGCCGCCGACCGCGAGGGCCTCGACGCCGTCCTGGCGCGCGTCGCCGATCCGCCCGTGACGCTGCGGCGGCTGGTCGCCTCGGGGCGTACGGGCGTCGCCGCGGGCCAGGGCTTCTACCCGTACCCGCAGCCCGAGCCGGGCTATGAGGACGCGATCGTCAAGCTCGACCTGCGCGGGCGCGTGGCGGTCGTGTGGCTCCAGAACCCGCCGGCGAACTCGCTCGCCCCGGCGACGATCGCGGCGCTGCGCACGGCCTGGGACGAGCTGCAGGGCCGCGCGCGGGCGATGGTGCTCGCGTCGGCGAACCCGGCGCTGTTCTGCGCGGGCGCGGACATCAAGGCCTTCACGGAGTGGGACGCCGAGTCCGGCCGCGCGCACCTGGAGGAGATCCACGCGCTCGCCCGCGAGTGGGAGAACTCGCCGATCGTCACCATCGCCGCCGTCAACGGGCTCGCGTTCGGGGGCGGCTGCGAGATCGCCATGGCCTGCGACGTGCGCGTGGCCGCGTCCTCCGCGCTGTTCGGCCAGCCCGAGATCAACCTCGGCATCATCCCCGGCTTCGGCGGCACCCAGCGGCTGCCGCGGCTCGTGGGCGCGGCCAAGGCGCTCGAGATGAACCTGCTCGGCGAGCCGATCTCGGCCACCGAGGCGTTCGAGGTCGGGCTCGTGAACCGGGTCGTCGAGGACCACGAGCTGTTCGACGTGGCCTTGGCCTACGGCCGCAAGGCCGCCGGCCAGGCCCCGATCGCGCTGGAGCAGATCAAGCGTGTGTCGGGGCACGGCGACCTGGACACGGGCCTGTCGATCGAGGTCGACGGCTTCCTCAACGCGTTCACGTCCGAGGACGGCGAAGAGGGCATCAAGGCCTTCATCGAAAAGCGCGCGCCGGAGTTCAAGGGCCGTTGACCGGGCCCGAGCGCGTCGCCGAGCTGATCCGGTCCAGCGGGCCGGTGGTGGTGCTCACCGGCGCCGGCATCTCCGTCCCCTCCGGCATCCCGGACTTCCGCACGCCGCAGACGGGCATCTGGGCGAACGTCGACCCGATGGAGGTCGCGCACATCGACGTGTGGCGGCGCGACCCGGCGCGCTTCTGGGCCTTCTACGGGCAGCGCTTCGCGATCCTCGACGGCAAGGAGCCCAACGGCGCCCACCGCGCCATCGTCGAGCTCGAGCGGCGCGGGCTGGTCACGGGCGTGGTCACGCAGAACATCGACGGCCTGCACGCCCGCGCGGGGTCCGATCCGATCGAGGTCCACGGTTCCATCCGCACCGCGTCGTGCCTGAAGTGCGGACAGTCCTACGCGCTGGAGGAGACGCGCCGCCGGCTCGGCGAGGAGGCCGACGGCGTGCCGCTGTGCGACTGCGGCGCCCCGCTGAAGCCCGATGTGGTCCTGTTCGGCGAGTTCCTGCCGGAGGACGCCATCAACCGCGCGACCGCGCTGGCCGCCAACGCGGGCCTGATGCTCGCGGTCGGCTCGTCCTTGGAGGTCCATCCGGTGGCCGCGCTCCCGCGCGACACGCTGCTCAACGGCGGCAAGCTCGCGCTGGTGACGATGGGGCCGACGCCGTACGACGAACTCGCGGCGGAGAAGCTCTCCGGCGACGTCGTCTCCGAGCTCGAAGCGGTGCTAGTCGCCCTCGGCTGAGTAGATCGCGCGGGCGCGGAGGGCCGCTTCGAGCCGTTCGAGGGCCGCGGAGACGGTGTCGAGCGCGGCCGCATCCAGCGTGCCCTGGCGGGCCGCGGTGGCCGCTGGAGCGACCGCGACGCGGTAAGTCTCAAGCTCAGCTAGACGCTCAGCTATGTCGCGTTGGCCGCGCCAACCGGCCAACTCGGCGCAGGCGGCGGTGAGCGCCGCCTCGAGTTGCAACGCCGCCTCCCGGTGCCGGCCGAGGGTGAGGTCCAGGCGGGCGCGGAGGGTCAGCTCCTCGCACGCGAGGATCACGTCGCGAGCGGAGAGCAGGGCGACGAACCGGTCGGTCTGACGCTGCTTGGACCGGCGCTCGTGGCGGGACTCGGCCGGTGGGTCCAGGTCGCGGGCGTCGGTCCATTCGCCCTCCGCGACCTGGTCGCCGCTGCCGTACCCGACGCGGGTGCGCCAGGCGCGCGTGACGTCGAAGTCGGCGAGGAACGGGTCGCCGGAGGCCGCGCGGAACGACGCGACAAGGCGCTCGAGGATCGGCGGCGCGAAGTCGGGGACGGCGGATACGCCGCGCAGCCAGTCGGCGGCGGTGGCGTCGTCGAAGATCGGGTCGGCGTCGATCACGGTGACCTTCGTCACCGGAACCGTGTCCCGCGACTCGCGGCGGCCGACGCGGCGGGGCGCGGTGCCGTCGCCGACCACGACGACGGCGTGGGCGGCATCGCCCGCGTACCGGCGGACGACATACCGGCCGGGCGGCGGGCCGAGGCGGCCCGGGAACTCCCACTGGACGAAGCGGAAGCGGCGCTCTTCGGGCGTCGTCAGTCGGTGCCGGTCGGGTCGTCGACCTGGAGGGCGGCCTTCGACGGGTTGAGCGGGACGACCGGGTTCTCGATCTCGCCCAGACGCTCGATCAGGCGGTCCCACTGCGACGGGTTGAGAATCGCCGCGAGCTCCTGCGAAGCCTCGGAGTTCGCGCCGTACTGCGGCTCGAAGCCGACGTGGATGTGGTCGTCGTGGTCGCCCATCGCGAGCGTGTTGTCCGCGCCCTCGAACTTCATCAGCGAGATGATCTGGTGCGGCTTCATGTTGCCCTGCAGCGTCAGCAGGCTCTGGATCACGCGCTCGGTGATCGAGCCCTTGCCCTGCGTGGAGGGCTTGATGACCTCGCCGTTGATCGCGGCGATGTCCACGGCGCTGCCGACGGAGTGCTCGGACACGTTGCCCGAGGCGGTCAGGAACGAGTGGCCGCACTGCAGGGACGAGATCGTCGGGTTGAAACCGCTGGCGACCAGGAACTCGAGCGTCGCGAGCACGCGGCGGTCGATCGTGCCCGCCTGGATGTCCTGGCGTCCGCAGCCGTAGATCGTGATCTTCGGGTTGTTGAGCACGCGCTGGATCAGCTCGTCCTTGCCCATCAGCAGGATCTGGCCGACGGACGCGGCGGCGTCGGCGGCGACGAGCGGGTTCTCGCCCTGCGCGCGGTAGATCGCCGTGGACTCGAGCAGCTTCCAGCCGTCGAGGATCGGCTTCGGGTCGATCCGCGGCGCGCCGCGGCCGGCCGGGCGGATCTCGAACCGCACGTGCGGGTGCCGCTTGGAGGACGCGGTGCCGATGCGGCCGAGCACGGTGCCGGCGGGCACCTGCGCGCCCTTCTTGAGCTTCTTGATGACGATCTGGTCGCGCCCGAGGCCGAGCGCGCGGGCCGGGGTGAGCGCGCCGTCGATGCGGCCCGTGCGCAGGAACTCCTGCTGGGCGCCGCCGGCCGCGGCGGCGGCCGCGCGCGTCGGGTTGGCGAACAGGCGCTGCTTGACCGCGGCCTGGACGACCGGCGCGGCGGCGTCGCTCTCGGTGGCGACGGCGGCGTTCGCGTCCGCCTCGACGGTGGTCGACTTCGGCGCCGGCCGGTCCGTGCTCGACGCGGCGCGGGTGGGCTTCTTGTCCTTGGGCGCCTCCGCCAGCAGGCGCTTGACCTCGGCCGGGTCCACCTTCTGCGGCTTGGGCGCGGCGTAGCGCTGGGAGATCTTGGCCAGGCGCCCGTACGTGTACGTGTTGCCGTAGGCGTCCTGGACCTGGATGAAGCGGCCGAGGCGCTCGTTGACGCCGATCTTGGTCACCTGGACGTCGCTCACCGCGACCACGGGGGCGCCGGCGTCGGCGTAGATCGAGACGCCGTTGCGGTTCGCGTTGCCGACGACCGTCTTGGCCTTCTTCTTCGAGGAGGCCTTGACGTCGACCTCGTCGGCGTACATGGCCTTGGCGGCGACCGGGAAGCGACCCTCGGTGAGACCCGTGAGCGAGGACACGAGGCTCGTCGGCATGCCGCCGATGACCTGGGCGCGCAGGAGCACGGAGTCCACGTACCAGTCCGCGTGGTTGTAGGCCCAGACCGCGGCGCGCAGGTCCTTGTCGGCGCCCGCGGCCTTCAGGTACCGCGCGGCGGCGAAGATCGCGTCGACCGGGTTGTACGGATCGGCGAGGCCGTCCTTGTTGCCGTCCACGCCGTAGGCCTTCCAGGTGGCGGGCATGAACTGCATCCAGCCCTGGGCGCCGGCGCTGGAGGTGACGTCGTTCAAGCGGCCGTAGTTCGTCTCGATCTCGTTGATCGCGGCGAGGACCTCCCAGCGGATCCCGTACTCGGTGCCCGCCGCCTGGTAGATCGGCAGCAGGAACGGCGGGATCTTGAACCGGTCGATGAAGAAGTTCGGCACGCCGGCCTTCGCGGCGCCGGGTTCGGCGAGCGAGAACGACGGGTCGTCCTGCGAGGGCGGGTCGACCTGGGAGTCCGGGACCGGGGTGGAGGTCGGCGTGGGCGTGGGCGTGGGCGTCGCGACCTTGCCCGTCTGCGACTGGGTGTTCGCATCACCCTTCGCCGTGTTGGACTCCTCCTCTTCCTCCGGCTTGTCCTCGGTGACCGGGTCGGCGGACGGCTTGTCGCGCTTGGGCTTGTCGGTCTTGCCCTGCTTCGAGCCCGGCGTGGACGTGGCGCTCGGGGCGGGCGTGGGCGTCGCGGTCGCCGTCGGCTGGACGGTGGGCGAGGCGGTGGCCGTCGGCGTGGGGGTGCTGTCGGTGGACCCGAGGTCCACGATCGACGCGATCGCGGCCGGCAGGCCCGGGATCTGCAGCTGGTCGAGCGGTGTGCCCGGCGGGATGTCGACCGTGATCGTGAGCTGCTGGCCCGTCACGAGCGTCACGCGCACGTAGTGCATCTCGGCGTGCGCGTTCGTCACGAAGATGCCCGCGTAGAAGGCGGACGCGGCAAGCGCGATGGCGACTGGACGGCGTGGTTTCATCACAAGTGGCAACGCTTCGACGCGGAATCCTGACGATTCTCGCGGATACGCGCCGCAGTTGTTTTCAGTCTTTCGTACAGCTCGACCTGCGGTCGAGGTCCAGCGACCTCGCTCCTCGGCGCCTAAGGTACCGTCCGCTTCATACACGTTCGATAAGGAGTTGTGTAGGCGATGGCTGATGATGGCTTCCGCGACCGGATGTCCAAGCAGGGTGAGGAAGCGCTCGGGAAGCTCGCGTCAGACCTGCTCGAGAACCCGCTGATCAACTCCGCGATCACCCGTGCGTTCTCCGCGCGCGAGAAGGCGGTGCAGGCGCAGGAGGCGGCGATGGGCGCGCTCAACCTGCCGTCGGCGGCGGACATCGACCGGCTCACGCGCCGGCTGCGCTCCGTCGGCACCCGGCTCGAAGGGATCGAGGAGTCGCTCGACCGCCTGCAGGACGGGGTGGACACGTTGAGCGCGAAACTCGGCTCCGACGCGGCGCTGGTGGAGCGGCTGAGCGCGCTCGAGCGCCAGCTGGCCAAGCTCACGCACGACGTCTCGCACGTGTCAGACGCGATTGACGCGGTACCGCCGCCCGTCCCGCGCGAGCAGGAGCGGCTGGCCGTCGACGAGGCACCCACAGCGAAACCGGCCGGTAAGCGGGCCGCAACGAACAAGAAGTCCGAATAAGGTTCGAGGGATCATGGCCAAGAAGGACAAGGACAAGAAGAAGCAGTCCAAGAAGGGCAGCGACGATCCCGTCGCCGCCCTGCGTGCCGCCGTAGAGGGCACCCTGAAGGCGTCGGCCGAGGGCGCATCCGCGACCCGCGACCGCACGCGCGAGATCGTCGACGAGATCGCCGCGGCCGCTGGCCGTGTCCGGCACACGCTCGAGGACATGCGTGTCCTTGACGAGGTCAAGCGGCTGCGAAGCGAGGTCGAGGCGCTCGCTGCGCGCGTGGCTTCGCTGGAGATCAAGCCGGGTCGTGGCGCCAAGAAGCCGGCGGCCGTTACACCGGTGGTGAAGAAGCCGGCGGCGGCGCGCAAGCGCTCGGCGGCGAAGAGGAAGCCCGCGGCGGCGGCTGCTCGGGGCGACGCCGGCGGCCAAG
Organism: uncultured Solirubrobacteraceae bacterium; assembly: GCA_963724195.1. GTDB lineage: Bacteria > Actinomycetota > Thermoleophilia > Solirubrobacterales > Solirubrobacteraceae > Solirubrobacter. Next base: position 115,699 of record CAVRTQ010000010.1, on the reverse strand, counting down.
AAGCCCGCGGCGGCGCGCAAGCGCTCGGCGGCGAAGAAGCCGGCGGCGGCGAAGAAGCCGGCGGCCGCGAAGAAGCCGGCGGCGGCGAAGAAGCCCGCGGCGGCGCAAGAAGCCCGCCTCGCGCGTGATCAAGAAGCCGGCGGCGGCGAAGCCCGCGTCCCGCGTGGTCAACACGCCGGCGGCGGCGAAGCCCGCGTCCCGCGTGGTCAACACGCCGGTCCCGGCGAAGCCGCCGGCGCCCGCGCCGCCCAAGCCCGCCGCGTCCACGGCTCCGGTCGCCAAGCCCGACCCCGCGGCTCCGAAGCCGACGCCGTAGCCCATGAGCGCCTCGTTCGAGTCCGCGAAGGAACTGCGCGAAGTCATGGACGCGGTCTTCTCGATGATGGACGCGGACTCGGAGATGGGGCCCAAGCTCCGTGACGCCGACACGCCCCAGCAGTTCGAGTTCAGCGACTTCGACGTGGTCGTCAACATCCGCGCGGCGACCGACGACGAAGCGGGCAACCTGTACTGGGAGTGGTCCGACGACGTCGACTGGAAGCCGAAGGTGCGGATGACCATGTCGTCGGAAGTGGCCAACCGCTACTTCCAGGGCAAGGAGAACGTCGCGATGGCGGTCGCGCGGCGGCGGATCAAGACGGGCGGGGACATGAAGGCCGCGCTCGACCTGATCCCGGTCACCAAGCCGATCTACGCGCTGTACCGGGAGTACCTCGAGCGGGAGAAACCGCACCTGCTCGTGTAGGAAAGGAGCGCGCATGGCCGACTCGCTGACCGACGTCGCCCGCGCGCTCTCCGTCTCGCCCGCCACCCTGCGCCGCTGGGTGGCGGAGGGGATCGTGCCGCTGAGCGACGGGGAGTGGACGCCGGCGGCGCTCGCCCAGGCCCGGATCGTGGCGCGGATGCGCGCCCGCGGGCACTCGCTGGCGGCGCTGCGGGGCGCGGCGAAGGAGGGCCGGCTCGCGTACGGGTACCTGGAGGACCTGTTCCCGGAGCGCGGCGGTGCGCCGCGCACCCTGGCGGAGGCGGCCGAGGAGACCGGGATCGAGCCCGAGCTCATCCGCCGCATCTGGGCGGCCGCGGGCTTTCCCTCCGCGTCGGTGGAGCGACTCAGTGACGACGACGTCGAGCTGCTGCGGCGGTTCGGCGCGGTGCTGGACGCCGGGCTGCCGCTCGTCGCGTTCCTGCAGATCGTGCGCGTGTACGGGCAGGCGCTCGCGCAGATCGCCGACGCCGAGGTCAAGCTCTTCCACCTCTACGTCCACGAGCCGATGATCCGCGACGGCTCGCCCGTGCTCGAGATGGCCGAGGAGCTGTCGGACCTGGCGGCGGAGTTGCTGCCGCTGACCGGGCCGATCATGGACTCCGTGCACACGCGGCTGTTGCATCACTTCCTCGAGCAGGACGTGGTCGGGCACCTGGAGGCGGTCACCGACGACGCGGCGCTCGGGCGGCTCCGGGTGGCGATCGCGTTCGCCGATCTGGCCGGCTACACGCGGCTCACCGAGGAAGTGGGTGAGGAGGAAGCGCTCTCCGTGGTCGAGCACTTCGTCGAGCAGGTGACCGAGACGCTCCCCGACGACGCGCGCGTGGTCAAGACGATCGGCGACGAGGTGATGGTCGTCGGCACGGATTTGAGCGCGCTGGTGGACTGGGCCGTCGGCTTCCAGAAGATGCAGACGGAGCGGCCGTTGCCGCGCATCGGCCTGCACGCCGGCTCGGTCCTCTACCGCGACGGCGACTACTACGGCCGCGCCGTGAACCTCGCGTCCCGCGTGGCGGCGCGGGCGACCGGCGGCGAAGTGCTGGTCACGTCGGAGGTGCGCGCGGTCGCGGGCCGCCACCTCGCGTTCCAGCCGATCGGCGCCGTGAAGCTGAAGGGGTTCGACGAGGCCACGGAGCTGTTCCTGGCGGCGCCGCGATGAGCGCCGCGGACGAGCGCGGCGAGGCATCGCCGCCCCCGGACGTCGCCGGCGACGTCGAGGCGCGGGTTGCCGCCGGCGGGTTGCTCGCCGGTCCCGTGGTGGTGCTCCTGTCGGGCGGGCGGGACTCGGTGTGCCTGCTCGACCTCGCGGTGCGGCTCGCCGGGCCGGTGGTCGCGCTGCACGTCAACTACGGGTTGCGCGATGAGGCGGACGCGGACGAGGCGCACTGCCGGAACCTGTGCGAGCGGCTCGAGGTGCCGCTGGAGGTGGTCCGGGCGGGGACGCCGGAGGGCAATCTGCAGGCGTGGGCGCGGGAGCTCCGCTACGGCGCCGCCGAGCGGCTGGAGGGCGCGATCGCCGTCGGCCACACGGCCACCGACCAGGCCGAGACCGTGCTCTACCGGCTCGTCGCCTCGCCCGGGCGACGCGCGCTGCTCGGGATGCCGGCGCGGTCGGGGCGCGTGGTCCGGCCGTTGCTCGGGCTGACCCGCGCGGAGACGGCGGCGTACTGCGAGGCCCGCGGGCTGCCGTGGCGCGAGGACGCGACCAACGCGACCACCACCCGCGGCCGGATCCGGGAGATCCTCGCCCTGCACCCGGCCGCGGAGGCGAACGTGGCGCGCACGCTCGAGCAGCTGCGCGACGAGGCCGCCGTGCTCGACACGCTGATCGATCCGGGCGCCGACCTCACCACGCTCCCGCCCGCGCTCGCACGCCTCACCGTGCAGCGGATCGCCGAGCCGGCGCCGGTCGCCGAGCACATGGAGACGATCCTCGCGCTGGCCGCGCGCGGCGGGACGGGGCACGTCGACCTGCCCGGCGGGATCCGGCTCACCGTGGAGTACGGCCGGGCGCGGCGCGAGGGCGGGCGCGGCGAGGGCGGCGTGGCGAGGGCGGGCGGCGTGGCGGCGAGGGCGGAGCGGCGAGGGCGCGGGCGGGTCGGGCGATGGCGGCGAGGCGGCGCGGGCGAGGTCGCGCGCCTGGCCGTGCCCGGGCGGGTGGCGTTCGCCGGCGGCGAGGTGTCGTGCGAGCTCGGCGCGTTCGCGATCGCCGACGGGACGCTCGACGCGGCGGCGCTCGCCTCCGACCTGGAAGTGCGCGCGTGGCGGGCGGGGGATCGGATGCGCCCGCTCGGGCTCGACGGCACGAAGTCCCTGCAGGACCTGTTCACCGACCGCAAGGTCCCGCGGGCTCAGCGGCACCGGCTCCCGGTGGTGGTCTCCGACGGCGAGATCGTGTGGGTTCCGGGCGTCGCCACGGGTGAACGATTTCGTGCGCGCGGGGGCGAAGGCTTACGCGCGCGCCTCGTCTGGCGGCCAGGCGCCTGACGGGCCCCTAGACTCCGCGGCCGTGAGCGAAGAGATCGGCGAGATCCTCGTCCAAGCCGACGAGTTGCAGCACAAGATCAAGCAGATGGGTGAGGAGATCACCCGGGACTACGCGGGCAAGAACCTCCTCCTCATCGGTGTCCTCAAGGGGGCCGTGCTGTTCCTGGCGGACCTGATGCGCCATCTCGACGTCACGTGCGAGATCGACTTCATGGCGGTCTCGTCCTACGGCTCCTCGACCGAGTCCAGCGGCGTGGTGCGCATCCTCAAGGACCTCGACGCGCCGCTCGAAGGCCGGCACGTGCTGGTGGTCGAGGACATCGTGGACAGCGGTCTGACCCTGCAGTACCTGCTGCGCACCCTGGAGGCCCGCGGGCCGGCGAGCCTCGAGGTGTGCGCGCTGCTGACCAAGCCGAGCCGGCGCACTGTGGACCTTCCGGTCCGTTACACCGGATTCGAGATCCCGGACAAGTTCGCCATCGGCTACGGCCTGGACTACGCCGAGCGCTACCGCGGCCTGCCGTACGTCGCGACGCTCACGCTCACCGACTGACGCTGATCGTTCGATTAGCCGCGCCATAGGAAGCCGCACCACACTGCGCCAACCCTCTTTGGACCCGCAACACCCCTGGTAGCCTTGATTCCCTTGACTCGCAGTGCCACCCCCGCGCGCTGGATGCGCGCCCATTCATGAGTCGTTTCTTCAAGAGCGCGGCATTCCCGATCTTGATCGTGATCGTGCTGGCCTTCTTCGCCTCGAAGCTCATCCAGAGCGGTAACGAGGCGCCACGCACGTCCTACAGCCAGTTCCTCGCGCAGATCGACGACGGCGCCATCGAGACCGTCACGCTGCGCACGAAGGACAACTCGGCCGAGGTGACCCTCAAGGGCGCCGACCCGAAGAAGTACACGGTCGGCTGGGTTCAGGGCGAATCCGGCGCGGCGCTGATCAACAAGCTGCGCCAGGCGCAGTCGGATCGGCTGATCAACAACTTCGACATCAAGCCCGCGCGCTCGAACGTCCTGCTCTCGCTGCTGACGTACGTGTTCCCGATCCTGATCTTCATCGGCTTCTGGATCTTCCTGATGAACCAGGTCCAGGGCGGCGGCTCGAAGGTCATGTCCTTCGGCAAGTCGCGCGCCAAGCGCATGAGCGTGGACTCGCCGAAGATCACCTTCCGCGACGTCGCCGGCGCGGACGAGGCCGTCGAGGAGCTGCACGAGATCAAGGAGTTCCTCGAGAACCCGAAGAAGTTCCAGGCGCTCGGCGCCCGGATCCCGAAGGGCGTGCTGCTCTACGGGCCTCCCGGCACCGGCAAGACGCTCCTCGCGCGTGCGGTCGCGGGTGAAGCCGGCGTGCCGTTCTTCTCGATCTCGGGCTCGGACTTCGTCGAGATGTTCGTCGGTGTCGGCGCCTCACGTGTGCGCGACCTCTTCGAGCAGGCCAAGCAGAACTCGCCCTGCATCATCTTCATGGACGAGATCGACGCCGTCGGCCGCCACCGTGGCGCCGGCATGGGCGGCGGTCACGACGAGCGCGAGCAGACGCTGAACCAGCTCCTGGTGGAGATGGACGGCTTCGAGGCCAAGGACAACATCATCATGATCGCGGCCACCAACCGGCCCGACATCCTTGACCCCGCCCTGCTGCGCCCCGGCCGCTTCGACCGTCAGGTCACCGTGGACCGCCCGGACCGCAAGGGCCGCGCGAAGATCCTCGAGGTCCACACCCGCGGCAAGCCGCTGGCCAAGAACATCGAGCTGGACGCGCTCGCGGGCCAGACGCCGGGCTTCACGGGCGCCGACCTCGCGAACCTCGTCAACGAGGCCGCGCTCCTCGCCGCCCGCACGGGCAAGAAGGAGATCACGCAGGTCGAGCTCGAAGAGGGCATCATGCGCGTGGTCGCCGGCCCGGAGAAGAAGACCCGGGTCATGGGCGAGAAGGAACGCCTGATCACGGCGTACCACGAGATGGGCCACGCGCTCGTCGGCCACTTCCTCGAGCACGCCGACCCGGTCCACAAGATCTCGATCATCTCCCGCGGCCAGGCCCTCGGCTACACGATCAGCATGCCGACCGAGGACAAGTTCCTCACCACGCGCGCGGAGCTGCTGGATACGATGGCGATGACGCTCGGCGGCCGCGCCGCGGAGGAGATCGTCTTCCGCGAGATCACCACGGGCGCGTCGAACGACCTCGAGAAGGTCACGGCCACCGCCAAGCAGATGGTGATGCGCTTCGGCATGAGCGAGAAGCTCGGCCCGCGCGTGTTCGGCCACGACCACGGCCAGCCGTTCCTCGGCCGCGAGTTCAGCTCCGAGCCCGACTACTCCGACGAGATCGCGCGCGAGATCGACGACGAGATCCGCCGCATCGTCGAGTCGGCGCACCAGGTGGCCCGCGACATCCTCTCCGAGCACAAGGACCACCTGGAGACGATCTCCGAGCTCCTGCTCAAGCGCGAGACGATCGAGGCCGACGAGTTCGTCGCGCTGCTCGACGGCAAGACCGAGATCGAGGTCTGGGGCGAAGAGGCCGAGGAGCTTCCGCCCGGCCCGGAGCGTCCCGAGATCCCCGGCACGGTCACGCGTGACCGTGAGGCGGCCAAGCGCCACCTCCGTCCCGGCTTGGCCGGCGGCGCCGCGGAGCTCCGCGCGCACCCCGAGAAGCCGGACGTAAGGCGCAGCCCCTCCGCCCACCCCGATCATCCGACCTTACGGGTGGCGGGTCGAGCGGGCCTAGCCGAAGTTGCGCCCGTCGAGCTCGCCGCGGAACGTGGCGAGCTCGGTGACGGCGGCGCCGACGTACGCGGCCTGCGAGCGCGCGATGTCGCGTTCGAGGTCCGCCATGTAGGAGCGGATGTGGGCGACGCCGGTCTCTTCGGCGAGGGCGCGCTCGGCGCGCAGTTCAAGCAGTTGGTTGTGGAGGTCGTGAGCGGACATCGTGGGACAGAGCATCGCGCCACGGCCCGTGATACGTCAGGGGGCGACCACGCGTCTTGCGCGGCCGGTACTCCCCCGTCCGAGGTGTGGCTAGCGCGAGCTTGCTTAGCTCATCAGCCGCTGGGCAGCGGCTGACAACTGCAGGATCACGTCGGCGTGCTGCTCCGGCGTCTTGGCCGGGGCCGCCTGGGCGGCGGCGAGCGTGTCGCGGACGGCGTTCAGGCTGTTGGCCTGAATCATGAACGCGGCGCTGGCTTGGATCTCCATGTTCACCTGATCGACCGGCCCGCTACGGCGCCCGACGCGATTGGACGGATGTCGCACGGACGGGCAGCGGCGATGAAGGTTTGAGCTCCCCGAGCCGCAGCAGCGTGATCAACCGCTGCGCGCCGCCGCGGGTGGACAGGCGCGAGAGCACGAGCTGCAGCTCGGCGACGTCCCGCGCGGCGATCATCAACAGCGCGTCCGTCTCGCCGGCGACGGAGTCGGCGGCGATGATGTTGTCGATCGCGGCCACCTCGGCGTTGAAGCGCTTCTCGGCCGCCACGTCGTGGCGGGCGAGCGTGACCATGACGTAGACCTGCAGCGTGAACCCGGCCGTGGCGGAGTCCAGCCGCGCCGCGATCTTGCGGATCACCCCCGACTCTTTCAGCCGCCGGACGCGGTTGAGCGTGGCGGCCGGCGAGAGCCCGATGAGCCGGGCGAGCTCCACGTTGGGCCGGTCGGCGTCCGTCTCCAGCTCCCTGAGCAATCGGACGTCGATTTCATCAAGTTGGATGGCCATAGGGCCAAACAATATTTCGTCTGAGCATGGATCCAAGCGATCCACACAAGTCTCATTCGAATGACGCCGATAATCGTTCTGTCATGAAGTTGCTTCGCCGTCATTCCGCCATCACCGCGCTCATCGCGGCCGGGCTCCTGTGGGGGCTCACCGTCCCGCTGTCCAAGCTCGCCCTCGAGTGGCTGCCCGGCGGCTGGCTCACGGTCGTGCGCTTCGCGCTGGCCGCGCCGCTGCTGGCGATCGTCGCGCGCCGCGACCTGCGCCGCGCGATCACGCCGCAGATCCTGTGCGCGGGCGCCGTGGGCTACGGCCTCGTGATCCTGCTGCAGAACGCCGGCATCCACACCACGAGCGTGAGCCACGCGGCGCTGATCGTCGGCGCCGTGCCGGCGCTCGTCGCGCTGATCGCGGCGGCGACGGGCAAGGGCTCCACCGGCCCGCTCGCCTGGGTGGGCTTCGCGCTCGCGCTCGCGGGCGTGGGGATCGTGGCGGGCGGCGGGGGCGGCGGCGCCACGCTGGGCGGGGACGCGCTCGTGTTCGCGTCCGTGACGGTCAGCGCCTCGTTCGTCGTGCTCCAGCCCAAGCTGCTGCGCGGGCAGAACCCGATGGCCGTGACCGCGGTGCAGATGATCGCGGGCGCGCTGATCGCGATCCCGAACGCCGCGCTCGAGGGCATCCCGGCCGCGCCGGCGACGCTCACCCCGGTCGTGGCGCTGCTCGCGCTGATCCTGGCCGGCACGCTGCTGCCGTTCGCGCTGTTCGCCTACGGGCAGTCGCGCGTGTCGCCGGAGCTCGCGGGCGCGTTCCTGAACCTGGAGCCGCTCGTCGGCACGGCCGCCGGCGCCCTGGCCTTCGGCGATCCGTTCGGCCCGATGCAGCTGCTCGGCGGCGCCGTGATCGTCGCGGGCATCGCGCTCAGCACCGCGCCGCGCAAGCGTCCCACGGCACCCACGGCGGACAAGCGACACGCGGCGCGGACGCACCGCACCCACCGGGTGCGGTCTTCCGCACCGCGGGACGCCAGGCAACACCCCCGCGGGGAGCGGCCCAGAAGCGGAAACTACGTATCAAGCAGCACCCCTCCTCACTCCTGACTGACATGACCCTCCTCCTCCCCCGAACCTCCCGCAGCCTGACTCCCCACACCTATGCGGTCCCCGTGGTTCGGGAACTCCCCTCCTCCTCCAACCCGGCTACCGGAACCTCCTCCTCCGTCTGGTAGTCGCTCCTCCTCCCCGAAACCCGCAAGTCATGCTCACCGGCCGCCCCTCCCCAGGCGGCCGGTAGCGTTTTGAACGCGACGTGGATTTCGCGATCATGGGCGTCGTCAACGTCACGCCCGACTCCTTCTCGGACGGCGGGCAGTTCGACGATGCCGCGCAGGCCGTCACGCACGGGCGCCGGCTCGCCGCCGAAGGGGCGGCGATCCTCGACGTCGGCGGCGAGTCCACCCGCCCCGGCGCCGACCCGGTGCCGGCGGGCGACGAGATCGCCCGCGTCGTCCCGGTCGTCGAAGGGCTGCGCGACGTGGCCCAGGTCTCGATCGACACGATGAAGCTGTCGGTCGCGCGGGCCGCGGTGGACGCGGGCGCGACCTACGTCAACGACGTCACCGCGTTCCGCCACGACCCCGACCTGGCGGGCTTCGTCGCCGACCGCGGGCTGGACTGCTGCCTGATGCACATGCTCGGCGAGCCGCGCACGATGCAGCGCGACCCGCGCTACGTGGACGTGGTCTCGGAGGTCAAGGCGTTCCTCACCGAGCGCATGGAGGCGGCGATCGCGGCGGGCGTGCCGGAGGCCAAGATCCAGCTCGACCCCGGGATCGGCTTCGGCAAGACGATGGAGCACAACCTCACGCTGCTCGCCCGCCTCGACGAGCTCGCGGACCTCGGGCGCCCGCTCGTGATCGGCACCTCGCGCAAGTCGTTCATCGGGCGGCTCACGGGCCGGGACGTGACCGAGCGCGTGCACGGCACCGTCGCCACGTGCGTGATCGCGCTCGAGCGCGGCGCGCGCGTGTTCCGCGTGCACGACGTGGCGGCGGTCGCGGACGCGCTGAAGGTCGCGAGTGCTACTTTCGCGGCATGGCCGACGAGCCCGAAGAGGCAGACGAGTACGAAGACGATGACGACCTAGACGAAGAGGACGATGAAGAGGGTCTCGAGGTCGGCGTCACGATCGAGATCAGCGGGCTGTCGCTCTACACGCACCATGGGGTCACCGCCGAGGAGCGCAAGGTCGGGCAGCGGCTGCTGCTGGACGTCCGCTTCGACGCGGGTGAGCCGGATGCGCTGATCACGGACCGCGTCGAGGACACGATCGACTACGGCGAGGTCTGCCAGGTGATCGCGTTGGTGGCCCAGCAGCAGTCCTACCGGACACTCGAGCGGCTGTGCGCGGTGATCGCGGACCGGCTGGCCTCCCAGTTCGGGGCGGAGAGCGTGACGGTGAAGGCGTCCAAGCCCGAGCCGCCGATCCCGCTGCCGGTCGAAGAGGTGTCGGTCGAAGTCTGGCGAGAAGAACGTTAGTGGTCACTAACATACGGGCGTAGTCATGCCGCGTATGTCCGCAGCCGCCCGCCGCGAGGATGTCGTCGGCATCGCGTTCCGCCACTTCGCCGAGGGCGGGTTCGACGGCACCTCGACGGAGGACATCGCGCGCGAGGCCGGCGTCTCGCAGCCGTACCTGTTCCGGCTGTTCAAGACCAAGCGCGGGCTCTACGAGGCGTGCGTGGACCAGTGCTTCGAGCGGGTCGAAGCCGTGTTCGCGGGCGCGGTCGCCGGTGCGACGCCCGAGGAGCGGTTCGCGGCGATGGGGCGCGCCTACGGCGAGCAGCTGCTGCCGGACCGCCACGCGCTGCTGTTCCAGATGCGCGCCTACGCGGTCGCGGACCCCGAGATCCGCGCGTACGTGCGGACGAAGTTCGAGCGCCTGCGCCAGGCCGTGGCGGACCTGGCGGGCGTCGCGCCGGCGGACACCTGGGGCTTCTTCGGCGACGGCATGCTGTTCAACGTGGTGGCGATGCTCGAGTTCGATTGGGTCTACCCCGAGTGATCTACCGCCGGCGCAGGCCGATCCTGCTCGGTTCGCTGATCATGGTGCTGGTGGCGGCGGTGTTCGCGCTGCCGGTGTTCTCCGAGCTGGGGAACGCCAACGACTTCGACGACCCGTCGGCCGAGGCGGTCGTCGCCCGCGACGCCGTCGTCGCGGCGACCGGGACCTACGCGGCGCCGCAGCTGGTGGCGCTGGTGCGGCTGGACGCCGCGGCGGATTCCGCGGCCGGCCAGGAGCGCATCCGGGCGGTCGCCCGGGAGATGCGGCATCCCGGCGTGGCGGCGGTGGTGGCCTACGAGCCGGGCGGGGACGAGCGGCTCGTCTCCCGCGACCGGCGCTCCACCTACCTGCTCGCGACCTACAACCGGGACGAGCGCGGCGCGACCGACGCGATCGAGGCGCGGATGCGCGCGCTCCCGTACGTGACGCTGGGCGGCGGCGCGATCGCCGCGCCGCAGGTCGGCGACCAGGTGTCCGCGGACATCCTGCGCGCGGAGATCATCGCGTTCCCGCTGCTCTTCGTGCTGTCGCTGCTCGTGTTCCGTCAGCGCCGTGTCCGCGCTGCTGCCGCTCGCCGTGGGCGGCGACGACGATCCTGCTCTCGTTCCTCGCGATCCGCATCGTCAACGCGCACGTGAACCCGATGTCGATCTACGCCCTGAACCTGATCAACGGGCTCGGGCTGGGGCTCGCGATCGACTACTCGCTGTTCATGGTCTCGCGCTTCCGGGAGGAGCTCGCCGCGGGGCGCTCACGCGAGGACGCGCTGCGCGTGACGATGCGCACGGCGGGCCACGTCGTGTTCTTCAGCGCCATCACCGTGGCGTGCGCGCTGGCGGCGCTGATCGTCTTCCGCCAGCGGTTCCTGTACTCGATGGGCGTCGGCGGCGCCCTGTGCGCGCTGATCGCGGCGGGCGTGTCGCTCACGCTGCTGCCGGCGCTGCTCGGCGCGCTGGGGGAACGCGTGAACGCGGGCGGGCCGCGGCGCTGGAAGGACGCGATCGCGCGCGAGGCCGCCGGCGAGCGGAGCGGGTTCTGGTACCGGCACTCACAACGGGTGATGCGGCGGCCGGTGGCCTACGTCGTCGTCGCCGGCGCGCTGTTGATCGCGATGGGACTGCCCTTCCTGCGGATCGAGTTCACCGGCGTCGACGCGTCCGTGCTCCCGGAGCAGCAGAGCGCGCGCGTGGTCGACGACGCGATCAAGGCCGAGTTCCCGCCGAGCGAGACGTCGCCGGTGTACGTGGCGATCGCGCCGGGGACGCCTGAGGCGCAGGTACGCGCGTTCGCGGAGCGGCTGCCTGCTCCCGTCGCGCCGCCGAAGGTGGGCGAGGGGCGGATCGATCTGATCGCGCCGGGCGAGCCGCTCGGCGCGGCGGCGAAGGCCCTCGTCGCCGACGTGCGGGCGGTGGACGCGCCGTTCGACTTCTGGGTCGGCGGGCAGACCGCCGGGTTCGTCGATCAGCAGGCGTCGCTCGCCGACCACCTGCCGATCGCGCTGGCGTTCCTGTGCACCACGACGCTGCTGATCCTGTTCGTGATGCTGCGGTCGGTCGTGCTGCCGATCAAGGCGCTGGTGATGAACCTGCTGACGCTGAGCGCGGCGTTCGGGCTGCTCGTGCTCGTGTTCCAGGACGGACACCTGGACTGGCTGTTCCGCTTCGACTCGGTGGGGGCGATCGAATCCAGTCAGCCCGTGCTGCTGTTCGCGGTCGCGTTCGGGCTGTCCACGGACTACGGCGTGTTCCTGCTCGGACGGATCAAGGAACTGCACGACAGCGGGCACTCCAACGAGGAGGCGGTCGCGCTGGGGCTGCAGCGGACGGGGCGGATCGTCACGTTCGCGGCGCTGCTGATGGTGGTCGCGATCGGCTGCTTCGTGACGGCCCAGATCATCTTCATCAAGCAGCTCGGGTTCGGTGTGGCGGTGGCCGTGCTGATCGACGCGACGATCGTCCGGGCGCTGCTCGTGCCCGCGCTGATGCGCCTGCTCGGCGATTGGAACTGGTGGGTTCCGCGTCCGATCGCCAGACTCTTGCCGGCGTGAACGAGATCGGCTACCTCGGACTGGGCTCCAACGTCGGCGACCGGCGGACGAATCTGCAGGCCACCGTCGAGTCCCTGTGGGCGCACGACGTCGTGCCGCTGGCGTCCTCCTCGGTGTACGAGACCGAGCCCGTGGGCGAGGTGCTCGACCAGCGCGCGTTCTACAACGCGGTGCTGCGGGTGGAGACGCGGCTGGGGCCGGAGCGCCTGCTCGACGCGTGCAAGGCGGTGGAGCGGGCGTTCGGGCGCAAGCTGGAGGGCGAGGACGGCTACGTCAAGCACGGGCCGCGGGCGATCGACGTCGACCTGTTGCTGCTGGGTGAGGTCGAGTACTCGTCCGAGCGGCTGACGCTGCCCCACCGCGAGGTGATGACGCGGCGGTTCGTGCTCGTACCGCTGCTGGAGCTCGCGCCCGGGCTGGTGCTCCCGGGCCGGGGTCTGGCGTCTGACGCCCTGGAGCGCATCGACGGACAGGACGTGTTCGTGGCCGGCCCGCCGCTGGAGACCGGGCCGTGAAGCTGCTGGTCGTCGACGTCGGCAACACCCAGACGCACCTCGGGGTCTACGCCGACGGGGAGCTGGTCCACGACTGGCGGTTCGCGACGGTGCGCGAGTCGACCTCGGACGAGCTCGGCGCGGCGCTGCGGGCGCTGCTGGCGCTGCGCGGGCTCGAGTTCTCGGATCTGGACGCGTCGATCGTCTCGTCGACGGTGCCGACCCTGCGGCCCCAGTGGACCGGGATGGCGGTCAAGTACCTCTCGCACGAGATGCTGCTGGTGGGCCCGGGCCTGAAGACGGGCATGCCGATCCGCTACGACAACCCGCGCGAGATCGGGCCGGACCGGCTCGTGAACGCCGTCGCGGGCTACGAGCGGGTGGGCGGCGCGTGCGTGATCGTCGACTTCGGCACCGCCGTGACGCACGACGTGGTCAGCGCCGGCGGCGAGTACCTGGGCGGCGTGATCTTCCCCGGCGTGGAGATCTCACTCGAGGCGCTGTCGTCGCGAGCGGCCGCGCTGCCGACGATCGATCTCACGCCGCCCCGGGCGCTGATCGGCAAGTCGACGATCGACGCCATCCGCGCCGGCGTGCTGTACGGCTACGCGGGCATGGTCGACGGGATCATCGGGCGGCTGCACCAGGAGCTCGGCGAGTTCAAGACGCTCGCCACGGGCGGCCTCGCCGGCGCCGTCGTGCCCCATTGCGCGACGATCGACATCGCCGACGAACTGCTCACGCTGACCGGCCTGAGGATCATTTGGGAGCGGAACTCCTAGCGTCGCCGGCGGCGCTGCGGGCCGCGCTGGCGGCGGACCCGGCGTTGGCGACGGCGCGGCCCGACGGCGCGCGCACGCTGCTGCACTCGCTGGTGGACTGGCCGGGGCATCGAGCGGGAGCCGTGGAGCTGCTGGCGGTGCTGGTCGAATTCGGCGCCGACGTGAACGCGCCCTTCGGCGGGCCGCAGCACGACGAGACGCCGCTGCACTGGGCGGCGAGCGCCGACGACGTCGTCATGGTGGACGCGCTGCTCGACGCCGGCGCCGACCTCGAGGCGCGCGGCGGCACGATCGCGGGCGGGACGGCGCTCGACGACGCGGTCGGATACGAGCAGTGGCGCGCCGCGGCGCGCCTGCTCGAGCGCGGAGCGGTCCCGGCGCCGTGGATCGAGGAACGAGCCGCGGGGTTCGACTCCGTCGCCGCCTGGGTGCGCAGCGTCGTCCGGTTCGCGGGCTAGCGGCGACGCGCCCCGGGCGCGCGAGCGCTCGCGATCGAGCGGCGTCGCGGTGCTCGGCGAGCGCGCCGTGGGTTCGCGCGACGTCGCGTCGGCAGTCGCGCTCGACGGCGTGCCGCTTGACCCGCCGCGGCCGGCGCGCTCTTGTGCGGGTGAGCCGGTTGCACCGGGTGCGCCCGGGCGCGGGCCGAGGCGCGTGCTCGGCCGGGGGTAGGAACGATCGCGGTCCTGACAGGACGGTTTCCTCACCGCCCCCGGTGAGCGAGCGGCAACGCGCCATCCGGGCGCGCGAGCGTCGCTGACCCGGCGAACTCGCGGGCTAGCGAACGCTCGCGTGGCGTGGACCGTCCCTCGGCGTGAAAAGACGTGAACGCCAAGGCGTTCACGCAGTGCGGGGCACCCGCCTCACCCGCTCAGCACGCCCGCCCCGACGGGTCAAGAAACCCGTGAGCACCGCCGCGCAATCCGGCGCCGCGGGCACGGGTCTCTTGACGCGGCGGCCGCGGGTGTGCTCGCCGTTCACGCGGCTCCGTACTCTCAGACACGTGCGTTCTCTCCACGACCCCTGGCAGATCGGCGACGTCACCATCACCAATCGCGTGATGCTCGCGCCCCTGGCCGGGATCGGGAACTGGTTCGTGCGGTTGCAGGCCAAGCGGTTCGGGGCCGGGCTCGCGGTCAGCGAGATGGTCTCGAGCTTCGCGATCCACTACGGGAACGAGAAGACGCTCACCGAGCTGCTCCGGGTGCACCCCGACGAGGGCCCGCTGGCGATCCAGCTCTTCGGGCACGACCCGGAGATCATGCGCTCCGCCGCCGCGCAGGTGGCGGCCGTCGGCGCCGACATCCTGGACCTGAACATGGGCTGCCCGGTCCCGAAGGTGATGAAGACCGGGGCGGGCGCGGCGATGATCAAGGACCCGGACTCCGCGGTCGCCGTGGCCAGGGCCGCGGCCGAGGGCTCCGGCCTGCCGGTCACCGTGAAGCTGCGCGCCTCGATCAACAAGGGCGGCATGGAAGGGCTCGAGCTGGCGCGGCGGCTCGTGGACGAGGCCGGCGTCGCCGGGATCACGTTCCACCCGCGCAGCGCGGCCGTGCGCCACAAGGGCACGCCGGACTACGACCTGGCCAAGGCGCTCGTCGAGGAGCTGCCCGTGCCGGTGATCGTCTCCGGCGGGATGGAGGGCGCCGAGCACATCCGCTGGGTGTTCGAGCACACGGGCTGCGCGGCGGTCATGCTGGCGCGTGGCGCACTCGGCAACCCGTGGCTGTTCGCGCAGGTGCTGGGCGCCCGCGATGAGGAGCCGACGGCGGACGAGATCATGGGCGAGTGGCTGTGGGTGATCGATCGGGCCGAGGAGCATCTCGGCCCGGAGCGGGCCGCCCGCTATCTGCGGAAGTTCCACCCGTGGTACGTCGAGCGCCTCGGCGCACCGAAGGCCGTCCAGGACGCGCTGCAGCGGGCTGACACCCTTGAGCAACAGCGCGAAGTTCTGTTGCTATCCTGCGCGCCCTCCGCGCCCCTCTAGGACGTGGTTCCACCGGTCCGCCTGACGAGCGGGCCGTTTTATTCTCAGCCCCGTAGAAGGACTGTTGCAGCATGCAGAAGGACGTCCTCCTCACTCCCGAAGGCCTCGAGAACCTGAAAAAGGAGATCGAGCACCTGTCGACGACGAAGCGCAAAGAAGTCGCTGAGCGCATCAAGGAAGCGCGGGAGTTCGGTGACATCACCGAGAACTCCGAGTACGACGACGCCAAGAACGAGCAGGCGATGCTCGAGGCGCGCATCATGACGCTCGAGGACAAGCTGCGCTCGGCGTCGGTGATCGACGCCAAGGAGCTGTCGGCCGATGTCGTGCGCGTGGGCTCGCAGGTCCAGGTGACCGACGACAAGGGCAAGTCGCTGTCGTACACGATCGTCGGCTCGACCGAGTCCAATCCCTCCGAGAACAAGCTCTCCAACGAGTCGCCGGTGGGCAAGGCGCTGGTGGGCCGCAAGAAGGGCGACTCCGTCAAGGTCGTCCTCCCGAGCGGCAAGCAGCGCGAGCTCAAGGTCGACAAGATCGAAGTCGCATAGCGGTGTCGACGGAGGAGTCAGAGCTCCTCGCCGTCCGCCGTCGCAAGCTCGAAGCACTGCGGGAGGCGGGGATCGACCCGTTCCCGCACGCCTTCGGGGGCGTGACCCCGGTCGCGGAGGCGAAGGCCCCCCACGAAGGCCTCGAGGACGGTGAGGAGACGGACGTGCGCGTGCGCGTGGCCGGTCGTCTCCACGCTCGCCGTGGCCAGGGCAAGATGGCGTTCCTGGACCTGGATGACCGCACGGGGCGCATCCAGCTGCAGGCGCGCCGCGACGTCCTGGGCGACGAGGCGTTCGAACGGCTCCTCACGATGGACCTCGGCGACCTGATCGGGGCCGACGGCACGATCTTCAAGACGCGTCGCGGTGAGCTGTCGGTAGCGGTCAGCGAATGGACACTGCTGGCCAAGTCGCTGCGTCCGCCGCCGGAGAAGCACCACGGGCTCACGGACACCGAGACCCGCTTCCGGCACCGCGAGCTCGACCTCATGTCCAACCCGGAGACGCGCGAGACGTTCGTCACGCGCGCCAAGATCGTGTCCGCGATCCGACGCTTTCTCGACGACGAGGGCTTCATCGAGGTCGAGACGCCGGTCCTGCAGCCGATCTACGGCGGCGCCCTGGCCCGTCCGTTCGTGACGCACTTCAACGCGCTCGAGAAGACGATGTACCTGCGGATCGCGACCGAGCTCTACCTCAAGCGCCTGATCGTGGGTGGCCTGGAGCGCGTCTACGAGCTGGGCAAGGACTTCCGCAACGAGGGCCTGAGCCCGAAGCACAACCCCGAGTTCACGATGCTCGAGTGGTACGAGGCGTACGCGGACTGGGAGGTCGTCGCCGAGCGCGCCGAGCGCCTGCTGCGTGCCGTGGGCGAGGCGATCGGGTCCGACAAGTTCGCGCAGCCGTTCAAGCGCGAGACGCTCGCCGGGTCGATCCAGTCCCGCGTCGGCATCGACGTGCTGGCCAACCGGAGCCTCGAGTCGCTGCAGGGCGCGATGCGCGAAGCCGGCATGGAGATCCCGGACGAGCCCAACTGGGCGGCGCTCGTGGACTACCTGGTGTCCAAGCACGTGGAGCCGACGCTGATCGAGCCGACGCTGCTGCATGACTACCCCGTGGAGCTGTCGCCGTTCGCAAAGCGACATCGCGAACACGACGGCCTGGTGGAGCGCTTCGAGGCGTTCGCGGACGGCATGGAGGTCGCCAACGCGTTCTCCGAGCTCAACGATCCGGACGACCAGCGCGCCCGGTTCGAGGAGCAGGTCCGGCACGCCGCGGCGGGCGACGAGAACGCCCCGCCGTTCGACAAGGACTACATCTTCTCCCTGGAACACGGCATGCCGCCGACCGGTGGCATCGGCATCGGGATCGACCGTTTGACCATGCTCCTGACCGGCCAGCGGACCATTCGCGAAGTGGTCCTATTCCCGGCCCTGAAGTAGAAGCCGTTTCGACCCTTCGTCCAAGTCGGACTGAGCCGCCTCTGCGTTGGTAGACTGGTGTATGGCCAAAGACGTGCCCCGAGCGCTGATCCGGACCGGCGACCCCGCCGCATATACGGATGAGAGCCGGGGTATTTTTGTCTCTCCGGCCAGCCGTCACTGCCCTCCCAACCCCACCCGAGACCACCGAACGACCGAGCGCTAGGCGAGCACTAGTAGGAAGGAAGCTCCCCAACCCATGTTCGAGCGATTCACAGAGCGAGCACGTCAGGTGGTCGTCCTCGCCCAGGAGGAGGCGCGGACGCTCAAGCACAACTACATCGGGACCGAGCACATCCTCCTGGGTCTCCTCCGAGAGGAGGAGGGCCTCGCCGCACGCGTACTCGAGTCCCTGGACATCACCGTGGAGCGCGTTCGCGCCCAGGTTGTCCGCATCGTCGGTTCCGGCGAGGAAGTGACCTCCGGCCAGATCCCCTTCACGCCCCGCGCGAAGAAGGTCCTCGAACTGGCTCTGCGTGAGGCGCTTTCCCTCGGTCACAACTACATCGGCACCGAGCACATCCTGCTCGGCCTCGTTCGCGAGAACGAGGGCGTCGCCGCGCGCATCCTGCTCGACTTCGACGCTGACTCCGAGAAGATCCGCAACGAGGTCATCCGCATGCTGTCCGGCCCCGGTGGCCGGCGTCCGCAGAGCGGTGGCCAGGGCCAGCAGGCCGGCGCCGGCGCAGGCGCGGGCACGGCCGAGGGCAAGAAGTCCTCGAAGCTGCTGGACCAGTTCGGTCGCAACCTGACCAAGCTGGCCGCGGACGGCAAGCTGGATCCGGTCGTCGGTCGCGAGACCGAGATCGAGCGGATCATGCAGATCCTCTCGCGGCGCACCAAGAACAACCCCGTGCTCGTCGGCGAGCCCGGTGTCGGCAAGACCGCCGTGGTCGAGGGCCTCGCCCAGCGGATCACGAACGGCGACGTGCCGGAGCTGCTCAAGAACAAGCAGATCTACACGCTCGACCTTGCCGCCCTGGTCGCGGGCTCCAAGTACCGCGGCGAGTTCGAGGAGCGCCTGAAGAAGGTGATGAAGGAGATCACCCAGCGCGGCGACATCATCCTGTTCATCGACGAGCTCCACAACCTCGTCGGCGCGGGTGCCGCGGAGGGCGCGATCGACGCCGCCTCCATCCTCAAGCCGGCTCTGGCACGTGGCGAGCTGCAGACGGTGGGCGCGACGACGCTGGACGAGTACCGCAAGTACCTGGAGCGGGACTCGGCTCTGGAGCGTCGCTTCCAGAAGATCACCGTGGACCAGCCGTCGCTCGAGGAGTGCGTGCAGATCCTCAAGGGGCTGCGCGACCGGTACGAGGCGCACCACAAGGTCAACATCACCGACGAGGCCCTCGAGGCTTCGGCGGAGCTGGCCGACCGGTACATCTCCGACCGCTTCCTGCCCGACAAGGCGATCGACCTCATCGACGAGGCCGCCTCGCGCATGCGCATCAAGTCGATGTCCTCCCCGCCCGTGTACCGGGAGCTCGAGGAAGAGATCGAGACGACGCGCCGCGACAAGGAAGCCGCGATCGAGAACCAGGAGTTCGAGAAGGCCGCGCACCTTCGCGATCGCGAGCGCCAGCTCACGAACAAGAAGCGCGACCTCGAGGACGCCTGGGAGTCCGGCGAAGGCGGAGAGCGTCCGTCGATCGGCGAGGAAGAGATCGCCGACATCGTCTCGATGTGGACGGGCATCCCGGTCTTCAAGCTCACCGAGGCCGAGACGCAGAAGCTGATGCGCATGGAGGAAGAGCTCCACAAGCGCGTCATCGGCCAGCACCAGGCGATCGAGGTCGTCGCGAAGGCGATCCGCCGTTCGCGTGCCGGCCTCAAGGACCCGAAGCGGCCGACCGGCTCGTTCATCTTCCTGGGCCCGTCGGGCGTGGGCAAGACGGAGCTGGCGCGGACGCTCGCGGAGTTCCTGTTCGGTGACGAGGACGCGATGGTCCGCATCGACATGTCCGAGTACATGGAGAAGCACGCCGTGTCCCGGCTCGTCGGCTCGCCTCCCGGCTACGTCGGGTACGACGAGGGCGGCCAGCTGACGGAAGCGGTCCGCCGCAAGCCGTACAGCGTGCTGCTCCTGGACGAGATCGAGAAGGCCCACCCGGACGTCTTCAACATCCTCCTGCAGATCCTCGAGGACGGTCGCCTGACCGACTCGCAGGGCCGCACGGTGGACTTCCGGCACGCGATCGTGATCATGACCTCGAACATCGGGGCCGGTGAGATCGCGCGCAACACGCCGCTCGGCTTCGCCGTGTCGGACGACGAGACCGGTATCTCGTACGACGACATGAAGGGCCGCATCATGGGCGAGCTCAAGAAGGTCTTCCGGCCTGAGTTCCTCAACCGCATCGACGACGTGATCGTCTTCCACAAGCTCACCAAGGAAGAGATCAAGACCATCGTCGAGCTGCTCCTGCGTCGCATCCGCACGTCGCTGGCGGAACGCGAGCTGCAGCTGGAGCTCACGGAGGCGGCCGAGGACTACCTGGTCGAGAAGGGCTGGGACCCGTCCATGGGCGCCCGTCCGCTGCGCCGGGCGATCCAGCGCTACATCGAGGATCCGCTCGCGGACTTCGTGTTGCGCTCCGAGCTCGTCCCGGGCGGCACCGTGATGGTCGATCGGGCGCCTGAGGGCTCCGACGAAGAGGTCACGCTCAACATCATCAAGCCCGCCGAGCAGCCCGCTCCGGTCGGCGTGGGCGGCCGCAAGGAGGGCGACGAGCCCGAAGCGGTCGACGACACGGGGGCGCTCGACACGCCGCCGATCCCGCCATCGGACGAGGGCTGATCGCCCAGAGGGCGATCAGCTGGGAGAACGGCCTGGCGGCCGTTCTCCCGCGGAGCAGGTCTTACGAGGGCGCCCTGCGGGGCGCCCTCGTGGCGTTTCTGGGGCTGGTTGTAGGGTGCGGAGGCGTGCCCACCGGACTCGTTGACGCCGCCGAGCGCGGCGACCTGCCCGCGGTCGAGCGGCTCCTGGAAGACGGCGCGGACGTCGATGAGCGCCGCGCGGACGGACGCACGGCGGTCACCGCCGCGGCGCTCGGCGACCACGTGGACATCGCGCGGGCGCTGATCGCCGCCGGTGCGGACGTGGACCTGCAGGACTCGGACCGCAACAACCCGCTGCTGGTGACCGGGCAGACGGGGAGCGTCGCGATGCTGCGGGAGGTGCTCAAGGCCGCGCCCGACTTCACGCTGACGAACCGCTACGGCGGCGTCTCGATCATCCCCGCGTCCGAACGGGGCCACGTGGACTACGTGCGGGCGGTGCTGGACACCGAGATCGACGTCGACCACGTCAACCACCTGGGCTGGACGGCGCTGCTCGAAGCCGTGATCCTCGGGGACGGCGGGCCGGCCCATGTGGAGATCGTCCGGATGCTGGTGGCGGCGGGCGCGGACCGGTCGATCGCGGACCGCGACGGCGTCACCGCGCTCGAGCATGCGCGCGAGCAGGGCTACGACGAGCTGGTGCGGCTGCTAGAAGAAACGCCGTCATGAGCTCTGACTTGACCCAATGGCTGGCCGCCGGTAACGAGGCCCATCTGAACGGCGACGACGAGGGCGCCGAAGTGGCGTACCGCCGCGCGCTCGACGAGGGCGAGGAGGACGCCGCCTACTACCTCGGTGATCTGCTCGTCCAGCTCAACCGCGCCGAGGAGGCCGAGCCGCTGCTGCGCGGCGTGATCGCCGCCGGCGACACCGACGGGCACATCCCGCTCGGCAACGCCTTGTGGGACCTCGAACGGCACGACGAGGCCGAGACCGAATACCGCGCTGCCGCCGCGGTCGGCCAGACGGCCGCGCACCTGAACCTCGGCATGATGTTCCGCGAGCAGGAGCGCTTCGAGGACGCGGCGGCGGAGCTGCGGCTCGCCGGCGTGGAGGATCCCGAGGCCCTCGTCGAGCTCGCGATCCTGCTGATCGAGGATCTCGAGGACCGTGAGGAGGAGGCCGAGGCGCTGCTGCGCGAGGCCATCGACCGCGGCGAGGAGGACGGCGCGATCGTCCTCGGCTCCCTGCTCGTCGAGCAGGAACGTGACGACGACGCCGAGGAGGTCCTGCGGGCCGCCGTCGAGCGCGGCTCCGTGGCGGCGATGATCGACCTCGCGAACCTCCTCAGCGAGTACGAGGAGGGCGACGAGGAGGCCGAGCAGCTCTACCGCACGGCGCTCGAGCACGGCGATCTCGACGCGGAGAACAACCTCGGCGTGCTGCTGCGCGACCTCGGCCGGACCGACGAGGCGCGCGAGCTGCTCAAGCGCGCCGCCGACCGCGGCGACGAGCTCGCGGCCGAGAACCTCGCGAAGCTGGACGAGGACAACTGGCGATCGACGCGAGCCGGCTTCGCCGGCATGCGTGACGATTTCGGCTAGACGAGTCGGCGGAAGACGCCTTCGAGCGTCTTCTTGCCCGCGGCGTGGGAGCCGTTGTCCGCGGTGAGGACCGCGATGGCAATGCGCTCCTCGCCGCGGACGAGCAGCGCCACCTGGTGGTCGACGGCGCCCGTGCCCGAGCCCCAGCCGCCCTTGAAGTACACCTGCCAGCCGGGCAGCTCGAGCCGTCCGATCCCCCAGCGCTGGCTCGAGCTGCGAGACGACCGTGCGCAGGAGCCGCAGGCCGTAGGCGCGGTGGCGCGCGGGCAGCAGCGTGTCGATGGCCAGGAAGAACCGGGTCTGGTCGCGCGCGGTGATCTGCGAGTTGCCCCAGACCGGTGAAGCCGGCTTGAAGCGCGCCATCCCGGCCGTCTTCGCGAGGCGCTTGAGCCCGGTGGTGCCCACCCGGGTGAAGATGACGTTCGTCGCCGCGTTGTCGGACTTGCGGATCATCGGGTTCAGCAGCCGCTTCTCGTCGGCGCGCAGCGGCCGGTCGCGCGCGCTGCGGGTGTAGGCCACGAGCAGCATCGCCTTCAGCACGCTCGCGCTGTTGAACGCGCGATCCTCGTCGACCCCCTCGAACGTCGTGGGGGTGCGCACGGCGAAGGCGACCGTCCCGGGGCGCGTGGCCGCGTACTCCCGCGGCGACGACTCGCCCGAGGGCTCGCGTCGCTGAGAGCCGTCGCCCAGGGCTCCCCTCGCCTGCGTCGGGCTCGACCGGGGGAGCCGACGAGGGCGAGGGAAGCGGCGACGGCGGCGAGCATGGGCGTATAGCGTGCCGCACCATGTCCAGGATCGCCGCGGTTGCGGCGGCGGCGTTCTTCGCATCGGCCACCCCGGCCCTCGCTGACGACTACGCCTCCGTCGCGCGCAACATCATTCCGTCCGGCCAGTACGGGTCGGCGCCGCCGCCAGTCGGCGCCGACGAGCAGGCGCTCATGTATGACGCGCTCACACCGCTGTTCGATCAGGTCACGAGCGAGGACCTGATGACGAAGTTCAAGTCGGAGGGATTCGGGGTGGGGCCGGACGGTCCGGGCCGCCAGGAGACGGTGCCGCGAGCGGGTGTGACGATCGTCCGCGACCGCTTCAACGTCCCGCACATCACGGGCCGGTCGCGCGATGACGTGACGTGGGCGATGGGCTGGGTGCTCCAGCAGGATCGCGGGCTCCTGCTCGCCCAGGCCCGCGACGCGGCCAAGCTCGCGGCGATCGACGCGCCCAACGTCTACGCCTTCGGCCTGGTGATCAACCTGCGCCAGTACAAGCCCACCCCGGCCGTGGACCGGATGATCGAGCGCGACGGCCTGCGCGCCCTGCGAGGCGCGGGTGCCCGCGGGCAGGCCGTGCTGCACGACGTCGACGTCTACCTGCAGGGCGTCAACGCGCGGCTGAAGGCGGAGGGCTCTGCCGCCAAGCCGTGGCGGCGCGCGGACATCTTCGCCGGCAACGCCATCATCGGCGAGATCTTCGGCGAGGGCGGCGGCGACGAGGCGCGCCGCTCGGAGTTCCTCTCCTCCCTGCGCAAGGAGTACGGCACCGCACGCGGGAACCGGATGTTCGACGACTTCAGCGAGTTCGACGATCGCGACGCGCCGTCGACGATGACACGCACCTTCCGGTACGGGACGAAGAACCTGAACGGGCGTGGCAACGCCGTGCTCGACGCGGGCTCGTTCAAGCCCACCGGTCCCAGCGGTCTCGCCCGCGCGGCGAAGGTCCCCCACTGGGCGAGCAACTTCCTGCTCGTGAGCGGCAAGCGCTCGTCGACCGGGCACCCGCTGTTCGTGGGCGGCCCGCAGATCGGCTACACGTACCCCGGGCTCACGCTCGAGGCCGACATCAGCTGGCCGGGCGGGCAGGCGCGCGGCGCGACGGCGCCGGGCTTCGCCGGGAACATCCTGATCGGCCGCGGGCAGGACTACGCGTGGACGCTCACGAGCGCCGGGTCCGACCTGGTCGACACGTACGTGGAGACGCTGTGCGGCGGCTCACGCACCAAGTACCGCTACAAGGGCCGCTGCCGGACGATGGGGCGCGTGGACGCGGGCACGATCACCGGGTCCGGGCGGGTCGTCTACCGCACGACCGTGCACGGGCCGGTGACCGGCTACGCGAAGGTCAAGGGCCGCACGGTGGCCGTGTCCCGCAAGCGCGCGAGCTACGGGCAGGACGTGCTGTGGCAGCTGGCCTTCCGCGACCTGACGGTGGGCAAGGTGCGCTCGGCGGCGACGTTCCGGGACGCGTTCCGCGACTCCCCGTTCACGTTCAACGTCGGCTATGCGGACGACCAGGACATCGCCATGTACTCGGCGGGCAACCTGCCGGTCCGGCCGCGGTCCGTCGATCCGCGCCTGCCGGTCAAGGGCACCGGCGAGTACGAGTGGCGCGGCGTCATCTCGTCCGCCGGCCGGCCGTTCCAGACCAACCCGGCGAGCGGCGTGCTGATCAACTGGAACAACCGCCCGGCGCCCGGCTGGGGCGCGGCTGACGACAACTGGAGCTACGGCTCCACCCAGCGCGTGCGGATGCTCGAGGCGGGGATCGCCAAGCGCGGCGTGCACGACCTGGCCTCGGTCACGAGCGCGATGAACGCGGCCGCCACGCAGGACCTGCGCAGCGTCGCGTTGACGCCGGTCGTGGACAAGCTCCTGCGCGCGCACCCGGCCGGCGCCACCCCGCGCGCGACCCGGATGCTCGACCTGCTCGTGGCCTGGCGCGCCGCGGGCTCCTCCCGCCTGGACCGCGAGGCCGACGGCGTCATGGACGCCGGCCCCGCACCCGCGATCTGGGACGCGTTCTACCCGAAGCTGTGGGCGGCGGCGATGCCCGTCGATGGCCTCTCGGACTTCGTGGGCACGAACTCCGGCCCGTCCAGCGGGTTCACCGGCGGCGGCTTCTGGTACCTCGAGAAGGACCTCGGCCGGTTGACGGGGACCACGTACAAGGACCCGTTCAAGGAGCGCTACTGCGGCGCCGGCGACGCCGCGAAGTGCGCCGCCGCGATCTGGAAGGCGCTGGACGCCGTGCCCGGTGAGCCCGACGCCCTACGCGCGGATGCGAACGCGGAGCGGATCGCGTTCCGGCCCGGACTGCTGCCGACCACGATCCGCTACACGAACCGGCCGAGCGGGATCCAGCAAGTGATCTCGTTCGACCGGCATCGTCCGCGTTAGGCCGCGATCTGGAGCACAGTGCCGTAGATGCCGCAGAAGGCCGCGGGGGTGCCGCGGCCATCCTGGCGCACGCCGCCTTGGATGATCGCGTTCTGGCCCGCGTACTCGACGTGGAACATGAACGTGTTCGAGCCGCCGATGCTCAATGACACGGTGGTCTGATTGGCCGCGAGCGTGAGCGCGCCGTCGCCGTTGCCGACGCGGCGGGCGACGTTGACCGTCTGCCCGGACTGGTTCACGAACGTGATGACCGAGATCGGGTCCTCGTTGCCTGCCGCCCCGTTCTGGTCGTTGCAGGTGGCCGTGATCGAGCCGAGGCCCTTGATCAACGCGGCGAACTGCGGCGCGCCGGGCGCGTTGTCGGCGACCTCGAGGCCCTTGCTGAAGGACTGCGTCTTGGCGACGTCGGCCACGAACTTGCCCGGGAGCCGGCCCTTGTCGGTGCCGGAGCGGTTGGTGGCGACGAGCTTGCCGGCGGCCTGATTGAGCGACGCGCCCGCAAAGACGGCGCTCTTGCCATCGACCGCCCCGGCGTTCGTTGCATAGTTGATGGCGGCGACGCTCGTGCCGCCCAGCGACACGAACAGCGCGACGCTGGCAACCACCATGGACGGTGAAGGCCGGCTGAACTTCATGGACTGCTCCCTTGATGAGGAATAAATCGGTTGACCCATTCCCAGAAACCCGGAGATCAAGCCGAAGGTTCGGCACTCGGTGCTTCCACGCGCGCCGTGCACGCCGGCTTGCCTGATTTCGAACAGGGCACCCCGCTGCTGGGCGGACCCGTGTTCGCGGCTCCGTTCCACCTGCGCGGCGCCAAGGACGCGCACGAGTTCGGCTACGGGCGGGACGCGAACCCGACGTGGTCGGCGCTGGAAGACGCGCTGGGCGCCCTCGAGGGCGGCACGTCGCTCGTGTTCGCTTCCGGCATGGCGGCGGTCACCGCCGTGCTGATGACGGTCTGCAAGCCGGGCGACAAGCTCGTGGCGGTGCACGACGGCTATCCCGGCGTGCGGTTCGTGGCCCAGGAGCGCCTCCACGGCGTCGAGGTGCAGTTCGTCGCCACCGACACCGAGGAGATCTGCGCGGCGGTCGAAGGTGCGCGGCTGGTGTGGATCGAGACGCCGTCGAACCCGAAGCTCGACGTGTGCGACATCGCGGCCGTCTCCGCGGCGGCGCATGCCGCGGGCGCGCTGGTGGCCGTCGACAACACGCTCGCCACCCCGCTGGGCCAGCAGTGCCTTGCGCTCGGCGCGGACATCGCGATGATGAGCGGCACGAAGACGCTGTGCGGGCACTCGGACGTGCTCCTCGGCGCGGTGTCCGTGCGCGACGGCGAGCTGGTCGACGCGCTCAAGCGCTGGCGCTCGCAGTCCGGGTCCGTCGTGGGCGCGTTCGAGGCGTGGCTCGCGCACCGGTCGCTGGCGACGCTGGCGCTGCGGCTCGAACGGTCGAGCGCCGGTGCGCTGGCCGTGGCGGGAGCGCTGCGCGAGCGGGGCGTCGAGGTGTTCCATCCCTCCGACCACGCCGCGTCGGCGCAGATGCAGTTCTACGGCTGCCTGGTCGGGTTCGTGCTCGAGAGCGAGGCCCGCGCGCAAGCGTTCTTGCAACGGTGCGAGCTGGTCGCCGAGGCCACCTCCTTCGGCGGCGTCCACGCCACCGCCGAACGCCGCGAGCGCTGGGGCACCGACGACGTCCCACCCGGCTTCATCCGCTACTCCGCCGGCATCGAGGACCCCGAGGACCTCGTCGCCGACCTGCTTCGGGCGCTCGGCTAGCGCCCTCGCCGCCCCGCGAGTTCGCGTGCCGCTTCGCCGCGCGACGCGGCCTCGCCGAACTCGCCCAAGTGTCGCCCCCTGGGCGACACGACGAGTGGCCCGCCGGGGAAGGCGGGCCACTCGTTGATGCTGGGAAGCGGTGTGCCGGGGGTCAATCGGCGGTCCGCCCCGAGGCGCCGGACGGAGGGAGTGCCGGCGCCGTATGGAGGAGGGATTCGTGGGTCAGACGATCCCTGGTGCATGACGTGGAAGCCGCCGAGCCAATGTCGACTTCCCCGCCTATGTCAATACGACTTCCGTGTCGCCACGGCCTCCGGGGGGTCAATCCGTAGGCCGCAATCGGAATGATGCGCTTCTCCGGTTGACTAAACCTTGGAGAAACCTTGGCGAGCCGGTAGCTTGCCCCTCAGAAGGTGGACGAAGGCTGGGACATCCGCTTGTGCGGGCCCGTGCTGGTCGAAGCGAACGGGCATCGACTGGACGCAGGGCTCCCGGGGCGCCAAGGGCGCCTGCTGTTCGCCTACCTCGTGCTCAATCGCAGTCGCGGCTGCCCGCGCGACGAGCTCATCGACGCGCTGTGGCCCGAGGGCCCGCCCGCCGCGGCCGACTCCGCGCTGAGCGCGCTGCTGTCGAAGCTGCGCCGCGCGCTGGGCGAAGGCGTGCTGACGGGGCGCGGCGAGCTGCGCCTGCAACTTCGAGGGCTCCGTCGTCGTGGACATCGAGGCCTCGCGGGCCGCGATCCTCGCCGCCGAGACCGCGATGGAGGCCGGCGACCACGCCCTGGCGGCCGTCCGGGCCCGCGACGCGCTGCTCACCGACCTGCAGACGTTCCTGCCCGACGCCGAGGGCGGCTGGGCGGCCGAGCAGCGGCGGGAGCTGGACACGCTGCGCCTGCGCGGACTGGAGACGCTGGCCGAGGCCGGGCTGCGCCAGGGCGGGCGCGAGCTGGGCGCGGCCGAGCAGGCCGCGCGCGCCGCGATCGCCGCCGCGCCCTTCCGCGAGTCCGCCCATCGCCTGCTGATGGAGGTCCACGAGGCCGCCGGGAACCCGGCCGAGGCGCTGCGCGCGTTCGAGGAGCTGCGCTCGCTGCTGCGCGAGGAGCTGGGCACGACGCCCGGGCAGGCGGCGATGACCGTGTTCGAGCGCGTGCTCCGCGGCGAGCCGGCGCCCGCGCACCGCGCCCCCGCCCCCGTGGCCGCCTTACCGGTGGCCCTGGAGCCCGCGCCGTGGCCGCCGCCGCTGGCCGCCGCGGTGGATCGCCACTCGCTGATCGGGCGCGGGGTCGAGCTCGCCTTCCTGGAGCGCTGCTGGCGTGAGGCCTCCGAGGGACAGCGCGCGCTGGTGCTGCTGGCGGGCGACGCCGGGATCGGCAAGACGCGGCTCGTGGCCGAGGTGGCCTCCCGCGCGTACGCGGACGGCGCGGCGGTGCTCTACGGGCGCTTCGACGAGGAGACCCTGTCGCTCTACCAGCCGGTGGTCGAGATGCTGCGCGGGTGGTCGGCGGGCGCGCCGCTGGACGCCCTGCGCGACCGGCTGGGCCCGCGCGCGGCGGAGCTCGCGATCCTGCTGCCGGAGTTCGGGGCCCCGCCCGCCGACCATTCCTCCACCGGCGGGGGCGGGAACGTGAGCGGCGCGGAGGCGGACGCGCAGCGCTTCCGCTTCTTCGACGCCGTGGCCGCGTTGCTGGGCGAGATCGGCGCGGAGGCGCCGGTGGTGCTCGTGTTCGACGACCTGCAGTGGGCGGACCGGCCGACGCTCCAGCTGCTGCGGCATCTCGTGCGCGCGCCCGCGCCGCGCCGGGTGCTGTTCCTCGGCACCTACCGCGAGAGCGAGGTCTCCGACCGCGACCCGTTGCACGAGCTGATCGGCGACCTGCGCCGCGAAGGGACGCTGCGGCGCCTGGAGCTCGGCGGGCTCGCGGAGCTCGAGGTGGGCGAGCTCGTGGCCGAGCTGGCCCACGCGCCGGCCTCGGAGGCGTTCGTGCGCGCGCTGGCGGGTGAGACCGAGGGCAACCCGTTCTTCATCGAGGAGGTCGTGCGCCACGTCCGCGACACGGCGGGCGCGCTCTCGGAGGAGGTCACGCTCGAGCAGGCGGGCGTGCCCGAGGGCGTGCGCGAGGTCACCTCGCGGCGGCTGCGCAAGCTCACCGAGCCCACGCGCGGCGTCCTGCTCGTGGCGTCGGTGATCGGGCGCGAGTTCGACTACGACGTCCTGGCGACGGTCGTCTCGCAGGGGGACGACGAGCTCGTGGAGGCGCTCGAGGAAGGCGTCGAGGCGCGCGTGCTGCGGGAGATCGGGCACGTCGGGCGCTACGGCTTCACGCACGCGCTGGTCCGCGCGACGCTGTACGACTCGATCTCCCAGCTGCGCCGCGCGCGGCTGCACGGGCGGGTGGGCGAGACGCTGGTGTCCTTGCGCGGCAGCGACCTGGACCCGCACCTGGCGATGCTCGCGCACCACTTCGCGCAGGCGGCGCCGGTGGAGCGGCCCGACCGGGCGATCGACTTCGCGCTGGCCGCCGCGCGCCGCGCCGACCGGCTGCTGGCCTGGGAGGAGGCCGCGCAGCACTACCGGGCGGCCTTGAAGGCGCGGGAGCTGTCGGGCGCGGTGGACGACCACGTGCGGGCGGAGCTGCTGCTGGCCCTGGGCGCTTCGGAGGAGCGGGCCGGGATGGAGGCGGAGGCCCGCGAGAGCTTCAGCGCCGCGATCCGGACCGCACGGGGGTTGCGGGACCCGGTGTTGCTCACGCGCGGCGCGCTCGGGCTGGCGGGGCCGTGGTCGGCGCTGTCACGCTCGGACCCCGAGCGGGTCGCCCTGCTCGACGAGGCGCTGACCGAGCTCTCCGAGGACGACTCACCGCTCCGTGCGCGGCTGCTCGCGCGGACGTCGCTCGAGCTGTACTACGCGGGCGAGCCGGAGCTGCGGCTGTCGTTGTCGGACGAGGCCGTGCGGATCGCCCGCCGGATGGGCGACCCGCGGACGCTCGCCGCCTGCCTGGACGCGCGCCACTACGCCCTGTGGCGGCCCGAGAACACCGAGGAGCGGCTCGCGGTGGCCGCCGAGCTGCGGGACGTGGCCGAGGAGACCGGCGACCCCGAGCTCGAGCTGCAGGGCGCCGCGTGGACGATCATCGACCTGATGGAGCTCGGCGACATCGACGGCGTCGACATCCAGATCGCGGCGGTGTCGAAGCTCGCCGACGCGCTGCATCGCCCGATCTGGCTGTGGTGGGCCGGCCTGTTCCGTGCGACCCGCGCGCTGCTCGACGGCCGCTTCGACGAGGCCGAGCGGCTCGCCCAGGAGACGCTCGCGATCGGCCAGCGCGGTCAGGCCGAGAACGCCCTGCACTACTACGCGCAGTGCATGTACTCGATCCGCCGCGAGCAAGGCCGCCTGGCGGAGGTCGAGGGCGCGGTGCGCAACTTCATCGAGCTCTACCCCGCGATCCCGGCGTGGCGTTCGGCGCTGGCGCTGCTGCTGATCGAGCTGGGTCGCCCGGACGAGGCGCGCGCGGAGTTCGAAGCGGCCGCCGGTGAAGGGTTCGCGGCCTTCCCGCGCGATGCGAACTGGCTCGTGGCGATCACGCTGATGGCCGAGGTGTGCGGGGCGTTGGGGGACTCGGTGCGGGCCGCGGAGCTCTACGCCATGCTCGAGCCGTACGCGGGGCGCAACGTCGTGGTGGGGCGCAACGCGACCTTCAACGGGTCCGCCTCGTGGCTGCTGGGGCTGCTGGCCACGGCGCAGGGGCGCTACGCACTGGCGGAGTCGCACTACGCGGCGGCGCAGGAGATGCACGCGGCCATGGGCGCCCGGCCGTTCGAAGCGCGGACGAAGGTCGCGTGGGCGGAGATGTTGCTCGCGCAGGGCGAGGACGCGCGGGCGTCCGAGTTGTTGGCCGACGCCATCCTGGTCGCGGACGCGTTGGGGATGGTCGTGTTGGCGGAGCGGGCGCGGCGGTTGGTGCCGGCTCGCGCTGGTTAGAGCGGCCGCGCGGGTTGGGCTGGGCGGCGAGGAGAACTCGAAACGAACGGCAACTGCGCTGGTAAGGGGGTGGTGAGCCCGCGCGCGCGGCGCGCTGCGTGGCTGGGTTATGTCGGCCTCAGCGCGGCAAACCCAGCCACGGGCTGGGTTTAGCCGCCTGAGGCGGCACAACCCAGCTAAGTACGCTGCCGCGGCGCGGGCTCACCACCCCATCGATGAGCAGTTGCTGTTCGTCACGAGTTCTCCTCGCCGCCGTTCTCCGCCCCGGCGCGCTCTAGCCACCCCAGCCACGCGGCACAAAGGGGGCGAGAACGTCCGCCCCGGCACCTACGTTCATCGACATGCCCCGCGCGTCCACCGTCTTCGTCTGTTCCGCCTGTGCCGCCGAGACGCCGCGCTGGATGGGGCAGTGCCCCGGCTGCAACGAGTGGAACACGCTCACGGAGGAGACGCGCGGCAAGCCGGCGGCGAACGGGCGTGCCGCGGCGCCGCGCGCGGCCGCGGGCCGGCCCACGCGGCTCGCAGAGGTCGCGGCGGAGAAGCACGCGCGGCTGCTCACCGGCATCGGCGAGCTGGATCGGGTGCTGGGCGGCGGGCTCGTGCCCGGCTCGCTCGTGCTGCTCGGTGGGTCGCCCGGCATCGGCAAGTCGACGCTCACGAACATGGCGCTCGGGAACCTCGAGGGGGCGGGGCGCAAGACGCTCTACGTCTCCGGGGAGGAGTCCGCGGCGCAGATCCGGCTCAGGGCCGAGCGGCTGGCCGGCGCGGCGCTGCAGGTGCCCGTGCTGGCGGAGACCGACCTGGACACGGTGCTCGCCACGCTGGAGGCCGAAGCGCCCGACGTGTGCGTGATCGACTCGGTGCAGACGCTGCACGCCGCCGACCTGTCCGGTGCGGCGGGGTCGGTCGGGCAGGTGCGCGAGGTCGCGGACCGGATCACGCGCGTGGCCAAGTCGCGCAGCATCGCGGTGCTGCTCGTCGGCCACGTCACGAAGGAGGGTGCGCTGGCCGGGCCGCGCGTGCTCGAGCACCTCGTGGACTGCGTGCTCCAGTTCGAGGGCGAGCGCGAGCGCACGTACCGCACGATCCGGGCACTCAAGAACCGGTTCGGCTCCACGAACGACGTCGGCGTGTTCGAGATGCACTCCGGCGGGCTGGTCGAGGTCCAGGACGCCTCGGCGCGCTTCGTGGGCGAGGCCACGCGGGCGCCCGGCAGCGTCGTGCTGGCGGCGATGGAGGGGTCGCGGCCGCTGCTCGTCGAGGTCCAGGCGCTCGTGTCGCCGTCGGAGCTCGTCCCGCCGCGTCGGGTGGTCAACGGCATCGACCGCAACCGGCTCGCGCTGGTGCTCGCCGTGCTCGGCCGGCACGCGGGGATCGGGGTCGGGTCCTCCGATGTCTTCGTCAACGTCGCGGGCGGGGTGAGAATTGACGAACCAGGCGCAGATCTCGCCGTCGCACTGGCCGTGGCGAGCGCCGTTCGGGGCGTGACCATGGGGGAAAGCACGCCGATCGCGTGCTTCGGCGAGATCGGACTGACGGGCGAGCTGCGCTCCGTCGGCCATGAGGACCGGCGGCTCGCCGAGGCGGCGAAGTTCGGGCTCCGGCCCGTCCTGTCACCCGGTGCGCAGACCCCCACCTTGCGGGCTGCCGTGCGCGCCGCGCTCGGTGCACCGGCTTCCCGCGTAGCAGCCTGAACGAGTTTCGTCAAGCCGCTTTTTTGGCTCTAGACCGGGGAATTGAGGGGCTAAATAGCGCTTAAGTAGCTGCTAGAATTACATCGTGATGCAGCCGCGATCAGGGGAAGAGCTCAATGAGCTCGAAGCGCGGCAGGAGCCCCGGTTGGTCAAGGCCCTCGAGATGGTCGCGCCCGGGACCGCGGTCCGTGAAGGTATCGACAACATCGTCCACGCGCGTACCGGCGGGCTGATCGTCATCGGCGATCCCGACGAGCTGGCGTTCCTGTTCTCAGGCGGTATCCGGCTGGATATCGACTACACGCCGGCGCTCGTCTATCAGCTCGCGAAGATGGACGGCGCGATCGCGCTGAACGTCAACGCGACGAAGATCGCCTGGTGCAACGTGCAGCTGATGCCCGACCCGACGATTCTCACGTCGGAGACCGGCACCCGCCACCGCACGGCCGAGCGCATCTCCAAGCAGACGGACGCCCTGGTCATCGCCGTCTCGCAGCGTCGCGACGTCGTCTCGCTCTACGTCGACGGCGCGAAGTACATCCTCGAGGAGATCCCGGCGGTGCTCGCCAAGGCCAACCAGGCCCTGGCGACGCTGGACAAGTACCGCTCCCGTCTGGATCAGGTCTCCACGCGCCTCACGGCGCTGGAGTTCGAAGGCGGCGTCACGCTGCACGACGTGCTCACGGTCCTCCAGCGCGCTGAGCTCGTCACGCGCATGGCCGTGGAGATCGAGCGCTACATCGTGGAGCTCGGCACCGAGGGCCGGCTCATCGAGATGCAGCTCGAGGAGACGATGGTCGGCGTCGCGGGCGACAAGGCCGCGCTGCTGCACGACTATCTGGCCGACCCGGTCGAGGACGCCTTCGCCATGGCGCTCGACGGCATCTCGCGCCTCCCCCATCAGGACTTGCTGGACTTCGGTCGCCTCGCCGAGCTGCTCGGCTACGACCGCAAGGTCAACACGCTGGACTATCCCGTCTCGCCCCGTGGATATCGCATCCTGGGCCGCATCCCAAGGCTTCCGAAGCTGGTGGTGCAGAACATCGTTCGCGAGTTCCGCGGGCTGGACGAGATTCTCGCCGCCACCGACCCCGAGCTGGAGTCGGTGGAGGGCGTTGGAGAAATCCGGGCGAAGGACATCCGCGAGGGTCTTCGCCGTCTACAGGAGATCAACCTCGTGGATCGCTACTTGCAAACCTGAACCCCGCTGAACGGTCCGGCACGCGGACCCGGCTTGAAGGAGGAACCCCCATTCCCGACACGGCTATTGAGCTCGAAGATCTCGACATCGAGCGTGTAATCGTCAACATCGAGTTCGAGATCGGCGACAACGTGGTCTACCCGCATCATGGGGCCGGCCAGGTGGTCAAGAAGGAAGAGAAGAACATCCTCGGCGAGGTGCGCGAGTACCTCACGATCAAGATTCTTCACAACGACATGACGGTCATGGTCCCGTGTGCGAACGCCGGCAAGGCGGGCCTGCGCCGGGTGATCGACGAGGAGACCGTCAAGGCGGTCCTCGCCGTTCTCGCCGCCGACGTGTCGGAGATGCCCAAGAACTGGAACCGGCGCTTCAAGCACAACCGGGACAAGATCAAGACCGGCGACATCTACGAGCTGGCCGAGGTCGTGCGCAACCTTGCCGTTCGTGAGCAGGACAAGGGCCTGTCGACCGGCGAGAAGCAGATGTACACCCGCGCCAAGAAGATCCTGGCGTCGGAGATGATGTACGCGCTCGAGAAGTCCGAGGACGAGGCCGAGGCCTACCTCGACGAGATCCTGCTCCGCACCGCTGACGAGCTCGCCGCCGCGTCCGCAGCGTCCGCTGAGTAGCAGGTCAATCGCGCTTCTGGTGGCCGCGGGCTCTGGCTCGCGGCTCGGAGCGTCCGTTCCGAAAGCGTTCGTGCCGGTCGCCGGCCGGCCGATGATCGAGTGGTCCGTGGACGCGCTGCGCGCGGCCGGGATCGCGGAGATCATCGTCGCGCTGCCCGACGGAGCTGAGGCGCCGGCCGGCTGCGTCGGCGTGCGCGGCGGTGCTACACGGTCCGAGTCCGTGCGCGCCGCGTTGAGCGCCGGGGGACCCGGCCATGTCGTCGTGCACGACGCGGCGCGGCCGCTCGTGGAGCCGTCGCTGTTCACCCGTGTCGTCGAGGCGCTGGACGAGGCGGACTGCGCGATCGCCGCCGCGCGCGTGACCGACACGATCAAGGAAGCCGAGGGCGACGTCGTCGTCGCCACGCACGACCGCTCCCGCCTGTGGGCGGTGCAGACGCCGCAGGCCTTCCGCCGCGCGGCGCTGGAGGCGGCGTTGAACGTGGACGTCTCGGTGCTGGCGCAGGCCACCGACGACGCGTCGCTCGTGGAGCGCGCCGGCGGCACCGTCCGCGTCGTGGAGTCCTCTCCCGCGAACTTCAAGGTCACGACACCGCACGACCTGCGCGTCGCCGAGCTGCTGCTCGGAGAGCGCGTGCGATCCTGAATCGCACGCAATGCTGACTGATTACCACGTGCACCTACGGCCGGACGGGGATGACTCGCCGGCCTCCCGATACTTCACCGCCGCCAACGCCGAGCACTACCGGGAGGTCGCCGAGTCGCGCGGCGTCGCCGAATTGGGCGTCGCCGAGCACGTCCACCGCTTCACCGCCGCGCTCGACGTCTGGCAGCACCCGTTCTGGCGCGAGAGCGCCGTCGACGACCTCGATCGCTACGTCGAGTTCGTGCGCGAGGAGACCGACCTCAAGCTCGGGCTCGAGGCCGACTACATCCGTGGGCGCGACGGCAAGATGGGCGCGCTGCTCGACAAGCACGACTGGGACTACGTCGTCGGCTCGGTGCACTTCCTCGGCGATCACGCCGTCGACTTCGACGACGAGACCGACATCTGGCGCTACGAGATGACGCCGGAGCGCGTGTGGACGCGCTACTTCGAGGCGCTGGCCGAGTCCGCGACGTGCGGCCTGTTCGACATCATCTCCCACCCCGACCTGGTCAAGATCTGGGGCAAGGGGCGCCCGTACCCGGAGAAGGACCTGCGCTACTTCTACGAGCCCGCCGTCGAGGCGATGCTCGAAGGCGGTGTGGCGATGGAGGTCTCCACCGCCGGGCTGCGCAAGCCGGTCGGCGAGATCTACCCGTCGCGGCCGTTCCTGGAGATGGCGGTCGACGCCGGCATCCCGATCGCGCTGTCGAGCGACGCGCACGTCCCGGACCAGCTCGCGTTCCGGTACGAGGACGCGGTCAAGCTGCTCGAGGAGGTCGGTGTGAACGAGCTCGCCGTCTTCGAGAAGCGTCAGCGCCGGCTGGAGCCGATCGGGTGAGAAGCGGGCTCGGGATCGATTCGCATCGCTTCGCCGAAGGGCGACGGCTCGTGCTCGGCGGGGTGGAGATCCCGCACGACCGCGGGCTGGACGGGCACTCCGACGCGGACGTCCTCGCCCACGCGATCACCGACGCGATCCTGGGCGCGGCGGCCATGGGCGACATCGGCCAGCACTTCCCCGACACCGACTCCGCCTTCAAGGACGCGGACTCGATCGGGCTCCTGCGGGAGGCGGTCGCGCGCGTGCGCGCCGAGGGCTGGCGCGTCGAGTTCGTGGACGCGACCGTGATGCTCGAGCGGCCGAAGCTCGCCCCGCACCGGGCGGCGATCATGGCGGTCCTGAGCGAGGCGGTCGGCGCCGACGTGCACGTGAAGGCGACGACGGGCGAGCGGATGGGGTTCGTCGGGCGCGAGGAGGGCGTGGCGGCGATGGCCGTCGCGACGCTGGACCGTGGCTGAGCTCTACGTCGCCCTGCTGCACCTGCCCGGCTCGTTCGTCTACGCGGCGACGCGGGCGGCGAGCGTCGCCGAGGCCGTGGCCGCGTTCGGTGACGAGGTGATCGGGATCGAGTGGCTGCAGACGTTCGACTCCCTCCCGCCGAGCGGGCAGTCCAGCGAGGCGGTCCAGGCCGTGCTCGCCGAGCTGCTCGACAACGACGTCGCGTTCGTCGAAGGCGACGACGAGGACGAGTCCGGCGATCCCGCCGAGCTGCTCAAAGCGCACGTGGACCACTGGGTCGACGAGGCGGCGGAGCGCTTCGGCGAGTTCTCGATCGGCGCCTACGGGTTCGCGGTCGAGCTGCGGATCGACGATGAGGTCGAGCTCGGGTGGGCGTACGGCGGCGCGATGTCGCCGGGCGCGGCCGAGCTGTTCGGGCGGGCGGCGGAACAGGCCCGAGGTGGAGTGGACCGCGGCGACGGTTGAGGCGCTCGCGCCCGACGCTTCGTCGGTGAGCGCCGCGCGCAAGCTCGCGCGGCCCGCGCCGTGGAGCGAGACGGGCGCTGACGCCCGCGCGGTCTGGGGGCTGTGTCGCGGGAGCGGCGCGCGGCCCTACGAGGTGGCCGTCGACGCGGACGGGCCGGCGTTCAAGTGCTCCTGCCCGAGCCGGAAGCTCCCGTGCAAGCACGCGCTGGCGCTCTTGCTGCTGCGCGCGGAGGGCGGGGTGGGCGAGGGCGAGCCGCCGTCGTGGGTGACTGAATGGCTGGACGGTCGCTCGACGCGGCGGCCCGCGCGGGAGCCCGGCGAGCCGGTGCGCGATCCCGAGGCGGCGGCGAAACGCGCGGCCGAGCGGGAGGCGCGGGTCGCGGGCGGCGTGGAGGACCTGCGGCTCTGGCTCCGTGATGCCGTGCGGGGCGGGCTCGCGGCGCCGCGGCTGCGCGGCTGGGAGGAGTGGGACGCGTTCGCGGCGCGGATGGTCGACGCGCAGGCCCCGGGCGCCGCCTCACGGCTGCGATCGCTGGGGAACGTGGCGGCGGCGCGCCCGGACGGGTGGCCGGAGCGGCTGCTGTCCGGCATGGGGATGCTGCACCTGCTGTGCGAGGCGTACGCGAAGGCGCCCGACGGGCCGCTGCGCGACGAGGTGCGGACGCTGCTCGGCTGGAACGCCTCGCGCGAAGAGGTGCTCAGCGGGCCGCGCGTGCAGGACGAGTGGGCGGTGCTCGCGCGGGTCGTGATCGAGCAGGAGCGCCTGCGCGTGCAGCGCACGTGGCTGTGGGGGCACGACACCGAGCGCGCGGCGCTGCTGCTGGACTTCGCGCCGCCCGGCGGGTCGCTGACACCGCGGCCGCCCACGGGCACTTCGTTTGAGGCCGGGCTGGCGTTCTATCCCGGCGCCACTCCGCTGCGCGCGCTGCTGGACGAGCCGGGCGAGTTGAAGGAGGCGCCGGGGTTCTTCGGGGTCGGTGGGGTGGAGGTGGCGCTGGCCGCGGGCGCGGACGGCGGTCGCTGCTGAACCCGTGGCTGGATGAGTTCCCGGTCGCGCTGGCCCGCGCGGTCGCCGACGTGGACGTGGTCAGCGCCGAGGACGGCTCGCTGCCGTTGCGGGGATCGATGCGCGCGCGGTGGCGGTTGCTCGCGCTTTCGGCGGGGCGGCCGGTGTCCGTGTTCGGGCTGTGGGACGGGGCGGCGTTGCGTCCGTTGGCCGTGGGGGACGGGGAACGGACGGTGGCGCTGTGATGAACACCAGCATCGAGGAGTGGGTGAGCCCGCCGCGCGGCGGGGAAGGTAACGAACCTCGCTCTATGGGCGAGGTTCGTTGCACTTGCGTACGCGGTGGGCGTAACGAACCTTTCGATATGCGAAAGGTTCGTCGCACTTGAGCTGGGACGAGCTCGTCGCGGTGGCGCTGATCGGGACGGACCGGCGGCCGGTCGAGGTCGACGCGCCCGGGGATCTCGAGGCGGTGCTCGCCGGGCGGGGCGTGGAGGATCGGCTGCTCGCTTCGGCGGCGGCGTGGACGGTCGCGCGGCGGGCCGGGGCGCGGGCCGGGGCGCCGCGGACGGTCGAGCCGGCCGAGCCCGATGCGCGGCCGTTGTGCTCCGCCGCGGCCGGCGGACGGCTCGACCTGCTGCTCGAAGTGCGCGAGCTGGTCGGGGAGTGGCTGGCGCTGGCCGAAGCGCGCCGGGGTGCGGCCGCCGCCGGAGCTCGTTCCCGCCCTGCTCGACTACGGCGAAGGGCGGCCGGAGCGGCAGGAAGGCGTGCGCGCCGCCGCCGGGCCGCTCGGGCGCTGGCTCGCCGCCCGGGAGCCGCGCTGGGCGTACGTGCTGCCGGTCGATGAGACCCGGTGGAGCGATGCGGAGGACCGCGTGGACCTGTTGCGGCGGCGCCGCCACGAGGACCCGGACGCGGCGCGGGAGCTGCTCGCGTCCACGTGGGCCGAGGAGACGTGGGAGGACCGTCAGGCGTTCCTGGAGGAGCTGGAAACCGGGCTGTCCGACGCCGACGAGCCGCTGTTGGAGATCGCGCTCGCCGACCGCCGCAAGCCCGTGCGCGACGTCGCCGCCGCGTTGCTCGCACGGCTGCCCCGCTCGGCGTTCGCGGCGCGGGCCGCCGCCGAGGCGCTGGCGCTGCTGCGGGTGGAGGACAACGAGATCGTGGTCACGCTGCCGGAGGCGCGCGGACGGCGGTCGGAGCGGCTCAGCGAATTGCTCGCGGCCGCGCCGCTCTCCACCTGGGACCTCGAGCTGGTCTCCCTGCCCGTCGCCGACGACCTCGGCGCCGCGGTGCACGCGGGCTGGGCGGAGGCGGCGCTGCGGCAGCACGACGTCGAGTGGGGCCGGGCGCTGGGGCTGCTCGAGCTCCTGCCGCACGACGAAGCCGAGGCACGCGCCGCGGCCGACGAGGACCCGCTCAGCGCCGCGGAGCCGCTCGAGTGGACGTGGGGGCGGGAACTGTCGGAGGCCGTCGTCACGTCGGTCAAGCGCCACCGCGAGGGCGGCGCCCGCGGCGACTACTCGTTCGTCGGCTATCGCATCGACCCCACGCTCGACGTCGAGCCGCTGCGCGAGCTCGGTGGGCGCGACATCGGCCGGCTGTGCGACGTGGCCGCGATCCGGGCTGCCATGCTCTCGGAGTTCGCATGACGGAACTCCTGCGCCCGCACGCCGAGCAGCTGTTCGCCGAGGAACTGCAGGCGCTCGAGCGCGCCGACGACCGCCCGAGGCCGCCGCAGTGGCGGCTGTCGCCGTGGGCCGTCACGACCTACGTGCTCGGCGGCGAAGCGGACGGCGTCACGATCACGCCGAAGTACGTCGGCCGCCGCCGGCTGATCGAGCTGGCCGTGGCCACGCTCGCCACCGACCGCGCGCTGCTGCTGCTCGGCGTCCCGGGCACGGCGAAGACGTGGCTCTCCGAACATCTCGCGGCGGCGATCTCCGGCGACTCCACCCTGATCGTCCAGGGCACGGCGGGGACGCCCGAGGAGTCGCTGCGCTACGGCTGGAACTACGCGCGGCTGCTCGCCGAAGGACCGACGCGGGAGGCGCTCGTGCCCGGGCCGGTGTTCCGCGCGATGGGCGACGGCAAGATCGCCCGGGTCGAGGAGCTCACCCGGATCCCGTCCGACGTGCAGGACGCGCTGATCACGATCCTGTCCGAGAAGGCGCTGCCGATCCCCGAGCTCGACGACGAGGTCCAGGCCGTCCAGGGCTTCAACGTCATCGCCACCGCGAACGACCGCGACCGCGGCGTCAACGAGCTCTCCAGCGCGATGCGGCGCCGCTTCAACACCGTCGTGCTCCCGCTCCCGGACACCGCCGACGAGGAGGTGGAGATCGTCCGCCTGCGGCTGGACTCGATCGGGGCCACGCTCGAGCTCCCGCCGGTGACCAGCGCGCTCGAGGAGATCCGCCGCGTCGTGACGATCTTCCGCGAGCTGCGCTCGGGCGTCACCGAGGACGGCCGCACGAAGCTCAAGTCGCCGTCCGGCACGCTCTCCACCGCCGAGGCGATCAGCGTCGTCACCAACGGCATGGCGCTCGCGACCCACTTCGGCGACGGCTCGCTCACGCCCGAGGACGTCGCGGGCGGCCTGACCGGCGCGGTCGTGCAGGACCCGGTGGCGGACAAGGTCGTCTGGCAGGAGTACCTCGAGGCGGTCGTGCGCGAGCGCGACGGCTGGGGCGCGCTGTACCGGGCCTGCCGGGCGCTGTGACCCACACGGTCTTCGGGATCCGCCACCACGGCCCCGGGTCGGCCCGCACGCTCGAACGCGCGCTCACCCAGCTCGAGCCCGACACGATCCTGATCGAAGGCCCGCCCGACGCGGACAAGCTGCTGGAGCTGGCCGCGCACGAGGAGATGGCGCCGCCCGTCGCGCTGCTCGCGTACGTGCCGGACGAGCCGGGCCGCGCCGCGTTCTGGCCGTTCGCGCGCTTCTCGCCCGAGTGGCGCGCGATCGTCTATGCGCACGAGCACGAGGTTCCCGTGCGCTTCTGCGACCTGCCCGCCGCGAACTCGCTCGTGCAGCCGCGGGATCGCCGGCGCGGGAAGGTGCGCGAGGACCCGCTGGGCGCGCTCGCCGAGATCGCCGGCCACGGGGACGCCGAGCGCTGGTGGGAGGACGTCGTCGAGTCCACGCGCGAGGGCCTGGGCGCGTTCGAGGCGGTCACCGAGGCGATGGAGGCGCTGCGCGAGGCGTTCCCGGACGACGACCCGCGCGAGGAGCAGCGCGAGGCCTACATGCGCCAGCAGATCCGCGCGGCGAGCAAGGCCGGGGCGGAGAACGTGGCGGTCGTGTGCGGCGCGTGGCACGCGCCGGCGCTCGTCGCCCCGGGCCCGGCCGCTCCCGACGCGCGGACCTTGAAGGGCATCCCGAAGACGAAGGTCGCGACCACGTGGGTGCCGTGGACCTACGGGCTGCTCGCGCGCGAGTCCGGCTACGGCGCGGGCGTCGACTCGCCCGCCTGGTACGACCAGCTCTTCGACGTCGCCGAGGAACCCGTGCCGCGCTGGCTGGCGCGGGCCGCGCGGCTGCTGCGCGCCGAAGGCCTGGACGCGAGTGCCGCGCAGGTCGTCGACGCGACGCGGTTGGCGGTGGCGCTGGCCGGCATTCGCAACCGCCCGCTCGCCGGGCTGGACGAGCTGCTCGACGCCACCCGCGCGGTGCTGTGCTTCGGCTCCGAGCTTCCGCTGAAGATCGTGCGCGAGGAGCTCGTGGTCGGGCATCGGCTGGGCGCGGTCCCGGACGAGACGCCGATGGTCCCGCTCCAGCAGGACGTGACCAAGCTCCAGCGCCGGCTCCGGCTCAAGCCCGAAGCGCGGACGAAGGAGATCACGCTGGACCTGCGCCGCGAGATCGACCGCGAGCGCAGCCGGCTCCTGCATCGCCTGAACGTGCTCGAGGTGCCGTGGGGCGAGGCGGTCGAGGCGCGCGGGCTGGGCACCTTCAAGGAGGCGTTCGTGCTCGAGTGGCAGCCCGCGCTCGAGCTCGAGCTCATCCACGCCGGCCGCTGGGGCACGACGGTGCAGACCGCCGCGGCCGCCCGGGCCACGGCGATGGCGAAAGAGCAGGACTCGATCGCGAAGCTGGCCACCCTGGCCGACGCGGTCCTGCTCGCCGACCTTCCGGACGCGCTCGAGGCCGTCCTGCAGGCTCTGGCCGACCTCGCGGCTTTGGACCGCGACACCACCGACCTGATGGCCGCCGTCCCGCCGCTCGCCCAGATCCTCCGCTACGGCGACGTGCGCGGCAGCGACACGAGCGCCGTCGCCGGTGTGCTCCGGGGCGTGGTGCTGCGCAGCGCCGTCGGACTCCCCGGCGCCGCCGTCGGCGCCGACGAGGAGACCGGGGCGAAGCTGGCGGAGCTCGTCGACGGCGTCAACAGCGCGCTCGCGCTGCTGGAGGACGAAGCGCTCACGCGGGCGTGGCGGGGCGCGTTGCGGAGCGTCGCGGACAGCGACCGGCTGCCCGGCACGCTCGCCGGCCGCGCCACCCGGCTCCTGCACGACGCCGGCGAGCTCGACACCCGCGCGGTGGCCGTCGGCGATGTCCCGCGCGCTCTCCCCCGGCGAGGCGCCCGAGCGCGGCGCGTCGTGGATCGAAGGGTTCATCGGCACCTCCGGGCTCGTGCTCGTCCACGACCCTGACCTGCTCCAGATCCTCGACGAGTGGATCGAGGCCGTCGGCCCGGACGCGTTCACCAACGTCCTGCCGCTGCTGCGACGCGCGTTCTCCGTCCTGCCCGCGGGGGAGCGACGGCGGCTGGGCGAGCGGCTGCGGCGCGGAGCGAGTGCGCCGGAGGAGGTCGCGCCGCTGGATCTGGAGCGCGCGCGACCGGCGCTGGAGACGATCGCGAGGTTGCTCGCGTGAGTGACGAGCGGCTCAAGCGCTGGCGCTTGGTGCTCGGCGGCGACGACGCCGACGGCACGGAGGTCCGGCTCAACCAGCAGGACCGCGGCGTGGACGGCGCCCTCGACGCCGTCTACGGGTCGCGACAGGGTGGGCTGGGCGGGAGCGCGCCGACCGTCGCGCGCTGGCTCGGCGAGCTGCGTTCGCACTTCCCCTCGGGCGTGGTGCGCGTGGTCCAGCAGGACGCGATCGACCGGCTCGGCCTGCACCAGCTCCTGCTCGAGCCCGAGGTGCTGGACAACGTCACGCCCGACGTGCACCTCGCCGCCACGCTGATGAGCCTGCGCGATGCGCTGCCGGAGTCCAGCCGGACGGTGGCGCGGCGGATCGTGCGCCAGGTGGTGGAGGACATCGAGCGGCGGCTCGCGGACCGTACGCGGAGTGCCGCACGGGGCGCGCTGGACCGCAGCGCGCGGACGAGTCGGCCGCGGCCGTCCGAGATCGACTGGGACCGCACGATCCGGGCCAACCTCAAGCACTACCAGCCCGAGTACCGGACGGTCGTCCCGGAGCGGCTCGTGGGCCACGCGCGGCGGCGGCGCTCGCTCGCGGCGAACCTCATCCTCGCGCTCGACCAGAGCGGGAGCATGGGCGCGAGCGTCATCCACGCCGGCGTGCTCAGCGCCGCGCTGGCCTCGATCCCGGCGCTCGACACGAAGGTGATCGCGTTCGACACGAGCGTCGTGGACTTGACGGAGAACCTCCACGACCCGGTCGAGCTGCTGTTCGGCATCCAGCTCGGCGGCGGCACGGACATCGACCAGGCGCTCGGCTACTGCCAGACGCTCGTGAGCCATCCCGCGAAGACCGTGATGGTGCTCGTGACCGATCTGTACGAGGGCGGGGACCCGGAGTCGATGCTGCGCCGCGCGGCGTCGCTCGTCCGCTCCGGCGTGAAGCTCATCGTCCTGCTCGCGCTCGCCGACGACGGCGCGCCCTTCTACTCGCACACGCACGCCGAGGCGTTCGCGGCGCTCGGAGCGCCGGTCTTCGCGTGCACGCCCGACCAGTTCCCGGAGATGTTGGCGGCGGCGCTGGAAGGTCGCGACGTCGGGGCGTGGGCCGGCGAGCACGACATCGCGGTGGTGTAGCTTCCTCGCATGTTCAGGGCGATCGGGCGAGTGGTGGTCGGCGTCTCCGATCAGGACGAGGCGCTCGCGTTCTACCGCGACGTGCTCGGCTTCGAGGTGCTCCACGACTCCGACGACGAGGGCCTGCGCTACCTGCACATCGGCCTCCCGGGCCAGCCGGACACGGGCCTGTGGCTGATGCCCGGCGCGGCCGAGCACGACCGCCCGCTGCTGGTGCTCTACGCGGACGACCTCGCGGAGATCGCGGAGGCGTTCGAGCGCCACGGGGTGAAGACGTGGGCGCGG
Organism: uncultured Solirubrobacteraceae bacterium; assembly: GCA_963724195.1. Taxonomy (GTDB): domain Bacteria; phylum Actinomycetota; class Thermoleophilia; order Solirubrobacterales; family Solirubrobacteraceae; genus Solirubrobacter. Next base: position 71,763 of record CAVRTQ010000010.1, on the reverse strand, counting down.
ACCGGCACCTCGCTGCACTTCCGCGACTGCTGCGGCAACGTGCTCGTCGCTACGGTGACGCCATGAGCCGCGTGTGGTCAGAGGCGATCCGGCGCCTCAGCCTCGCCATAGAACGGCTCGTACGCCGCTAGTCTCCCGGGCGTGTCCGACGTCTCGCTCTATGACACCAGAACCCGCTCGTTGCAGCCGTTTGCGCCGCGCGACCCCGCCCGCGTGGGGATCTACGCCTGCGGGCCGACGGTCTACGCGCGCGTGCACGTCGGCAACGCGCGGCCGTTCGTGGTCTTCTCCCAGCTCAAGCGCTTCCTCGAGCACGAGGGCTACGGGGTCACGCTCGTCGGGAACATCACCGACATCAACGACAAGATCTACACCGCGGCCGTGGCCGCGGGGAAGCCGTCCGGGGACCTGGCGGCGGAGATGGCGGCGCTGTACCGCGAGGACACCGACCGGATCGGGCTGGGCCGACCGGACGCCGAGCCGCTCGCGACCGAATACGTCCCGCACATCGTCGAGCTGATCCAGCGGCTGATCGACACGGACGCCGCCTACGTGGCCTCCGGCGACGTGTACTTCCGGGTTCGAACCGTGGACGGGTACGGCGAGCTGTCGCGCCGCGACCTGGACCAGATGGATCAGGGCGAGGGCGTCGAGGGCGCGTCGCTGAAGGAAGATCCGTTGGATTTCGCGCTGTGGAAGGCGTGGAAAGAGGGCGAGGACACCGTCCTGGGACGCGCCCTGGGGCCGCGGCCGGCCGGGCTGGCACATCGAGTGCTCGGCGATGGCCGAGGCGCTGCTGGGCGTGGAGTTCGACATCCACGGCGGCGGCGTCGACCTCGTGTTCCCGCACCACGAGAACGAGGCGGCGCAGACGTTCGCCGCGCGCGGGAAGCCGCTGGCGCGGATCTGGATGCACAACGGGATGCTCGAGCTCGCCAACGAGAAGATGGCCAAGTCCGTGGGCAACATCCGCGGGCTGCACGAGGTGCTGGACGCCGTCGGCGGCGACGTGCTGATCCTGTTCTTCAGCGCCGGCCACTACCGGCAGCCGCTGGCGTTCTCGGACGAGCGGCTCGAGGATGCCCGGCGCTCGGCGGAGCGGATCCGCGACGCCGCGCGCCGGCTCGTGAAGGGCGCCGCGTCCCCGGACTCGCTGGCCGGGTTCCGCGACAGCTTCTTCGCCGCGCTGCGCAACGACTTCAACACCGCCGAGGCGCTCGGCTCGCTGTACGGATGGATTCGCGAGGCCAATCGGTCCTCGGAGCCGGTGGGCGATTCCCACCTGAAGGAGATGCTCGACGTGCTTGGGTTGATCGGCCTGATGGCCGCGGATTTGGCGGCGCCGGACGAGGCCTGGGAGTTGGCCCGCCGGCGCGACACCGCGCGCGCGAACAAGGACTGGGCCGAGGCCGACCGCCTGCGCGACGAGCTGCGCGCGATGGGCTGGGAAGTCCGCGACGGACCTGACGGGCCCGAGCTCGTGCCCGCGTCATGAGCGGCCGCGGCGGTAGCGGCGGCGGCAAGGGCGGGTCCCGCGGGTCTGGCAAGTCAGGCGGCTTCCGGCCGTCCGGGTGGCGGCGGTTCCGGCCGCGGCGGAGGCGGCGGACGTTCCGGCGGCGGCCGAAGCGACGGCGGCTACAGCGGCGGTCGCTCCGGTGGTTCGGGCGGCTCGGCGGTCGCTCCGGCGGCGGTTCAGGCGGCAGTGGCCGTTCGGGCGGCAGCGGCGGCAGCTCCGGCGGCGGTCGCTCGGGCGGCTACGGCGGCGGATCGGGCGGCAGCGGCCGTTCGGGCGAGCGGCGGCTACGGCGGCGGCGGTCGTTCTGGCGGCAGTGGCGGCGGCTACAGCGGCGGCGGTGGCCGTTCGGGCGGCAGCGGCGGCGGTAGCTACGGCGGCGGCGGTCGTTCGGGCGGCAGTGGCGGCGGCGGCTACAGCGGCGGCGGTCGTTCGGGCGGCAGTGGCGGCGGTCGGCTACAGCGGCGGCGGTCGTTCGGGCGGCAGTGGCGGCGGCGGCTACGGCGGCGGCGGTCGTTCGGGCGGCAGCGGCGGCGGCTACAGCGGCGGCTCGGGCGGTGGTCGTTCCAGCGGCGGCGGCGGCTACGGCGGCGGCGGTCGCTCGAGCGGCGGTCGCTCCGGCGGCCCGGCCGGTCGGTCCAGCGGCGGTCGCCACAGCGGCGGTCGGTCCGGCGGCACCGGCTACGGCGGTCGCCCCGGTGGCGTGCCCGGTCGCGAGGGGTACGGCAGCGGTCCCGGCCGCCCCGAAGGCGCGCGGCGCTCCGCACTCGTTCGCGCCGCGAGCCCCCCGAGGGCGCGGTCACGTCGCGCAAGATGGTCATCTACGGCGTCCATCCGGTCGAGGAGGCGCTGCGTGGGCGGCGCAAGGTCCACCGCATCTGGGCGACCGAGCCCGGATCGTGGGGCGACGCGAAGGTGACGATCGTCTCCGCGGACGAGATCGCCGAGCGCGCGGAGACCGAATCCCACCAGGGCGTGGCGGCGCTTGTCGACCCGTACCCGTACGTGGACGCGGCGGACCTGCTCACGGTCGAGAACCCGCTCCTGATCGCGCTCGACGAGATCACCGACCCGCAGAACCTGGGCGCCGTGGCCCGCACGGCCGAGGGTGTCGGGGCGACCGGGCTGATCATCCCCGAGCGCCGGTCGGCGGAGGTCACGCCGGCGGTGTGCAAGGCGTCGGCCGGCGCGGTCGAGCATCTGAAGATCGCACGCGTGCGCAACCTCGCCGACTTCCTCGCCGAGGCGAAGGAGAAGGAGTGCTGGGTCTACGGCGCGTCCGCGGGCTCGAAGACCACGTACGACCAGCCCGACTACAGCGGCGGCGTCGTCGCCGTGCTCGGCGCTGAGGGCAAGGGGCTCAGGCCTCGAGTGGCCTCGATGTGCGACGACCTGGTGTCGCTCCCGCTGCTCGGCAACGTCGAGTCACTGAATGTCAGTGCGACGGCTGCGGTCCTGCTGTACCGGATCTTGCAGTACCGACTTGACGCATCGACATAACCCTGCCAACCTGAGGTCGCATCAAGGTGAGCTTAAGGGTTAGCGATGGCCCTGCGAGCTCGCCGTCTATCCCTGGCGCCGCGGGAGGTGTGCGCCACAAGCGTTCAGGCCAGTGATGGCCTGGAAAGGTCTCTGCGCTCGTGGCTCGAATTGCTCCCACAAAGTCTCAAGCTCAAGTTCAGCTTGATGATCAGTATCTACTGGCTCTGGCTCGCCAGGGCTCTCCAGACGCTTACGACCGGCTCGTCCGGCGCTACGCGTCCTTCGTGCGCCTGAAGGCGTCTTCGTACTTCCTCGTCGGCGGCGACAACGAGGATCTGCACCAGGAAGGCCTGGTCGGCCTCTACAAGGCGATCCGTGACTTCCGGCCGGACCGCGAGTCCTCGTTCCGCAACTTCGCGGAGCTGTGCATCACGCGGCAGATCATCACCGCGGTCAAGACCGCGACCCGCAACAAGCACACGCCGCTCAACGGCTACGTGTCCTTCAGCTCGACGCCGGCCGGCGCGTCCGAGAACGAGCCGAGCCTCGACGAGATGATCCCGGGCTCGACCGTGCACGACCCGGTCAACCAGGTGATCTCCTCCGAGGAGCTGCGGTCGCTCGTGGCCTGCCTCTCGACGGTGCTTTCAGACCTCGAGTCGCGCGTGCTCTCGCTCTACCTCGACGGTCACTCCTACACGGACATCGGCGAGCGGCTGGGCTGCGACTGCAAGACGGTGGACAACGCGCTGCAGCGCGTCAAGCGCAAGGTCGGGGCGCACCTGAATTCGCGCGCCGTTCTGAACTAGAGCGCTCATACTGCTCTCATGCTCTGGCTCATCATCGTCCTGGTCGTCCTTGCCGTGTTGATCGGCGGCGGCATCATCGCCCGCAACCGGCAGCTCGCCAGCACCCGCCCCGCGTTCGAGCGTGCGCTCGCGCAGGTGGAGCAGGATCTCGTCGCGGCTGCGGCGAGTGATCGTGGCTGGGATCGGTCGGTCCTGGAGGCTGCTGCGCGACAGATCGTCGCCGAGCGCTTCGGGTCCGACCCCGAGGAGCTGACCCTCGTCGAGGTCATCGACAAGCCGGGCACCGACCAGGACCAAGCGGTCTTCACCGCCCATGTGGGCGGCAAGCCGGAGCGTGTCGTGCTGGGTCGCCGTGCGGGCGACTGGGTGGCTGGCCTAAGCCGCCTTGGGGTGGTTACGGGGGCGCCGGTGCTCGACCGCGTCGAGCGCCCCGTGACAGTCGTTCGGGTCGTCCGTGACGACCAGCGACTCGACGTCGGTCGCGTTGATGTACCCGTCCGCGAGCATCGAGTGCTTGAGCCAGTCCAGCAGCCCGGACCAGTACCCGCTGTCGAACAGCACGATCGGGAAGTACCGGATCTTCTGCGTCTGGCGCAGCGTCGCCGCCTCGAACAGCTCGTCGAGCGTGCCGAACCCGCCCGGGAAGACCACGAACCCGCTCGCGTAGCGGACGAACATCACCTTCCGCGTGAAGAAGTAATGGAAGTTGATGCCGATGTCGCAGTAGTCGTTGAGCGACTGCTCGTGCGGGAGCTCGATCCCCAGGCCGATGCTCGTCGCCCCGACGTCCTGCGCGCCGCGGTTGGCGGCCTCCATGATCCCGGGGCCGCCGCCGGTGATGATGGCGTAGCCCTGCTCGCCCAGGTGGCGGGCGAGGGCCCGGGCCTGCTGGTAGCGCGGGTGCTCGGGCGGGGTGCGGGCGGAGCCGAAGATCGACACCGCCTTCCCGACGTGGTTCAGCTGCCGGAAGCCCTCCCGCAGCTCGTCCTGGATGCGCAGGACGCGCTGCGCGTCCGTGTACTCGGAGAGGATCGCGAGCGTCTCGGCCTCGAGCAGCTCCTCGTCGTCCGAGGTGGGATGGCGGGGTTCCGGCTGCGTCACCTGGTTCAGGGTAGGGGTCGCGGGCGCACACGCTGCCAGACGAACGCGCCGAGCAGCAGCAGGACACCGAACACGATGAAGCTCGCGACCCGCGCGAGGCTGTCGAGCTCGGACAGGTCGTAGACGAACACCTTCGCCGCCGTGACCGCGATCAGGCCGAGGCCGACGAGCCGCGTCGTCTTGTGGTCCTTGACCAGGCCGAAGATCAGCGCGCCGACCCCGGTGAGCGCCCACAGGACGCTGAGCAGCGTCTGGCCGGCGTGCTCCGGGCCGCCGATCGTGACGACCTCGACGCTCGCCAGATAGAGCAGCGCGACGGGCACGAGCTTGCGGCCGTGCTCGGTGGCCAGGAGCGCGGCCGTGACGGCGGCGAGCGCCACGGCGGCCTCGTAGGGCTGGTCCAGTCCGTCGATCAGGGCGATCGGCGGAGCGAGCACGTAGAGCGCGTGCGCCGCGGCGAGGGCGACGAACGCGAGCGAGGCCCGTTGGCTGATCAGGGCGAGCAGCCCGGCCTCGGCGGCGAGCGCGAGCGTGAGCGGCAGCCCTTCGAGCGCGAGCCCCGTGAACTGCGCCAGCGCGGTGAGCGCGAGCACGTCGAGCAGGAACACGCCGGAGAGGCGCGCGGCGAGGAACGCGATCGCGCCGATGGTGGCGACGGCGACGAGCGCCTCGGTCGTCGGCGCGGCGCCGGCGAGCGCCTCGAGCGGCGCCTCGGTCGCGAGCGTGTGCCCGACGGCGAGGATCAGCTGTGCGACGAGCCCGAGCGCGGCGAAGTACCAGTCGACGGTCGCGGGACGGCCGAGCACGGCGTCGCAGACCCGCGCGACGAGCCGGTGGCGCGGCGCGAAGTCGCGCGTGGCGGCGGGCGGGCGGCGGAGTGCGGGCGCGGTCGGCGTGGCGGCGTGCGGCGCGGTGGCGGCGGCGGCCGTGGCGGCGCGGGCCGTGGCGGGGTCGGTCGGCGACAGCCTGAACGTCGCGCTGAGCTCCGCGGCGAGGTCGTCGATCGCGGCCGGGCGGCGGCGGGCGCCGAGCAGGGCGGCGAAGGCGAGGACCGGGCCGGCCCAGCCGAGCGCGACGGGCAGGCCGGATGTGAGCGAGGCGAGCGCGAGGTCCGCGAGGCCGACGCCGATGCCGAGCGTGACGAGCGCGGCCGGGCGCGACAGGCGCGGCGCGCGGGTGGCGGCGAGGCCGACGACGGCGTGCGCGGCGGCGATCGCGATGAACCAGTGCTCGTCCCAGTGCCCGAGCACGAGCAGGGCGGCGTTCGCGGCCAGCAGGAAGACGGTGTTGAGGTTGAGGCCGGGGCGGCGCGCCTCGAGGCCGAACGCGAGCGCCGCGTTCAGGGCGCCGAACACGGCCAGCACGGCGACGATCGACTCGGCGCCGTCCGCCCACGCGGCGAACTGCAGCGTGGCCAGCACGAACGCGGCCCACGCGAGCGCGTTCCAGCGCTGCCAGACGACCACGGCGATCGTCGCCGAGTACGCGATCGCGAGGTAGACGACGCCGTCTTCGATGGCGCCGAGCGCCGCGGGGGCGAAGAGCGCGCCGAGCAGGCCGAGCCAGCCCATGAGGGTCGCGTTCCAGCGCGTGGCGAGGGAGGTCGCGGCGGCGCCGACGACCGCGGCGCCGGCGAGGGCGACGGTCGTCGGGCACGAGCTCGTAGACGGCGCCGGCGATCAGGATCGTGCCGAACAGGCCGGCGACACCGACGGCGGCCGCGGCGAGCGCGGCTTCGGTGCGGTCCTTGTGCTCGCGCAGCCAGATCCCGGTGCCGAGGAGGCCGGCGGAGAGCAGGCCGGCGAGGACCGTGCGCGCGCCTTCGCCGAGCCACCCGCGCGAGATCGCGATGGTCAGCAGGAACGCGAGGCCCGCGAGGATGGCGACGCCGCCGAGCCACGCGAGCACCGAGCCGCCGAGCACGTCCTCGAGATCGCGCTGCGGCTTGGCCGGTCGCGCGCCGGCGGTGGTCGGCGGCGTCCACGTCGCGCGCGGCTGGGGCGCCGGGCGCTCCGAGGGCGGGTGACGGCCAGTTCGGTGCGCTCCACCGGGGGTGGGTTCCAGCTCTTGCGCCCCGCTTCAAGGTCGCGAACTCGTTCCTCGAGCGCGGCGGCGTGGTCCTCCAAGGCGGCGATGCGGTCCTCGACCATTCCAGCTCCCTTTGTTGACCATCGGTCGATAACCGCAATACGTCGATGGACGCGAGGGGTTACAGCGCTATCGACCAACGGTCAGGTACGCTGACCGGCAGATGTCCGAAGGCCCCGCCTACCAGCGGCTCGCCGTCGACGAACGACGGCGCCGGCTCCTCGAGCTCGGTTCGGACCTGTTCACGCGCTTCGCCTACGACGAGCTGTCGATGGCGAAGATCGCCAAGGAGGCGGGGATCAGCAAGGCGCTGCTCTACCACTACTTCCCGAGCAAGGAGGCGTACTTCGTCGCCACGCTCGAGGAGAAGGCGAACGAGCTGCAGCAGCGGACGACCCCGAACCCGGACCTGCCGCCGTTCGAGCAGCTCGCGGTGAGCCTCGACGAGTACCTGAAGTGGATCGAGGAGAACAAGTCCTCCTACGACAAGATGATCCGCAACGCCGGGGCGGCGCCGGAAGTGCGGGCGCTGCTGGACCGGGTGCGCACGACGACCGCGCACCGCATCCTCGAGGGGCTCAGCCCCGGGGGGCCGCCGAAACCGCTCCTGCGCACCGCGATCCGCGGCTGGCTCGGCTTCCTGGACGGCTCGTGCCTGGACTGGGTCAATCACGGCGACGTGGACAGGGAGACCTTGCACGGCCTCCTGCTGTCCACACTCATCGCCTCGGTCCTCGCCGTCGGCGAGGACCCACCGGCTACGGGTTGACCTTTTCCAGGTCGACGACGAAGACGAGCGACGCGCCCGGCGGGATCGTCGGGGGCGCGCCGGCGTCGCCGTAGCCGAGGTCGGACGGGATCACGAGGACGCGGCGGCCGCCTTCCTTCATGCCGGCGACACCCTGGTCCCAGCCGGGGATGACCATGCCGGCGCCGAGGTTGAACTCGAACGGCTCGCCGCGGTCGAAGGAGTTGTCGAACGGCGTGCCGTCGGCCAGCACGCCCGAGTACTGCACCTGGACGGTGTCGCCGGCCTTGGCCTCGGCGCCGTCGCCCTCCTTGATGTCCTCCGCGATGAGCGCGGTCGTCTCCTTGACGCCCGAGGTGTCGAGCTCCGGCTTCTCGCCGGCCTTGCCTTCGACCTTCACGCCGGACTCTCCGGACGTGGGCGCTTCGCCCTCGGCGGCCTCCGTCGGGGCCTCGGTGGGGGCTTCCGTCGGGGCCTCGGTGGCGGCTTCGGTCGGGGTGGGAGTGGCGGCCGTCTCTCGTCGGACGAGTCGTCACCGCACGCCGCGAAGGCGAGCGCGAGGGCCACAGCGGGCAGGGCTAGTAGATGTCGGCGCATAGCGGCGAGCTCAGGTCGTGAGATCGCCGGAGCGCTCTCCGCCGCGGTATCAGCGATCAGTACCGAAGATGCGGTCGCCCGCATCGCCGAGGCCGGGCCGGATGTAGCCCGTCTCGTCCAGTTCGCGATCGATCGCGGCGGTGACGATCGACACGTCCGGGTGCGCTTCCCGCAAGGCGGCGACGCCCTCGGGGGCCGCGACCAGGCACACGAAATGGATGCGCCGCGCGCCGGCGCGCTTCATGCGGGCGATGGCCTGGACGCCGCTCCCGCCGGTGGCGAGCATCGGGTCCACGACGAACACCTCGGCGTCCTCGACGCCCGACGGGATGTTCTCGTAGTACCCGACGGGGCGAAGCGCTTCCTCGTCGCGGTACATGCCCAGGTGCCCCACGCGCGCCTCCGGGACGAGCCGCAGGAAGCCGTCCACCAGGCCGAGGCCCGCGCGCAGGATCGCGATCACGAACACCTCGTCCGCGAGCTTCAGGCCCGGCGTGCGCTCGAGCGGGGTCTCGATCTCCACGTCGGCGCCGCGCAGCCCGCGCATCGCCTCGTAGCCGAGGATGAGCGCCGCGTCCGTCATCGTCTCGCGGAACACGCGGTGCGGCGTGTCCTTGTCACGCAGGATCGAGAGAAGCCGCCGCAGCAGCACGTGATCGACGACCGTGACCCCTTCCATCCCCCGGAACCTACTAGTGTCGGGCCGATGGCAGCGCCGCGCCGCAACATCGAGCTCAAGGCGTCCGACCCGGACCCCGAGCGCTCACTGGCCGTCGTCAGGGGCCTGGGAGCGCACGACCGCGGCATCATCCGCCAGTGCGACACGTACTTCCGCGTGCACACGGGCCGGCTGAAGCTGCGCGAGGAGGAGCCGGGCGGCGCGACGCTGATCCAGTACGACCGCGTCGATGCCGACGAGGCGCGCGAGTCGCGCTACCGGCTCACCGCGATCGACGACGCGGCCACGCTCAAAGCCTCGCTGGAAGCCACGCTCGGCGTGCTCACCGTGGTCGAGAAGCAGCGCCACCTGCTGCTGTGGCAGAGCGTCCGCATCCACCTCGACGTCGTCACCGGCCTCGGCAACTTCATCGAGCTCGAGGGCGTCGCCACCGCGAACTCCGACCTCGCGCTCGAGCTCGAACGCGTGACGCGGCTCACCGAGGCGCTGGAGATCGCGCCGGAACGCATCCTGCGCAACTCCTATTCGGACCAGGTGGTCGGCTCGAGCGCCCTCGTGGACGCCGCCCGCAACGTGATGGCGCGCGCCCACGCGCCGTATTCGCACTACAAGGTCGGCGCGGCGCTGCGCGCGGAGGACGGTTCGATCCACGTCGGCGCGAACGTCGAGAACGCGGCGTACCCGCAGGGCCAGTGCGCGGAGGCGTCCGCGATCGGCGCGCTCGTCGCGTCGGGTCGCTCGCAGATCACCGAAGTGGCCGTGATCGCCGACTCCGACGACATCTGCGTGCCGTGCGGCGGCTGCCGCCAGCGCCTGCGCGAGTTCATGGTGCCGGGCGCGGAGATCCACCTGTGCGCCCGCAACGGCGCACGTCAGACCGCGACCCTGGAGGCGCTGCTGCCCCGCTCGTTCGGCCCGGAGTTCCTGTGAGCGCTCCGCGGCTCGGAATCGTCCTCGGCTCCGGCCTCGGCGCCATCGCCGACGCGCTGACCGACGCCACCCACACGCCCTACGCCGAGCTCGAGGGCTTCCCGGAGCCGAGCGTCGCCGGCCACGGCGGGACGCTCTCCACCGGCACGCTCAGCGGGCTGCCCGTGGCGGTCTTCCGCGGCCGCAAGCACGTCTACGAGACCGGCGACGCCTACGGGATGACCGTGCCGGTGCGCTGGCTCAAGGATCAGGGCGCGGAGGCGATCCTGCTCACCAACGCGGCGGGCTCGCTGAACGCCGACGTCGGCCCGGGCCGCCTGATGGCGCTCTCCGACCACATCAACCTGCTGGGCGTGAACCCGCTCACGGGGCCGAACGACGAGGCGATCGGCCCGCGCTTCCTCAGCCTGCGCGACGCCTACGACCCCGAGCTGCGCGCCAAGCTGCAGGCCGCCGCGGCCGCGCTCGACGTCCCGCTCGCCGAAGGCGTCTACCTCGCCACCGCCGGCCCCACGTTCGAGACCCCGGCCGAGATCCGCGCGTTTCGCACGCTCGGCGCGGACGCGGTCGGGATGTCTACGGTTCCCGAGGTGATCCTCGCCCGTCACGCCGGGCTGCGCGTTGCCGCGGTCTCGGCGATCACCAACCTCGCCGAGGGCATGGGCGGCGAGGAGCTCTCGCACGAGCAGACGCTGCGCAACGCCGAGGTGGCGGCGCGCGACCTCGTGCGGCTCGTTCTCAAGTTCGCGGAGGATTTCTGAGTTGCTGGCACCCGAGGTCATTCGCAAGAAGCGCGACGGCGGCACGCTGACCGAGCAGGAGATCGCGTTCCTGGTCGGCGGCATCACCGACGGCGGGCTGTCGGACGCGCAGGTGGGAGCGCTCGCGATGGCGTTCTTCCTGCGTGGCCTGGAGCCCGAGGAGCGGCTGACGCTCACGACCGCCATGCGCGACTCCGGCAGCGTGCTCGAGTGGGACCTCGACCAGCCCGTGGTGGACAAGCACTCCACGGGCGGGGTCGGCGACAAGGTGTCCCTGATGCTCGCCCCGATCCTCGCGGCGGCCGGGGCGGCCGTGCCGATGATCAGCGGTCGCGGGCTCGGCCACACCGGCGGGACGCTGGACAAGCTGGACTCGATCCCCGGCTACACGTCCGTCCCCGCGACCGAGGTGATCAAGCGCGTCGTGCGCGAGGTGGGGTGCGCGATCGTCGGCCAGACGAGCGATCTCGCGCCCGCCGACCGGCGCCTGTACGCCGTTCGCGACGCCACGGGCACGGTCGAGTCGATCCCGTTGATCGTGGCCAGCATCCTCTCCAAGAAGCTCGCCGAGGGCCTCGACTCGCTCGTGCTCGGACGTCAAGACCGGGAGCGGCGCGTTCATGGCCGAGCGCGACGACGCCTTCGCGCTCGCGACGGCGCTGACCGAGGTGGCCAACGGCGCCGGGGTGAACACGGTCGCGCTGGTCACGGACATGAACGAGGTGCTGGGCACGACCGCCGGCAACGCGCTGGAAGTGCGCGAGGCCGTGCACTACCTGACCGGCGCGGCGCGTGAGCCGCGCCTGCACGAGGTCACGGTCGCGCTCGCCGCCGCGGCACTCGCGCAGTCCCGGCTGTCCGCGGATGAGGATTCCGCGCGGGCGAAGGTGGAGGAGGTGCTGGCCTCCGGCGCCGCCGCGGAGCGCTTCGGCGCGATGGTCGCCGCTCTCGGCGGCCCGGCCGACTTCATGGAGAACCCGGCGCTGCCCGAGGCGTCCGTGACGCGTCCGGTCGCCCCCGAGCGCCCCGGCTACGTCACGAGCGTGGACACGCGGGCCGTCGGGCTCGTCGTCACCGGCCTGGGTGGCAACCGCCGCCGCGAGGACGACCAGATCGACTACGGCGTGGGGCTGTCGCAGATCGCGCCGATCGGGGCGCAGGTCGGGCCGGACCGGCCGCTGGCGATCGTCCACGCGCGGGGCGACGCGAGCGCGGCCGAGGCGGCCACGGCGCTGCTCTCGGCGGTGACGATCACCGCTGAGGCTCCGGCCGAGCGGCCGGTCCTGGTCGGGCGCGTATGAACCTGCCGCTGGCGGAGCTCCACGTCCACCTGGAGGGGACGGTCCCGCCCGCGCTGGTCCAGAAGCTCGCCGACCGCAACGGGCTGAGCGTGCCCGCGGGCGTGTTCGCGTCGCCGGACCGGTTCCAGTGGGTCGACTTCCTCGACTTCCTGCGCACCTACGACCTCGCCGCGAGCGTCATCCGCACGCCCGAGGACTACCGCGACATCACCTACGAGTACCTGGTCGGGTGTGCGCAGGAAGGCGCGATCTACGTCGAGCTGATCGCGTCGCCCGACCATGCGGCGAACGTCGGGCTCTCGGATGCCGACCACTACGCGGGGATCGCGGCCGGGATCGACGACGCCCGCCGCGACACCGGCATCGAGGCCCGGATCCTGATCGCCGCCATCCGCAACTTCGGGGTGGAGGCCGCCGTCGCGATCGCGCGCCGGCACGCCGAGGACCGGCACCCGTACGTCGTCGGCTTCAACCTCGCGGGCGACGAGGCGGGCTACCCACCTGGCCAGTTTCGCGAGGCCTACGAGATCGCCGCGAGCGCTGGCCTCGGGTGCACCGTCCACGCGGGCGAGCACGCCGGAGCCGAGTCGGTCCGGGAGGCGCTCACGCTGCCCGTCACCCGCCTCTCGCACGGGGTCCGAGCGGTCGAAGACCCGGCACTCGTGCAGGAGATCGTCGAGCGCGGGATCGTGCTCGAGGTCTGTCCCACGTCCAACATCGCGACGCACGTCTTCGACTCCTACGAAACCCATCCACTCCGCAAACTCCATGAAGCCGGTGTGAACCTCACGTTGGGTTCTGACGACCCACCCTATTTCGGATGTAGCATCGGCGGCGAGTACGCCGTTGCGTGTGAGCGTTTCGGCTTCGAGGAGGGTGAGCTGCAGCTGATCACGCGCACGGCGGTCCGGGCGTCCTTCGCGGACGATGCGGCCAAAGCCACCCTGCTCAATCGAATTACTGCCTCAGACGACCGCTCCGGCCAATAAGGTCGCGGCGCGTCGTTCCAATCGAAAAGGAGTTTCGGCCGTGCGCCGCCCACTTCATTTCATCGCCTTGCTGGCCATGCTCTGTTCACTTTTCGTTGCCGCGTGCGGCTCCGATGAGGAAGAACCGGCGCCCAGCGGCGGTACCACAGCCGAAGAGACCCCGGCCAAGGAAGCAATCAAGGTCGGTCTGGTCACCGACATCGGCGGTCTGAACGACCGCTCGTTCAACCAGTTGGCGAACGAAGGCCTCGAGCGGGCCAAGTCGGAACTGGGCGTCGAGACGCGCGTTCTGATCTCCAAGGCGAACTCGGACTACGTGCCGAATCTCTCCACGCTCGCGCAGCAGCAGTACGACCTGGTCATCGGCGTCGGCTTCCTGATGGCCGAGGCGATGAACACGGTCGCCCCGAAGTTCCCGAAGACGAACTTCGCGATCATCGACGTGGACGCCACGGGCCTCGAGTCCAAGCCGACCAACGCCGCCGGCGTGCTCTTCAAGGAGAACGAGGCCGGTTACCTCGTCGGCTACATGGCCGGCCTGTACATCAAGGACGAGGGCGGCGGAACCGCCAGCTCGGTCGGCGGCCAGAAGATCCCGCCGGTCGACGCGTACATCGCCGGGTACCAGGCGGGCGTCAAGGCCGCCAACCCGGACGCGGAAGTCGTCAACGGCTACTCGCAGAAGTTCGATGACCCGGCGCCGTGCAAGGAGCTCGCGCTCGATCACATCGCCCAGGGGGCGAAGGTCGTCTTCCAGGTCGCCGGTGGCTGCGGCCTCGGCGCGCTGGACGCCGCCAAGGAGAAGAGCGTGCAGGGCATCGGCGTGGACGCCGACCAGGCCTACCTCGGCGACCAGATCATGACCTCGGCCCTGAAGAAGGTCGACGTCGCGGTCTTCGACTCGATCAAGGCCGTCCAGGACGGCACGTTCAAGGGCGGTGCCAACACGATCTTCGACGTCAAGTCGGGCGGCGTGGGCATCGGCGAGACCAACGAGATCGGCGCCAAGTACGCCGACGCGGTCAAGGCCGAGCAGGACAAGATCTCCTCCGGCGAGCTCACCGACATCCCGAATACGGTCAAATAACAGTGGCTGACGCGCCCGCGCTCGAACTCCGAGGGATCACCAAGCGGTTCGGGACCCTGGTCGCGAACGACGCGGTGGACTTCGAGCTGCGACGTGGCGAGATCCACGCGCTGCTCGGGGAGAACGGCGCGGGCAAGTCAACCCTGATGAACGTGTTGTACGGGCTGCATCAGCCCGATGAAGGACAGATCCTGCTGGACGGGGAGCCGGTCACGATCGACTCCCCGCGCCGGGCCATCGGGCTCGGCATCGGCATGGTCCACCAGCACTTCATGCTCGTGCCGGTGATGACCGTGGCCGAGAACCTCGTGCTCGGCGCGGAGCCGCGCAACGGCCTGCTGCTCGACTACAAGTCCGCCGCCGCCCGGGTGCGGGAGCTCTCTTCGGAGTTCGGCCTCGCGGTGGACCCGGACGCGAAGGTCGAGGACATCGGCGTCGGCACCCAACAGCGCGTGGAGATCCTCCGCGCGCTGTTCCGCGGCGCGAAGGTGCTGGTCCTGGACGAGCCGACCGCGGTGCTCACACCGCAGGAGGCGCAGGACCTGTTCGTGGTGCTGCGGCGGCTGACCGAGCAGGGCACGTCGGTGGTGTTCATCTCGCACAAGCTCAACGAGGTGCTGGACATCGCCGACCGCGTGACCGTCCTGCGCCGCGGCAAGATGATCGACACGGTCCCCACCGAGGGCGCGACGGAGCGCTCGCTGGCGGGGCTGATGGTCGGCCGCGAAGTGCTCCTGCGGGTGGACAAGCCCGAGCAGACGCTGGGCGAGCCGCTGCTGACTTTGGAAGGCGTCTCCGCCGAGGACGATCGCGGACTCCCGGCCGTCAATGACGTGTCGATGGAGGTGCGGGCGGGCGAGATCGTCGGCCTGGCCGGCATCGACGCCAACGGCCAGTCCGAGCTGATCGAGGCGATCATGGGGCTGCGCGCGCCGACCGCGGGCAAGATCACGGTCGCGGGCAAGGACGTCACGAATTCCGGGCCGCGCGACACGCTCAACGCGGGCGTCTCGCACATCGCCGAGGATCGCCACCGGCGCGGACTGGTGCTGGAGTTCGACCTCGCCGAGAACCTGTGCCTGCGCGAGTACAAGACGCCGGCGTTCTCCACGCACGGGTTCCTCTCGCCGTCGAAGATGGTCGCGCGAGCGCGCACGCTGCTCAAGGAGTTCGACGTGCGCGGCGGCGACCCGGAGACGCGCGCGGGTTCGCTGTCGGGCGGCAACCAGCAGAAGGTGGTCATCGCGCGTGAGCTCAGCGCGAGCCCGAAGGTGATCATCGCCGCGCAGCCCACGCGTGGCCTGGACGTCGGCGCGATCGAGTTCGTGCACCGGCGGCTCGTCGAGGAGCGCGACGCCGGCAAGGCCGTGCTGCTCGTCTCGCTCGAGCTCGAGGAGATCCGCTCGCTCAGCGATCGCGTGCTCGTGATCTATGAAGGCCGGATCGTCACCGAGTTGGCGCCCGAGTCCTCCGAGGAGGACTTCGGGGTGTACATGACCGGCGGCGGCCGAGGGGAAGCGGCAGCCGCATGACTCGCGCTGCGCGCTCGCATGCTTCGGCGAGAACTCGCCTGGCGGCTCGCTTTCGCGGCCCTGCCGAAGGAGGCATCGCGTGAGCGACGCCCCCGAGGAACTGCCGCCCAACCTCACCGTCGCCAATCGGGCGGCGGTGTACCTGCGCAGCGGCGGGTTCATCGCGCCGCTCATCACCGTGCTCGTCGCGTTCATCGCCGGCGGCCTGGTGGTGCTGCTCACGGGTCACAACCCGATCGAGACCTACTCGGCGATCTTCAAGGGCACCGGCTTCAACTGGATCTTCCCGTGGCTGTCGGAGGAGGACCGCATCCTCGCGGCGCTGAACCTCCAGCAGACGCTGCTCATCACGACGCCGCTGATCCTCACCGGCTTGGCGGTGGCGTTCGCGTTCCGTTGCGGGCTGTTCAACATCGGCGGCCAGGGGCAGTTCATCGTCGGCGCGATCTTCGCCGTCTGGGTCGGCTCCTCGTTCGACGGGATGCCCGCGCTGTTGCACGTGATCGTGGCGGGTCTCGCGGGCGTCGTGTTCGGTGGCCTGTGGGCCGGCATCGCCGGTCTGATGAAGGCCGTCGCCGGCACCAACGAGGTGATCTCGACGATCATGCTCAACTGGATCGCGCTCTGGGTGGGCGTCTGGGCGTTCGGCCTCGGCGGCCCGCTGCAGAACGACGATCCCGCACGTGTGGACGTCCCGGTCTCCAACGACGTCCTGGAGGCCGCGAAGCTGCCGGTGTTCTGGGGCGACGCGCAGCTGCAGGGCCTGCACGTCGGCATCTTCATCGCACTCGCGGCGCTCGTGATCTTCTGGGTGCTGCTCAACCGCACCACGCTCGGCTACGAGGTCCGCGCGGTGGGCTTCAACCCGGACGCCGCGCAGGCGTCGGGCATCAACGTCCGGCGCAACTACATCCTCGTGATGGCGATCTGCGGCGGCTTCGCCGGGCTCGGCGGCGCGGTGGACGTCCTCGGCTGGCAGTTCCGGATTGCGACGAACGACATCCAGACGACCAAAATCGCCTTCTTCGGGATCGCGGTCGCCCTCCTGGGCCGCAACACCGCGATCGGGACGCTGCTCAGCGCGCTGTTGTTCGCCGGGCTGATCACCGGCACCTCCGTGCGCAACCTCGACCCGACGGTGTTCGAGCCCCAGCTGGCGACGAACCTCACCTACATGATTCAGGGACTTGTCGTGCTGCTGATCTCGACTGACGTCTTGGTGGTCTATCTGTTGCGGTTGCGGAGCAAGCGCCGCAAGGCTGCGGCTGCGGCGGTCGCGGCATGACCGGCAAACGGATCGGCTGGGCGGGCGTCGCCCTCGGGTTCCTCGCGTTCTTCGTCGCGGTGCCGCCGCTGACGGTGCGGTCGCCGATCGTCGTGATCGCCATCGCCGTGCTGGCGATGGCGGCCGGCTCGGCCGCGATCGCGATGGACGAGCGGCGCCTCGGCTCGGGCGCACTCATCGCCGGCCTCCTCGGGCTGGCGGGCGGCTACGCGGCGACCCAGTCGGGTGTCGCCAACCTCGATCGCGTCGTCGTCTGGGGCGCGCTCGGTGCCGCGACCCTGCGCTACGCGACGCCGCTCATCTTCGGCGCGCTCGGCGGCCTGTTCTCCGAGCGCTCGGGCGTGATCAACATCGGCCTCGAAGGCATGATGCTGATGGGCGCGTTCTTCGGCGCGTGGGGCGCGGACCTCACGAGCTCCTGGATCCTCGGCATCGTGATCGCGATCGCGTCCGGGGCGGTCTTCGGCGCGTTGCACGCACTGTTCGCGGTCACGTTCCGGGCCGACCAGATCGTCTCCGGCACCGCTTTGAACCTGTTGGCGGTCGGCATCACCGGCTACCTGTTCGTAGAGATCTACGGGGACCTCGGCACTCCCGACGATCTGCCGCAGGTGCCCAACGTGTCGCTGCCGATCGACTGGCTCCCGCTGCTCGGGGACGTGTTCGGGGAGCTGAACCTGCTGGTCTGGATCGCGCTCGCGATGGTGATCGTCACGTGGGTGTTCATGTTCCGGACGCCGATGGGGCTGCGGCTGCGGTCTGCGGGCGAGAACCCCCTGGCCGCCGAGACGGCCGGCCTGAACGTCGTTCGCACGCGCTACTTCGCCGTCATGGCGTCGGGCGGGCTCGCGGCGATGGGTGGGGCGTTCCTGTCGATCGGCTTCCTGCACACGTTCACGCAGGAGATGACGGCGGGCCGCGGGTTCATCGCGCTCGCGGCGTTGATCTTCGGCCGCTGGAAGCCGGGGCTCGCGCTCACCGCGACGTTGCTGTTCGGCTTCGGCAGCGCGCTCGCGTCGCGGCTCCCGGTGTTCTCGCCGTCTGGCGCGGTGCTCTTCCAGGCGCTCCCGTACGTGCTCACCCTGATCGCGGTCACCGGTTTGATCGGCCGATCGATTCCGCCACTGGCGCTCGGAAGGCCGCTCCCGAGGTCATAATCGGAGGATGATCCTGCGCGGCCGGACGCTGGGAGCGCTCGCGATGTCACTCGGGCTCGCGATCGCCGCCTGCGGCGGGTCGGCCGAGCCTGACCGGTTGAGCCTCACGACGCCCAAGGCGCCGGCGAGCAGCACGCCGGAACCGGCGCGCACCCCCGTCACGGACGCCGAGAAGCGCGTCATCCGTGGGTGGGCCGACGAGATGCGCCACGGTCGCGTCGCGGCCGCGGCGAAGTACTTCAGCGTGCCGAGCGAGATCGTCAACCTGCCGCCGAAGGGGAACCTCATCTCCACCCGTCAGGTGGAGGAGTTCAACGACAGCATGCCGTGCGGCGCGAAGCTCCTCGGCGTCCAGCGGACGGTCAGCCGGCTCGTGGTCGCCGACTTCGAGCTCACGAACCGGCCCGGTGCCGAGTGCGGCGCCAGCGCCGGGGAGCGAGCGACGTTCGCGTTCCTGATCGACGCCGACGATCACATCGCGCGCTTCATCCTCATCGACGGCTCGGCCCCGACCGCGCCCAGCGGTGACGGCGTCGCTTCAGCTTGAGACCCGCACGCTCGAGCTGACGTAGGCTCCCGCGCGTGACCCGCGATGACGGTCCTCATCGACCCCCTCCAGCACTACCCGCACGTCCCCTGGGCGATCAAGGACTGGTGCCACATGGCCGTCGACGGCTCCTTCGAGGAGCTGCACGCCTTCGCCGCCCAGCTCGGCATCCCCCGCAGCCGCTTCCAGGGCGACCACTACGACCTCACCCCGTGGATTCGCGCCCGTGCCGCGGCACTCGGCGCGGAGGAGGTCCCGACCCGCGAGTTGCTGGTTCGGATGGCCGGCCCGCGCGGCGACCGCGCCAGGCGACGGGCGCGGCGAGATCGGCGCGATCCGTCAGTTGATCGCGCTGGGGCCGACGAACTGACGGATCGTTGAGCACCCCGCACAATCGCGCAGGGGTCACGCGCGGAACAAGACGCGCGTGTTACGAAAGCGCACCGACTTCGTCGCGAGACGGCGCGGCGCTGCGGGTGGCGCCGGCCGAGGCGATGACCACGCAGAGCACCGCGATCCATTGCGACCAGTGGAGCGACTCCGAGAGGAGGATGAGGCCGATCAGCGCGGCCATCGCGGGTTCGAGGCTCATGAGGATCCCGAACACGCGCGCCGGCATCCGGCGGAGCGCTTCCAGGTCCAGCGTGTACGGGATCACGGACGAGAGGAGCGCGACGCCGAGCCCGGCGGCGAGCACCCACGGCTCGAGCAGCGCCGTGCCCGCGTCGGCCACGCCGAAAGGCACGGCGATCAGGGCCGCGATGACCATGCCCAACGCGAGACCGTTGCCTTCGGTGGTGTGCCGGCCCAGCGCCGCGCCGAGGAGGATGTAGAGGCCCCAGAAGACGCCGGCGGCGAGGGCGAAGAGCACGCCGACGAGGTCGAGGTCGCCGCCGCCCTCCATCAGCAGGACCACGCCGCCGGCGGCGAGGACGGCCCAGAACGCGTCGAGCCAGCGCCTCGACCCGAGCAGCGCGACGGCCAGCGGCCCGAGGAACTCGATGGTGACGGCGATCCCCAGCGGCAACCGGTCCAACGCCAGGTAGAAGCTCAGGTTCATCAGGCCGAGAATCACGCCGTAGCCGAGGACCACCGGCCACGCGTCACGGTCCACCAGCAACGCCAACGACGGCCGCCAGAGCAGCATCAGCACGGCCGCCGCGAAGAACAGGCGCAGCGCCACCGTCCCGAAGCTCCCCACCTCGCCGAACAGGTGCTTGGCCAGCGCCGAGCCCACCTGGACGCTGACGATGCCGAGCAGCACCAGCGCCGGCGGCGGGATGACGTCGAAGGCCGAGCGTGTTCTTACCACTGTAAGGCCACCGAAGGGTAAGGTAGCGCGGGATGCAGCAAGAGAGTCGGAGGCGGGACACCCGCAGAGCGTCAGTGCCCAATCGTCTCGCGCCAGCGACAGAAGAAACGCATGAGCCACTCTGGCCGTTCTCGAAGTCGTTTTCGAGGCGACCGTCCGTGGCCGACTGGGACGGCAACGTAGTCGCTCCGTCGAAGTTCGCCTGATCACGGCGCTTCGTTCAGGTTCTCGTCAGACGCACCGACGTGTTGGCATGCGCACGGGCCCTGCAGGGACGATGCATGCCCGGACGCCACGCCGCGGCGGGGTGCCTCATGCTGGCGGTTCGCGCTGATGCGCAACAGCAGACGTCTTGGCTGAGTTGCTGGCTGCGCCCCGCCCGTGTGACCCCGTCGGGGTCCGAACGGGTCGGGAGCGCCCCGAGCGTTCCTTTATCGGTTCCGCTCGCTGGTCAGTAGACCTCGCCCACCGCGTAAGCGGCCTGCGCACGGGTGTATTTGTCACCAGCAGAAGAGGACAGCTGCTCGACGAGCGCTTGCTCGGAGAACCCGCCCATGTCGAGGTAGCTCTGCGCGGACTCGACGGCCTCCGCCTTCCAATCCGCGTCCGCCTTGCCGGCCGCGTAACTGGCCTGCGCACGGGTGTATCCGTCACCGGCCGAAGAGGAAAGCTGCTGGATGAGGCCCTTCTTGGAGAACCCCGACATGTCGAGGTAGTTCTCCGCCGACTCGACCGCCTCCGCCTTCCAGTCCGCGCCCACATTGTTCGCGGCGAACTTCGCGTCCTTCTTGGAGTACCCGTCGCCGGCCTTGGAGGACAGCTGCTGGATAAGGCCCTTCTTGGAGAACCCCGACATGTCGATGTAGTTCTGCGCCGACTCCACCGCGTTCTTCTGCGACGAAGTCATCTTCGGCTGCTTCTTCTCAGCGGACTTGTCGCTGCCCTTCTCGTCCTTCTTGGCGTCGGACTGAGACTCCGCTGAGGGCTCGCTCGAAGCGTTGGTTTCAACGCTCGCGCAGGCGGTCACGGCGAGCGTGGAAGCAGCGAGAGCGGACAGCAGCATCGTGCGGGTAAGGGTTCGCATACGACCGTATCGGCAGTCGGGACCGCAACCTGCACCCGACCGGTAAGCCCGCGGACACCGCATCGCTGAACTCGACTTCGCCTCGTCGATGGTGGCCGTGGCCACCTCCTTGAGGTCGTTGATACCCGCCCTCTCGCGCGGGCCGTTAGCCGAGCGTCATTGCGCCGTCAAGCTGCGGCGGACGCCGCAACCTCCGCCTGGTTCGATGGCGCCCGAATGCCGGCCACCACACTTCGCTCGGGCGTCTCCGCGGTGGCGCTCGGGACGTCAAGCCAAAGATCATCTGGCAGCAGGCCTGCGCGGCGTTGGGCGTCGAGTTCGCGCGCTGCCCGACACGACCGACGACCTCGTCCTATGAGCGAGTGTCTTGACGAGCAGACCGTGTTGTCGCTCGCTGTGGCTGCCCCAGCCAGGGACGTTATCCCCGTAGACGTTCGACCCACTGCCCAGTGACCTCGGCGATCAGGTCGAAGTCTTTGTCGTCGTGCAACACGACCAAGCCCGCGCTCTCCGCGACCGCGGCGATCAGCAGGTCGGGAATCGACGGGGCGCGATGGGTTCCACGCTCCGCGAGCACGCTCAACACCTGCACCGCCCGGTCCTCGGACACCGGCGTCGCGTACTCGACGGGCATCGACGCGATCGGCGGTTCCGCGTAGCCGGCACGCAACTCCGCAGCGTTGCGAGCCGAGTACCCCACTTCGAGCAATGTGACCGTCGCGATGCGCACCAGTCCCCGCTCGATACGGCTCGCCCACGCCTCGGCATCCGCGCTGGCCCCCAGGCGCACCAACGCCGACTTGTCGACCAGCCAGCCCGCCCCTTCCGCGGCGGGACTCACGACCAGGCGCCGCGCATGAGCTCGGCATCACCGAGATCCCGGAACCGTGACGAGAACCGCTGCAGATCCGCGACCTTCACCGGACTCGTCGTCCGCGCTGCGTCCTGACTCAACCGCCGACGCAGGTACTCCGTGCGCGACAAACCCTGCCGTGCGGCATGCGCATCGATCCGAGCCAAATCCTCGGCCGGAACATCACGGATCAGCACGTCGGGCACGCCCTGATGATATCGGTAGCTATCGCCGCTGACTAGGGACTCGACGAACGGCGCGAGCTTAAGGAGCGACGGGTCGGTGCAGCGCGATCCGTCGCGAGTTCGACACTAACTGCGCGGAGTCGTCTCACACATTGGGAGATCTCCCAGCTTTAAGGGCTCGGCGCTCCCCATATTTCGCCCTGCCGCGCGTCATCGAGTCCGAGCGTCAGGGCAGGCCAACCGCAATTCCCCACGCTCTCGATGCGTGGTTCCCCGCACGTTCGATCCGTAGTTCCCCACACTCTGGACGCGTTCGGTAACGGAGCGCGCGGGTGGCGTCGATGCAGCTAGCGAGTAGACCTCGCCTCTGTCGTCCATGGGCTTCCGCCGCGCGGGTCACGTGCTGCCTGCAAACCCCTCCACCGAGCCAAAGGCCTCCCGAGCCATGAAGACCCGTCTGATCACCGCCGTCGGCGTCGCCGTAGTGGGCGTTGCGGCCCTGGGCACCGCCAGCTCCAGCGTCCTGACCGTGAGGATCGCGACCCGATGAGGGCGTTCGCTCGGGTGAGCACTATCGCGAGACCGGTTCAGCGGGCGTGGGCGCGGCGCGTCGGTCCCTGGGCGTTCGAGCTCCGGCTCGCGGCGGCGCTGCTGAGCACGCTCGTCGCCGTGATGGCGATTTCGCAGGCGTTCACGGCCAACGCGCTGCGTGACAGCCTTGTGGAGCTCGACGCTTCTCACTACGAGAATGACGCGCGCTCGATCGAGTCCGCCTACTACCGAGCTGAAGCGCCCGAGGACGCGCTGCAAGCAGCACGGGAAGTGATCGAGACGGTGGCTTCCCGGCCAGGAGTGGTGTCGGTGCGGCTGTTCAACGGTCTCGGCCGTGCGGTCGCCGCTTCCGACCCGCGGCTGCTCGGGGTGCGGCAAGAGAGCTCTGCGATCAATGCTGCGCTCTCCGACGGACGGGCCTACGCCGGCCAGCAAGAGCAGGGAGCAGACGCGTCCGCGCAGGGGAGTGCCCTCGAGTTCGTCGAGCCGCTGCGGCTCGACGGGCAGGCGTTCGCGTTGGAGGTTGACGCAGACGCCTCCGTGTTGGAGCGTCAGTTGGCCGCGGTGCGGTCCGCGAAATGGTGGGTGTTCGGGATCGCCGTAGTGCTGGCGTTCGTGTTCTTCTACGTGTTTGGCGGCCGTGCGCTCACGCGCCGGCACCGGAGTGCGGTCAAGGGCGCCACGTTGGATCCGTTGACCGAGCTCGGCAACCACCGGGCGTTCCAAGAGGAGCTCGCGCGTGCGCTGTCGTTCGCGGCTCGCCAGCGTGGCACGTGCGCGATCGGGCTCGTCGATCTCGACGATTTCAAGCTCGCCAACGACGCAAAGGGGCATCGCTACGGGGATGAGGTGCTGATCGAGATCGGGCAGGTGCTGCGCTCAGGGCGTTCCGCGGATCGCGCTTTCCGGATCGGCGGCGACGAGTTCGCGATCGTGTTTGCCGGCACCGACGCGGCCAGCGCGAAGACGGCGCTCGAGCGGATGCTGGTCGCGGCGCAAACGGGTACGCGGCCGACGAGCTTCACGGCGGGTGTCGCGTCGCTCGCCCCGCTACCCGGCGACGATCCGGCGGCGGTCTGGGAACAGGCCGACGCGGCGCTGTATGAGGGCAAGCGCGGAGGCGGCGGGCGGGTCATCGTGTTCGACGACGTCGCCGAGCTGGTGTCGGTGGTGACACCGGCGAAGGTCCGCTCCCTGCGCTCGCTCCTGGACGAGCCGCAGCTCCAAGTCGCGTTCCAGCCCATCCTGATGCTCCGCGAAGACCGGGTCTTGGGCTACGAAGCGCTCGCGCGGCCGAGCGAGCACTACGGCTTTGATGGCCCGCTGGACGCGTTCACGATCGCTGAAAACGTCGGCCGCGCCCACGAGCTCGATGGCGTGTGCCGCTCCGCGGCGCTGGCTCGGGCCGCAGAGCTGCCCGAGGACGCGTTGCTGTTTCTCAACGTCCATCCGCAGACGCTCGACCACGACGTGCTCGACGGCGATCGGCTCGTCCGTGCCGTGCGGGCGGCCGGACTAGAACCCGAACGCATCGTGCTCGAGGTCACCGAACAGTCCGGAGCGCGGCTCGCTCAGGTCGTCGCCGGCGCGACCCGGCTGCGTGCGCTCGGCTTCAAGATCGCGCTGGACGACGTCGGCTCCGGCAACGCCGGCCTCGAGACACTGCGACGGCTGCCGGTTGACTACGTGAAGATCGACCGCTCGATCGTCAGCGCCGCCCTCACCGACGTCAACGCGCAAGCCGTGCTCGTCGCCATCGTCGCCTATGCGCGCCGCACCGACGCGTTCGTGATCGCCGAAGGCATCGAGTCCGACGAGCTGCTCACGTTCGTCCGGGACGCACACGAGTTCGACAAGACAGACCTCTCGATCGAAGGCGGCCAGGGGTACCTACTCGGCCGCCCCGCGGTCGACTTCAACCGGCCGCCGCGCGTCAGCTCGGAGTTGGGTCAATGTGTGGATGGACCCGGCGACGGGTCCATCCACAGCCCGGTCACCAGTCGGCCGGCGGATCAGGCCCCGGTCACGGCATCGCTTGATAGACGATGGTGCTGAACGCCTTGTCGTAGTAGGCGCTGATCGTCGACGAGGCGCCGAGCTTCAGCGTGCGGAGCGTCGCCTCCGTGGTGATCGCCGTCCCGGCGCCTTCGACGCGCGAGTTGGACATCGAGATCGAGACCGTCGTCGTCTGGCTCTGCTCGGGGCCGACGCCGAGGAACGCCAGCAAGCCGGCCTGGACCGTGTCGGTGGTGATCTTGTTCGTCGCGCTTGTCGTGCCGAGCGAGGACCACCGGCTCTCGGTGTGCGAATCCGTGTCCGGATTGTTGGTGGTCGTCGGGTCGAGGTCGATCTCGTACAGCTTCGTGTACCTGGCCGCCGGGAGGCTCATGTTCGGGTCTCCGGTCGCCAACGGGTCGACCGCCAGCAGCGATTGCGCGGTCTCGGCGTCGAACACGCTGGTGCCGTTGCGGAGCGAGTTGACGGAGACGCAGTTCGACCCGTTCGAGCCGAGCAGTGAGAGGTAGGTCTGACGGCCGTCGTCGAGCCACACGACGCGGGCGTCCTTGAGGTAGACGATCTTGTCGCCGCCGCCCGGACCGATGTGATCGCCGGTCGTGCAACTGCGGGCGTTGACGAGTTGGAAGTTGAGGGCGGTCGTCGATCCGGAGGCCTGAGAGGTGGTCACGTCGCTCTGGGTCTGGCCGACCAGCGAGGCGATCTGCTTGAGCGCCGATCCGGGCGTCCCGCCGATCGCACCGCCGATGGCCGACGCCATCTGGATGTACGAGTCACGCGACGTGCCCTTGGGCACGGTCGTGCCGGTCGAGGTCTGGATCGTCGACGACAGCGCCGTCGCGGTGGTGGTGACCCGCGTATAGCGGTTGTTGTTGAGCGCGCCCGGATCCTGCGGCGGCTCGTACGCGATGCCGATCGGCAGCGCCTTGATCGTGAAGACGCCCGCGCCGACCATCGACGGCCGTTTGATGATCAGCGCGTCCCCGTACGAGCGTTCGCTCGCCGTGATCCGCCAGTTGGCCTCGCGCGCACGGCCGATGTCGATCGTGGCGCGACCGTTGCCGGACGGCAACGTCTTGCTCTTGCCGTTGACGGTCACGGTCACGTAGCCGCTTGCGTTCGACCAGCGGACGGTGATTCCGACGTGCACGCCGTTGACCGTCACCTGCGGCGTGGGGCCTGGCTCGCAGACGATCTCGCGCAGCTCGCGGTCGTAGTGGCAGACGTCTCGGGTCTTCGTGCCGGTGAAGCTGCCGGTCGACGCGTCGAAGGTGCCGACGATGAAGTCGGCGCGGGGAGTAGGCGCGGTGAAGGCGCCGCTCTGCTCGATTTGTCGGATCTGGGTTGCGGCGTCGGAAGGCGTGCCGGCGAGTGCCGGAGCGGCCAGGCCGCCGGCGAGCAGGATGCCGAGGGCGAGCGCTCGGCCGAGCATTGAGTTGCGCATCGGATCCGCCTCAGAAGTGGTCGTAGAGCCGGTTGGACTCGACGGTCTCGATCTGCTGACCGGCGGCGTTGTAGACGCGCACGCCGGCGTAGACCTCGTCCCGGCCCCAGTCCTCGTCGAGCGCGCTCTTGTTGATGCAGAAGTCGATCCAGTAGAACCCGCCGAAGTCGTACGACTGGACGTACGGCCCGCCGAGGAAGTCGTCGGACCACTCGTCCTCGCCCCAGAGCCGGACCTCGACGCGCGTCCGCGATGAGGTCGCCGTCGTCCCGCGCACCCGCATCGTGTAATCGAAGTGCTGCCCGTAGGAGTTCGTGCATCCGCTGTAGGCGACCGACAGCGTCGCGGTCGCCGCCGAGGCGCTTGCCGTGCCGGCGGTGGCGAAGCCGACGCCGACGAGCGACGCCGCCAGCGCGAAGCGCGCCAGGAGTTTGCGAACGTGCATCTGAAACTACCTCCGTGTAGTAGCCGCCCCCCGGCGCGAGCTGTGTGTGATGCGACGACCGTACGGGGGAGGCCGACGCACTACATACGCCAGGTGGCCTATTTCACGCTCGCGAGCCGCCCAGCGGCGTGGGCGGCGAGCTGGGAGCGGTTGCGCACGCCGAGCTTGGCGTAGATGTGCGAGAGGTGGGTCTTGACCGTCGCGCGCGCGACGAAGAGCCGGTCCGCGATTTGGGGGTTCGTGAGCCCGGCGGCGGCCTGACGCACGATCTCGAGCTCGGTCGGCGTGAGGCTCTCCCAGCCGTGTCGCGGACGCTTGCGCTCCCCCCGGGCGCGTCGGACCCAGGCCACCGCCGCGTCGGGCTCGAGTGCGCGGCCTTCGGCTAGCGCACGTTCGAGCGCCCCCGGGTCGAGCGCGTCGCCGACGCGCGCGGTGAGCTCCGCGACCGCGGTCCGATGTGCCGGCCAGCCGACCAGGCCGAACTGATCGCGGGAGCGCTCCGCCGCTCCCAGCAGTCGCGCCGCTTCGGTGTGGCGCTCGCGACGTGCCGCCACGTCCGCCAGCGCCTCCAGGGCGCCCGGCAGCTCCAGCCGGTAGCCGTGCTGGTGAATCGCGGCGAGCGCCTCGTGCAGGAGCCGCTCGGAGTCCCCCGGACGCCCGCACGCCGCGGCGAGCCGGCCGAGCGTGAGTTGCGCCTTCGCCACGAGCCAGCGGTTCTGAAGCCGTTGCGCACAGTCGATCGCGCGTGTTCCGTGCTCCGCGGCATCGTCGTGGCCGAGCAGCCGCAGCACCTCGGCGAGCTCGGCGTGCGCCCAGGCCAGCGCGTGCGCCGCTCCCCACGCTTCGGCCGTGACGAGGTGGCGGAGCCGGGCGCAGCCCGCCTGCAGGTCATCGCTGCCGGCATCCGCCTGGGCGAGCAGGAGCTCGATCCAGGGCAGCGCGAAGCTGCCGCCGTGCAACAGCGTCTGCGCGTGGACCGCGCGCATGACCGCTCGGCCGCGCTCGGCGTGACCGGCGGCCACATCGATCAACGCGAGGTACGTGCGGGCAGCGCGATCGGCGGTCGCCTCGCCCGCCTCCGCCGCCACCGTGACCGCTCGCGCGAGCAGCTCCGCCGCGTCCCGGTGCTCGCCGAGCGCGTAGCGGACCGCGCCCTGCTCGAACCAGAACCACGCCAGCGTCTCACGGTCGCCAAGTCGCTCGAGGCGCAGACGCAGCGCGTCAAACTCGAGGCCGCAGCCGTGCGCGTCCTGCTGGAACCACCCGATGCCGCGCAGCAACGCCTCCGAGCGCGCGAGCAGGTACTCGTCCTCGATCGTGCACGCCAGGTCGCGACAGCGCTGCAGCTGACCCACGGCGTCCATCGGATCCGTGAAGAAGCGGTGATTGGCGCGCACCAGCAATGCGGCGCCGATCGCGCCCTGGTCCCCACACTGCTCGGCTTGCGCCGCGGCGTCGGCTGCGAGCTGGTTCGCGCGCTCGAAGTCGCCGCCACTGCCCAGGATCCACGCCCACGCGGCCAGCGCGCGGGCCCGCAGGGCCGCGGGCGGACGACTCCCGTCGAGCGCTCGCTCGAAGACGCCGGCGGCGCTGTGAAAACGGCCTCGGGCACGAAACCAAAATTGCAGTGCGAGGCACGCGCGCAACGCCGCCTCAGGATCCGTGGCGACCGCTCGCGCCAGTGCCGCCTCGATGTTCGCCGCCTCGGCGTCGAGCGCGGCGAAGACCAGCGGCTGCCGTGGCGTCAGCGCGTCGCGGCCCTCCCTCTCGGCCAGGGCCAGGAACGCGTCGCGGTGGCGATCGCGGACGGCGTCGGCCTCGCCAGCCTCCAGCAACCGCTCGACCGCGTACTGGCGAACGGTCTCCAGCAGTCGGTACCGCACGCACTCGGCGCTCCCGTCGACCCGCACCATCGAGTGCTCGACGAGCGTCTGCATGGTCGTCAAGTCGCCGCGACACACCTCGCGGGCGAACTCGAACGTCGTGCCGTCCGCGAGAACGCCCAGCGCGCGCAGTAGGCGTTGGGCGTCGGGCGGCAGCAGCCCGTAGCTCCAATCCAGCGAGGCACGCAGCGTCCCCTGGCGCGGGTCGGCAACGCATGCGCGCGCTGACAGGAGTCCCAGCGCTTCGTCGAGTCCGCGCGCGATTTCAGTCGGAGCGAGGGCGGAGACCCGTGCCGCGGCGAGCTCGAGTGCGAGCGGGATCCCGTCGAGCCGCCGGCAGATCTCGACGGTTGCCGCCGCGTTCGCCGTACTGAGCGACCAGTGGCGGTCGACTCGTCGCGCGCGGTCGATGAACAGGCGCGCCGCGGCCCGCGGCGACAGCGCGGGAACCGCCCAGCGGGTCTCCCCGCCGATCCCGAGTGGGGCGCGGCTCGTCGCCAGGATTTTCAGCGATGGACACGCGCGCAACAACGCCGATGCCACCGACGCCACCTCGTCCGCCAGGTGCTCGCAGTTGTCGAGCACCAGCAGCGCGCACCGGTTCCACAGGTAGCCGACCACCGCGTCGAGCTCGCGCATGCCAGGCAGTGCCCGTACGCCGAGCGTCCGTGCGAGCATGGGCGCGACCGCGCCCGGGTCGGTCACCGCCGCCAGCTCGATCCACCACACGCCGTCGGGAACGTCGGCGGCGACGCGGGCCGAAGCTGCAGCCGCGAGCCGCGTTTTGCCGACGCCGCCAGCCCCAGTGAGCGTCACCAACCGCGTGCCGGCGATACACGTCGCCACCTCCTCCAGGTCTCGCTCGCGGCCGATCAACGGCGTCAGCTGCGCGGGGGCATCGGATGGATGCATGTCGCCCGCGGTGACGCCGCGGACCGCCCGGATATTCCGCGGTGACGCATTCGGGAAGTCCGAGATGCGCGCGTGTCGTCGGGCCGGGCACTGGGTAGGCGGGCGGCAACGTCGTTGCAACGACGGCTCAGCGCCGTCGAGAAGTAGGAGGAACCATGCGCAAGACGCTCGCGTTGCTCGGGGGAGTGGCCGCGCTCTCCTTCGCTCCGTTGTCCGCTTCCGCTGACCAGCGCGTCCAGCGCGACAAGCACGAGCGTGGCGGCGGGCACGGTCACGGCGGGTCGAAAGTGCCCTGCGGCCAGACGATCCGGCGGGGTGCCGACGCCGGCTACGAGGTCATCTTCGACGGCTCGCGGCGCTGCTTCGCGCGCTGGCGCTACGCGGGCGGCTCCATGATCACGTTGCAGCGCGACGGGACGCTCAAGACCGAGCCGGGCCCTCCGAATCTCGGCGTGTTGTGGTACGCGGCACGGCCCTACGGTGACTTCTCCCTGCGGCTGCAGTTCCGCGACGACTCCCCGGTTCGGGGGACCCGTGCCAACAGCGGCGTGCAGGTCCGCTTCCCCGCGCCCAAGCCGCCGGTGCCCGGCTGTCCCATGACGTTCAACGGCAGTCCGCAGACCGAGAACCCCGCAGCGTGGATCGCCGTCAACTGCGGTCACGAGATCCAGATCAACGACTCGCCCGACACGCCGCCCAACGACCCGCGCAAGACCGGGTCGATCTATGGCTTCGCCGACCTCAACGCGACGCAGGCGCGGGTCACTCCGCCCGGCGTGTGGAACGAGCTCGAGATCCGCGTCGTCGGCCAGCACTACACCGTCATCCGCAACGGGGTGGTGATCAACGAGTACGAGAACCTGCCGGACGTCGCCTTCCCGGGCAGGCCGAACGACCCCGACTCCAGTTCTCGGGGGCTCGTGGGTTACCTCGGCCTGCAGGCGCACGGCGCGCCTCAGGATGTCGTGTCGTTCCGCAACATCCGAGTGCGCGACATCTCAGCGGAATAAGTCGGCCTACCTGGCGGGGGCGCCGTCCGACGCCCCCGCACCGCCCGGCGCCACGGCCGGGTTTCACGAGATCGCTACCGCGGAGCGGGACGGCAAGGTGTGTGGCCGAGGGCGTAGAGTCGCGCCACTGTGTTCGCTGAGCCCCCGTGGACGCCCGCCGTGCAGGTGCACGAGTCGGTCCGCGCCGCGCCGTCGGGTTCGGCCGATCTTCTGTCCGCCTCACTGGGGCAGGACGGGACAGAGTTGCGGTTGACGGTGAAGCTGCGCGGCCGGCCGCTGCCGGGAGCGTTGTGCGTTCGGCTGGCGACTGTGCCGCTTTGCCTTGATGAAGGCCCGGTTCTCCAACGCGACGGCGTGCCCGTGCGGGCGAGTGTGACGGTCCGGCAGAACACGCTCGAGGCGCAGTTCACTCCCGCGGCGGTCGGTCTCGAGTTCGGTCAGTTCGCGTGGTCCGTGGAGACCGCCGAGGATCGCATCCCGGTGGTCGGATCGATCCCCTCGCGGGCGGTGCCGTTTGCGGCGACGCGCTGCTTTGGCGCCGCCGCTCGCGACCCGTGGAAGCCGTGCGAGAACCCGGCGTTGCGGCGCGTGGTGACGCCGACGCCGTCGCGGGCGCTGTTGACCCCTAACGCGCCGTGTGAGCTCACGCAGCGGGCGGCTCTGGTCTCGCCGTGTCTGTTCGGGGTGCCGGGCGGTGAACGCGTCGCGCTGGTCGGTGACAGTCACGCGGAGCACTGGCGCGCCGCGCTGGAGGTGGTGGCGCAGGCGAGATCGTGGCGTGGTGTCTCGATCACGCTGACGGGCTGTCCGTTCAACGCGCGGCCGGCACGATTGGCGACGGGCGCGCTCACTGCCGCGTGCGGGCGGTGGAGCCGCGACGTGCGGCGCTGGTTCGTTCGCAACCGTGACGTGCGCACGGTGTTCGTGTCGGCGAACTCCGCGAGTGCCTTCGACGGTGATGCCGGCGCCGGCTATCGCGCCGCCTGGCGCGGGCTGCCGGCGAGTGTGCGCCGGATCTACGTGCTGCGTGACACCCCGCGCATCGTGCGCCCGCAGGCCGAGTGCGTGAGCCGACTGCTGCGGCGTAAGCGCCCGATCGGCTGGCGGTGCGCGCAGGCGCGCCGCGAGAACCTTCCGCCCGACCCGCACGCCGAAGCCGCCCGCGACGCCGACAGCCGCGTGCGCGTCCTGGACCTCAGCGTGCTGATGTGCAGCCCGCGTCTATGTCCGGCGGTCATCGGCGGCGTGCTGGTGCGCAAGGACGGCACTCACCTGACACGCGCGTTCTCCGCAACGTTGGGCGCGTTCGTGCTTCGCGCGCTTCGCGCTCCCAACTCCCGGGGTGCCTGAGCTTGCTGACTACCCAACGCAATACCGCTTGCGGGTCGGTGTGGGCGCACAGGCTGGCCATGTCAGCCAGTCGCTGCAACAGCGTCGCTCGCGCCGTGCTGGCCGGATGGACGCTCGCCTGCGGCTGGGCGGCCGCACCCGTTTATGCGGACGTCCGGGTCGCCAGCGCTGCGGCCAGAGAACCTGAGACGCAACGCTCAAGCCCGACGCCGCATCCCGTTCTCCGCGACGCCCAGGTTCGCCTCGACACCGTTCGGCGAGACGATCAGCTGTCGTGTGCCGGCGGCACAATAGACGACGCTCGCCGAACGTCGAAGGTCAAACGCAGGCACCGTTGAGGGACGTGACCCTTGGCGCCGCCTGCTGAACGCGTGCCGTCGTTGCCGCTCAGTGGAACCCGCGGTCCCGCAGGTCGCGGCGCAGCGCCGCGCCGTCGCCTGATCCGCCCTCGAAGGGCAGCACGACGCGCGTGAACACGCGGGCGAGCAGTTCGGCGGCGGTGTCCTCGGACAGGCGGGCGGCGAGCCCGGCGTGGAGGGTCGGGTCGGGCGCGTGGAACGCCGCGGTGCGGCCGCCCTCGCTCTCTGCCATTACGCTGATGATCCGCTCGATCGTCTCGGGTGAGCGGCGGGCGAGGTCGCGCTCGAGCGTGGTCGCGTAGGTGCTGGTGCCCGTGCCGTCGCCGTCCTCGAGCAGGGACGGGCCGGGGGACTCGGAAAGCGGCGCGATCTCCCAGTGGTGCCCGCCGTAGAAGTGGGTGCCCTCGACGTCCTCGAGCGCGTCGACCATCGTCGTCGGCTGGTCGTAGATGGGCCGGTCGATGTCGCTGACCTGATCCAGCCAGCGCGTGAAGGCGCGGCTGCGCACGAGCTCGCCGAGGCTCAGCGTTTCGTGGCGCTCGATCGCGGCGTCGACGTCGGGGCCCATCGCGTCGAGGTCGAGGGCGAGGTCGGTCAGGTCGACGGGGCCGTCGTCGGGACCGACCGTGCGCAGCGGGTCGGCGGGCGCCCGGCGGTGGCGCCGGTGCGGGTCGGGCGCGGGCGGCCCGGTGTCTCCGTCTTCCTCGACGTGGGCTTCGAGGTTGGTGAGCGCGCGGTGGTGGCGCTGGATCGTCAGCACGAGCTCCTGCAAGTTCAGGCCCGGCACGCGGGCGAGGTCGGATTCGAGCGCGGCGAGCTCGCGGTCGACCTCGGCCACCATGCGGAAGTCGAGATGGACGTCGCGGCGCGCGCGTCGCACCGCGTGCTGGCGGTTACGCAGCGCGTGCAGCGCGCGGGTCCGCAGCGTGGTGAAGCGCCGCGCCGTTCTCGAGTCGGCGCGCGCCGCGACGGGATCGGGCGCCGCCTCAGCGGCGATCGCCGCCGCCTCGGCATGGCCGTGATCGCGAACGAGGCCGGCGAGCGCGCGCGAGGCATCGGGGGTGAGGTCTCCCCAGCTGTCCGGGCGTAGCGACGCGTCCAGGCCGGCGGAGGGTCCGTGGCGCTCGATCAGCCGGTGGATGAACGGCCAGTAGGCGCGCTCGGTGGCGAAGTTGGTCAGGCTGCCGCCCGGGCCGGCGCCGTGGTAGATGTCGACGGCGAGGCCCATCGCGTGCTCGGTGCCGTGCGGGTCGATCGAGCCGAAGCCGTGGTGGCGGGCGCCGGGGAGCCCGTCCAACACGGCGGCCAGCCGCCCCGCCGCGGTCGCGGCGTCCTCGTCGCTCACCGTCGGCTCGAGGTCGCGGATGCGCTCGGCGCGGCCGACGAGGAACGCCCGCAACGCGGGCTCGCGGTGCTCGTCGTGGTGATGGCCGGGAACGGTGTCCTCGCCTGTCGCCTGGTCCTCGAGGATTTGCAGCGCGCGGAGCAGTTCGCCGTGGAGCGTCGCGTAGATCGCGCCGCCGCCGGGGATCGCCGCGCTGCGCGGACGGCGCCGCGGCGCTCCGCGGCGGCGGCGCGGAGTCCGCTCGGTCGCGAGCCGCGACGCCATGTCGGCGACGTCGCGCAACAGGGTCCGCAGCCCACCGGCCGGCACGTAGTGCCCCGCGCCCGCGGCTCTGCCCTCGCGCTCGTCCATGCCGACCTGCGCGGCGGCGGCGAAGTACAGCGCCCGCGGGTGCACGCCCACGGCGGCGCCGGCGATGCGCACCCGGGGCATCGCGTCCATCGCCCCGGGATCGAACTCGGGGTTGTAATCCATGCCCATCGACGACCGCGACAGCTGATCGAGACGATCGACGAACTCGAGGATGTTCTGGTACTCGAGCGCCTGCGCCTCCGGCGTGTCGCGGTCGGGCGTGCCGAGGTCGTCAAGGTGCGACTCCCAGGCCAGGATCGGCCGGTCGAACGCGCCGCGGCGTCCGCGCGTGCGGCGTCCGCGCGAGGTGGTGTCGGTGCCGTGGTCCAGATCGGCCAGCAGGCGCAGCGCCCGGTTGAGTCGCGCGTCTGTCCAGCCGCGGACGCTCTGGAACGAGCCGGTCGTTCGCAGCACGCCGCGCTCGCCATGCGTGCCCGTGCGGGTCGCGGCCACGACGCGCTCCTCGAGCCGCTGCAGCGCCTCGTCGGTCAGCCGGCCAGCCGCGTCGCGTGGCCACGCATCCGTCGAGGGCTCGTCCTCGACACCGTCGCCATCGCGGTCCGAGCGCAGCAAGGCGCGCGTGACGGCCTGGTTGCCCGCCGACCGCTGCAGGGCAAGCACGGCCGACTCCACAGGTGCGC
Organism: uncultured Solirubrobacteraceae bacterium; assembly: GCA_963724195.1. Classification (GTDB taxonomy): domain Bacteria; phylum Actinomycetota; class Thermoleophilia; order Solirubrobacterales; family Solirubrobacteraceae; genus Solirubrobacter. The sequence continues at coordinate 37,415 of CAVRTQ010000010.1, read as the reverse complement.
GGCGCACGTCGCGCGATCGCGCGTCTTCCCGCCGCTCGCCTGGGTGCGTCACACGTTCGATGCAGATAAGAGCCCCCCGACGCGCCCGTGATACGCGAGATCCGCCTTCCAGGCGAGCAGCGTCAGCGCCACCCGATCGCCGGCGAGACGATGCAGCGCGAGGACGGCTTCCAGAGCGGCACGTCCGCCGCCGACGTCAGCCGTCGGTGGGCGTGCGCTCAGTCTCCGGGCCGGGACGGTGTTCGCCGTCCGCAGCAAGCGCGGGTCGCGCCGGTGGAAAACCCGCAGTCCGACCCTCAATTCGCACGGATGCCGGCCGCGCGCATCCGGCTTACGGTCGCTGCATGTCTCTCGTCATTGCCGGCGGCGGTCCCGCCGCTCTCGAGGCCGCGCTTGCGGTGCAGCGTCTCGCCGGCGACCGCTTGCCGGTCACCCTCCTCTCGGACCGGGACGAGTTCGTGTACCGACCGGTGGCGGTGGCCGAGCCCTTCGGCTTCGCCTCCGCGCAGCGGTTCTCGCTGCGGCGGCTGTGCGAGGACCGGGGCTTCGAGCTCAAGCGAGGCACCGTGTCCGCCGTCGATCCTGACCGTCACCGCGTGCTGCTCGAAGGCGACGGACAGGTGCCCTACGACGTCCTGCTGCTCGCGCTCGGTGCCCGCGCCGAGGAGACGATTCCCGGAGCGATCACCTTCCGCGGCCCCGAAGACAGCGCGCGGCTGCGAGCCGCGCTCGAGCAGCTCCACGCGGGAGAGCCGCTCCGCGTCGCGTTCGTCGCCGGCACCGAGACGGCGTGGACGCTGCCCGTGTACGAGCTGGCGCTGATGACGGCCCGCTGGGCGCAAGCACGCGGGCTGGCGCTCGAGCCGTGGCTGATCACCTGGGAGGAGCGGCCGCTCACGATCTTCGGTGATGCGGCCGCCGCCTCCGTCGCCGAGCCCCGGACCTCGGCTGCCTCGGGTGCGGGATTCCACGGACCCGGTCGGCGGATCGACGCGGATGGAACGACGCGGTGGACGCCGTAGGTTCGCGGCAAGAGCCTCAACCAAGGAGCCACCGTGAGCACCATCCTGATCGGCGTCGACGCCGGCGAGCCTTCCCAAGACGCGGTCGCCTTCGCACGACGGCTGGCGGACGTCTCGGACGCGCACCTCGTCCTCGCGAACGCGTATCCGTACTCGGACCTGCCGCACCGCGCCTCGAACACGACCTACCGAGAGGCGCTCCGTGACGGGTCGCTCGAGCTCGTGCAAGCGATGCGCGAACGGCTCGAAGGGTTTCCGGAGCAGCGGTCCATCGTCAAGATCACGGCGAACACCTCGCCGGCTCACGCCCTGCACAAGATGGCGGACGCGGAGGACGCTGCGCTGATCGTCGTCGGCTCGACCCATACAGGCCGCGCCGGACGCGTGCTGCCCGGCAGCACGGGCGAGCGCCTCATCCATGGCTCGCCCTGCGCGGTGGCCGTCGTGCCGGCCGACTATCGCCGGCGAACGGAGCCGATCCGCAAGGTCGGCGTCGCGTACAACCAGACGCCGGAGGCGCGTGCCGCCGCCTTCTCGGCGGCGGAGCTGGCGAGGGCGTTCGGCGCGGAGCTCGTGGTCATCGGGGTCGCGGACGCCACCGGGTTCGAAGCGCCCGCCCTGATGGGTGGCCCGAGCGCGCCGTCCGTGCGCGTGGAGATCGACCGCCACGTCCAGGAGAGCCTCGACGCGCTCGTCGCCGAACTGCCCCAGGACGTCACGGCGACCACCAAGCGCCTGACCGGCGATCCGGGGGAGATGCTCGCCGATCACAGCGCGTATCTCGACCTGCTCGTCACCGGCTCTCGCGGCTACGGGCCGCTGCACTCCGTGCTCGCGGGCGGCGTCAGCGGCCGCGTGCTGCGCAACGCCCAGTGCCCGGTCGTCATCGTGCCGCGGGGCGTGGACGCGGCCCTCGCCGGCCTGTTCGCCCGCACGACCAAGTCGGCGGCGGTCTGACATGTCCGCCACCTCCGCAGCCGGGGCCGGGACGCCGACCCTGCTCGTCGAGCCCCGGAACCACGAATGGATCGTGCGTCGCGAGGGCGTTGCGACGCCGTTGTCGGAGCACGGCGACGCCGGCGCGGCGACCTTGGCCGCCTGCGAACGCGCCCGCCGCATGCCCGATGCGCGGGTACTCGTTCACGACCGCTACCACCGTGTGCGCGTCGAGCGGTCGGCGTCCGGCCCCGGAGCATGTCCGTAGTTCCCCGAGTCGGTTCGCGGCTCGCGCCCGATGCCATCGGCTCGCCGCGCCGCTGCTGGCCGAACGTGCGCACCGAGCTGGTGCGCTACGCGCTCGCCCATCGCCTCCTCGAGGTCTGACGAGGCGACGAGCGCGCGCGAAACCCGGCACGCTGTATCCCATGGCCACGACTAAGACCGCTGCTCCGCTGTCTGCGGAGGAGCTGGCACGGCTCGACGCCTGGTGGCGCGCCGCGAACTACCTGTCCGTCGGGCAGATCTACCTGCTCGACAACCCGCTCTTGCGCGAGACGCTCAAGCCGGAGCACCTCAAGCCGCGGCTGCTCGGCCACTGGGGGACGACGCCGGGGCTGAACCTCCTCTACGCCCACCTCAATCGGGTCATCCAGGCGCACGACCTGAGCACGATCTACATCGCGGGCCCGGGGCACGGCGGGCCGGGCCTCGTCGCGAGCACGTGGCTCGAAGGCAGCTACACCGAGGTCTACCCCGACATCGAGCGCGACGAGGACGGCATCCGCAAGCTGTTCCGTCAGTTCTCGTTCCCGGGCGGCATCCCGAGCCACGTCGCGCCGGAGACGCCGGGCTCGATCCACGAGGGCGGCGAGCTCGGGTACGCGCTCGCGCACGCCTACGGTGCGGCCCTCGACAATCCCGACCTGCTCGTGGCCTGCGTGATCGGGGACGGCGAGGCCGAGACCGGACCGCTCGCGGCGAGCTGGCACTCGAACAAGTTCCTCAACCCGGCGCGTGACGGGGCGGTCCTGCCGATCCTGCACCTCAACGGCTACAAGATCGCCAATCCCACCGTCTTGAGCCGGATCACGCACGAGGAGCTCGACGCGTTGATGCGCGGCTACGGGCACCGACCCTGGTTCGTGGAGGGCGACGAGCCCGAGGCCGTGCACCAGGCGCTGGCCGCCGCGCTCGACGAGATCGTCACCGCGATCGGCCAGATCCAGGACGACGCACGCTCGGGGAACGCCGAACGCCCCCGCTGGCCGATGCTCGTGCTGCGCACGCCCAAGGGCTGGACGGGACCGCACGAGGCCACGCCCAGCTCGCACCAGGTTCCCCTGTCCGGCCTCGCGACGCACACGGAGCGCGTACAGGAGCTCGAGGCGTGGATGCGGTCCTACCGCCCCGACGAGCTCTTCGACGAAGCCGGCCGTCCGCACCCTGAGGTCGTGGCGCTCGCGCCGGCGGGCGAGCGGCGGATGGGCGCCAACCCGCACGCCAACGGCGGGCGGCTGCTGCACGACCTGCGCCTGCCCGACTTCCGCGACTATGCCGTGGACGTCGAGGCGCCCGCCCGCACGTCGAGCGAGGCGACGCGCGTGCTCGGAAGCTGGCTGCGCGACGTCGCCACCGCCAATATGGACCGGTTCCGGGTATTCGGCCCGGACGAGACGGTCTCGAATCGGCTCGGCGCGGTGGTGGAGGCCACCGACCGCGCCTGGATGGCGGACATCAACGCCGCGGACGACCACATGTCGCCCGACGGGCGGGTGATGGAGATCCTCAGCGAGCATCTGTGCCAGGGGTGGCTCGAGGGCTATCTGCTGACCGGCCGGCACGGCCTCTTCAACTCGTACGAGGCCTTCATCCACATCATCGACTCGATGTTCAACCAGCACGCGAAGTGGCTCAAGACCACGCGGCACATCCCGTGGCGGCGCCCGATCGCCTCGCTGAACTACCTGCTGTCCTCGCACGTGTGGCGCCAGGACCACAACGGCTTCTCCCATCAGGACCCCGGCTTCATCGACCATGTGGTCAACAAGAAGGCCGAGATCATCCGCGTCTACCTGCCGCCGGACGCCAACTGCCTGCTCTCGGTCGCCGACCATTGCCTGCGCAGCCGCCACTACGTCAACGTGATCGTGGCCGGCAAGCAGCCCGCGCTCGACTACCTGAGCATGGACGAGGCGGTCGCGCACTGCACCCGCGGCATCGGCATCTGGGACTGGGCGTCCTCGGATGGCGGTGGCGAACCGGACGTCGTGCTGGCCTGCGCCGGCGACACCCCGACGCTCGAGACGGTCGCCGCCGCGGCGCTGCTGCGCCAGCACCTGCCCGAGCTGAAGGTGCGGGTGATCAACGTCGTCGACCTGATGCGCCTGCAGGACGAGACCGAGCACCCGCACGGCCTCTCCAACGGGCTCTTCGACGCCCTGTTCACGAGGGACAAGCCGGTGATCTTCGCCTATCACGGCTACCCGTGGCTCATCCACCGCCTCACCTACCGCCGCGCGAACCACCACAACCTCCATGTGCGCGGATACAAGGAGGAAGGGACGACCACGACGCCGTTCGACATGGTGATGCTCAACGACATGGACCGCTTCCACCTGGTCATCGACGTGATCGACCGTGTGCCCGGACTCGGCCAACGCGCGGCGCTGCTGCGTCAGCAGATGGTCGACGCGCGGCTGCGAGCACGCGCCTACACGCGCGAGCACGGCGACGACCCGGCCGAACTGCGTGACTGGGTGTGGCCCGGGAAGGGATAAGTACGGACGCGATCCGCGGCGGCCTACGGTTTCGGACGCCGCGCCCGACCGCGAGCATGTAGCCATGCCGGCACTTCCGCCGATCGGGTTCGCCACCACCACCTCCTCCGAGGCCCTCCAGGTCGTGCCCGCCGGCATCCCCTCGCGCCGCACCGACCCTGTTCCGGCGCCGCATTGACCATGCCCGGTGTTCCCGACCCGCCCGGCCCTCATCCGGGCGGGTCGTGGTCTTGCGCGCCGGCATCGGGCTGCGAGTAGACCGAACCGAGGATCAGCCATGACGACCGCACGACTCCTGCTCTGCTACGACGGCTCGACCGACGCGAAGGTCGCGATCGCCCGAGCCGCCGCGACGTTCGGCCCGCGCGCCGCCCTGGTGATCGCCGTCTGGGAGCCCGCGCCTGCCGATCAGGGCGAGGTCGTGACGATCACCCGCGACCGCGCGGCCGCGCACGCTCGCGGCCGAGGGCGCGAAGCTGGCCGAAGCGCACGGGTTCGCCCCCGTGGAACCGGCCGCCGTCCGCTCGGCCGGCACCGTCTGGGAGACGGTCCTGGACGCCGGGGCGCGGTTCGAGACCGCCGTGACCGTCCTCGGCTCGCGCGGACGCAGCGGTGGACGATCGCCGCTGCTCGGGAGCGTCTCCGACCACGTCGTCCATCACGCGACGGGCCCGGTGTTCGTCGCGCGCCACGACGCCGCCGAACAGCACGTCGACACGACGCGTTGATCGCCTACGACGGCTCCGATGACGCGAAGCTGGCCGTCGAGTGCGCCGGGCGGGTCCTGGCCAAGCGCGCCGTCGTCGTGCTCGCCGTCTGGCAGGACCCGCACGCCGCGTTGGCGCAGTCGTGGGCCGGCATGACGTACCGGACCGACCTCGGAGAGATCACCGCCGCGGCGCAGCAGGCCGCGTCCGCGTGCGCCTCCGAGGGCGTTGCCCTGGCGGAAGCGGCGGGATTGACCGCCGAGCCGCTCGTACGTCAGGCCATCGGCCCCGTGTGGCCGACGCTCCTGCAAGCGTCAGACGAGCTGGACGCGGGCGTCGTCGTGCTCGGGTCACGCGGGCTCACGGGGATCAGCACGTTGATGCTCGGCAGCGTTTCCGACGCGGTACTGCACCACAGCCGGTGCCCGGCGCTGATCGTCCGCCACGGCGCCCGGCTCGACCGCCCGCGCTGACCGGCGGTCCGCGACGCGTCTGTGCCCAGCGGTACGCGTTTGTCCGCAGCGACGAGCGGGCTCTTACCGATGGACGCGAACGGCCCGCGGTGCGACGCTTGTGCCATTCCGTTGAACCGAAGCGAGGAGCCCCCGTGAAGGCCGCCGTCGTCCGCTCGTTCGATCGCCCGCTCGAGATCGAGGACCTGCCCGTTCCCGTGCCTGGCACCGGCCAGGTGCTCGTCCGCGTGGAGACGTGCGGGCTCTGCCATACCGACATCCACGCCGCGCGCGGCGAGTGGCCGGTCAAGCCCTCGCCGCCGTTCATCCCCGGCCACGAAGGCGTGGGGGTGATCGAGCGACTGGGCGCCGGCCCGATGTACGGGCTGGAGCCGGGCATGCGCGTCGCGTTGCCGTGGCTCGGCTACGCCTGTGGCGTGTGCCGCTACTGCAACAGCGGGCGCGAGACGCTCTGCCTGGAGCAGCAGAACATGGGCTACGCGCTCAACGGCGCTTCGCCGAGTACGCGATCGGCTACGCGCGCCACGTCGTGCGCGTCCCGGACGGCATCGATCCGGCGGACGCATCGCCGCTGACGTGCGCGGGCGTGACGACCTACAAGGCGGTCAAGGACTCCGGCGCCCGGTCCTCGAGCGTGGTCGCGGTGTTCGGCACGGGCGGGCTGGGCCATCTCGCGGTCCAGTACGCGCGCATCGCCGGCGCGTCGGTCATCGCCGTCGACATCAACAACGCCCGGCTCGCAGAGCGCGAAGGCCGTCGGCGCCGAGCACCTGATCAACCCGCTCGAGCAGGATCCGATCGCCGCCATCCAGGCGCTCGGCGGGGCCGACGCGGCGATCTCCACCGCCGTCAGCCCGAAGGCGTTCGAGCAGGCCTACGGTTCGCTCGCGCGGGGCGGCAAGCTCGTCTTCGTCGGGCTGCCCGCCGACAACCACATCGAGCTGCCGATCTTCGAGACCGTCCTCGGCGGGCTCGACATCCACGGCTCCATCGTCGGTACGCGCCACGACCTCGAAGAGGTGTTCGAGCTGCACCGCCGCGGGCTGACCAAGCTCGAGTACGCGGAGCGCTCGCTCGACGACGTCAACGAAGCGATCGAGCAGGTGCTCGACGGCAGCTCCCCGGCGCCGCGCCTCGTGTTCCGGATGACCTCGGAGGCCGGCGCGATCAGCGGTCACGCGGCCGCGGCGACGGGGGCTTAGCGCGGCGGACAGCAACCCAGCGGCGGGGCCGTGACGACGTTCGCGGTCGTCGCGGGCGTGGCCGGCGCCGGCCTCGACGAGAAGGTCGTGATCGTCCTCGGAGGCGCGAACCTGCTCGCGGACGGCTTCAGCATGGCCGCGAGCAACTTCCTCGGCTCACGTGCGGAGCGCCAGCGCCGTGAACGCGCCCGCCGCGAGGAGGAGATCCACATCGAGCTCGTGCCCGACGGCGAGCGCGAGGAGATCCGGCAGATCTACGCCGCCAAAGGCTTCAGTGGGGAGGACCTGGAGCGGATCGTCGCGGTGATCACGTCCGACCGTGAGCTCTGGGCGCAGACGATGATGAGCGAGGAGCTCGGATTCGCCGCCGGCGAGCCCAACGAGTACCGCGCCGCCCTGTCCACGCTCGCCGCCTTCATCACCATCGGGCTGCTCCCGCTCCTGGTCTATGTCTACGACCTGGTCCGCGCCGGTGACGTCGCACAGCCCTTCCTCTGGAGCGCGGTGCTGACCGCTCTCGCCTTCCTCGTGGTCGGCGGGATAAAGGCGCGGTTCAGCGACCAGTCCTGGTGGCGGTCGGCGATCGAGACGCTCACCATCGGCGGGCTCGCCGCGGCGCTCGCCTACGGCGCCGGAGCGATGCTCCAGGGTCTCGCCTGACGCGAATCCTCGGAGTTGCCGGTGCCATGCGCGGGGGACTACGGATGGCGGCGCCGCTGTCGATCCGTACCTTCGCGCCATGACTCGTCAGCCGCCGCACATTGTCATCGCCGGCGGGGGTGTCGCCGCGGTCGAGGCCGTGGCCGCGTTGCGCGCGCTCGTGGGTGCCGGACCCCGCATCACGCTGCTCGCTCCCGACACGGGCCTGAGCACGCGGGCGGCGTCCGTGGGTGCACCGTTCGGGTTCGGGGTGCCCGGCACGCTGCCGTTCGACGTGATCCGCCGTCACGCGCCGTTTGATTCGCACGCCGGCACGCTCGCCCGCATCGAACCCGAGGCGCGCGTCGCCGTCACCGCTGACGGCGCGCGGATCGGCTACGACAAGTTGCTGGTGGCCGTCGGCGCCCGCGCGCTGCGCGCGGTCCCCGGAGCGATCTCGTTCGGTGGCCCGGCCGACGTGCCGGGTGTTGAACAGGCCGTCGGCCAGACGGGCCGGCTGGCGTTCGTGGTGCCGACGGCCTCGGGCTGGTCGCTGCCGGCGTATGAGCTGGCGATCATGGCCGCCGTCGACCTGCGCGACCGCGGCGCGGCGTCGCAGATCACCGTCGTCACGCCCGAGCCCGAGCCGCTGTGGGTCTTCGGGTCCGAGGCCGGCTCCGCCGTGGCCCAGTTGCTCGCCGAGCGGGGGATCGCGCTGCGCACCGGGACGCGGGGCACGGCCGCGCGTGCGGGGGCGCTCGAGGTCGACTTCGGACCTTCGGTACCGGCCGAGCGCGTGATCGCGCTGACGCGTCCCGCCGGCCCGGCGATCGGCGGCCTGCCGGCCTCGCCGGGCGGCTTCGTCCCGGTCGACGACCACGGTCGCGTGGCCGGCGCCCCGGATGTCTTCGCGGCCGGCGACGCGACGACCTTTCCCCTCAAGCAGGGCGGCCTCGCCGCCCAGCAGGCCGACGCTGCCGCCGAGACGATCGCGGCCGAGCTCGGCTTCGACGTGGATCCGTCGCCGTTTCGCCCGGTGCTGCGGGGGCTGCTGTTGACCGGCGGCGCGCCGCTGTACCTGCGCGCCGCCTTGAGCCCGGCCGGCCGGCCGGAGGACAGCCGCGCGCGACGCACGGGAGCGCGGCCCGCCGGCTCGGTCTCGCGCCGCGCGCTGTGGTGGCCGCCCGGCAAGATCGCGGGCCGCTACCTCGCGCCCCTGCTGGCCACGGCCCGTCCGCCCGTGCTCGCCGCCGGCGAGCTCCAAGACGACCACGCCGCCCCGGCGGCCGAAGCGCGCGACCTCGCCCTCCTGCTGGCCGACGAGGAGGCCGCGATGGGCGACTTCGCGCAAGCCCTCCACGCGCTCGACGCGGCCGCCCTGCTCGCCGGTGGCGCGCTTCCGGCCGAGTGGCACGAACGGCGGGAGACGTGGATCAGCGCCTATCGGCACTCGCGGGCGTGAGCCGCCCGCCGGCGACCTTCACGCCCTGCTGAAGCGGGCGTCGTCGGGCCGATACGACGGTGAGGAATCTCAGTGAGCCTCGGCCCGCGCGATCGCGGCACCGAGAGCCACGAGCTCGTCATGCGGCAACGACGCCTCGATCAACGGGAACAACACGTCTTCCTCATGGCGGATGTGCGTACGCAGACGTGCGCCCAGCTCGTGCAGATCGGCGAGGGCGGGAACATCCGTGTCGGCCAGCGCCTGTGCCCGCCGCCGCAGGTCGACGTGCTCTACGAGGACGCGCACGATCGCGTGATGGTCGGGCGCCACGTGGCGGGCGAACCCGGGGAGCAGCACCTCCTCCTCGACGGCGAAGTGGTGGCGGCCTTCGTCCTCCCAGAAGACGAGAAACGCCGCGCGTGCGGCTGCCGCGTCGGCCGGCGCCGCGCGGCTCAGTTTCAGGGCGGCGACCAGTCCGTGGTGGTGGTCTCGCGAGAGCGGCGCGAGCTCCTCGCTGCGCTTCATGCACGGGTTGTACCGCGTGAGCGGCAGCGAGCCCCTTGCGGGGCTCGCTGGACGAGTCGGCGATTGACGGGGACTATGGAGTGACGGTGAACTTCAGCGTCTGTCCGGCCATGTAATGGCCAGGGACGAGGCAGACGAGCTCGTAGTCGCCGGGCTGGAGATCGGCGCTGAGCGTCTCCGCTTCGCCGCCCGTGAGGTTCTTGCCCTTCATCAGGAAGGCGCTTTCGTCGAGCATCCCGCCCTCGGCCTTGGCCGGGGCCTTGACGATGGCCAGCCCGTGCGTGGTCTGGCCCTCGTTCTTGACGGAGAAGGTGACCTTGCCGGCTTTGATCGACGGCTTGTCGCTCTTCACCCACATCTCGCCGAGGGTGACGTTGACGTCGGCCGCCGGGGCTTCAGCCTCGTGGGCGGCCGCGGAGTCCATCTCGTGCCCAGCGCCCGCGGGAGCGTTCTCGGTCTTCAGGACGCCGATGGCGCCCTTGACCATGTCCCCGAAGGCGTGCGTCAGGAAGGGGTAGGTGCCTTCTTCGGCGAGGGTGAACTCGACGTATCCACCCTGGCTCGGCGCGAGGTTGACGGTTTGTGCGTGCTTGCCCTCGACGCCTTCGATGACGGTCTTGTCGAAGACGGTGCCGATGACGTGGAACGCGCTCCAGATGCTCGGTCCGCCGTTGAGGACCCACATGCGGATGCGCTCGCCGCGCTTGACGACGATCGGTTCGTCCTTGTACTGGTTGGCGTAGCCGTTGAAGGCGATCACGTCAGGTGTCTTGGCCGTGATCTTGTTCATGTCGGCGGCCTTGCCGGGCTCGCCGATGTAGTACTCCTGCTGGTTGATGAACAGATCGCGCGCGGGAGCGAGGCCCTTGGGCTTGACGACCATCGCGCCGATCATGCCCATGCCGGTGTGCATCAGGATCGGCTGCGTGGCGCAGTGGTACATGTACACGCCGGGGTGGTTGGCGGTGAAGCGGTACCGCATGCTCTTGCCGGGCGCGAGGTCGGCGTAGCGCTTGCCGGGGTTGACCTCGGCGGAGTGGAAGTCCATGGAGTGCGGAAGCGTGACCTTCATGCTTTCGTCGGAGCCGTTGGTGAAGTTGAATTCGACCTCGTCGCCGAGCTCGACGACCATCGCCTCGGAGTAGCCGGTCCCGCGGTGCTCGATGCCATTGACCTTGTAGGACCAGATCTCGGTCGGGGCGAGGTCCTTGCTGACCTGCGTGACATGGTGGTAGACGTCGACGTCGAAGCGCTTGATCTTGCCCTCGGGCACGGCGGGGAGGTTGGGGTCCACGCGCTCGAACGGCTCGAACTGGACGCCCTTGGCGTCCGCGAGCAGCGGCGCCGCGGCGGGAGCGGCCGCGGCGGCCTTCGGCGCCTTGGCGGCGGCGGGCGCCAGCTGGGACATGCTCGGCTCGGGCTCGCGGTTGGCGACCATCAGTGCGGCGATGGCCACGAGCAGCGCGGCAAGGATGCCGGCGCCCCCGAGGCCCTTGAGCAGGATGTGACCGAAGTGAGCGACGTCGGCGTCGAAGCGCTCCTGATCGGTGGGGTGGGGTGAGGGATAAGTGGCGGACATGGCTTCCGGCCTTTGTCGTGGAATGCTGCTTCTGCTCCAAGTATTCGGCAGATCGGCCATGTAGCGGGGCACAGCGGACGAGCAAGTCATGAGCGGTTGCGTCGATGCCCATTCCATTGCGGAATACCACTGAGGTGGTCGCTCGGGTCTTCCGCAGCGCTGGTTCGTAGTGCGTACGATGGCGGCGTGGATCGACTGGCGCGCGCGCCGGACCTCGAGGAGCTGCGGACGTTCTGCGCCGCCGCGGAGCTCGGGACGCTCGGGCGAGCCGCCACGCGGCTGCACGTCACGCAACCCGCGGTCTCCAAGCGCCTGAGAAATCTGGAGGAGCGCTGCGGCGTTCGCCTGTTCGACCGTACTGGCCGCGGCGTGACGCTCACCGCGGCGGGGGAGCGACTCTACGCGCATGCGCGCCGTGTTCTGGTCGAGCTCTCGGACCTCGCGGTCACGCTCGACGAGCTGCGCGGGAGCACTGAGACGCTGACGCTGGCGATAAGCCCCACCGCTGCTGACGCGCTGCTGTCCGCGGCGCTGTTACGCGTTCAGCGGGAGGTCAATACACCGGTGGAGGTGATTGTCGCCAACTCCCGAACCGTCAAGCAGATGGTCGCTTCCGGCCAAGCCGACGTCGGCGTGGCCGCGTTCGCGCTCGGCGAGCACGTGGACCGCGCGGACGTCCTCTTCGAGGACGAGATCGTGATCGTCGCACCGCTTGGACACCCCTGGGCGCGCGCCCGTCGCGTAACACCGCGCGAGCTCTCCACCACGCCGATCATCCGTCGTGATCGGGGAGCACAGACGCGGGAGGTCGTCGATGCCGCGATGAACCTGGCGGGATATGGCCCGCCGATCGCCGCCGTGGAAGTCGGCACGACCGAGGCGGCCAAACTGCAGGCCCATGAGCGCGGCCTTCCCGCCGTGATGTCGCGGCTCGCCGTCACGGCGAGTGACCGCCTCGAGATCGTCCGCGTGGACGGCGTCGAGTTCCGGCGCCGGTTCTGCGCGATAACGCCGTCTGTCCGGCTCCCGGCCGCCGACCGCCTCCTGTCTGCGTTACAAGCCGTCGCCGCGACTTCAGCGGGGACGGATAACCAACGGCGTTAGCGGGTCACGGGTAAGCGCGGCACTGTGTATTTGTCGTGTACGCCACCCGCCAACGGTCGGGTGGGCAGCAGGCTTGACGATCCCGGCTACGTCAAGCGGGTGGGACCGGTTGTCAGCGAACGGTCCCGCTCCATTGGTACGAGGTGAGAAGTTCGTGGGAGGGGAGAGGAACGCCGACGGCGTCACGTCTCACCCCGGGAGGGGATATGCACAAGCGCTTTGCCGCGTTACCCGCGGCCCTCATCGCCGTTGTGATGGCACCGGCAGCCGCCTCGGCCCACCCGCTGGAGGCCGGGGAGCTGCATGTGCCGTGGACGGACAAGCTGTCCGAACGCGGCTGGCTGCTCGCCGGCCCACCGCCGAACGCCGGGCCCACAGCCGGCAAGCCGGCGGGCACCGGCTCGGGTGGCCTGCAACTCGTCGGTAACGCCGACAAGGACGGCACCACCAACTCCGACCTCGCGTTCTGGGGCAACCTGGCCTACGCGGGCAACTACAGCGGTTTCCGCATCCTCGACATCCGGGGCGAGCAGCCGCGCACGGTCGTCGACTTCGCCTGCAATGGCCCGCAGAACGACGTCTCGGTGCACGAGATGGGCGGCAAGCGGTTCCTGTTCCAATCGGTCGACACCGCCCAGACGGTTGAGGATTGCACCAGCGTCAACGCCGAGATCGTCAATGGCGGCCGCGTGGGCTACGAGGGCGTGCGCGTCTTCGACGTCACCGACCCCGCGAAGCCGCGCTTCGTCGACATGGTCCAGACGGCGTGCGGATCGCACACGCACTCGATCATCCCCGACGGGAACCAGGCCTACATCTACGTCTCGTCGTATCCGCTGGGGGCGAACATCACGCCGCCGGGCTCGACGCCGCCGAACGCCGACTACCGCGCGTGCACGACGCCGCACAAGAAGATCTCGATCATCAAGGTGTCCGCGCCGGGCGGGCAGTTCCGGTCCGAGCTCAAGGAGCAGCCGCTCAGCGACGACACCGCGGTCAACCGCGGCTTCCAGGCCTGCCACGACATCCAGTTCTTCATGCCGCGAAAGACCGCCGTCGCCTCGTGCGCCGGCGACGGGCAGCTGTGGGACATCAGCGACCCGTGGAACCCGACGTCCAACGTCGAGGGCAAGCACACGCACATCTACAGCCCGTCGGCCGCCGACAGCTTCGAGTTCATCCACTCGGGCGTCGTCAGCTGGGACGGCAAGACGTTCGCGATCATGGACGAGACGGGCGGCGGCGTGGAGCCGCACTGCTTCGGCGCGGCGTCGACGAACGGCTTCTACTACTTCTACGACATGGTCGCCCCGGGCGATGCCGCGCCCGCGCTGCGGGCCCGCTACACGATCCCGCGCAGCCAGGGATCGGAGATCTGCGTGTCGCACAACGCGACCGTGATCCCGATCAAGGGCCGCAAGCTCATGAGCGCGGCCTACTACCAGGGCGGCGTCTCGATCGTCGACTTCACCGACCTCGGGAACGTCCGGGAGGTGGCCTACGCCGACCTCGTCGACGCCGTGGGCGCGGCCGACGAGTGGTCCTCGTACTGGTACAACGGCCGCATCTACTCCAACAGCGGCCTCAACCGTCGCGGTGCGTCCGCCAACCGTGGCCTCGACGTGTTCGTGCTCACCGGTGCGCTCGGTCGCATAACCGCCCGCGCGGAGACCTGGACACACTCGAACCCGCAGACGCAGGAGGCGTGGCAGGTGCCCTAGCCACATGTTGAAACCGTCGTCGTCGCGCGTATCGGCGCGGCGACGACGGGCGAACCGCGATTGGACACTTCTTCTCGATCGCGGACGTTCGCTGACCTTTTCGAGTGAGACGGACGACGACGCCGACAAGGGCGGGAACACGTCCCGAGCGATCTTCGACGTGACGGTGCTCGGCGCCGGCGCGCAGATCTTCAACCTGCTCGCCGACGTCGTCGCCTCCACGCGCCTGTCGCCGGGTCAGTGCCCCGCGCGATGGGAAGTAACCGTCGGCCCGCTCTTCCTCCTGCGACTTGACTCGCAGCCGTTCGCCCGCAGCACTTCGGTCCCCCAGCGCAGGGAATCGCCGGACCTCGACGCGTTGTCGCACAATGCCCGAGTGCTAAACCGCGGTGGCCGCCGTTGCCGTCGAGCGGTCCCTCGGATTCCTGCAAAGGATTGATGGATGCGCGACGTTGAGGTCCATTTCGAGCAGTTCCTGCAGCTCGCCGGTCTCGGTCACGACAAGGCGCTGATCGCGTGGGGCGGCTTCTACTTCCGCCGCGGCGACTCCCCGTACGGGCATTGGCGGATCGTTGACGACGAGGAACTCTCGGCCGTCGCTCCCTCGCCGCGCACCGAGACGATCGGCGCATCGCTCGGAGCCGTTCGGGCACGCCGTCGTCGAGGTCTTGCGTGACGGCCGTGTGGTCGCGTGCGCCGAGAGCGACGAGCACAATCACGTCTGGGTCAGCGGTCTCGAGCCGGAGACCGACTACCGATACCGGGTGCTCGTCGACGGCCGACCGTGGGGCGAGGGGGAGCTGCACGACTGGAGCGTCGAGCAGGCGACGCTGGTCCTGGCGGGCGGCCGCTATGACAACCGTTTCCGCACGTTCCCGTCGAGCGATGTCGCCGTGCCGGTGACCTTCGCAGTGCTCGGCGACTTCGGGGTGGGCATCGTGGATGGGCGCCTTGACGGCACGCGGCAGCTGCTGATCGCCGGAGCGCTGGAGCGAGCTGTCGACACGCACGATGTCCGGCTCGTCATCACAACCGGCGACAACATCTATCTCGGTCATCAGGACACCGCCGGAACGGGCAACGAGGACGACGAGTGGTACTCGAGCTTCTATCAGCCGTACCGGTACATCCTCAATCGCGTTCCGTTCTTCCCGACCGTCGGCAATCACGACGCGGGCGACAGCGAGAGCTCGGACGACCGCGACCAGCTCGCCGACAACCTCTTCTTGGAGCACCGCTTCGGCGCCGCCGTCGAGACGGGCTCCGCGTCGCTTGGTCTCCCCCCCCCCCCCCCCCCCCCCGGCGGCGCCGCCCGCGCGCCGCGCCCCCGCGCCCGGGCTCTTCTACCGCTTCCAGGTGGGCGCGAACCTGGAATTCATCTGCATCGACACCTCGATCGCGAGCGACATGGACGTCGAGCACTACTTCGACGACCCCGCACACAGTCGCTGGGTGAGAGAGGTTCTCCTGGGCCCCGGCGCACGCTGGCGAATTCCGTTCTCTCACCATCCGCCGTTCTGCGCGGGTCCGGAGCACACGAACACGACCGGGATGGTCGAGCGGTTGGTGCCGCTGTTCGAGGAGGCGGGTGTCCAGATCGCGCTCGCCGGACATGAGCACAACTTTCAGCACGCGGTCGTCAACGACATCCACTACATCGTCAGCGGTGCGGCGGGAAAGCTTCGGCCGGAGGCCCCCCGTGATTTCGCAGCGGCCGGCACGCGCGCATGGGCCGCGGCGAGCCACTTCCTGCTCGCGCACGTCGACGAGCGTCGCGTGATCATCCATCCCGTCGCAGATGTGGGCGAAGACGGGTCCCTGGAGCCGATCGAGGTGCTCGACCCGCGGGGCCACCGCACGGAGCCGTCGGTCAACGTCCGTTACGGTCGCCATCGTCACCGATGAGGGGAGTCGCCTGAAGCGGTTCGTGGGCTGCCCGCCGGCACAGCGGCTGCTCAACCGGGCGACCGTGCCGAGCACGACAACGGAGACGGCGGCCCGCCGCAATCGATGCATCCACAGTTCGCCGCGCACGGCGTGTTTCCGGT
This sequence comes from uncultured Solirubrobacteraceae bacterium, assembly GCA_963724195.1. GTDB lineage: Bacteria > Actinomycetota > Thermoleophilia > Solirubrobacterales > Solirubrobacteraceae > Solirubrobacter. The sequence continues at coordinate 21,235 of CAVRTQ010000010.1, read as the reverse complement.
CAAACGTTCATGGCCGACCCACTAGCGTCCGCGGGACCGCTCGTGAGCACTCGTCAGCTCAGCTCAAGGCCTTCTTGACGAGTTTGGCGATGGTTTCCGCGCTGTCATCGGTCACCTGTTCCAGGGCGTATGAGGTTGGCCACAGTCCGCCTTCTTCGTCGAGCCTGGCCTGGACGCTGAATCCCAATGTCGAGTAGCGCGCTTTGTCCATGAGGCCGCTCCGGAAGAACACGATGACCTTTCCGGCTCTGGCCCAGCCCGGCTGGCCGTAGTAGAGCTTCGGCACCAGCTCTGGGGCAGCATCGGTCACGATCGTATGCAGGCGCTCGGCCGTGGCGCGGTCGGGCTGCGGCATCTCGGCGATCCTCGACTGCACGGCCACCGCATCGGCCGCCGCCTTCTCCGCCGCGCTGGCGCGGCGGCTCTCGGCCTTGAGCTCGGCCGCGCGTTCCTTCATGGCGGCGCGTTCCGCCGCGGAGAACCGTCCCTTCGGGCTCGCGGTGGCCTTCGACGCAGCGCTCATTTGTGATCGTCCTCTCGTGGATCGCCGTGAGACCCACCTTTACACGTTGCAGGCTCCGGGACTTGTCGCCGCCGGGCACGCGGGTCAGAGCCGTCCCCCGGATCGGAAAGGCGTCCGACGGCGGTACGGTTCGTCATGGGATCCTGTTGCAGGGCCGTTAGTGAACGCGGAACGAGCAAGGGCGCTGGTGGGCGAGCCCGGAGTAGGTCCGCCGCGCGACGGGAAGTGCCACCGCTAGGAGGGGCATCATGCAAGCTCAGACGCAGGGTCCGGCGCACGACAAGCCGGAGCAGCTACAGACCGTCCAGGAGGGCCTTCTCCAGGGCGAGCAGGTGATGGCCGTCTTCGACGGCAAGGGGAGCGGCACCGGCTTTCTCGGCATCACGGACCGGCGCATCATCATTCAGGACAATTCGTTCGTCGGGAAGCGGACGGCGCTCACGTCGATCCCCTACAGCCGGGTGAGTGCGATCAGCTTCGTGTCCGACAAGTCGATGTTCGGGAAGTTTGCGTCCAGCAGCGCCCTGGCGATTACAGCGGGCGGCAAGGACTACGAAGTCGAATTCCGGGGCCACGACAAGGCCAAGTACGCCCATGACGTGATCCTGTTCCACATGAAGTAGTCCGCAACGCCGTGCCCAAGACGACGAAGGCCGCCTTGAGGCGGATAGCCGGAGCGTCGAACTTGCTGTGATCGGGGGCACCGGTCGGCGCCCCCGTCAACGCGTTGCGTTTTGCTCAGGTGGCGCAGCGGAACGGGGCGCGGCCGGCGGCCATCTCGATGCCGCCGAGCACGTGCTCGAGTAGCAGCGGCTCGTTCCAGTATGCGCCCTTGTGACCGAGAGCGGTGTAGAACGCCCGGCCGCCGTCGTAGTTGTGGCACCAGGCGATGGGGTGGTCGCCCATGGGCGGCGATCCGCCCGGTTGGCTGTAGCCGCGCGGGTCGTAAGTGCTTTCGTCGACGGACATCAGCACGTGCACGGTTCCGCGCGGGTTGGTGCGGAAGTTGTACCACTCCTCTTCACGCGTCCAGGGGTCCGGTAGGCGCTTGGTCGCCTCGCTCTTGCGGTCCTCGATGTCGATGGACGCGACCTGGAACTGTTGGTTGACTCCGGCCACCCCGGGATGGTCGCGGAAGTAGGCGCCGACCAGGCCGCCGTACCACGCCCAGTCGTACTCCGTGTCGGACGCGGAATGGATGCCGACGTAGCCGTGACCGGAGCGGATGTAGCGCTCGAACGCCGCCTGCTGGGCGTCGTTGAGGACGTTGCCGGTCGTGCACAGCCAGATGACCACGTCGTACTGCGCGAGGTTCGCGTCGTTGAACGCGTTCGCGTCCTCGGTGGCATCGACCTCGAAGTGCTCGCGCCCGCCCAGCTGACCGATCGCGGCGGTGCCGTTCGCGATGCACTCGGTGTGCCGGAAGGCGGCCGTCTTGGTGAAGACCAGCGCGCGGAACTTCGGTTGGCCGGCACTCGCCGGAGTGCCGCGTTCGGCGTTCGCCGACCCCAACGGAACGAGCGCGGCGACCATCATCGCCGCGACCAGCGACCTGCGTGAGAGAAGCGTCACTGCGACCTCCCGGACGAATCGCGGGCGCCCCCCTGAGCGCTCGCAAACTCGGCCACCGTACTCCGACCGCCGCTTAAGTTCGAACGCCGGACAAATTCGTGGTCTCCCCGGTGACGGTTCGTCAAAGCGCCGAGACGACTACACAGTCGGCCGCTGCCGCATCCCGTCGTGCTTCGTATCGACGGAACCGCGCGGGCCTGCCCAGTGCGAGGTTGGCCTTGACAGACATTTCACGAGTCAGTTAAGTGAGCGGCGTGACCGCCACCGACCAGCTCAGTCTCGTGTTCGCGGCGCTGGCCGACCCCACCCGGCGAGCGATCCTCGCCGAGCTCACCGTCGGCGACGCCACCGTGACGCAGCTCACGGCGCCGCTACCGATCTCGATGCCGGCGGTGTCGCGGCACCTGAAGGTGCTCGAGGGCGCCGGCCTGATCTCCCGCTCGCGCGAGGGGAAGTGGCAGCCGAGTCACCTGGAGGCGGTACCGCTCCAGGAGGCGGCCGTCTGGATCGAGCGCTTCCGGGGGTTCTGGGACTCGTCCCTCGACCGACTCGACGCCCACCTCGCCACGCTGCAACAGGAGCAGAAGAGCCGATGAGCACCGAACCACCCGACCTCTTCATCTCGCGCGTGTTCGACGCGCCCCGTGCCCTCGTCTACCGAGCCTTCACCGACCCGGAGCAGCTGGCGGCTTGGTGGGGGCCGACCGGCAGCGTGCGGCCGCTCGACGAGATGGAGTTCGACGTCCGACCCGGCGGCTACCAGCGGTTCGTGCAGGTGTTACCGGACGACCCTTCCATCCGGGCGGACGTGCAGATCGACCTCGCCGACGTCGCCGTGGGCACGGTGCTCGACGGCGTGATGCGCATACGTGGCCGCCTTCCGGGTGGCTTCGAGACGTTCGAGACACGGTTCCGATTCGAGTTCCACGACGAACCCAACGAGCGCACCCGCCTCGAGGTGCGCCAGTGGCTGCCGGCGCACGTCACCGGAGCAACAGAGGAGGGCTGGCGCCAGAGCTTCACCCAACTCGACGCCCACCTGGCGACGACGGCGGTGTCGTGAGCATGAGCCAGCTCGTCTACCTCACAAACGTCTCCCTCGAGATCTTGATCGAGGACGAGCACGGCAGCATCGGCTGCATCTGGGCAGCCGCAACAAGGGAGACATCTCGGTGAGACCACTTCGATACTCGATCAACGTCACGCTCGACGGCTGCTGCCATCACGAGGCAGGGCTCCCCCCGGACGAGCAGTCGATGCGCTACTGGACCGCCGAGATGAAACGAGCCGATGCCCTGCTCTTTGGCCGGGTGACCTACGAGATGATGCAGTCGGCGTGGCGGCAACCGGCCACGGGAACGTGGCCTGACTGGATGGATGAGTGGCAGATCCCGTTCGCCGAGACCATCGACCGGGCGAAGAAGCACGTCGTGTCGAGCACGCTGAGCGACGTCGATTGGAATGCCGAGCTGGTGCGGGGCGACTTGGGGCAAGCGGTTCAGCGGCTCAAGCAGGAGCCGGGTGTGGGCCTGTGGGTGGGTGGCGTGACACTTCCGCTGGCGTTGGCGGATCTCGGACTGATCGACGAATACGAGTTCCTTGTGCAGCCGGTCCTTGCCGGACATGGGCCTTCGTTGCTCGCCGGTCTGCGTGAGAGCATCCAGCTCGAGCTCTTGGATCGCCAGGAGTTCCGGTCGGGGGCGGTCGCCCTGCGATTCCGACCCACGCGAGGTACGGCTTGACGTCAGTGTCGCCACTTGCAAGTGGCCGCACCGTCACCACTTGAATGTCCCACCTCTCGCCGGTTCCCTCAGGCTCGTGCCCGCGGTGCCTCAGGTCGTCAGCCTCAGCGTTGCTGACGACTGTTAGAGCGCGAGTATCTCCCGGCGCTGTGCAGTAGCCGACACGCGAGTTGCAGCGCCTCGCGCGCGGCCTGCCCCGTCGGGTCGAGCTGCTCGAGGTCTGCAGCGAGCACGACGATGCCCGGCTCGCGCTCGTGCAGCGGAACGCCGCCGATGGACAGGCCTCCGTAGCGCTCGCGTACACGCGGCCGCGGAGGATCGATCATCGCCGCCACCGTCCACCACTCCCAAGGCACGACCGAGCGCTCGGCGCGTTCGCGCACTGCAGCCCGCGACGCGACGGGAAACGTCCCTCGCGCGCTCGACGACCCGCTGAATCAGCTCGCTCACGGGCGCAGGCTACGGCGATCGCTCAGACCACGCGCACGACCGAAGTGTGCGACGGCGGTCGAACGCTCCTGTTGCCGCGTGTTCCAGACGACGATCGCGACCGAAGCGCCGCGCCGCTGCAAGGCGCGGGCGGTGGCCAGTCCGATGCCGCGCGCGCCGCCGGTGACGAGGACGACTTTGTCATGCAACTCGTACCGGCCCGGTGCCGACGCTTCAGGTCTACTTGAGGTACGCGTCGACGTCCTTGAGGTCCTCCTCCTCCAGTCCGCGCTCACGCGGCTGTGGGCCGAGCGTCTCGCTCTTGACCCTCGCCCGCTCCTGCTCGGACTCGATCCCGAGCCACGGTGGCCGCGGCTCGGCGCCGCCCTTGGTGTTCTCCGTGACCCACTGGCCCTTCTTGGTCGGCATGCGGCCCTTGAGGATGAGCGGGTCGTAGCCGATCTGCGAGGTGGGCGATGACCACTGCTGCATCCGGCCCGCCTGCGTGTTGCCCTCCTCCTCGAAGTACTTAACCTTGTGCCCGATCACGGCGTACGCCTCGAGGTTGCCGCTGCGGAAGCCCAGGTGCTTGACCCCGCCCGAGCGATCGAGCAGGTCGAACAGGGCGATCTGCGCCGAGCGGTCGGTGCTCTTCACTGTGCTGCTCCACTCTCCGGTCAGCCAGAACTCCATCAGATCGACGGCGCCGTGCTGGGCGAGCAGCTTCATGTACTTGTCGAGCCGCGCCGGCTTGGTGGGGCGGTCGCCGGACACGATGACCGGGCCGGTGGCGTGGGCGAGGAGCTGCGCGAGCATCGTCAGGCCCATGTCGTGCTGGGCGTGGGGCCCGCCGCGGGACCCGCTGAGCCGCGACCACACGATCGTGTACTGCGGGCCCGCCTTGACCTGCTTGGCCTCCAGGAACGCCTTGAGCCCTTCGTCGTGCTTCTCGACGTCCCACGCGCCGCGGACCTTCTTGCGCGTCTGCGTGGCGTCCTTCTTGAACTCCTGCGCGACCTGATGCGTCGCCTCGGACACCGACCGCTGCTGCGCCGGGCTGCTCAGGAACGCCGGGATCGCCGGCTTCGCCCGGGCGTATGGCAGCTCCGTGCGTTCACCCGCCTTGGCGCCGGCGCGGCCGCCCCACTTGCCGACCGCGCCGCTCATCTCCTCGGTCTCGGCGAGCTTGAGGATGTGGACTTGCTCGTCGGGCACCTTCGACGCCTTGTAGAACTGCACCATCGATGCCGTCTTGTCCTTGGCGGTCCCGTTGCCGACGATCACCACGTGCGCGTACGGGTTCAACACCAGCGACGCGCACACACCGAACATGTCGCCGGTGAAGTTGCCGGCCTGCACCAGCAGGGCCGGTTGCACGCGTTCACCGCGCGTGGTGGCGAGGACGCTGAAGTCCGGGATCCCGAAGCACCGCTCGAGCTCCACGAGCGATTGCGTCAGCTTTGGCTTGTAGACCTGGCGCTCCTCTTTGCCCTTGAACTCGACGAGCAGCGTGTCCGCCAGCTTGCTCCGGCCGCTGGCCTGGAAGAGCATCTGGCCGAGCGTCGTCGCGAACTGGTGGCCCAAATCCGCGGACCGGCCCTTGCTGTCAGCCGTGGGCTGCACCCCGGTCGGGTCGTCGTCCTTGCGCGCGGTGGGCTTGGCGTAGTGAGCCCGGCGCGGATCGATCAACTTCGTCATGACGGCCTGGCCGCTGACGCTGGTGTGGGCCATCGTCCACAACAGGTCGAACAGGTCGTTCCTGCGCTTGTCCTCGCGCTCGCGGATGGCGAACGCGAGCGCCTTGTCGGCGAGGATGTCCTCGACGCCGATCGCGTCGTCCGCCACGGTGTACGCGGCCGTCTTGGTCATCAGGTTGGCCACGGTGATCTCGCAGCCGTCGATCTTGCCGTCGATCGCGTACTTGTTGTTCTCGGCCCGGACGAACTTGTCGAACTGACGCGTCGTGCCGATCGTGCCGGCGATCGCCAGGTTGATGTTCTCCAGCAGCTTGTCCTCGAGCACACCGACGATGTGCGTGCGGTAATCGAGATCGTTGATGCGGCGCGGGCTCTTGGCGGCAACGTTGGCGGCGGCGCCGCCGAACAGGTAGACCGGGACGCCGAGCTGCTTCATCGCCTCCGCGAACGCTTTGTGGACATCGAGCTTCTCGGCGTTGTTCTGCGTCGTAGGGACCGCGGTCTGCGTCGTCTTGACGGGCTTCGTGGCGCTCTCGATCGTCAGCTCCCACGATCCCTGCGGAGCCGTCCCGGAGAACCAGTTCAGGCGGGCCGTGCCCGGCTTCAAGCCAAGGTCGAGCTCCCGCTTGTTCGCCGGTGTGTCGATCTCCGATGGCAGGCAGCCGTTCGCCTGCAGGACCGTTCGGACCATCACCGTCTTCTCGCCGTCGGCCAGCGTGTAGGTGAGGCGGGTGATGGTCTTGGTCTTTAGCGCGTCCTTCTGGTTCTGGTGGACGTGGAGGGCACTGTCCGGCGGCTTGGGGACCATGCTCCCGTCCGGGAGGGCGATCTTGACTCGCGAGAGCATGGCCGCACCGGGCCGCAGCAGCCGTGCGATCGCCTGGTTGCCGGCGCTCTGCTGCAGCGTGAGGACCTGCGCGCGCGACAGCGCTCCCCACGCGGGTGGCGGCGCCGCGACGGGCGACCCCACGGGTGGGCGCAGCGCCGGAGGTTCCAGCGCGGCGGTAATCCGTTCCGGACCGATGGACGAGGCTTCCACGCCGCGTCGCGTTCAATCAAGGCTCGCGATCACCACCGGCGGCCACGTGTAGTTGGCGCTTTTTCTGCAGGTTCCCGAACTGACCTGCCGGATCGGCAGGCCAGCTGATCGCCCGCAGGGCCGGCACGGTCCGACGTGCTTGCGGTCGGCGCCCCGACATGTCCGCGTGCGCGTTGCCGTGGGTCCATGCGTGAGCGTTCTCGTAGGCGCTCCGGTATGGGCGCCAGTGGATGGCTGACGTCGGTCGCGCCAGCGTTGCCCAGGACGCTGCACGGAAGCAACACACCGAAGTGGTCCTTCTCGACGGTTCCGCTCATTTGCCAGTCGGCTGAGCGCCGCCGCAGTGTTGAGACGCCCGTCTACTCGATGTCGGGTGGCGCGGCGAGTTCGGCATGTGTGGGCAGGCCGTTCTCGCGCGCGTAGACGTCCCGGCCCGCGGCCGATCGCCGTCGGCGCTCATCGGGCTCACGCCGTCGATCACGACGCACGATCTGCGCCGCGGACGAGCGAGATGGCCATCGGGCGAGGTGGCTGGGTCGGAGCGGGCTGGGGGCCGGCGCTGGGGTTGACGTCGGCGCAGGCGTCGGGGTCGGCATCACCGGAGGCGGTGTACCGCCCCCACTCGGCGTGCTCGTGGGGTTGCACGGACACGGCAGCGACTCGCAGGCGATCCCGTCTTGGTCCCCGTCCAGACGATCCGGATCCTGCGCCGGGCCGCCCAGCGCGATGAAGTAGTCCTGCGCCTGGTCGTCCGTGGCTGATACATGCACCGGCATCGATCGCGACCCCGCAAGATCGACGGTCTGACGCGACCGGGGCCGCTCCGTGGGCTCCGGGCAGTCGCTCGTGGCGATGGGGTTCGGTGCTCCTCGACGTCGTATCGGTATGACGGCGCCATCGGGGCGCCGCGACGTTGGAGGCGTGGTCGTGCGCAAGGTGATCGTGTTCGTCAACACATCCGTGGATGGGTTCATGGGTAGCCCGTCGGGGGACCTGGACTGGCTCGTCGACGACGATGAGATGGATCGTGACTTCACCTGCGATCTCCGCCGAGCCGCCGACACGATCCTGGCGGGCAGGGTGGTGTTCGAGAGCTTTGCCGCGGCGTGGCCGGCACGGGCCGCCGATCGGTCTGGAGCGCCGCAGCTCGTGGAGTTCGCGAACTGGATGCTCGCCACGCCGAAGGTGGTGTTCTCGACCGCGATGACCCGCGCGAGCATGAAGAACTCGCGCATCGCGTCGCGACCGATCGCCGACGAGGTCGCGCAGCTGCGCGACGAGAGGGGCGGGGACATGGTCGTGTTCGGTGGAGCTCGGACCATCGAAGCATTCGTCCGGCTCGGCCTGGTGGACGAGTACTGGTTGAAGGTGCACCCGGTCGCGATCGGCGCCGGTCTCCCCGTGTTCGGGGGCTTGGCGGGTCCGGCGGACTTCGGGCTTGTCTGGCACAAGGCGTACGCGAGCGGTGTGGTCGGGGTGCGGTACCGGCGCCTGTCCGCCGACGCGGACGTGACACGCAGCCGCTATGTCGAGTAGCGATCGATTCCCCGATGACCGATGGGATCGCCCGAACGACGACGTCACATCACCTAGGAGATCGCCGAGTTCAAAGGAGTAGGTATGCGAAAGCTGGTGCTGACGACGTTCGTGTCGCTGGATGGCGTGATGCAGAGCCCCGGAGCCCCCGACGAAGACCGCAGTGGCGGCTTCGAGTTGGGCGGCTGGTTGGTTCCCCACGCGGATGCGTCGACCGCAGGGTTCATGGTCGAATGGATCCAGCAGGCTGACGGCATCCTCCTCGGACGAAAGAGCTACGACATGCTGGCGGGGTACTGGCCCCACATCACCGACCCGAGCGACGTGGTCGCCCAGCACCTCAACGCGTTGCCTAAGTACGTCGTATCGAAGACCCTCACCGACCCGGCGTGGGGACCAGCGACGGTCGTCGCCGGCGAGCTTGGTCTTGAGATCGCACGTCTCAAGGCCGACGGCGACGGCGAGCTCCAGGTCCACGGGAGCCGCCAGCTCGCGCGGGAGCTCATCGGTCAGGGTCTCGTCGACGAGTACCGCGTCTGGGTGTTCCCGGTCCTGCTGGGCGCGGGCGAACGCCTCTTCGGCGACGGGCTTCCCCCCAAGGCTCTGCGGCTGATTGGCTCCAGGACATCCGAGTCGGGCGTCGTCGTCCACACGTATGAACCCGCGGGTCCCCTGACCTTCGGCGCCTTCGAGGCAGACGCGGGTGCGTGAGCCTGAACGCGACGAGCTCGACCGGCTCGTCACAGCCGCTCTCGATGGCGATCAAGGCGCGTTCAGTCGACTCACCGAGAGCTACCGACGGGAGATCCACATCCACTGCTACCGGATGCTCGGCTCGTTCGACGAAGCCGAGGACCTCGTGCAGGAGACGCTCCTGCGAGCGTGGAACGGTCGGTGCTCGTTTGCGCATCGCTCGACGTTTCGTGCGTGGCTGTACGCGATCGCGACCAACACCTGCCTCGACCACCTCCGGCGCAGTCGACGCAGAGCGCTTCCTCATCAGCTGCAGCGTCCGGGCGAGATCGACGCTCCCGAATATCCGGACGTCGCCTGGCTTCAGCCCTACCCCGACGCGCTCCTCCAGGAGGCCGATCCCGAGACCCTGACGATCGCGAAGGAGACCGTGTCGCTCGCCTTCCTCGCTGCCATCCAGTTCCTCACGCCCCGACAACGCGCGGTCCTGCTCCTGCGCGAGGTGTCGGGATGGACCGGCCCCGAGATCGCCGCGGTGCTCGACTGCTCGGTCGCGGCCGTCGACAGTGCGCTGCAGCGAGCTCGCGCATCCCTGCAGCGCAACACGCCCGAGGACCGCCACGACTGGTCCGCGCAGCCGTCGACCGCGCAGGAGCACCGGCTGCTCAGGCGCTACATCGCCGCCCACGAAGCCGCCGATGCCGACGCTCTGGCCCACTTGCTCGGCGAGACGGCGCGCTTCACGATGCCGCCACGAGCGGTGTGGTTCGAGGGGCGCGACGCGGTCGTGGATGAGTTCCGCCGCGGCTGGGGTCGTGACCGGACAGGTGATTGGCGGCTCGTGCCTACCTGCGCCAACCGGCAGCCGGCGGCGGCCGCCTATCTGAGAGCTCGGGGAGACAGCCGGTATCGAAGCTTCGGGTTCGTTGTCCTGGGACTGTCCAACGCCGCGATCTCGGAGATCACCGTGTTCGCGTACCCCGAGCTGTTCCCTGCGTTCGGTTTCGCATCGACCCTGCCATGACCGATACCACCCGGGCGGAGAGCCACCTCTCCCGGCGCCCGGCCGGCCGGATTCTCGCGGCGACCGCGACCGCCTGCGAGAAGTCACGCGCGGCAAGCGCTTCTGGCGCGATCCGGAACTGCGCCGTGCCTCCGTCGAGGAAGTCGAAGCCCTGCGCCTCGTCCGAGTCCAGCGACAGCAGGATCACGGTTCCGGGCTCCATGTCGTATTCCTGGGCAAGATGGAGGGAATGTCGTCTGACTTGTGCGACTTGGTGGTGCGGGTGGCCGGCACTGCCGATGCCCCCGCCCTTGCGGAGCTTCGTGCACTGTGGGTCGCCGACATCGCGCCAGAACCGGACTTCGCTGGACGGGTGGCCGCTTGGTTGGCGGCGGAAGGCGAGCGCCGAACTACGTGGCTGGCGGTTGCGGTCGACGGGCCCGATTGGTATGGCTTCCCTGCTCGAGTACCGACGCATGCCGAAGCCGGGGCGAGAAGACTCGCGGTGGGGCTATGTCGGCAATCTGTTCGTGCGCGCACCCAGCCGCAATCGTGGTGTCGGCTCGGCGTTGCTGGCTGAGGTCATCGCTGCGGCCGAGGAACGCTCCTACGCGCGACTGGTTGTCTCCCCGAGCGCCGAGGCGTTGTCGCTGTTCCGTCGCGCTGGTTTCGTCGCGTCTGGGGAAACGAACGATGCGGATCTCTTGCTCATACGCCCGGACGTACGCAGTAGCGGGACGAGACGCGGCGCCCCGAAGTGACGTCGGTAGTCGACTCTGAGCCCTCGACGGCGAGCCCCGCGATCGAGTCTGCGCGCTTCTGGAGTGCCTGAACGACCGTCAAACCCTGAAGGTCGTCGTGGCTCGTCCTCGCCGGGTGTTCAAACCCGCTCGGAAGGAGCAACTCTTCGACGAACGGACCCTCAGAACGAAGCGTTTATCGACGAACTCGCGTCTTTCTCGGCGCCGGAAGCGTTGCTTGTCAACGCACCCGTGCTGCGCCTGATCCGAGCGGTGAGCCGATCATCGGGGTTGGTCTTACTTCGAGGACGATGCCGCCGCTGACGAGGTGCTCGAGTGGAACGACGTCGCCCAACTCGGCCGTCGATGTTGTGGCGCGACAACGCCGAAGCGTTCCTCGCCGCGCGGGGTCGCGCCATCATCCGCGCGGAATCCAACGCTTAGTGTTTGTCGCCGGGTGCCCGAGCTGAGCTGGTGTTCATGACTCGGCGGCCGGTATGACCGCGGGCAGGCGCAGTAGCCGTCGGCCGCGTTCGGGCATCCACCAGTTCCAGCGGCCGAGCCACGAGACGGTGGCGGGGACGAGCAGCGAGCGCACGATGAGCGCGTCGATGAGGACGCCTGCGGCGAGTCCGGTGGCGAGCACCTGCAGGTCTGTGTCGCCGGCGGTTGCCATCGAGGCGAACGCGAGGAAGACGATCAGCGCCGCGCTGGTCACGAGCCGCCCGGTGCCGGCCATCCCGCGCACGACCGCCTCGTCGGTGGAGCCGGTGCGGTCGTACTCTTCGCGCATCCTGGCGAGGATGAACACCTCATAGTCCATCGAGAGCCCGTAGATGAACGCGAACACGATCACCGGCGCCCACGACAGCACCGCTCCGGAGGGGCCGACGCCGAACAGCAGCTCGGTGCCGACCCCGTGCTGCCAGACGAGCGTCATCACGCCCCAGGTCGCAAAGACCGACAGCAGGTTCATCGCGATCGCCTTCGCGGGCAGCACGATGGAGCGGAACGCGCGTGCGAGCAGCACGAACGTGACGACCGAGATCAGCACGAGCATCAGCGGGAAGGAGCCGTAGACGCCGTCGACGAAGTCCATCGTCTCCGCGGTGCCTCCGCCGACCGTCGTCGCGGGCAGCGCGGCGGCGGCGTCGCGCACGGCGTCGACCGCCTCACGTCCGGCCTGCGAGTTGGTGTCGCTGCGGGGGAGGACTTCGACGACCGCGTGACCATCGGCTCGCCACGCGCCGCGCGGTGCGCTGGCGGCGCGGACGCCGTCGACCGCCGCCATGCGGGCGGCGGTGTCGTCCGCGCGGGCGGCCGGGGTGAGGACTTCGATGGGCGCGAGCGGCGCGGCGCCGATGCCGGAGCGATCGAGCTGCTCGAGCGCGGCCTTCGGGTCGCCGGTGCCGCCGAGCGACCGTGCTTCAGGGCTGCCGAGCAGCATGCCCTGCGCGACGATGCAGAGCGCGACGAGCACGGCCGTGCCGCCGAGCGCGGCGGCGACGCGGTGGCGGATGACCAGGCGCGCCCAGGCGGCCCAGTGCCGCTCGGCGCGGTCGGTGCGTCGCAGCCGGCGGGCGTCGGCGACCGGCCCGACCGTCGCGAGCACGACGGGCAGCAGCGTCAGCGCGACGGCGACGGACGCGAGCGGGATGAGCAGGCCGCCGTAGCCCATCGAGCGCAGGAACGGCACCGGCAGCACGAGCGCCGAGAGCAGTCCGATCGCCACGGTGGTGCCGCTGAACAGCACGGCGCGCCCGGCGGTTCCGGCGGCGTGCACGATCGCCTGCTCGTTGCTTCGCCCGCGCTCTCGTTCCTCACGCCAGCGCATGACGATCAGGAGCGCGTAGTCGATCGCGACGCCGAGGCCGATCAGCGAGACGAGGAAGACGACGACCAAGTTGACCTCGGTCAGCGCGGTGAGCCCCCAGACGGCCAGCAGCGTGACCGGGATCGCGACGATCGCCATCAGCAGCGGTACGACGGCGAGTGCGGACGCGAAGACGAACACCAGCACGATCAGTGCCCCGACGCCGGCGATGAGCGTCTCGTTCAGGAAGCTGGGACCGCCACTCTCGCCTGGCGCCTCGCGGGCCAGCAGCGCGGCACCCGTGAGCCGTACCTCGGCGCCGCCCACGCGCGCGCCGGCGGCGGCTTGCTCGGCGCGCGCCAGCGTCGCGTCGCTGATCTCGTTCCCGCTCGGCCCGGCGTCTTCGACCACGGTCGACGGCGGATGCACGATCGCGAACGTGGTGCGGCCGTCGTCTGAGACGTAGGCCGGCTCGGATGTGGAGCCGAAGGACGCGATGCGAGCGCCGGGGACGGCGCGCGCGAGGTCCTGCTCGAGTGCCCGCAGGTCGGCGCGGACCGCCGGAGCGCTTGCCGTCGTTCCGGGTGGCAGCGTGACGACGGCGACGAGCGGCGGGGTTGCGCCGCCCGAGTCGAAGCGACTGACGATCCGCTCGTTCGTGATGGTGCTCGCGCTGTCGGGCATCGTGAAGTTCTCGTTGAGCGCGTCAGTGACCTTCGCGGCGCCGTAGAACCCGACCAAGGTGAGCGCGAGCCAGCCGACCGCGACCAGGCGCTTGTGGGCGAGCACCCAGCGGGTGAGGCTGGCGAGCCAGCGCCCGGTGCGGTCGACCGGCGGGGGAGAGATCGGTGTCGTTCGCATGACCGGCGAAGCTAGGTCGGCCGCGGTCCGCGCGAAACGTCCGCTCGACGGATCCTCGGTCTCCTCCCGCGGGAGGAGACGCCTCCTGCCGTGGGAGGTGTCCGGGCAGCCGGCGCGGCACTAGGCTCCGCCTCGTGTCCATGACCAGGTCCGCGCCGAGCTCGCGCCAACTCGCGCTCGACGCCGCGCTGACGGCTGCCGTGCTCGCGTTCCCGTCGGGCAGATGGCCAGCCAGGCGTTCGGCGCGAAGGCCGGCGAGGCGCGAGGAGCCGACGTGGTCGGCGTGGTCGTCTGCCTGCTCGCCACGCTCCCGCTGCTGGCGCGTCACCGGGCGCCGCGAGCCGCGCTGGCGGCGGTCCTCGGCGGCACGGTGGCGCTCGTCGCGCTCGACTACGCAGTGCTGACCGCGCCCGCTCCGGCGATCGTCCTCGCCGCGCTCGCCGAGCGCGACCGCAGGCAGGACGCCTTCTTGATCCTGATCGGCTGCATCGCCGCCTTCGCGGCGTTCGTCGCCGTGGCCTGGGCTCGCTTCGAACCCGAGCCGGGCGAGTACGCGATCACCGCGCTCCTGTGGGCGGGCGGCTGGATCGTCGGCGATCGCCGACGCCTGGCACGGCAGCGGGCCGCGCAGGAGCGCGAGCGTGTCGCGCGCGAGCAGCGCCTCGCGGTTGCCGAGGAGCGAACGCGGATCGCTCGCGAGTTGCACGACTCGGCCGGGCACGCGATCAACTCGATCCTCATCCAAGCCGGAGCGGCGCGGCTCGTCCAGGACACTCAGCCGGAGCGCAGCCGCGAGGCGATCGCGACGATCGAGGCGATCGCGCGCGAGAGCATGCAGGACATCGACGCGATCCTGGGCGGACTGCGCAATGGCGCGCCGGCCGACCTGGAGCCGCTGCCCGGCATCGACCGCATCGCCGCGCTCGTCGAGCGCCACCAGGCCGCCGGCCTGGACTTCTCGCTGCGCGACCGCACGAGCCCTGAGCTGCGACTGCCGCCACCGATCGATCGCGCCGCCTATCGCATCGCACAGGAGGCGATGACCAACGCCGCGCGCCACGGAACCGGCGCCGCCGAGCTGACGCTCGAGTGCCGCGACGGCGTGCTGACGCTCACAGTGGCCAACCCCGTCGCCGACGGCGCGACGGCGCGGACCACGGGCGGCCACGGCCTGACCGGGATGCGAGAGCGCGCCGCGCTGCTCGGCGGCACGCTGGACGCCCGCCGCGTCGGTGACCGCTTCGAGGTCCGCGCGGCGCTGCCCTACCGCCGGAGCGCGCCGTGACCGAAGCGAACGGCGCGATCCGCGTGATGCTGGTCGACGACGACGACCTCGTCCGCCGCGGCCTGCGCCTGATCCTCTCCAGCGACCCGACGCTCGACGTCGTCGCCGAGGCCGAGGACGGCGACATCGCGCTGCGCCGCGCGCCACACCACCACCCCGATGTCGTGCTGATGGACGTCCGAATGCCACAGATGGACGGCATCACCGCGACCCGCGAGCTGATCGCACGGGTGCCCGACGCTCGCGTGCTCATCCTCACGACCTTCGACGAGGACGAGTACGTCGTCGGCGCGCTGCGCGCCGGCGCCAGCGGCTTCCTGCTCAAGCGCAGCACCCCCGAGGATCTGCTGCGCGCGATCCATGTCGTCGCCCTCGGCGACGCGCTGCTCTCACCCGCGGTGACACGACGCGTGATCGAGCGGGTGGTCGAGCAGCCGATCCTGAGCTCCTCCCCGGATCCCCGGCTTGCCGACCTCACGCCACGCGAGCTCGAGGTGTTCCTGCTCATCGCCCAAGGGCGCTCCAACCGCGAGATCGCCGCCGCGCTGACCGTCGAGGAGACGACGGTCAAGAGCCACGTCCGCAACGTGCTGACGAAGCTCAGCGCACGCGACCGGATCCACGCCGTGATCCTCGCCTACGAATGCGGCGCGGTCTCCCCCGGCAAGCGGACGGCGCCGTGACCTGACGGGTGCCTCACACCGCGGCGACCATCCATCTCGATCCACACGCGAACGCTGACGTGCGCCCCGTCCGTGAGAAGGACGCGCGTCGACGTCGACGACTCGCGCTGCTGAGCAGCTTCCTGGCAGCGCCGTCGCGGTGACGGCGCTGCCGCTTGGTTCGGCGTGCAGGCGCGAATCATGGTGAGCTCTCGCGCTGATGCGCTCGCTTCACGAACGTGTCCGATATGACCGGGGCGCGCGGAGGCCAGCACTGAACGAGGCGCGTCTCGATGGGCAGACACCGTCGGGTCTCAGCGTGCCGCTTCGAGCGCGCGATCGGGCGCCGGGATCCGGTGGCGGTCGAATAGCAACGCGGTGGCGAGCACGCCCACGGCGAGGATGCCGCCCGCCCACCAAAAGACGACGGTGGACCCGTGCACCGCTGCTTCCATCTGCGCGACGGCGTCCGGCGTGCCCGCGGCTGGGGCGAAGTCGCTGACGGCGCTGGCGAAGACGGTGGACAGCAGCGCCAAGCCGAGTGAACCGCCGGTCTGCTGCGACGTGTTCGCAAGCGCGGACGCGACTCCAGCGTCTGCGACCGCGACCCCGTGGGTGGCGGTGGCGAGCGATGGTGGCATGATCAGTCCGAACCCGACGCCGCAAGCCAGGATGCCGGGGAGGACGGCGCGCACGTACGTGGAGTCGGTGTCGATGCCGGTGAGGTAGGCGACGCCGGCAGCAGCAAGGGCAAGACCCAACGGCACCAGCGGTCCAGGGCCGACGCGCGGCAGCAGCCGGGTCGAGGCGATCGTCGCGGTCATTATGACCGTGACCACCATCGGGAGGAACGCCAGCCCGGTGCGGATCGGGGAGAAGCCGAGCGTCTGCTGGAGGTAGTAGGTGAGGAACAAGAACGTGGCGAACATCGTCAGCCCGGTGATGCCGATCGCCAGGAGCGCCGCGCCGCGGTTGCGGTCGCGCACCACGGTGAGCGGAAGCAGCGGATGGGCGACCCGGTGCTCGACCGCGACGAAGACGGCCAGCGCCGCGACGCCGTAGGCCAGCGGCACGACCGTGAGCTGAGCGTCCCAGCCGTGCATCTGTGCGTTGGCGAATCCGTACACGAGCGCGAACAGTCCGCTCACGCCGAGCAGCACGCCCGGCACGTCGATCCGTGGACGCGTCGCCGGGCGCCGGCTGTCCAGCAGCCGGGCGGCGGCGAGCGCCGCGGGCACCGCGAACGCGACGTTCACGTACATCGTCCAGCGCCAGTCGAGCAGCTGCGTGAGGGCGCCGCCGAGCAGCAGGCCGAGCGCGGCGCCGGAGCCGCCGATCGCGCCGTATACGCCGAACGCCGTGGCTCGTTCCTGGGGATCGGTGAACGTCGTTGTCAGGATCGAAAGCACGGTCGGGGCGAGAAGCGCTGCAAAGCTGCCCTGCAGGGCACGGGCGGCGACCAGCAGTTCGAAGCTCGGCGTCGCCCCGGCGGCGGCGGACGCGCCCGCGAAGCCGAGCAGACCGATGACGAACGCCCGCTTGCGACCGACGAGGTCGCTGATCCGTCCGCCCAGCAAGAGCAATGACCCGAACGCGAGTGCGTAGGCGGAGATCACCCACTGGCGCGAGTTGTCGCCGAACGAGAGGTCGGCCTGCGCCGACGGGAGGGCGATGTTCACGACGGTGACGTCGAGGACGATCATGAGTTGGGCGAGCGCAACCGCGGCCAGGATGAGCCAGCGGCGCGCGTGCTGGGATTCGGTCATGCCCGGACCTTGTGGTCGGTGGTGGATGGCCGAGCGACGCGCCGCAGCGCGACGAGGGTCAGGACAGGCACGGCTGCTACGGCGACCAGCAGCCCGACGGCGGCGGCCAGCAGCATCAGCGGCACGACGATCAGGGCAAGGCCAGGGATCGCGAGGGGGAAGAGGATCATCGTCCCGGCGCCGAGGGCGGCGAGGAATCCGGCCGCGTCGGTGATGACGTCGCCGAGGCTCAGGGTGTCGCTTCGAGGGTTCATCGGTCTCCTTTGGTGTTCTCGTGCCAATGACGAGACGGACCCTGCGGGTGTGACTCGCTCCCCAAGCTCGCGGGCGTGTCACGCTCGTGCCGACTACCTCGTCACTACGGCATGAGCGAAATCGTCATCACTGGAGCGACAGGCGTGATCGGCCGGCGGGTCGTGCAACAGCTCGTCGCGGCCGGACACCGGGTCGTGGGCATCACTCGATCGGCAGACGGCCGCGCGGTGGTCGAAGGCCTCGGCGCACGAGCGGTCGAGGCCGACGTGTTCGCCTCCGACTCGCTACTCCCGGCGTTCGCCACGGCGGATGCGGTCGTGAACCTGCTCACGCACATCCCCGGTCGGACGCCCTCCTGGCGCCAGGGGCGTGGGACGAGAACGACCGGCTGCGGCGCGAGGCGTCGGCCGCTGTCGCCCGTGCCGCCGAGGCCGTCAGCGTCCCGCGTTTGGTTCAGGAGTCTTTGGCGTTCGTCTACGCGGACGGAGATGACCACTGGCTCGACGAGGACGCGCCGGTGCACGCCACCGGCCCGACGGAGACCGCCCTCGTCGCGGAGGCGAACGCCAAGCAGCTCTTCGGCGGCGAGCTGGTGGTGCTGCGCTTCGGCTTGTTCGTCGGGCCGGACAGCCAGCTCACGCGCGCCGACATCCAGGCCGCGCGAGCGGGTATCTCGCCTAGCCTCGGACGGCGCTCGGCGTATCGGGCGACCGTATGGCTCGACGATGCCGCGGCCGCGGTGACCAGCGCGATCGCCGCGCCGGCCGGCGTCTACAACGTGGCCGACACCAGCCCACCGACGCGCGCCGAGATCGACGCCGCGCTCGGCGCCGCCGTCGGTCGCCGAGCCCTGCGTCCGGCACTCGACGAAGTGCCGTGCGCGGTCGAGGCGATCGCGCGCTCGCAGCGCGTCTCGAGCGCGCGGTTGCGCGAGACGACCGGGTGGGCTCCGACCGTGCGGGGCGGGACGGACGGCTGGTCGCTCATCCTCGGGCATCGGATCGCGGCATGACGGTCGAGCAGCGTTTCGCCGAGATGCGCCCGCGACTGTTGCGCCTCGCGTACAGTGAGCTCGGCGATCTGAGCGAGGCCGAGGACATCGTGCAGGAGGCCTGGCTGCGACTCGAGCGGACCGGGCCCGAGTCGGTCTGCGACCTCGACGGCTGGATGACCGTCGTCGTGGCCCGCCTGGCGCTGGACGCGCTGCGCTCCGCGCGGGTGCGGCGCGAGACGTACGTCGGCCCGTGGCTGCCTGAGCCGCTGCTGTCGTCCGCGGCCCCGGAGGACCCGGCCGACCGCGTCACGCTCGACGAATCGGTGAGCTACGCCATGCTCGCACTGCTCGAGCAGCTCTCACCCGCCGAACGCACGGCGTTCGTGCTCCACGACGTCTTCGACGTCCCCTTCGACGAGGTCGCCGACGTCGTCGGTCGCACGCCACAAGCCGTCCGCCAACTCGCGTCGCGGGCACGCCGCCACATCGCACAACAGCGACCGCGGTTCCAGGCGACTCGCGCCGAACACGACCATGCGGTGCGGGCGTTCGCCGACGCGATCGCCGACGGCGACCTGGCCGAGCTGATCACGGTGCTCGACCCGGAGGTGATCTGGACGACCGACGGCGGTGGCCGGGCCACCGCCGCGCGCAAGCCGCTGCAGGGAGCGGATCGAGTCGCTCGCGCGTGGCTGGCGCTCCGGCGCAAGCCGGCGATCGCGCCGGCAGCCGACCCCGGTCGCGGTCAACGGCCGTCTCGGGCTCACGATCGCCGGCACCGACGGACATCCGATGGTCGTGTCCTTCGTCGTCGAGCACGACCGGATCACCCGCATCGACGCCGTACGCAATCCAGACAAGCTGCACCACGCACTGGCGCGGACTCGATCGTGAGCCGTGCGATGTATCCGGGTGCTCGCCGGCCGATGGGCGATCGCTGCTGCGTCCCGGCGCCGGCCGCTGAGCGACGGGCCACGGCCCGTGCGCTCGCGAGCC
This sequence comes from uncultured Solirubrobacteraceae bacterium, assembly GCA_963724195.1. Lineage (GTDB taxonomy): Bacteria > Actinomycetota > Thermoleophilia > Solirubrobacterales > Solirubrobacteraceae > Solirubrobacter. The sequence continues at coordinate 1,629 of CAVRTQ010000010.1, read as the reverse complement.
CCTTGCGGGGGCGTTCGCTCGCGTGGACGGGCTACGCCGCCTTCGTCTGGGCGGCCGGCTACGCGGTCGCGGTCCGCGGCTATCACGGACTCGGCGGGACCGTCGGGATAGCGGGTACGTTCGAGGACCCGGCGGCCATGCGGCGGGCCAGCCTCGTCGCCGGGGTAGGCATCCTGCTCGTCGGCATCGGCGCCTTGGCGCTCGTGCGGCCGTGGGGCCTGCGGGTTCCTCGCTGGCTGTTGCTCGTCCCCGCGATTACCGGCTCGGCGTATGCCATGGCGCACGCGCTCACGGCATACGTGACCAAGCCGCTCCACGCCCTCGGCGTCCTTGACCTCCGGTTTGATGGCTGGGCGCAGCGCGATCAAACCGCGCAGTTCCTCTGGGACCTGCTCTTCTACGAGCCCTGGTTCCTCGTCCTCGGCGTCCTCGTCAGCCTCGCCGCGGTGCACCACCATCGCCGCGGAGGCGGCACCGCGCACGGCGAAACACGACTCGTGCTGCTCACCGCTTTGCTGACGCTGGCACTCACCGCGTTCTCTTGCACGCTCGTAGTCGTACGAAGCCCGTAAATGCCAACGCTGCGCCGGCCCGGGAACGTATGGCGGGTTTGCGACGGGTCCGCCCGCGCCCACGCGACAACCGGGTCGAGCGCCGCGGCTCAGCTTGCCCGCCGGCGCAGGCGTCTCCCACGATGGCGTCGGTTCGGCCCGGAGCGGCTGGGTGCGGGGTCTGTATTGGCGGCCTCCGCTGGGCCGCCCCACTCCCGGAGACCGCTGATCAAGAGCAGTCGCTCACCTTCGGTCAGATTGGCCTTCAACAGCTCGCCCATGCGACGAGGCTACGCACGGACCGCTGCGTTCGACGAAGGAGCGCTTGTCGACGGTTCCGACGAGCGGAGAACCGCCGTGCGGCAACTGGCGGTCGACGATGCGAAGCCGTCCCTCGCCTCCGGTAGCCGGAGCGACGCCTCGGCTCGGTACGCCTCAGGAGGCGTTCGGGGTGGACGTGGCTAGCCTCTTCGGGAAGGTCGTGCGTCCGCCGACCGGAGAAGCGTGCTCGGCGCGTCGCCGCCGTGCCTAGTGGGTGCGCGTTTGCTGCACGACCTGGAGATCAACCTTGGCTGGCAAAAAGAAGACGACGTTCGCAAAGTTGAACCGCGAGGCGAAGGTGCGCGAAAAGCGCCAGGCGAAGAGCGTCCGCAAGGAGGATCGTCAACGCGAGAGCGACGCCGGCAGTGCAATCGAGCACGAGGTGGAGGACCTCAGTCACCTCGACGTGGCGGTTGTCGAGGGCGTCGAGCCCGACGACACCGTCAAGCGTTAGGGCGACCATCGACCGCCGTCGCGGTCGGTTCCTCCGTCAAGCGACGGCTTACGCCACGGCCAAATGATTGCGGTGTCGCTTCCTCCAGGGCCTCGATGCGCGCGACGAGCTCGTCGACGCCCTCATCCAGTCGGCGGCTCGTTTATCTCTCGTAGGGCGAGCGCGCGCCCCGACGATGCGTGGCGAGGTTCGCCGCCGGGCTGATGCTTCAGCCCAGCCGGAGCCCATCTGCAGTGTCGCGGAACCGGTACGGCGAGGACCCTCCGGACGAGGGCGACTACGACGAGAGCGGCATTCTCGCGA
>CAVRTQ010000009.1:0-76453 GCA_963724195.1 uncultured Solirubrobacteraceae bacterium | reverse complement strand
GCGTCATGCCCGAGATCACCGTGCGCGACACTGACCGGATCTTGGTGCAGGTCGGCGCCCAGGCCACTGGTCGAGGCCCGCGGTTGCGGCGAGGATCCCGGCATGAAGATCGGTGCCCTTGTCCCGCTCACGCCGCCCGGCTGGGTCGCGGCCGGGCGACACCTGCTCGCCGGGCTCGAGCTCGCCGCGGCGGAGGTCGATGCCGAGCTGGTCGTCCGGGACACCGCGGGCGATCCACAGCGGGCCACGGCGGCGGTCGAGGAGCTGGCCGGCTTGGGCGTCGCGGCCGTGGCGGGCGAGTACCACAGCGTCGTCGCTCGCGCCGCCGCTGCGCGGGCCGACGCGCTCGGCTTGCCGTTCCTGTGCTCGTCCGCCGTGCTCGACGCGCTCACCGACCAGCCGACCGATTGGGTCGCGCGGATCGCCCCGGCGCAGTCGCGCGGCTGGACGCTCTACGCGGACTTCCTCCTCGGCGCGGGACACCGCCGGATCGCCGTGGCGGTCACGCCGAGCGTCTACTGGACCGCGGGGATCCGCATCCTGCGCGAGCACCTCGCGCCCCGCGGCGGCACGCTCGTCGAACTCGAGCCGGCCGCCGTGGGCGATGCGCTCGTCGAGCACGGCGCGACCGCCCTGCTGCTGCTGACCGGCACGCCGGAGCCGGCGACGTCGATCGTCAAGACCGTCCGCCGCGATCCGCGCCTCGCCGACGTGTTGATCGGTGCTCCCGCCGGGCAACCGGAGCTGCCCGAATGGGCGACGGCGCTGGGCGAGGACGGCGCCGCGATCCCGTTCCTGCGCTACCTGCCCGAGCGTCTCAGCCCGCTCGGCGCCCGCGTCGAGGCGGCCCTGCGTGAGCGGCTGGGCGAAGCGCCGTCCTTCGTCGCCTTCGAGGGCTACGACACGATCCTGGCGCTGGCCGAGCGGCTGCGCTGCGACGCCTGGTCGGCCGTGAGGGTCGAGGGGACGCGTGGGCCGATCACGTTCTCGCGCACGCCCGGGATCAGCGTCTGGCAGTGGACGTGGCCGCCGATCCAGGTCGTCGATCGTGATCCGGCGCAGATCGATCGCTTCCGCGTGCTCCGGTCACTCGACGACGAGGAGGCCGCTCGTCGGCGGTCGTGAGCGGGAGCAGGGCAACGCCCAGCAGGTCGCGACGCTCAGGGCAGTGCGGTGGCTCAGACGGAGTACGCGAGGTCTCGGTCCGGCAGCGCGTCGCGGAGCGCCCGCCGGGAGCTGATCCCGAGCTTGGTGAACACCTTCTTCAGATGCCATTCGACCGTCCGCGGGCTGAGGAACAACTCGGCACCGATCTGCGGATTGGTGCGGCCGTCGCGGGCGAGCCGGGCGATCTGCGCTTCCTGCGGCGTGAGCTCGTCGCGCGTGTCGTCGCGGCGTTTGCGGACCTTCTCCCCGGTGGCGAGGAGCTCGTGGCGGGCGCGGTCGGCGAACCCGTCGGCGCCGATCGCCATCAGCGTCTCGCGGGCGACGCGCAGCTGCTCGCGGGCGTCGACCCGGCGGCCCTCTCGCCGCAGCCACTCCCCGTACAGCAGGCGCGAGCGGGCGAGCTCGCCGCGCAGTGACGTCCGCTGGAGCCGGTCGAGCGATTCGCGGTAGTGGCGCTCGGCCTCGTCCCCGCCACCGGCGAGCGCGCGCACCCGCGCGCGCATGCCGAGCAGCCAGTCGGTCGGCGTCGCCGCGGCGTCCAGCGCCTCGCGGGCCGCCCCCAGCAGGGCCGTGTCACCCGTGCGCGAGGCCGCTTCCGCCAGGTCGGGAGCGATGAGGAGCCGGTAGGTGAGCTGGTCGCGCGCGAACGCCCGCTGGGCCGCGTCGCGGGCCAGGTCGTAGCGCCCGAGTCCGTTCCAGAGCACGGCCGCGGCGTGGTCGGCGATGTTGGCCACCCGGCCCCGACCGCTCGCCGACGCGATCACCTCCGTCGCGGGCCCTTCCTGCCCGCGCCAGGCCGCGAGGCCCATCGCGGTGTACCCGATCGGCGGGCGGCGCGTCGCGGTGGCGATCCGCCGTTCCTCGTCCAGCGCCACCTCGGCCGCGGCCAGCTCCCCGCGCAGGATGTGCGTGCGCGCGACGAAGTTCAGCGCGAACTGCAGCTGCACCAGCGCCCCGTGCTCACGCGCGACCTGGACCTGGCGGGACGCGAGCGTGTGGGCGGCGTCGGCATCGGCCAGCTCCAGCGCGACCGTCCCGGCGCCGCGGAGCCCCGTGAGCCAGAGCCATTCGCCGAGCCGGCCGGGCGCCGGCTCCAGCGCCAGCACCGCCTCCAGCGCGGCGCGCAGCGGCGGCGCGCCCGCCGCCGCGCCGTCCGTGAGCCGGACGGCCAACCCGTCGAGCAGCAGGTCCTGCGGCTCGGTGCCGGGCGGCAGCCGTCGCGCCTCTTCGGCCGCCGCACGGATCGCGTCGGGATCGTCGGCCCAGATCGCCGCGCTCAGTGCCTCGAGGTAGATCATGCGGTCCGTGGACCGCCGCGCGCTGCTGAGCAGCAACTGGGCGGCCTCGCCGAACTGTCGCCGGTCGAAGGCGACCTGTCCGCGCAGATGCTCGACCTCGGGCGCGCCCGCGCCGGTGGACTCGACCGCGACGAGCCGTCCCAGCGCCTCCTCGAGCTGCCCGGCGTCGTACAGGGTGCGCGCCGCCACGAGCAGCCGGTGCACGCGGCGAGCGGGGTCGGGCGTGATCGTCGCCGCGCGGTCCAGGAACGCGGCGGCGGCGGCGAGCCCTCCGCGCGCCTGGGCGCGCTCCGCCGAGCGTTCGAGCTCGCGGGCGACGTCCTCGTCGAGGCCGACCACCGCCTGCGCGCGATGCCAAGCGTGCCGGTCGGGATCGAGGTTCGGGTCCGTGGCCTCGGCGAGCGCGGCGTGCAGCGTGTGCCGTTGCGAAACCGGGGCGGAGGCGTACGCGGCCGAGCGCACCAGCGGATGCCGGAACCGCACCTGCGCGCCGATCTCCAGCAGGCCCGCCTCCGCGGCGAGCTGGGCCGCGTGGCGGTCGATGCCGAGCCGCTCGGCCGCCCGCCACACCAGCAACGGGTCGCCGACCGGGTCGGCGGCCGCCAGTTGCAGCAGCCTGCGGGTGGCGTCGGGCAGCGCGGCGATCCGCCGCCGGAACTCGTCCTCGACCCCGCTCGACAGCGCGTCGGCGCCGAGGCCGCCGGCCGGTTCGGTCGGGCTGACGTCGCGCGGCAGCTCGAGCATCGCGAGCGGGTTGCCGCGCGTCTCGGCCAGGATCCGCTCGCGGACGCGCTCGTCGATCCGCCCGGGGATCACCGTGGCCAACAGCGCGCGAGCGTCCCCCTCGTCGAGACCGTCGAGCCACAGCTCCGGGAGGTCGGTCAAGTGCCGCTGCGGGCTCGGCTCGCGGACGGCGAACACGAGCGCGATCGGCTCCGCGAGCAGTCGCCGGGCCACGAACCCGAGCACGTTGGCGGACGCGTCGTCGAGCCACGGCAGGTCGTCGACGATGCACAGCAACGGCTGCTCCTCGGCGGTGGCGGACAGCAGGCTCAGCACGGCGAGCCCGACGAGGAACCGGTCCGGTGGGTCACCCGCGGCCAGGCCGAGCGCGACCTCCAGCGCGACCCGCTGCGGTGTGGGCAACTCGGCGAGCCGAGCGATCAGCGGCGCGCACAGCTGATGCAGCCCCGCGTAGGCCAGCTCCAGCTCGGCCTCCACGCCCGTGACGTGCGCGACCCGGAAACCGGGCGCGTGGTCCGCCACCCAGCGCAGGAACGCGGTCTTGCCGATCCCCGCCTCCCCGCGGACGACGAGCACCGCGCTCTCACCCCGCCGGGCGCGGTCCAACAGCTGCTCGAGTTGCGCACGCTCACCGTTGCGGCCGTGGAACTCGGTCATGAAGCCGCAAGCCTAAACGCGATGAGTTTCCGGAACCTGCCCGTCTAAAGGGTCATGATCACTGCGCTCTACGCGGGCATGCCCGTATCCGACCTCGACGCCAGCGCGACTGGTACACGCGCTTCTTCGGCTGCGAGCCACCCTGCGCGTCGGCGACGAGATCCTGTGGGACATCGGCGACAACGCCTGCCTGTTCATCGAACCGAACGCCGCGCAGGCCGGGGCGGGCCGGATGACGCTCGGCGCCACCGGCCTGGACGAGCTGCGCGAGCGGTTCGCGGCCGCCGGCATCGCGCCGCGCCGGTCGAGACGTCGAGAGCGGGGTGCGGCACGTGCAGGTGCCGGACCCGGACGGCAACGCGCTGGCGCTGGCGGAGTCGCCCGCGGCCGGGTAGCCACACCCACCCGCGGGCGAGGCCTTCGTCAGTAGGTGGCGAGGACGCGCGCCGGGCCGCCGGATCCCTGCTGCCACGGGATCACGCCGACGGTCGCGGTCGCGCCGGTCGCCGGGATCTTGTCCAGGTTCTTCATGCACTCGACGCCGTACTTGTCCGCCCCGAGCCACTTAACGTGGGCGGCGAACGTCGTCGACGGCCCGTTGTCGAGGCTGAGCGTGTCGACGCCGATCGCGGCTGCGCGCCGGCCCTTGATCAGCTCGTCGACGGCGTCGGCGCTGAAGCCGGGGAAGTGGAAGACGCCCGCCGAGTCCTTGCCCGTGAACGCCGGCGTGCCGAGCTTGCTCGCCCAGCCGGCCGCCGGCGGCGCCTTCGCGCGGCCGCTGCTGCCCGGCTTCTGGGGGACGGTCGGCGGCCTCCTTCCGCCCGGCGCGGGCGTGGACCTCGTCCGCAGCGTGCTCTTCTTCGACGGCGCGCGCTGCTGGGCCCGATCGCGGTGCTGCTCGGGTGGGCGCTGCTCGGCGTGGCGTTCGCGCTCTGGCGCGGCGGCCACCCGATTGCCCGCGCGGAGGCGGAGATCGAAGCCGCCGCCGCCGTGGCCGCCGCTTAGACGACCTTCCCGGCCGCGGCCCAGTCCGCGGGGCGCGAGCGCGGGCGGCCGATCATCGTGGCCGTGCCGTCGTCGAGGATCGGCCGCTGCAGCAGCGACGGATGCTCGAGCAGCGTCGCCACGACCTGGTCGATGTCCCAGCCATCGGCCTCGAGGCCGAGGTCCTTGTACTGCTTGTCGCGCCGGATGAGCGCGTCCACCGGGTCACCCTGCAGGCGCTCGGCCAGGCTGCGCAGCTCCGCCTCGTCCAGTCGCTCCGCGACGAGCAGGTACTTGCGGATCGTCACCTCGTGCCCGGCCGCCTCGAGTGCTTCGAGGGCGTGCACGGACGTCGGGCAGTGCGGGTTGTGGAGGAGTGTCAGCGTGGGCACGCGCCCATCCTAGGCTCGCTCGTGGGCACGGGCAGCCTCGCGTACGCCCCGACCGGCGGCTCCTACACCACGACCGTGAGCGGCGCGCACCGCGGCTGCTTCAGCGGCACGGGTACCGCGGTGGGGGTTCCTTCACGCTGAATTGGTCAAAGCCGTAGACCGGTAGGCGGTTTGGGTGGCCCCGCATCGCGGTGCGGGGCCACCGGGTCGAGCGCGGCTACGCTAGGGAGATATGGAGGGTTCAGTCGGCGCGCCCCCGCAGCGCGTGTGTCCACAGTGCGCCCGGATCTCGTGGGCGACCGGTCCGCAGTGCCCGTACTGCACGGCGAAGTTCCGCCGGAGCGCGGAGCTTGGCCCCGTGGATGCTCGTGGTGGCGACGCTGGTGCTCCTGGTCGGGTTCGCCGTGATGTTCTACATCACGGTCCAGAACGTCAACGACCGCGTCGATGAGGTCAACACGCAGATCGACCGCAGCGTCAATCAGCTGCGGACCGACGTACGCAAGGAGCTCGACGCGCGGATCCCGCCCGGTGGCATCGGCGGCGTCCCGACGCCGGTGCCGACGGTGGACCCGCTCCCCACCGAGGAGCCGACTCCGGACCCGCTGGAGACCACGCCCACGCCGACGCCGTCGCCGACGGTCGAGGGTGAGACGACCCCGGACGCGTCGGCCACGCCGACGCCGACCGAGGATCCGATCATCAACCCCTGAGGCGCGCCGCTCCGGCGCGCCCCGAGCGGCGAGGACCTACGTGTAGACCTTGCGCTCGTAGTCCTCGAGCATGCGCCCGGCGCCGAACTCCGGCCCGAGCGTGCGCAGCGACCGGCGGATGCGGGCGACCCAGTCGCGCGGGATGCCGTCGGCGCTGGTCTTGTAGTACTCGGGCGCGACCTCTTCCTCGAGCAGCCGGAAGAGCTCGTGCGCGTGGCGGGCGTCCTGGGCGCCGTGATCGTGATCGACGTCGCCGGAGAGCGACCAGCCGTTGCCGCCGTCGTAGCCCTCCGCCCACCAGCCGTCGAGCACCGACAGCTGCAGGCCGCCGTTCATGACGTTCTTCATGCCGGACGTGCCGGAGGCCTCCAGCGGCGGGCGCGGGAGGTTGATCCACACGTCGCAGCCGCGGACGAGATGCGCCGCCATGCGCAGGTCGTAGTCGTCCAGGTAGGCGACGCGGCCGGCGAACCCGCCTGCGTGCTTCATGGAGAACAGGCCCTGCACGAGTGACTTGCCGGCGTCGTCGCGCGGGTGCGCCTTGCCGGCCAGCAGCACCTGGATCGGGCGGTCGCCGCCGACCACGCGCATCGCGCGCTCGACGTCCTGCAGCAGCAGGTTCAGCCGCTTGTAGGTGGCCAGGCGGCGGGCGAAGCCGACCGTCAGCACGTCCGGGTCGAACGCGGCCGCGGCCTCGGCGTAGCTCGTGGACTCGTCGCGCGCGAGACGGTCGACCACGGCGCGATGGCGCACGTACTCGATCAGCTCGGCGCGCTGCTGCGTGCGGACGTCCCAGATCTCCTTGGCCGGGATGTCGTCGACCGGCGCCCACGTGGCCGGGTCGGTCGCGCGGTCCAGCCAGTCCTCGCCCAGGTGCTTGTTGAGCAGGTTCCAGATCGGCTGGCCGAGCCAGGTCGGGATGTGCACGCCGTTGGTGACGTGCGTGATCGGGACGTCGTCGACGGCCTTGTCGGGCCACATCGGGTTCCACATCTCGCGCGCCACCTCGCCGTGGCGCCGGGCGACGCCGTTGGCGGCGCGGCTCGTGCGCAGCGCGAACTGCGTCACCCCGAACGGCTCGGCCTCCTCCGCGGGGTTCGTCCGGCCGAGGCTGATGATCTCCGCCGCCTCGACGCCGAGCGTCCCGGCCATGTGCTCGAGCACCTTCTCGACCTGGTGGGCCGGGTAGGTGTCGTTCCCCGCCGGGACCGGCGTGTGGGTGGTGAAGATCGTGCGTTGCTTGGCGACCTCGAGCGCGGCGCCGAGGCTGAACCCTGGCCGCTGTACTCGCGCTTGGCCAGCTCCAGCCCGGCGAACGCGGCGTGCCCCTCGTTGAGGTGCACGATGCTCGGCTCGATCCCCATCGCCTCCAGCGCGCGCACGCCGCCGATGCCGAGCAGCATGTACTGGGCCAGGCGCGTGTCCTCGTCGCCGATGTACAGGCGGCTCGTGATCCAGCGGGCGGCCTGTGAGTTCTCGGGGCGCTCGGCGTCGAGCAGGAACAGCGGCACGCGGCCGATGTCCACGCGCCAGATCTGGGCGACGACGTCCATCGCGTCGATCTTCAGCTCGACCGTGATCGGCTCCCCGTCGTCGCCGGTCACGAGCGCGGCGGGCAGGCGGTCCGGGTCGGTGTCGACCCAGTACTCGTGCTGCCAACCGCGGTTGTCGATCCGCTGGCGGAAGTAGCCCTGGCGATAGAGCAGACCGATCGCGGCCAGCGGCCACGCGCGGTCGGAAGCTTCCTTGAGGATGTCGCCGGCGAGGGCGCCCAGGCCACCCGAGTAGATCGGGAACGAGCCGTGGAAGCCGAACTCGGCGGAGAAGTACGCGATCGGCCGGTCGGTCGTCGCGGGGCCGTCGTGGGCGGGGCGGTTGAGGTCCGCGGTCACGCGTTCCTCGACGGCCGCGGCCCGCGCCAGCAACTCCGGATTCTTGGCCGCGGCCTGCAGGCCGGCGGTCGACGCCTCCTGCAGTTGCTTCACCGGGTTCTCGGCGACCTTCTCCCAGCGGTCTGGGTCCAGGTCGCGGAAGACGGCGGGGCCGTCCGGGTCCCAGGCCCAGCGGTAGTTGTAGGCGAGCCGGGCGTACACGCCCAGCTCCTCTGGTAGACGGGACGCGAGCGCCTCGGCGGCTCGCTCCAGGTCGCGGCTGCCTGCTTGCACGTGGGCCAGCATAGGTCTTTAGCTTCCCTTCTCGCCGGCCGATAAGCTTGTAGGTGCTGATCGAGCGCCATGGAGCGCTCTCAGTGATGAAAGGAGGATCTATATGAGGATCCTGTGCCTTCGCTGTCTTCGGCTGTGGCCGGAGGAGCGCGTCGCACAGCGGGCAGGTTGCCCGCATTGCGGCGGCGCCCTCGACGCCACGCTCCGTTAGGACACGACGCCGGGCGGCCCCGATGGCCGCCCGGCGAACAAGCCTTCGTGCTCGAGCAGGGCCTGCTTGGTCGGGATGCCGCCGGCGTAGCCGGTCAGGTGACCGTTCGCGCCGACCACCCGGTGGCAGGGAACGATGATCGAGATCCGGTTGCGGCCGTTCGCGCGCCCGACGGCTCTCGCCGCGCTGCCCAGCTCCCGCGCCAGTTCGCCGTAGGTGGCGGTGCTGCCGAACGGGATGGTGCGCAGGCGCGCCCACACGGCTTTCTCGAACGGCGTGCCGACCTCGTGGAGCGGGAGGTCGAACGTCTGGCGGGCGCCGGCGAAGTACTCGTCGAGCTGCTCGCGGATGGCGCCGAAGGCGGGATCGCGCGGGGCCTGCGCGTGCGCGTGGAGCCGGTGCTCGGCGGTGTAGAGCGCGCTCAGGCGGCCGTCTTCGACTTCGACGTAGAGCGGTCCGACCGGGCTGGGGAGGAGTGCCGTGTGCATGACCGGTAAAACGCGCAAGGACATCACGGTGTGAGGGGTAGAATGGAGTAGTCCGCGCGAGCTGCGCCCTTTTCGCACGCCCGCGCTCCCCCGACGAAAGGCGTCTATGGCAGTAGAGCAAAAGCTGGAAATCGACGGCGAGGTCACCGAGGCCCTGCCGAACCTGCTGTTCCGCGTGAAGCTCGAGAACGACCACGAGCTCCTCGCCCACCTGGCCGGCAAGATGCGCCGGTTCCGCATTCGCGTGCTTCCGGGCGACAAGGTCCGGGTCGAGGTCTCTCCCTACGACCTCAACCGCGGGCGCATCGTCTACCGCTACAAGTAGGCAGTAGGCGCGCCCTACGCGCCGCTCATCGCCGCGCCGAGGCCATTGGCCTTGGCGGCGACGAAGCGGACGCGCGGGTACTTCTCCGCCACCGGCGCGATGGCGCTGTGGCGGTCGACGCCGACCGTTACGACCGTGTCGTAACCCCGGGCGGCGAGCATGTGCACGACGCCGAGCTGCTCGGCCGTCGTCTTCACGACCTTCAGGTCTGCATCCGTCGCCGCTGCGACGGCGTGCGCCTGTGTGAGCGCGGCCTTGTCGTTGGCGGCCGCGCCGGCGACCACGATGGCCCGCTGGGACGTGTTGTCCTCGGGGCTCGCGATCGCAGAGCCCGCGAACAGCGCGAGCGCAATCGCCGCAGGCAGGGCGAAGCGTGTCTGGATCGTCTTGGTCATACGAATGAGCATAATACGTATGACGTCGGCCTGCAAGGGCAGAACTTGAGCCGCGCGCGCCCGCCGGGCGTCTCGCCGCGCGCGCCCTACGCGGACGGCGGTGCGGTGGACTCGCGGACCTTCAGCGAGACCGGCATGACCTGCTCGTCGGGTGGCCGGTGGCCCGCGAGGTCTTGCGCGAGGGCGGAGAAGGCGGTGGCGCCGAGGCCTTCGGCGTCGACGGCGACGGTCGTGAGCGGCGGCGCGAGCACGCGCGCGAAGTCCAGGTCGTCGAAGCCGACGACGGACAGGTCCTCCGGGATCCGCACGCCGCGTTCGCGCGCGGCCATGTACATGCCGCCGGCGAGGATGTCGTCGTCGCAGAACACGGCGGTCACGTCCTCGTCGAGCAGCCCGCGCGCGGCTTCCTTCGCGCCCTCGAACGTGAACGGCGCGTGCACGGTCGGCGGCGTCCCGCCCAGGCGCGCGGCCATGCGGTCGCGGCGCAGGTCGAACGTCGGGGCGTTGAAGTTCGACGCGAGGTGCCCGATCTTGGTGTGGCCGAGCTCGTGCAGATGGTCGAGGGCGTAGTCCACGCCGGCCTCGACGTCGAGGCGCACGACCGGGAAGCCCTTGCCCGCGCACATCTCGATCTGGATCGCGTGCTCGGACGTGCCCGGCGGGAGGTCGGCCTCGAACAGCAGCAGACCGTCTGCCGGGCCGGCGAGCAGGGCCTCCAGCGACGCGGCCTCCCAGGCGCGGTTGTTGCCGATGTCGACGAGCACGACGGTGTAGCCGGCCTCCTGCGCGGAGCGCTGCGCGCCACGCAGCACGCGGCCGAAGAACGGGTTCGTGATGTCCGGGACCACGAGCGCGACACTGCGCGCGACGCCCGTTCGGAGCGCGCGGGCAGCGACGTTCGGCCGGTAACCGAGCTCGGTGGCCGCGGCGCGGACGGCCTCCTCCGTGCGCGCGGAGATCCGGCCCCGGGCTTTCCCGGAGAGCACGAGTGAGACCGTCGACTGCGAAACGCCGGCTCGGCGCGCGACGTCGATGCTGGTGACGCGTGGCGGAGCGCTGATTTGAGCCATCCTACGGCTCAAGTGGACGATCTGGTCGAAGAGGTGGTCGGTGTGGCCGGGCGGGACCTGGTCCTGCTGCGCCCGCGTGACGCCGAAGCGCTGCTCAGCGAGGAGGAGTTCTCCCGCGACGAGTTCCTGCCCTACTGGGCGGAGCTGTGGCCGAGCGCGACGGCGCTGGCGCGGGTCGTGGGTGCGCGCGCGTTGCGCGGTGCGCGGACGTTGGAGCTCGGCTGCGGGCTCGGGCTGGTGAGCCTCGCGGCCGCCGCGGCCGGGGGGCGCGTGACCGCCACGGACTGGGCCCCGGACTCGATCACGCTGCTCGAGCGCAACGCCGCGCGCAACGGGTTGACGATCGAAGGGTTGTGCGTGGACTGGGCCGCGCCCGAAGCGATCGTCGCGCGGGCGCCGTGGGACCTGGTGTTGGCGTCCGACGTCCTGTACGAGGCGCGCAACGGCGTGGCGCTGCTCCCGCTGCTGCCGCGGCTGATCGACGCGCGCGGGGAGATCTGGCTCGCCGACCCCGGCCGGCGTGAGGCGCGAGCCGTTCCTCGAGCGGGCGGCCGAGGTGTTCTCGATCGAGACCCGCGTCGCCAAGGAGATCCGCCAGGGAGCGATCCACCGGATGCGTCTGAAAGGCTCCGGAGCATGACCCAGCGAGAGAAAGCCGAAGAGCTGCGCCGCCTGCACGCCGCGCCCGAGCCGCTCGTCCTGGTCAACGCCTGGGACGCCGTCAGCGCGCGCGTGGTCGCGGACGCCGGAGCGCGCGCGATCGCCACCGCCAGCTGGTCCATCGCCGCCGCCCGCGGCTACGAGGACGGCGAGCAGATCCCGCTCGACGAGATGCTGGACTCCGTGCGCGTGGTCGCCCGCGCCGTCGAGTTGCCGGTGACCGCCGACCTGGAGCGCGGCTTCGGCGACGCGGGCGCCACCGTGGCGCGCGCGATCGAGGCCGGCGCGGTGGGCTGCAACCTGGAGGACTCGACGGGCAGCGGTGGGCTGGTCCCGGTCGAGGCGCACGTCGCCGCGGTCGCCGCGGCCCGGGCCGCCGGCGAGGCCGCCGGCGTGCCGGTGGTGATCAACGCGCGGACCGACGTGTTCCTCGAAGGACTGGAGTTCGACGAGGCCGTCGAGCGCGCCCGCGCGTACCTCGGGGCGGGCGCCGACGTCGTGTTCGTGCCGGGCGTGAGCGACGTGGAGACGTTGGAGCAGCTCGTGATCAAGATCCGCGGGCCGATCAGCGTGTTCGGCGGGGCCGGTGGGCCGAAGCTGGAGGAGTTGGCGCGGCTCGGGATTCCGCGGGTGAGCTACGGGCCGGGGCCGCTCGGCGTGGCCATGGCGGCGTTGAGCCGGGCGGCGAAGGGGTTGCTCGGCGGCGGCGATCCTCCGCCCGAGTTGGCCAACCGGCCGTAGTGAACGGCGAGCACACCGTCGGGCCGCGCGTCAAGCAACTCGCGCTTCGCGTGCGACTCGCTTAACCCGCGGCGGCCGGTGCGCTCTTGTGCGGGTGAGCCGGTTGCACCGGGTGCGCCCGGGCGCGGGCGGCCGCGCTCCAACCCACCCGCGTGCCACGCGAACGCCGAGTTGGTCAACCAGCGGTTGACCAATCGCCTCGCGTGCGAGTGAGCGGCAACGCGCCACCCGGGCACGCGAGCGATGCCTAACTCGCGTATATCGCGAGTTAGTGAACGCTCGCGTGGCGTGGACCGTCCCTCGGCGTGGGAAGACGTGAACGCGAGGCGTTCACGCAGTGCGGGGCACCCGCCTCGCAGCACGCCGGCGCCCGACGTGCTCGCCGTGACGTTCTACGAGGTGACGACGAGCGCGCGCGTGGACGTGCCACCGGCACGGCGCATGCGGTGCGGAAGCGACCCGTCGAAGCGCAGGGTGTCGCCCTCGCCCAGCGCATACACGCTGCCGTTGACGTCCACCTCGACCGAGCCGCGCGCGACGTACACGGCGACTTCGCCGCGCTCGACCGCCGAGTCGGCCGGCCAGCGGCGATTGGAGGCGGTCCACTCGCGCAAGGTGGGGGCGGCGGGCTCGCCGGGGAGCTCGCGGTAGGTGGCGCCGGTGTGTTCGGCGACCGCGCCCTCGCCGGAGCGGACGACGCGGACGGCGTCGCCCTGGCGGGGCGGGGACCAGAGGTGGGCGACCGAGACGTCCAGGGCGGCGGCGATCCGCTCGACCGAGCTGACGCTCGGGCGGGCCAGTCCTCGCTCGACCTGGGAGAGGAAGGGGTGGGACAGACCAGCGAGCCGGCCGAGACCCTTGAGGGTCAGCCCGCGTTCGCGGCGGAGCGTTCGCACACGCGCGCCGAGGTCGGTTTCGAAACCGTTGGTGGAAGGAAAGCCACTAAGCACCGTCTTCCAGACTAACGCGCGACGCGCCAGAAACCGTCACATAACTCTGCGCGCGGGTTTGATGACGGTTACGCGGCGCGGAAGATGTCGTCCGCGACATCCTCCGCGGAGCGCGCCAGCGAGCGCAAAACGAGCGCTTCGACACTGCCCGAGTAGCGGACCCGTCCGCCGGCCAACAAGGTGACCCCGGAGGCGAGTCCGTGCAGGACGTCCAGGCGCGGGGTGGCCCAGATCGCGGCGCCGCCGCGGGTCGAGTGGCGGAGCACGAGTGCGCGGACCGCGGCGCGGGTCTCGGCCGTGAATCCGGTGGTCGGCTCGTCGACGAGCAGCACCGCAGGCTGGCCGGCCAGGGCGCGGGCGAGCAGCAGCGGCGAGCCCTCCGCGTCCGCGACGAGCACGACGTTCTTGGCGCTCACGAACCCGCCGCTGGGTGCCATCTCGCCGGACAGGACACGCAGCAGCACGCTCTTGCCGGATCCGCGCGGCCCGATCAGCCCCTGGATCTGACCCGGCCCGACGGCGATGCTGACGCCGGACAACGCGGCACGATGACCGAAGCGGAGTTCGAGCGAGGCAGCCTCGACGAGTGGCGCGGACATGTGTCGATCATCTGGTGAGGAACTGTCTTATGCCCTCCCCAATGGTTTAGGCAAGGACGGACGTACTAGGCTCGCCTCGAAATGGGACTTGATGTGGACGCTCTGGTCCGCGACGCCGCGGCGTTTTTGCAGGTTCCGAGCGTGACCGGTGACGAGCGCGCGGCGCTCGAGCGGCTCGCCGAACAGGCGGCAGCGCTCGGGCTGGACACCGATCTGCACCAGCACGACCTGGACGTTCTCCGCGCCCACCCGGACCACCCCGGGGAGGAGGCGCCGCGCGACGAGCTGTGGGGCCTCACGGTGACGCTGCCCGGGACGCGGCCCGGCCGGATCGCGATCGACGGCCACGTCGACGTCGTCTCGCCCGGCACGGAGCCCTGGCGGCTCGGCCCGTGGTCCGGCGCGGTGGAGGGCGGGCGGCTCCACGGCCGCGGCTCCGTGGACATGAAGGGCCCGGTCGTCGCGGCGCTCCACGCGCTCGCCGCGCTGCGCGAGCACGAACGCCCCGAGGTCGTGCTGATGGCCGTCTCCTCGGAGGAAGACGGCGGGCTCGGCACGTTCGCGGAGCTCGAAAGAGACGCGAACTTCGACGCCGCGCTGCTCCCCGAGCCGACCGGCCTCCGCGTCGTGTGCGCACAAGCGGGCGCCCTCACCTTCAAGGGCGAGGTCCGCGGCGTCGCCGCGCACGCGGCTGAGCGACTCGCCGGACACTCGGCGATCGACCGCTACGTCAACGTGCACCAGGCGTTCGCCGCGCACGAGCGTGCCGTCAACGCGCAGGTGACGCACCCGCTGATGCGCGAGCTCACGCTGCCGTACCCGCTGCTCGTCGGCCGCGTCGCCGCGGGCGAGTGGTCGAGCATGGTCCCCGACCAACTGACCTTCGAGGGCCGCCTCGGCGTGCCGGTCGGCAAGGACGTCGAAACGGCGCGGGCCGAGTTGCAGCGCGTCGTGGACGAAGCACTCGACGACGGGCTCCCACGCTGCGTGCTCACCTGGGAGGGGGGCGCGTTCGCGTCGGGGGAGACGCGCACCGACGAGCCGTGGGTCGGCGTGGTGCAGCGTGCGCTCGCCGCCGAGACCGGCCAAGCGCCGCTCGCCGGCGTCCCGTGGGGCGCCGACATGCGCCTGTTCACCGCCCGCGGCATCCCCGCCGTGATGGTCGGCACGCGCGACATCGAGCTCGCGCACGCCGTCGACGAGTCCGTCTCGATCGACGAACTCGCCACGGTGGCCCGCACGATCGTGCGGGCCGTCGCGATGACGTAGGCGCGCCCCGCGAGTTCGCGCGGCGCGTCGCGCCCGGCGCGGCTTCGGCGAACTCGCCCAAGCGTCGCCCCCTGGGCGACGCGTCAGATTCGGCCCGCGTCGCGCGCGGCCTGCTCGGCCGCGTCGAGCTTGCGCTCCACGAGGTCCAGGCCCTTGTCCCAGAAGCCCGGGTCGGCGAGGTCCACGCCGACGATCTGGCCGAGCTCCTCCGGCGACTTGGAACCGCCGGCGCGCAGCAGGTTCACGTAGTCGGCCTCGAAGCCGGCGCCCTCCTCCTCGTAGCGGCCGTAGACCGCCAGCGCGAGCAGCTGCCCGTACGCGTAGGCGTACACGTAGCCGGGGGAGGCGACGAAGTGCGGCACGTAGGACCACCAGGAGCGGTAGTTCTCGGTGACCTCGACGGCGTCGCCCAGCAGCTCCTCCTGCGACTGCGCCCACAGCGCGCCGAAGTCGTCGACGGAGAGCTCACCCTGCTCACGCCGCTGCGTGTGGATGAGGTGCTCGAAGCGGTTCATCGCCACCTGGCGGAAGACGGTCGCGATCGAGCCCTCGATCGACTCGGCCAGCAGCGAGAGCTTGGACTCCGGCGAGGGGGAGGCCTCCAGCAGGCGCCCGAACACCAGCGTCTCGCCGAACACCGACGCGGTCTCGGCCAGCGTCAGCGGCGTGGCCATGTGGAAGACGCCCTGCGACCCGCCCAGCACCGCGTGCACGCCGTGCCCGAGCTCGTGCGCGAGCGTCAGCACGTCCCGGCGCAGGTGCGTGTAGTTCAAGAGCACGTACGGGTGCAGCGAAGGCACGCCGTAGGAGCAGAACGCGCCGCCGCGCTTGCCCGGCCGCACCGGGCCGTCGATCCACGCGTTGTCGAAGAACTGGTCGATGATCCCGCCCAGCTCGCCGGAGAACGTGGAGTACGCGTCCCGGACGATCTCCTTCGCCTCCGGCCAGTTGATCTTCTCGTTGTCCTGCGTGACGGCGGCCATGCGGTCGTAGTCCGCGAGCTTGTCGATGCCCAGCAGCTGCGCCTTCAGGCGGTACCAGCGGCGCGGCACCTCGGAGCGGGCGCGGACGGCCTCGATCAGCGCCTGCACCGACTCGTCGGACGCCTCGTTCTCAGATTGCGCGCGGCCAGCCAGTGCGGGTAGGCGCGCAGCCGGTCGTCGACCATCTTGTCCGCGAGCAGCGTGTTGAACGCGTAGGCGCGCGTGCGCAGCCCGGGCTGAAGCGCCGCCGTGACGCGCTCGGCGACGTCCTTGCGCACCGCGCGGTCCGGGTTGAACAGGTTCGAGAGCGCGGCGTCGAGCGGCACCTCGGCACCGTCGAGGTCGACCGTGATCGCCGCCGTCTGCTCCTCGAACAGGCGCGTCCACGCGGACCGGCCGGAGAGCTGCTTCTCCGCGAGGATCCGCTCCTCGGGCTCGCTCAGCAGGTGCGGGCGATAGCGGCGCGCCGTCGCCAGGTGGTGGCGGGCGAAGTCCAGCCCGTCGGTGGCGAGCAGCTCCTCGGCCTTCGCGTCGTCCAGCGCCGCCCACTCGAGGTGGAAGAACAGCAGCTTGGTCTCGATCGCGGTGCCCTTCTCCTCGACGCGCTGCAGCAGCGCGCCGTTGGCCGGCGACTGCGTGTCGGTGCTGAAGGCGAGGTGGGCGTACGTGCCGGCGCGGGCGGCGATCTCCTCGATCTCCGCCAGTTCGCGCATGGCGGTGACGAGGCCTGCGCCGTCGATCTCGGCGAGCTTGCCGGCGTAGCTGTCGGCGAAGGCGTCAGCGCGGGTCTGCGCGTCGGCGAGCAGCGCGTCGACGCCGGCCTGCGGGTCACCGCCTGAGGCTCCGTTCAACAGATCGGAGAGGTCCCAGGCGACCTCCTGCAGCTCGGGATCGCTCACGGTTTCGGGGGCGCTCATGCCCCCAAGGCTACGACGGCAGCGGGCCTGAGGCGTTCGCGGCGCGTAGGCCGTCGATGATGATCGCGAGGTGGCGGCGCCACGCGGCCTGGCACATGTGCGGCTTGACCGTCGCCATGCCGATGCCGCAGGTGAACATCGGGATGTCGTCCATGACGATGTCCGGGCGCAGGTCGCCCGAGTCCTTCGCCCGCTGGACGAGCGTGAAGTAGACCTCGTTCATCTCGGTGATGAGGTCCGTGCCGAACGGCATCTCGGCCTGGCCGATGATCTCCGTGAACGCGCGGTCGGCGGCCAGGACCTCGACGCCGCCCCACAGGGCGGTGGTGAATGCCTCCCACGGGTCCTCGATCTCCAGCGCCGCGCGGGCCGACGCCAGCACCTGCTCGAACAACGACAGCGCGAGTGCGGAGACGAGCGCTTCCTTGGTCGGGAAGTGGCGGTACACGGTGCCGACACCCACGCCGGAGCGCTTGGCCACATCGTCCATCTGCGCGTCGCGGCCGTGCTCGGCAAAGACCGCTCGGGCGCCCTCCAACACCCGCTCGCGGTTGCGACGCGCATCAGCGCGGAGCGGGCGTTCAGGGATCACGGACATACGTCGACTGTAGGGCTTGACAAACGGAACTTCAACTCCGTATTGTGCTAAACAGAACCGGAACTCCAATTCCCTTTCCTCCCCAGGGGTCATTCCATGTCTCAAGCTCAAGACCGGCGCTGGCTCGCGCTGGTACTCCTCGCGGCCGCGCAATTCGTGGTCGTACTCGACGCGTCGATCGTCAACGTCGCGTTGCCCTCGATCGGCGAGGCGCTGAACTTCAGCCAGGACGATCTGTCGTGGGTCGTCAACGCGTACACGCTGACCTTCGGCGGCTTCCTGCTGCTCGGCGGTCGTCTCGCCGACCTGCTCGGCCGGCGTCGCCTGTTCATCATCGGCCTGGTCGTGTTCGCGGGTGCATCGCTCGCCGGCGGCTTCGCCCAGACCGACATCCAGCTCATCATCGCCCGCGCCGTCCAGGGTCTCGGCGCCGCGCTGCTCTCCCCGGCCGCGCTCTCGCTCGTGACCACGATGTTCGCCGAGGGTGCTGAACGCAACAAGGCGCTCGGTGTCTGGGGTGCGGTAGCCGGTTCCGGCGGCGCCGCGGGCGTGCTGCTCGGCGGCATGCTCACCGAGTGGGCCGGCTGGGAGTGGGTGCTGTTCGTGAACGTGCCGATCGGCGTCGCCGCGGCGCTGCTGGCCCCGCGGCTGCTGCCCGAGTCGCGTGAGGACGGCCATCGCCACTTCGACATCGCGGGCGCCGTCACCGTCACCGCCGGCCTGTCGCTGCTCGTCTACTCGCTCGTGAACGCCAACGACGCCGGCTGGACGTCGGCCGAGACGCTGGTGATGCTCGGTCTCGCGATCGCCATCCTCGCCGTCTTCGTGCTCATCGAGCTCCGCAACAAGGCCCCGCTGGTCCCGTTCCCGGGCATCTTCCGGCTGCGTACGGTTCGCGGTGTGAACATCACCGGTCTGCTCGTCGCCGCCGCGCTGTTCTCGATGTTCTTCTTCATCTCGCTCTACCTGCAGCAGGTGCTCGGCTTCGACGCGCTCAAGACCGGGCTCGGCTATCTGCCGCTGGCCGGCGGCATCATCGTCTCGGCGGGCATCGCGTCCACCCTCGTCACGCGCCTCGGTGTCCGGCCGGTGCTGGTCGCGGGTCTGCTGCTGACGGCGATCGGCCTGCTGTGGTTCTCGCAGATCTCGGTCGGCGGCAGCTATCTCACCGACATCCTCGGCCCGTCGATCGTCAGCGCCTTCGGCCTCGGCTTCGCGTTCGTGCCGATGACGATCGCCGCCGTGGCCGGCGTCGAGCCCCACGAGACCGGCCTGGCCTCGGGCATGATCAACACGAGCCAGCAGATCGGCGGCGCGCTGGGCCTCGCGGTCCTCGCCTCGATCGGCAACTCACGCCGCGACACGGTGCTGGAAACGGGCAGCGCGCTCCCCAACGCGATGACCGAGGGCTTCCAGCTCGCGCTCACCGTCGGCGCCGGCATGGCCATCCTCGGCGCGCTGGCGGCCTACTTCCTGGTGTCGCCGTCGGTGCCGGTGGAGCCCGACGGCAACGCGGTGCCGGCGCTCACGTAGCGCCACACCTCCACCTGCAGCGAGCGCGCTTCGATCCACAGTCCCAGCTCCCCCGGATCGACGCCCATCCGGGAGGCGGCATACGCCGCCTCCTGGCGCTCGCGGCCGTGGCGGCCGGCCAGCAGGCAGGCCGCGTCCCAACCGACCGGGCCGAGGCACGTGTCCTCCCAGTCGTTCCACAGCGGGCCACCCAGCACGTTGCCGAGGTGCGCGTCGCCGTGGAGCGGCTGGACCGGGGAGCGCAGCTCCGACAGCACCGGGATCAGGTCCTGGAAGCGCAGCAGCAGCGACGTCGCGCTGTCCGAGTCGATCCGCTCCTCGGCGGCGAGGCGGGCCAGCAACGCCTCGGCCTCGCTGATCCCGCCGAGCAGCGGCAGCGAACCCCGGTAGGTGCGCAGCGCCTCGTGGCACTGCGTGAGGGCTTCTCCCGCGGTCGCCGCGTCGACCTCCACCGTGGGCGCGTAGTCCCAGAAGGACAGCACGCGGCCGTCGCACTCGTGCGGGCCGGGCGGGAGCTCGGCGCTGGGCGCCACGACGGGCGCGCCCGCGCGGGCGAGATGCCCCGCGACGCTCAGCTCGCGCGCCTGCCAGGCCGTGCCGGGGCGCACCGCGGCGATCGTCCCGGCCACGCGCGCGACGACCGGCGCCGGCCGCAGATGGACGAGCACGTTGAGCTGATCACGGAGGATGACGGGCTCCTCCACGCGCAGACCATGCGCGCGGGCCACCGCCACCGCCGCGTCTAACGCGCCGCGGTCTTCCACACCAGCGCGATCATCGCACCCT
Organism: uncultured Solirubrobacteraceae bacterium; assembly: GCA_963724195.1. Lineage (GTDB taxonomy): Bacteria > Actinomycetota > Thermoleophilia > Solirubrobacterales > Solirubrobacteraceae > Solirubrobacter. The sequence continues at coordinate 56,808 of CAVRTQ010000009.1, read as the reverse complement.
GCAGCGGCAGGCGCACGTACAGCAACGGCTTCGGGATCTTCTTGAAGCGCTCGGGGTGCAGGGCCATCTCGACGTTGGCCGGGAAGACGCCGACGAGCGTGGCGATCAGCCACCAGCCGGCGGCCTTGCGCGTCTTCGGGTGCAGCACGCCCGCACCGCCGGCCAGCTCCGCCACGCCGCTCGCGTACACGAGCTCGCGATGGGCGGGGAGGTAGGCCGGCATGATCGCCTCGTACATCCGCGGCTTCTTGAAGTGCAGAAGCCCCGTGAAGATGAACGTGGCGCCCATCACGGTGCGGGCGACTGACATTCCCGCTGAGGCTAACGCGGTCCCTTGAGTGCGATTGATCCGGCGCCCTGGCGGCCCGAGTCTCCGGCCCAGCGCGCGACGAACGTGGCGCGGCCGCGGACCCGGAAGCTCGCGGTGAAGCGTCCGCCGTTCGCGCCCGCGGTCACGACCTGCTCGGTCCAGCGGGTGCCGCTGCGGGAGGAGACCACGATCGCTTCTCCGCCCTGGGCGCCCTTCAGCTGCCCGCTGACGGTGACCGTGCGGCCGGAGCGGCGCGCGCGGGACAGCGTGATGGTCGACGAGCTGCCGAAGTCGCCGCCCGTGGCCGTCGTGAACAGGCTCCGGAACACGCCGGTGCCGGCGGACGGGGTGGACGTGAGTGCGTACGAGCGGCCGGCGGTCGGGCTGATCACGCCCTCGGCACCCGGGAACCGGCCCGCGGAGATCCGCTGCGGGCGCCAGTGCTTGCCGCCGTCGCTGGTGCGCTGGACGTAGGCGACGTCGCTGTCGGCGGGGTAGCGGCCGAGCGTGAGGTAGCCGTCGGTGGCCGAGCCGAACGCGAGCGCCAGGCCGTCGTCGGTGCCGATCGCGGCGACGTCGGTCCAGCGGCGCCCGCCGTTCGTCGTGCGCCACACGCGGCCGTCGGTGGTGAGCGCGAACCCGCTGTTGGCCGACGTCATCTCGAGGTTGCGGAGGCGGCCCGGGCGCTTGACGGTCCGCCACGCGCGGCCGCGGTTCGTGCTGCGCACGATGGCGTTGGTGCCGTAGGCGAAGATCGCCGATCCGGCACGGTCGAAGTGGTCCACGCGGGCGCGGTTGTCGGCGACGCTGAACTGGCCACCGGCGGTGGCGCGCCGGATGCCGCGCGGGCCGGCGAGCAGGACGGTGGTGCCGCTCGTGATCACGGCCTGCGGCGCGCTCGTCGTGCCGGGATCGATCGGTTGCCAGCTCGCGCCGCCGTTGACGGTGCGGAACAGGCCGCCGCGCACGTCCAGCGCGTAGCCGTCGTCGGCGCTGCTGAACGACGTGTCGCGCATGTCGGAGGAGGTGGCGACGTTGATCGCCTTCCACGTGACGCCGTTGTCGGTCGTGCGCGCGAGTTGGCCACGGGCGCCGAGCGCGAGCGCGATGTTCGCCGCGGGGCCGAGCCGCAGGCCGAACTGGAACGAGCCGGCGATGTCGCCGCCGACCGCCGTGTAGTTGCGTCCGGCGTCGTCGGAGACGGCGGTGGCGCCGCCACTGCCGGCGGCCACGGCGCGGGCCGCGGTCGCGAATCCGGCGGCGAACAGCGGTGCGGTGGAGGCGGTGATCGACTCCGTGCTGTCCCCGCCGTTCTCGGTTCTCAGCAGGCGGTCGCCGCGGTCGGTGGTGAACAGGCAGAGGTCGAGCGTGGCGCAGCTGACGCCGGTGATCGTCGCGTCCGCCGGCTTGGCCTGCCACGTCTGGCCGGCATCACCGGAACGCAGCAGCGTGCCCGGCCCGAAGGCGTAGAACGTGGCCGCGTCGACGGCCTTCATCCGCCACACGCGCCCGCCGGGCACGTCGGGCTCGGGCGTCCAGCTCGCGCCCGCGTCGGTCGTGCGGAACGCGGTGTTCGATCCGCTCAGGAACACGATGCCCGCGTCGGGCGTGGTGAAGAGCGCGTCCGCCGGCGTCGCGTTGCCGCCCGCGGCGCTGCCCGGTGTGCCGGGGATGGCGGTGACGCGGCTGAAGCTCTCGCCCGCGTCGGTGGTGCGGAGCACGTTGCCGTTGCGCAGCAGCAGGTAGCCGAGCTGCGGCGTGACGAAGTAGGTCGCGGCGACCGGCTCCGGGCAGTTGATCTCGGTGAGGACGTAGAAGCGGCGGAACGTCTTGCCGCCATCGTCGGAGCGGCGCAGGACGCAGCCGTTGCCGCCCAGGATGATCACCACGTCCGGCGTCACCGCCTGCACGCGACCGAGGTCGAGCGAGGTGCCGGTCGGGAGGCCGGTCCACGTCGCGCCGCCGTCGTCGGTGCGCAGGGCGGTGCCGTCGTCGCCGATCGCGTATCCGCGACCCTGAACGAAGTCAATCGCCCTGATTGTGTTGCCCTGCGGCGTGGGGTTGCCCCATTGCCAGCCCGACTGACTGACCTGGACCGCCGCACTGCCCGTGTTCGGGCATGCGGCGGCCAGGCTCAGGGCAGCGCAAGTGCCCAGAAAAGCCCTGGAAATCACGTACTTCTCCTCTCGCTATGACGCTTGCCGGTGAAACGGCCGCGAGCGGAATTGGTTGCGGTTTATGGAACGGTTGTGAACAGCCGGACGTTGCGGTCTTGCTTGGCGCCGGCGAACTTCTGCGGGCGTCCGCCCTGGGCGTCCAGGTACGCGAGCTCTCTGGAGACGCCCGCGAGGCCCTGGCCGTCGTGGTCGACCATCCACGTCTCGAGCGCGACGCCGTCAGCGGTCTCCTTCAGACGGAACATGCGCGATTGCTGCGGGAAGTCGGCCAGCGAGGAGGTGCTGATCAGCCAGTACGCGCCGCGCGCGGTGATGCGGTTGCGGTGGCTGTTGCCGGCGATCGAGGCGACGACGTTGGGGTGGCGGTCGAGGACCTGGAGGGCCTCGTCGGTCAGTGGGTTGTGGGAGAAGACGACGACCAGGCGGTTCGTGTCGAGCTGTTGCTCCAACCGCTGGAGCTGGGCCGGGTTGATGCGGGCGCGCGAGGTGCCGTCGCGGTTGACGGTGTCGACGAGCACGGCGCGGACCCGGTCGGTGAGGTCGACGGTGTAGTCCATCGGGGTGCGGCCGAGCGCGCGTTCGGCTTCGCCCGGGCCGACGAGCCGGCGTTCCGGGTCGGCCGGGACGGTCGTGCTGGGCAGCGCGAACTGGTTGCCGAGCAGGGCGGCGGTCGCCTGCTGCGCGTCGATCTCCTCGCGCGGGAGCTGGTCGAGGATCTCGGGGTCCAGCGCGGTGATCAGCTCATCGCCGGCGGCGTAGGCGTTGATCGCGTCGGTGGGTGGGACCTCTCCCTGCGCGAGCACGTCGTGGTTGCCGACGAGGGGATAGAACGGCGCGTCGAGCCCTTCGGCGGTGAAGGGGCGCTGGGCCTGGGTCAGCGCGCCGGGGTGCGCCGGCGCGTCGAAGTCGGGGCGGTAGTAGAAGGGGTCGGCCGAGTCGGGCTGCTGGACACCGCGGTAGCCGGGATCGCCGCTGTCCGGGTCGACCCGGTCGCCCTCGAGGACCGCCCGTGCGAGGTCGAGCTCGTTGCGCTGGGCGTTGTCGGTGATGTCGCCGGTGACGAAGACGGCGTCCGGCTTCTGGCGGTTGAGCGCGCGGACGGCGGCGTCGAGCGTCTGCGTGGAGAACGCCTCCTGCGGGCGGAACGTGGACGTGAACGGCGGGCCGATCCGGTCCAGGAACGGCACCCGCGCGGGCGACTCCTCGTCGCGGACGTGCGTGTCCGTGAGCTGGCCGAACGTGACGAGCGTGTCGCCGAGCTTGGACGGTGTCCCGCGGTCGGTCAGCGGCTCGCCCGGGCCCGGCTCGAGGAAGCCGTCGCCGTCGGGGTCCACGAGGGTGGCTTGCAGGGTCGACCCGCCGCCGGCCGGGGCGGGGCGCGAGTCGTCGCCACACCCGGCGAGGAGGAGCAGCACGATGAGGGTGGCGGCGCGCTTCACCCTTCCCTCAGCCCCGCGATGATCGGCTCGCGCATGCACGCGGCGGGCCACGAACGCCGTCGCGATCGCCGACAGCGCGAGCAGGCCGCCGATCACGAGCGCGATCTGGCCCAGGTGACGCGCCGAGCGGGAGGGAGGCGAAGCTCGCGGCCAGGCGGGAGACGAGCGGGCCGAAGAGGACGAGCTCGAGCAGCACGCCGATGATCGCGGCCGGCACCGCGACGGCCACCGCGGCGCCGGCGAGCACCAGGCCGACGGTCGTCGAATCCGCGCCGCTGGCGCGCAGCATGGCGACGGCGCCGCGGCGTTCGCGGGCGGTGACCGTCAGGGCCTGGATGAGCGCGTACAGGCACACGAGACCGACGGCCAGGCCCACGCCGCGCAGCACCGCGGCGAGCACGGCGAGGAACGCGGCGTTGTCGGTCTGCGCGGCGCCGACGGGCTGCAGCCGCGCGCCGAGGTTCACGAGCTCGCGCGCGACCTGGGCCGGGTCGGCGTTCGGCTGCAGGCGCACCACCACCTGCGGCGAGAGGTCCGGCCGCGTCTCGATCAGCTTGTCCGGCCGGATCCAGGCCACCCGGCCGTCGTTCTCGAGCGCGCGCACGATGCCGGCGACCTTGAAGCGCACCTCGCCGCCGTCGGGGATCTGGGCGGCGAGCGTCGAGCCGGGCCGCAGGCCGAGCGCATCCGCCATGCCGACCCCGACCTCGACCTCGTTCGGCCCGCGGATGCGCCGGCCCTCGGCGAGCGGCGGGTTCTCGAAGCGCGTGTGGTCGCCCGGGTAGGCGACGAGCCGGATCGGCTCCCCGAGCCGGAACGAGTCCGCCGCGTCGATCGAGTACCGCTCGCCCACGTCCTGCACGCCCGGCAGCGCCTTGGCCTCGGGGATCAGGATCGGGTCGAGTTGCACCGCGAGCTGGTAGCGCTTGCCGACCGTGCCGGGGTCCTCGCGGAGCCGCTCGAGCAGGGACGCGAGCGCGAGCATGAGCGTGACCACGCCCGCGCACACGGCGATCGTGGCGACGGCCGCGATCCAGCGCCCCCGCGCCGCGGTGGCGAACCGCACGCCGAGGGCGAAGAGCCCGCCGCCGGGCGTGGCCGCGGCGCGTACCGGCCCACGCCGTGCGGCTCCGCCGACGGGCGGCGCCGCCGCTGCGGGACGGGCCACGCGGTCGCGCAGGCGCCGCCGCGGCCGCCGGGCGAGGTCGCCGCCGCGCAGGATCTCCACGGGCGGGCGGCGCGCGGCGCGCCAGGCCGGCCAGGTCGCGGCGGCGACGACCAGCGCGACCACGCCGGTCGTGGACACGGCGAGCGGGAGGAGCATGCCCGTCAGGCCCGGGCCGAGCTCGTTCAGCGCGGCGAGCAGCTCCGCGGCCGGTCTGGCCACGAGCACCGCGCCGAGCGTGATGCCGGCGACGGCGGCCGGGATCGCGACGAGCGCGGACTCGACGGCCTGCTGCGCGGCGATCCGGCCGGGACCGAAGCCGAGCGCGCGCTGGACGCCGAGGCCGGTCAGGCGGCGCTGGACGTCGGCGTGCGCGCCCGCGGCGAGCATCGTCCCCGCCGCCAGCAGCGCCACGAACGAGAACGCGACGAGCAGCGAGATCACGATCCCGGCGGCCTGCGACAGGAGGATCTCCACGCCCGTGCGCGTGATGAACTGCAGCTTGCCCAGGCCGAACGTCACGGCGCGCGCCTGGGCCAGCGTCACGTCGGCCTTCTCCGGGTCGGCCAGCCACAGCAGCGCGACGTTCGGCCGCACGCGCCCGCGGTGCTCGGCCCGCGTGACATAGACGCGGGCGGCGCTGGCGAGCGGGTACGCGACGTTGTCGGGCGAGACGGCGATCCCGCTCACGCGCAGCGCCCCGAGCTCCTCGACGTAGAGGTCATCGCCGACGCGCACGTCCCATTCGCGCGCGACGCCGCGCTCGATCACCGCCTCGCCGGCGGTGCCGTCGCGGATGTCGCGGCCCTCGACGACCGTGTATCCGCGCCGCCCTTCGAACACCGTGGTGATCGCGCCCTTGCGGGTGAAGTGCTCGCCGGACGTGAGGTCCTGGTTGAGCGCCTCCGAGCGGTAGGACCGGGCTTCGAGGTTGGGCAGGGCGGAGACGCGCTGGTCGATCGCGCGGCGCCGCTGCGCGGGGAAGCGCGCGATCACGTCGGGCAGTTGCGCCTGCTCGGCGGAGCGGCTGAACCCGGTCGCGAGCGAGTAGCCGACGGTCACGCTCGTGCCGACGACGAGCGACGCGGCCAGCACGCCCAACGCGGCGAGCAGCGTCCGGCCGCGCCGGGCCCGCAGCGCCGCGAGGGCGTCGCGGATCACGCGCGGCGCCTCGCGCGCGGCGGCGACGCGGCTCGCCGGCCCCTCACGGGATGAGGCGCCCGTCGCGCAGCGTCAGCACGCGGTCGGCGATGTTCGCCGCGGCCGTCTCGTGCGTGACCATCACGACCGCGCGGCCCTCCTCGGCCCCGGCGCGCAGGAGCCGCAGCACCTCGGCCCCGGCGCGGGTGTCCAGGTTGCCGGTGGGCTCGTCGGCGAGCAGGACGGGCGGGTCGTTGACCAGCGCCCGCGCGATCGCGAAGCGCTGCTGCTCGCCGCCGCTGAGCTGGTGCGGCAGCGACCCGGCCACCTCGCGCAGCCCGAGCCGGTCGATCAGGTCCTGCCCGCGGGCGGCCGCGTCGGGCGACGCGCCCCGCACCCGTCCGGCCAGGAGCACGTTGGCTTCGCCCGAGAGCTCCGGGAGCAGGTGGAAGAACTGGAAGACGAACCCGATCCGGCGCCTTCGCAGTCGCGACAGCGCGCGTTCGTTGGCGCCCGTGACCGGCTCGCCGGCCACGGTGATGGTCCCCGCGTCCGGCCGGTCCAGCCCGCCGACCAGGTTGAGCATGGTCGACTTGCCGGTCCCGGAACGGCCGAGGATCGCCACTACCTCGCCCGGATGGACGTGCAGCGACGCGCCGTCGAGCACTCGCCGCGCGGCCCGGCCTTCCCCGAAGGTCTTCACCACGCCGGAAGCGGCGATCACGGCGGCCATCCACCCACGGTAGGCCCGTCTATAAAGCCCCGCTCAGGGGGCCGCGCCTACTTCGTCTCGAGGTCGAGCGCGGCGGAGTTGATGCAGTAGCGCAGTCCGCCGGCGTCGCGCGGGCCGTCTTCGAACACGTGGCCGAGGTGCCCGCCGCACTTCTTGCAGACCACCTCGGTGCGGATCATCCCGTGCGAGATGTCGCGCTTGGTCTCCACGTTCTCGGCCACCGCCGGCTCCGTGAAGCTGGGCCAGCCGGAGCCGGACTCGAACTTGGTGTCGCTCGAGAACAGCTCCGCGCCGCAGCCGGCACAGCGGAACACGCCGTCCTCGTGGTTGTCCCAGTACTTGCCGGTGAAGGCCCGCTCGGTGCCGGCCTTGCGAAGCACGGCGTACTGCTCCGGCGTGAGCTCCTCACGCCACTGCTCGTCAGTCTTCTGAATCTCAGTCGCCATGACTCACATTCTAGACGGCGACCCGGGTGCGTCCGCGCCGAGGAAGGCGGATCGCGAAGGACCAGCCCGCGCTGGCGCGGGAGGCCCGGCCGCGGCGACGCGTCGCGGCGGCATCGCGCAGGGCCTGGCTCTGCGCGTCGGCGTACATCGTCATCAACTGGGGGTGCATGAGAGGCATCCTGATCCTGCGACGCAACCCCTACATCGGGCGTTCGCGCCGACCTCACCGGGTGCACCCCTTAGTGCGCTGAGGCACGAGCCTTACCCCGCCTCGGTGCACCCCGAGGACGCGGCGCGCTAGCGTCCCCGGTCGCGAATTCGACCCCCTGGAGGCAAGCGTTGTCCGTCGCAGAAGATCGGTCCACCCTCGACGAGCTCTGCGTGAACACGATCCGCACCCTCTCGATGGATGCGGTCCAGAAGGCCAACTCCGGCCATCCTGGCACGCCGATGGCGCTCGCGCCGCTCGCGTACGTGCTCTACACGCGGGTCATGGATCACTCGCCCGCGAACGCGAACTGGGCTGATCGTGATCGCTTCGTGCTGTCCTGCGGCCACGCGTCGATGCTCCTGTACTCGACGCTGTACCTGACCGGGTACGGGCTCACGCTCGACGACCTCAAGCACTTCCGCCAGCTCGGCTCCCCGACCGCCGGGCACCCCGAGTACGGCCACGCCGCGGGCATCGAGACCACCACCGGGCCGCTCGGCCAGGGCATCTCGACGGCGGTCGGCATGGCGCTCGGCGAGCGCATGCTGGCCGAGCGCTACAACCGCGAAGGTCACGAGATCGTCGATCACTACACGTACGTGATCGCGTCCGACGGCGACCTGCAGGAGGGCATCGCGTCCGAGGCCTCGTCGCTCGCCGGTCACCTCGGCCTCGGCCGCCTGATCTCGTTCTGGGACGACAACCACATCTCGATCGAGGGCGACACCGCGATCTCCTTCACCGAGGACGTCGCCGCCCGCTACGAGGCGTACGGCTGGCACGTGCAGAACCTCGGCGAGGACATCGGCCTCGATCGCATCGAGCAGGCGCTCGCGAACGCGCGCGACGTGACGGACAAGCCGTCGCTGATCGTCGTCCGCACGCACATCGCCCCAGGCTCCCCGAACAAGCAGGACACGCACGACGCGCACGGCTCGCCGCTCGGCGAGGAGGAGATCAAGCTCACCAAGCAGGCCTACAACTGGCCGTCGGAGGAGCCGTTCTTCGTGCCCGAGGAGGCGCTGGAGCACTTCCGCGCGTGCGTCTCGCGCGGGGAAGAGATCGAGGCGGAGTGGAACGCGAAGTTCGAGCGCTACCGCGCCGAGTTCCCCGAGCTGGCCGAGCAGTTCGAGCGCCAGCTCTCCCGCAAGCTGCCTGAGGGCTGGGACGCCGACGTGCCCACCAAGGGCCCCGACAGCGGCATGATCGCCACGCGCAAGGCGTCCCAGGACGTGATCCAGTGGGCGGCCGCGCAGGTGCCGGAGATGATCGGCGGCTCGGCCGACCTCGCTCCGTCGACCCTGACGCTGATCAAGGGCGCCGACTCCGTGAACACCGGCCAGTACGGCGGCCGGAACCTGCACTTCGGCATCCGCGAGCACGGCATGGGCGCGATCGTCAACGGCCTCGTGCTGTCCGGCTTCCGCGCGTACGGCGCCGGCTTCTTCATCTTCAGCGACTACATGAAGGCGTCGCTCCGGCTCGCCGCGATCATGCACATCCCGTCGACGTTCGTGTTCACGCACGACTCGATCGGCGTCGGCGAGGACGGCCCGACGCACCAGCCGATCGAGCAGCTCGCCGCGCTGCGCGCGACGCCGAACATCAACGTCGTCCGGCCCGCGGGCTTCAACGAGACCGCGCTGGCCTGGCGGTTCGCGTTGAGCGCCACGGAGACGCCCACGGCGCTCGCGCTCTCCCGCCAGGGCGTGCCGGTGTGGGACCCGGCCGGCGTCCCGCGCGACGCGATCGAGCGCGGCGCCTACGTCCTGAAGGACAGCGACGGCGAGCCGGACCTGATCCTCATGGGCTCGGGCACCGAGGTCCACATCGCCAACGACGCGCTGAAGCTGCTCGAGGCCGAGGGCGTGAAGGTGCGCCTCGTCTCGATGCCGTGCCTGGATCGCTTCGAGGCGCAGGACGCCGAGTACCGCGACTCCGTGCTGCCGCCGTCCGTGACCGCCCGCGTGGCCGTCGAAGCGGCGTCGCCGCTGGGCTGGCACCGCTGGGTCGGCGATCGCGGCGCCGTCGTGGCCATGACGACGTTCGGCGCCTCCGCTCCGGCCGGCGCGCTGTACAAGCACTTCGGCTTCACGGGCGAGAACGTCGCCGACGTGGCCCGCGGGGTCCTCGGCAAGTAAGCGTTCGGGGTGGCGCTCCGCGCAACTCGCGGGGGTGGGCAACGTCCGGGAGCACACCGTCGGGCGGCGCGTCAAGCAACTCGTGCTTCGCATACGAGTTGCTTGACCCGCCGCGGCCGGTGCGCTCTTGTGCGGGTGAGCCGGTTGCACCGGGTGCGCCCGGGCGCGGGCGTGCGCGGCTCGAAGGCCCGTGTGCCACGCGAACCGCGAGTTTGTCGTGCCAGAGCCGACTAGTCGAGGTTCGCGTGGCGAGCGAGCGGCAATCTCGCGCGGGCGACTCCGCGTACGCGCGAGTCGTGCGACGTTCACAACCGCTTGGCGGTTGTGAAAGTCGGTTCACTCGCGTGGCTGTGGACCCGCGCGGGCGGCGGCCGAACTGAACGTCGCAGCGGTCTGCGGGTGGAGGGGCACCGCGCCGCGGACGAGGATCGCGACGACACGCTGACCCGCCCCGCGGTGCTCGGCGTACTGGGCGGCCTCGTCGGAGCGCCGTGATGACGCTGACGGTCGGCGACTGCGGGCGGGCTCGCGTTGCCGATTCGCCGGGGACGGGCGACCGGCGGACCGAGACCTCGGTGCGGAGGCGTCGGCGGCCAAACCGAGCGTCGGCGCGGCCGAGGTCCGACGACCGCTGGTCGAGCCGCGGCGCTCGGCGGCGGCGGAGCGGCGTCGCGGGCGCGCTCGACGGCGGAAGCGGCCTCACCGGCGGCCTGCCGGCCTCCAGGACCAGCGGGCCTGCTGCTCGGTGACCGTGGCGAATGTTCACGGCGCCGGCGATCTCCTCGGAGGCGCTCGGAGTCAAGGACGCAGACCTCGCCGGACGTGCGGAGATCCAGAGCCGTCGACGGATCGTCGCGAGCGTCGCGACCTGGCCGATGCCGTCGCAACGCGGGCACCGCGCGGCGTCCGAGCTGACCGCAGATCACGCGCTCGGGCGGAAGCCAGCGCCGAGCTGCGCGCGCTCGGCGGCCTCGGCGATCGCCGCGACGCGCGAGCGGCGAGCTCTCAGCTGGTCGAGCGCGCGGATTCCACGGACCGCTCGACCAGACTGCGCACCTCGTCTGCGACGACCGCGCAGCCACGGCCGCTCTGCCTGCGCGCAGCTACGCGCGCCGGAGACCACACCCGCGACGAGCACCGCGGCGATCCAGGTGCCGTGGAGCGCGGCGAGGCCGAGGGCGGCCGGGACGTGGAACAGCAGGAGGACGCTGAGCATGCGGTCGGCCGATCGGCGGACCTCGAGGAGCTGCGCTTCGGCGGAGGGCACGAGGGTCATGTCCTTGTGATCGGCCGGAGGGACACATCCTGCAGTGCGCCCGTTCGCTAGCGTCCAAGCGCACGTCCTGGAGCCGCCACGGGAAGGAATAGAGCTATGAGTGACGTCACGACGATCGAGGCCGACGTCCCCGAGCGCTACGCCGACGCCGTGCAGACCCGCCTGCGTCGCGCCGCCGACGAGGATGTGGTCGGCCGTATCTGGCGCAAAGACGGGACCCTGTGGGCACCTGAGGGCACGCCGGAGGTCACGAACCGGCTCGGCTGGCTGGACATCGCGGAGCGCTCGAAGGAGCAGCTCCCGGAGTACGAGGGCCTCAGAGACGAGCTCCTCAACGAGGGCTACACCGACGCCATCGTGCTCGGCATGGGTGGATCGAGCCTTGCCCCCGAGGTGTTCCGGCTCTCCTTCGGGCAGGCCGACGCCGGCCTCACGCTCCACGTGCTGGACTCGACGCATCCCGAAGAGGTCCAGAAGTACCTCGACAAGCTCGACCTGAGCAAGACGGTCGCGATCGTGTCGAGCAAGTCGGGCGGGACGATCGAGCCGATGTCGATGTACAAGGCGTTCAGCGCCCACGTCGACGGCACCCACTTCGTCGCCGTCACCGACCCCGGCACGAGCCTGGAAAAGCTCGCGAACCAGCAGGGCTTCCGCCGCACGTTCTACGGCGACCCGGACATCGGCGGCCGCTACAGCGCGCTGAGCGCGTTCGGCCTCGTCCCGGCCGTGGTGGCGGGGTACGACGTCGCCGCCGTCCTCGAGGGCGCGATCGGGGCCCAGGAGGAGTGCCAGGGCGAGCAGGGCAACGCCGGCCTGTGGCTCGGCGTCGCGCTCGGCGAGCTGGCCAAGGCCGGCCGCGACAAGCTCACGTTCGTCGCCGACGACCCGCTGAGCTCCTACGGCGTCTGGGCCGAGCAGCTCGTCGCCGAGTCCACCGGCAAGCACGGCCGCGGCATCCTGCCGATCGCGGACGAGCCGCTGCTCGGACCCGAAGCCTACGGCGACGACCGCGTCTTCCTGCACGTCGCGCGGGGCGACGGCGGCAACGCGAGCAAGCTGCGCGCCCTCAAGGACGCCGGCCACCCCGTCATCACCATCCGCGCGCTCGGCCCGACCGACCTGGGCCGGATCTTCTACCTGAGCGAGTTCGCCGTGGCCGTCGCCGGCTGGGTGCTGGAGATCAACCCGTTCGACCAGCCCAACGTGCAAGAGGCCAAGGACAACACGAACCGGGTGCTCAAGGAGGGTTCGAGCGGCCTCCAAGCGGGAAGCCTGGGCGAGCTGACCGAGGGCCTCGAACCACCCGCGTACTTCGCGATCATGGGCTACCTGCCGTACTCGAGCGAGACCGAAGCGGCCGTCGCCCGCCTGCGCGAGAAGCTCATCGCCGAACACCACGTCGCCACGACCTGGGGCTACGGCCCGCGGTTCCTGCACTCGACGGGGCAGTTCCACAAGGGCGGCCCCAAGACGGGGCGGTTCCTGCAGATCATCGACGAGCCCCAGCAGGACCTCGAGATCCCCGGGGAGCAATTCACGTTCGGGACGCTGATCCGCGCGCAGGCGGACGGCGACCTCGAGACGCTTCGCAACCACGGCCTGCCGGCCGTGCGCATCGACGTCAAGGACCTCAAGGAGCAGCTCTAGCTATGCAGATCGGATTCGTCGGCCTCGGCAAGATGGGCGGCAACATGGTCCATCGGATCGAGCGCGACTCAGACCATGAGGTCGTCGCCTTCGACCCGAACCCGGACGCCGTCGCCACCGCCGAGGGCCACGGGGCCGTGGGCGCCGCGTCGCTCGAGGAGCTGGTCTCCAAGCTGGAGCAGCCGCGCCTCGTGTGGCTGATGGTGCCGTCCGGCAAGATCACCGAGGACACGATCACGGCGCTCACCGAGCTGCTGGACGAGGGCGACACGATCGTCGACGGCGGCAACACGAACTGGCACGACGACCAGCGCCGCGCGAAGGAGCTCGAGCCCAAGGGCATCAAGTACGCCGACGTCGGCACCTCCGGCGGCGTCTGGGGCCTCGACGTCGGCTACTGCATGATGGCCGGCGGGCCCGACGAGTCGATCGCCCAGCTCAGCCCCGATCCTCGACGTGCTGGCCCCGCCCGACGGCTGGCGCCACTTCGGCGCCGCGGGCGCCGGGCACTTCGTGAAGATGGTCCACAACGGCGTGGAGTACGGGATGATGCAGGCCTACGCCGAAGGCTTCGACCTGATGCACCAGTCGCCGTTCCCGATCGAGCTCAAGGAGGTCGCGGGCCTCTGGAACCGCGGCTCGGTCGTGCGCTCGTGGCTGTGTGAGCTGGCCGAGCTCGCGTTCGAGCAGGAGGGCAACGACCTGCGCAACCTGCAGGGCTACGTCGACGACTCCGGCGAGGGCCGCTGGATGATGAACGACGGCATCGAGATGGCCGTCCCGACCCCCGCGCTCGCCGCGAGCCTCTACGCCCGCTTCTACTCCCGCAAGGAGGGCGACTACGCGGCCCGCGTCCTCGCCGCGCTCCGCAACCAGTTCGGCGGCCACGCGGTGAAGAAGGTCGAGGAGACCTGAGATGGCGGTGGACGTCAAGCCTGACCCGCAGGCCCTCGGCGAGAACCCGCTGATCGAGGGCCTCGAGCGCCTGCCCGTCCCGGCGACGACGCTGACGATCTTCGGCGCCACCGGCGACCTCGCCCACCGCAAGCTGCTGCCCGCGCTCTACAACCTCGCCCACGAGGGCGCGCTGCCGGAGCGCTTCAACCTGATCGGGATCTCGCGCCGCGAGATGCCCGACGAGGAGTTCCGCGAGGTCATGCGGGACGCGATCGTCAAGTACTCGCGCCGGGAGACCGACCCGACCGTGCTCGAAGGCCTGCTCGGCCGGGCGCGCTACGTCGGGCTCTCGTTCGACGACACGCCGGGGTACGCCAAGCTCAAGCAGGTCATCGAGCAGCTCGACGAGGAGGGCGGCGGCAAGCTCAACCGCGCCTTCTACCTCTCCACCGCGCCCGAGTACTTCCCCGTCATCGTGCAGGCGCTCAAGGACTCCGACCTCAACTACGACGCCGACGTCGACGTCCGCTGCATCATCGAGAAGCCGTTCGGCACCGACCTGGAGTCCGCGCAGGAGCTGCAGCGGGTGGTCGAGCACGTCTTCCGCGAGCAGCAGGTCTACCGCATCGATCACTACCTGGGCAAAGAGACGGTCCAGAACGTGATGGCGTTCCGGTTCGCGAACTTCATGTTCGAGCCGGTCTGGAACCGCAACTACATCGAGAACATCCAGATCACCGCGGCCGAGGACATCGGCATCGGGACGCGCGCGGGCTACTACGACCAGGCGGGCGCGATGCGCGACCTGGTGCAGAACCACATGCTGCAGCTGCTCACGCTCGTGTGCATGGAGCCACCCGCGTCGTTCGAGGCCGACAAGGTCCGCGACGAGAAGGTCAAGGTGCTGCAGGCGATCACGCCGCCGACGCCCGAGGAGGTGCGCCAGTGCACCGTGCGGGCGCAGTACGCGGCGGGCACCGAGGGTGGCGAGGATGTCGGCAGCTACCTCGACGAGGACGGCGTGCCCGACGACTCGCGCACGGAGACGTACGCGGCGCTGAAGCTCGAGGTCCACAACTGGCGCTGGGCCGGCGTCCCGATCTACCTGCGCACGGGCAAGCGGCTCACGCGCAAGGTCACCGAGATCGCGGTCCAGCTCAAGCCGGTCCCGCACCTGGCGTTCCAGTCGCACGGGTCCGTCGGCGTGAAGCCGAATCAGCTCGTGCTGACGATGCAGCCCAACGAGGGCGTGTCGCTGTCGCTGGGGGCGAAGATCCCCGGTTCGAGCATGCGGATCCGGCCGGTGAACATGGAGTTCCTGTACGGCTCCGCGTTCATGTCGCAGTCGCCGGAGGCGTACGAGCGGCTCATTCTCGACGCCATGCGCGGCGAGGCCACGCTCTTCACCCGCAACGACGAGGTGATCGCGCAGTGGTCGATCATCGACCCGATCCTGAAGGCGTGGGCCGCTGACGACGAGCCCCTGCACACCTATGAGTCGGGCACGGCCGGGCCGGCCGCCGCCGACGAGCTGATCGCACCCGCATCGCTGGCGGGGGCTCTAGCTCATGGAAGACCTCTGGCGCGAGGACGACACCACCCCGGGGCGCATCGAGGCCGCGTTGCGGAACATGTTCGCCCAGCGCCACAAAGAGGAGCGCGCCTACGTTCCGGCGCGCGTCATGAACATGGTCGTGATCGCCGACCGCGAGTTCCGGGGCGAGATCGAGAACCGGCTCCAGCGCGTCGGGCGCTTCCATCCCTCGCGGCTGATCTTCGTCAACGTCGAACCGGGCCGGCAGCGGCTCGCGGCGAGTGTCCGCGTGGGCACGGTCGACGCCCCGAAGGCGGGCGCGATCTCGGTCGGGCGGGAACGGGTGTCGCTGCTCGTCGGCGAGAAGCACCTGAAGAAGCTCGACACGATCATCGACCCGCTCGTGGTCACCGACCTGGCGACGATGGTGTGGTCCCCGCACGGCTTCCCCGAGGCGGTCGACGAGCTGCGTTCGCTCGCCCAGATCGTGCTGATCGACTCCCAGGACGAGCAGGACGTCGAGCGGGCGCTGCTGCGCGCCGACAGCCTCACGAACGACACGTACGTGGTGGATCTCGCCTGGCTGCGCTCCACGCCGTGGCGGGAGCGGATCGCGGCGGCGTTCGACTCGCCGCGCCGGCGGCCGGACCTGAAGGCGATCAGCGCCGTGCACGTCCGCCACCGCGAGGACTCGCTCGCGTCCGGGCTGCTGTTCTGCGGCTGGCTCGCCTCCCGCCTGGGGTGGGACCCGGGAGCGGTCACGCAGGGCCGGGGGCGCTGGACGGGCTCCGCGCACACGCGCCGGCAGGACATCAAGCTCACCCTGCAGCCCGTGGACATGAGCTCGCCCGGGCTCGCGGGCGTGACGATCGAGCTCGCTTCCGGGCAGGCGGTCTCGCTCGATCGCTCCCCCGGCGGGCTGCGCGCGATGCGGCGTGACCGCGACGGAACGGAGCGCGCGTGGACCGTCATGGGCGCCTCTCGCGGCGAGGGCGGAATCCTCGGCGAGGGTGTCCGCCAAGCACTGCTGCGCGATCCCACCTATCGTCCGGCCTTGAAATCGGCCGAGGCGATGGTGGTGTAGTGGAGATCCGAGTGGAGGAGAACCCGGCGGAGGTGGTCGCCGGGATGTTGGTTGACGCCGCATCCGCGGGGGGTGACGTCGTGCTCACGGGCGGGTCCACGCCCAAGCTGGCGTACGAGATCGCGTCCCGCGCGGGCGCGGACTGGAGCAACGCGACCGTGTGGTTCAGCGACGAGCGCTGCGTACCGCCCGAGAGCGGGCTCTCGAATTTCCGGATGGCGAACGAGGCGCTGCTGGGGCGGCTGGACCGCGGGGTGCGCCCGACCGTGATGCGGATCGAGGGCGAGCTCGGGGCGGATGCCGGCAGCGCGTCCTACGAGGCGGCCGTGCGCGAGCGGATGGGCTCAGAGCCGCGCTGGGACCTGCTCCTGCTCGGGTTGGGACCGGATGCCCATTGCGCTTCGCTGTTTCCCGGTAAGCCTGAGCTGGATGAACGGTCGCGGCTGGTCACCGGTGTCGAGCTCGCGGGCATGGAACCGCAGGTGCCGCGCGTGTCGCTGACGCTGCCGGCCTTGAACAGTGGCCGTTTGACGGTCTTTCTCGTAACGGGAGCCGACAAGGCGCAGGCCGTCGCCCGCGCCTTCGGTGCTACACCCGATACCAGCTCACCCGCGGCGTTCGTGCGTCCGGGCGCGGGGGAGCTGCTCGTCGTACTGGATCCGGCTGCGGCCAAGGAGCTCGTGTGAGCGATCAGTTCATCGGAGTGGATGTCGGGGGGACCAAGATCGCGGTCTCCGTGCTCGAGGGCGGCGTGTTGTCGGACCCGGTGATCACCCCGACCAACCAGGCGTCCCAGGAGGCGCTGGTCGAGCAGATCGCGGTCGCGATCGAACAGGCGGTCACGCCCGAGACGCGCGGGATCGGCATCGGCATGCCGTCGATCATCGAGTTCAAGACCGGCAAGATCCTCGCCTCGGTCAACATCCCGCTCCACGATCTCCCGCTGCGGTCGATGCTGACCGACCGCATCGGCGTGCCGGTCTACGTCGAGAACGACGCGGGCTGCGCGGCCCTGGCCGAGGCGTTCCACGACGGCAAGATCGTCGTCGACTCGCTGGTGATGCTCACGATCGGCACGGGTGTGGGTGGCGGCTGGGTGCTGAACGGCAAGCTCTACCGCGGGGCGACGACGCAGCGCCGCCGAGGTCGGGCACACGATCATCGGGCGCGACGTGCAGTTCGGCAACCACGTGCCCGGCGACCCGTTCCCGCAGCGGGGGTCGCTGGAGACGCTGGCCTCGGGACGCGCGCTGGACCGGCTGGCCGACTACGCGGCGGATCCAGTACCCGGACTCCTACCTCGGGAAGATCACGGCCAAGAAGGGCAACGTGGACGGGCACGACGTGGCCGCCGGCGCCGAAGCCGGCGACGACGCCTGTCTGTGGTGTCTGCGCGTGCTCGGCGAGCGGATCGGGATCGGGATCGCGAACGCCATCAACACCTTCGACCCGCTGGAGGTCGTGCTGGGCGGCGGTGTCTCGCGGACGGGATCGCTGCTGCTCGAGCCGGCCAAGGACGCCGCGTTCCGCCACGTCGTGCCCGGCCTGGGCCTGAACACGACGATCCGGATCGCGCGGCACGGTCCGCGCGCGGGTGTGCTGGGCGCGGCGCTGATCGCCGCCCAGGAGTACGCCGAGGACACGGGCCGCAACCTGCAGGGCGCCATCTCCGGAGAGGCGGGCTGAAGTGAAGATCGCGTGCGCGTTCGATCACGCGGGGTTTCCCTTGAAGGCCATGGTCCTGGAGGCCGTGGCCGCCGAGGGCCATGAGGTCACCGACCTCGGCACGTGGTCCACGGATCCCGTCGACTATCCCGACACGGCGCGCCTCGCGGCCGAGGCGGTGCGGACCGGCGGCGCCGACCGCGCGATCCTGGTCTGCGGCTCCGGCGCCGGCGTGGCGGTCGCGGCCTGCAAGTTCCCGGAGATCCGCGCCGTCGTCGCGCACGACACCTACACGGCGCACCAGTCGGTCGAGCACGACGACTGCAACATCCTGTGCCTCGGCGGCCGCGTGATCGGTCCCGCGCTCGCCGCGGACATCATCAAGGCCTATCTGGCCGCGAGCTTCACCCAGGAAGACCGCCACAAGCGGCGCCTGGCGAAGATCGACGGCATCGAGCGTGAGTTCCTACGGGACGACATCTAGGGGGATCTGAGCTGTGCGTGTAGTCGAGTGCAACCTCTGTGGCGAGACGATCTCCGCCGCCGACGACGAAGAGCTGACGCGTGGGCTGAAGGAGCACCTGGGCGACGAGCACGACGAGACGCCGTCGGACGACGAGGTCCACCAGACCGTCGACCGCGAGGCGTACGACGCCATGGACTCCTGACCGTTTGACGGCGCACGAGCAGGACCCGCTCGTGGTCAGCGGGCCGAGCCTGTCGCTGCGTTATCCGGTCGCGGACGACGCGCCGCGGCTGTTCGAGCTCGCCTCGGACCCGGCGGTCACGCGCTGGTTCTCGTGGGGGCCGTACGCGGAGGTGGCGCAGGCTGCAGGGTGGATCGCGGCGCAGCCGGCCAAACGGGAGGCGGGCGAGATCATGGACTTCCTCATCGTCGACCCGTCAGCCGGGGCGCTCGGTGTGACCGGGCTGACGGAGATCGCGCAGCGGGACCGGCGCGCCACGGTGGGGTCCTGGCTCGGGCAGCCGTACTGGGGCTCAGGGGCGAACTTCGAGGCCAAGGCGATGATCGCGGCGCTGGCCTTCCGGCGGCTCGGCGTCGAGCGGCTGACGGCGTGGGCGAACACGCGCAACGGGCGCTCGCAACGGGCGCTGGAGCGCGTGGGGTTCCGGCGCGAGGGCGTGCTCCACGCGTGGCACCGGCACGGCGACGAGATGCACGACGTCGTCGTGTTCGCGCTAGTGCGGGCTGCGTGGGAGCGGAGCGCCCTGGCCGAGGTTCCCGTGCGCATCGAGGGCACCCCGCCGCCCGCGTTCATCGTGGGCTGACGCGCGGGTGCGCTGCGTGGCGAGCACGCAGGTGAGGACGGCGAGCGCGGCCACGATCATCGAAGCGGTGATCTGCTCGCTGAGGATGAGCGCGGACCAGAGCAGGGTGAGCACGGGCTGGGCGAGCTGCGTCTGGCCGATCTTGGCCACGCCGCCGAGCGCCAGGCCGCGGTACCAGGCGAAGAAGCCCAGGAACATGCTGATCGCGCTCACGTAGGCGAAGCTGAGCCACGCTTCGGGGCTGGCGTGCATCGGCTGCTGGGCGGCGATGGCCACGGGGATGACCAGGAAGGGCGCCGTGACGAGGAGGGCCCAGCAGATCGTCTGCGGTCCGCCGTACGTGCGCGAGAGCGCGCCGCCCTCCGCGTAGCCGAGGGCGCCGAGGATCACCGCGACGAGCACGAGCAGGTCGGCGACGGCGAGCCCGTTCACGCCCTGCGTGGCCGCGAACGCGATCACGGCGAGGAGGCCGGCGGCGGCCGCGAACCAGAAGGTCTTGGTCGGGCGTTCGCCCGCGCGCAGGACGGCGAACACCGCGGTCGCGGCGGGGAGGAGGCCGACCACGATGCTCGCGTGCGCCGACTCGAGGCTCTTGAGTGCGAGCGAGCTGAACAGCGGGAAGCCGATCACGACGCCGAGGCCGACGATCGCGAACCGCGGGATGTCCTTGCGTGCGGGGAGCTTGGCCTTCGTGGCCGTGAGGAAGATCGCGGCGAGCGCGGCGGCCACGAGTGCGCGGCCGAGGCCGACGAACGTCGCGTCCAGTTCCTCGACCGCGACGCGCGTGAACGGCAGCGAGAACGAGAACGCGAGCACGCCCAGGAAGCCCCACATCACGCCGCGTTGCGTTACCGAGCTGTGGTCGGTAGCGTTACTGCCGTTACTCATGCCGCACGATAACGCAGCCGGAGGTGTGATCGCAAGCCTGGAGGGGTTGGTGGCGGGCGCGGCACCGGGTACCCGTCTGCCCTCGGTGCGTGAGTTGATGGTCCGGCACCGGGCCGGGCCGGCCACCGTGCAGCGCGCGATCGGCGTGCTCGTCGCGCGTGGAGTGGTGGAGACGCGGCCGGGGCGGGGGACGTTCGTCGCCGCGGCGCGGAGCGTCGTCACGCCCGACCCGTCGTGGCAGGCCGTGCCGCTCGGGGCCCGCTCGATCGACGCCGACGCGCTGGAGACGCTGATCCGCCCGCCCGTGCCGGGCGCGATCGTGTTATCGACCGGGTACCTCCCGGCCGAGTTACAGCCGACGGCGCTCCTGGGGGCGGCCTTGGCGAGAGCCGCGCGCCGCCCGGGCGCGTGGGACCGCGTGCCGCTGGCGGGCTTGACCGGTTTGCGCGCGTACTTCGCGGCGGAGGTGGGCGCTTCCGCGGGCGACGTGTTGATCACGCCGGGCGGCCAGGCCGCTTTGGCGGCGTGCTTCCGTGGCCTGGCGGCGCCGGGCGCGCCGATCATCGTCGAGTCGCCGACCTACCTGGGTGCGCTCGCCGCGGCGCGCGCGCAGGGCCTCGTGCCCGTCCCGGTCCCCGCCGACCGCGACGGCATCCGTCCCGACCTCCTGGCCGACGCGCTGGCCGCGACCGGCGCGCGGGTCGTCTACCTGCAGCCGGTCTACGCGAACCCGCACGGCGCGACGCTGGCGTTCGAACGCCGCGCGGCCGTGCTGGACGCGGTCCGCGCCGCGGGCGCGTTCATCGTCGAGGACGACGCGTTCCGCGACCTCGCGCTGGGCCCGCCCGCCGCCGCGGCCCGCGCGTCCTCGCCCGCGCGCCACGGGCGCCGCCCGGCGCCGCGGCGTCGCGCCGCCGCCCCTGTTCGTGGACGACCCGGACGGGCACGTGGTGCACATCCGGTCGCTCACGAAGGCCTCGGCGCCCGGGTTGCGGATCGCGGCGGTCACCGCGCGTGGGCCCGCCGCCGCGCGGCTCCGGGCGGCGCGGATCGTCGAGGACCTGTTCGTCACGGGGCCGCTCCAGGAGGCGGCGCTCGAGGTGGTCGGTGCGCCCGCGTGGCGGGCGCACCTGCGGCGGCTCAGGAAGGTGCTGCGGGAGCGGCGCGACGCGCTCGTCGCCGCGCTGCCGATGGCGGTCGACGTGCCCGCGGGCGGGATGAACCTGTGGGTGCCGCTCGAGCCGGGCACGGACGATCGCGAGCTCGCGGCGCGGGCCGCTGCGGCCGGTGTGATCGTCTCGCCCGGGCGGCCGTTCTTCGCCGCCGAGCCGCCCGGCCCGTTCCTCCGGCTGACGTTCGCCGCGGAGCCGCCGGAGCGTCTCGCGGAAGGTGTGCGCCGCCTCTATCAGTGATACTTGCGCAATGCGTGAGCTCGGCGCGGGTTCGTGGTCCTTCTTCGGCGACCCGCGCGCGATCTCGCACGACGGCCACACGTTCACCGGGTGGATCTCGACGACCGGCAACGTGTGGGTCGCCCGCTACACCCGCGGCGGGCAGCTCAGCAAGAAGCTGATCTTCCGCGGGCTCGGCCGCGACGATCACAACAACCCGTCGCTCGTGTTCCGGCGGGACGGGCATCTGATGGTGTTCTTCTGCCCGCACTCCGGGCGCGACCTGCCGCCGCCCGGCATCCCGAGCGTCATGCGGTACATGGTCGGGCTCCACAAGCACTCGATCGCCGAGTTCGGGCGCGTCCACACCGTCCCGACCAACGTGCCCGGCGGCCTCGGCTACACGTACCCGAACCCGATCCAGCTCGAGGACAAGCTGTGGCTGTTCTGGCGGGGCGGCGGCTGGAACCCGACGTTCTCCTACACGGAGGACGGCCGGGAGTGGGTTCCCGCCCGCGAGCTGGTGCGCTCGCACGAGGGGCAGCGCCCGTACGCGAAGTACGTCGGCGACGGCCGGCGCCGCATCCACGCCATCTTCAGCGACGGCCACGTCAGCAGCTACCGCAACGGGCTGCACTACCTGCGCTACGAGGGCGGCGACCTGTACGCCGTGGGCGGTCGCCGGCTCGGGTCGCTGAAGAACGTGCCGCTGGACATCTCCGAGCTCGATCAGGTCTACCGGTACTCGAGCAGCGGTGGTCGTGCCTGGCCGCAGGACATCGCGCTCACGAGCGAAGGCCGGCCGCGGATCGTCTACATCCGTCGCACCAGCGCCGGCGACGCGTACTACTACGCGCTCCACGACGGCACCCGCTGGCAGAGCCGCCGGATCGTCGCCGCCGGCGGGAACTCCGCCGGGGCGACGTTCGACCACGACGACCCGCGGTACGTGTATCTGTCCCGCCAGCTCGGCCGCTGGCGCCAGGCCGAGCAGTGGTTCACGCCCGACGACGGCCGCACCTGGAGCCACCGCCAGCTCACCGCCGACCCGTCCGGCTTCTGCGTGCGCCCGGTCACGCCCCGCGGGCTCCGGGACGCGAACCGGATCGTCTATGTCTGGGGCGACGACCGCACGAAGAGCTGGCGGGACTTCACGACCCGCGTCCGCGCGCTCGACTTCTGAGGCGGTGCAGCGCGCTCGCGAGCAGGCCGCCACCGGCAAGCGCGAGCGGGACGAGCTCCTCGACGGGCACACCGCCGACGTGAGCGAACATCACGACACCGCGGCGGCGAACTCGTCCGGGCGCTTGAGCCAGTAGCCCTCGCTCTCGTTGCGGCCGAGCGGGGCGCGGTCGAGCCAGGCGTACATGCCCCACATAAGGTCGAGCCCGCGCGAGTAGGCGGAATACGTGTGGAACACCTTGCCGTCGCGCAGGATGAACGCGCTCATCCCGTGCAGCTCGCCGTCGTGCGGCGCGCCCTCGCGGAAGTTGTACTCGCGCAGCGGCCGCTCCGCAGTGGAGGACACCTTGAAGTCGAAGTTGAAGTCGCTGCCGTGGGAGGACGCCCACGGGAACGTCCAATCCATCCGCTCGCGGTAAGCGAGCAGCTTCTCCAGCGGCGCGCGCGAGACCGCGGTCCACGTCACGTCGTGGTTCTCGAGGTACACGCGCGGCCGGTCCATGTGGTGCCCGGTCGCCGTGCAGCTCGCGCAGCCCTCGTCCCACTCGGGCGCGAACATGAAGTGGTACACGATCAGCTGCGAGCGGCCGTCGAACAGCTCGGCGAGCGTGCGCGGGCCGTGCTCGGTGTCGAACACGTACTCGGCCGTGACCTCCTCCCAGGGGAGGGCGGCGCGCTCGCGGGCGAGCTCGTCGCTCATCCGCGTGAGCTGCTTCTCGCGTTCGAGCAGGGCGAGGCGGGCATCAGAGGGCATCTGCGACTCCTTCGAGTTTGTCCAGCACGGAATTCCAGCCGGCATCGACCGACTGCTGGTTGAGGGGACCGGTGAGCGGCACGCGCTGGTGATCCACCGTCAGCTCGGTCCCGCCTGACACGTCGCGGAAGGACACGGTCAGCACCGTCTCCTCCGCGTCCCAGTGGAACTTGAAGAGCAGGACGATGCGCTCGTCCGGCACGAGCTCCTGGATGACGCTGTCGAACAGGTGCGCCTCGCCGTGCTCGTCGATCATGTCGACGCGGTGCACGCCGCCGACACGCTCGTCGACGGTCGCGGTCGACACGACCGATCCGCCCGGCGCGAGCCACTGCGCGACCAGCTCCGGGTCCAGGAACGCCCGGTACACCCGGGCGCGCGGCGCCCGGATCACGCGCTGCAGCGTGACGGCGAAGCGGTTCACTCTCCTCGACCAGCTTCTGCAGACGATCGAGTGCGTCATCCCAGAAGCGCTCGTAGTGGCGCACCCATGCGCTCGCGTCGGCGAGCGGCGCGGCCCGCAGCGTGCAGATCGTCGTGCGGCCTTCGGTGCGCCGCTCGACGAGCCCCGCACCCTCCAGCACCTTCAGGTGCTTGGAGACGCCGGCGAGCGACATCTCGAAGGGCGCCGCGAGATCCCCCACGGTGCGCTCCCCGGCAGTGAGCGCGTCGAGCATCGCCCGCCGCGGTTCGCTGGAGAGCGCGTGGAAGACCGCGTCCAGTTCCTCAACCATGTGGTTGAGAGTAGACGCCGATCGGACGATTGTCAACCGATTGGTTGAGTTTGCATCGATCATCGCCGGACACGGCTGCGGGGTAGCGCCCACCTCGTCGAGCGCCGCGGCGAGGTCGCCTCGCTCGACGGCCCGGCGGAGGCCGTCGCGAAATGGGCCCGGGGTGCGACCCCAAGGGCCCGATCAAGAACGCCCTCAGCGGAGTGCCGATCGGGCACGCCGCGCACCCGCTGCCGATCGTCCTGCCGGTCCGGCACGGCGGGGCGGAGGCCACGGTCGTCGGGGTCGCGCTCGGCCTGGCGGGCCTGGGCGCCGTGAGCGTCGGCGGCCATCTCGGCGGGCACCTGTCCTACGCCAAGGGTGTCGGAGTGGACCAGACCGTGTTCGCGGCGGGGCCCGAGGCGTGGACGGACGTGGCGGACGACAGCGCACTGGGGGAGGGCGAGCTGCGCGGCGTCGAGGTGGACGGCCGCGCGCTCGTGCTCGCGCGCCGCAACGGCCGGGTGCACGCGCTCGAAGACCGCTGCGCGCACCGCGGGGGCTCCTTGGCGGACGGCGAGCTCAAGGGCGAGTGCGTCGTCTGCCCGCTGCACGCGAGCGAGTTCCGGCTCGAGGACGGGTCCGTCGAGCGCGGCCCGTCCGCCTACCCGCAGCCGGTGCTGGACGTGCGGGTGACGGACGGCCGGATCGAAGTGCGCGCTTAGGGCGCGATGCCCATGTGCACGACCTTCGTGCGCGTGAGCTCGTCGAGCAGCTCGGGCCCGTAGCCGAACCCGCTCCCGCTCAGGCGGGCGGGCTCGGCGGCGCCGCCGGGCGCGCCGCCGAAGACGGCGTTGATCTTCA
The DNA here is from genome assembly GCA_963724195.1 of uncultured Solirubrobacteraceae bacterium. GTDB lineage: Bacteria > Actinomycetota > Thermoleophilia > Solirubrobacterales > Solirubrobacteraceae > Solirubrobacter. The sequence goes on along the minus strand of CAVRTQ010000009.1, from coordinate 31,858 downwards.
CCGTGCCGACGGCGAGCTCGCGCGCCGCGCGCTGGGCGTGCGCCGGGCTCTTCGTGAGCACGGTCGCGGCGAGGCCGTAGTCCGTGCGGTCGGCGAGCTCCAGCGCCTGGTCGAAGGAGGACACGACCTGGACGGCCGCGACCGGTCCGAACGTCTCTTCGCGGAGCACCGGCGCGTCGGCGTCGCCGCCCACGAGCACCGTCGGCGGGTAGAAGAATCCGGGCCCGTCCGGGATCTCGCCGCCGCACCGCACCTCGGCGCCGCGCTGCGCCGCGTCGGTCACGTGCCCGTGGACGAGCTCCCGCTGACGCGCGTCGATCAGCGGCCCGATCGTCCACCCGCGCGCTTCCCGCTCGAGCGCCTGGATGAACGGCTCCGCGACCGTCTCGTGCACGTAGATGCGCTCCACGGAGGTGCAGATCTGCCCCGCGTTGGCGAACGCACCCAGGGCCGCCTGCGCCGCGGCCCACTCGGGGTCGACGTCCTCGTCCACGATCAGCGCGTCCTTGCCGCCGAGCTCGAGCAGCGCCTTGCCGAGCCGCCCCGCGACCACGTCCGCGATCTCCCTGCCCGTCTGCACCGACCCGGTGTGCATCACCAGGTCGACGTCCGGGTGCGCGGCGAGTGGGCGGCCCACGCGCGCATCGCCCTGCAGCAGGTGCAAGGCGGGGATGTCGAGCAGCTCGACGATCCGCGCGCCGGTCAGCGGCGTCTTCTCCGACGGCTTGAACACGACCGCGTTGCCGGTCACGAGCGCCGCCGCGATCTGGCCGCACGCGATCGCCACCGGATCGTTCCACGGCACGAGCAGCGCGACCACCCCGCGGGGCTCGTGGACCATCACGTCGGTCGCGTCCCAGCCGCCCTGCAGTGCTCGGCCACGGTGCAGCGGCCCGAGCTCGGCGTACTGCTCGATCGCGCCGATGCCCGCCTCGACGCCGCCGCGCGAGTCGTCGAGCGGCTTGCCGCCCTCGCGCGTCTGCAGCTCCGCAAGCTCCTCGAGGTGCTCGCGGAGCCGCCGCGCGCCGGCCTTCAGGAGCGTCGCCCGGTCGGCGGGCGCCGTGCGTGCCCAAGCGGGGAAGGCCGCTCGCGCGGCCGCGACCGCGGCTTCGGGGTCGCCGTGATCGAGGGTGGCGATGACCTCGCCCGTAGCGGGGTCGAGGACGTCAAAGGTGTCGGTGGCAGTCGCGGTCACGCCGAGGCGCTACCCAGGCATCATCGACACATGCGCAAACGGGAGCTGCAGGCCGTCGCCGCAATGGCGCTGTACAACTTCGCCGGAGTGGTGCTGTTCCCGCGCGCGGTCCGCGTCTTCTACCCGCCGCTGTTCCGCACTCCGGCCGGATTGGCGCTGCACGTGACGTGGCGGGTGACCTACGCCTTCGTCACCTTCCGCTGGATTCGTCCACACGTCATCGCCTACAGCGAACGCGAAGCGCGGGCCCGCGACGCACTCGTGGCGCGCCTCGGCCGTGAGCCGACCGAGGAGGAGCTCATCGAGGACTACGGTCGCCGGCGAAGAACGGCATGAGCCGGGCGGGGGCGCTCGGGAGCTCCGGGCCGGTGAAGCGGACGACGGTGTAGCCCGCGTCTCGCGGAGCACGCGGTCGCGCGCCGCGTCGTTGCGCTTGTCGTTCGGGCGCGTGTGGTTGCCGTCGACCTCGACGGCCAGCCGGTGATCCGGCCAGCGGAAGTCGACCTCGTAGCCGAGGAACTCCATGTTCACGAGCGGAACGGGGAAGCCGCGGACCAGCTCGAGGAACCGGTCCTCGAGGTCGCTCCTGGTCCCGGCGCTGCCGGCGAGGTAGAGGTCGATGGCGCGGGCGAGCACGCCCGTTCCCGGGTGCCCTTTCGCGCGCGCCCGGGCCCGGAGCGTCGCGTCGCAGGTCGAAGCGGTGCTTGTACGCGGCGCGGTTGATGACGTACGCGACCTGGTACTCGGTGTGCGACGCGCTCAGGTCGACGAGCATGCGCGCGACGGTCGTGGTCGGGATGCCCCTGAACACGGTCACGTCGAGCGGGTCCAGCCCGAGGCAGTGGTGGATCGTGATGCCCTCGATCGGGCGGTGGCGGCGCGGAACGAGGACGTGCGGCTCGCCGATCGGCCAGCGCGAGCACTCGAACAGCATCACCGAGGAGAGGTGAGCGAGCGCCGCGCCCGCGACCGCAGGCGAGCACGGCGGCCATCCACTGCGCCTCGGTCGACAGTTCGCCGCGGCCGTAGGAGTACACGCCGGGGTAGCGGCGCGTCAGCGCACCCCGCGCCACCCGCTGGCTGATGCCAGCTCCGGCTCAGGCCCAGCTCGTCCCGAGTACACGAGATCGAACGCGGGGTGAGGAACGAACGTTACCTGTGGGGTTGCGTCTGTTCCTCACCCCCGGATCTTCGAGCGGACTGCTGGCACGGAACAAGACGCGTCCGTGCCAAAACAGCCCGCTCTTCGTGCCGAAACTACGCGGTGACGAGTTCCGCGTCGAAGTACGGCTCGGTGCGCGCCGCCAGGGACTCGGGCGGCGTGAAGCGGTCGCCGTAGGTCTCCGCCAGCTCGCGGGCGCGGGCGACGAAGCCCTGGACACCGCCCTCGTAGCCGTTGATGTACTGCAGGACGCCGCCGGACCAGCCCGGGAAGCCGATGCCCATGATCGAGCCGATGTTGGCGTCGGCGACGGACTCGATGACGCCCTCGTCGACGCACTTGATCGTCTCGAGCGCCTCGATGAAGAGCATGCGCTCCTGCAGGTCCTTGAGGTTGATCGAGGACGGGTCCTCGACCGGCGGGAACGCTTCGCGCAGGCCCGGCCAGAGCTTCACCCGCTTGCCGTCCGCGTACTCGTAGAACCCGGCGCCCTCGAGCTTGCCGGGGCGCTCGAACTCGTCGAGCATGCGGTCGATCACGCCGTCGGCGGCGTGGGCGACGTACGCGTCGCCGGCCGCGTCGGCCGCGGCCTTGCGGATCCGCCGCATGAGCTTCAGGTTCAGCTCGTCGCTCAACTGGAGCACAGGCGCCGGGTAGCCGGCCTGGGACGAGGCCTGCTCGATCGACGCCGCGGGGATGCCCTCGGCGAGCATCGAGATGCCCTCGTTGATGAACGTGCCGATCACGCGCGAGGTGAAGAAGCCGCGCGAGTCGTTGACCACGATCGGGGTCTTGGCGATCTGCTTGGCGAAGTCCAGGGCGCGGTACACGGCCGCGTCGGACGTCTTCTCGCCCTTGATGATCTCCAGCAGCGGCATCTTGTCGACGGGCGAGAAGAAGTGCAGGCCGATGAAGTCCTCGGGCCGGGAGACGTTCTCGGCCAGCGCGGTGATCGGGAGCGTCGACGTGTTCGAGCCCAGCAGCGCGTCGGCAGCGAGGAACGGCTCGATCTCGGCCATGACCTGCTGCTTGACGCTCGGGTCCTCGAAGACGGCCTCGATGACCAGGTCGGCGCCCTCGGCCACCGACGGGTCGTCGGTCGGGGTGATGAGGGCGAGCAGCGCGTCGCCCTTCTCCTGCGTGGTCTTGCCCCGCGAGAGGCCCTTCTCGACGAGCTTCTCCGAGTAGCCCTTGCCCTTCTGGGCGGCCTCCAGAGACACGTCCTTCAAGACCACTTCGATGCCGGCCTTGGCGCTGCACGTACGCGATCGCGGCGCCCATCATGCCGGCGCCCAACACCACGACCTTCTTGACCGACGTCGGCTCCAGCGACTCCGGCCGCCCGCGCGAGCCCTGCACGGCCTGCAGGTCGAAGAAGAACGCCTGGATCATGTTCTTGGCCACCTGGCCGGTCACCAGGTCCACGAAGTAGCGGCCCTCGACCTCCAGGGCGACGTCGAAGCCGACCTGCGAGCCCTCGACCGCCGCGGCCATGATGTGGTGCGGCGCCGGGTAGTTCGCGCCCTTGATCTGCTTGCGCAGGTTCGCGGGGAACGCGGGCAGGTTGGCGGCGAACTTCGGGTTCGTCGGCGTGCCGCCCGGGATCTTGTGGCCCTTGACGTCCCACGGCTGGACGGCCTCGGGGTTCTCCGCGATCCACTGCTTCGCGGCGGGCACGAGCTCGTCCCGCGACGAGACCACCTCGTCCACGAGCCCCATCTCCAGAGCCGCCGCCGGACGGTGACGGGTCCCGAGGAGCAGGAGCTTCATCAGCGCGTCGGCGATGCCGAACATGCGCACGGAGCGCGTCACGCCGCCGGCGCCCGGGAGCAGACCGAGCTGCACCTCCGGGAAGCCGAGCACGGCCTTGGCGTCGTCGACGATCACGCGGTGATGCGTGGCGAGGCAGATCTCCAGCCCGCCACCCAGCGCCGCGCCGTTGATGGCCGCGACGACCGGCTTGCCGAGCGTCTCCAGACGCCGCAGGTCGGCCTTGATGTCGCGCACCATCTGCGCGACCTCGGCGGCGTCCTCGCGCCGGGCCTTCTTCAGATCGTTCAGGTCACCGCCGGCGAAGAACGTCTTCTTGGCGGACGTGATGACGACGCCCGTGATCGAGTCCTTCTCGGCCTCGAGGCGCTCGACGGTCGCGTGCATCGACGCCTTGTAGGCGTCGTTCATGGTGTTGGCGGACTGGTTCGGATCGTCCAGCGTGAGGACGACGACCCCGTCGGCGTCCTGCTCCCAGCGGATCGTCGACATCAGACGCGCTCCACCACGGTCGCGATGCCCATGCCGCCGCCGATGCACAGCGTGGCCAGGCCGTAGCGCTTCTGGGTGCGCTCGAGCTCGTCGATCAGCGTCCCGAGGATCATGCCGCCGGTCGCGCCGAGCGGGTGGCCCATGGCGATCGCGCCGCCGTTGACGTTGATCTTGTCGAGGTCGGCGTCCATGTCCTTGGCGAAGCGCAGCACGACGGCCGCGAAGGCCTCGTTCATCTCGATCAGGTCCATGTCGTCGATCGTCAGCCCGGCCTTGGCCAGCGCCTTGCGGGAGGCGGGCGCGGGGCCGGTGAGCATGATCGTCGGGTCGGCACCGCTGACGGCGGTGGCGACGATCCGCGCGCGGGCCTTGAGCCCGAGCTCGGCACCGGTCTTCTCGTTGCCGATCGTCAGCAGCGCGGCGCCGTCCACGATCCCGGACGAGTTGCCCGGCGTGTGCACGTGGTCGATGGCCTCGACCCAGTGGTACTTCTGCAGCGCGACGGCGTCGAACCCGCCGTGCTCGCCCATCATCGCGAACGAGGGCTTGAGCCCCGCCAGGGTCTCGACGGTCGTGCCGCGGCGGATGAACTCGTCGTGATCGAGCACCGTGTTGCCGTTGAAGTCCACGACCGGGATGACCGAGCCGTTGAAGTACCCGGCCTCCTGCGCGGCCGCGGCGCGCTCCTGCGAGCGCACGGCGTACGGCGTCGACGTCCTCGCGCGAGAAGCCCTCGACGGTCGCGATCAGGTCGGCGCCGATGCCCTGCGGGACGAAGGACGTGTCGTAGTTGGTCTCCGGGTCCATCGCCCAGGCGCCGCCGTCGGAGCCCATCGGCACGCGCGACATCGACTCGACGCCGCCCGCCAGCACCAGGTCCTCCCAGCCGGAAGCGACCTTCTGGGCGGCCATGTTGACCGCCTCCAACCCACTTGCGCAGAAGCGGTTGAGCTGCACGCCGGCCACGGTCTGCGGCAGGCCGGCCTTGATCGCGGCGGTCTTGGCGATGTCCGCGCCCTGGTCGCCGATCGGCGTCACACAGCCGAGCACGACGTCGTCGATCCGGTTGGGATCAAGCTCGCTGTTGCGGGCCAGCGTCTCGTGCATCAGCCCGACGACGAGGTCGACCGGCTTGGTCGCGTGCAACGAGCCGTTGACCTTCCCCCTGCCGCGGGGCGTGCGCACCGCGTCGAACACCAATGCTTCCGTCGCTGCCATGCCGTTCTCCTCAGAGCCGTACTTAGACGTTCCAGGTTACTGACAGTCCGTCAGTCGAGCGTCGTCTCGGTGACGAATCTCACGAACTCGAAGGTATCGCGACCCATGCCGTCGTGGGAGAGCCCGGCGGGCCTGACCAGCGTCATCACGACCAGCACCGCGCCGTAGAGCCCTGGCGCTCACCGCGGAGAGGTCCACGGGCACTTCGCGCAGGACCCACGTGTTGACCATCGACAGCACGACCGCGCCCGCGACGACGCCGGCCGGCGAGCCGGGCCCGCCGAGTACGACCATCGCGAGGATGAAGATCGAGAAGCCGAAGTCGAACTGGTCCGGGTTGACGATGCTCAGGTAGGAGGCGAAGAACGCGCCGGCGAACCCGCCCAGCGCGGCACCGGTGGCGTAGGCGGTCGAGCTTGGTGCGGGCGATCGGGACGCCGGCGACGGCCGCGGCCCGCTCGTCGTCACGCAAGGCGACCCACGCGCGGCCGATCCGCGAGCGGCGGAGGTTGCGGTTGATCAGCAGCACCAGCGCCACGAGCGTGAGCCCGAACCAGTACCACGCCTCGCAGGTCCGACGGCCCGAGGCGGCCCACGAGCGGCAGCTCGATCCGGTCGACCAGCCCGACGCCCACCAGGCCGGCGGTGAGCGTCCCGCCGAAGAGCGCGATGCCGCGGCCGTTGTAGACGATCTGCGCGACGATCTCGCCGAACGCGAGCGTGACGACCGCGATGTAGTCGCCGCGCAGGCGCAGGGTCGGGGCGCCGATCAGCGCACCGGCCAGCGCCGCGGCTGCAGCTGCCATCAGCATCACCAGGAGCAGGTTGAGGTGCGATGCCGGGCCGTCCGCCGATCGACGCGTTCGCCCAGTAGCCCGACGGCGAAGTACACGGCGGTGTAGGCGCCGATGGCGAAGAAGGCCACGTAGCCGAGGTCGAGCAGGCCCGCGAAGCCGACGATGACGTTCAGCCCGAGCGCCATCACCGCGTAGGCGCAGGCCAGGACCAGGCTGTTGAGCAGGCCGACGTCGTCGACGATCAGCGGCGCGAGCGCGGCGAGCGCGAACAGGCCGGCGGCGCGGCTCAGCGCCATCGGTTCGCGGCACGCGTGACGGGGCAGTGCCCGTCGAAGTGACCGCAGGCGTGCGCGTCGCACAGCCGGCAGGTCTGGCCCGCCGCGAGCGCATCCGCGGTGGTGACGTGCAGGATCGCGTCGAGCAGCGGGTCGAGCGCGCGCGGGTCCAGCCCCGCCACCACGTGGTCGAGCAGCTGCGCCCGCGCGGCGAGCGCACGCTCGGCCAACTCGTGCCCTTCCGGCTGCAGCCGCACGAGGGCGCGGCGACCGTCGGAGGGGTCAGGCTCGCGGCGCGCGAGCCCCGCGGCCTCGAGCTGGTCCACGACCCGCACCGCGCGGGAGTGGGTGACGCGGAGCGCCCCGGCCAGCACGTCGACGGACCGCCCGTCCGCCCACTCGTGCAGCGACACCAACGCCGCGGGCAGACCGCCGGCCATCCCGGTCGCGGCCTCGGTCGCCTCGCGGATGCCGTCGCTCAGCGTGAGGGCAACGGCACCCAGGCGATTCGCCACGGGCGAGATATGTGCCTGGGGCATGCAATTAGGCTAACCGCTCGCCGAAGACGGCGGCGAGCGGTCAGCTAGTTCTCATCGCGCTCGGGAGCGCCGGCCACGAGGGCCGTCATCAGCCCGAGGGCACCGCCGATCACGAGCGGTGCCCAGGCTCCAGGCACGCCGGCGAGGCGGATGATGACTACAAGTACGCCCGCGATCGCGAGCGCGACGACCAACTGCTTCCAGCCCGATAAGGCCGTCATCCCTCTCCTTGGAAGACGGGGGTGGATGTTCGTTGTGCTGACCCTACAGGCTGTGCCGGACCGGATGCAACGTCACCGATCGCGCTGGGCTTCCCAGGTGAAGCCGCGGACCGCGAGGACCGCGCCGGCCAGGCCCCAAAGACCCAGGATGAGCAGGGAAACCGCGTTCGAGCCGATCGCCCTCGCCATCGATCATGGCCCCCGAGAGACCTTCGACCAAATGGGTGAGGGGGAGGGCCTGCGCGATGTCGCGGATGATCTGCGGCGCCTCGGCCGCGTCGTAGAAGACGCCCGCGATCAGGATCTGCGGCAGGAAGACGGCGTTGACGTACGCGGGCGCCGATTCGGGGTTCGGGATGGCGTGCGCGAGCGCCACGCCGAGGAACGTGAAGCAGATCACGCCCGCCGCGGCGAACACCGCCATCGAGCCCCAGGCCTGCGGCCACGCCACGCCGAGCAGGAAGTGCCCGGCGAGGATGACGATCACGAGCTGCAGCGCGGCGTTGGCCACGGCGTTGCCCGCGAGCCCCGCGAGGTACGCGGACGTGGGCATCGGCGTCCCGCGCAGGCGCTTGAGGATTCCGCGCTCGCGCAGCGTCGTGAGGTTGTAGGCGAGCGAGGTGAACGTCGCGGACATGATGCTCAGCGCGCGATGCCCGGCACGATCACGTCGAGGTCCTCGTCCTGGCCCGCGAAGACCGCGCCGAAGATCGCGAGCAGGCCGAGCGGGAGCAGGACGCCGAAGAACGCCGCGGACGGGTTGCGCCAGAACATCCGGCGCTCGAGCCGGAACTGCCGCCACGCCGCGCCCCACCAGGGCACGGCGGCCGTCACGCCACGGCCTCCGTCAGCTCCAGGTACACGTCCTCGAGCGTCGGCCGGGTGACGCTCAGGTCCTCCAGCACCTCGCCGCGGGCGAGCGCCTCCGCCGTGAGCGTGTGCAGGAGCTCCGTCGGGTCCTCGGTGAAGCGCTGCTCGAGCGTGCCGTCGCCGGTGCGCCAGGCGACGCGGTAGCGCGAGGCGCGCAGCGAGTGCGGCGGGCCCTCGGCCAGGATCAGCCCGTCTTGGAGGATCGCGACGCGGTCGGCCAGCGCCTGCGCCTCGTCCAGGTAGTGCGTGGTCAGCACGACGGTCTTGCCGAGGTCGCGCAGCGTGCGGATGACGTCCCAGGCCGCGCGGCGGGCCTGCGGGTCAAAGCCCGTCGTGGGCTCGTCGAGGAAGATCAGCTCCGGGTCGCCGACGAGGGCGAGCGCGAAGTCCAGCCGCCGGGCCTGGCCGCCGCTGAGCGTTCGCGCGCGGCGGTCGGCGCAGTCGTCGAGGCCCGCGAGGGCGAGCACCTCGGGCACCGCGCGCGGATGCGGGTACATGCCGGCCCAGTGCGCGACCGTCTCGCGGACGGTCAGATGCGGGTAGGTGCCGCAGCTCTGCAGGACGATCCCGACCTGCGACCGCAGCGAGCGGTCCTTCGGGTCGCGTCCGAGCACGCGGACCTCGCCGGAGTCGCGGTCCCGGTAGCCCTCGAGCACCTCGACGCACGACGTCTTGCCGGCGCCGTTGGGGCCGAGCAGGCCGAACACCTCGCCGCGCTGGACGGTGAAATCGACCCCTCGCAACGCCGCCAGTGAGCCGTACGCCTTGCTCAGGCCAGTGACCTCGATCGCGGGGACACCGCTCCTCATCGCCTCCATCATGGCAACATCGCGGGCGTTTACATGGTCTTCGGCTGTATCGACATCGGGACGAACACCACGCGCGTGCTGGTTGCGGATGCGCGTGACGGGCGCCTGACGGAGGTCCTCCAGCGGCGCTCGTTCACGCGCCTGGGCCGCGGACTGGCGCCCGGCGGCGCGATTCCGGCCGCCCGGATCGCCGAGAACGCGGGGGTCGTGGCCGAGCAGGTCGCGCTCGCCGAGCAAGCTGGCGCGCAAGCGATTCGCGTCGTCGCCACGGCGTGCATCCGCGTCGCCGCCAACCGCGACGAGTTCTGCCGCGCCATGCGCGAGCACGGGGGCGTGGAGGTGTCCGTCCTCGACGGGGAGGAGGAGGCGCGGCTCGCGTTCCTCGGGGCGACGAAGACGCTCGCGGAGCCGCTCGACGGACGCGTGGCGGTGGTCGACGTCGGCGGCGGCTCCACCGAGATCGCGATCGGGACGGTCGACGGCGGCGTCGACTGGTGGCGTTCGTTCGCGTTCGGCTCCGGCTTCCTCGCCGACGCGTACCTGGGCGACGACCCACCCTCGCTCGCCCAGCTCGACGAGGTCCGCTACCACGCCGCCCAGATGCTCGCCGGCATCGCGCCGCCGCCGGTCGACGTCGCGGTGGCCGTCGGTGGCAGCGCGGCCTCGCTGCGGCGGCTCGTGGGCGACGTGCTCGGCCACGAGAGCCTCGAGCGGGCGTTGCTCGAGCTCACCCGCGGGTCCGGCGGTGGACGTGGCGGCGCGGTTCTCACTGGACCCGCAGCGGGTGCGGCTGATGCCGGCCGGGCTGCTCGCCCTGGAGGCGACGGGGCGGCTGCTGGGCCGGCCGCTGCGGATCGCGCGCGGTGGTCTACGCGAGGGCGTGTTGCTCGACCTGGCTGGGATTGTAACAACTCGTTCACGAATCCTGCACCGCGGCTGCGATGATGCGGGACGTGACCGACGTCACCAGCCCGCCCGAGTCGCCGCCTGCCCCGGATCTCAAGGATCCTGGCCTCTTCTTCAACCGCGAGACGTCGTGGATGGAGTTCAACGATCGTGTGCTGCAGCTCGCCGAGGACCCTGCGGTCCCGCTGCTGGAGCGGCTGAAGTTCCTCGCGATCGTCTCGTCCAACCTCGACGAGTTCTTCATGGTGCGCGTCGCGGGTCTGCACGACCAGATCGACGCCGGCATCGAGAAGCCGCTGCAGGACGGGCGCACTCCGAGCCAGACGCTCGACGCGCTGCGCAAGGTCGTGCGCCAGCACAACGAGCGCCAGTCGAAGTGCCTGGTCCGCGAGCTGCGGCCCGCGCTGGCCGAGCACGGCATCCGGATCGTCGGCTACGACGAGGTCGAGGGCCGCCAGCAGCGAGACCTCGACGAGCGCTTCCGGCGCCAGATCTTCCCCGTGCTCACGCCGCTCGCGGTGGGCCTCGGGCGACCGTTCCCGTACATCTCCAACCTGTCGCTCTCGCTCGGCGTGATCGTGCGCGACCCGATCACCGAGGTCGAGACCTTCGCGCGCGTGAAGGTGCCGAAGGAGATGCTCCCGCGGTTCGTCGCCACCGGCGACGGGCGCACGTTCGTGACGCTCGAGGAGCTGATCGCCGAGAACCTCGACGTGCTCTTCCCGGGCATGGAGATCCTCGACCACGCTGTCTTCCGGGTCACCCGCGACGCGGACTTCACGGTCTCCGACGAGGCCGACGACCTCCTGCAGGCGGTGGAGGAGGAGCTGCGCGCGCGGCGCTTCGGCGAGACCGTGCGCGTGGAAGTGTCGGCCGGCATGAGCGCCGCCATCCGCGAGCAGATCACGCGGGCGCTCGAGGTCGAGCCTGAGGACGTGTTCGAGGTCGACGGGGTGCTGGACCTCAAGGACCTGTGGGCGATCGTCGGCCTACCGGGCTTCAGCGATCTGCGCGACCCGCCGTGGTCGCCCGTCACCCAGCCGCTGCTGCAGCCCGACGAGGATTCGCAGCCCGACGTGCTGGGCGCGATGCGCAAGCGCGACATCCTCCTGCACCACCCGTACGACTCGTTCGTGAGCTCGGTCGAGCGGTTCGTCGAGCAGGCGGTCAACGACCCGGACGTGCTCGCGATCAAGCAGACCGTGTACCGGACGAGCGACGACTCGCCGCTCGTTCCCGCACTCATCCGCGCTTCCGAGCGCGGCAAGCAGGCCGTGTGCCTGGTCGAGGTCAAGGCGCGCTTCGACGAGCGCGCGAACATCACCTGGGGCCGCGCGCTGGAAGAGGCGGGCGTGCACGTCGTCTACGGGCTGCCGTCGCTGAAGACGCACGCCAAGTGCATCCTGGTCGTGCGCCGCGAGGGTGACGGCGTCCGGCACTACCTGCACGTCGGCACCGGCAACTACAACGCGAAGACCGCGCGTCTGTACACGGATTTCGGGCTTCTGACGTGCGACGAGCAGCTCGGCAACGACGTCGCCGACATGTTCAACTTCCTCACCGGCTTCGCCCGGCCGCGGGGGTACCGCAAGGTGCTCGTCGCGCCCGCGCACATGCGCCAGGGGATCATCGCCGAGATCGACAAGACGATCGCCGCCCACCGCGAAGGTCGTCCCGCGCGCATCCGCCTGAAGATGAACTCGCTCGTGGACAAGGAGTGCATCCGCGCGCTCTACCGCGCGTCCCAGGCGGGCGTGGCGGTGGAGATCAACGTGCGCGGCATCTGCTGCCTGAAGCCCGGTGTGCCCGGGGTGTCGGAGAACATCCGCGTGATCTCCGTCGTCGGGCGCTTCCTCGAGCATTCGCGCATCTTCTCGTTCGACCGTGGCGACGAGACGCTGATCTACATCGGCTCGGCGGACCTGATGCCGCGCAACCTGGACACGCGCGTGGAGCTGCTCACGCCGATCCGGGACGAGTCCCTGCGCGCGGAGCTCACCGACACGCTGGACCGCTGCTTCGCCGACAACACGAACTGCTGGGACCTGGACTCCGAATGCACCTGGACCCGGCGGACCCCCGGCGACGAGGAGCCGCGCAACGTCCAGCGTGAGCTGATGGCGGCGCACGCGGCCCTGGCCGCCGAGGCGACCGCGTCCTCGGCCGAGGACTCCTAGCCCCACCGCCACCAGCGCGCGAAGTGACGCCCGCGCTGGATCGCCCGGCGCGCCGTCGGCCAGCAGGACACCGGGTCGCTCGGGCCGGAAGTGCGTGCTTGGACGCGTTCCGCGTGGGGCGGCGACGTTCCTTCGGAAAACGCAAGCTTCGTCGACCACCTGAGTCCGGCGAGCGGCAACGCGCCACCCGGGCGCGCGAGCGTTCGCTTGGTTCCCTCAGCGGCCACTTCGTGAACGCTCGCGTGGCGTGCACCGTCCCTCGGCGTGGAAAGACGTGAACGCCAAGGCGTTCACGCAGTGCGGGGCACCCGCCTCACCCGCAAAAAGCGCGCCCGCCCCGACGGGTCAAGAAACTCGTGACGACCGTGTGGCCTGCCCCGGCGCCGGGGCACGAGTTTCTTGACGCGGCGGCCGCGGGTGTGCTCGCCGTTCCCGATCCCTACGCGGCGTCGCGCAGCGCGCCGGTGGCCGGCGAGGCGCGCAGGTGGCGCAGCGCGCGGTCCTCGGCGCAGCGCACGCGCCGGGGCGTGATGCCCAGGACACGGGCGGCCTGCCCAGGGGTGTGCGGCGCCTCAGCGCCCAGACCGAACCGCAGCTCCAGCACGCGCCGCTCCAGCCCGCCCAGCGAGGCCAGGACGTGGCCGAGGTCCGCGTGCATGCGTGAGACCGCGGCGGACTCCTCGGGGGTCGGGCCCTCGTCGGCGAGCAGGTGGCCGAGCTCGGCGTCGCCCTCGTCGCCCACGGGCGCCTCCAGGGAGACGGGGGCCATGGCGACCCGGCGCACGTCGGCGACTTCGCCCTCGGTCCACTCCAGCGCGTCGGCCAGCTCGACCGCGGTCGGGGTGGCGCCGAGGGCCATGGCGAGCCGGCGCTCGACGGCCTGCAGCTTGCGCACGCGGTCGCCCACGTGCACGGGCAGGCGCACGGTGCGGCCCTTCTCGGACATCGCGCGGCCGATGGCCTGGCGAATCCACAGCGTCGCGTAGGTGGAGAACCGGAAGCCGCGGCGGTGGTCGAACTTCTCCACGGCACGGACGAGCCCGATCGTGCCTTCCTGGATCAGGTCGAGCAGCGTCATGCCCGAGTCCTCGCGCTGGAAGCGCTTGGCGAGGTGGACGACGAGCCGCAGATTGGCTTCGATCATGCGGTCTTTGGCGTCGAGATCGCCGCGCTCGATGCGGCGGGCGAGCTCGAGCTCTTCAGCTGGGGTCAGGAGGCGCGTGCGGGCGATGCGCTGGAGAAAGATTCCGAGGCCGTCGCCGAGCTCGCGTCCGTCCGGGGTCGGCGGCGAAGCGGTGGGCATGTCGGGCAGCATCGGTCACGTTGCTAAGCGACTCTGAAGGCGACCCTATGCACGGGTTAAACAAAAGCGGCCCCGCACGTGGCGGGGCCGCAAAGATGGGGGCTAGCCCCAGTTCAGATCGAGGGGATCACCCTACTTGATGGACGTCCAGGCTGAGGTCCCACTGCGAGTTGTTCTGCGCAATGACGCCCTCGACGTTCTTGGACTGGACGAGCGCCTGCTTGTCCCAGATCCACGGAATCGCGGCGGCGGTCGCGGTGACCATCTTGTCGATGTCGCCCCACAGCTGCGCGCGCTGCTCGACCGGAGCGATCTCGGCCGCGTCGATCGCCTCGTTGATCTTCGGGTCGTCGAGCTCGGGCCAGTTCGAGTTGCCCTGCGGCAGGATGTTCTTGCCGGCGAACGTCGGCGAGAGCATCGTCTGGCCGTCCGCGAAGTCGCGGATCCAGCCGACGTTCGGGCACACCGCGACCTTGGCCTTGGGCACGTTGCAGTAGCGCGTGTACATCGTCTGCGGCGCGACCAGGCGCATCGTGACCTGGAAGCCCATGTTCTCGAGGTTCTGCTTGACGACCTCGGAGGTCTTGGCGGCCACGCCCGCGTTGGAGCCGACCATCAGGATCTTCTCCGTGCCCTCGTACTTGCCGGACGCGTAGCCCGCGGCCTTGAAGTACTTCGCGGACACGTCCGGCAGCGGCGAGCCGTCCTCGGAGAGGAAGTCCACGCCGGTGCCCTTGGCGCCGCCGGCCTCCTCGAAGCCGGCCGTTCCGGGCGGGAGGAAGTGCGTCGCCATGTCGCCGACGAACTTGCCGCCGCGGGTCAGCAGCAGCGCGTTGCGGTCCATGCCGGCGACGACGGCCTTGCGGACGTTGATGTCGTCGAACGGCTTGATCGTCGTGTTCATCGACACCCACCGGCCACCGATCGGCGGCGCGGACTTGAGCTGGTCGGGCGTGTCCTGGCTCGCCGGCTTGAGCGTCTCGGGCGGCACGCGTGATGTCGCCGTTGATCATGCTCTCGCCGTCGAGGATGCGGCGGGTGGCGATGCCGGGATCGTCGTTGCCCTGGAGGTTGTCGATCTCGTCCAGGTACGCCGGCTTGTAGTCCAGGCTCTTGTCCCAGTTCGGGTTGCGCACGAGGTGGATGCGCTTGCCCGGCTCGTAGCCGATCGCCTTGCCCGAGGCGTCGTTCTCGATCATGTACGGGCCCGTCGCCAGCTGGTTCTCGCCGTAGGTCGTCTGCGGCTCGGCGTCGAACTTCTTGGCGTACTTCTCGGGCACGGGAGCCGTGGCCGGATACGCGAGCGCACCCGCGGCCATGACACCGCCGACGGGACGCTTGAACTTCAGCACGACCGTGGAGTCGTCGGGCGTCGTGATGCCCGAGATCTTGGTGCCCGCGTCCACGCCGACCTTGGCGCCCTCGAGGTCACCGTAGTAGGACGCCGTGAAGCCGCTGGCCACCGAGTTGAAGAAGCCGCGCTCGATCGCGTACTTGACGTCGGCCGACGTGACCACTTCCTCGTACGGCGGCGAGTACTTGACGCCCTGCTTGATCTTGATCGTGACGGTCTTGCCGTCCTCCGACACTTCCGGCGGGCCCTCGGCGAGGTCCGGCTGCATGTTGACCGGGTCGTCGGGCTTGTACGAGTACAGCGACTTCTGCGTCGACGAGCAGATGAACAGACCCATCTGGTAGTAGGTGCGGCCGCAGTCGATGAAGTCGACGTCGCCCGTCCACAGCGCGGTCAGCTTGCCGCCGGGCTTCTGGCCCTGGAGCCGGCGTGGCGTGCTGTCTTGGCGTTGTCGTTCCCTCCGCCAGTGTCGTCGTCGCCGCCGCCGCAAGCGGCAACGCCGAGCGAGAGGGCCGCAAGCAGCGCGGCCCCGGTGGTCCATGCGGACCTACGCATGTAGAGCGTCCTTTCTTAGAACCTCAGAAATTGCGGCCGCTCCGAGTGTGGCCCCCGCCAACCCGCAAGCCGACCGCTGATCTGTCGTGCACGGTAGCGAGTGGATTCGACAGCAGGGCGCAGTACCCCGTGCGCCGACTTCCATCGCGGTAAGTATTGGGAAACGGTGGTTCGGCGGCCGCTACTGACATTCCGTCAGCGCTCTGACACTCTCATGATGGTCACACTGAACCGTGCAGTGAACGACTCGCCGGGCGGTACGGAGTCCGGTCCGTGCCGGAGCGCGTCCGCGGGAGCGGTCATCGGCTCGAAGCAGACGAGGTCGGCGATGCTCGGCGCGAACACCTGCGCGTAGCCGTAGCCCTCCTCGAAGACCACCTCGATCCGGCGGTCGCCGCCCTCCAGGACGAACGGGCCGCCTGCGTACGTGTACCCGTCATCGAACGTACGGTCCGCCAGCGGGCCGTCCAGCTGACCGGCGGGTGCGCGCTCGCCCGTCGGGATCAGCCGCTCGTCGACGGCGATGTGCTCCTCCACCGGCAGCGTGATCTCCCACTCGGCGCGGGGCACGCCCGGGAGCTGGAGGAACGGGTGGTAGCCGAACGCGATCGGCACGGGCCGCTGACCCGCGGTGAGCGTGGTGGTGATGGTCAGCGCGGACGGGCTCAGCTCCGCGGCGACGGTGACCCGGTGCGGGAACGGGAAGGCGGCTTCGGTGACGTCACGGCCGGCGACGATGCGCTTCTCGTTCGCGAACGTCGGCTCCCAGCCCGTGACCGCCGCGCGCAGCCCGTGCAGCGGCAGGCCGTGCTCCTCCAGATACAGATCGGCGCGGTCGAGCGCTACGGCCACGCCGTCGAACGTGTACTCGAAGCCGCCGAGCCGGTTGGCCCACGGGTGCAGGAGCGGGATGCCGCTCGCCCACGGCGTGTTCGGGACGTGCTCGGTGACGTCCGCGAGCAGCTGATCGCCGTCGTGGCGCAGGGACACGCAGTGCATCCCCGCCGCGGGCTCGAAGGTCGCTTCGAGCCCGCCGGAGCTGAGCGTTACCAGTGCACGCCCTTCATCAGATACGCGAGCGCGGTCGCCTCGCCGGACGCCTTGTCCCCGCCGCCTTCGCCTTCCTTGCCGCCCTTGGCCGCCGTGGACTCCGGGAACACGCGGTACGCGAGGTGCAGGATCTGGTCGACGGCCTTCGGCGCGAGCGCGTAGGCGACCTCCCCGAAGGTGCCGAGCTTCGTGTTGATCTGCTTCGGCTTGGCGCGGATCGCCTCGCACACGAGGTCCGCCGCTTCCTCGGGCGAGATCGTCGGGAACGAGTCGTACATCTTCGTCGGCGCGATCATCGGCGTGCGCACGAGCGGCATGTGGATGGTCGTGAAGGTCACGTTGTCGCCGATCGTCTCGCTGCTCACCACGCGCGTGAACGCGTCGAGCGCGGACTTGGACGCGACGTAGGCGCTGAACCGCGGCGGGCTGGTCTGCACGCCGATGCTCGACACGTTGACGATGTGCCCGCCGCCCTGGTCGCGCATGTGCGGGAGCAGCCCGAGCATCAGCTTCACCGGGCTCAGGTAGTTCAGGTGGACCGTGCGCTCGTAGTCGTGGAAGCGGTCGTAGGAGAGTGCGACGCTGCGGCGGATCGAGCGTCCCGCGTTGTTGACGAGCATGTCGATCCGCGGATGGTCGGCCAGGAGCTTCTCGACCAGGGCCTCGATCGCGTCGAAGTCGCTCAGGTCGCACGGGGCGACGTACGCCGTGCCGCCCGCGGCCTCGATCTCGGTCTTGACCTCCTCGAGCTTCTCGCGCGTGCGGGCGACGAGGATCGGGATGCCGCCGGCGGCCGCGATCTTCAGCGCCGCGGCGCGGCCGATGCCGCTCGACGCGCCGGTGATGATGACCGTCTTGCCGTTGACCGCGCCCTCGAACGAGTGGTCCTTGTAGAGGTCCGGGTCCAGCTCGCGCTCCCAGTAGTCCCACAGCTTGTCGGCGTAGGTGGGGAGCGTCGGGATCGTGATCGTGGAGTCACGCAGCGCGCGCTGGGCGTCACGCGCGTCGAAGCGGCAGGTGAGCGCGATGTACTCGACGACCTCGTCCGGGATGCCCAGGTCGGCCAGCACGTTGCGGCGGATCTGCTTGAGCGCCGGGAGCTTGAGCGCGAACCCGATCACGCCCTTGGGCAGGTTCTGCAGCGCGCGGCGGTCGATGCGCATGACCGCCCGCGGCGCGTGCCCGGCCTCCGCGAACGTGTTGAGCACCTCGCCGACGCGCTGGCCCTTGGGGTCGACGATGTGGAAGACGTTGTTCTCGAGCTCGCCCTTGTGCGCGATGTGGTCCATCGCGGCGGCGACGTAGTCGACCGGGACGATGTTCGTCCAGCCCCACTCGACGCTGATCAGCGGGAACCACTCCGGCAGCGCGTGCCGGATCTTCTGCAACACCTTGAAGAAGTAGTAGGGCCCGTCGATCTTGTCCATCTCGCCGGTCTTGGAGTTGCCGACGACGATCGAGGGGCGGTAGATGCGCAGCGGCGCCTTCACGCGCTCGCGCACGACGCGCTCGGACTCGAACTTGGTCCGGTGGTACGGGTGGGCCAGCTTCTGGCCCTCGTCGAACATGTCCTCGGTGAACGTGCCGTCGCTGAACAGGCCGGCGACCGCGATCGAGGACGTGTGGTGGAACATCCCGACGTCGAGGCTGTTCGCGAGGTCGACGGCGTTCTGGGTGCCGGCGACGTTGACCTGCGCGTTGCGCTCCTCGTCCGCGGCCATGTCGTAGACGGCGGCGAGGTGGAAGAAGTGGTCGATGCGCGGGAGGTCGGTCTCCACGCCGAGCTTGGGCTGCGTGAGGTCGCCGATGACCGGCTTGATCCGGTCGGCGTGACCCCAGCCCTCGACGAGTTGGGCGAGCTTGTCGCGCGAGCCCTCGCGCACGAGGACGTAGATGTCGCCTTCGCGCTCGAGCAGGCGCTCGACGAGGTGGCGTCCGATGAACCCGGTGGCACCAGTGACGAAGTAGGTCGTCAACGCAATCTCCCTCCGTGACCGTACACGGGCGGGACCCTACTTTCTTTGCGCGAAGCGGCGCGCCCCCTCTTGCGCGGTCGTGAGCTGGGTGCGGCCCAGATCGGCCTCCAGGGCAAGCCCCTGGTCGAGCGGGAGGGTCTCGCCTTCGAGCAGCGCGCGGCGGTCCGAGTTGGTGGTGGCGCGCGGGTGCGCGGCGATCTCCTCGGCGAGTTGGAGCGCGCGGATGACGTGCGCGCCCGGCCCGACGATCTCGGTGATCAGGCCCATCGACTTCGCTTCCGGGGCCTGGATCGTGCGGCCGGTGAGCACGAGATCGAGGGCGCGGCCGGTGCCGATCACGCGCGGGAGCCGCTGCGTGCCGCCGTCGATGAGCGGGACGCCCCAGCGGCGCTCCGTGCAGCCGAACGACGCGTTGGTGGTGGCGACGCGCAGGTCGCACCACAACGCGAGCTCCAGGCCGCCGGCGAGGCAGTGGCCGGAGATGGCGGCGATCGTGGGCTTGGGGGAGAAGAGGCGCGTGAAGCCGAGCGGGCCGCCGGGCGCGTCGGGGTCGAGCGTCTCGATCGCCTTCAGGTCGGCGCCGGCGCAGAACGCCTTGTCGCCCGCGCCCGTGAGGACGAGCACCGCGGCGTCATCGTCGATGCGAAGCGGTTGAAGGCTTCGAGCAGTTGCTTGGCCGTGTCGCCATCGACGGCGTTGTGCCGCTCAGGCCGGTCGATCGTGATGAGCGCCGCAGACTCGCGGCGCTCGTAGCTGGATCACCAGCCGCCGCGGACATCCGCGCGGGCGCGGCGGGCCTTCTCGGCGTACCAGCGGCGCAGGCGGCGCTTCTCGAGGCGGTCGTACGCGATCGAGAGGATCGTGATCAGCACCGGGAAGCCGGCGATGATGAAGAAGCCGGCCATGGTGACCACGCGGTCGTTCGTCAGGCCCCACGTGCCCTCGCCGCCATCCTTGCCGGGATAGGCGAGCGCGGCGGGCGCGCTGAGTGCGAGCAACCAGAGGGTGAGGAGCGCCGTACGGACCATGCGGGGCATGGTACCCCAGGGAATCCGCGAAGCGATTCCCCAAGCCGAAATGGGCACGCGCCGGCGAAGCCGGCCGCGCACATGGGGCGCCCCTATCCTGATCCGCGATGGCTGTTGTGATCGCGTCCGATCTCGCCAAGGACATGGCGGGCGAGCCCCTGTTGCGGGGCGTCTCCTTCAAGCTCGAGCGGAAGGATCGCTTGACCCTGTCCGGACGCAACGGATCGGGCAAGACGACCCTGCTCCGCATGCTCTCGGGGGAGACGGGCATCGACGGCGGCGAGCTCGCGTTCACCAAGGGCGTGCGCGTGAAGCTGCACGACCAGCGCCCGCCGCGCGACCGGGACACGACGCTGCGCGACTACGTGCTGGGCGGGTGCAAGGAGCTGATCGAGCTCGAGGAGGAGCTGTTCGCGCTCGAGGCCAAGATGGCCGAGGGCGACATGAGCGTCTTCGACGCCTACTCGCGCGCGCAGACCCAGCTCGAGCACGCCGGCGGCTACAACTGGCGCGAGGGCGTGAACTCGACCCTGCACGGGCTCGGGTTCCGCGACGCGCACATGGACCGGTCGCTGGAGACGTTCTCGGGCGGCGAGCTGACGCGGGCGTCCTTGGCGCGGGCGCTGGCCGGCGATCCCGACCTGCTGCTGCTCGACGAGCCCACCAACCACCTCGACATCGAGTCGCTGGAGTGGCTGGAGGCGCACCTGCAGCAGCTGGACGCGGCCGTCGTGCTCGTCGCGCACGACCGCTGGTTCCTGGAGGCGGTGGGCACGTCGGTGCTGGAGCTCGAAGGCGGGCGTTCGAAGTTCTTCAAGGGCACCTGGTACCAGTGGCGGGCCGAGAAGGCGCAGCGCGAACTGGCGCTCGGCCGCGCGATCGAGAAGCAGCAGGCGGAGATCGCGAAGCTCCAGCGCTTCGTCGACCGCTTCAGCGCGGGCACCCGGTCCCGGCAGGCCTCCTCGCGCGCGAAGAAGCTCGAGAAGATGGACAAGCTCACGACCGACCCGAAGGACAGCAAGGGCCTCGGGTTCGCGTTCAAGCCGCCGCAGCGCTCGGGCCGGGTCGTGTTCGAGCTCGAGGACGGGAAGCTGCAGATCGGCGACCGCGTGCTGCTCGACGACGCCGAGCTGTGGCTCGAGCGCTCCGAGCACGTGTCCCTGGTGGGCGCGAACGGCACCGGCAAGACGACGCTCATCACCGCCCTGGCCGGCCTGCGCGAGCTCGACGGCGGCAAGCTGCGGCGCGGGCACAACGTCAAGCTCGGGCTGCTGGCCCAGCACGCCGAAGCGTTCCAGCACGGGCGCACGGTCCTCGAGGCGTGCATCCGCGCCACCAAGCTCACGCCCAACGAGGCGCGGTCGCTGCTCGGCAAGTTCCTGTTCAGCGGCGAGGACGCCGAGAAGCCGTTGGACGGCCTGTCCGGCGGCGAGCGCCAGCGCCTCTCACTGGCGATCCTCGTGAGCAGCGGCGCCAACGTCCTGATCCTCGACGAGCCCACCAACCACCTGGACCTGGAGAGCCGCGAGGCGCTGGAGGCGGCGCTGCAGCAGTTCCAGGGCGCGCTCCTGCTGATCTCCCACGACCGCGCGCTGCTCGACGCCGTCGGCAGCCGCACGGTCGCGCTGGAAGATCAGACGCTGCACTCCTACGTCGGCGGCTGGCCCGAGTACGTGCGCGTCCGCGAAGAGCGCGCCGAGGCCGCGAAGAGCGCCAAGCAGGCGAAGAAGGCGGCGCCCAAGCAGGCGGCGGCCGCAGCCGCCGCCGCTGCGCCCGCGGCCAAGGCGGCCGCCCCCGCGCTCGAAGAACGAGGCCGCGAAGGCCAAGAAGCTCGAGACCCAGATCGAGCAGGCCGAGGCCGCCCTGGCGGCGCTGGAGATCGAGCTGGCCGATCCGTCGGCGTGGAACGACCCGCGCGCGGCCGAGAAGTCCACGGCCCGCCACGCCGAGGCGAAGAAGACGCTCGAAGAGCTCTACGCGCGCTGGGAATCGGTCGCCGGTTAGCCGCGCCAGCGCTCGATCACGGGCTCAGGAAATCCGGGCGCGGGTCGGCCGTCCACCGCGAGCCGCATGCTGGACGATGAACGGCTCGAACGCTCCGCGGTCGGCGCGTGCTCGACTTCGGCGCTGCGTATCTGGGGGCGGGCGACCGGGCCGGCCCGAACGCGACGGGCCAGCCGGCGGTCGACTCGTACTACGCGGCGAGCGTCGAGTTGTCGATCACGAACCGGTAGCGCACGTCGGACGCGAGCACGCGCTCCCAGGCGTCGTTGACCTGGTCGGCGGAGATGACCTCGATGTCCGCGGCGATGCCGTGCTCGGCGCAGAAGTCGAGCATCTCCTGGGTCTCGCGGATCGAGCCGATCCCGGAGCCGGCGAACGTGCGGCGCTGCAGCAGCAGCGAGAACACCGGCACGGGCAGCGGCTCGGCGGGCGCGCCGACGTTCACGAACGCGCCGTCCGTCTTGACGAGGCTGAGCATCTGGCCCATGTCGATGACCGCGCTGACCGTGTTGATGATCAGGTCGAAGCGGTGGGCGAGCTCGGTGAAGGTCGCGTCGTCGCTCGTGGCGTAGTAGTGGTCGGCGCCGAGCCGCAGCCCGTCCTCCTGCTTGCGCAGCGACTGCGAGAGCACCGTGACCTCGGCGCCCATCGCGTGCGCGAACTTCACCGCCATGTGGCCGAGTCCGCCGAGGCCGACGACCGCGACCTGCTTGCCCTGCCCCGGCGTTCCAGTGGCGCAGCGGCGAGTAGGTGGTGATGCCGGCGCACAGCAGCGGCGCGGCCTCCTCCAGCGAGAGCCCGTCCGGGATCCGCAGCACGAAGTCCTGGTCGACGACGACGTGGTCGGAGTAGCCGCCGTAGGTGACGGTGCCGTCGCGGTCGACGGAGCCGTAGGTCTGCGTGTTGCCGCGGATGCAGTACTGCTCGTTGCCGGCCTGGCAGTTCTCGCACTCGCGGCACGAGTTGACCATGCAGCCGACACCGACGCGGTCACCGACCGCGAACCCGGTCACGTCGGAGCCGACCGCGGCGACGACGCCCGCGATCTCGTGGCCCGGGATCGCCGGGTAGGGGATGTCGCCCCACTCGCCGCGGGCGAAGTGGATGTCGGAGTGGCAGATCCCGCAGAACTTGATGTCGATGCGGACGTCGCTCGCGCCGAGCGCGCGGCGCTCGATCTGCAGCGGTGCGAGGTCCGCGGTCGGCGACCCGGCGCCGACGGCGCGAGCGGTGGTCGTCGTCGTATTGCTGGTGGCAGTCACAGTGCGCCACTATGGGCGCGCGTCGACGGTCCTGAAAGGGCCCTGCGAGAGGGGTACTGGCAGGGCACCCCGGACCGGATGGGCTTCGCCGTACATTGGAGGCATGGGTCAATCGCTCGAGCTGTCGGAGTTCCTGACCGCGCGCCGGGCGAGCGTCACGCCCGCCGACGTCGGCATCCCGGTGCACGGGCGTCGCCAGGTCCAGGGGCTGCGGCGCGAGGAAGTCGCGTCGCTCGCGGGCGTTTCGGTCGAGTACTACAAGCGCCTCGAGCGCGGCCAGGCCACGAGCCCGTCCGAGAGCGTGCTCGGCGCGCTCGCCGACGCGCTGCGGCTCAACACCACCGAGCGCACGCACCTGTTCGACCTGGCCCGCGCCGCCGGCCCGGCGTGCCCGACGCCGCGCCCGGAGCCGGTCCGGCTGCGCCCGATCGCGCAGCGCGTGCTCGACACGATCGGGTCGCCGGTCGTGGTCAACAACGCGCGCGGCGACTACATCGGCGCGAACGCGCTCGGCCGCGCCCTGTTCGAACCGATCTTCGACAGCCCCGAGGGCGCGAACGGCGCCCGCTTCCTGTTCCTGGACCCCGCCGCGCGGACGTTCTGGGTGGACTGGGAGCAGATCGCGAAGGCCACGGTCGGCACGCTGCGCAGCTACGCCGGCAGCCACCCGTGCGAGCCCGCGCTCACGTCGCTGGTCGGCGAGCTCTCCACGCGCAGCGACGCCTTCCGGACGTGGTGGGCGGCGCACACCGTGCACGCCCACGCGGCCGGCGTGAAGCGCGTCCGCCATCCGCTGGTGGGCGAGGTCACGGTCAACTACGAGATGCTCACGTTCGCCGCCGACGAGCTGCCGATGGCGGTCTACACGGCCGAGCCGGGCAGCGCCTCCGAAGAGGCGCTGAACCTGCTCGCCAGCTGGATCGCGACGCCTACGACGCCGGCTTCGCCCCCTCGGCCAGTGCGCTGAGGAGGCGGTGCAGGTCATCTAGCGCTCGCGGCGGCGGTGAGGCGCTCCGCGGCGGTGGCGAGCGGTCCGGGGTGGATCGCGAGGTGCTCGGCGCCGGCGGCGCGCCAGGCGTCGAGCTCGGCGGCCCAGTCCGTGTCCGGGCGGGCGTTGATGACCGTCCCGGCCGACACGGTGCGGCCGGAGGTGAACTCCCGCAGGCGCGCGTGCAGCGCGCGGAACTCGTCGGGGGTGACGCCGTAGGCCTGCCACAGGTCGCCGACGCGGGCCGCGCGCTTGAGCGCGGCGTCGGACTTGCCGCCCACCAGCAGCGGGATCGGCGCGCTCGGCTGCGGCGCCAGCACGCCGCTGCCGACCCGGTGGAACCGCCCGTCGAACCCGCCCGATCCCGTGGTGTGCAGGTGCGCGACCAGCTCGATCAGCTCGTCCGTGCGCTTGCCGCGCTCGGTGAACGGCACCTCCAGGGCCGCGAACTCGTCGCGGTCCCAGCCGACGCCGGCGCCGAGGATCACACGGCCCGGCGCGAGCCGCTCGAGCGTGGCGAGCTGCTTGGCCAGCAGCACCGGCTCGCGCAGCGGCAGCACCAGCACGGATGTGCCCAGGGTGACCCGCTCGGTCAACGCGGCGACGTGCGCGAGCAGGATCAGCGCTTCGTGCACGCCGCCGTAGACGCTGCCGAACGGCGCCGGTGGCAGCAGGTGGTCCGGCAGCCACACCGACGCGAACCCGAGCGCCTCGGCGTGCTGGGCCAGCCGCGCGATCTCGCGCGGGTCGGCGTCGGCGGTCTCGTTCGGCAGCATCACCCCAAGGCGCATCCCCATGTCCTATCAGCGCGCGGCGGGAACCACGCGCAACAGGCGCGCCGCCCGGCCCGGCAGCCACCAGTTCCAGCGGCCGAGCACCGCGACGAGGGCCGGGGCCAGCACGCCCCGGATGAGCGTCGCGTCGAGCAGGATGCCGCCGCCGAGCGCCGTCGCGAACATCTTCGCCTCGGTGCCGGGACCGGCGCTCATGGCCACGAACGCGAGCCCGAGGATGAGCGCGGCGCTCGTGACCAGGCGGCCGGTGCGGCTGATGCCCTCGACCACCGCGGCGTCGGTCGAGCCGGTGCGGTCGTAGGCCTCCCGCATGCGGCTGAGGATGAACACCTGGTAGTCCATCGAGATGCCGAACAGGAACGCGAACACGACGATCGGCATCTCCACGTTGATGGCGTTCGTGGCCTCGATGCCCCAGATGAGCTCAGAGCCCCACCCGTGCTGCCAGACGAGCACCAGCAGGCCCCAGGCCGCGCCGACCGACAACAGGTTCAGCAGGACGGCCTTGAGCGGGATGATCAGCGAGCGGAACGCGCGGGCCAGCAGCAGGAACGTGAGCACGGCGATCAGCGCGACCACGAGCGGGAAGTTCCCGTAGACGGAGTCGAGGAAGTCGGCGCTCTGGGCCGCCTCGCCGCCGGTCACGGCCTCGCCGGCGGTGGCCGTGCGGACGCGGTCGAGCGTTGCGCGCCCGGCGGCGGAGTTGCCGTCGACGGTCGGGATGACGGTGATCAGCGACGTGCCGTCGCGGCGCCAGTCGGCCGGCGCGATGGCGGCGCGGACGCCTTCGACGCCGTGCAGCGCGGCGACGGCGGGCGCGGGGTTCTCGGAGCTCACGAGCGTGTCGAACGGCGACAGCGGGCCGCTGCCGATGCCGGCGGTGGTGAGCTGGTCGAGCCCGGCGCGGGCCGGACCGGCCTGGGCCAGTGACTGCGCCTGCGGGCTGCCGAGCTGGATCGTCGTCGCGGCGAGCACGAACCCGGCGAGCACGGCCGTGGAGAGGATCGCGGCCGCCCAGCGGTGCCGGAGCACGAAGCGCGCCCACGCCGTCCAGCCGCGGCTCGCGCGATCCTCGCGGTGCGCGTGGCGGCGATCCAGGCGCGGGCCGAGCGTGGCCAGGACCACCGGCAGCAGCGTGATGGCGACGGCGACGCTGACCAGCGGGATCAGCATGCCGGCGATGCCGATGCTGCGCAGGAAGGGGACGGGGAGCACGACGAGCGCGAGCAGCGAGATGGCGACGGTCGTGCCGCTGAAGACGACGGCCTTGCCGGCGTGTTCCATCGCGGCGACGGTCGCGTCGTGCGGGTCGGCGCCGCGCTGGCGCTCCTCCCGCCAGCGCACGACGACCAGCAGCGCGTAGTCGATCGCGATCGCGAGGCCGACGAGGGCGATCAGGACCTTGACGATCACCGACACGGCGGTCGCCTCGGCCAGCGGCCAGACGGCGAGGAACGTCGTCGGGATCGCGACCAGCGCCATCAGCATCGGCACGAACGCCATCCACGAGGCGAACACGAAGATCAGGACGAGCAGCGCGCCACCGCCGGCGATCGCCGCTTCCAACGCCATGCTCGAGCCTTCGGCCGCGCCGTTGTCGACCGTCCCGGCGCGCAGCGCGTCCAGGCCCGTGACCTGCACCGGCGCGCCGCCCACGGTGAGCGTCTTGACCGCGGCCTGCGCGGCGCGCGCCTCGGTCTGCCCCGGATCGATGCCGCCGGTGGCCGGGATGTACACGAGTGCGAACGTCGTCCGGCCGTCGGCGGACACGAAGCCGCGGTCCCGCGTGGAGGCGTAGGACGCGACCCGGGACCCCGGGACGGCCGCTTCGATCCTCGCCAGCGCCGTGCCCAGCTCGCGCGGCAACACCCGGCGAGTCGACCGTCGTGCCCTTCGGCAGCGCCACCACCGGCACGAGCGGCGCGGCGTCGCCGCCGCTGCCGTAGGTCTCGACGATCTGGCCGTTGGCGGCGAACGCTTCTTGACCGGGCAGGTTGAACTGCTGCTCGAACGCCCGGTCGGCGGGACCGATGGCGGCGACGCCGGCCACGGTGAGCGCGATCCAGACGGTGACGACGATCGCTTTGTGGGCCAGTACCCAGCGGGCCAGGGTGGTCATCGCGCTGCGTTGTTTCGGCATCTCGGATCTCCAGTCGACTTACGGTGTAAGGGAGCGTTGCCGAAGGTATACTCTTACGCCGTAAGGTTTGTCAATCGAGGTAGCCGCATTGCCTGAAGCTGTGAAGAAGCGAGTGCCGCTGACCAAGGAGCGCGTGCTGCGCACCGCGATCACGGTCGCGGACGAGCGCGGCGTCGAAGGGCTGTCGATGCGCAAGCTCGCCACCGAGCTCGGCGTGGAGGCGATGTCGCTCTACCACCACGTCGCCAACAAGCACGCCCTGCTGGACGGGATGATCGACATCGTCTTCAGCGAGATCGACCCGCCCGCGGCCGGCGGTGACTGGAAGGCGGAGCTGCGGGGCCGCGCGCTGTCGACGCTGGCCGCGCTGCGCCGGCACCCGTGGGCGGTCGGCGAGATGGAGGGGCGCGGCACCCACGGGATGGCGAACCTGCGCATCCACGACGCGGTGCTCGGCTGCCTGCTCGGCGCCGGCTTCTCGGAGGCCGATGACGGTCTCCGCGATGTCGGTGCAGGACGCCTACATCTACGGCTTCGCCCTCCAGCAGGTGGACATGAACCCGGAGACGCCGGAGGACTTCGCGGCGGTGGCGACGCAGCAGATGGTCGACTACGAGGCCGCGCTCGCCGACTTCCCGCACCTCGTGCGCGTCGTCGGCGGGCACGTCGCGAAGGTGGGCTACGACTACGACGCCGAGTTCCTCTTCGGCCTGGACCTGATCCTCGACGCGCTCGAGCGGCGGCTCGCGCCGCACGTAGAGTGAGGCGGGTGGCGCGCCCCGACCTCTATTTCTCCGTGGACATCGAAGCCGACGGGCCGATCCCCGGGCCGTACTCGATGGTCTCGCTCGGCGCGTGCGTCGCCGGGACCTACGACGGGGCGACGTTCACCGCGATCGACCCGGAGACGCACACGTTCTACGCCGAGCTGAAGCCGATCAGCGAGCAGTGGGATCGCGAAGCGCTCGCGGTCAGCGGCCTGTCACGCGAGACGCTGCTGGCCGAGGGCGCGGACCCGAAGGCGGCGATGACCGACTTCGTGACCTGGGTGGAGGCGCAGTGCGCGGCGCACGACCGCGGGCGTGCGGTGTTCGCCGCGTTCCCGCTCGGGTTCGACTGGCTGTTCACCTACCACTACCTGATCGCCTATGCCGGCCGGTCGCCGTTCTCGCACGGCCGGCACATCGACATCAAGACGCTGTTCTCGGCCAAGTCCGGCCTGCCGATCCACGCGTCGGTCAAGCGCGGCATGCCGAAAGCGCTCCTCGGCAGCCGCGCTCACACGCACAACGCGCTCGACGACGCGCAGGGTCAGGCCGACCTGCTGGCCAACCTGATGCGCTGGACGCCTACGCCAGCGCCTCCGCCGGGGGCGTGAACTCGAGGAGTGGCATAGACCCACTGGGATCACCGAGCCGCATGTGCTGATCCTCTACTTCGGCCGGACCTTGATCGTGACCGTCGCGCTCGCGCTGGCGCCCGCGTTGTCGACAGCGCGTGCGATGACCGTGTGGGTGCCGGGCGTGGCGCTGCTCCAGGTCCACGAGTAGGGGGCCGTCGTGTCCGTGGCGACCAGGGACCCGTTGCGGAGGAACTCGACGCGGGCGACGGTCCCGTCGGCGTCCCCGGCCGTCGCGGTCGTGGTGATGCTCGACTTCTTCGCGAACGTCGCGTTGTTGGCCGGGGCGGTGATCGCGACCGTCGGCGGCACGTTCGCGGGCGGCGGCGGCGGCGGCGGGCGCGTCGACGCCGACGGTGACCATCTTGGCCTCCGACGGGACCCCGTTGGCGTCGACGACGAACAGCATGTAGACGCCGGGCGGGGCGATGTTGGCGTTGGTCGGCGCGGTCGCGGTCAGGGTGCCGGCGCCGGCCGTGAAGGTCAGCGGCACGTAGCGCTGCTCCATGTTGACCGAGTGGGTCACGGCCCCCAGGCGGACCAGCGCCACCTTGCGGACGGCAGCGCTGTCGGGGGTGGCGATCTGGAAGCCGGCCCCGTAGGCGACGCCGGCGGGCGCCGTAGTGACGGTCGGCCGGGGCGCGAGCTCGCCGGAGCCGTCGGTCTTGAACAGGTACGGGGGCGTGAACACCTGGGCGTTCTTAGCCAGGTAGCCGACGCTGTCGCAGGTACCGCAGATGCCGCCGCCGGCGGACAGCACGCGCCCGTCGGGGAGCAGCAGCGCGGTGGAGTGGTACTGGCGGGTGACCTGCTCGGCGGCCAGCGTCTTCCACGTGCCGGTGGCCGGGTTCCACAGCTCGCCCGCGTACACGCCATGGGCGAGATCGACGAGGCCGGCACCGGACGAGTTCCCGCCGGTCGCCAGCACGGCCCCGTCAGCCAACACCGTGAGGTTGTGCTGGCGGCGCCCGTTGGCCATCGATTGCGTGCCCGTGGACACCGGGGTGGCGCCGTTGATGTCGATCACCTGCGCGGTGTTCGCCGAGCTCGCTCCGCCGGCGACGAGGATCTTGCCGATGTCGTACAGCGCGTGGCTGCCGTAGTCGCGGTCGACCCCGTCGCGCTGACCGAACGTCTGCCACGTGCCGGTGCCGTTCGTATCGAGCTTGCGCATCGTCGGATCGGGTCCCGAGTAGAACGCTCGCCCATCAGGGGCCACGTCGATCCACGGATACAGCGGCAGGCTCAGCGACGCGGTGCTCAGCGGCCTCAGGGACCCGGCCGGGGTCCGCACCTCGGGCAAGTTCACGCGCCCGGACGTGATCAGCATCTCCCCGTCGCGAAGCGGCGTCACCGTCGGATACCAGCGCTCGCCGGCCATGTCCGGCCCCAGGCTCCACGAGTTGTTCATGTAGTTGAACACGTGGGTCTTGACGATGCCGTTCAGCGCCGAGTCCTTGTTGCCGCCCGCCAGGAACAGGTTGCCGTCGGCAAGATGAGCGAGGCCGCTGCAGAACACGTTGTAACCCGTGTTCACGTTCGCCGGCGTCTGCGTTCCGGTCGCCGGATCCCATACCGTCGCCCGGGTGAACGTGTGGTTCGGAAACGTCTCGGTTGCCGCGTCGCCGACCGTGTCATACGCCAACACCTTGCCGTTGGGCAACAGCGCCTCGTGGATGCCGACCACCGGCCAGTTCATGAGCGGGCCCCAGCTGCCGACCTCGTGCTCGTCCCCGACCACCGCCGCCGCGGCCGCACGAGCGTCCTGCATCGTGGCGGCCCGCGTGCGCTCCATCAGCTGCGACTCGACGGCCGCGTCATGCGGCGCGGCGTCCTCTGCGTGGTGCCCAGCGCTCGTGCTGACGTCGTCGTGCGCCCACGACGCCACCGGCCACGCCACGAGGGCAGCCGATACGGCCACACCGACCAAGCCCAGACGCATAGCGACGCTCCTCGCTGGCAGTTCTCCGAACCCGGACTATCCCACCGGCGTCCGGCATATCGCCAAGACTTAAGTCCAGTACAGGGGCAGCCGCACCGGGCGGCCCCGCACGGTCTTGGACCGCGGTTTCAGCGCCGTGACATATCCGCGGTGGGCGGACGGCGAGTCGACCAGGGGCGCGCCTCTTCGAGCTGAGCCGAGAGCGCAAGCAGCGTCCGCTCGCCGTTCGGACGGCCGACGAGCTGCACCGCCAACGGCAGGCCGTCCGGGGTGAACCCGGCGGGCACGGACGCCGCCGGTTGCCCGGTCTGGTTCCAGAGCACCGTGAACGGCACCCAGCTCGACTCCCACAGGAATGTCGCGGTCGCGCCGCGACCCTCCATCAACTGCGCCGGGACCGCGGGCTCGGACATGACCGGCATGAGCAGGACGTCGAACTGCTCGAAGCGATCGAGGACGCGCGCGGCCATCGCTTGCTCGGCCCGCAGGAGGCGGTCGAGCAGGCCGTCGCCGACGAGCGCACCGGGGCGAGCGAGCGCTCGCGTCCGGCGCTCCAGCCGCTGCGGGCGTTCGACTTCGCCGACGAACTCGCGCACGCCGCGGAACAGCAACCCGAGTGTGGTCGGCACGTCACGCGCCAAGAAGCCGGTCTCGGCCTCGAAGACGTCGTGGCCCAGCGAGGACAGCAAGGTGGCGGTGTCCTGCAGGGCGGCGGCGACCTCAGCCGACAGACGGCCCCGGGTACCGGCCGGAAACGCCGCCCCCACGCCGATGCGCAACGGCCCAGGCGCCGTGCGCGCAGCGTCTTCCCAGGCTCCGCCGCCGTCGGGGTCCGCGAGCACGTCGAGCATGAGCGCCGTGTCCCGGACCGTGCGCGTCAGCGTCCCGAAGCAGATCCAATGACTGCCGTCACGGTCGTGCGGAGTGCGCGGCACGCGGTCCCGTTGCGGCTTGAGTCCGTACAGCCCGCAGCACCCGGCAGGGATGCGGATCGAGCCGGCACCGTCGACACCGAGCGCCGCCGGTACGAGCCCGGCGGCCACGGCGGCCGCCGAGCCGCCGCTGGAGCCACCCGGCGTGCGCTCGTGGTCCCACGGATTGCGGGTCACCCCGCAGGCGAGGGACTCGGTGAACGGCCAGAGTCCGAGCTCGGGCATCGTGGTCTTGCCGACGAGGACCGCTCCGGCGTCACGCAGCCGCCGGATCACTTCGGCGTCCGTGGCCGCCGGTGCATTGAAGGCGCTTGTTCCACGACCCGTGACCTCGCCTTCGAGATCGAACTCGTCCTTGACCGCGATCGGTACGCCGAGCAGCGCGCCTTCCTCACCACGCGCGCGACGAGCGTCGGCTCGATCGGCTTCGGCGCGCGCCTGATCCGGATACACGGCGACAAACGCACCCAGCTCAGGGTCGAGCGTGTCGATTCGATCGAGTGCCAGCTCGACCAGTTCACGGGACGAGACCTCGCCGCGTCTCACGAGCTCCGCTTGGACGGCGACGCCGGCGAAGGCAAGCTCCGCCGTGGCATCAGTGGCCGTCATCATCACTCTTTCCTCGAAGGCCGGAGGTCCGGTCTACCGGAGCGCGAGAGACTCGTCAAGGAGCGCTCAGCGATCATCCAGCGTGGAAGCC